>NZ_MAIQ01000002.1 GCF_001678845.1 Christensenella intestinihominis
AATCCGCGTCCCACTCCCGTTCCCAATACGCAAAATATGTCCCGAATTTCATTCGCTTGTCTCCTTATCTTGCCGTATATCCGCCGTCCACCGACAGTACCGAGCCCGTCGCGTAGGCCATATCGTCCGCCGCAAACGCAAGGCATGCGTACGCAATTTCCTGCGGGGTCCCCATACGCATTGCCGGACGGTCGCCGGACAGCTTTTCTAGTTCCTTTTCCGGATCGCCGGAGGTTTGGATCACATGCTCCACCAGGGGCGTTTTAATGCGCCCGGGGCATACGCAGTTGACACGTATGCCGCAGGCCGCATAATCGACCGCCGCGCTTTTGCTGAGCATGATGACCGCCGCTTTCGAGACATTGTAAGCAACCTGGTTTGCAATCGCGGAAAGGCCCGCTTCCGAAGCAATGTTTATGATCGATCCGGCCCCTGCCGCCCGCATGCTTTCCAGCTCGTACTTCATGCACAGGAAAACTCCGTCCAGGTTGATGCCCATAATTGTTTTCCACTGGGGAAACGCGGTGCTGAGCACTTCTCCTTCGGCAAAAATTCCCGCGCAGTTGACTCCCGCGTCCAGCCTTCCCCATTCCTGCATCTGTCCGAAGGCGCGTTTTACACTTTCCTCTGAGGAAACATCCGCCTCATAGGCTTTCGCAAAACCAAGCTCTTTTTCCAAATCACGGACGTTTTCGTAATTTCGGTCTACAAGTGCAAGCCGCGCCCCTTCGCGGGCAAACAGCCGTGCGGTTTCCTGCCCGATTCCCGAGCCTGCGCCCGTAATGGCAATATATTTTCCTCGCAGCTTTCCCACGTATTTTTCCTCCCCGGCTTTCAGTCGTTGAATTTCCGTTTTCTCCACGAATCCAGGAGCACAACCGCGACGATCATGACGCCAAGGATAACCTTTTGCCAAAATGGCGTCGTGTTCATCAGGTCGAGACCATTGTTGAGGACGCCGATCGTCAGGACGCCGATTACCGTTCCCCCGATGCTTCCCACGCCTCCGGCAAGGCTTGTCCCGCCGAGGGCTGCCGCAGTAATTGCCTGGAGCTCCATGCCGTCGCCCATGAGTGCGTTTGCCGAGTTGAGCCGGCCCGTCATCACCAACCCCCCGATGCCGCAGCAAAGGCCGCTCAATGCATAAATAATGATTTTCGTGCCGTCTGTTTTGATTCCCGCCGTTTTTGACGCTTCTTCATTTCCGCCTACGGCGATTGTATTCCTCCCCAGCACCGTACGGTCGAGAAGAATCCAGCCAATGATGGCAACCGCGGCGAACACGAATATGCTGTAGGGGACGACGCCCCCGGCCGACTGGCTTCCAAGCGCCAATATTTCTTCCGGTATGCCGGAGATCGGCAGTCCGTCCGTTACCAGCAGCGCCACGCCTTCAAGAGCAGTATACATGCCGAGGGTCGCCACAAACGGCTGTATCTTTCCTTTGGTAATGATAAAGCCATTCAAAAAGCCCATTCCCGTACTGACCGCAATGCCGAACAGCACCGCCAGAAGCGGCGGCATCGAAAGGCCGGTGGCCGCGACAGCCATTACGGAGCCGGAAAGCGCCATCAGCGACCCGACGGAAAGGTCGATCCCGCCGGTGATGATTACAAACGTCATGCCGATTGCCATAATTCCCAGTACCGCCGACTGGTTGAGGATATTGAGGAAATTCTTTCCGCTGAAAAAATTCTCGCTGCCAATGCTCATGATGACAATAATTGCCAACAGGATCACAATTGCACTGAATTTTTGCAGGATATAGCCCGCCGATTGTTTTTTGATTGTATTTTCGTTTTTCATTTGATTTCACTCCCCGCCGCTTTTTCCAGTATGAGTTCCTGCGTGCATTCCCCGCTTTCCAGCATCGCGGTGACCCTGCCCTTTTTCATAACCATGATGTTATCCGATATCCCGAGGAGTTCGGGCATATCCGAGGAAATCATTAATACCGCTCCCCCGTTTGCCGTAATCTCGTTAATCAGGTTGTAGACCTCCACACGCGCGCCTACGTCGACCCCGCGTGTGGGTTCGTCCATAATAAAGAGCTCCGTGCCGTTGCAAATCCAGCGCGCAACCGCTACCTTCTGCTGGTTTCCGCCCGAAAGGTCACGTGCCTTTTGCCCGGGGGAACTGGCGTCAATATTGAGGAGTTTGATATATTTTTCCGCCTCCTTATTTTCATTGCCGCGAAGGCGGAATCCTCCCTTTACGAGCCCGTCCTTTTTTGAAACGCATATATTGGTACGGATCGGCATATGCAGCAGCAGGCCGTCCTTACGGTCTTTCGTAATCAACCCGAAACGATTTTCGATTGCGTGGCTCGGGTTTTTAGGTGTATACCGTTTCCCTTTATAGATAATTTCGCCCTTTGTCAGCCTGCGCAGGCCGAAAAGCGCCCGCGCGAGATTGCTCCGGCCCGACCCGACCAGTCCGGCAACGCCGAGCACCTCGCCTTTATGCAGGGCAAAAGAAACATCAAAGAAATTTTTTCCGTCGGACACCCCGCGCGCTTCCAGCATTACCTCCGGTGTGACGGAGGATACTTTCGGATATTGTTCGTCGATGGTCCTGCCCACCATCATCCTCACGAGGTCGTCTTCCGTGGTTTCTCCTATGTTTTCGATCGTGCTGCCAATCGTGCTTCCGTCCCGCAATACCGTAACGCGGTCCCCGATCTCGAATACCTCTTCCAGCTTGTGGGTGATATAGACGAAGGAAATGCCTTGTTTTTTCAGTTCGCTAATGATATGGAAAAGCTTTTCCACCTCTACGTCCGTCAGCGACGAGGTCGGCTCGTCCAGGATGACAATTTTGACATCCTTCGATATGACGCGGAATATTTCGATCAACTGTTGTATGCCGAGATCGTATGAGGATGTTTTCGCGTTGATATCGATATCGATCCCGAGTTCGTCAAAAATCTGTTTCGTTTTCTTTTTAGCGGCTTCCCAGTCAACAAATTTCATTTTATTGGCAGGCAGGTTCCCCAGCCAGATGTTTTCCACAACGCTTACCTCCGGCACTAGGGAAAGCTCCTGGTAGACCATGCCGATCCCGAGTGCGAGGGAGTGCGCCGGGTCCCGAACCGTGGCTTTTTCCCCATCGATCAGTATGTCGCCGCTGTCCGCCTTATAAACGCCGGAAAGTATCTTCATCAGGGTGGATTTTCCCGCCCCGTTCTCGCCGAGCAGCACATGCACCTCGCCCGGCCTTACCCCGAAATTTACGCCGCGCAGCACGGTGATTCCATAAAAGCTTTTGACGATATCTTTCATTTCCAAGATATATTCTGCCATTATAATCTCCTCTTTTAAAATGGTTGCCGCACACCGGGTACGGCAACCATTTCCTTACAGACCGGATTTTCTATTTTGCGTCGTCAATGACCGCCTGCCAATCGATTGCTTCCAGTTTCGGTTCCGGATAGAAATTGTCTGCGTTTCCGATGTATTCCGTTCTCGGCCTGATGTCGTATTTCAGCGGTACTTCTTCGCCCAACGCAAGCTGTACGGCAAACTGTACGCCATACCATCCCCATTCCGGGAAGCCATGCCAGGTTTCAGCCATAATCTTGCCGTCCTTGATCGCCTGGATCGTCTCGGCTGTTCCGTCATTGGAGATGATAATCAGGTCGTCGGCGCGCCCCGCGCTCTCTGCCGCGATGCTCGTTCCCAGTGCCATCTCCGCACAGGACGCGTAGATCGCGTCGAGGTCCGGATTGTTCTGGATGATATTTTCCGCTGCTTCCACCGCTTTCTGGCGGTTCCAGTCAGCCGGCTGCTGCGCAACGACTTCCACATTGGGATATTGCGAGATTACTTCCATGAAACCCCGCGTCCGCTCATTTGAGAAAAAGTCGCCCGCGATTCCTTCGATCATTGCAATCTTCCCGGAGATAGATTCCTTATCGACGTCTTTATAAAGCTCGGTCCACCATTTGAGGTCAAGCATCCCGTCTTCGGGCAGTTCCACCGTTTCTCCTTCCCCGACAACCCCGGGGCCGCCGAGTGCATCGAGCATGGAATAGGCGCTCACTGACGCCGCCTGCGCGTTGTCAAAGCCTACGAAATTCGCGATGTCGATTCCTTCCTGTTCATCCAGCATATTGACCATGATGATCGGAATCCCCGCCTCGTTGATTTCCTTGAGGGCCGGTTTGATGGCTTCCACCTCGGTCGGCGATACGATGATGACATCTACTTTGTTCTGGATAAAGTTTTCCAGCGTCTTGACCTGGTCGGCCGCGTCCGTATGTTCCGTAGCGGACCGCGTAATCAGCTCCACATCGAGTCCTGCCGCATTGGCTTCCTCGACCGCTTTTTCCATGTAATCCGTCGCGGTCTTGAACACGTTTGTGATGTCCGGCGGGGACCAGCCGATCTTGATCTTCTTGCTTTCGATTCCCTTGCTTCCTTCGGCGGCCTCCCCGGCTGCGCCGCTCTCCTTGCCGCCCGCCTGCTGCGTTGCCTCAGAAGAGCCCGGGGCTGCCGCGGAAGAATCCGCAGCGGGCGCCCCGCAGGCCAGAAGGCTTACCGCAAGCGCCGTAATAAGCAGTATACATACGATTTTTTTCATTTTCTCCAATCCCTCCTTTTGGATTTTGTATTATTACTTTATCGGATTATCCGCGGAAAGGACAGTACTAAATGTCATGGTTTTCCCGTGATAAATGTATTTTTCTTCCGGGACAAATGTCATAACCGTATGACATTTGTCCTGACTTTCCCGCATCCGTCCCGCGCTTGCTTGCAATTACATTTTCCAATTTATATAATAATGTAATGAGATTCCGCCCGATCATTTTATTTTCATACAACCTGTAACGAAAATCGGGGTGCTGATTTTGAAAGCTTTAAATACACGTGTCGTCCGGCGCGTCATGCTTGTACTGAATTTGTTTATCATTATTGGAATATGCGTTTTGCTCGTACTGTGCGTGAATTCCATATCACAGCAGGGGCTTGCCAGTGATTTTCTGCTGCGCGCCGACCGTGTGCCGCAAGCGCCGCAGGATACAATTTTTATATGCTTTATCCTGCTCATGCTTTACCTGCTGAACCTGCTGCTCCGCGAATCGTCGAATAAAATACAGCGTAATAAAATTTTTTTCATATTATCCTGCACCATCGATCTTATTTTATGCGTTTCCATCATTGTCCTGACCAATGTGGTTTACCGCGGAATCCTTCTTTTATCGGGCGTATGCATGCTTTACCGGCTTGACGGAAAGCGGCAAAGGTTCTTTTTTTCGGCCCTGCTGGTGATCCTGTATATTGTGTGCGAATACCAAATCCTGGCGCAAATTTTTACCATCACGCCCCTTGAACTTTATACCAGTTACCTCCCCGCCGCAATCCAGACCCAATTTTCCATCGTACAGCATATCCTGTTTTCCTGTAATGACGTATTGTTTGTCATTTTCATGATCTCATGGATTCAGCAGCAAAAGGAGGAGACAAAAATTATCAACCGGCTTTACAACCAGCAGTACCATATCAACGAGGAACTCAAGCTGGCAAACATACAGCTTGAGCATTATGTGGAAAAATCGGAGGAAAACGCCCTGATCCGCGAACGCAACCGGCTCGCGCGGGAAATCCACGATACGGTCGGCCATTCGCTCACCGCTATCTCGGCCGGGATCGACGCATGCCAGGTGCTTGCGGACTCCGACCCGCCGCGTCTTCACAGCCAGCTTAATACCTTATCCGAGCTGTCGCGCAACGCACTGGTCGACATCCGGCGCTCCGTAAAGGAACTGCGGCCCGATTCCCTTTCCCGGATGACTTTTACAGAGGCTGTAAGGGACATTGCTTCCAACATCTCCAAGATTACGGACACCACGGTGGCCGTACACCTGTCGGGGAGCCGTCCGATGCAGGAACGCCTCGAAGATACGCTGTTCCGCGTGATCCAGGAAGCCATTACCAATTCCGTGAAACACGGGCAGGCTATGCGCGTCGACGTGACCCTGGAATTCAGGGAAAACGGCGTCGACCTCCTGATATCGGATAACGGCACGGGCTGCGCGCATGTGATTGAGGGCGCGGGGCTCAGCGGGATTCGCGAACGCATCTCCGATTTTGGAGGATCGTGCTGTTTCCACGGTGAATATGGTTTTTTTGTTGAAATTTACGTGCCCTATACGGAGGAAGCCAATGATTAAAATATTAATTGTAGAGGACCAGGAGCTGATCCGGCAAAGCCTGGAAATCATTCTTTCTTCCCAGCCGGATTTTTCCGTAATCGGTCTTGCGGGGGACGGAAACGAAGCGGTTGACATGGCGGGGACCCTTGCCCCCGACGTCATTTTGCTCGATATCCGCATGCCGGGCATGGACGGGGTATCCGCGTGCAGGATCATCAAGGAAAAGCACCCCGAAATCAAAATTATTGTGCTGACAACATTTGACGACGACGAATATGTCTTTGACGCGATTAAATACGGCGCGAACGGATACCTGCTCAAGGGGACTTCGGTGGAGGAACTGGCGGACGCCATCAGGACCGTTTACAACAACGGAACATTGATTAATCCTGCCATTGCTTCCAAGCTGGTCGGTTTTTTTTCCAAGATTGCAAAGGGGGATATTCCGATTCCGCGCCAGAATCCGGAACTTTCAGAGCTCAACAAACGGGAAAACGATATTGTGAAGCAAATCTGCAAGGGATATTCCAATAAGGAAATTGCACAGAGCCTGTTTTTAAGCGAAGGGACCGTACGCAACAGCATCAGCACCATACTTGCCAAGCTGAACCTGCGCGACCGCACGCAGCTTGTTTTATACTGCCTGCATCGGAATACGGGGGACGGACATGAATAAGCTGACGCGGATTTTATGCGGTATCCTTGCGGCGGCAGCCCTTCTGTTATTTGTGGCGCAGCTGTCCTGCCGCTCCGCCCTGCACAATGAAAACAAGCTGGTGATCGCCGTGGCGTATGACGGCGACAACAACCATATCGAGGTGCAGAACCTGGAATATATCAGCCGGTGCGTAGACGCCTTCCATGCGCAAAATCCCGATATAGACATACGGGTCGAGACCATTTCCTATGATACCTATTCAAATTGGCTCTATGACGCCCTGCTTTACGGGGAGGCGCCCGATCTTTTCACAGTGCTTCCGCAGGATTTTCCCAGCCTCATCTCCCTTGACGTCCTCGAGGATATCGGCGGGGAAGCTTACGAAAGCCGCATCGTGCCGGCAATCCTCGAGACCTGGGAACGGAACGGGGCTTTATATGCGGTTCCGTACGCGACCTCCCCGCCCTGCCTGATCATGAACAAAACGCTCCTAAGCCCGTATGAAACACCGATTGACGATATCAATTTTGATTGGTTCGATTTGTATTATTATTGCAGGAACTACACGTTTGACAGCGACGGAAACGGAATCGTCGATACATTCGGGGTTTCGGATATGAATTGGCGCACGGCCGTTTACGCCAATGGCCAAAGCCTGTTTGATCCCGTTTCCCGGACGACGGATTTTAACAACCCCAACGTGGAATATTCCGTTAAACTGGCAACCAGCATGAACCGCCTGACCCTTGAGGACTACGACGGTTCCTTTGAGCAAAACCACGCCCTGATTAAAGTAACCAACCTTGCCGAGGCCCGCTACTATACCAGGAATTATCCGCAGATGGATTTACAGATACTCCGCATTCCCAAGGGGCCCGACGGTCCTTACCGCACGGAGCCCTACGACTGCTGCGCTTTCGGCATCAACAAAAACGGCGGCGCCAAGGCCGCCGCAAAACAGTTTTTACAATATATTGCGCTCGACGAAACGCTGCAATCTGAATTCCTTTCGTACGGATATGCTTTCCCCGTGCTGGAAAATGTGCAGCAGGCTGAAGACACCCTGAAAAGCATGGAACCATACATGAATCCCCGGGCGCTGCAGCTCCTGTTATCGGAATCGGAAACGATTCCGATCGAATTTGTGGAATACTACGACCTGATGAATATTGCGGACAAGGAAATTTTCCAGTACATCCAGAGTAACATCGATATTGGAAGCGAACTGAATGTCCTGAACAACCGGATGAAGGAAATGTTTCAGGACACCCTCAAGTCAGGAACCGTTTCCTGAAAAAAGCCAAGACCAACCACCCGTCTAACGGGTGGTTTTTGTTTTGAACGCGTTTCGCGCTCTCAATCGGTTGAAACCATAAGAAAAAAAGGCAATGCTTTAAGCATTGCCTTCATATTCGCTTTCAAGGCGTTTCACCAAAAGCGCCACCGCCTGCGCAAGCTGCTGCGCGCATTCGCGGTATTCTTCCATTCCCTCGTCAAAAGGGTCCATAATATCGTAAGAGCTCGTGGCCGGTTCCCCCATGACGCCCTGCGCGTAGCCGAGCAGGGTATGCATTTTGCCCGTTTCCTCGGGCGCCAGCACCTCCATGTGTTCGAGCTGTTCTTTTCCCATGGCAAGGATGATATCGGCCCACTCCGCAAGCTCCGCCGTGAACTGTACCGCGCCGTGGCAATGGAGCTCCAGCCCCATTTCCTCCATCGTACGCACCGCCTCTTCGGTTGGGTCCGCATCCTCGCAGGCAAATGTGCCCGCGGATTTAATCTTCACTTCACCGTGAAGAGTCCTACTTCGGTCTACCGCATCGTCCATCAGCGTTTCCGCCATAGGGCTTCTACATGTGTTGCCTGTGCAAACAAACAATACGTTCATAGTTTTATTCTTTTTCCTCCCCGGCAGCCACAATCCGATGTCCTGCCGCTCTTATGATCCTGTTCATGACCGCAAGGCCCATTTTTTCTTCCTGTGCGTGGAAATACGCAGCGTCGAAGCCCTGTTCGTCAATCTCACGCAGGGTGCGGAACAGGGCCGCTTCCGCGTCCTTTGCGCCCGCGCCGAGCGTCAGGAGCTCACAGCCCGGGTAAAGCCCCGCGCATTCGTCAAGACACAGTACCACTGCTTTCCTGCCCTGCATACTATCACTATAATACCGAAAATGAATACATTTCGCAACCTCTTTTTTGTCCCCTGTAAATATCGTGACGTTCGCTTTCGGCGCATAGTGCTTGTATTTCATTCCGGGAGACGCGCATACTTCATCTTTTTGGGCCTCGCTCATGACCCCGTGGTGCACGCGCACCCCGCCCGCCGCCTCCCGGATCATTTCCGGCGTGATATCGCCCGGGCGGAGGATTACGGGAACCTCGCCCGTCGCGTCCACAACGGTGGATTCCACCCCTACCCGGCAGGGGCCCCCGTCAATAATAAGAGGGACCTTCCCGCACAGGTCCTCGTATGCGTGCCGCGCAAGCGTCGGGCTGGGCTTTCCCGAGGTGTTCGCGCTGGGCGCCGCCACCGGGATGCCTGCGCGCGCGATAATCGCGCGCGCGAGGTCGTTTCCGGGCATACGCACCGCTACCGTTTCAAGCCCCGCGCTGACCGCATCCGGGATACGCGCCGACTTTTTCACAATGATTGAAATGGGCCCCGGCCAGAAAGCCTTCATCAGCCTGCGGGCCGTTTCGCTCACCTCCGCGGCTACGTCGGCGAGCCGCTCCATATCCGCAATATGGACAATCAGAGGATTATCCTGCGGCCTGCCCTTGGCTTCAAAAATATGCCGCACCGCATCCGCGTCAAAGGCATTTGCGCCAAGGCCGTACACCGTTTCCGTGGGAAACACGACCAATCCGCCATTTTGCAGCGTCTCCGCCGCCTGTGCCACCGCGCTTTCCCTGTCTTTCCATGCAAATATCGTTTTTGTTTTCATCATCATACAAGCGCCACCAGTATTCCGCCAAACGCGGCCCCTGCCGCAAGCCCCGCCCATGTGGGCCAGCCCTTATAGAGCCCCGCCGCCTGCGGAAGCAATTCGCTGAACGTCAGGTACAGCATCGCGCCGCCGCCAAAAGCCACGCTGCCGCCGAGCACCGTGGGCGAAATGTTTCCCACCAGCGCCCCAAGGAACGCGCCGCCCGCCATCGGGAGCGCCGCAAGCACCGCCACGAGCAGGATACGGCTGTATTTGACCCCTCCGAGCTTCAGGGGAATTGCAAGCCCCATTCCCTCGGGGACGTTGTGCACAAACAACAGCACCGCAAGGCCGAAGCCAAAGCTGCCCGCGGATACGAGCCCGCTTCCAAGCGCAAGGCCCTCGGGCAGGTTATGCACCGCAATTCCTACGGCAAGCAGGAGCCCCGACCGCACCAGGCGGTCCTGCTTTAAATTGCGGATCAGCTCCGAATCTTCGGAGGTGGAAACATCGTGGTGCGGCATAAATTTGTTGACCAGGAAAAGCGCGAATGCGCCGACCGCAAACCATACGAGTGCAAAAGGCCATCCCGCGCTTTCCACGGATTCCGGCAGCATATCGAAAAGCACCACCGACAGCATGATCCCCGCCGACAGGCCCATCAATACGGCAGAAATGCGCTTTCCTTTGATTTTGATAAAAAACACGGCAATCGCGCCGATGCCCGTACCAAGCGCGCCGACTGCCGCGCCCACGAGCGTTGCATATAAAATTGGGTTCATTTGCCTGCTCCTCCCAGTTGAGGGCTTTGCTGCTCCCTGCAGCATCAAAACCGTTGCGGACCGGATTTCGGGAATTTATTGCTCCTGTAATTTCTTCTGGCGTTCATCCAGGATAAGCGCGTCAATCATTTCATCCATATCCCCGTCGAGAAAGGCCTCGAGCTTATAAAGGGTAAGCCCGATACGGTGGTCCGTTACCCGGCCCTGCGGGAAATTGTAGGTGCGGATGCGCTCGCTGCGGTCCCCGGAACCGATCTGGCTCCGGCGGTTTTCCGAAAGCTCGCTTTGCGCCGCGCCCTTGTATAAATCATATAACCGCGAAACAAGGACCTTCATCGCTTTCGCTTTATTTTTGATCTGGGACTTTTCATCCTGGCAGGTGACCACCAGCCCGGACGGCAGGTGCGTAATCCTGACCGCGCTGTCCGTCGTATTGACGCTCTGGCCGCCGTGGCCGCCCGACCGGAACACATCCACCCGAAGGTCTCCTGGATCGATATTCACTTCCACCTCTTCCGCCTCGGGCAGCACCGCCACCGTCGCCGCGGAGGTATGGATGCGGCCGGACGACTCCGTGTCCGGGACACGCTGTACGCGGTGCACGCCGCTTTCGTATTTCAGCCGCGCATATGCGCCTTTGCCCGCAATAGAGACGACTATTTCCTTGACCCCGCCGAGCTCCGTGGTGTTGGAGGACAGTGTTTCCACAGTATAGCCCCTGCGCTCCGCATAGCGCAGGTACATACGCAGCAGGTCGCCGCCGAAAAGCGCCGCCTCGTCCCCGCCCGTGCCCGCGCGGATTTCAAGGATTACATTTTTATCATCGTTCTTATCCTTGGGAATGAGCAGCACCTTGAGTTCTTCCTCCAGCTGCTGCTGTTCCTTTTCAAGGGGGGCGAGCTCTTCCCGTGCAAGCGCAATCAGCTCTGCGTCGGTTTCCGTTTCGATCAGCTCGCGGTTTTGCGCAATATGGTCGAGCACCATGGCATACCGGTCGTATGCCTCGACAATCTCCGTAAGCGAGGACTGCTCCTGCGCGAGTGTGCGGAATTTGTCCTGGTTCCGGGTGATTTCCGGGTCGGAAAGCTGCTCCGACAGTGCGTCGTACCGATCCTTGATTGTTTTCAGTTTATCCAGCATAAACGTCTCCTACTTTATTAACTTTATCCGTTCTTCCCGAAACAGGAATCCCGGTTTATCGCGGTTTCCGGCGTACACGGAACCGGAATATCGCGGCGGGGCCGCTGAAACAGCCGGTCTATTTTGCGGGCGCGATGCCAAAGACCCAACGCGGCCGCCCGCTGAGGTCGCGGCCGCTTTCGACGGAAATGAATCCGCCGCCCGCGAGCAGCGAACACACTTGCTCCGCCTGCGTATCCCCAATTTCCAGCACAAGCGCCCCGCCCGGTTCCAGAACCCGCGGCGCTTCCCTTGCCGCCCGTTCATAGAACGCGTAGCCGCCGTTTCCTGCGAGAAGCGCGGCTTGCGGCTCATATTCCCGCACCTGCGCTTCAAGGCCCGCATAGTCTTCCGCACTGATATACGGCGGGTTGCACACCACGAGGTCGTAACGCCCGTCAATATTTTCAAGGAAATCCCCCTGCCGGAAGCTTACCTCCTGCCGTGGGATCAAATTTCCCGCGTTCCTTCGCGCTACATCGAGCGCGCCGCCGGAAATATCCGCAAAGCACACCGTTTCGAACCGGCCCTCCGCGCCGAGGGTTACGCCGATCGCGCCGCTGCCGCAGCACAGGTCGAGCGCCGTCCTATATCCGTTTTCCCGCGCAAGCAGAAGCGCCCGCTGCGCTACGCTTTCCGTATCGTAACGCGGGATCAGCACGCGTTCATCCACATAAAACGGTCTTCCGTAAAAATACTTTTCCCGCAGCACATACGCGAGGGGTTTCCCTGAAAGCCGCGCCGCCACAAGGCGCTCTATTTCGGCCTCCTTGCCGCACACATCGAAAAAGCGCAGGCACAGCGAAGAAAAATCTTCGCCATGCGCATGCGCCGTAATGACCCTTGCTTCGGCCTCCGCTTCCGCAAAGCCCGCATCTGCAAGCGTTTTAACCGTCTGCTTAAAAACCTCGCCCCAATTACTCATTGGCCCCGAGAACCACTTCCTCCGTATCTGCCGCGCACGCGCGCTTTTGGACGGGGGAACCGTCGATCGTGTGTCCATACTTTTCGGCAAGGGCGTCAATCTCTTCGTCCGTCATTTTGCCTTCCGCCGCGAGGAAGGAGATAATCGCCACCTCAAGCATCCCGTCGTCCGGCTCGCGCGTGGTAAGGTATTGCAGCGCCATTCCGGGTTTTCGGAGCGCCATTGTAAACTTGTTATCATATTTGGCAACCAGCTTCAGCACCTCATAAGACACCCCCGCCACAATGGGCAGCATCGCGAGCCGCAGGCCAATGCGGACCAGCCAGTTGTCGCTCCACCCGAGCAGCGTAAAGAGCAGGATGGAAATAATCATCACAATCAGGAGGAAGCTTGTCCCGCAACGCGGGTGCAGCCGCGTATTCTCGCGCGCGTGCTCCACATCCAGGGGCATATCGTGCTCAAAGCAGTTGATGACCTTGTGCTCCGCTCCATGATAGCCAAACAGGCGCTTAATGTCCTTCATTCTCGATATTGCAAACAAATAGATGAGGAACATCGCCACACGGATGATGCCGTCGATCAGGTTTTTGCCAAGGGCGGAGTCCACATAGGGCGTAATCCACCCGGTAATCAGGTTGGGCAGGATAAAAAACAGCCCCACCGCGATCACGACTGCGATGATGACGGCAAAAAAGATTGCCACATCCATCGGATTCTTTCCCGTTTTTTCCGCGATTGCCTTATCCGTTTTGGAGGGCTCGAGCTCTTCGTCTTCGGGATCGTACATCTTTGCCGCGTCCGTGATTGTCTTGACGCCGGAAACAAGCATTTCCACAAAATTCACCACGCCGCGGATGATCGGCACTCCCAGTATTTTATAGCGGGCCGAAAGCGACTTCGTGTCCTGCTTCTGCGTCACGATTTCCCCGCATTCCCTTCTGACTGCGATGGCCGTCGTCTCCGGGGAGCGCATCATCACACCCTCGAGGACGCTCTGGCCGCCAATGCTAGTTCGTTTCATTTAATTCCTTTCCTATAAAAAAGAAAAACAGACCGTACCCCTTATGGAAGAACGGTCTGTAGCCTTTTAAAACACATCAACAAGGATGGGCACATTATTTTATGCCGTATCTCTTCTTAAATCTATCCACACGACCGCCTGTATCGACAAGCTTCTGTCTTCCCGTGAAGAACGGATGGCACTTCGAGCAGATATCAACCTTCATCTCGGACTTTACAGAGCCTGTTTTAAAAGTTTCGCCGCAGGCGCACGTCACTGTGCATTCGCCATACTTCGGATGAATTCCTTCTTTCATTGCGTTTCACCTCTTTTTCCACAAAGTAGCATTATTTATTATATCATATGCTTTCCAAAAAGCAACACCTTTTGCTAAGAAAGTTAATAGTTTCTTTACACTTTTTCCCCCTGCAGAATATATAATGTTAAAAAAGGAGACGCTTATGAAAAAACACGGCAGGAGAATCCTCTTTTTGCTGATGGCCGCATTCTTTGCGGTCAACATTTGGGTGTTTATGCTCGGGCAGAACGAAGTGATAAATATCGTGGAATTTGAGGTGTACAGCGATAAGGTCGAAATTCCGGTGACGATCGCCCAGCTTTCCGACCTGCACGAAAAATCGTTTGAAAGGGACAATTCGGACCTCTTTGAAACGGTACGGAGCGTCCGTCCCGACCTGATTGTTATTACGGGCGACATCATTTACAATTCCTATACCGATTCCCCCAACCTTCCCTATATGGAAAACCTTGCGAAAGGATGTGCGGAAATTGCGCCGACCTTCTTTATTACGGGGAACCACGACCGTTACCACCCGCAGGCGGTGAAGGAAGCGTTTGCAAGAAACGGCGTGGTTGTGCTGGAGGGGGAGGTTGTTCCATTCGCTGTGGGGAACACCGTGATCCGGATCGGCGGGATCGACGATCCGTCCATTGACCGGGACAGCATTTCCGGAATCGATTTCCGGGACGGGGAACAGTTTAACCTGCTGCTGGCGCACCGGCCGGATACCTTTCGCAGGGAATACGTGCAGACCGGGGCGGACCTTGTGCTTACCGGGCACACGCACGGCGGGCAAATCCGCCTCCCGTGGACAAAAGCCATTTTTTATGCGGATGGCGGCCTTTTCCCGGAATATTCGGACGGCCTCTATACGAGCGGCGGCACGACGATGATTATCAGTATGGGGCTCGGTTCCTCGGTGGTTCCCTTCCGCCTGTTCGCACAGCCGGAGGTGACGGTGACCCGCCTGTTGCCCGCAGGCACCGAATCGTAGTATGATAGAAGCGTTACCAATTTGAAACGGATAAGGATAAGCTGATGTTCCGCGTAAATGAATATACCGTCGAAAGTGCAAAAATCAAAACGCCCGTGCGCATCGCGCAGGTTTCCGACCTGCATGAAAAATCGTTCGGCAAAGACAACCGGATTCTTTTTGACGCAGTGGAAGGCCTGCGGCCCGACCTCGTGGCAATCACCGGGGATATGATTTACCATTCCCACACAAAGCGCCCCAATCGGGCGTACATTGAAAACGTCGCCGCGTGGGCGGGCGCTTTTCCTTCCTTTTTTGTAACGGGAAACCACGAGCGCGTGTGGACAGACTATACGAAAGCAATTTTCCGGGAAAACGGCGTTCCCGTGCTGGACGGGAAATATGTGCCCTTTGCCGTGGGCGGCACGAAGCTTTATATCGGCGGGGTGGACGACCCCTCGATTGACAGGAACGGCGCGGATAAATTGCGATTCCCGGACGACGGGCGGTTCAATCTCCTCCTGGCGCACGATCCCCTGCCCTTCCGCGGCGGCTACGACAGGACGGGCGCGGACCTTGTGCTGTGCGGGCACACGCACGGCGGGCAGATTCGTTTCCCGGGCGGCAAGGCCCTCATCGCCCCGGGAAGCCACACGCTTTTTCCCCAATATTCGGACGGGCTTTACCAGAGCGGGGATACCACGATGATTATCAGCATGGGGCTCGGTGTTTCCATGATTCCCTTCCGCCTGTTCGCCCCCAGCGAGGTATTGCTGATTCATCTCGTTCCCAGGGGGTCGGCGGCGTAATTTTTAGATTATTCTTTTTTTCACGGGGTATATAGTTATTATTCTAATGAAAAAAGGAAGATCACAAAAATGACGAACCGTACCTCGCCGGAATATTATGCAAAACATAAATGGTCGATTCTTGCCGTCCTGATTTTCATGCCCTTTATGGCGACGCTGGACGGTACGATTGTAAACGTGGCCCTGCCCGTGATGGTGAAGGACCTTAAGACGGATATGGAATCGATCCAGCTTGTGGTAATCGTGTACCTGATTGCCGTGGTTGCGTCTATCCTGCTTTTCGGGCGTCTTGGGGATATCAAGGGAAAAGGGCGTCTTTTTATGTTCGGCACAGCGGTATTTACCATCGGCTCGCTGATGGCGGGATTGTCGCATGACTTAAATACGCTCATCATTTCCCGGGCGATTGAAGGAATCGGAGGGGCGGCGGCGATGGCGAACAACCAGGGCATTATTACCGAGGTGTTCCCCGCAAACGAACGCGGGCGGGCGCTCGGCATTTCGGGCATTTCGGTGGCGCTCGGCACCATGCTGGGGCCGCCCATCGGCGGACTCATCGTTTCCACCCTCAGCTGGAATTATATTTTCCTGATTAACGTACCCGTCGGAATTGTGGGCTTTCTCCTTGCCCTTAAGCTTTTGCCCCGCGGAACCAAAACCAGCCAAAAGGTGGACGCCCGCGGCGCGGTCACGCTCGCGGCGGCGGTGGTCCTCTTTTTCTACGCGCTGCTTTCCGGGCAAAGCGCGGGCTACGACAAGTATTACATTATATTGGCCTTCATCGGCTGTATCGTATTGTTCGCGCTGTTCGTGCTGTTTGAAAAGAAAAGCGGACAGCCCATTGTGGACCTCTCCCTGTTCAGGAATTCCCTCTTTACGATCAGCATTATCTGCGTGCTGATCCAGTTCTTTGCGATGAGCGGCATCAGCATTATCCAGCCGTTTTATATCGAGGACGTCCTCAAGATCGATCCCGGGCAGACGGGCCTCATCATGATGAGCTTCCCCATTGTGATGGGCATTATGTCCCCGCTTTCGGGATATATTTCCGATAAGGTGGGCGCGGCCAAAATTACGCTCGTCGGCCTTGTGGTGATGACGATCGGCCTTTTCCTGCTTTCTACCATGACGGCGACGGAGCCTGTCATGAAGCTGGTTCTTTTCCTGTGCATCGTAGGCTTCGGCGCGGGCGTCTTTTCCGCCCCCAACACCTCGCTTATTATGTCTACCGCGCCGCAGGGCAAGCTAGGCATCACGGGCAGCATTAACGCCTTTACGCGCAACTTCGGCAGTGTGACGGGCATTTCCCTTTTGACTACGCTGCTGTATTCGCTGATGAGCTCCAAGGTCGGCCACAAGGTTGACGGGTTCATTGCCGGGCGGCCCGACGTTTTCGTATACGGCATGCAAACCGTCTATGGGATCGGCGTCATCATCCTCTGTGTGAGCGTAGTCCTGACAATAATCCGCCTGTTCCAGGACAGGAAGCAAGCGGCGCCCGCCGCTCCTGCGGATAAAAAATAGGCAACGATAAAAATTCCAGAAGCGCCGCTGCCGGTTTTTCGGAAGCGGTCCTTTTTTTATTTCCGCGGCGGCGGTGTCATATCGTGCAAGAAAACGGACGGATTCCGTGTTAAAATAAAAGAAAACTGTTGAAAGGGGCCGAAGCCCGTGCCAGAAGAACAACGGCAGGTTTATTATGACCGCGATTTGAAAATAGAAGCTTACAGCTTGAGCGGAATCGTCCAGAAATTCCCCAACCATTTCCATGAATATTACGTAATTGGATTCGTGGAAGGCGGAAGGCGCCGTCTTTGGTGCAGGGGCCGGGAGTATGATTTGTGCGCCGGGGATTTGATTTTATTTAATCCGCGGGACAGCCATTCCTGCGCGCCCGTGGACGGGGAGCTTCTTGATTACCGCGCCGTCAATATTCCCCCGGAGGTGATGCGGCGGACGGCAAAGGAAGTCTGCGGGACGGACGCCGCGCCCCGTTTCACACAGAATGTGGTTTTCCAGAGCGAGGCCGCGCAGTCGCTCACGGATTTATACGGCGCAATCCTCTCGGGTGCGCCGGGTTTGAAAAAGGAAGAGGCTTTCTATTTTTTGCTGGAGCAGGTGCTGCAGGAGTTTTCGGTCCTGTCCGGGGAAACCGGGCTTCCCGGGCGGGCGCGGCAGGTTCAAATGCTCTGCGCCTATATGGAAGCCCATTTTGCGGAGAATATCACCCTGGACGATTTGATTTCCATGACGAGCTTTGGTAAATCTTATTTACTGCGCTCGTTCACAAAACAGGTCGGCGTTTCCCCCTACCGCTATTTGCAGACGGTGCGGCTTGAAAAAGCGAAAGGGTTTCTAAGGGAGGGCGTTGCTCCGGCTGATGCGGCGGACATGGCCGGTTTTTCGGACCAGAGCCATTTTACAAATTTTTTCAAGGAATTTATCGGGCTGACGCCAAAGCAGTACCAACGGATTTTTACCGCGCCGTTACCCTCCGGCCCGGCAAAGGAGCCGCCGGATGGCAAATAAGACGGCTGCCGGGCATATTGCCGCCCTGGTTACGATTCTGATCTGGGGGACCACCTTTATTTCCACCAAGGTGCTCCTCCGTGTTTTTACGCCGATCGAAATTCTTGTGATCCGGTTTGCCCTCGGCTATCTTGCCCTTTGGTGCGCCTGCCCCCACCGGCTGAAGGTTTCCGTAAAACGGCAGGAATGGTATTTTGCCGCCGCCGGGCTTTGCGGCGTAACCCTGTACTATTTGTTTGAAAATATCGCGCTTACCTATGCGCCGGCCTCCCACGTCGGGGTGATCATTTCGATTGCGCCGTTTTTTACAGCGATTTTCACGCGGCTGTTCCTGCACGGGGGACGCGCTACTATCCGTTTTTTCCTGGGCTTTTTGATTGCCATGGCCGGGATTTTTGTTATCACCTTCGGAAATAACGGGGACGCCGGAGGCTTCAGCCTGTTTGGCACGGTCCTTGCTGTGCTGGCGGCGGCCATTTGGGCCGTCTATTCCCTTATCACCAAAAAAATCAGCGAATTCGGCTATAACACCATCCAAACGACGCGCCGCACTTTTTTCTATGGTTTGGTATTTATGATTCCGGCTTTATTTACAATGGATTTCCATGTGGAGCTTTGGCAGTTCAGCGGGGTAAGCACGGTTATGAACCTTCTGTTCCTGGGGCTGGGCGCGTCGGCGCTGTGCTTTGTGACGTGGAATTTTGCGGTGAAATTTTTAGGCGCCGTAAAAACGAGCGCTTATATTTATATGGTGCCCGTCATTACCGCCGTGACCTCGGCCGTCATCCTGCGCGAGGAAATGACTCCTGTGACCATATTGGGCATTGCGCTTACCCTCGTGGGGCTTTTCCTCTCTGAAAAAAAGAGCCCGAAGGCAGGATGATTTGCGTTTGCCGGGCGCGGGGCGTTACGCTGTAACCGGAAGGACTGCCTGGGGCTTCTATCCCGCGGCAGTCCTTTTTTCTATCAAAAATCCACTACGCTTCCGCGCCGCCTGTGCAGGGAGGATGCGGGCGCGGCCTTTCCCGCCGGGGCTCCCCATTCATAAATTTGTTACGTTTCCTTCAATTATTGTTCAAACCGGGTTCAAAAATTCGTCACTTTCTGGGATTATCATTAACTTGTGATGTAAAACAAAAAACGTTTGAAATAATAGATAAGCTTATAAGGAGGCTACCAAATGAACGATAACAGGTTTTTTTACGATCAGAATAACGGACCTGCGGACGGGCAGGGAGGCGGAAGCCCGGAGCCCTCTTTCCGCGGGGACGACAGATATCTCCACCCTGCGGAATGCGGCGATCCCCGCCGCCTTGACAGCGAGAGCTTTTATTCCGGGGGGCAAAGGGGCGGCAGGCGGCCCAAAAAGGAAAAATCGCCCTTCCTGACGAAAAAGGTGGCGGCGGTCGTCCTTACGCTGTGCATCGGCGCCTCGGCAGTATTCGGCTTTGGCGCGGGCATGATGGCCGGACGCGGCAGCGCGCCGACAGGGGCCGTGCAGGGCAGCGACACCGGCGTATTCCAGACCTCGGCGGATGCGGGAAATGCTTCCGGCGACCTCTCCGTATCGGAGATTGCCGCGAAAGCGCAGGATTCCGTTGTGGAAATAACGGCCGATGTGGTGCAGACGAACCAGTTTATGCAACAGGTGTCCGGCCAGGCGGCGGGCAGCGGCGTCATCATTTCCGAGGACGGCTATATCATTACGAATAACCACGTTGTAGAGGGCGGCACGGGCTTCACCGTGCGCACGAAGGACGGAACCAGCTATGACGCGACGCTCGTCGGCAGGGACCCGCAGACGGACCTCGCGGTCCTCAAAATTGAAGCGGCAGGGCTTACCCCCGTTACGTTCGGCGATTCGGACGCAATCGCGGTGGGCGACACAACGGTTGCGATCGGCAACCCGCTGGGAACGCTCGGCGGAACGGTAACGGACGGCATTGTCAGCGCGACGAACCGTGAAATTAACCTTGGAAACGGCACGATGAACCTGATCCAGACCAACGCGGCGATCAACCCCGGAAACTCCGGCGGCGGCCTTTTCAACGGGCAGGGCGAGCTGATCGGCATCGTGGTTGCAAAATCCGGCGGCACCAACGTGGAGGGGCTTGGCTATGCCATCCCGGTCAATGACGCGAAAACCGTCGCCGACGAGCTGATGAAAAGCGGTTATGTCACCGGGCGCATTTCCATCGGGATTTCGGTTCTCAACATCTCCGATGTGCAGACCGCAATGAATTACGGCCTTTCAGGCACCGGCGTGTATGTGGCGCAGGTGACGGAAGGCTCGGCGGCGGAAAAACTCGGTATCCAGGCCGGCGACAGGCTCGTATCGCTGGACGGCAAGGAAATCACGAGCCCGGCCGACCTTGAGGAAGTGATAGACGGCCACTCCGTGGGAGATACCGTGGAAATCACGATCGAGCGCGGCGGGCGCACGGCATCTACGGAGATTACATTCGAGGAATATGTCCCGTCGAATTCTTAAAATGTTCATTGGAACTTCATATGGAATTCACATAAGGGCACTACCATAGATTTAACAAGCATCCCGGGGCCCCGCAAGCGATGGGAGCCCCGGATGCAAAATGCGAAGGGGGCGTGCCTATGGTAAGATGAACGGATTAAAACATAACCCACCCAAACAGAACCTACAATTGATATATAAGTCTGAAAAAGCGTTCGCTTCCCCGGCGGACGCTTTTTATTATGTGTCCCGCCATGCCTCTTCGGGCTTTTTATGGAAGTTCTTTTTCTTTTTCGGTTTTTTAGCAAGCCATTCCCGCAGCCTGCCCGAAATCTCCAGCCAGCCGCAGGCCGCGTAAGGAATGAGCAGCGGGAAACAGGTTGCCGCATACTGCGCTTTTGTCTCCCAGAATATGTGGAATAAAAAGGTCCCCAAAAATATGACGCCGGGCAAAAGCTGTTCCCGTTTGATTTTTTTGAACCGGAGCAGGAAAAACGCGGCCGCGCCCACATAAATAAGCGACTGGTAGATGTTCATAAAGCCCTTCAGGAAAAGGTGTGCCCTGCCGTAATAAATGCTGTTTGAAAGCTTGCCCTGCCCGATGGCGCTGTAGTCGCGCACCTGGCTGATCCAGAAGCCCTGGAAGGTTGGATTATTCCACGTGGAGGAAACCTTCCTGTAGAAAAACTGCGCCGCATAGCCGGGCTGCTGCGCAAAATTTTGCAGGGATTGTTCCGCGTCCTCCCTTGCGAGCAACGCCGTTTGCGCGCCGTCGTAACCTGTTTCCTCATAAACCGTGCGGCTATAGGCGTTATACCATCCCGGGGCCATCGGCCCCTCCTGCATGCCCATCGCCACCCACGCGGCCCGTGGCACCCCATCGTTTACCGCAAGGCCGGTTGTCCCGGAATAATAAAGGTTGACCGCGCCCCCCGCCGCCAGGCTCACCCCGGCCAGCAAGGCGGCGAAAACAACGGAAAGCGGTTTCCGTTCAAAGATACAGTCCAAAAGATAAAACAGCAGCATCGCGGCCAGCCACACAAGGTTATTATTCCTCAGCAGGATGCCGGCCACAGCCGCGGCGGCAGATAGAACGGCGAAGCGTTTCTTCCGGCTTTTAAAATACCTGACCTGGCATAAAACGGCGAGAAGGCCCAGCCCGAACGCGGGAATATTTCCATAGACGAATACCACATAAAGCAATATTTCAAAGCAAAGAAGCATCAGGAGCAGCGTAATATTCGTAACCTCCCGTTTTCCAAACAGGAGCATTGTGATTCGATACAGGCAATAAAAGCCGAGCAGCAGCCACAGTACGTTCGCGGCCTGGAGCCAAAGCCAGGCGTTTTGCCCGGCAATGAGGATAAAGGGCTGGAAATACAGCGCGAGCCCCAATTGGTGCGGAAACGTATAAAAATACCCGCCCGGCATAAGGGCCCGGTAATCGCCCTGCAAAATTTCGCCCGCGCCCTTGAGCACAAAATACTGGTCCGCCCCGGGTTCGACACGCATGGTAAACACCCACGCGAGCCCGGCGGCAAATACCAGCGCCATTCCCACGACAAGCAGGCGTTTTTCCGGCAATTTGCAAAGCTGTTCCCGAAGCGCGGCCAGCAGGGCGGCGACCACCGCCGCGGCGGCGAGGTGAATCCACGGCAGGTCCGCAAGGAAAGCGGTCGCTTCCGTGGAAGGGTCGGGAATATCCGCCGTCATGACAATGCTGTCTGCCGCCGCGAAAACAAGCGGTATAAGGATCAATACCGCAAGGGCCGCCACAATGATCCTGTTTGCGGAAATACTGTTTTCCATATTATCCATCCAGTCTTTTTTTGTCGACCCTATTGTAGCAATAAACCGGCGCTTTGTATAGAATCTTCATGTTTGGCGCTTTGTTTTTTCGCTTATCTATATTTCCAGGAAAATCTTTCGTTAATCTTCATCGGATATTCATAATGCGTTCACATATTCGCTGTATACTTTGATTAATGAAAGACGAAAGGAGGCCGCCGGATGCTTGCAATGTGATAATCAATACTTTACGGCAAATGACTTATGGCGGCGCGCGCAGAATCGTATATGCCGCACAGCAGTTTCCACCAAAGCCTGTATGCGCAGCCTTTGGGAAGCTGCGATAACGTGAAACAAAAAATTTAAATATATAATCCTGGTGAACCAAAAATTACTGTCAGTCCGCCGAAGCTTTGCCACAAACCCAGAAGAGCTTCCGCGCTGCACCATGATTACGGCGCTTTCGCGCCAGACTGAATAACGGGAGCTTTTTTGAAAAAGGCGAATGCCTCTCGGCGGATGAGACAGACAAGCAATTATCAATAAATTGACATAAAAAAAGGAGCGCGACGCTCCTTTTTTTATTCGTAAAAGGTTACAACTTCATCCAGCGGTTTAAACGTGCGCGGGCCCGGTTCTTCCGCCGCCCTGCCGAAAGGCATCTGCGCGACCAGCGACCATGTCTCCGGGATGTTCCATTCCTTCGCGGAATCCGCGTCCACCAGCGGATTATAATGCTGGAGGGATGCCGCGACTCCCTGTTCCGCAAACGCAAGCCACAATGCGTATTCAAGGATTGCGTTGTTGTGCTGCGCCCATTGGTCGAACTTATCCGCATACGTCGGAAAATCCTGTTTCATCCTTTCGGTCTCGGCCATATCTTCATAAAACAAAACCGTCCCGTTGCCGCCGCGAAAACCATCCAGCTTTTTTTGGGTCCGGGCAAACGCGCCGGGCGGCGTCACCCGACGGAGCTGTTTTTCCACGATATCCCAGAACTTCGCATGCCCGCCGCCCATAAGGACCACCAGCCTGCTGGTCTGCGCGTTATACGCGCTCGGCGCGTGCCGCGCAAGCGCGATTGCCTTTTCCACCGTTTCCCGCGTAATGCGGCTGTCTTTTTCAAGCGTACGGATGGAACGCCTTTTTTCCATGACCTCGTCAAATTTCGGTTTCATAGCATTTACTCCTCGTAAACCGCGTCCTCCCCGATCTCTTTCCACGCACGGCACTGGCCGATGCGAAGGCCGCCGTCTCCATAATCCTTATCCTTGGCAAATTTCACCAATTTACGGCACGGGAATCCGCTGCACAAACCGCAGTGCTTGAGCTTTTTTTCTTCGCAGCAGCTTTTGATCGGGCACCGCGCCGCCCAAACCGGCTTATCGCGGTTGACACAGCCGCCGCACTTTTCAAAATAGCCACAGTTTGAACAAAGTCTCCCACATCTTGCTTCTATCATAATTAATACCCCCCTTGCGGACGATTTACAACATTTTTGTTAAAATACTATCGTCTCTTTCTGATCCCGTTTCCAGAGCGCGGACGCATTTTCATATCCATTCCGTTCGATGGAACGCAGCGTCGCCCGGATATATCCATTCGCGTCCTTTTCCTCATACGGCAAGTGATAAGCGATCATCCGTTTTGGCCGGAGCTCCCCGATCATTTTTTTCCCGCGCAAAATCGTAAAAAACGGAAAATTATAAAGCGCCAGGTCCGCATCCGCAAATACCTGCGGAATATTTTCCGGGCCGCTGTCGCCGAGCACCGTTACCGTGAAACCGTCCATATGGAATTTATAGCCGTAATTCGCGACATCACGGAACTGTTCTCCTTCGTGTATAAGCCGCACGCATGCAAGCCCGATTTCCTTGATTTCCAGGGTTTCCTCCGGTTTTTCCAGTATTGTGACATTGCTTCCGGAAAAATCGCTGATCGGCGAAACCATGTGCGTATCCGGATGGTTCCTCAGGAATTCCTGCGTCCATTCCCTGCTGTAGTGGTCCGGGTGGTCGTGCGTAAAGACCAAAAGGTCAATCTCCCGGAATTCACCCTCCCCATGCGCAATCTGGAACAGCAGGTCGTCCGGGACGCTCGAGAACACCTCCGTATAACGGTTATGCAGCGCATCCACCAATATTTTTTTTCCGTTTATGCATAGAAGGACCCCCGCGTTTGCGGTAAGCCGGACAAAATTTTCCGCCATTGCTTCTCCTCGCCTGTCTTTCCATTATAGTGCATCGAACCTGTGTTTTCAAATTCGTTTTTTGTATGCGTATGCCACGCCCAGCGCGGCAGCCCCGACCGCGGCCGCAAGCCACCAGTCCCCAACGGCCGAATAGCCCGCCTTTTCCCGCCGGAACGCAACACTTCCGGCCAGTACCCCGTCCGTATTCGCCCCGAGGGCCGCCGTGATTTCACCCGTGGGAGATATGATTGCCGTCATTCCCGTATTTCCCGCCTGCACCAGCCACCGTTTCGTTTCCTGCGCGCGCAGCACGGACTGTGCAAGGTGCCTTGTGAGCGGAATATCATTTTTGAACCAGGAATCGTTCGTCGCCACGACGAGCAGCTCCGCGCCTTCGGCTGTGGTTTCGGAAGCGATATCCGGAAAAAGGCTTTCAAAGCAGATCATTACGCCCACCGTGCCGTATTCCGTTTCAAACAGGCCGCGTTCCTTTCCGTCCTCGAAAGAAAAGGCGCGCTCGTAGCCGTTTTCAAAAAAGGGAACCAGGCGCTGCTTATGGTAAACGTCTGAAATTTCGCCGTCCGGCGTGGTAAGGAATACCGAATTCCTGAGCCTGAAACCGTGGATGCCGTAAACGCCGGTCAGCACATACGCCCCGGATTCCTCCGCCAGGGCGGCAACCGGCCCGTTTAATTCCGATTCCTCGGCAAAGGAACCGTACACCGAATTTTCAGGGAAGATGATAAAATCCGGCTTTTTTTCCGCCGCACGTGCGCCGAGCGAAAGCGCTTTTTCAAACCGTCCGTTTCCTTCGTCCCGCCAAAAGGGGGCGTTTGTCTGTACCACGGCAACGCTGACATCCGGTTCCTCTTTTACAGCGCCGAGCGAAAGCGCCCCTCCCGCAAAGTTGGCAAAAAACACCAGCGCCGCCGCCAAAAAATACCGCAGCCTGCCCTTGCCCGCCTTTAAAACGGCCTGCGCGAGCAGCACGTTCACCATGACGATTAAAAATCCGATAAACAGCACGCCGAACAGCGAGGCCGACTGCGTGACCGGCAGCAGCCGCCACTGGGTAAGCCCGAGGCGGAGGAACGGAAGCCCCAGCACGCCCGCGCCGAGCAGCCATTCCGCGCCCGTGAAAAGCGCCGCAAAGAGCACGGCGCGCAGCGCGGCCGGGCACTTTAAGAGGGCGCCCGCGGAAAGGGCGGCGGCAAATACCGCGCCATGCAAAACCGAAAGGCCGAGCCACGCAAGGACAAGGAGCGCGCCGGAGGCGTCCCCCGCGCGCGCGGAGATGTCAAGGGACAGCATTTGCGCGTAATAAACGAGCGTGAGGGCCAGCGCGAACGCACAGGCGCAAAGAATCGTCCGCCGCCGCCCGTTCCGGTTTTTAAGCAACACGAAAAACACCGGCGCGAGCGCCGCCCACAGGAAGGGCGCAAGCGCCGCCGCATCAAAACACAGCGCGCAGAAAATTCCGCACGCCGCACATGCCAGTAGCTCAACCCAACGTCTCTGCTTCATAAATTTTTCACCCGGGCAAAACCGGGACCGCCTGCGTCACGGAGCGATATCCCCCACCCCGTCCAGCACGTATTTGGGACGGTAGGGATATTCCTCGATGGTCGCCCGCGTGCTCACGCCGGAAAGCACAAGCACCGTATCGAGGCCCGATTCCAGGCCCGCAATTACATCCGTGTCCATGCGGTCGCCCACCATGGCGGCCTCCTGCGCATGCAGGCCGAGCATCTTGATTCCGGTGCGCATCATCAGGGGGTTGGGCTTGCCTACGAAATAAGCCCTTTTCCTGGTGGCAACCTCTATGGGCGAGATCATCGCCCCGCACGCGGGGAAGATTCCCGTTTCCCCCGGCCCGGTGAGGTCCGGATTGGTGCCGATGAGCTTTGCGCCCGCGAGCACGAGCTGCACCGCTTTTGAAATATTATCATAATTATAATTATGCGTTTCGCCCACGACCACATATTCAGGGTCTACGTCGTTCATAGTGATGCCCACCTCATAGAGGGCGTTGGTGAGGCCCGCTTCCCCGATCACAAACGCGCTCTTTTTACGCGACTGCATTTTCAGGAATTTTGCGGTCGCCAGCGCGCTGGTGTAAAAATGGCTTTCATCGATATCCAGCCCCAGCCGTCCCAGCTTCTGCTGCAGTTCGCGCGGCGAACGTTCGCTGGAATTCGTAAGGAACAGGAAGGGCTTTTGCTCGGTATAAAGCCAGTCCACAAACTCCTTAACCCCGGGAAGAAGCCGGTTCCCGTGGTAAATCACGCCGTCCATATCGCATATAAAGCCCTTTTTCTCACGCAGTTCTTTTAAGTCCATGCTGTTTTCTCCCTCGCTTATTCTCTTCATCATAATTATAAATGCTATCCTGCCCGCCTGCAAACTTTTCTTACCTATAAACGTTTTTACCGGCTGATTCACAGTTTACTTTATTTCCAGATGCGGTATAATAAGATTAAAGAAGGAAAAGGAGGCTATTTTAATGGCTAATATTATAGAAGACAGCATCAATTTCGGCATGGGCCTGTTTGCTTATTCCCGTGAAAAAATTGAAGATTTGGTGGAAAAGATGGTTGCCAAGGGCGAGGTACAGCGCAAGGACGCGCAGAGCTTTGCCAACGACCTGATTAAAAAGGGCGAGGTGCAGCGCGAGGAAATTTCCCGCATGGTGAAGGACGAAGTCCGTACGACGCTTCAGGACGTTGGCCTTACGGCGGACGCGCGCGTCACCAAGGACGATATCCGCGAGATCATCAAGGAAGAGCTTGCGGCTGCAAAAGCGGACGAAAAGTAAGCCCCCGCTCTTAATAACAGCGCGGCCCGGCAGGCCGCGGTATTTTGTATTGCCTTAAGGAGGGAAAGGGTTATCGCTTCCAGGAATTTACAACGGTATCGGGAAATATTGTCCGCCTTCAACAGGAACGGGCTCGGTTTTTTGTTTGTAAAATCTACCCTTTCCAAAAATCCGCAAAAGATTTTTGAACAGGAGCAGAAGCACAATATGCCGTCCGTCGGCGAGCGTATTCGCAAAATGTGCGAGGAGCTTGGCCCCACCTTTGTGAAGCTCGGGCAAATCCTTTCCACGCGCACGGATATTGTGACGGAAAACGTGGCAAAGCAGCTGCGGAAGCTCCAGGATTCCGTGACGCCTTTTTCTTATGAGGAAGCGCGCGTGGTGATTGAAACGGAACTCGGCGATACGGTCGGCAAGCTGTTTGCCGAATTCGACCCCACACCCGTCGCATCCGCCTCTATGTCGCAGGTATACCGCGCAAGGCTTTTTTCCGGCCCGGAGGTTGCCGTTAAGGTCCAGCGCCCGCATATTCGTGAGAATATTGAGACCGACCTCGGCATTTTGGAAAGGCTGGCGCGGCTCGTGGATAAATATTCCAAATATGGGCAATTATACGATTTCTCGGGCATGGTTGCGGAATTCCGCCGTGTGATGGAACAGGAAATCGATTTCACAAAGGAAGGCGAAAATACCGACTTTTTCCGGGAAAGCGTGAAGGAACAGCGGCATATCCGCGTACCCAAAATACGCTGGGTCTACACCACGCCCAAGGTTCTTACGATGGATTTTGTCGACGGGATAAAAATCAACGACATTCCTTCGCTTGCGGCGTCCGGGGCGGACCTGGCGCAGATTGCATATGATTTTACGAACTCGCTGATTACGCAGATTCTCCAGAACGGCGTGTTCCACGCCGATCCCCATCCCGGCAACGTATTTGTAACGGATGGGAAATACGTGGAATTTATCGACCTTGGCATGGTGGGTACGATTAACGGCCGCTTCCGGCGCGACCTCAACGATTTTGTGCTCGGCATTGCCACGCGCAACACGCTCAAAATTGCACAGAGCATCACGGAAATGGACGCGGCGGACGCCGACGTCAACATGGATGCGTTTGAAAAATCCCTCGAGGTTCTCCTCGACGAATATCTTTACGTGCCCCTTGCCGACGTGAATATCGCAAAGGTGTTTTCCAGCGTATTTTCTTTGGCGGGGAAATACAAGATGAAAATCCCGCGCGAATTTACGCTTGTGGCCAAGAGCCTCGGCACGGCGCAGGTGATTATCGAGCAGCTTGACCCGTCCGTCAATATTTTAAAGCTCGCGGAAAAGACCGTGCGCAGTCTCCTTGCAAACCGGTATAAGACAACGGAATTCAAAAACGAGGCGCAGTCCTACGCGCTCGATTGGATTGACGTAACCAAAAGGGTGCCGTCCGCCCTGCTCACGTTCCTGCACAAGCTGAAAAAGAACGATTATTCCCTCGAGCTTAAGGTGCGCGACCTTGAGCGCATGGAAAAAAATATCGAACGGATGTTTAACCGGATTTCGTTTGCGGTTGTTTTGCTGGCGGTATGTATTGTGATGGCGGGCGTGATTATCAGCGCGGGCTATTCAAATTTCGGGAAAACCGATGTGGATATTATGAGCCTGAGCACCCTTGCGATTGTCGTCGGGCTTTTGATCTCCGTCATTATTGTCATTGGGATTATTGTTTCCATTGTGCGGTCTGACCGGGAAAAGCGCAAATAGGATACAGTTCAGCCGAGCGTCTGCCCGAGCCACTCTTTAAGCGCGCGCAGTTCGCCGGGCGTATAGAAATAATGCTCCGCCCCCTCGACAATTTGCAGGCCGCATGAAAATTTTTCCGCAAAGCCGAGTATCGTATCCGGCTCGCACATGGTATCTTTACCGCCGTACAGAATGTAAGTCGAAGCATCCCATCGGGCGATCGGATGCTTTTTCATATAACAGTAATCATCCCAATACAGGTCCTGCCCAACGGGCGTGTGAACCGCCCGTTCTTTTTCGAGCCGCTCTGCGGTTACGCCAAAGGCCGCCATCATATTTTCGACAGTCCGCTCCATGTCAACGACCGGCGAAAGGAACCAAGCCGTTTCAAACGGTTCGTCCGGGCAGGAAGCCAGACTGAAATAGGCGCCGATGCTGTTCGCAAACAGGCTGATACGGCTCCATTTTTGCTTCGCATAGCGTATGACCGCGCGTAAATCCTCCGTGCAGTACCGGAATTGAAACGGCAGCTTCCCGTCGTTCCTGTCCCCGTGCCCGGGCAGGTCAAAACTCAGCACCTGGTATCCCTTCGGCAACGCAATTTCGGCAAGTATTTTAATCGGGACGTCCTCTTTGTTCGACATATTCCCGTGAACCGCAACAATAAGCCGCCCGGCCGGTTTCCCCCATAAAACGGAAGGGATGCGGCCGATTTCAAACCGTTCCTTTTTCATAGCCTTTTTCCCGTCTCATTTACTGACAGGAACCATTATACCACAAAACCCGGGGCAGGCGGAAAGGGCGCATGCCGTTTTTGCTTAACCGAACGCGCCCATGAAATTTGCAAAGGGCTTAATGATATCTGTAAGCGCCTTGATGCTCTCGTTCAGCGTATCGAAACGAATGGTGGAAATTCCCTCGATTGCCTTGTTAAGCGCGTCGAAATCAATATCGTCGAGCCGGTCTATTTCCTTTGCGGCGGCATCCGTCATGCCGGTGATGGAGGTAAGCATGGCCGGTAGCTCTTTTGTGGCGGCGGAAAGCGCCCCGTTCATGGCCACCAGCCCGATGGCAAAAATCACGACGAACACAATCAGCACGACCGTATGCACGCGCGACGAGCGCAGTGTTTTCCTGCTGTGCTCCACCTGCTCGGCAAGCAGCGCCTCGATCCTGTCCATTTGCGTTTGTTCCCGCGCTTCCTTTTTTTCCTCGTCCATATAACCCCTCCCGTTATTTTTCCGGCCCGCAGGTCGTGCGGACCAGGTGTTTATAAAACGCAATGCCCCGCCCGAGCGATTCGACGCTTAACCGTTCGTTCGCCGCATGCACGGTGCCAAGGTCGTCCCTGATGGACAGGAAGGGCACAAAGCGGAACACATTGTCGCAGATATTATAGTAATGCCGCGAATCCGTAGCCGCGACCACCGGGTACGGCGCCACGGCAAGCTCAGGAAACGCGTCCGCCACCGCCCGGGCCACGCCTTTGTATTCGTCCGTATCCACGCTGGAAACGGGAGACGGCGGGTAATAGTAAATCACGTCCTGCGCCGCTTCGGGCGCAACCTTCTTCACATGCGCGAGCACATCCCGGTCCGTCTCGCCCGGCACGACGCGGATGTTAAACACGGCGCTTGCGCTGCCTGCGAGCACATTCGGCGCGTTGGAGCCAGAAAGCTGCGTCGGGGCGAAGGTGGTGCGGATGAGCGCCGCCGACGCGGGAATTTTGCACAATATGCTTTTCAGCAGGCCGCCGAACAGCCATTTGTTGGCAAAAAAGAATTTAAACGCGCCGCCCATGTGCGGGGTCAGCGTTTTAAACATATGCTCCGCCGCGTAATTGAAGCTGCCCTTCATCTGGTGCTTCTCCACGGCCGTAACCGCTTTTGCGACGCCGCCCGCCGCCGTCCGGCGCGGAGGCATGGACGCGTGTCCTCCCTTGCCTTTTGCGGTGAGCCGGAGGTTCATGACGCCCTTTTCACAAATGCCGATGAGCGCAATATCGCGCTTCACGCCCATCATTTTCCCATCCTGGATTGCGCCGCCTTCATCGAGTATGAAGCTGAGGCGCACGCCCCGGCGCTCCAGTTCCTCGCTAATGAGTTTCGCGCCGAAATCCCCCATGGGCTCTTCGTCGCTGCCGAACAGCAGGTATACGCTGCGCTTCGGCGTAAAGCCCTCGCCGAGCAGCGCTTCCACGCTTTCGAGCACGGCGATGAGCTGCCCTTTCATATCGAGCGCGCCCCTGCCGTATACATAGCCGTCCCGGATAACGCCGCCAAACGGCGGATCGTCCCACTCGTCCTCGTTTACGGGAACCACGTCCATATGGGCGAGAAGCCCCGCGGGCAGCAGGCTTTCATCCGTTCCCTGCCAGTGGTAAATGAGGCACTTCCTGTCCGTCACTTCCCGCGCCAGCGTTTTATGCACCAGCGGATACGCCTGCTCCAGGTATGCGTGCAGCTCGTCAAATTTTGAATAGTCCATTTTGGAGCGGTCAAAATCCGACACGGTGGGAATGCGGATCGCGCCCGCAAGGCGCCCTGCCGCGCCCGCCGCGTCCACCTGTTCGTCCACCGGTGCCCACCGCTCCTGCGGCGGCTTCTTCGAGGCGGCGATCAAGAACAAAACCAGCAGAAAAACCGCCGCCGCAATCAATATGATAATACCGACCATTGCGCCCTCCTTAGACCCACTGTTTTTTATACATCAGCCGCGCGCACACAATGGAGACAAGGCTTGCCACCGGTACGAACACCGCGCGGATGCTGTCGTCCCGGATGACAAAGATGAACAGGAGTGTCATCAGGAGCAGCGGCACGATGGAAAGCTTCCAGCTCTTGGAAATGAACACCACCCCGAGCGCCCCGAAAATCGAAGGCAGGATATATTCCGAAATCGGCGCGAGCGTTGTAATCATGAAATCCTTGAACGGCAGGATCAGCAGCACCCCGACCCCGACGATGACCGTCGTGACAATCGTGGAAACGGCGATGGAAATCGTGGAGATGACCTCGCCTTCCCTGGTATTTACATTGGTTTTCGTTACCTCGAGCGCGTTCACCGCGCACGGGAGCTTCATGTTGGAGATATTCCCCGTGATAAACGCAAGATAGGTTCCGCCGCTGCCGATGAGGGGGGAATAATTCAGCACCTCGATCACGCCGATGGGAAGATAGATCATGCCTACGGCCAGCATGCCCGACAAAATCCAGTCGCCCTGCGGCCATACGCCCGACTGCATACACAGCAGGATGGGAACCATCAGCAGGAGAATTACGATGATAATCATGGAGATGCGCCCGGTGCGGTGCACGCGGTCCATATAATCCATACTATTATTTTTCATTGCCGTTTCCCCCTTTCACGAAGTCGCAAGCACAAAGGCGACCGCAAGCGACCCGATCATACTGATGGGAAGCGCGAAGCCTTCCAGCCATTTGACCTTCCCCTTTTTCACAAGCAGGCCGCACACGCCCATGACCGCGGCGGAAACGCACAGTGTGATGAGGAAGATACCGCCCTTTGCGATCTGCTGTCCGCCGATCGTCCCCACGAGGCCCATGAAAATTGCCGTCACCAGGAGGTCCGCCCATTTTTCGTCCTTCCGTTTCAGCTTCTCGAGGCCGTTTTCATATTTCCGCAGGAAAAAGATACAGAAGATGGGGCCGCTTATGATGCTGAGCGTCATGACCCACGCCGCCGTATTGAACGCCGCGGGGTCGAGCGTCCCCGCCGCGCTGACCGCCCCTGTGACCGATGCGGCCGCATCCGCCGCGAACAGTTCATATTGTACGGAACCAATGACGGAAAGCCGTATCCACGGGAGCGCCACGCCAAGGAGCGGAACCATTGCCGCGAGGCCGATTGCAATGGGAATCGACGGCACAATGGAAAAAATGCCGCTTACGCGCACCGTCTTTTTGATTACGCTTTCCGAAAGGCCGATTTCACGCGCCTGCCGGAGCGCTTTGCGCAGGAAAACCACCGCAATGATAATTACGGTTGCAATAATGATGGCTGCCATGGTAAATAATAATGGTGTATCCAATCCCTTCACCTCCGCATATTTAATTGTAACTTTGGGTAAATCCTATTTTTTATTTTACCACAATCCCCATACTTTGCAAGGAACAACGCCTTTTCATGCTCCGGGCGCGGCAGTGGGTTTCCCGGCACAGCAAAAAACCCCCAAAAAGGGGGTTTTTACGCAAATCCGTATCGGCGCCGGATGTGGCTAAAACGAAATCCGGGCAGCCTTTCGCGCGATCGCAGAATGGAAGATCGGCGGAAGCGTGACAATGAAGAAAATAATCCATTCATAGCCGGACGCGCCAATCCCGAAAATAAAGAGAAGCAGGCCGGCGATCCATGTGACATAGCCCATGATATCGCACATGCGTCCCATTTTTTGGTCGCGCACCGTTAAAAATCCCAGGACAGCCTGGATGAGCGTCAGTACGGCCAGCACAAAAAACCAGGGCAGGAGGAAGGATACGGCAACACCCGGCTCCTCGTCCATGCCAAAGGGCAATATCCCGGCGGAGAGGATCATGCCCGCCATAACAAAAATGAAAGCTGTAAGCACGAGCATAATAACATTCCAGATTTTTAACTGTTTCAGCGAAGCATCCATACGCAATTCCTCCTGTTTCCCGTTTCCGGCAGACTTAAGCATTCTGTTTCCGTGCCGCCAAAACGCCCAGCAGATACAGGACGGGCAGGATCAGTGAAATTGCGGTATACCATGTGAACACCCCCTGCACCAGAGCCAAAACCACATCGAGCACGCAGATTGCGATGATAATGGCGATAAGCACGAGGCACACGTTCAGTTTTTTCCCCTGCACGCCTAAAATGCCCGCAACGAGCTTCAGGACTCCATAGATCAGCGACAAAACGATCAACAGGGTTCCAAGCCACGCAAGCGCCGCCGTTCCGGTTTCAATCCCGGCATAAATGACTACCGCGCCGAGCAGGGCCCCCACAAGACCGACAACAATATCCAGCGCGCCCCCGATAATCACCAAAATGCTCGTTACCTTGAGCAGCGTCGGTACTTTTGTGTTTGACATAATAAATTCCTCCTTCAAAATATGCATAAATCCCCGCGCGGCATTTCCCTCCGCGTATATATTATTTTATCGCATTTTTTATCCGCAGTTCGTATTGCAGCGCAAACGGGAACGCTAAAAACGCAAACGGGAAATATTGAGGAAGCAGCCCCGCCGTGCTATAATTTATTCCATAAACAAGAAACGGGAGGACGCTGCCTTTGTACCGCATCGCAATTTGTGACGACGAACCGCTCTTTGCGGAAAACCTGCGCAGGCAGGTGAACGACCTGCTGTTTCGGCATGAAATCGACTACAGCGTCACGATATTCAGCGACCCCGGCCAGCTCCTTTCATTGCTTCGCCGGGAACCGGACGCCTTCCAGCTTGTGCTTCTCGACATTATGATGGGCGATGTAAACGGAATCGATTTTGCCCAGGCCCTGCGGGAAAGCAAGAGCCGCATCGGCATTATATTTATCACCGCCAGCCCTTCGTTTGCGCTGGAAGGCTATTCCGTGCGCCCGGTCCAATATCTTTTAAAGCCGGTCGACCCGGAAAAGCTGAAAGAGGCGATCCTGTTCGATTATGAGCAGAATTTCACCCGCAAAAGGCTGCTCGTTACCTCCGGCCAAAAAACTTTTTCCCTTGCTTTTTCCGATATTTCCTTTATCGAGGTATATGGCCATACGCTGAAAATCCATACGGAAAAAGACACCGTGGAATGCCCCGGCGCCCTGAAGGAGCTTGAGAGCACCCTTCCCGATTGTTTTTTACGATGTCATAAAAGCTATATCGTGAATCTCGAACGGGTCAGCGACATCAAACGCTATGAATTCACTTTGGATACGGGCAGCCGCGTGCCCATCGGCAAGGAAAAATACTTTTCCGTCCAGAATGCGTTTGTTTCCTATGCGGCCCGCTGACTCGCGTTGGTTCCGCCGGGGAATTTTGCCTGGATTATTGAATGCCTCCGGCGAACCGTTTAATCCGGCAGCCGCAGGTTTGTTTTTACCGTAAACATATCCCCGTCAAATTCCACGAGCAGCACGCTATGGTACTTTTCGCAAATTTTCCGCATAATGGGAATGCCGTATCCATGCCCCGCTCCGTCTGTATGCGAGGTTTCAATATTTCCTTCCCCGTCGGTCCTGACCATTCCATTCCTGGGATTTTGGCACAAAACGGCCAGGAAATTCCCTTTCTTTTGCAGCTTCAGGCGAATTTTCCGTTTCCCTTCGGGCAGCGCCGCACACGCCCGGATCGCATTATCGAGCATATTATAGAGCAGGCTGCACATGTCGTGGTCGGTGACGGACAATTCCCGCGGCACCGCGACCTCCGCTTCGATTTCGATATTGCCCTGCGCCGCTTTGCCCGCTTCGTCTTTTAAAATCGCATCGATCAAAATATTTTCCGTATACCGCTGCGCGCCGGACGCGTCCACCGCGCTCGCAAGCTCGCTGAGGTAATTTTCCGCTTTGTCCTGCTGCCCGGTTTGGAGCAAAATCTGCAGGGCCGCAATATGGTGCTTTATTTCGTGGCGCTGTTCGTCCGACTGCCGCATGGCGGCTTCCATTGCCTGCATCGTTTCCAGTATCGCTTCATTTTTCAGCGCCAGCATGTTGCGCTCCGTCCTGATATAGATGTTCCGGCGGATAAAAGCGAGGAAAACAATGACCAGGCCCGCGACGGCGAGGTAAACGGAGAACAGTTGGTTGAACCCGACCGCCCTGCCAAATGTAAGCGAGGAAAACGGCAGCCACAGCTCTGTGGTAAACGCGCTTCCCGGCGCAAGGAAGAAAGACCCGGCGAGCAATGCCGCATATCCCGCCCCAAATGCAAGGATGCATTTCCCGAGCGTCGGAAAAAGGATTTCTTCGCCCGCCATTCCATGATGCAGAATACAACGAACAACATAAGGATAAAGAAAGCAATCCAGCCGTCGCCCCCCGTTTCATAAAATTGGCCCGCCAAAGCATTGCGCGCCGCCCGGATGCCCTCCGCCGCTACGTGGAAAACAACCGCGCAGGCCATTGCAATCCGCAGGCTTTTGCGCATATAGCAGGAGAAAAACAGGAACAGCAGGTCGATATACAGCACCGATACCAGGTATCCCGCCATACTGCTTCCGATGCTGTAATATGCCGCGCTCGACAGGTATATCCGGCCGACCATCGCGCACAGGAAAAATGCCGCAAGCAGCGCGACCGGCCATTCCGCAATGCCGGAAAAAGCCCCGTAAACCAGCAGCACCAGCAAAAGGAGCGCCGCCGCCGCGAACGCCCCGCCCAGGGCAAGCGGCTTTGCGGAGTCCGTAACCGGATAGGCCGCCACCGTAGCGTCGTTTTGCAGGGTCGGATAGACGGGTATGGTTACTTCGCCATCCGGAAAATAGGTAATCACCGTCAGCGTTTTTCCAAGGTAATCCTCCGGCAGGACGGCGTACTGCGTCTGGAATTCGTCCCTCTTTCGTTCAAAGGCATCCCCGTCCGGCGGCAGGAAGGCAATTCCCTCTTCCGGCGTACCGGGGATATCCGAATACAGCAGCGTTCCATCCAGGTAAACGCTGACCTGCTGCCCCATATATTGAAATTTAAGTACCGCGTTTTCGAGCGGCTCTGTCATGATGCGCTCCGCCGCAACGGCATTTCCCGCGGCATTTTCCACACCCTCGAGGTATCCGTCCGTATTATAGGCTTCTGCCGCGGCGTTCCCGTATTGATCGTAATAGTTCCACGCTGTTTCATTCCTGCTTTCCATCGTGGGAAACAGCACCACTTCTTCAAATCCCGGAGAAGATACGCCGCCGAAAAAAAACAGGATGGCCACCGCAGCCGCGCACAAAGCCGCAAGCCCCGCCACGATATTCCATTTTGAACGCGCCCTCTTTTCCATTCAGGGCAAACCTTCTTTCCCGTCCGGCCCAAAGCAGTCCCGCATTACGGCGCGCAAAGGACCGAAGCCGCATTTTTTATCCGGTCGGCCGCGGCGTCGCGCGGCCCTGCGTTACGCCGCCCGTTTGCCTTTCCTGCGCTGGGAGGCCGCCCCGCCCGCGCAGGCCCCGCCCGCGAGAAGGCCCATCCAGAGGTATCCGCCCATGGAAGACGTATCGCCGGTTTTGGGAGCGCCTTCCGGCTCCTGCGGCGCCGTGGGCGCTGCGGAGGGCCGGGCCGCGGGAGTCACCGTCGGCTGCGCTGGCGCCGTGGGGCTCACGGTCGGCTGTGCCGTAGGCGACGGCTGCGGCTTTTCGACCGGTTCCTGATACAGCAGCACAGGGAAAGGACGGAATTCGTTTTCCACGGTTCCCGCGCCCGTATAGTTGTTGATATAGACCTGTTTTTGCGTTTCGGAGAGCGCCAGCCCATGCGGGCCGTCCGGCACTGTGACCGCAAGGACTCCGTTTGCATCCGTCTGCGTCCATACCGGGGCTCCCCCGTCGAGGTAATAGGACACCGGCATATTGGCCGCCGGGTTTCCATCGCTGTCTTGCACCTTGACCGTTACGGTATAATCCTTGGGTACATATCCGCTTTCCGGCACAATCCGCCCCGCCGGGCCTCCGGCCGCGAGCGTCGCACCGCCTCCGCCGGTCTGTGAGAGAACGTAGGCTTCCACGGTTTCAAGCTCTCCGCCGATTTCGCCTATGAGGGGCAGGGAAGCGAGCATTGTATAATCGTTGCCGCCGCTCATGACAAAATTGTTCGATACCAGCATAAGCTTTGTCACGGTATCGTTTTTTTGCAGGGGCGTGCCGCTTCCTTCCAAAAAAGCCTCCTTTACCTTCGCGCCCTGCGGGGCGGAGGGATCGTAGGTGAAACGAACGCCGCTTACCTGCAGGAAGCCGCCGCTCGGCTGGCCTGAGAGCAAGCCCGTCGCGCCGTCCTGCCCGGTGATTGACGATACGGACACCTCCAGCATTTCAAACAAAACGGAGGGCGTAATTTGTTTTATCATCAGCGTGTTGGAAAAGGGGAACGCGCTTACAAGATCGTTTTTGGTAAGCGTCCCGTTTGCGAACGACGCGCGGATGCCGCCGCCGTTCTCGACGCCGATTACGGGATTATTCCGGTAGGCTTCCATTCCGGCGGCCGTTGCAAGGAATGTTTGCGCGGCGTCGCGGTAGGCGTCCGCCGTGAAATCCCCCAGGTTTGTCTCCACAACCCGCGGTTCGGCAATTCCGTCCACATAACCGCCCCACAGGGTATTGGAAACCCGGCAGACCTCTTTTGAAAGGAGTTCCTGCTGGCTGCTGTTTACCGCGTCGATTTTCGCCGTTACGTCTGCGTCGGGCGCAACCGCCATCATATCGTCATACGAAAGCAGTTCCCCCGCCGGGGTCACGCTTCCCGAATCGTCAAAATGAAGGGTGACTTTCCCAAGGTTCGTAAGCGCCGTCCCCGTCTGGGCGATGAGCACCCCGTTCACCGTCTTTTCCTCCAGCGTGTGGCTGTGGCCGTCTATGATCACGTTAAGCTTTCCCTGGTATGCGCCTGTCATGGCTTCCGCAAGCTTCTTGCTGTCGCACGGAACGTTGGTATATTCCCCGAGGTGCGCAAGGGCAATCACCGCGTCCGCGCCTTCGGCCGTAAGCGCGTCGATTTCGCGCTTCGCCGTTTCAATTTCGTCTTTGAATTCCACACCCGCAATGCCGCCCGGGTTTGTCGCCGTGGCGGTCTCCGCCGTTGTGAGCCCGAAAAAACCGATCTTTTTCCCGGCCCGCTCGACGATGAAGTGGCATCCGTTGCTTGCGCCCGATTCCAAAAGCGGCCGCCCATCTTTATAAACATTCGCCGCCAGAATGGGGAAGGAAGCGCGCGCCGCATTTGACAGGAAACGGTCTGTCCCGTAATCAAACTCGTGGTTTCCGGCCGCCATCACATCGTAGCCCGCGGCGTTCATTACGTCGATCACGTCCGCGCCCTGCGTAAGCGAGGCAAAGGGAAGGCCCTGCGTCGCGTCGCCCGCGTCCACCAATATGGAATCGGGCGTTTGCCCTTTGATGGCCGCCACCCGGTCGAGCCCGATGCATTTACTTCCCTCGTTATATGTCACCGCGCCGTGCATATCGTTGGTATGGTAAATCACGATATCCGTGCCACCCCCCGTCGCCGCCAGGGCGGGCCCATTTGCCTGCACGCCGACTTCCGCAGGCGGCAGCGCATTTTCCCCGCCGTCCGTTCCTTCCGCGGCAAAGCACACGGCGCCGAGCTGGAACGCAAGCAGCACCGCCAGGATTATTGCAAGTATTTTACAGGTTTTTTTCGTCCGCATTTTTGATTCTCCCAATTGATCGGTTTGTGCAGCCTTGCGGCCGGAGCAGGCAACCGGGGGCGCGCCCCGGGCGACGGCTTCGGCCTTCCGAATCCGCTGTAGGATTATATTTTTATTATACCGGCAATCTGCCGAAAATGCTATGGTTTGCCTGTTCCGGCAAATTTTATACCTCAACAGGAATTGCGGGATTCGCTTCTTTCCCTATAAAAAACAGCCCTCCGTTTCGGGAAGGCCGTTTCATCCGTTTCCGGTCAGTCATTGGCTTGGTCGATATCCGCCATATGCGCGCACAGGGCCGCATATTTCATATAGTCCGCATCCCGGATAATCATTTCCAGCTCGTTATCACCAAAGGAGGTGGTACGGCCCTCCGCATACTGGCGGTCTACCTCTTCCTTGATCTTCCGCACCAGCTCTGACTTTTTGTCGATCTTCCCGGCCCCGTCCAGCTTGAAGTGCGCGTTGACCCAGTGGGCGATTCCCGCAAGGCCGGAATGCTCGCCAATCACCACCGTGACCGGCCGTCCAAGGATTTTATCCGTATTGAAGATATTGTAAATCTGCTCGTCCTTCAAAAGGCCGTCCGCATGGATGCCCGCACGGGTGGAATTAAAGTTCCTGCCCACAAACGGCGTGCGCGGGTTGATGTCGTATTTCAGCTCCTTCTCGAAATAATCCGCAATTTCCGTGATGGCGCGAAGGTCCATGCCGTCCTGCGTCCCTTTTAACTGCACATACTCGATGGCCATTGCCTCGATCGGGCAGTTGCCCGTGCGCTCGCCGATGCCGAGCATCGAGCAGTTCACGGAGGAAGCGCCGTACAGCCACGCCGTGGCCGCGTTGCACACCACCTTGTAAAAATCGTTGTGGCCGTGCCACTCAAGCAGCGTCGACGGCACGTTCGCATAAAACCGCAGGCCGTATACAATGCCCTGCACGCTCCTCGGCAGGGACGCGCCCGGATAGGAAACGCCATAGCCGAGCGTATCGCACATGCGGATTTTGATCGGGATACCGCTTTCATCGCGCAGCTTCATCAGCTCGCGCGCAAACGGCACCACAAAGCCGTAAAAATCGGCGCGGGTGATATCCTCGAAGTGGCAGCGCGGGACGATGCCCATATCGAGGGCGTCTTTGATGACGCCGAGGTATTTATCGAGCGCCTGTCCGCGCGTCATACCCATTTTATTGAAAATATGGTAGTCCGAGCAGGAAACGAGAATGCCCGTTTCACGGATTCCCATATCCTTTGCAAGCGCGAAATCCTTCCTGTTCGCGCGAATCCACGTTGTGATCTCAGGGAATTCGTAGCCGAGGGCCATGCATTCCTCGAGCGCCTTGCGGTCCTTTTCCGTATACACGAAAAATTCGCTCTGACGGATGATTCCCTTCGGACCGGAAAGCTTATGCAAAAGCTTATAAAGGTCCACGACCTCTTTTACGGAAAACGGGATGCGCGCCTGCTGTCCATCGCGGAAGGTGGTGTCCGTAATCCAGATTTCATCCGGAAAATGCATGGGCACTGTCCGGTGGTTGAACGTGATTTTCGGCACCTGGTCGTAATCGAACATATCGCTGAACAGGTTGGCCTCCGCCACATCCTGCAAGGTGTAATTATAATCGTTTTCCTGCAGCAGGTTCGTCCTGCTGTACCTGTTGTTTTCCGAAGGCATAGCTTCCTCCATTTCCGTCAGTCAAGCATTTCGACAAATTCCGCGATACGCTTAATTCCCTTTTCGATATTTTCACGGGAAATTGCGTAGGAAAGGCGCACAAAATCGTCCGCGCCAAAGGCCGCGCCCGGAATGACCGCCGTGAGTTTCTTCTCGAGCAGCTTCTCCGCAAAATCCACCGAGCCTTTGATTTCCTCGCCCTCGAGCTTGCGGCCCTTAAGCTTGGAAATGTTCATCATTACATAAAACGCGCCCATCGGGGTAACGCATGAAATTCCATCGATTGCATTTACGAGGCTTACCATAAGCTTCCTGCGCTCGTTGAACTCGTCGCGCATTTTTTTGATTTCGTCCTGCGGGCCCGTCAGCGCTTCCACGCCTGCAAACTGCGCGACAGAGCACGGATTGGAGGTCGCGTGGCTTTGGTAGCTTCCCATAATTTTGGCAATTTCGGGCGTGCTGGCCGTATAGCCGATGCGCCAGCCCGTCATGGCGTAGGTCTTGGAAAGGCCGTTTACCAGGATCGTGCGGGCATAAGCGTCGTCCGAAAGGTTTGCGATGGAAAGATGCTTGTTTCCGTCGTATACAAGCTCTCCGTATATTTCGTCCGAAACGATGAAGAAATCGTGCTTTTTTGCAATCCCCGCAATATCTTCGAGCGTTTCCTGCGAATAAATACACCCGCAGGGGTTGGACGGATTGTTTACGATGATCGCTTTTGTTTTATCTGTCACGGCGGCTTCGATATCCGCCGCAAGGGGCTCGAAATTGTTGCTTTCCTTCGCCTCCACATAAACGGGAATGCCGCCCGCCATCTTGACCAGCTCGGGATAGGTCAGCCAATAGGGCGCGATAATCAGCACTTCGTCGCCCGGGTTGACGATGGCCTGGAACGTATTGAACAGCGAATGCTTCGCCCCGTTGGAAATCACGATCTGGTTCGGCTCGTAAGAAAGGCCGTGGTTCTTTTTCAAGTTCGTGCACACCGCTTTTTTCAGTTCAAGCGTGCCCGAAGCGGGCGTATACTTCGTCATACCGATACGGATGGCTTCCACCGCCGCGTCTTTAATGTGCTGCGGCGTATCGAAATCCGGTTCCCCCGCGCCAAAGCCTACCACATCGAGCCCCCGCGCCTTCATTTCTTTCGCCATCGCCGTGATTTTGAGTGTCAGCGAGGGCGAAATTGCAAGTGCTTTTTCGGAAAGTTGCATTTTCTACCTCCAACAAATTCCTCTTTAAAATTTATGTAACCATGTGCACCGCACATGTATACCCCATCGTTAGCATATCTATTCTAATACAAAAGAATATGAAACGCAATAGCCCGCATGTGTCATAAATGCAAATTTCAGAAAATAATTTTTCGTTTTCCCAAAAGCCTCCTTTTTTCGTTCCCTTCTTGCATTTCAGGCCCCTAAACGATATACTGTATATAGTTGCGTACGCCCGTATAATGCATGTTTGGGCGGTGCGCCGGCCGTTTGCGGGAGCCATGTGTTTTAGGCCCCGGATGGGCCGGGCGCAATAAAAATGATTGGAGATTTATGTAATGGCTGATTATGTGATTACCTGCAGTTCCACTGCCGACCTTCCGACCGCTTTTGTGTGTGAACGCGGCATTCCGGTCCTTCCTTACCAATTTTTTATGGATGGGCGCGAATATTACGACGACCAGGGCGTTTCCATCCCGACGCACGATTTTTATGAAAAGGTACGCGCGGGTTCCATGCCCACCACGTCTATGGTAAATACGGAACGTTACACGGAATTCTTTGCGCCGATCCTGGAAGAGGGTAAGGATATCCTGCATCTTGAATTTTCTTCCGGGTTATCCGGCTCGTATAACAACGCGCTGATGACCGCGGAGCAATTGATGCAAAAATATCCCGGCAGGAAAATCCTTATTGTGGATTCCCTGTCCGCGTCGCGCGGCTACGGCTTGTTCGTGCACCTTGTCAGCAACAAAAAAAACGAAGGCGCCTCCATCGAGGAAGCGCGCGATTATGCGGAAGCGCTGAAATGGAAAATCACCCACTGGTTTGCGGTGGAGAGCCTCGAGCACCTGCGGCGTGGCGGGCGCGTATCCCGCGCAAGCGCGTTCCTCGGGACGATGCTTAACATAAAACCGGTGCTGGCCTTTAATAATGAAGGAAAAATTATCCCGGTGGAAAAAATCCGCGGCAGGAAGAAGTCGCTGATTGCCATGGTGGATAAAATGGAAGGGGACATTGACAACCCCGACGGCCAAATCGTTTACATCGGGCACGGTGACGCCCTGGAAGAGGCGAAATATGTGGAAGGCCTGATCCACGAACGTTTCCCCACAATCAAGGAAACGCTGATTAATTACACCGGGCCGGTGATCGGCGCGCACTCCGGGCCGGGGACGGTTAACATCCACTATGTCGGCAAACAGCGGGTGGATATTAAGTTTAAATAACAAAACGCAAAGCCTTATCCTTGCCGGGTGGGTCCGGCAGGGGTTTTACGGCAATTTTATAGGAACTTAATAAAATCTTTATTTTTCCTATATGGTATTTTCATTTCCTTCTGTTATACTGGGAATCGAAATCAACGCTTGGAGGAATCATATTAGATGTTTTCGGAAGTCTCTATTGTCAGTCTCGTATTGGCCGCAATTGCAGCCGCCGTCCTGATACTGGACCGGGTGATGACAAAAGCGGCGCCGCCCGCGGAAAAAACGTGGCTGACAGATTATCAATATGCGCACAGGGGGCTGCATAATGAACAATATCCTGAAAATTCACTGCCCGCATTTGCGAACGCGGTAAAGCACGGTTTCGCAATCGAGCTTGACGTCCACCGGACCCGCGACGGGGTGATCGTGGTATTCCACGACCCCAACTTAAAGCGGATGACCGGCGTGGACGGAAGAATCAAGGACTATACGTTTGCGGAGCTGCGCAAGCTGCGGCTCAAAGGGACGCAATACAAAATCCCGACCCTGCGCGAAACGCTGCTGCTGATTAAAGGGCAGGTTCCCCTTTTGATCGAGATTAAACGAAAGGGATTTGCGGGGGACCTCGAGCGCGAGCTTTACAGAATGATGGAAGAATACGGCGGTAAGTATGCCGTCCAGTCTTTTTCGCCGTTTTCGGTGCGCTGGTTCAAGAAAAATGCGCCGGACGTTTACCGCGGACAGCTTTCCTGTAATTTTTCCCTGTGCAAGGATAATTTCCCTGCGGGGATGGACTGCGTCGTCCGCTTTTTCCTTTCAAAGCTGCTTTTGGTGGTGCAGCGCCTCGGGGTCAACTTTATCTGCCGTCCGAATTTTATCAGCTATGAGTGCCAAAAGGTGGACTCGCGCCTGATTCGCCGCCTGCGCCGGAGCGGGGCGCCGATTTTCGCATGGACGGTGCGCACGCGCGAGGAATACGAACGCGCCAGGCAATATACGGATTCAATTATTTTTGAAAACTTCACGCCGAAAAAGCGGCCCGTCCTGCAGGAACAGAATAAAGTCGGCTGAGATACCAAAGCCCCGGTCTGGTGACCGGGGCTTGAGCTTGTCGAAAAAGTCTCGCCGCTTTGCGGCTGGACACTTTTTCGAGGTTGCGGCGATTTTGCTGCAAGGCTTTGCCAGCGGTCGCAAAATCGCCATATGAGCGGACTTGCGTGCGCACATGTCGCCCTTGTCCGCGAAGTTTAATCAAGGGGTCTTGCCCCTTGATAATCCCCGCAAATGGCTTTTTTGTATTCCTGTTCCCATCCTCAATCGGGCTCCGCCTCGAGCGCGAACAAGGCTTCCGCAGCGGCTTGCACATCCTCCGGCAGGAACCCTGCCCACGACATGCCCATCAAATCCCGCATGCTGAGGCTGAGGTCTTCGGGATCGCCGCCCGCCGCCCGTTCGTATGCCTCCGGCAGCTTTTCCTTCAGCACCGTCATGGCGCGTTCATCCTTTCGGTAGGTCTCAAGGATGGTTTCCCAGTCGTACAGCCTGCGGAAATCGCACGCGGGCCGGTAATTGAGTTTTGTTTCCCCGGCCGTAAGGAGAACTTCTTCTTCCGGAAGCCGCAGGACGGCTTCGCAATCGAAGGGCACGCAAACCGTGAGGTCGACGCTTCCGTCCGGCCTGGCTTCCCACTCCACGCGGTATTCGCCCCGTACCGACAGGTATGCGCATTTCATTTTCCCGATTTCACGGGAAGGCCGCGGCCTGATCTCCGCCCGGGAATAGCCCGGCTCAAGCGGCCTTAGGCCCGCGATATCGCGGACAACATAGTGAATAACGGAACCATAGGAATAGTGGTTCAGAGAATTCATCGACGTGGAGCTGATCGACCCGTCGTCGAGCACCGAATTCCAGCGCTCCCAGATGGTGGTCGCTCCCAGGCGGATACAATGCATCCAGCCGGGAAAATCGTCCTGCAGCAGCAAATACTGCGCCCATTTTTCCATCCCGTTTTCCGCCAGCGTTTCGCAAATCAGCGGCGCGCCCGTAAAACCGCATTTGATGCGGTATCCGTCTTTTTTCAGCCGGTTTTTCAGGCCCCGGAGGATTTTTCCCTTGTCCCGGTATATGCCGAAATGCAGCGCGATGATATAGCCTGTCTGCGTATCGATGCACAGGCGGCCCGAGGGTGAAAAATATTCCCGGAGGATCGCTTCCGAAATCCGCTCCGCGAGGGAAGCGTATTTTTTTTCGTCTTCTTCCCGGCCCAGCAGGCCCGCCGCCCGTTCAAGCTTCCTTGCGGACGCATAATAGTAAACGGACGAAATATAGGCGTCGTCTGTCCCGCCTTTTACGCTTTGGGGCGTCATGCCGTCCATTGCCAGCCAGTCGCCGAACGTAAATGCAAAATCGAAGAGATATTTGGGGCCGCCTTCCCGTTCACGGTCCTTTCGCGCAATCCAGTCGACCCAGTCCTTCATCAGGGAATAATGCCCGTCCAGGACCCGCTTGCTGCCAAATATATCGTATAGGGCGTCGGGGATGAACGTCGCCGCGTCGCCCCATACCGACGAGCCGCCCGGGGTGTTGTTGATGTTCGGCAAATAGTAGGCGACCGCTCCGCCGTGCGCTACCTGGTCGTTATGCAAATCCCACAAATATTTATCATAAAACGCGCGCGTATCCATAAAAAACGACGCGGTGGGCGCAAACACCTGCGCGTCGCCCGTCCACCCGAGGCGCTCGTCCCGCTGGGGACAGTCGGTCGGCATATCGAGGAAATTGCTTTTCATTCCCCACAGCGCGTTTTCCGCCAGCTGGTTAAGGTCGGGGTTGTCCGTCTCGAGATAGCCCGTGCGCTGCATCTGCGAATAGATTACCTTCCCTGCGAAATCCTCTTTCCGGGGCTCTCCCGGCCATCCTTCCACGCATACATAGCGGAAGCCCATGAACGTGAAATGCGGGCGCACCCATTCCTCGTACCCGCCGGAGGTATAGGTGAATTCGGACTTTGCCGTCCGGTAATTTTCGTTATAAAAGCAGCCTTCCTGCAATATTTCACCGTGCCGCAGCACGATTCTCGTTCCCTTCGGGAGATTGGCCCGGAAGGTCACGTAGCCCGCAAAATTTTGGCCAAAATCCAGCACGGTTTCGCCGCGCGGGGTATGGATAATCTCCCGCACCGCAAGTTCCTGCATTTCCTTCACCGGAAGGCTGCGCCGGTCCTGGAGCAGGCGCGTGTCCATGTCAAGCAGGGCCGCCGGGCGGCAGTCGTTCCCGCCTCCCTCGCGCGTCAAACGGTTGATTCCCTCTCCGTCGTAGATATCCGAGTATTCGATATCCGACGCGCGGTAGGTCCAGCTTTCGTCCGTTACGAGTGTTTCCGCCGTGCCGTCCGCATAAAAAAGCGTTAGCTCCGCAATCAGCGCGAAGCGGTCCCCGTAAATCCCGCGCCGTCCGTCGTACCCGAGGCGTCCCTTATACCAGCCATTTCCCAGCATGACGGACAGGGCCGCATCTTCTTGCAGCAAATCCGTTACGTCGTAGGTCTGCGCCTGCAGGGCGTAGCGGTATTCGTTCAGGAAGGGCGCAAACAGCTCGTCCCCCACCTTTTGGCCGCCGATATACGCTTCGTACAGGCCCAGCCCGCAGATATAAAGCCGCGCCTTTTTAAGCGGCTTTGCGATCCTGACCTGTTTTTCAAACAGCGGGTGGAACTCGTCCCCCGGCTGCTGGCCAATCCACCGCGCGCTCCACGGCTCGTCCATTTTTCCCGTTTCAAAAAAAGCGGTTTCGCTTTCCCCCGTCTCGCCCCCGTCGCCGGTGACCCTCACTTTTACATAATAAACCGTCCGGGGCGCGAGCGCGAGCTCTACCCGTTCTCCCGCGCAGTCAAGCCTGCCCTGCCTGCGCGCAAGGACATGCTCCATATGCTCGTCCGCCGCCACCAGCACTTCGGCGGCGGCCTGCTTTTTATCCCTGGCATCCGTCACCCGCCACGAAACCGAAACATCCGGAAACGCGAACCCTACCGGATTCACAATGCCATTAATTTTTACGTCTGTAACTTTCATATTTCTCCTCACAGCGGCGGCGGACCGAAAAACGGCCGCCGCCGGATTCGTCCGGGAACGGCATTCGTCCCGGGGACAAACGCCCGGGACGACAGGCTATCAAAAAAACCTTTCAGCAGGGATTGTCAAGGGGCAAGGCCCCTTGATTTATAATCGCGGACAAGGGCGACATGCGCGCCCGCAAGTCCGCTCATATGGCGGTTTTGCGGCCGTCATGCACAGCCTGACAGCAAAACCGCCGCAACCTCGAAAAAGTGTCCAGCCGCGTAGCGGCGAGACTTTTTCGACAAGCTCTCGTCCCGGGACAAACGCCCGGGACGATTTTACTTCCGCTTATTTTCCGCCGTACCATTCTTTCATTTCGGAATGATAGGGAAGATCGAAAATTTCGTTTACGAGCCCTTCCGCCTGCTTCAGGGACTGCGAGCGCGGGTCCATCATCACGAGGTCGACCAGCAGGTTTTTATCGTGGGCGTCAAACGCCGCGAGCTCCATTTCGACAGGGGCGATCCTGTCGTGGTACGCATGCGCGAGGATTGCCCTCGGGAGCGGATTCATGACGATCGGCTGCACCCCGTGGCTGCCGCAGAAGGCGGGCACCTCCACCTCGAAATCGCGCGGGAAGCCCGGTACATATTCATGGTCGTTTAAAACATTGACCACAATGTTGCGTTCTACCCCGCAGGCGAGGGATTCGATCAGGGGAATCATCGGTTCCCCCGAGTGCTCCTTCCCCGCAAGGGCCAGCACATCCTTTGTATCATCGTACGCGGCCTGCTCGATTTCTTTCACGCGGTCGGCGCTCATATCAAAATATTTGTTGAACCATGTATCCGGGTCTTCTTTCCAGGATTCTTCCACCTCCCGGTCCGAATGATAGGGATACCCCCACGCGCCGCCGCCCGGATTGGCGGTGTCGCCGATCGGCATTACGCCGTAGCGGTGGTAAAGGTCCATTGGCTTCGGACCCATGCCGTCGCTGTATTCGCAGTTTGCGAAATATTCCTCGCCGTGCTCTTCCAGCCACCGGTCGAGGAGCGGAAACGCATCCTTCCCGTCGTAATAAAATTCGTTCATCCACACAAAATGGTTGATCCCCGGTATTTCGCACGAAACCCTTTTGATGTCGAGCCCCATGGTTTTCGCCATTGTCCGGATCATCCCTGTCCCGTGGCACAGGCCCACCATTTTCATTTCCGGGTATTTGCGGCGCAGGTAGGTTGTCGCCGCCATCACGGGGTTCGATACCAGCAGGTACCAGGCGTTCGGGCAAATCCGCTTGATATCAAGCTGTACCTCTTCGATCATCCGCAGCTGGTAAAAATTGATCCAGAACGCTTCGTCATGCATGATATGCATGCTTCCGCCCATCCGGTAACCCCATTTTTTAGCGATGCTCCAGCCTTCCTTCCAGCCCTTGTAGCCGCCGATAAGGATGGTGTTGACAACGAAATCCGCGCCGCGGAGTGCTTCTTCGCGGCTGGTCGTTTTGGAAAGGTTCAGCCGCATTCCCATCTGCTTTGCGAGCCGCATGCACAGCGTATACGACGCATCGAGACGTTTCTCATCGATATCCATAAAGCAGATTTCGCTGTCCTGAAGGTTTTCCGTAAGGCACAGGTCGCGGATCATGTTCAGGGAAAAGATTCCGCTTCCCGCGCCGAGTATGCTGATTTTAACTGCCATAATAATTTCTCCTTTATTTGATCGAGCCGACCGTCAGGCCCTTTACAATGGATTTGCTGAAGATCAGGTAAACAACCAGCGGTACGAGCGCGCTGATCGTGAGGCCCGCGAACAGGTAGGTCGGGTCCCCGAATTTCTGGGAAGACAGCGCGGCCAGCGCCACGGTAAGCGTTCGTTTGTCCGCCGCCTGCAAAAGGATCATCGGCCGGAACAGGTCGTTGCACACCACCAGGAAATTGAAGATCGACGAGATGGCGATTGCCGGTTTCCCGAGCGGGATCAGTATGTTTTTAATAATCTGGAAATAGCCCGCCCCGTCGAGCTTCGCCGCCTCGAAAATTTCCTTGTCGATCGTAATGAAATTGCTTCGCAGCAGCAGGATCGTATTGGGAAGCATGGCCGCCGTCGTCGCGAGGATCACGCCCGTATAGGTGTTGATGAGCCCCATTTTCGCATACATGACATAGAGCGGGATCATAATGACCTGCGCGGGCAGGAACATTGTGCAAATGATAAAAAGGTAGGTCGGGCTTTTCCCGCGGAATTTCATCCGCGCAAAGGCATAGCTGGCGAAAAGCGCGCACACGAGGGTAAGCACCAGGCTTCCCGCGCTGATCAGCAGCGTATTGCCGAGGTAACGCCCGATGCCGAACTTATTGAACAGCGCGATATAATTATCGAGCGTGGGCGCCGTCGGCAGCGCAAACGCATTCGAGTAATATTCGATTTTATCCTTCATGGAGTTGAGCGCCATGAAGATCAGGGGGTAGAGGAACACAACCACAAGGGCAACCAGTATTGCGACCAGAAGCGCCCTTCCCACCTTGTTTTTCCATGTTTTCTGCATTGCGTTATCCCTCCCAGCTGTTCTGTTTGTCCGAAACCCGCAGCTGTATTACGGTGAAAATCAAAACAATGATAATCAGGAGCACTGCCAACGCGGACGCATAGCCGTACTGCGAATTGGCAGAGAAGGATTTCAAATAGATCATATAATCGATTGTCGCCGTCTCATAGCCCGGTCCGCCGCCCGTGAGGGCAAAAATGTAGGGGAAGATTCCCGTGAAAACCCACATGACCGATACGATGCACGAGTACTCAATCGTGCGCCCGAGCATCGGGAATGTGATCTTGAAAAGACGTTTCCAGTAGCCCGCCCCGTCGAGCTTCGCCGCCTCATAGAGCGAGGGCGGAATGGACGCGAGGCCGCCGAGCGACAGCAGGCTTTGCCAGCCGATATTGACCCACACAAGGCAGATCAGGACGACGATCCTTGCCGTCGTTCCGCTTTCAAGCCATCCAATCGACTCTTTTATAACGCCGAGGCCCTGGAGCATCAGGTTGACCGGGCCTTCATATCCGAACATGACCATAAAGAGATAGCCCACGATGACCGCCGAAATGACCTGCGGAATATAGTAAACGACCCTGTATACCTTCCAGCCCGGCACCTCGTCGTTGATAAAGACCGCGATCATCGTCCCGATCACAATCTGGACCGGAATAAACAGCAAAAATACAAAATTATTTTTCAGCAGCAGGTAAAACTGCGATCCGGACAAAATATCGATATAATTTTTTAATCCAACCGGATTGGGATCGCCAATCCCGTTCCATTGCGTAAAGCTTGTGGCAATCGTCTGTATGAGCGGATATCCGCACATAATAATAATCAGTATAAGCGTAGGTGCTATGGAAAGCCAAGCCTGGTATTTTTCTCTCCGTAACATGCGCGACTGTTTGATTTTCATAGCGCCCCCTCCTCTTGCATCGCTTCATCAATCTGTGTATGTGCTGCGGCCGGGCCGCAGCACATACACAGCAAAACCGTTCTTACATCTTCTTTATATCTGTTTCCTTATTCCGCCGCAGCGGCAACCCCGTCGAGGTCCTTTGCCAGGTCTTCCGGCGTCATCTGGCCGATCACAACCTGTGCCGACATCGCCATCAATTCGGCGGCCACGTCGGGTTTCAGCAGGTTGTCTACCCAGAACACATATCCCTGGGCCGCATCATACATCTGCTCGTAAACCGAACCGGCTTCGATGTTCAGCTCCTCCGCCGTTACATCCGTCCGCAGGGGCAGTTTGCTCATGTGGTCGGCGAGCTCTGCATGGACTTCCTTGCTGGCGAGGAATTCCAGGAATTTAACCGCCATATCCTGGTTCTCGCAGGTCTGGGAAATTGCGAGGGCCTGGCCTGCGCCGCCGATACCCGCGTTCTTTGTCTGTGCGTCCGCCGGGGACGGGGGAGCGATAAAGCCGACGTTCTCGAGTCCCAGCGCGTCGACGATTGTGGAAGCTTCGCCGTTTCCGCCTGCCAGGATCGCCGCTTTTCCAATCAGGAATTCCGCTTTGTCGTCCGCGGAAGCAACGCTTGCATAATCCGCGTTCATCAGCCCGTTCGCATACATATCGGCCGGGATTTTGAAGGACTGCAGGAAACCTTCATCGTCCGTAAACGACGCTTCCCCGCCTCCGTCGGACACGATGCGGTCTTTGCCCGAAATTTGCTGCCAATAGGCCGCGAAAACGGACAGGTAGCCTTTCGACCAGCCGCTGTCGGCGGCGTAAACCGGCGTATAGCCCTTATCCTTGATCGTCTGTAAATCTTTCAGGAACGCGTCGAGGTCTGCCGGCGGGTTTTTATCATAATCGAGCCCGCAGTCCGCGAGAATCTGTTTGTTGTAGAAGAAACCGTTGATTTCGTTTCCGCTTGTGGGATATGCCAGTATTTTTTCCTGGCCGTCTTTTGCGAGCGTCGTGGCGTCCCACCCAACCATGTTATCCTTTGTGTCCTTGGAAATCAAATCCGTGAGGTCGACCACAAGGTCTTCAAGCTGGAACAGCGTATTTCCCGACCATACGTTGATGATGTCCGGGCAATCGTTCGTCATCGCGGCCGCCTTGAACATCTGGGGCAGGGAACCGTCGTCCGTAATTACCGTGTAGTCGATTTTTACGCCGGGATTCGCTTCCTCAAACTCGTGGATTTTCTGGACGATAAACCAGTCTTCCTCCGGCGTCTGCATATCGGCTTCGTTCGCCATGGCGGGCGTAATCCAATATTTAAGGACAATATCCCCGTCCTGTGCCTCGGCTGACGCGCTTCCGCCCGTCTCTTCCGCCGACTGTCCTGCGGATTGGCCCGCTTCCGGCGTGGTGGTCGTCGTGCCGGTGGGCGCGCCGCAGCTGGCACAAGCGGCAACCAGTACCAACACCAATACCAGCGCAATTACTTTTTTCATTTTCTATTCCTCCCTTAGCTAATATAAATTGAATTTGCAGTTTTTCTTACAAACCACATGAACTGCCCGGAGTTCCATCCGGGCAAACTTTTTCTGATTCTGGAACGGTATTGCTTCTTATGGCGTATGCCAAAAATAAAATGAATCGCCTGATATGGGCTATATTTCAATCTTAGGTTGTGCCCGCCATCCTGTCAACCGTTTCAGGGAGAGTGTTTACATATCGACCTGAAGCATTTAAAAATTTCCCCTCCTGCTTATATCGTTACGCATTCGACGCCGAGATATGCGGCCAGCATTTCCCACCGTTTCGCCACGGAACCAATGTTGATAACCTCATGGTGCGTTCCCCCGTTGCGCGTCCAGCCCTCGATGCACTGCTCTATGCCGCTGTTCGGACGCCAGAAGAAGTAGGGCATCTCGCAGCGCTTAAGGTCGGACTTGGGAAGCATTTCCCCGTCGCAGACCAGGAGTCTGAACTGGTCGCCCACGAGGGGCGTCAGCGACGTCAGCGTCGCCGGGCCAACCTCGGGGGTGAAAATCGGCGTCGGCGGGTTTTCAAGGCCGCCCTCCCCGAGGTACCTGTCGATCAGCCGGGGCTTCATATCCTTCCTGTGGGTCGCCCAGTTCGCTTCCCCCGCGTGGCAGAAAATGATTGCGTTTTTCTCAAAATCCATAGAATACATTTCCGTGAAATTGCCGTCCGCATTCCCGATGCAATGGGCGGCGCTGACCATCGAGGCGCAGAGCGAATCGCCCTCGGCGGCGTAGCCGTACCCGTCCGCCATCAGGTGCGAGGCCGCCATCAGCGGGAGCTGCCTGATGCGCAGGTCGTTGGTCGCAAAATCAAAGTGCAGGGTGAAGGCGTCATAGCCGCCGTCGTCGAGGAACTTTTTGATGCCGAGGTACAGGCGGGTCGCATAGGCGTGGCTGTCATAGGTAAGCCCGGGGTCGATATCAAAAATCATCTTATCCCGCCGGATCGATTCGTCGATCTCCTGCTTGGTGACCGTTTCCATGCAGGAATAGATGGAGCCGATCGTTTCGTGGCAATATTCGGGCCCGATTTTCCGGAGCACGGCCATTTCATCGGCAAGGATATCATTCATGCCCTCCATTTTCCCGATGACGGCGACCTTCATCCGCCGCAGGTGCCGGTGGGTTTGCGCCGCTTTTGCAAAATCTTCCACAAACGTCCGGAAACCGGCGCTTTTCCTGTCCCCGGCAAAAATCGGGCAGGGCAGCTGCAAGCGCGCAATCGCGTTGGCATTATCCTGCGCGCCGTGCAGGCCCTGGTTGACTGTCAGTTCCAGCTCTTCCCAGTCGTCCTTTACCTCGTGGTCCGGCTGGACGACCGCAAGCGCGACCGGAAGTCGGTTATCCTGCAGCGGATGCACCAGCCACGCGCCCTGGCTGTAAGTCAGCAGGATGATTAAAATTCCGTCAAGCTGCATCTGGTTGAATTCACGCATGATGTTTGCAATGCTTTCGCGGTCTGTGGCGGCGCCGGGAAAATAGACGTCCGCCACGTCCGCGACATCCGCGGCAATTTCACGCGCGTATGCCTCCTGCCGGGCGATAATTCCCGGAAAAATCGGTTCGTAGCTTCCCGCCATCAAACCGAGCAGTCCAATTTTAGGCTTTGTAAATGTTGGCATGCTGATTCCTCCTGTCAATTCCTTTTGTAGATTCCTTTGGTTGCCTGGTACAGCTCCCGGTAGACGCCGTACCCTTTATCGTAGACCTCCCGTTTCCTTTCGTCCGGCAGGCTGAGCGCCGCTGGTTCCTGGGCCTTTGCCGCCTCCGCGAGGTCCGGATACCAGCCAAGCGAGCACGCCGCCAGCATTGCGACGCCAAGGCTTGCGCATTCCGTCTGCCGCATCGTGACCAGCTGCTTCCCGCAGATATCGGCCTTGATCTGCCGCCATACGGCGCTTTTGGACGCGCCGCCAAACGAACGTACCTGTTTGACCTCCGTATGCGTCCGGCTTTCTATTAATTCAAGGTTTTCGCGGAGCATATAGGCGACGGCTTCGAGGATTGCGCGGATGAAATGGGCTTTCCCGGTATTCAGTGTAAGCCCCGCAAAAATTCCCCGCATCGAGGGATTGTTTTCCGGCTGGAGCATCCCGGTGAAATATGGGAGCGCTACGAGCCCGCCCGCCCCCGGCGGGACGGTGAGCGCCATGCCGCAGAGAATATCGTACACGTCTTTTCCTTCCGCTTCCGCGCGCCGCGCCTCTTCGGCGCAAAACGTATCTTTAAACCATTTCAGGATCATTCCCGAGGTTGTGCAATAGGGCGTATAGTAGAACTTACCGGGCAGTACGTGGCGGTAGACGATAACGCCCTCCGCCCTGTCAAAGCCTTCCGCATCGGTTGTCGCCATGATGACCAGGGCCGTTCCCGTCGTTTCCGTAACGATCCCTTCCCCGAGGTTTCCGCCCCCGGCCGCCGCCGCAATCTGGTCCATTGCCCCCGCGAAGATGCGCACCGTTTCCGCAAGCCCCAGCCGCTGCGCCGCGGCGGCTGTGAGTGTGCCGACCTCTTCCCCGCATTCCACAAGCCCGGGCATTTTATCGATATCAAGGTGCAGGGCGTCAAACATTTCCGTCCACCAGCAATCGTGGCGTGTGTCGTAATATCCGGTGGAGCACTGTATCGTCCGTTCGGATACAAACCTTCCGCACAGGCGGAACAGCAGGTAATCCTCGAGCAGCAATATTTTATGGGCCTCCCGGTAAATACCGGGTTCGTTATCCGCAAGCCATTTCACCTTTGCCACGGGGCACAGTTCGTCCGCCGTCAGCAGGCCCGTGCGATGGTAAAATTCCCTGTGCAGGGGCAGGGCGGCGATTTCTTCCGCTTCCTTCCCCGCGCGGCCGTCGAGCCACACAATCGCGCTGCGCAGGGGAGTCCCGGCGCGGTCGACAGGGATCAGCGTTTCGCCCTGCGAGGAAATGGTAATTCCCTTGATTCCCCGGCGGATTTCATCAGTCGCCACCGCGCCGAAACCGCGGACCAGCGCTTCAAAGTATTGTTCCGCTTCGAGCTCCACAATGTTTCCGTCCCGCGTATTAAGTGAATATTCTTCCGTCCCGGACGCAATGTTTTCCAGTTTCCGGTTAAACACGCACGTCTTTACCGAGGTGGTTCCAATATCAAATGTAAGAAGATACCCGTCCTGCCGTGTCATAATACCCTCGCGTTCATTTTACGTTGATTGCCGAATAAAAATTAAAACAATGATTTTTGTATTGCTATTGCGTTTCTTAAGAGAAGAAATAAAAGAACAGCTTTTATTTTATGATTCCATCATAATCAATAAAAGCTGTCCAAACTACATCTATTTTAATTGCGCGAGGAACGATTTTAATCACTTGGCCCACAGGATAAAATCGTGCTTTTTACTCGTTCCCGGCATCGTCCTCGGCGGGAAAATCCCCTGTTTCTCCCTCTGTTCCGCCCTTTAATTCCACAATATATTGGATGGGAGTCTGCTTTTCATATTGCTTGAATACCTTGCCGAAATAGTGCATATCGCCAAAGCCCACCTGGAGGGCGGCCTGGGAAACGTTGAGCTCTCCTTTGCGGAAAATTTCTTTCGCTTTTTTAATTCGCGTAATGTTCAGGTATTCGATAATCGTATGCCCGGTCTGCTTGCGGAAAAGCGTGGACAGGTACTGCGGGGTGAAGAAGAACGCCTGCGACAGGTCGTCGAGGGATATCTTCTGCATATAGTTCGTTTCCAGGTAGGATTTCACTTCGTCCGCGATCCGTTTTTTCCGGATGCTGTTAATCCGCTTAATGCTTTTGATCCGCTGTTCCGGCTCTTCCTGGGCGCGGCACAGCAAAACGAGCAGGTTGAGCACAAGCGCCCGCAAATTCAGCAGGTAGCCCTTGGAGCGGAAGGTTACCTCGGAAAGCATATTCTCGCAAATTTTATAAATTTCGCGGGAATACCATGTTGAGATCACGCCGCGGTGCCCGATATAATCGGTTACGTCAATCCGGCGGCCCATATTTGTAAAGTCCACACAAAGGAAAAAAACCTCGAAATCCTGGTCCGACGGAGCGATTTCGCGGTGGCGGACCCCCGCCGGAATCATTACAACATCCCCTTCGCGCGCCGTGCTTTCTTTCCCGTCGATCTCATAGACGAGCTGCCCGCGCATCACATAGCTGATATCGCACCAATCGTGGACATGGTTGACCCCGGACAGCCCTTCCTTGTTGCTTAAGGTCGCAACGCTGACGAACTTCATTTCCATAACCGGAAGCAGTTCGTTGGGGACGTTTTTGGAAAGGTCTTTTGCCCCGACGATGCCCGCCGTTTCCCGGTTCTGCTGTGACAGCAGATGATTGAATACGCCTTCCTCGCTCATGACCGGCGTATCTTCCAATATGCGTTCTCCCGCCTGGTATTTTTCTTTATTCACGATATCCACCCCTTTGCCGCAGCCCTTCCTGCGCAGACAATCCGCTTTACAGATATCAACGGTCAATATCATAGTACCATTTTACGCATTTTCACTCAATAAGCGGAAAATTAAAAAAATATTTTTCTCCCGCAAATGCAGAAAATATTACCACAATTCATTTGTTTGTTACATTGACTCTTCCCCTGCCCCATGTTAGAATTCCCCCCATAAGGAGGCTGGAACATATGGTGAAATTACTTGGCAAGGATTATACCAAAGAGAATCTCCGGCGCTATTGCGCCAATATTTCGCAAATTGCGGGGATTACGGAGACCGTTTATCAAAGCGGCCGCGCCCGCGGGATGCGCGCCCTCCGCGTCCGCAACGGCAGCGGGCTCGACTATACCCTGCTCCCGGACCGCGGCATGGATATTGCGCAGCTCTCTTTTAAAGGAATTAATATCGGTCTTTTGACCCGCAACGGGTTATGCTCCCCCCACGAAACGTCGCCCACTCCGGGCGAGTTTGACCGCTATTTCAGCGGCGGGATGCTGACAACCTGCGGCCTTAAGAACTGCGGCCCTGAGGAGACGGACGAATATGGGCGGTTTGCCCATACGCACGGCCGGATCAGCACCATTCCCTGCGAGCAGTCATGGTACCATTCCCGTTTTTCGGACGACGATTATGTGCTCTGCGCCAAATCCGTCACCCGCGATACCGCGCTTGAAGCCTATGATTTATGCCTCACGCGGGAAATTTCAACCCGGATGTCTGAAAACGAACTGCAGATTACGGATGAAATAGAAAATTGCGATTACAACGATACCGATTACCTGCTTTTATATCACTTTAATTTCGGTTTTCCTTTTCTCAGTGAAAGCCTGCAGATACACATCCCGACCGGCGGCAGGAAGCCCCGCCCCCGGAACGAGGACGCCCGGCAGACGCTGGATGTGTGGGATCGGATTGTGCCCCCCGTGGACGATGCCGCGGAAAGCGTATATTTCCATGCGCCGCAGCCGGACGGGGACGGCGTGTGCACGATACGCCTGGAAAACCCGGCGCTGAAAATCGGCGTCGCCGTTTCATATGAAACGGAATACCTGCCGACGCTCGCGCAGTGGCGTTGTACCCGCTCGGGCGAATATGCGCTCGGGATCGAGCCGTCAAACAATGAGATTTCCGGTATGCAGAACGAACGCCGGGAAGGGCGGGCAAGGCTGCTGCCGGCGGGCGGTACCCACCGCATCCGGCTTTCCCTGCGCTGTTATGACCTGTAATACGGTTCAAAAAAACCGCGGGAGGCTTTTTGCAGGCCTTCCCGCGGTTTTTTATATCTTAAAGACAGAGGTTTTCCCCATTTTCCTTATCAAACAAATGAACCACATTGCCGCCGAATTCCAGCTTGACTTCCATTCCATGGGTGAATGCGGACCGGCCCTTATCCTGTACGTCCGCCGTCGGAACGACCACAACCACATCCGTATGGTTCACAGCGGCATGAAGGTGGATCGAGGTGCCCATCATTTCCGATAAATCCACCATGGCGGGGATGCCTTCCTCCCCGACTGTAATATGCTCGGGACGGATTCCAAGGGTAATTTCCTGCTGCGGGATATCCCGCCCGCGCAGCAAGCCCTGTTTTTCCTCCGACAGGCCAAATTGCACGCCGTTTACCGAAACGGAGTACCCATCCCCGCTGCGGACCAGCTCCGCATCGAAAAAATTCATCTGCGGCGACCCGATGAACCCTGCGACGAAAATATTCGCCGGATGGTCGAATACCTCCTGGGGCGTTCCGATCTGCTGGATAAAACCGTCATTCATGACTACGATCCGGTCGCCGAGCGTCATGGCCTCCGTCTGGTCGTGCGTCACATAGATAAACGTAGTGTCAACCTTCTGGCGAAGCTTGATGATCTCCGCGCGCATCTGGTTGCGGAGCTTCGCGTCAAGATTGGAAAGCGGCTCGTCCATCAGGAACACCTGGGGCTGGCGCACAATCGCCCGTCCAATGGCGACGCGCTGGCGCTGCCCGCCCGAAAGCGCTTTGGGCTTGCGGTCCAGATATTCGGTGATATCCAATATCTCCGCCGCTTCGCGTACCTTTTTCTTGATTTCGTCCTTGGGCACTTTCCGCAATTTAAGTGCAAACGCCATATTTTCAAATACCGTCATATGGGGATACAGCGCGTAGTTCTGGAACACCATTGCGATATCCCGGTTTTTGGGCTCTACATCGTTTACCATGTTGTCGCCGATATAAAGCTCGCCCTCCGTGATTTCCTCCAGCCCCGCGATCATGCGCAGCAATGTTGATTTCCCGCAGCCGGACGGGCCGACCAGCACAATGAATTCCTTGTCCGCAATATCCAGGTTGAACGCCTGTACCGCGACGACTCCCTGCTCCGTAATCTGCAGGTTGGCCTTCTTCTCCCCGGTGCCTTTTGCCTGTTTCTTCTTCTCCGCCTTGCCTCCGGCATACGGATACACCTTTTTGATGTCCTTTAAAATAACGTTTGCCATATTTCCTGGCTCTGGCGCATTTGCCTCCGCACAATACGCCTCGCGAACAGACGGATGTTGCTCTGTACGCATTATAGCAGGTCTCCACACTGCTACACCGCAAGCCTTACGGATTAATATCCTCCTTTTTATATAACGCCGCCGCATTAATATGTGGAGTAACACGGCGCCGTTTTAATCATTTATTTATTATTTATAAGTTCAATGAGTCTTTCCTGAAAGAACATCCGGGTTTCGGACGTGGTATGACAATATTTACAGTTTTCCCGATAATTTCATTTTATCGGGATATTTCCTCCCTGTCAATGATTTTTTGATCGTTTCGATCATTTTTTTATTTTTTTGATCGTTTCGATCATTTTCTGCTTGACCTTTACCGCTTCCATGCTATAATGAAGCTATAAAACGAATCCGAGGGGCGTACGTTATGAACAAAAAGGCATCGCGCGAAGAATATATCCTCAATGCTTTGCAGTCTTCAAGCCGGATGACCACCGGCGAGGCGGCGAACATCCTGGGAATTTCGGAAGCCACCGTGCGTCGGGTATTTTCCGATTTGGAAAAAGCCGGAAAGGTCGTGCGCAATTACGGAGGAATACAGCTTGCCGAAAATGCGCCCTCATATTCTTTTGAACAAAGGGAGAAAATATTCCAGCAGGAGAAGGTCGGGATCGGCCGTCTTGCGGCCGCGGCGGTCAGCGACGAGGATACGATTTACCTTGACTGCGGCACGACAATATTCCAGATGACGCTGGCCCTGAGCGCGCGCATCGCGCGCAATGAGTTTTCATCGCTGAGGATTATCACCAATTCCATTGCCAATACGCAGGCCATTGCTCCTTCGCCAAACTGCAAGGTGTACCTGATCGGCGGGGAGTATAACGACAGGCGGCGGGATTTTTCAGGACCGCTTACCGAAAAATACCTTGCGCCTTTCCATTTTACGAAATGCTTCCTCGGATGTGACGGCATGCACATACAGTCGGGGTTTTCTTCCAACCAAATCGATATTTCGAGCCTGAACACCTGTGTGATCGAGCGTTCGGATTCCAAATACGTATTGCTCGACAGCAGCAAATTCAACCAGTGTTCGCTGATTGCCTATGCCGGATTATCCGAAATCGACGGGATTTTTACAAACGAAATCCCGGATGCTTCCCTGCAAAAGACACTCTTGGCAAGCGGGCTCGAGGTCTTTGTGCCGGACGTTTCACATTAATTTCCAAGCTGCCTGAAAAATATGAAAAAAGGACAGGTTTTATTATGGACCCTAATTTACTGACCATTGCAAAAAATTCTTTCGCAATCGAATCGGAATGCCTTGCGCAGGCGTTTTCATTCCTCGACGGAAAGGAATTTGAAAAGGCCGTTTCCGTCCTCTGCAGGGCGGAGCGGATTGCGGCTTCCGGCTGCGGCCATTCGGGGATTGCCTGCCGGCATTTTGCGCATCTGATGTGCTGCATCGAACGCCCCGCGCGCTTTATTTCCCCCGCCGAGGCGGTGCATGGCGCTACCGGTTTCCTGCAGGAGGGCGATGTGATCCTGCTGGCCTCCAGAGGCGGCAAAACGGAGGAACTCTTGCCGATCCTCGATATCTGCAAAACCAAGGGGGCAACCGTGATCGCCGTCACGGAGAACCTCGATTCCCCGCTGGCGCAAAATGCGGATATCGTCCTCCGTATGCACGTAAACCGCGAGGTGGACAAATACGACTGCCAGGGGACGACCAGCTTTATCAGCTTGTCCGCAATCTTCGACGCGCTCCAGGCCGCGGTGATATCGGCAACGGATTACCAGAATGAAAAATTTGCCGTCGTCCATCCCGGCGGGGCTGTGGGAAAACGTTTGAACCAAAAATAAAATATAAGGTTTCTATTAACTTAATCCAAAGGAGAACAGTATTATGAAAATGTATCAAGACAGCATTACGGTCCAGTCCGAGGGATTGCACCCCACCTTCCACAACATCACGGCAGGGATCAAGGAAATCCTGGCGAAATCCGGTATTAAGAACGGCCTTCTTACCGTCTATTCGCACCATACGACCTGCTCGGTCATGATTCAGGAATGCTCGCACGACAAGACCTATTTCGGCCTTGAATACCTCCAGCAGGACCTGTGCAACCTCATGGAGCAGCTTGTGCCCACCTGCCGGGTGGAAAACCAATACCTGCATCCGGGTCCGAAGCATATTGAATTCGGTGACAGCGTAGGCGAACCCGGCCCCTGGACCAGCCTGAACACCGACGCACATTTGCGTTCCTGCTTTTTTGGCCGCTCGGAGAGCATCCAGGTAGAAGACGGCGAACTCGATCTCGGTGAATTCGGTTACGTATATTTCATCGACTGGGACCAGGTCCGCGGCCGCAAGCGCACCGTTAAAATCACGGTAATGGGCGAATAAACCGTTCCAGGGCCGATATACTATTAGGAGAAAACTTAAATGAAGCCAAAAATCCGCACGCCGTTTTTTGAAACGAGTGTAAAAAATTATATTTACGGCGACGATGTTTACAACTTCGCCAAGGCCGCGGACGACGCCGCGAAAAAATATGACGTCGACGTGCTGTTTATCGCCCCCTATACGGAAATCCGCCGTATTGCGGAAGGAACGGAGCGGCTGATTGTGCTCGCGCCTTATATGGACATTATCCCCCCCGGGCGCGGAATGGCCGACGTGCTGCCCGAGGCGCTTAAGGCGGCGGGCGCGCAGGGTGTTGTCCTCAACCACTGCGAACGCCCCATGACGCTTTCGCACATAAAAAAAGGCATCGACCGGGCAAACGAGCTGGATATGATATCTTTTGTCTGCGCGGATACGATCGACGAGGCGTGCGCAATCGCGCAGCTGCACCCCGACGTTATCAATCCCGAGCCCAGCGAATTGATCGGCACGGAAAACGCCAGCGACATGAGCTATGTAAAGGAAGCGGTCAGGGCTGTGAAGGCGATCGACCCGGATATCATGGTGGAACAGGCGGCGGGGATCACGACCGCGCAGCAAATTTACGATTTTATTATGGCAGGGTCCCAGGCGGCAGGCTCCGCATCCGGCATCCTGCGTTCCAAGGACCCGTATGCGCTGCTCGACGAGATGGTTTCCTACGTCAAAAAAGCGCGTGAAGATTTGCAAAATAGTGAACAGTAAGGAGAAACTTTATGGTTTACCGTGAAGAACTTAAGGTGCAGGCCCGGCCCAATATTGCGACGTTTTCCAACGTTACGCAATCCGTTTCGGAAATAATCGGGCGCTCCGGCATCAAAAACGGCATTGTCGTTATTTATTCGCACCACACAACCTGCTGCGTCATTACCCAGGAGGCGGCGTTCGACATGTCCATGACGGGCCTCGAGACGCTCCAGCAGGATTTTGTCGACGTGATGGAAGGCATGATTCCCACCTGCAGCAGGGAAGGCATTTATCTGCATCCCGGCCCCAAGGCGCTGGAGTTTGCAGAAGAACACGGCGAGGACGCGCGGGGTTGCCACAATACAGATGCGCACCTTCGTTCCGCCCTTGTCGGGCGGAGTGAAACCATCGTGTTGATCGACGGGAAGATGGACCTCGGCGAATTCGGTTACATATACTTCGTCGATTTCGACACCACGCGCCCGCGCGAACGGACGGTGCAGGTGCAGATTATCGGGGAGTAACCCTTTCGTTCCATTGCGGGCGATATTTGCCGGGATTCTTCCCGGTGAATAGCTTCCTCCGCGTTTGTGTGTATTATCGGAAATCCGGGCCGCTTACGGGGCCCGGATTTTTTGTATGTGCGCTTAAGCACACATGAAAAAGCTCTCGCATATGCGAGGGCTTTGAAATCGCGGAACTTGCCGCGACGTGGTGACCCCACCTTTTGCCGCCTTGCGGCTCTTCACGGGCGGAAATTGCATTTCCCCCGTGTTCCCCCTTTGCTCAAGGTTATTTCATTTCGGCTCCCGCCTCATGAAACGAATGATTACGACCTTTTTTACACCCCGGGTTCGATTCCCGCAAACCACAAAAAATAACCCGCACAATAAATGTGCGGGTTATTTTTTGTGTGTCATTGATACAAAATAGATGTAAATAAAAGGGACCCTCGCACAAGCCCAGCAGATGCAAAACGGGGCCCCAGCAAAGCCCAACGAAGCGAAGCGGAGTGGGTTTGTTGGGGAAAGGAGCAGCAACGGAGCATAACGCAAAAGCCTCGCTAAAAGCGAGGCTTTGAAGCGCAGCGTAGTTTGCTGCGACGTGGTGACCCCACCGGGAATCGAACCCGAGTTTCAGCCGTGAGAGGGCTACGTCTTAACCGCTTGACCATGGGGCCATCTTTTTCGATAGCACTAATAATTTTAGTGGATTGCGGCCAATTTGTCAACATAAAAATACGCCAATCCGGGAAATTCCGAATTGGCGTACCGGCTTTAGTATTTGGTCAGGTAGTGCTGGCGCTCCCATTCGTGCACACAGGTGGAATAATCCGCCCATTCATGCTTTTTGCCTTTGAGGTATTTCTCATAGGTGCTGTCCCCGAGCACCTCCCGCATCAGCGGGTCTTCCTTGAAATCATTGATGGCATCGAACATATTCTGGGGCACGCGCCGGATCATATGCTTTTTCTTTTCCGCCTCCGACAGCGTATAAATGTTCTCATTCACCGGCGGCGGCGGGGTAATTCCTTCGCGTATTCCCTCCAGGCCCGCCGCGAGCGCGCCCGCAAAGGCGAAATAAGGATTGGCCGTCGGGTCCGGGTTGCGCATTTCCACCCTTGTCGCCGCGCCGCGCGCAAAGGGCACGCGGATCAATGGGCTTCGGTTTTTCGCAGACCATGCAATGTAGCACGGCGCTTCAAAGCCCGGCACCAGCCGTTTATAGGAATTGATGGTCGGATTGGTCAGGAGCGAAAGGCCGCGCGCATGCTTCAGGATTCCCGCCATGAAGCCGTAGGCCTCTTTTGAGAGGCCTAGCTCGTCGGACTTATCGCAAAATGCGTTGCCCGTTTCCGAGCACAGCGACATATTGATATGCATGCCGCTTCCCGCCACTCCGAAAATCGGCTTGGGCATAAACGTCGCATGGCGGTGATGGTCCTGTGCGATACGCTTGACGACGATTTTAAACGTCATTACATCGTCCGCCATCCGCAGCGCATCTCCGTATTTAAAATCGATTTCATGCTGTCCCGCCGCACATTCATGGTGGGAAGCCTCAATTTCATACCCCATTTCCTCGAGCGCAAGGCAGATATCCCGCCGGGCGGCGCCGCCCATATCGAGGGGGGCGAGGTCAAAATAGCCGCCGTCGTCATTCGTTTCGATGGTCGCCTTGTTGTGCTCGTCCTTATGGAAGAGGAAAAATTCGCATTCGGGTCCAACGTTCATGGTGTAGCCCATTTCCTTCGCCTTCGCCAACTGGCGCTTCAGGATGTGCCGCGGGCAGCCCTCGTACGGCGTACCGTCCGGCATATACACGTCGCAGATAAACCGCGCCGTACGCCCCTTGGGGTTCGACCACGGAAAAATTTCAAACGTATCAAGATCGGGCAGGAGCATCATATCCGACTCCTCGATTCGCGCAAAGCCGTCGATCGACGAACCGTCGAACATGCATCCCTGCTCGATCACGCTGTCAAGCTTCGAGGCCATGACCGTGATATTTTTCAGGATTCCAAAAATATCGGTGAACTGCAAACGCAGGAACTTGATGTCGTTTTCATCAATGATTTTATGTAATTCCGCCTTGGTATATTTAGGCATTTTTTTCTCCTCCATATTTCGAGATAATACCATTATATATGAAATCCTGTTATTTGCGCAACCAATAATAAAAAGGCTGCCGGTTAAGGCAGCCTTCCTGTTATTCCTGATTGTTCTTTATTCCGCCTGTCCGCTGATCGTCTCCTCCGTTCCGTCGGCATAGGTGACCACCGCATCCTTGCCTGCGGGCATCATGGAAATCCATGTGTTCCCGGGCGCGAGCGTGATTTCTTCACCGCTTTCCAGCTTGTAGGAGGTCGCGCTGTCGTATGTCGGGCGTTCCCACGTACCCTTCATCAGCTTACCGTGGATTACGAACAGCGCGTCGCCGCTGCCTTTTACGTCCACAATCCTGCGGTCGCTTCCCGGTCCGTCGTTTGCTTTCTCATCGTTTACAAACTGGACGATCACATTCTGCACCTTAATTTGGTCGCCTGTTTCGGCGTCCGTATGCTCCTTGCCCCTGGTGGAACGAAGCAGCTTATCGTCGGCGCTGTCGTACTCATAAGACGCAAGCGGCGTTTTATTCCCAAAGAAGTACAGCTCGAGTCCTGAAATTTCCGGCTGGTCCGCATAGTCCTGCGCCGGATAGAACGTGAAGGACTGGAGCGCCTGCGGCTCGTAATCGTAAACGTCGAGCGCCTTCATCAGGTCGATCCCCGCAAAATCCGCTGCCGAATGGCCTTCTTTCAGTGCAAAGAAAAGATCATTATTGACTGCATGCTTGCCCGCACCGTTGACGCGCTGCTTGACATGCTCGCTGCTGGCGCCCCAGATGTCGGTTTCTTCCTTGGAGGTTTCGTCCGGCCCTCCCATATGGACATAGAGGGCGTCCCACTCTTCCTGAATCCACTGGTGGTAATACCGCGAGGAACGCACCGGCCCGACGATCAGCTCGTCCGGCGCGCCCGTGCCGTTGACCGCGTCGTTATAAAGCGCCGTGAACCGTGTGTCGCCGCCGTCGACGTCCGTTTCATACACGATATCCGCATAGCTGATTCCGGTTTGCGGACGCGCTGCGTCTGCGTTGTCGATCTGCACCATAATTGGTTTATACGCCGTGTTGCCCGGCATTCCCGTTGTGGGGGATACGTCCGTCGGCACCTCCGAGGTAGCCTCAGGGGTTTCCGTCGGCTGCGGCGTTTCCGCCGCGATTACCGTCGGCTGTACGGACGGCTCTTCTTCCGCCGGCTTGGAACAAGCCGCAAATATACTGCATGCCATAAGCATTGCGAGCATTACGATCAGAATCTTCTTCATAAAATACAAAAACCTTCCTTTTTGTTTTTCCTGCGGTCCGCATAGCGCGTCCCGGTTGCAGTTCCTGAAACCAGTCTGCAAAATCAGGTATCATTATAGCACTTACTTCATACTTTTTAAATACTTTCGTAAAAATTTAAGATTCATTCGGCAAGCGTGGGTTTATAAGGATTCTGCTTGAAGAACGCGCCGGAGTATGATATGTTATAGATAATCGGCGGAGGTTTGCCTATGGCAAAGAAAAAAAGGACATTTCGTTTCAACCGGATAAAGGTGTTTGTTTTACTGGGCGTACTTGTGTATGCCAGTTTGACGTTCTTTAACCAGCAGACGATCCTTGCGGCCCAGCAGACAAAGCAGCAGCAATTGCTGGAGGAGCAGGAAGCCCTCAATAAAGAAATTGACTATTATAAAAATGAACAGAATTATATTGGCAGCGACGAGTATGTGGAGCGTGAAGCGCGCGAACGCCTTGGATGGCTGAAACCTGGGGAAAAGAAATATGTATTCCCGGAAAACGGCAGCCCCGCCCCGTCCGATGGTGCGGAACCGTCCGCGGGAGCATCGGACGAACCGGCACAGCCAAACGAATAAAGAGCCTGTCCGCCATATGGCCGACAGGTTTTTTTGACCGGGAGAAATTTATGCAGTATGAAGGAAGCATTTACCGGCCCCCGAGCGAGGCCCACAGCCTGATCGTACAGGCTACCATCGGATGTTCCCACAACCGATGTACGTTTTGCGGGATGTATAAAGACAAGCAGTTTCGCATCCGTCCGGTGGAGGACATTCTTGCGGACCTTACGGAAATGGCGCGGCTTTATCCAAAGGCCGGGCGCATTTTTCTTGCGGACGGCGACGCCCTGGTCCTGCCGACGGAGAAATTGCTGGCAATCCTCTCCCATATCCGTATGCTTTTTCCCGATTGCAGGCGTACGGCGGTCTACGGTTCTCCGCGCAGTATTCTCCTGAAACAGCCAGACGAATTGGAAGCGCTCAAATCGGCGGGGCTCGGCATGATTTACCTTGGCCTCGAATCGGGCGACGACGAAGTGCTGCGGCATATCCATAAGGGAATGACAGCCGGGGAAATTGTCGCCGCGGGCCTGCGCGTAAAGGACAGCGGAATTCCACTTTCCGTCACAGCCATCAGCGGGATCGGCGGGAAAAAGCTTTGGCGCGGGCATGCCGTTCACACCGGGGAAGCCTTCACCGCAATGAAACCCGATTATATCGGCCTGCTGACCCTGATGCTGGAAGAAGGCACTCCTCTTTTTTCGGAAGCCACAGGCGGAAGTTTCCAGGTTTTAACGCCGGAGGAGGTTTCCCTCGAAACACTTGTCATGCTGGAGCATATGGATTGCGAGGGAAGCGTGTTCCGCAGCAATCATGCGTCCAATTACGTTTCGCTGCGCGGAACGCTTAACGAGGATCGTCCCGCAATGATCCGGGCGCTAAAAGACGCCCTCGAAGGGCGGCGGGCATACAAGGAAGAATACTTGCGCATGCTTTGACTGCCAAACCCCGCCCGGCTGCCCGGGCGTTTTTTTATGGAGGCACGGGCCCGGCAGATTAAAAAATCCTTCCCGCCGTTTATTTTATCTTTTCTTGTTTAACTTATAGAGACAAACAAAAACAGCAAGAAAGGAATTGAATTAAGATGGATCATAGCGAAAAAATCAATGCCCTGCAAAACGAAATTGCAGAGGAAAAGCAGGCGGCACAGGAAAAGCTCGGTCAAATCGACGCAAAAAGACGGGTAACGGAGCTGAAGGAACAGAAAAAAATCGTCAAGATGGAAGAAAAACGGGATGTGGAAATCCGCAAGGCCACACTCGAGGGTACGCGTGCCCGCAACGAGGCCAGGCTGGAGCAGCGGAAGCGCGAGAAGGATGCGGCAAGTGAATACCGCAGCAATATCAGAAGGGACCGATAAACGAAACGCCATCCGGGAATATTTCATACGGATGGCGTTTAATTCATAATTTCTTAATAATTTTAATATTTTATATTCATAAATCTGTTATAATATAAATATAAAGTTTTTTTCATTTTCTTCCTCATAACGGGAGCGCCGCAGGGCGCTCCTTTATATTTCCGGTTTTATTCCCGCACCCGCAGGTGGAGGATATCCTCAACAATGGTACGGACAGCGGGTTTCAGGCTCCCTTCCACCACAATCGCCCGGTTGATGATGCGCATGATGAGGCCGTTTAATACCGCGTTTACAGCGTTGAACACATCCTCATGTTTGCCTTCCGGAATTCCGCAGCGCACAAAATAATCCTCCGCAACCTCCCTGAAGTTGATGCGAATCCGTTTACGCCGTTCATCCGCATACTCGTCGGGCCTGCCCCTTCCCTCGCCGGAATAGAGCAGTATTCCATAATTCGGGTTTTTTACCAAAAAGCGGATCGCTCCCTCAAAGATCACAAGAAAGGGCTCCTCCCCTTCCCGTTTCCGGAGCATACCATTGAGGTAATCGCCCAGCTGCACGAGCACTTCCGTAATGATGTTTTCCATGAGGTCTTCCTTGTTTTCAAAATAGCGGTAGGGCGTCTGGTGGGTAAGCCCGCACCTTTCCGCCATCTTCCTGGCGGAAAACGCTTCCACGCCGTCTTCCTTTATCATAACGAGGGCCTGCGCCAGCAGGTTGCTTTTCGTTTGGTTGAATTCGCCATGCCTTGTCATTCCGCGTCCCCCTCCGTAATTGTTCCCTCCATACAGGAAAGCCCTGTTTCAAGAATCTGCCTGGCGCGATCCGCCGCGCCCTTGCCGCTTTTGTCAATTGTATACGGCATTCCTTCTATCAGGGCCGCCTGGACCATTTGCTTGTAAAGCTTTATGTTCCGTTCGTCGTCTTCATCGGTCACAAACGGGTAATCCTTAGTATACTGCCAGATTTCCCCGTCGTCTTCAATATAATATTGCGTGATCGGGGCTTTGGAAAAAACCTGGTTCAGCAAATGGAAATATTGCCTGTAGTAGGAATCATAGGCTTCCTCCAGCCTGACCAGCCGTTCCAGTGGGGCCTTTTCCCGCAAAACTTCGTCCGAATACAGGCGCGCCATCATACCGCGAAGAATCCTGTGCCTGATTTCATTCATAAAGTCGTTCGCGTCTTCAAAATAATTATAGGGGCCCTTCGGTGACATCCCGCATTCTTTGGCAACCCTGCGGATCGAGAAGTTTTTTATACCTTCTTTGCAAATGATCTCAATTCCCTGATCGATTAATTTTTTTCTTGTTTTCCTGTTTTTTTCCGCTCTCATTCGTTCTTCCACTTTCTTTGAGAATTAATCCTATCATAGCATATTAAGCAATCCTTATCCAACCATGTATGATTTTTTCATTTTGTCTTCCCGCTTTCCTTATAAATCTACGGTTTCGATTTTAGCGCGTTTTTCCGCATTCGACGTTCTCGTATAGATTCTCGTGGTATCTATGCTCGTATGGCCAAGCACGTCCGCCAGCGTTACAATGTCGTTTGTCTTTTCGATAAACCGCTTTGCAAATAAATGGCGCAGGTTATGTGCAAATAATTTTTCCCGGGGAATGCCGGCCTTTGTTCCCAGCTCTTTCATTGCCGCGCAAATATAGGCCCGGCTGATTACTTCCCTGCCGTTCCGCCCTTCAAAAATTACGCCGCCTATAATACCGTTCGCTTCACAGTAGGCTTCCAGCATCCGGCGGATATTTTCCTTCAGCACCACGTTCCGGATTTTCCCTTTATTGATAATCCGCGCTTCCCCATGCTTTACCGCATCCACGGTAATATATTTCAATTCCCCCACACGGATTCCCATTCCGGCGAGGGTGCGGATAATGCAGTACATTTTTTCATTCCGCATTTTTGCGGCGGTAAGCAGCTTTTTATATTCATCCATGGTCAATACGTTTTCCAGGCTGTTGGACCTTTGCTGCTTCAGTTTTTTCAGCTTCATCGATTCCATACCCATGAAAGCAAAAAGGCCGTTCAGCGAACTGACCACGAGGTTAATGGTCGATGGAGAATACCTCGGCAGCATCCATTGCTTAAATTCCACGAGCTCGATTTTTCCAAGCGCTTCAAGCTTCCGTTCGTCCCGGATGTAACGGACAAACGTATCGATATGCCGTGAATAGGCCCGCACCGTGTTTTTTGCCTTTTCCTGCATCAGCAGGTATTCCATGTACTCTTTTTTCTTTTTTTCTACTGTTTTTAAGGTTACGTTCCTTTCCATCGCTTCCTCCCTATTTTGTTGCGTTAATCCGCACATAATAAACATAACCTCAAAATATGGACAAAGCGTGTATAGTTTTTGAATAGGATGTTGCCGCCGGATTAAAATAATAAACCGCATTATCCTGCTATTTAATTGAATTTACCGCCGCTTCCCGCAACAGTCGGAATATGGGTTGACTATTTAAAACAGACGGAACGCATAGTTTTTCTGCTCCCTCGCAGCAAATTTTCCCGGTCAAAAAAACCGCCTGCCGTATCTTTAAGCCTACGGCAGGCGGTTTTAATTTTTTGTCCGTATTGCCGGGCCTTGCTATCTAGGCCGCAATACTTTTTCACAGCTCCGCCTTGCCTTTGTCAGGTATTCTTCCGGGGAAACGGGAGGCGCCTCATATTCACGGGTCGGGTCGTTGCCCCACTTTTCCATATCGATGGGGTAGCAGGCCTCAAGCATCAACGAGCCTTCAAATTTTGTTTTTCCGATTGCCCCCATGAATGCAGCCCAGTCGACGGTCCCCTCGCCGGGCAGAAGGTGTTCGTCCGTCTTCCCGTTATTATCGTGCACATGAAGGGCAAAAATCCTGTCCTGATAGAGGCCGGGCAGTTCAAAGCTGCCCGGCGCCGCCACATGGTTATGACCCGTATCAAAACAAAGCCCCACATGGGGATTGGTGCTGAAATAATCCATGATACGCTTAAGCCCTTCCCGGTCCGCCAGGTTTTCGACCGCAAGGCGGCTCCCCTGTTTCGCGCTTTCCCCGGCAATCCGCTCCATTCGCGCAATAAACACATCCCAGTTCCCGTTTGGAGGGGAAAAGCGTTCAAACGGGTGCATCACCACTGTCCTGATTCCGCTTGCGGAAGCCCCGGCGACCGCCCGGCAATAGCGCCTGCATAGCGCGTCCCCATCCTGCCCGGGCCGCCATAGTTCATCGCACCCGAAATACGGCAGGTGCGTGTGTTCCAGATACAGCCCGGCGGCAAGCGCCTGGTCGAAATGATCTTCTTTCCGGCCGTCTGTTTCGGCGAACATATCGTCCCACCATGTGCACACCGTATCAAATCCCGCGTCTTTAATGAGCCGCAGCCGCTCCCGGAAGGGCAGCAGGAAGCCGAACCACATATAGGTTCCGCATTTTTCCAGTTTTGTTTGTTCAGGCGGCATATTGGTCACATCCTCGCTAGAGCATCTGTCAATTAAATCTATCCAGCCAAAGACAAAACCGGCGCCGTTTGGAAAACGTCGCCGGTCCGCATCATTTCCAGCTATTTACAGCAATGCCCGCCCGGCTTTTATCCCTTTTCCGGGAAAATTTCCCTGAAACGCATTTCCTTGCCGCATCCGCTTTTGAAAACCAGCGTGTCCTTCGTGACGCGCATGGGGATATGAGGAACGCCCGCTTCGCTGGTCTCTTCCCCGTCCTGTTCAAAGCCGAAATTTTCATAGAATGCCTTGGCGTGCACCTGCGCGTCCACGCACACCTGGGAAGGATTAAACCCGAACGCCTTTACGAGCAGTACGCGCATCACCAGGTCGCCTATGCCCTGCCCGCGCTCTTCCCGGAGCACGCAAACCCGCCCGATCCGGAATGTTTTTCCGTCATGGTATACGCGGCCCGTGCCCACCGGCTTTTCCCCGTCGTAAATCACGACATGCATGGCCTGGTCGTCGAATACGTCGAATTCCTCCTCCGGCGGGAAGCCTTGTTCCCGCACAAATACGTTCTCACGAATCGTACGCACATCGTCCGACAGCCCGCAAAACCATTGGTTGGTAATCAATACTCCGGCGCCTCCTCTTCGTCGTGGACATAATCCACTTCCATATATTTCGTATATTCGCCCTGCCACTGCATGGAAATCGCGCCCGTGGGGCCGCTCCTCTGCTTGGCAATGATGACGCGTGCCCTTCCCATATTCTCCGGGGTTTTATCTTCCGGATAATAATCCTCGCGGTGCAGAAAGATGACCACGTCCGCGTCCTGCTCGATCGCGCCCGATTCGCGCAAATCCGAGAGCATTGGGTAACGCGATTTTTTATCGCGCTTTTCCGAAGCGCGCGAAAGCTGGGACAGGAGCAGGATCGGGACATTCAGTTCCTTTGCCATGATTTTAAGGGTACGCGTGATCTGCGCGACCTCCTGCTGGCGGCTTTCCGCCCGTCCCCCGGCCTGCATCAGCTGCAAATAGTCGATGGCGATGAGGCCGAGTCCTTTGCTTTTTTTAAGGCTTTGCGCCTTAGCCAGCATTTCCGTCGGCGTAATGGACGCGGAATCGTCGATGTAAATTTCCGTGCCCGAAAGTTCTTTCATGGCTTCGGCAAACTTGTTGATCTCTACCGCGCCGATTTTGCCCGTACGGGCGTCCTGGCTGTCCACCCTGGCCTGCGAACACAGCAGGCGTGTCGCAAGCTGGTCCGCCGACATTTCCAGCGAGAACACAAGGCAGACCGCTTTTTGCGTAAGACCGATATATTCCACCATATTCATCGCAAAGCTCGTTTTACCCATACCCGGGCGGCCCGCGATGACAATCAGCTGTCCGCCCTGCAGGCCGGAAAGCATTTTATCCATCAGCGGGAAGCCAGCGGGCAGGCCCATGAGGCCGTCCTTGTTTTTCATCGCTTCGCTGATGATTACATAGCTTTGCTGGAGCGCCGCCGAAAGATGCTGCATCGAGCTCCGTTCATCCTGGAGCGCGAGGCGCAGGATGGCCGTCGCCGCCGCGTTTGCAATTTCGCGCGCGTCCTGCTCCCCGCGGTAGCAGTCGTCGGAAATTTTCATGCATACGTCGATCAGTTCCCGCAGCGCCGCTTTTTCCTTTACGATGTGGATATAGTGCTTTAAATTCGCGACCGAAGGAACGGTCATCGTAAGGCCGGACAGGTATTCCATGCCGCCCATCGGCATATGGCCCTCCTGCTCCAGCTTCTGGCTGACCGTCACCATGTCTACAGCGACACCGCCGCGCACGAGCTCGTCCATGGCGCGAAAAATATTGCGGTGCTGCTGCTGGTGAAAATCCGTTTCATGCAGCGATTCCATCGCTTCAAACACACACTTTTCATTTAAAAGCATACTGCCAAGGATCGATTGTTCCGCCTCCAGGTTGCTCGGGGCGACCCGTCCTTGCGGTACGCGCGCCGTTCCGTCAGTCACCTTTAACCTCTACTTTGAACGCGGTGCTTACCTCCGCATAGACCTTGACGCTTACGTCATATTCCCCCAGCTCCTTGATGTTCGGGGCCGAAACTTTTTTCTTGTCGATTTCCACGCCGATTTCTTTGGACAGCGCAGCCGCGATTTCCTTGGCGGTAATCGCCCCGAACAGCTTCCCGTTACCGCCGTGCTTGGCCTGGATGGTGAGCGTCATGCCGGAAATGCGCTCTGCCAGTTCCTTTGCGTCCTGCTTTTCCACGTCTTTTCTATGCTTCTCCGCCGCATGCGCGATGTTCGCGGCGTTCAGGTTCTGTGCCGTCGCCTGCTTGGCGAGCTTTTTGGGGAACAGGAAATTGCGCGCGTAGCCGTCGCTCACATTCACAATATCGCCTGTCTTTCCCTTGCCTTTTACGTCTTCCGTCAAAATTACTTTCATTTGCCTAGCTCTCCTTTTTATATTCTTCAATCGCCTGCCGCAGCTCTTTTGACGCGGTTTCCTTATCGATTCCCTTGAGCTGTGCGCCCGCAATGGTCGCATGCCCGCCGCCGCCCAGTTTTTCCAAAATGCGCTGCACGTTGATTCCGCCGATCGACCGGCCGGAGACAACGACCGTATCGCCCTGCCTGCACAGCACGAACGAGGCGCTGATGCCGCGGATGCCGATCAGCGAATCCGCCGCCTGCGCCGCGAGGAGCTGCGGGTTTTTCACATTATCCGGGCACCAGGAAACCGCAATTCCGTCCTTGACCTCCGCATTTTGCACCACGCTGGCGCGGGTGGAAAAGGTCTCGAGGTCGTCCTGGAAAAGATGGCGGATGGTGGTGGTGTCCGCCCCCAGCTTGCGCAGGTAGGACGCCGCCTCAAAGGTGCGCACCCCCGTTTTAAACGAGAAGCCCTTGGTGTCGATGGTGATGCCCGCCAGCAGCGCCTCCACCTCAAGCGGTTTGATGTAAATCTTGTTCGAGAAATACTCGATGATTTCCGTGACCATTTCCGCCGTGGAGGAAGCATAGGGCTCGAACAGCGAAAGGGTGGGCGTTTCAATGTGCGTGGTTCCGCGCACATGGTGGTCGATTACAACCAGCGTATCCGCCTGCGGGATCAGCTGCGGCGCAATGGTAAAATCTTCGATCTGCGTATCCACCACGACCAGCATCGCCTGGCCCTCCAGCAGCCGCTCTGCTTCGGCCGGGGTTACGAGGACCTCCTTGTAGTCCGGGTCCCGTTTCATTTCATCCACAAGGCCCTGCACCGCCGCATTGGGTTTATCAAGGACAATATACCCCCGCTTGCCCGCCTGCCGCGCGCATGCGTAGATACCGAGGGCCGCGCCCATGCAGTCGAGGTCGGGCACCGAATGCCCCATAATCACGACCCGCTCGCACTGCTCCATCAGGTTTTTGAGCGCGTGCGAGAACATACGCGCCTTGACGCGCGTCCGTTTTTCAATGGCCTGCTGGCCGCCGCCGTAAAATTTATATCCGCTTTCGTCCTTGAGGACGGCCTGGTCGCCGCCGCGCCCCAGCGCAAGCTCGAGCGCCGCCGCCGCGTTTCCATTGGCGCCGTCGGGAGTGTTCCCCACGCCCGCGCCAATGCTGAGGGTAGGCACAACCGCGGCGTTTCCTGTATTAATTTCCTTTACCGCATTTAAAATGGCAAACTTTCCCTGCATCAGCGAGGAAATATACCGCCGCTCAAAAAACATCAGGTACTTATCGCGGTCGTATTTCTGGTAAACCCCGCGCAGGTTCGCCGCCTGTCCCGCGATGATGCGGTCGATCTCCGCGTCGATTTTCGCATGGTCGTTCTGCGCCGTCCCGCGCAGCAAATCGCCGTACGCGTCAACCTGGATATGGCACACCGCCGTGGTAACGATGCGGTACAGGTCTGAAGCCTCGTAGGTATTGTTTACGTCGATCAGGCGGTAGATCGTATAATCCTTTCCGTTGAGTTTGGCCGGGATTACCTCTTTTACATAGGTTGTGCTGCCGATTTTCACCTTCCGGTCCGCGGACGGCTTTAACAGCTGGGGAAAAATACGAAAGATGTTGCGGCCCTCGCAGCGCATATCCGCAAGCATGGAAAACGCCGGATTATGCCAGCCGATTACCCCGTTTTTCTTCGTGATGGCGGTGGGCATGGTGACGGCGTTTACATACTTGTCGATCTGGTCCGAGCAATCCGTAAGGATGCGCCCCGCAATGGTAAACCAACGCTCCTTGCGCAGGGTCGAGACGACAAAATAGACGACCACAACCACAAAAATCGCACTGATGACCGCCGTGCGCACCTCATACGTTTCCATAAGCATCGCGATCAGGAGCGCGGCGGCAAGCAGCACCAGAATCAGAACCAATTCAGTTGTGATATAAATGCTGCGTTTTTTCCTGCCCATTTTCCCCGCTTTCGCCGTCATGCGGCAACACTTCCCCATAATATAGATAATTCTATCTTATAGCTTTTCCTTCGTTTCGTCAACTCGCCATCTATCCGGAAAAACGGGTTTGCAAGCGCAAAAAGCGCTTTATCCCGGGCTTTTGGGAAGGTGGATTTTTCGCGCATTTCTTTCCCGCTTCCCGCAGGACGCGCCGCACGGGTTTTGGGCATAAAAACACCGGCCGTTTTGGGGCCGGTGTTTTCCTTCGCAGGCGCGCCGGTTATCCGGCCCTGCTTCCCATATATCTCGCTTCCACCACGTATCGCTGCTCGTCCTCGCCCCGCACGCAGGTGGACAGGGTGAGGATTGCGTCTTCGTCCGTGACGCCCTCCATGCGCAGATTCGCTTTTTCATCCGTAGTCCCGGCAATCCCGCCGAGATACCGCGCAATGCCGTCTTTATCCTCCGTGCCGTAAACGGCGGGGATATAGGCGTCGTCCCGCGCATGGGCCGCAAAAATTTCAAAATCGAGCCGTCCTTCGGGCGTATAGATTTTCACCAGCCTGTTTTCATCGAAAAACGCCTTATCTTCAAATTTGTGCAGGCCCGCGAACATGGAGCCGTCCTTCATGTTATGGCCGTAGATAATCAGGTGCGGCTGCTGGAGGTCGCCTTTATTGCTTTCGTCAAGATAGATTGCCCCATACACGCTTTCCCCGCCGTATACGTCGTGCGTCAGGTAGTAGTTGCCTTCGTCCGCCACCAGCGGGTAATCGACGTCCGTGCCCGGCACCTCGAGCCACCCGATCACGTCGGGGTTCTCCGCAATGAGTTTATCGAAATCGATTTCCCTTCCGTTGGGCTGATATTCCTTTATGGGCGGCCATGCCGTGGGCGTCGGGGAAGCGGCCGGGGTCCGGGTAGCAGACGGAAGCGGCACAGGCGCGGCGGTCGCGGCTGCCGCGGCCTGCCGCAGCTCGTCCTGCCGTCTTTTTTCTTCGCCGCGCTCCGCAAGCTGTACCGCGCACACAACAAAAACAACGGCGCACACGGCGGCGACCACGAGCCATAAAATGATTTTCTTTTTGTTCCGGGCTGGCGGCGCAGGCGTGCCGGGCTCCTCCCGCAATATACCCGGGGGCGTTTGTTCCCCTTTTTTGCTTTTCTCCCGGAGTTTACTTCCCGCGAGGTCCGGCTTGTTTTCGTCTTTCATCGGTTCTCCTGTCACTCCATACTCTTCCCAACAATCGTATCACTTTTCCGTCCATAATGAAACATGCCGCGGTTCTTATGGAAGCGCGGCACGTTTTATTATCAGGAAATTAGCCCCAAAGCAATTTAACGATTGGATTTCGCGTGCTTACGCAATGCCGCCGCACTCACCGCGATCCCGGCCGCCGCGATGCCCATCAGCGTGAGGAAAAGGGCCGTATCGGCCTCGCCGCCCGTCTTGGGGGATTTTGTGTTATCGGTCGGCGCATCCGTCGGCGCTGCGTTATCCGTCGGCGTATCCGCCGGGGCGTCCGTCGGCGCTGTGGTCGGAGTGTCCGATGGGGTATCGGTCGGATCAACCGGGATCGCCTTCGTCAGCACTTTGATTGAGGCGTTGCCCGCGGGCATATCAAACGTAGTGGTTGCAGACCCCTGGTTTCCAAATGAGCCCTCGGTGCCGTCGATCTGGGACCACAGCCAAAACTGGCTGCCTTCCGGCGCCGGGTCCGCCGCAATGGTCACTTGCGTACCCGCGGCATATTTACCGCTGCCGCTGCCGCCCTCCACGGTCAGGGTGAATTTTTCTTCTTCGAGCGTGACCGGCATGATAGAGACATCCATGGCATCGGGGTTATAGCCGAAACCTGTGGAGATGCCTGATATTTTATATCCGGCTTTTTTTACCTCCCCTGCTATCATTGTAATATCTGAATCATCCACATCGCACGTCAGCGTTATGGAATACTTTCCATCCGCATCCGTCGTCGTGCTTCCGGATGCGCTTCCAACTTCCAACTTCACAGCGGCGCCCTCCACCGGTTTTCCATCCGCATCGACCACTTCCCCCTTGAAGGTAAGGTTCTGCGTGTATGTCGTTGCGAACGCGACGCCCGCCATGGACAGCACCAGCACCGCTGCGAGTACCAGCGGTACCATGATTTTGATTAGTTTTTTCATGTTTCTTTCTCCTTAACGTTTATTTATCGTCCGGGCACAGCCAGCCGCGCCCGGGAACCCGCTTGCATTAGCGGCCTGATTTCGCGTGCTTACGCAGCATACTCGCGCTGACCGCGATTCCCGCCGTGGCAATTCCCATCAACATAAGGAAGAGCGCCGTATCGGCCTCACCGCCTGTCTTGGGGGATTTTGTTCCGCTGCCGCCGGACGTATCGCCAGAACTGTTGCTGTCGCTGGTATTATCCGCACCGCCGTTACCGCTATTGTCGTTGTTGTCACTGCTGCCGCTGTTATCCGTACTGCCGGTGCCACCGCCATTATTGTCCGTGCCGTCGTTCGGATCGTCCGGCGCGTCCTTATACACCGCCGCCACCGACACAGTGCCTTCGGGCAGGTTGAACGAGTAGTAAGGCCACTCCTCGATTACCGCGCCGCTTGCGTCGAGGCACTGCCACTTATCGAACGCCTTTCCCTCCGGCGCGGGAGAGGGAATGAGGGTCACCAGCTGGCCGGGTACCAGATCGCCGCTGGCGCCGCCACCCTCGAACGTGCCGCCTGTCACCGCCACGGGGGTCGTCTTTGCTTCGAACTGGATATTCTGTTTCACAATACTCATCTGGCCTACCCCCGTTGGCGGGGCCGGAGTGGTGATTGTGTATGAGTAACTGAACGCTTTGTGCTTGGCCGTTTCTTCGATTGAAATCGTACACTCATAAGTATTCCTCCCGTATTGGAGATCGGCATAGAGGTACTGCGGGAATCCATAATAGCCGTTGCTGTCCGAGGTGAGGGTGTCGCTATACACTTCGGCCGCGGAACCATTAGGCCCCGTAATGACAACCTTCACGTCCTCGCCCGGCCACCCTCTCTTGGTAACCGTATCGGTAACCCGGCCTTTAATCGCGTAAATTCCACCCGACGAGCCCGTGATTGACGCCGCCATCGCCGGAACCGCGAGCCCGAGCACCAGCACCGCCGCAAGAACCAGCGGCATTAGTATCTTCAATGTCTTTTTCATTTCTTTTCTTCCTCCCCAGGTATGATTTTTTTTCCGCTTTGATCTGCCCAAACCGTACAGACCGCCTATATTAAAACAGTATACAGCAGGGTGTACACCGCCTGACCACCGCGGAGCAGGGCGCTTCCGGAAAAAACGGATCAAAAAACGAGGAATACGGATTATTCCCCGGGCCGCCTTTTCATACGTGTTTGTGCGTTATTTCAGCAGCTTTTCGGAAAGCCTCGCGGCGGTGAACTCCGCCCAGCTGTAATTGTACATATATTCGCCGTCGTATGCTTTCAGGGCGGCGGGAACGCCGTCCAGGAAATCGTAATAATCGCATCGGACCTTTTTCGTATCGATGGCAATATAGTTCCATTTGCGGATGATGATATCTTCGATTCCATGTTTTTTCAGGAAATCCATCAGCAGCAGTATCACATTCTGCACCATCTTTTGCATGGGGCGGTCATAGCCCCGTTCTTCCCAAAGGGCCGAGCAGATTTCGGCCGCCGTCACGCCGTCGCCGCGCCGGTCCACGAGGTAGGCAAGGAGTTCCTTGGCCTTGGAGCGCGTGCATACGAGGGGGCGTCCGTCGAGGAAAATTTCAAAGCTTCCAAAGCATTTGAACCGCACCCGCGCCAGCGCGACAGGGAAGCGCAGGTTTTCAAGCGCGTCCACAATGCTTTCCGGCCGCGCCGGTTTCAGGATATAACCGGAGGCGTACAGGGAAAACGCATCCTTTGCGTAATCCGAATAACCCGTAACAAAGATGATATTTGTTTTGGGGTTCCATTCCTTAAGGCGCGACGCAAGCAAAAGCCCGTCCACGCCGTTCATTTTCACGTCGAGGAACGCTACGTCCGGCGGAACGTCCCGCGCATGGGTAAGCGCGTCCGCGGGCGATGAAAAGCAGCGCGGCTCGCACCCCGGAACAGCCCTCCGTATGGCCCGCTCAAGGTCCGCAAGGGCGAGTGGTTCATCGTCTACAGCAAGCATATTCATTTGAAAAGACCTCCTTGGGGAACAATGATGGTGACGCCGGTTCCGGCGCCGGGGCCGCTCTTTATTTCGAGACTTCCGCCGCAGACGGAGGCGAGCCGCCCGCCGACGTTGGCAAGCCCCACATGGCCGCGCCCGTCCTGTTTCGGTTTTCCCGGTTCAAAGCCCGGGCCGTCGTCCGTAACGACAATATGGACCCCATCCTCTTTCCTGAACGTTTCGATGGTCACCGTTCCACCGTTTTTCCTGCCCTCGATTCCATACCGCACCGCGTTTTCCACAACGGGCTGCAGCGTCAGGGCCGGAAGCATAAAATCCTCCGCTTCGATACGGAAAACGACGCGCAGCTTTTCGCCCAGCCGTTTTTCCTCCAGCGACAGGTACGCTTTCACATGCTCCAGTTCCTTTCGGAAGAGGATCATCCGTTCCTGCGTCAGTGAATCGATGTTCCCGCGCAGGTAACTGGAAAACGTACCGATGGCCTCCCATGCCTCCTCCGGGTCGCGCATGCAAAGCTCGCGGATCGCGGTCAGGGAATTGTACAGGAAATGGGGCTGTATTTGGGAAAGCATAATATCGATCCTGCTTTCCGCAAGTTCCAATTCTTTTTCCTTCAACAGCCGTGTCTGGTCGCTTTGGATCACGATGTAAACGCCCAGCACGAAAAGGGTCGTTGCGATATAGAGCAGCGCGATGCCGTAAATCCATGTTTGTACGACTGCCGCGATGCCGGGGGCCATGATATAGAGAAGAAACAGGTAAAATTCCTTTTTTTTCATGTGTTTGCGGTAACGAAAGATAACGCAGAGGTACACGGCTGCACAAAGGAGCCCTACGGCTTGGGAAAGCCAGAACCAATCCCCGCGGACATACATGTTGTTTTCGTCGATCCGGTAATACATATGGTTCCATTGGGAGATCACGACAAGCAGGATGCCCGTTGCGCATATCGCGCGGACAATGCGAAAGGGACGGGGCGACGGCTTCGTTTTCGTCGCGATAAACGCCTCCAGGTAATCGGCAAATAGTGCCACGATGACGTAATCCAGGCAAAAGGCGCAGAAATTCGCAATGCGGACGCCATAATAATTCACCGGGTCCATCCCGCCCTTGAGGGCGATGGCGAGCGCGTCGCACAGCATAACGGCAATATTGCAGATCACCACGCGCAGATAGAGCCGGTTGAGCCGCGTGTGCCTGTTTTCGCTGATTGCAAGGCAGAGAATGATGATAAACGAAATCAGGCTGCCAAAAATCTCGAGCGATATGTTAATGCTGCCAATCGTACCCATAATTACACCAGACTCTTTTGATTCGGTTCCCGCGGGAAATGTCCTTTACTGTACAGTATACGGGTGTTTGTACACCAATTGTACATCGAAAGGCCGATGCGGCCTGCGCATAACAGTGTATGGGAAGTGCTTGTGCCGGCTTGCGGAACAGGCGCAGCCTGCGGATGTGGGGCGGGATTTATGGGCGTACAACAAAAAAGGCATTCCCGCGGGAATGCCTTTTTTTCTTTTTGTGTTAGTTTGCGTAAACGCTGACCTGTTTCTTGTCTCTGCCTTTGCGCTCGTATTTTACGATGCCGCTCTCGAGAGCGAACAGCGTATCGTCGCTACCGCGGCCCACATTGTTGCCGGGATGGATTTTCGTCCCCCTCTGGCGAACCAAAATGTTGCCCGCGAGTACATACTGTCCGTCCGAACGCTTAATGCCGAGGCGTTTGGATTCAGAATCACGTCCGTTTCTCGAACTACCTACGCCCTTCTTATGTGCCATTTATGAACACCTCGCTTCCACGTAAAGTCCAGTCTTATTCCGCCGGTTTCTCGGCGGCTTCTTTTGTTTCTTTCTTCACAGCCGGTTTCTTTGCAGCGGGTTTCTTTTCCGCAGCAGGCTTTGCGGCTGTTTTCTTTGCGGCAGGTTTCTTCTCTTCCGCAGCTTTCGTCGCAGCCTTCGCAGCCGGTTTCTTTGCAGCGGGCTTTTTCTCTTCCGCAGCCTTCGCGGCCGGTTTCTTTGCAACAGGCTTTTTCTCTTCTGCGGCTTTCGTCGCAGCCTTCACAGCTGTTTTCGGTGCAGCGGTTGTTTCAGCCGTTTCGTCTTTCTTCTTTGCAGCTGCGGGTTTCGCTTTCGCTACTTCCGAGCCAACCTGCGTGATCTCTACTTTTGTGTACGGCTGCCTGTGTCCCTGCTTTTTGCGGTAATCCTTTTTCGGCTTATACTTGAACACAATGACTTTTTTTGCCTTGTCCTGTGCAAGCACTTTGCCCTTGACTACCACGTCTGCAAGCGCCGGCTGCCCAACCTGAACGTCTTTACCGTCAGACGTCATAAGCGCCTCGAACGATACTTCGGAGCCAACCTCCGCGTCCAGCTTTTCAACCTTTACTACCATTCCGGGTTCCACTTTATACTGTTTCCCGCCGGACCTGATGATTGCATACATGACCTTTACCTCCCTTACCCAGTCTCGCCGCAATTCGGCCCGTATCACGCGGATACGCGTTTACGCCTATGCGAGCGGCTCAATTAAATATATTACCATAAGGCCCCCGTGCTGTCAACAAAAAACCTGTGTATCGGAAAGCGCGTTTTTGTCGGTCACACGGGTAATAATGATCTGTTCCGGATGCGCATTTTTGGTGCTGCGGATAAAAAAGTGCGCGTTTTCAAAATGCGGCAGGATCGCCTGGTTCTGATTGTTGCGCGAAATGATATAATCCGCAAGCGTATCCGCCACGTCCACAATAAACATACCCTGCTCGTCCGGCGCCACGGTGCGGATAATTTCCCGGCGTACGCGCATCGCCATATTTTCAAGGTTATACACCCGTCCCGAGCCATTGCAGCACGGGCAGGTTGCCTGGGTCAGCGCGGAAAGCTTGCGGCGCGTTTTCTTGCGCGTCATTTCCACGAGGCCGAGCTCCGTCATGCCGAGCACATTTGATTTCGTGCGGTCGCGCCTCAGCGCTTCCTTCAGCGCGTCGACCACCTTATGCTTATTCTCTTCGGATTCCATATCGATGAAGTCGATCACGATGATTCCGCTGATATCCCGGAGGCGCAGCTGTTTGGCAATTTCCTCCGCCGCTTCGATGTTCGCGTTTAAAATCGTATCCTGAAGGTTATCTTCCCCGATATATTTCCCGGTGTTCACGTCCACCACGGTAAGCGCTTCCGTCTCGTCAATCACAAGGTAGCATCCGTTTTTCATCCATACCTTGCGCTGGAGCGCCTTGCCGATTTTATCCTCGATTTCATAGTAATCGAAAATATTCCCTTCGTGTTCAAACAGCTTGAGCCGTTTTTCCATGCCCGGCGAAACGATGTTTACCACCGCGAGGACCTTTTCATAATAATCCTTGTCGTTAATAATAAATTCATCCACATCCGGCGTAAACATATCGCGCACCGTGCGGAACAAGAGGGTTTCTTCCGCATGGACAAGACGGGGCGCCGTCACAAAATCGGACTTTTCCTGCACCTTCTGCCACAGGCGGACAAGAAATTTCAGTTCCGCCTCAATTTCTTCCTCCGTCGCCTGCTCCGCGAGGGTACGCACAATTACGCCCATATTCTCCGGTTTCAGGCGCGTCAGCAGCTCCTTTAAGTCCTCGCGCTTTTTTTCGTCTTCAATCCGGCGGGAAACGCCCACATGGTCCACCGTGGGCATCAGGACAAGCAGCCTGTTCGGCAGGGTGATATGCGTCGTTACGCGCGCGCCCTTGGTGCCGCCCGGCTGTTTTAAGACCTGTACCATAATCTCCTGGTTGGGTTTCAGCAATTCCTTGATGTTCGGAACTTCAAGCTTCTTTTTGATGCGCGCCTCGTCCGCTCCTTCCTCGAAAATAAAATCCGATTCGTCGCACAGGATATCCCCCGCATACAAAAATGCATTTTTGTCCAGACCAACGTCAATAAACGCCGCCTGCATCCCCGGAAGGATGTTGGCGACCCTGCCCTTGTAGATATTGCCGACAAGCCGCTCTTTGCCGCGCGTTTCAACCTGGATTTCCACCAGGTCTTTCCCCTCCATGAGGGCTACGCGCGCTTCATGGGCGCTTGCGTCGGCGATGATTCTTTTCACCATCGTAGGCTCCTTCAAATTTTAAAAACTATATTCCTGAAACGGGATTCTCTCCCCGTTCGCTACCGTATAACATTCTGTCCGGCAAACGCTGTATTCCGCGTCAAGCCCCGCTTCAAGCAGCAAAGCGTTTGCAACCACCGCCGGATTGAGCGCTCCGTCGCTCGCGTTCTTGAGAAGCAGCCTGACCTCGTCCCCGTCCATGCCGATTTCAAGGATCAGCGGGCGGATATCAAGCTCCCGGCCCTTCCTGTCTTTTGCAGCATACTCCCGTGCCATACGCACCTTTTCCGCCGCATTCCTTATTTTATCACAATCCTGCGCATTTTTGAAATGAATTTTTACCCGGTAGGAGGCGCTCTCGTTCTGCGCCATTAATTTTTTCGTCCCCGTCGCCTCATGCACGTCCAGGATACGCAATTCCTGGGGCAAGGCAGCGTTCAGCGCGTCCCTGACCTTCTCCGGCTCCATCTCCCGCGCGAGGGAAAGCTCGAGATAGTCCCCGTCCGTTTCATAGCCCACCGAGAGCGGGGACGCAAACGACATCACAATATGCGGGTTAAACCCCTGCGAATATTCCGCCGGAATTCCCGCGCGCCGCACCGCGCGCCCGAAGGTACGCTGCATATCGAGGTGGGAGATGTATTTGACTGCTCCGTGGCGGCTGTATTTGATGATTAATTTCATGTGTCCTTTTCCTTCGTTTTTAGAGGAAGTTCTTTTTCCTCTCTCGCATTTCGCTCGTTCTTCAAAAGAACCGCTGAACTATCACAATTTGCCTCTCGCTTCCGCTCCGTCAAATCGGATATTTCATGCGTGCTCCGTGGCGGCTGTATTTGATGATTAATTTCATGTGTCCTTTTCCCTTATCATCAAGTAATAAGTTATAGGTAATAATGAATAATTATGGTGTGCGCCTGCGGCGCACTTTATATATTTGCCGCGAAGCGGCACCTTACCTGTTACTTATTACCTGTTTACTTGCTTTTTCGCCAGCCCGCAAATATCCTGCAAACCGCACGCATGGCACTGTTTACGGCATTCCTGCGTTGTAACTCCTTCATATGCCCTGTCGCGCTCCCGCCGCAGGAACGCCTTGCCGATCCGGCAATCGAGGTGTTCAAAGGGCATTACCTCTCCTGCCGCCCGTTCGCGGTTCGCGTAAAATGCCGGATCGATCCCGCAGGCCCGGAACGCTTCCATATACCGTTCCAGCGAGAAAAATTCATACCAGGCGTCCATGACCGCCCCATTTCTATATGCCATCAGCAGCGCGGGCGCGAGCCGCCGGTCTCCCCGGGCAAGCACGGCCTCCAGAAACGAAGTCGCCGCATCGTGATAGTTGAATTTCACACCCTTGATTTTCAGCTTCCCGCGGAGATATTGCTGCTTTTGGCCCAGCGTTTCAACCGTATCCTGCGCCTCCCACATAAAAGGCGTACACGCCTTGGGTACAAAACAGGAGGCTGACACGGTGATATTCAGGAATCCCCGGCGCTTTTCCTTGGGCACGCTGTAAAACGCCTCGCGAATGCTTTTCACCATATCCGCGATGCCGTCAAGGTCTTCCATTGTTTCGGTGGGCAGGCCAATCATAAAATACAGCTTGACGGAGGAAACGCCGCTTTCAAACGCGCGCACCACCGTGGCGATAATTTCATCCTGCGAAATATTTTTGTTGATTACATCGCGCAGGCGCTGGCTTCCCGCCTCCGGCGCAAAGGTAAGTCCTGTTTTGCGCACCCGCTGGAGTTCCGCCGCGAGGTCTTTTTCAAAGCTGTCAATCCGCAGGGAGGGCAGCGATACCGACACACGCTGGTCGCTGAATTCGCGCACCAGGCCGCCCACAAGTTCGTCGACCTGCGAATAATCCCCGGAGGACAGCGAGGAAAGTGAAATTTCATCGTAGCCCGTCGCGGCGATCACGCTGCGCGCAGCCGCTCGCACCGTATCCGCCCGCCGTTCACGCACCGGGCGCATGGCAAATCCCGCCTGGCAAAAACGGCAGCCGCGCGGGCAGCCGCGCATGATTTCGAGCGTGCACCGGTCGTGCACCGTATTGATATAGGGCAGCACGGGTTTTTTGATCGTTTGTTCCGCATCAAAATTTTCCACAATGCGTTTTTTGACTACGGGAGGCGCGCCTTCCTGCCTCACCGCAACCTCCCTTATTGTACCGTCCGTATTATAAACAGGCTCATAAAAGGAAGGAACATAAACTCCTTCCAGTTTGGCGGCTTCCCGCAAAAACGCGGCGCGGGAAAACCCCTCTTTTTTATGCCGCGCAAAAAGCAGGCAAAGCTCGCGCGTCACCTCTTCGCCTTCCCCGAGGACAAACAAATCAAAAAAATCCGCAACCGGCTCCGGATTCACCGTGCAGGCGCCGCCGCCGATCACAACCGGGTCGCCGTCCCCCCTGTCCCGCGCCAGCATGGGCAGCCTTCCGAGGTCCAGCATCGCCAGCACATTGGAATAACACATTTCATAGGAAAGGTTGATTCCCACGATGTCAAAATCACAGAGCGGCATCCCGCCCTCGAGGGACCGCAGCGGTTCGCCGCTTTCCCGCAACACTGAAATCATATCCGTCCACGGGCAGAATACGCGCTGCGCCCATACGCCGGGGAGCGCGTTGATGACTTCATATAAAATATTGATGCCAAGATGGCTCATGCCCACTTCATACGTATCGGCGAACCCCAAGGCAAAATTGACCTCGACTTCCCCGGGGTCTTTCATGACGCTGTTGAGTTCCCCGCCAACATACCGCGCGGGCTTTTCCACCTTCATTAAGCTTTGTTCAAAATCCGCATTAAAGGGCACTTTTTCACCTCTTTTGCTCTGTGCCTGTGTTTTATTTTACACCCGGCCCGAAAGCCTGACGTCCATATCCACTGATTCCGCCGTCCGCCGCGCACAACCGTTCCGGCGCAAGCGTCCGCCGGTGCCCATTATAGCATAACTTCTCCCTTATCTCAATGCGCCACCTCCGGCGGCGGCCGTCTTTGAAATGCGGTGCTGCCATTCGGCACCGAAAAAGCCCTTGTTTTTTGGCAAAGAGCATAAAAGAATCCGATTCCCGGCAGTTTGCGGAAATCGGATTCTTTTTAAAAAATTAATTTTCCATGCGGCCTACTCTTTCCCTGCCGCAGTCTTTTTCTTTTGGCACGCGGGGCACAGGCCTTCAAAAACAGTACGGTGCAGCCCGACTGCATAACCGGTTTTTTCGGCCAATTCACGGTCAAGCTCCGGATGGTAAGAAACGGGCGCATCGCAAACCGCGCCGCAGCCGGTGCACAGCAGGTGATGGTGTAAATCCATGCGGCTGTCGTACCGGTCCGCATCAAACATCCTGACCTCGCGGATTTCCCCGGTTTGCGCCAGCAAATTCAGGTTCCGGTAGACTGTCCCGCGGCTGATTTTATCGTCGGACATCCGGGCCTCCAGGTAAATTTCGTCCGCAGTGGGATGATCCGTATGTTCCTTCACCGTGGCAAGAACCAGTTGGCGCTGCCTGCTGTTGCGTTGCTGCTTCATGGAAATACTCCTTCCAGGCTCATGTTTTCCGTTTACATTGTAGCAGAAAGCGTCGCCTGAATCAATTCGTCGTTGCCAAGTCCCGCGAGTTCTTTTACCCTTGCCATATCGAGCCCCGCCGCTTTAGCAAAGCGTTCTCCATACTCTGCGTCCGCGAGGTAGCAGTGGGCCGCGTGGCGGTATTTGATGTTCTCTGTGCAGGGCGCAATATCCGCGGCGGTATTTTGGATCAGGAGTTCCTTTTTGTCCTCTTCCAGTACGCGCCACAAGTCCCCGCCCGCGCGGAAGCAATCATCGGTCGGGTCGTCCTTCGGGTCATAATTCCACATAGCGCCTTTAAGCTCCAGCGGCGGCTCCATGACCTCGGGCTGCGCCGTCCACGCGCCATAGCTGTTCGGCGTATAGGCAACCTCGCGCCCATAGTTCCCGTCGGTACGCATTGCGCCGTCCCGGTGATATTCGTTGACCGGCACCTTTGCCCGGTTGACCGGAATCTGGTTATGATTGACGCCCAGGCGGTAGCGCTGTGCGTCGCCATAGGCAAACAGCCTGCCCTGCAAGAACTTATCCGGCGAAAAACCGATTCCCGGCACGACATGCGCGGGGGCGAAAGCGGCCTGCTCTACCTCCGCAAAATAGTTTTCCGGATTGCGGTTCAGTTCCAGCACCCCGACCTCAATCAGCGGATATTCCTTATGCCGCCAGATTTTCGTGATATCAAACGGATTCTCGTAGTGGCTCTTTGCCTGCTCTTCCGTCATGACCTGCACATACATCGTCCAGCGCGGGAAGTCTCCCCTTTCGATTGCGTCGAATAAATCCTTGCCATGATATTCGCGGTCCACGGCGTTGATTTTCCCCGCTTCTTCATTCGTCAGGTTCTCGATTCCCTGCTGCGTTTTGAAATGGAATTTGCACCAGACGCGCTCGTTCTTCTCATTATACAGTGAGAAGGTATGCTCGCCGAAAAAGTGCATATTGCGGAAGGAGGCGGGAATACCGCGGTCGCTCATCACCACCGTTACCTGATGGAAGCATTCGGGCAGCAGCGTCCAGAAATCCCAGTTGTTCTGCGGGCTGCGGCGGCCGGTGCGCGGATCGCGCTTTACGGCGCGGTTCAGGTCGCTGAAATTATGTACGTCGCGGATAAAGAAGGTCGGCGTGTTATTGCCGACAAGGTCCCAGTTGCCTTCCTCCGTATAGAACTTGGTGGCGACCCCGCGGATATCGCGTTCGCAATCCGCCGCGCCCCGTTCCCCGGCAACCGTCGAGAAACGCGTGAACGTCTCCGTCTCCGCGCCCGGCTGGAGCACCTTTGCCCGGGTATACCTGGAAATATCGTGCGTAACGGTAAATTTTCCGTAGGCTCCCCAGCCCTTGGCATGCATGCGGCGTTCCGGGATGACTTCGCGGTTGAAATGCGCCATTTTCTCCATCAGCCACACATCCTGCATGGCTACCGGCCCGCGGGGCCCCATTGTAATCGAGTTTTCATTGTCGGCAACCGGAGCGCCGACTTCATTCGTCAGTTTTTTATGATCGTCCATAGTTAATCCCCTTTCACATTTTATATTTGAACCCCTGCCTGATGCGGCAGGAGCTTCATGCTTTTGTAAGCCATGTATTCACGGCTTGCACCGCCGTCAAAGAGACAGGCACATGGCCAGCATCCACTGGTAAGCGCAGGTTTTCGGAAGCATCAGCATCCCGATTTTGGGATTACGGCGGGACCACAGCACCACCGGGAAATAAAATACAAAGCTGAGAAGAACCGCCAGCCATATCCACCCGAGGCTTTCGAGCACGTTCCGGTTCAGGAAAAAGAAAACCGCCGTAAAAGCCCCCAGCAGGAAAAAAGGAATGTTGCGCAGGATTCCCCAAAAAACGGGAGGATAGCGGTCCTGCCAGCGGTTTTGCGGCAAAAGGCACAACGCAATACGCACCCCTGCCAGCAGGTACACGGCAACCGTCCAGCCCTCCGGCAGCGAAAAGAACATCAGGCCGATCTGCCACAGCAAAAGGTAAAAGACCGTCATAGTGATGGATGTGACCTGTTTGCCCCGCCCGAGTGCCGGACGGTACGTTTCTTCGTCCCCGGTAAAAATAACGGCAATTCGGGGCAGGAGATGGAAAGCGTCGCCGCCCGCAAGCACCAACGCCATAATTCCCGCTACCCAGCCCGGCCCGCCGGGCGGAGATGAAAGCAAAAGCCAGGCGCCCATCAAAAGCGCCGCCGCGAGGTAGCATAGATCAAATACCGCTTCAAAAAGCCCAAATACCCGTTTCATCCACCGCACTCCCCGTTTCGTTTTTTCCTGGCCATCCACAGGATATGGACCGACACCGCCGCGCCGACAGCCGAAAGCAGTACGAACGTCCACTCCCGCCGGAGCAACAGCATAGAAAGCAAAAGCATACCCCATAAAAAAACCAGGCTAATTGCGGTCGTTTTTTTGGAAAGGCCGTTTCGTTTGGAATAGTTTTCCATATGCTCCCTGAAAAAACCGATTTTCATAATTCGCGACCGAAAGCGGGGCGAACCGGAAAAACAGGCGGCAGAAAGCAGGACGAAAGGAGTTGTGGGGAGCAAGGGGAGGAACAGGCCGATTGCGCCCAAGGCCAAGAATAGGAACCCCAGGCCGGTGAATAAAATAATTTTCATTTCCGCTCCCCTTTCGCCTATATTTAATATTAGGACTTATTATTAATAATGATAACGTTTAATGAAGCCCGCGTCAATAGCAAAACAAATTTTTACTAAAATTTTACCGGACAAAGACCATCCGGCGGGACTAAACACTATTTTGGTTATATATTTTTACTATTTTTTAAATGATTCCGATGGGTCGACGGGTATGCAGGTGTTTGTTCCAAGGCCCCCGTGAAAGCCCAGCGGCGCAGGGCAGGCGGGTTTCACGGGGGTAGGCGATGCCGCCCGTTCAGTGAACTTCCCGCTCTTTAGGCGGGAAGGAACAAGCAGGGCGTGCCCTTCCGGGTCCCCTGCGAAAGCCCAGCAGAGCGAAGCGGGCGGGTTTCGCGGGGGGTAGGCGATGCCGCCCAAAAAAGCGACGTTTCCGGCCGCATGGACGGAACGGAGCACAAAGGGTGTGCACCTTCCGGGGCCTCCGTGAAAGCCCAGCGGCGCGGAGCAAGCGGGTTTCACGGGGATATGATCCGCTGCCGCCCGTTCAGTGAACTTCCCGTCCTTTAGGCGGGAAGGAACAAGAAGGTCGTGCTGCGGATCACTGCCCCTGCCACCTCTGCCGCCGCATATCCACGCTGATTACCATACCAATGGCAATGCAGTTCGTCACCATGCTCGAACCGCCATAGGAGAAGAAGGGGAGTGGAATCCCCGTGACCGGCAAAATCCCGACGTTCATGCCAATGTTTTCCACAACATGGAAGAGCATCATGGCCGCGACGCCGATAATGATATAGGCCCCGAAATCATCCCGCGTGCGCAGGGAAAGCATAAACGTACGCCCGATCAGCAGGAAATACAGTATGATGAGCACAAGGCCGCCAAGGAAGCCAAAGGCTTCCACCGTAACCGCAAAAATAAAATCGTTGTGGCTTTCCGGCACATAACCGAGCTGGGAAAGCGAGCCGGGCGTAAAGAGCCCTTTGCCGAAAAACTGTCCGGAACCGATCGCCAGCTTTGCCTGGTCCATCTGCATCGTCGCGTCCGCGTCCTGCACGGCCTGCGCATCCGGGCTGAAAAAGGAGAGCAGGCGCGTCCATTGATAATTTCCTGTCGTGGAAATATACAAAAGGAAAACGCCGACCAGCACACCGGCAATCGCCAGCAGCCACAAAACAACCTTCCAGCTTGGCTTTGCCATGAACAGCATAACCACAAAAATGAATACATATACGACCGCCGTACCAAAGTCCGGCTGGAGTGCAATCAGTATAACCGGGAGCAGCATCCGCCACAAAACGGGAAACAGGTCGCCAAAGGTCTGGATGCCGTCTTCATTGTCTTCCGTCTTATCGGAGAAAATTTTGGCGAGCACAATAATAATCAGTATTTTGCATACCTCGGCCGGCTGGAAGCCGCGGCTGCCGATCATAAACCAGCCGGAAGTACCGTTTTGCGTGCTCCCGAGGAAAAGCACCGCCACCAGCAATGCAATACAAATCCAGTAAATCCACTCTATAAAATGGGAAAGGGCATGATAATCCAGAAGCATTACAAAGAACATACACCCGAGGCCAACCAGGAAGAAAATGAGCTGCCAGCCCGCGGTGCTCAGGTCCAGGTTTGCCAGGAATTCCGAGAATGTACTTTCATCGCCCGTAAACGGGGACGCAGTTGCGTTTAGGATGGAAAGCAAACTGTACCCGACCAGGATCACAATGATCGCGACCAGGAACCAGTCCACATATTTCCACATGTTTTTATTGACCAGTTTTCCCCTCATATACGCTCCATATTTCCTGCATTGTAACAAAAACCGTGCATGCAAGGCCGCCGCCCCGCTTTGCGGCGCGTCCGGCGCGGCGGCAACATGCCGCCCGTTTCCTTCCAGGCACGGTTTTTACACACATTCTCCGCCCCCGCCACAAAGGGGGAGTCCGGATGATGCAAAAGTCATTTTCCGGCGTTCTTCACCATCTGCTTGATCTTCTTAATGGGAATATTCATCGCAAGCTGTGAAGATACACCTTCCTCTTCCTCATTCTGCACGTTTTTGAAATCAATCTCAAATTCCGATTCGTCAATCTCAACGTATTTTGAGATAACCGCCATGATATCTTTTTTAATCATGTTTATCATATCGTCGTTCGAGGTCGTTCCCGCACGGTCATAAATCAGGACGAGCTTAAGCCGGTCTTTTGCAACCTGGCTGCTCTTCTTTTTATTAAAAAACCATCCCATGTCAAATCCCCCCGCTTATTTTGAAAACAACCGCTTGATCCGGCCGAAGAATCCCGCTTTCTGCTCGAGGTCAAGCATGGGGACATCCTCGCCCAAAATGCGCTTTGTAACGTTGCGGTATGCTTCTCCCGCAAGGGAGGTATTATCCGTCACCGCCGGTTCCCCAAGGTTGGAGGAACGGAAAATCATTTCATCCTCCGGGATCACGCCAATGAGGTCTATCCCCAGGATTTCAAGCGTATCGTCAATCGCAAGCATATCGCCCTTGCGCACAAGGTCCGGGCGCAGGCGGTTGATAAGGAGCCGCACGTCTTCAATTCCGTTGGCCGATAAAAGGCCGATAATCCGGTCCGCGTCGCGGACGGAGGAAACCTCCGGAACCGTCACAACAATCGCCGATTTTGCGCCTGCCACCGCATTTTTGAATCCGCGCTCGATGCCTGCCGGGCAATCGATCAGCACATAATCGAATTCCTGTTCCAGCTCGGCAACCAGTTCCTTCATCTGTTCGGGCGCTACCGCCATTTTATTTCTTGTCTGTGCCGCGGGCAGCAGGTACAGCCCCTCGTAACGTTTATCCTTAATCAGGGCCTGTTTTAATTTGCAGGTCCCTTCCACCACATCCACAAGGTCATATACAATCCTGTTTTCAAGGCCGAGCACCACGTCGAGGTTGCGAAGCCCGATGTCCGTATCTACGAGCACCACCTTCTTGCCCTGCATTGCAAGGCCCGTTCCAAGATTCGCAGTCGAGGTTGTCTTACCGACCCCGCCCTTGCCGGATGTAATCACAATTACGTTTTCCATATACCAAAATCCCTCTCATATATAATACTTCCGAATCAACAACACCTCAAACGCCGCCCGGCTATTTAACGCTTACGGGGCGTATGACCACCTTGCCGTCGCGCAGCTCCGCGACTTCAGGCCCGTGCACTTCCTCGCGCTCCCCCGGGAACGTAACGACGCGGCCGGAAAGCCGAAGCTGTTTGGGGCACATATTCACAGCGGCGACACATACGTCCTTGCGCCCCGCGCAGCCCGCATGCGCAAGCCCGCGCAGCCGCCCGAACACCGCAATGCTGCCCCCGGCGATTACCTCCCCGCCCGGGTTGACGTCGCCGATGACGACGATATCGCCCTCGCATTCAATGCGCTGGCCGCTGCGTACCGTATTATTCAAAAAAATCGATTGTGCGTCAAAATACGCGTTGGACACAAGCTCCACCTCGTCCGTGTATTCGTCCCTGGCGGCCGGATGCGCCGCCTCCGGGGGCTTTTCGATTTTAAGCTCCGCTTCGCGCATCAAATCCGCCTCGTCGCCGTATATCACATCGCGGATGCCAAAATCCATCGCAAATACGCGCCGCAGCTCTTTGCGCTGCGCTTCCGAAAGCTTTTTGCCGCGGATAATAACCCTGGTTTCGCTGTCCCTGAAAAAATCCTGGTTCTTTTTCAGTTTTTCCATCAGCTCTTCACGCAGGACAGGATAGGTAGACCGTTCATCCAAATAGATTTCCAGTCCCTTTTCTTTTCCTTTAAACGTAATGATGCCCTGCATGGTAAAACCTCCCGCTTATTCCCTCGGCCGCGGCCCTTACGGCCGCACGCGCCACGAAATATATTATACATGATTCGCAGGCCGTGCGCAAATGTTCATTCATCCGGGACCGTTAAGGAACCAGCGTATTTTCCGACGGAAGCACCGTGCCCGTTTCCTCGGTTTTCCCGTCGAGGTAATATTCGATAATTTCCTTTGCCGCCGGCTCTGCATGCGAGCCGCCGATGCCGTTCGGAATATAGATAACAACCGCGATTTCAGGGTCCTCGCGCGGCGCATACGCCACGAACCACGCGTTATTTTCCAGGTCGATATTGGAAACCGTACCGGTACCCGTTTTGCCCGCAATCTGGTTTTCGTATTTCCACCCGTTGAAAATCGACGTGGTCGAGTTCGCCTGTTCCGAAACCATCTGAGTCATGCCCTCCTGAATGGCGTTGAAATAGGAATCGCTTGCGTCGATCCGGTTGAATACCACCGGCTCCCGCTGCTCGATCACATTGCCGTCGTTGTCGACAATACTGTCCACAATGTGCGTCTCATACACCGAGCCGCCGTTGGCGACCGCCGCGATATACCGCGCGACCGCAACCGGCGTTACCGCCGTGGTACCCGAGCCGATTCCGGTAATGATCGTCTGCCGCTTATTCCACCGCAGTTCGGAGAGGTAGCCGTTGATATCATTGTCAAAACCGACTGTCTTGGAATAGGTCTGTGAAATCTGGAGCTCTTCATACAGGATATCCCTGATCTGTTCACCAATTTCGTAATTCGTGAGGTCCTTGCCCGCTTCCTCGATCAGGCGCTCCGCCGTCTTTTTGAGCTGCTCGTCCGTATATTCCACGCTCAGCTTTTCCCCGCATCCGCGCAGGTAATTCATCAGCGTATTGCGGATCAAAAGGGGCAGGGACGTTTTTTGCGCGGTGACCTCCACGCCCTCCGAATTTATGGTGGAAATCGGCTTGGTGGGGTCGTAGAGCACGCTCTGGTTGCCGACCTGGCCGACCACCTCGCCCGTCAGTTCAATTCCGGTAGACGACGTCAGCCCGAATTTCTCGCCCCACTGGGACAGGGTGTCCGTGCTGCCCGTTGTCTGCGCGAGCAGGTCCGCGGTGCGGTAAAAGAAAAAGTTACAGCTGTTCTTAAGGCCGTCCGCCACGCTCTGGTCCGCATGGTTATGCCACGGGCCGTCCGGGTAAGCCCAGCACGCGGGGATATGTCCCGTAATCTGTTCTTCCTTGCGTTCGTCGTCGGTAAGCGGGTATGCGCCCTCGTCTGTGATGCGCGTATCGAGGTTGATCGCGCCCTCCGCGAGGCCCGCCATGCCCGTAACCATCTTGAAGATGGAGCCGGGAATTCCCTTGGAGGAGATTGCGTTATTGAAAAGCGGCTTGGCCGGATCGTCGTTTAACGCCTGCATTTCTTCGGTGGAAATACCGCCCGTAAACAGGTTCGCGTCATAGGACGGATAACTTGCCATGGAAAGCACCCGGCCTGTGTTGACGTCGAGCACCACCGCCGCGCCGGACTTTGCCAGGTTCATTTTTTCAAGGGTGGAGTTCCCCTCACGGCTTTTGAGGGTGTTCTGCACATCTTCGTTGTCGTCATAATCCTCGGGCTTCGCCTCGTTATACTGCTGCACCTGTTCGTCGTGCACCAGGTTGACGTTGTCCTCGAGCGCCTGTTCCACCACCTGCTGCAGCTGTAAATCAAGCGTCAGGCGGACATTATAACCATCCGTGGGGGCGGTGTAGGACCGCTCGTTGATTACCTTGCCCCTGCTGTTGACCTCTACGACGCGGGTTCCCTGCTTTTCCCTTGAATTGCCCGTGAGGTATTGTTCCATTGTGCTCTCAATACCTGCCGCGCCGATCAGGTCGTTCTGGGAATATCCCTTGTCTTCATAATCCTTGATCGTTTCCTCATCGGTCATTTTGCCGAGATAGCCGACGATATGCGCCGCCACTTCGTCCTTGGGATAGATGCGGATCGAGCTTTCGCCGACCTGGATTCCGTCGAGCTGGTCGGATTTCCCTTCGATCAGCGCCACCGTATCCATATTCACATCCTCGCTGATGGTAACGGGAACATAGGAACGGTAAGACGAAAGCTGTACCTCCTGCCAGATCGAAAGAAGCTTGCGCGCCTGTTCGTAGGTATATTCTTCGGGAATACGGTAACGGATGCGCAGATCGCGGTAAATCGCGTCCGGGGACGCCTCGTCCGACACGAACATATTCTTGCACCAGTTTACCCTGCGCTTCTCGATATCCTGTTCATTGGTGATGCCAAAATCATATCCGAAGGTGCCGTCTTCGTTGCGTACGATATTAAACGTATCGATCGTCGTGCCGCCGCCCTGCTCAATGAGGGCGATGGCTTCGGAAAGTACGCTTGTATAATATGCTTTATCCGTCGTGCTGTTCCGGGTGGGGTCCCGCAGGAACTGTATATCATAGCTGCTCTGGTCGTAGGCGAGCGGAATTCCCGTAATATCGGTGATTTGCCCGCGCGAGCCCTTGAGGGTCAGCGACCTGATTTTTTTGCTTTCGGACTGGGTGGAAAGCTCGCCGCCCTGCGTCAGCGTCAGGTTCCCAAGCCCCGCGCCAAGCGCTATAAAAGCCACAAGTGTAATCGCCATGATAACGAAAAACCTGTTTTTTAATTTTTTAAACATCCTGTTTTTTCCTCACTTAAAGCTCGTCCAAAAAATGGGACGACATACGCGGGCGCATCCATGTGTTCCTGTACAAAAGGGAAACCAGCAGGTAGACCAGGAGAAGAAGCGCACCGCTGAAAGCGGCGGACGGAAGCATGTCCCGCAGGAAAATCGCCCCCAAATCAAACTGGCGCGCGCCCTGTGCAAACACAATCAGCGCCATTACCAATTCCTTAATCATATAGCCGCCCGCGCCAACAATGAAAATATGAAGCGAATTGAATTTCTCCATCCTGTGCGCCGCAATGCTTGCTACCGCCGCGGCAATCGTATAGGAAAGCGCGTACATCCCCAGCGTCGTGGAAAACATCATGTCCATCAACAATCCTGCCGCCGCCGCGAAAATAATAGGCGTTATGCTTTTTTCAACCAGTACGAGCGCGAGCACAATCAGCAATACAATATCGACCTGGATGCCGAGGCCCGCAAGGTCGAACGATGTACTGAACACCGTGCCCGACAAAATCGTACTGAGGACGCCCAGCAGGACAAAAACCACATATCTCATGCCATTACTCCTGCGGCTGCGCGCTGTCTTCCGGCTGCGAGGACGGGGCAGGCTTCGCAGCCTCGCCGACCGTTGCGCTGCCGATGACCTCATTGGCCGCGGAAATTGTTCCCGTTTCTTCGCCGTCCATCGAGGTTACCACAAACACCTCTTCCAGCCTGCGGAAATCCACCGCCGGTTCAATCCTTACGTTTTTCCCCTCCGCTTCCGTATCGGAGGAAGATGCGACCTCGCCGATCAAGAAACCCTTGGGATAAACGCCGTCAAGGCCGGAGGTGATAATTTTATCGCCCTCCATAATATCCGCGTCAAGGGGCAGGAACGTAATATACAGGGAATCGTCGAGTGAATTATTGGAAATTGCGCCCTTGACGATCGCCTGCTCGCGCGTACGCTCCATAATGGAGGAAAGGCTGCTGCGCGCGTCGATAATCGCCATTACCTTGGAAGAATTGAGGTTTACCTCCTCAATCCGGCCGACAAGGCCGTCCGCCGTAATCACCGGCATGTTTTCCTTCACCCCGTCCGCCCGGCCAAGGTTGATTGTAAACACATCAAACCAGTTGCCGGGGTTTTTCCCGGTAATCCGCGCAAGCATAAGCTCCTGGTTAGTATTATTCTGTTTGTATTCGAGAAGATCGGCAAGCCGCTCGTTTTCCTTTTTCAGTTCCTCATATTCGCGGGATTTGCTTTTAAATACTTCAAGCTCGCTCTGGAGCTCCTGGTTCTTCTGCTCCTGGTCGTCCTTGTTGACAAGGCCGTCAAAAAAGCCGCCGATCCCCGACGATACCTGATAGAAAAACTCCTGCACCGGCGAAAAGATGCCGCCCGCCTGCCCTGCGCTTTGTGAAATAGCGCCGTTGCTGCTGCTCGCAACCAACAGGATCACAAGAACGATAATAATAATGATCGTTATGACCAGCGGTTTGTTCCTGAATATGCCCACAACCGTCTGCCTTTCGTAGTTACCGGACGCGCCTTTTGCTTCCTTGCGGGCAAAGCCCGTCCGCGCATCCATAATTTTTTCAATTATACCATAAACGCGGAGGGTTTGTCATATTGCGAAGTAAACTTTTTGTAACAATTAGGCTATGGAACATGCAGATACGCAAACGGGCCCGCATCCGTGTCCTCCCGGTTTTCCGGAAAGATTCACATCTGCGGGCCCATCCCCTTGATTTTATCGCTTCGGTCAGATTTCTCCTTTTTCCTGTTTCGGCTGTCCGTTCCAGGCCGAGAGTCCCCCGTCCACAGACAGGTTCTGGCCGGTGATATGTCCTGCCGCGTCCGAAGCCAGAAAGACCGCCGCTTCTGCAATCTGGGAAGGCTCCCCGAGCACATGGTCGGGCAGGGCGGCAAGGAAGGCCGACATAACGTCTTCGCCCGTGCCGTTTAAAAACATCGGCGTCTTCGTCGCCGAGGGCGAAATACAGTTAATGCGTATCCCCTCCCCGGCATAGTCGAGCGCCGCCGAACGAGTCAGGTTGATAACCGCGGCCTTGCTTGCACAGTAAAGGGGCGCGTTGTAGTCCCCCCGCATACCTGAAATTGACGCAATATTTACGACTGCGCCCTTCCCTTTTTCGATCATACCCGGAAGCAGGGCGCGCATCATATAAAATATCCCGCGGACATTGACGTCAAACTGGATATCAAAATCCTCTTTTGCCGCTTCGTGCAGCTTTCCCCCGCGGAATACGCCCGCACAGTTTACCAATACGTCGCAGCCTCCCGTCTTTGCGGCCAGTTCCTTCACGCTTTCCTCCCGTGAAATGTCGGACGGGACGGCGCGCACTTTGCCGTCTCCATATTGCTCCGCAAGCGCCCGCGCCGTTTCCCCGAGCAATTCCTTGTTTGCATCCGTGGCGACCACGATGTCCCCAAGGGCAAGGAACGCCTTTGCAACCGCTTTCCCGATGCCGCTTGCGGCGCCGGTCACTACTACAGTCCTTTGCATTGCCTTTCCTCCCCTGCCGTCACAGAATCTGGTCAAATTCAATCTCCTCGCCGGTGGGCGATTTGATTTTGAAATACCTGCATCCGTTTTCCCATGCGGACTCCATGTCCTGTATTCCGCCGGTCGTACACGGATAGCCCATCTTCACGCTGTATTCGTAATCCTTTTCGATGTCGTCGGAAACGAACGAAATATGGTCGATCTTTCCCCTGACGCTTTCTCCGACTCCCGATACCGGCTGGAACACTTCATAGTTGATCCCGTTTCCGCGCAGGAATTTGCACGGCGTGCCGTCCGGCGCAATACATTCCCCGTACAGTTCAAACCCAAGTACCTCTGTATACCAGGCGACGGTGGCGTCAATGTCGTCTGTTGCCAGCCCGATATGGTCGTGTTTCCTGTTTTTCAGCATTTGTCTGCTCCTTTCATGGCAGGCGCCCGGGCGGCGAAAAACGTCGCCCAAGTCCTCTGCCGCGAGAGATTCTATTCTTCGTACATTTCGTATGGAATACTGCGGACTGCTCCGCCTTTATAATTTTTATCCGTAGGGAAATAGGTCCCGTCTTTCTTCGACTGTTCGAGCCGCATTTTGGCCTGTGCAATGCCATCCTTGAACTGCGGAAGCCATTGTTCTTCGGCAACAAGCATCTCGTCCGTCATCTGGCGGATTTGCCGCGGGTCAAGCGCCGCGCCTGTAAGCGGATCAAGCAGCATCGCCTGGTAAAGCTTTTTTACGTTGCCCGTGCAGGAGGCGTCCGTCGCAAGCTTATTGACCGTAACAAGCCGGTTGATTACTTCGACCTGCGCGTCGTCCATCTCCCCGTAAACCGGAACGTTGATCCCGTGGATATCCGCATAGCACGGCACTTCGACAATCGCTTCGTCCATAATATTCTTGATCGATCCGTTATTCACGACGTTGATGTGCCCGCGGTATATCCGGTTGAGTTCCATGCCCTCCATCAGGAAGGATGCGTGTTCATGCGACCGTTTGCCCGCATCGAAAATGAGGCCGGGCGACTTCATCCTCAGCTCGTAGTTCTTGGCGGAAAGCTCCTGCTCCAGTTCGGACATCCCGTAATAGCCGTTCGTTTCGCCCGCAAAGCAGTGTACATAGCTGACCCAGTCGGCAAGGAGCTTCGGGTTGGTCCGGTACCACGGCACCAGGTCCGTAGTATGGCCGTTCTGTTCGGTGTTGTACGCCCCGAACCAGTCAAGCATATCACGGCGCGCCTTTTCCATTTCGCTGTATTTGGGATGCGCGGCATAGGCGTCCGCAAGCCCCGGGATCAGGTCCTTATGCCTTCCGGTTTCCCGGTCTGTCGTCCACACGTCGGTATAGAAGCCCATGTGGTTTACTCCAAGGCAGGTAATGTAAATATCTTCCACCGGCATATGGTATACGCTTGCAAACTGCCTGTGGCCGATTCCCACGCCGTGGCACATGCCGATTGCCGGAACCTTTCCGTACTTGGCCGCTGCCCACGTGGTCATGGTCAGGGGATTGGCGACATTGAAGAACATCGCGTCGTCCCGCGCGTATTGCTTCATATCCCTGCATATATCGAGCACAAGTGGGATCATGCGCTGCCCATACATGATGCCGCCCGCGCACAGGGTATCGCCCACGCACTGGTCGAGACCATAGGAGAGGGGAATCATCAGGTCGCATTCCCATCCCTTGAGTCCGCCGACCTTCGCCATATTGAAGACATATTTCGCGTCCTTGATTGCCTCGGCACGGTCGGTGGTGGCCTGTATTTTGATGGACAGGCCGTTTTCATCGATATCCCTCTGGCAGAGCGCCGTCGAGCGTTCCAGTTTCTCTTCGTCGATGTCGGTAAACGCGACGTCTATCTGCTGGAATTCAGGCACTGATAAAATATCGTAAACCAGCTTTTCCGCATATTCCACACTGCCGGCGCCCACAAACGCCACTTTGAATTTCTTGTAATCCATTTTTTCCTCCTGTTTTAATTTTTCCGCGAATACTCGCTAAGCGATTTTCTGGGTTTCCCTGTTCCTCGAAAGGCAGTCGAACCCTACTGCCAGCAGCAATACGACGCCCTTTACCACCAACTGCGGATACTCGCCCACATTGAGGAGCACGAATCCGTTCGTCAGTACGCCAATGATGAGCACGCCGATAATCACACTGGATATCTTTGCACGTCCGCCCGAAATGCTGACCCCGCCAAGCACTACGGCGGTCAGTACATCGAATTCAAAATCCTTTCCGGTCAGCGGCGAACCGGAATTGAGACGCGAAAGCATGATGATTCCGGCAATGCCTACGAACAGTCCGCAGATCGAATAGGCCAGGCGCTTCATGCGGTTGACCTCAATGCCTGAAAGCTCGGCGGCCGTCTCGTTTCCGCCGATTGCAAAGAAGTATCGCCCAAAATAGGTTTTAGTGAGAATAAACCATCCCACAATCAGGCAGCCCACCATGATAATGACCGGAACCGGGATGACTCCCCCGACAAAGCCCTGCCCGAGGCCCCGGAAGCTTTCCGGGAAGCCTATGATCGATTGTCCGTTCGAGATCATATAGGCAATGCCCCGCAGGATGCTCATCATGGCAATCGTGGCGATCATCGGCGGCATATTCGTTTTGGTGATAATCGCTCCGTTGAGATAGCCGATCAGAATCGTGAGCACGATCACGACCGTGCAGGCAAGTATGGGGTCCAGGCCCATTTTCGCCATCATATATGCGCAAAGCACGTTTCCAAAGGTGATCTGCGAGCCGATGGACAGGTCGATCCCTCCCGTGAGCAGTACAAGCGTCTGGCCTACGCCCGCAATCGCGATCATGGAGACCTGCCGCAGGATATTCGTAAAGTTTGAAAAATCGAAAAATGTCGGCGACAGGCATGTAAAGATCACAATCTCAATAATAAAGACAATGAAAACGCCGTATTTTTTTGCGATTGTCCCGATCGAAATGTTTTTCATAATCAATTCCCCCCCGTTTTCGATGCATAATGCAGAATTTTTTCCTTGTCGAAATCCTCATGCGTCAGTTCCGCCGTCATATTGCCTTCGCACAGCACGATCATGCGGTCGGCCATGCCGATCAGTTCTTCCATTTCTGACGTAATCATGATAATCGCCTTGCCGTTTTCCACCAATTCGTTCATTATCATATAGATTTCATGTTTTGCACCCACGTCGATTCCGCGGGTTGGTTCGTCCAGGATGATAAGGTCGGGCTCGGTCGCCAGCCATTTTGCCAGTACGACCTTCTGCTGGTTGCCCCCCGAAAGGCTGTTGACCTCCTGTGTCATGGTCGGCGTCTTGATTCTCAGGCTTTCCCTGAATTCGTGCGCTACGCTCTTTTCCTTTTGTTTATCGATGACCGTTAATTTGGAAAGCCTGCGCAGTTGTGCCAGGGTGATATTGTCCTGTACGGACAACTCGAGGATGGCGCCCTGCTGCTTCCTGTCCTCAGGCACCAGCGCAATCCCGTGATCCACCGCCTGCGCCGGGGACCTCGGCTGTACTTTTTCCCCTTTAAAAATGATTTCCCCCGACTCCGGACGCGCCATGCCGAAGATCATCTGCGCCAGCTCCGTACGGCCCGCGCCCATGATCCCCGCGAAGGCAAGTATCTCGCCTTTGCGCACATGGAAGGATATATCCTTCACCCCATTTCCCGTCAGGTGTTTTGCCTCCAGCACGATCTCTCCATAAATATTTTCCTTCCGCTTGGGAAAGGTCTCCTTGAGTTCGCGGCCCACCATCAGCTTGATAAGTTCTTCCCGGTTGGTCTCCGCCGTATTCATTGTTTTAATCAGCTGCCCGTCGCGCAGAACGGACACCCGGTCGGATATGCTGAATATTTCCTCCAGGCGGTGCGAGATATATACGATCGTAACGCCTTCCGCCTTCAGCTGGGCGATGATCCCCATCAGGATATCCACCTCCGCCGTTGTAAGCGGCGCGGTCGGTTCGTCCATAACCAGTATCTTTGCGTTCTTGGAAATAGCCTTTGTGATTTCCACCATCTGCTGGTACCCGATGCTCAGGTTTTCCACCAGCGACCTCGGGTCCATCGTCATATGGAACCGCTTGAGTATTTTTGTGGTTTCCTGCTCCATGCGCTTCATGTCCGGAACAACCCCTTTGCGGATCGGGCATCCTAGGAATACGTTTTCCGCTACGCTGAGCTCGTTTACCAGATTGAATTCCTGATAGATAACCGCAATGCCGTTTTCCTGCGACAGCGCGGGCGAAAGCTTGTCAAACCGTTTCCCGTCTATGATGATCTCGCCGCTCGTGGGGGTGACCGCCCCGCTGCAGGTTTTAATCAGGGTCGATTTTCCCGCGCCGTTTTCGCCGACCAGCGCATGGACCTCCCCCTGCCTGAAATCGATCGTGACGTCATCCAGCGCAACCGTCCCCGGATATCTTTTGGTAATGTTTTTAAATTCCAGAATTACCTGCTCTCCCACGATTTTTCCCCCTTTACCTTGAATTTATGGCGGACGGGCTCCAAGTGCTCCCGCCCGCCATTTTCCGCCTCACTCCGCTGCTGCGGGGCTTAAAGCGCGATGTTCTCCCTTGTGATGAAATCGTCGATATTCGATGCGTCAAGCTTTTCCAGTTCGGAAAGGTAAACGTCTTCGAGCGGATCGCCGTTCACGATCATCATGGAAAGCTCGTACAGCTTATTCGCCATATATGAATCGCTGCCCACGCATACCGTCGCCAAAAGCGGATTGCTTTGGTCCTTGACTGCCGACAGGATGTCGGTCGTCGTGTCGACACCGAACACGCCGATCTTGCCGTCATTTTTCCCTGCCGCGATCAGCGCTTCGCTGCCGCCCATCGCTCCGCCGCCGGTGGTGGAGATAACTGCCACAAGGTCCGGGGTCGCCTGGATCATATTCTCTACGACCTTCATGCCCTGTTCTATATTCTCTGCCGGCTGTTCCGCAACGATTTCCACGTCGGGAACCATCTTGCCGATTGCATCCTTTGCTCCGTTATACCTGTCGATTGCCGACTGTGCGACGAGCGGGCCTGTGACAATCCCGATCTTGCCCTTGCTGTCATAATTTTCCTTGATCCAGTCCGCGCACATTTCGCCGCTCGCATATCCGATATCGTAATTCGGGCAGACAAGCGCTGTTGTGTTTCCTTCAACCTCTACGCCGTAGCCGATAACCGGGACGCCCGCTGCGACCGCTTCCTTCACGGAGCTGCTCGCCGCGGAGGGATCGACCGCCTCGCAGATGATGATGGCGTCAACCTTGTTCTGGACAAAGTTCTCGATCTGGGACGCCATCTTGGAAGGATCGTTGGATGCGGAAACCAGCGTCAGCTGTACGCCGTTTTCATCACATATTCCCTGTAGGATGTTGGTGATCGAGGTGTAGGCGGGAATCGTCAGGTCCTTAGACGTAAGGCCGATGGTGATTTCCTTTTTGTCGGCTCCCGCGCTTTGTCCGGCGTCGCTTTTTGCCGCGTCGCCCTGCGCTTGTGAATTCTCCGCCGGAGTTTCCGCAGCGTTTGCGCTCCCGTTCTCCGCCGGTGCCGAGCATGCCGCCAATGCCGCGATGACCAACAGGCAAGCCAACAATAATGCAATCCTCTTCTTCATTTCTTGTTCCTCCTTGTTTATTTGTTCTTACTGCCAAAGGCAATTTTCAAATTCATTTTTTACATTCCCTAAGGGTTAAACTTCCTCTTAGGCCTTGCCGCCGTCGGTAAAATCGAACATTACCTTTTGCGGCACGCCCGTTTTCCGCACTTCCAGTGCCTTTTCCCAATCCTCCGGTTTAAAGATATGCCTGATAAACGGTTTTTTGTCGATCCTTTGGAATAGTTCAAGCGCCCTCGGATACATGTAGGGCGATTGGAATACTCCGACAATCTTCACCTCTTTGGTAAAGAACGACGCGAGATCGAGGGAATAGGCGGCCTGTTTCCCATAACACGCGAACAGCTCGAGCGTGCCGCCCCTGCCGAGAATCTCGTAGGCTGTCTGTATGACCGGCACTACTCCCGACGACTCCACAACCACATCGAAGCCCATGCCGTCCGTGATTTCCAGGCTGCGCGCCAAAACGTCTTCTTTCTTGGGGTCGATCACATAGTCCGCTCCCATTTTAAGGGCCATTTCGCGCTTTTCTTCAACCGGCTCGATTACCGTCAGCCGTGCCGCCCCCGCAAGGCGCAGCAACTGAACGAACAGCATGCCGATTCCGCCGCCGCCCGTGACGGCAACCTTCATCCCCGGGCGCAGCCCAAGGAGGTCTATCCCGCGCTGTACGACGGATATGGGCTCGATCAAAGCCGCCTCGCGCATATCCGTATCATCCGGGAGTTTGAATACCTGCTGTTCGTTTACCACCGCGTAGTCTGCAAAAAAACCTCCGCGGGACTGCATGTTGGAACAGAACTGCTCTTGTCCGTTACGGCAGTAATAGCACTTCCCGCAATGCTGGTTATAATAAAGAGCGACCTTATCTCCTTTTTTGAGTCCTTTAGCCGTCGCTTTCGGCCCCAGCTCCGCAACGTAGCCTGCGGCCTCGTGCCCGAGGATATAGCAATCCCCTTTTTTAATTTTGAGAAAATCATCCTCGTGCCCGTTCATAATGTTGATGTCGGACCCGCAAATTCCCGCATAGGCAATGCGTACAAGTACATCGTCGGGATAAATGGTTTCCGGTTGTTTCAGGTTGTACAGATGCGTTCCCGGACAGGTATAGCAAAGCGCCCTCATATATAAATTCCCCCTTTTTTGATACAATGATGGAGTAACCCGGTCGTTCGTCTGTCTTTTATTTTTTTCAACTCAATGATTGATCGGTGGGTGGCCACCCTGATGATGCTTTTATCATATTGATTTTTCCTGCTGCATTCAATACGGCAATATTTATTATTTGTGCACAATTTTAATGTCCTGTAAAAAAAATGACGAAATATGACCCGTATGTGATAAAATAAGATGAAATAATATCACAGATGATTTACGGAAATTCCATGTCTTTCTTTATTTTGATTACGCGACTTATTCAAAGAATTCTAAAAGAACGGCAAACGATTGAGATCAGCGTATTTCAATATAAGCGCAATTGTGGGCGCACCTTTGTTCCGCGGGCAAGATGAAGTTTGACAGGCGCCATGTGAATAGGCCCCAAAAATTTGACATATTTTAATTTAACATTGGAAAGGTATCGGTATGAAGATTGTAATTGTGGATGATGAAATCTATATTATTGAAATGCTGAAATCCCTCATCGAATGGGATTCGCTCGGGGTAACGCTTGCGGGTGTTGCCACGGACGGGATTTCCGCCGAGGAGCTCATCGACAGCGTGTGCCCGGATATCGTAATTACCGATATCCGCATCCCCGGTTTCGACGGCCTCGAGCTGATCCGCCGCTGCCGCCAGAAGAACATGCAGATGCAGTTTATTATCATCAGCGGCTTCAGGCAATTTGAATACGCCCGCAATGCCATTCGCTACGGCGTGAAAGAATATCTGCTCAAGCCCATCAAAAAAAGCGAGCTCAATACGGCGATCAAGGGGCTGGCCGCCCAAATCAGCGAAAACTCCAAGCGTGCCAAATTCCTGGAACGGCAGAATTCCCTGCTCACCTTCAGCCAGAGCCGCCTGCAAAGCGAATTTATGGAAACGCTGGTGGAAAACCCGGGCCTCCTCGACCGTCCGCTCGGGGATATCAACCGTGACTTTATGCTGGCCTTTAAAGAGGGGATGTTCCGGGTAGCCGTCTGCAAGATCGACGTGGATTCCGGGACGGACAGCGGCGCAGGGGATTACTTCGTTGACTCCCTGAAGGAGAAGATCGTATCGGATATCAGCGAGGCCGCCGCTCCTTTTTGCCATACTGTGCTGTATACGGGGAAAACAATGCGCATTTATTTCCTGCTGAATTACGCTCCTGAAAACAGGGACGCCCTTAACAATGCGGTTTCCGGGGCGTTTTCTTCCCTGCATAAATACGCTGCAAAATTTGAGGCCATTGATGTTTCATTCGGTTTTGGAGACGAGGTGAGCGGGCCATGCGGGCTTGCCGAATCGGCAAATGGGGCCGAAAACGCAGTTCGCCAGCGCATCGTCTGCGGATGCAACCATATCCTGCACCCAGTGTACGCTTCCTTTCCCGATCCTTCCGAGGTCTTTACAATCACCGAGCAGCGGCTGATGAAAAAAAACATCGAATGCTTCGACCTTAAGGCGCTCGAGCAGCAATGCCAGACCTTCTTTACCCAGGCTGAATTGCTCGATATCAAAAACGCTCTTTTCTTTTGGGAATTGTGCCGCGGTATTCTTGCTTGCTTCCAGAATGCCCTTATTTCCATGCGCCTGGCCGAAGAAGACGAGCGCGCGAAAGCGGCCGGGGGCCTGGAAAACCTGCTCGACAATTGTTCCGGCCTGCGGCGTTTCAGGAAATGCTTTATTGAGTTCATCACCGGGCAGCTGCAAAAGTATTACGATATTGAAGATTCCTCCGAGAACGTCGCAGTCATAATCGCGAAAAAATACATTGCAAACCATTACGCCGATAAAATATTACTTAAGGACATTGCAGAGCAGGTCTATCTTAACCCGGTTTATTTCAGCATTTGTTTTAAGCGCGACACAGGCCTTAATTTCGTGGACTATTTAAACGAATACCGGATCGAAAAAGCAAAGGAAAAACTGAAAACGGTGCATTACAGCATTTCGGAAATTGCAGAAAGCGTCGGGCTTCCCAACGTCCGGTATTTTTCAAAAACTTTCAAGCGATACGTCGGCCTGTCACCCGCGGAATACCGCAAACGATATGGAAGCCTCGGTATTTAAGCCGCACGCAGGAGAAGACTATGAAAACAACAGACAGCCATAAAAACATATTTTCCCGCAAGCTGGCAATCGTATTCTGTATTTTTTCCGCAATCCTCGCCTTCGTAATCCTTTTCCCGAGCGTGACTTTCGCCCCTCTCCCCTTCGACACCCTCCCGTATATCCTGTGGTTTGTCCTTTCGATTATTTTCCTCGCCGTTTTTGTCCTGTTTTTTTACCGCAGCGTTTACAAACCAATCATGCATCTCGAATTCAGGCTGCGCACGCTTTACGGGAACATATCCCCGAACCGCAAGGAAAATGACCGCATAACTTCCGTTCCGCTTGAGGTCATGCTGGAAGAAATTTTCGAATACCAGCAAACCTTTGCCAACCGCGAACTGACACTTCAATATCTCCGCACGGAAGCCGAATTAAGCGCCTTACAAAGCCAGATCAATCCTCATTTCCTGTTCAACACCCTGGAGTCGATCCGCGGATGCGCGGAGAAGAACGGGATCGCGGAAATCGCGGATATCACGGAAGCAATTTCAAACCTGTTTCGGAACAGCATACAGGGGCCCGGCACCCTTGCCACCCTTGCCGATGAGATCGACAACGTTCGCAATTATATGCTGATCCAGGAATTCCGCTTCCCAGGGAAATTCAAATTTGAACTGAATTATCCATCCAACGATTTTTCGCTGCTTCAGTACCAGCTTCCCAATTTAACGATCCAGCCCCTTGTGGAAAACTCGATTTTCCACGGCCTTGAGTTAATTCCTTCCGGCGGACGGATTGGCCTCGACATCTACACCACCGAGTCGCGGCTCGTGATCCGTGTAAGCGACAATGGCTGCGGCATCCCCAAAAACAGGCTTGCCAACCTGAACGAGCGGCTTTCGTCCGGCGAAATACTCAGCGGCGGCCACCAATCATCCTCTACGGGAACGGGAATTGGGCTCACCAACATCCACCAGCGCATACAGCTCCAGTTCGGAGCCCAGTATGGGCTGACGGTAGCGAGCACGCTCAACATTGGAACCGAGGTCGAGGTTACCCTGCCGCTGCTCTGCACACCCTCTGACGTGCAGGAACGGGAGGCCGTACCATGATTAAAGAAATATTACGCGCCGAAAACATCACAACCGCAAATAATTATTTTCCTGCGCTTAATAACGCATGGCTGAACGTGCGGGACGGCGAAACGGTCGGCCTGCTCGGCCTGAATGGCTCCGGCAAATCCGCGCTGATTAAAACACTCTGCGGGATACGGCCTCTTGCGCGGGGGCGTATCTACCTGAACGAAAAGCCCGTCAGCTTCAGGAATTACCACGATGCGCAGAGCCACGGGGTTTTTTGTATTGACCGGCTCGAGGTATTGTTTTCGGAGATGAGCGTTGCCGACAATATTTTCCTTACAAACGGCCGCAATCCCGGCCCCGTTATCCGCGAGGGGTTTTTAAGGCACAAGGCGCGCAAGCTTCTTTCGTCCCTTGAAATTGGCCTGTCCGGGGACGAGGCGGCCAACCAGCTTTCAAGCCTCCAGCAGTTGGAGGTGCTGATCGCCAAGGCAGTGGCGGAAAATGCACGCATCATTATTATCGAGAGCATTTTATCGGAATTCGGGGAAGAACAGTTAGGCGAGATATCCGCGCTCCTGCACCGTATCAACGAAAAAGGAATTTCCCTGATTATTTCAGATTATATGCCCCGCCCGCTCGCTGAATTGTGCAGCCGTATCTTTGTCCTCCGCGAAGGGAGCATCGCAAGCGTGTGCCACACCCCCTGCGACGAAGGCCTGCTTGGCACCCTCATGGTGGGCCGCGAGCCGGACCCGATGCCCTTTGCGGCGCCAAGCCCGCAGGAGCCGTTGGAAAAAGTTTTTGAATTCTGCAGTGTTGCAGATGAAAGTACGCTTTTTGGATTGTCGTTTTCGGTTTTCCGGAACCAGGTAACAGGAATACTGAGCCGCGATGAAATCATTAACCGGCATATTGTAAAGCTGCTGCGCCAGCGCAGCGGATATTCCGGCTCCATCCGGCTGAATGGCGCGTGCGGATTCGATCCCAAACGGATCGGCATTGTTCCTGAAGGCGACGTCATTTTCGACAATCTCTCTCTTTTTGAAAACATCATACTGCTCGCTCAAAAAGAATACAATTCCCCCCTCGGCCTGATTTATCGTCAAAGGATACGGACGATTTACTCCGAGGTTATCCTTCCATTTTTTGGAACCGAATTAAAAAAAATGCGTAAATATGATATTTCAAGCCTTGACCGCGTCATGCGCAAGGAAATCAGTATCTGCCGCCAGTTGATGGTCAATCCTTCGGTCCTGCTCTTAATCAATCCCACAAAAACACTGGACCATCCGTCTGCCTCCGCTGTCCTGAAAAAAATTTCCGAACTCAGCAGGGCTTTAATTCCTTCCTGCATTATTTCCGGAAACATATACGAACAACTGTCCATATGCAGGAAAATTTATTTTATCGGCAACGGGCAGACCGAACGGGAATTCGATCTCTCCGTCGATACGCCGGAAGCCGTCCTCGACTATTACCGTACATATTTTGTGAAAGGATAGAACCCGCTGGCCGCCGCATGAAGCTGACGCGCACGGCCGGAGGCGTTCCGGGGATTACCGGTTGGCCACTTCCCCCGCCCATTTGAAAAACGTGGCATGCGTCACCTTGAGCCTGCGCGCGGCCTCACGGCCGCTGATATGCTTTTTCTTCCACAACAAATATACGTCGGGGAATTCCGCCGGGATGGGCTTTACGGGCCGTCCGAAACGGACTCCGCGCAGCTTTGCGGCGGCAATTCCTTCCGCCTGGCGCTGGCGGATGTTTTCCCGTTCCTGCTGCGCGACGTAGGAAAGAAGCTGGAGCACGATATCCGCGATCAGGGTCCCCGTGAGGTCCCGCCCCTGCCGCGTATCAAGCAGCGGCATATCCTGCACCACAACCTGCGCGCCCTTTTCCTTTGTAATAATCCGCCACTGGGCAATAATTTCTTCGTAGTTGCGCCCCAGCCGGTCAATAGAATGGATGACCAAAAGGTCTTCCCGCCTCAGCCGGCGCAGCATCCTGCGGTACTGCGGACGGTTAAAATCCTTCCCGCTCAGCTTATCGAGAAAAATATTTTCTCGCTCTACCGGAAACTGCATAAGCGAAATCATCTGCCTGTCTTCGTTTTGCTCCCGTGTCGATACCCTCGCATAACCGTAAATATTCATGTTCAATCCTCCTGTAGATGGTTTGCATTCACAGAATAACACGTTTTTTAACGAAAACACAAAAAAATACCCGGAGCCGATGCCCCGGATATCCTCTTTCCCTTTATTGAATCAGATTGCGCCGAGCTCTCCAAGCATGCCATAAAGGCCTGAAACCGGAAGGCCCACCACGTTGAAAAAGCAACCCTCGATACCTGTTACGAATTTTGCGGCCGGTCCCTGGATGGCATACGCGCCCGCCTTATCCATCACGTTTTCTTCCGCCAGGTAAGCCTCCGTTTCTCCTTGGCCCAGCGGCCGGAAAAACACCTTGGTGGTGAATGTTTTTGAAATGCTCCTGCCTTCGCGTACGACGCATACGCCCGTATGCACGAAATGCGCCCTTCCCGAAAGCGACGCAAGCATACGGCGCGCGTCGTCCGGGCCAGCCGGCTTCCCAAAAACCTCGCCGCCAGCTTCCACGACCGTATCCGCGCCGATCACCGTTTCATCCGGGTAATCCCGCGCGACACTATGCGCTTTCTTTTCCGCGAGAAATCGCACCATTTCACGCGGGTCTTCAATCTCGCATGTTTCGTCCGCACCGGACGCCACCACGCGAAATTCCGGCGTAATCAGCGCCAGCAGTTCCCTTCGGCGGGGCGAGGCGGAGGCGAGGATCATGACTTCGGTACCATTGTGATGGCTCCGAGCTTGCACGCTTCCTCGCACAGGCCGCAGCCACGGCAAATATCCGTAACCGTATGCGTCATTTTGAGTTCGCCTTCTATGGCGCCAAACGGGCATGCCTTGGCGCACAGGGTGCAGCCCACGCATTTTTGCCGGTTAATCGCCGCTCTAAGGTCCGATTTTGTGGTCAGGATACACTTGCGCGGACATTGCTCCACGCACAGCCAGCAACTCCTGCACTTATCCGGATTTATCACCGGAAGGTTATTTTCCATCGTAATCGCGCCGAACGGGCACAGATTCGCGCACTTTCCGCAGCCAATGCAGCCCGCGCTGCAATTTTCCATGACCTCGCGGCCGCGGCCCGTATTGGTGCAGCCTACGTAAACGTCCACGTTTTTGGGCAGCACCGCAATCGAGCTTTGCGGGCATTGTTCTACACACCGTCCGCAGCCCGTGCACTTATCTTCATCGATAAAGGCGATCCCGTCCGGGCCCATGGTAATCGCGTCAAACTTGCATACCTTCGCGCAGGTGCCAAGCCCAAGACAGGCGAATTTGCACGCCTTGAAGCCTCCCGCAATGGCGTAAGCCGCGCGGCAGTCGAGCGCGCCGTCGTATTCGAATTTGTTTTTGCAGTGTCCTTCGCTTCCGAGGCACATGATGCGCGCGACCTTGGGCACAAGCTCTCCTACGGAGATTCCCAGTACCTCGCCGATCTTTTTCGCATCGTCCTGTGAAAGCACGGCGCAGGCCGAAACCTCCGCTTTCCCAGCCACAAGGGCGTCCGCAAGGCCGTCGCAGCCCGGATACCCGCAGCCGCCGCAGTTGGCCCCGGGCAGGTTCTCCCGCACCGCAACCACGCGTTCGTCTTTCTTTACCGCAAATTTTTTGGACGCTACGCCCAGCATGATTCCGAACACCGCGCCGAGACCCCCGAGCACGATGATGGACCAGATAATCGGTTCAAACATGATTGATTTTCCTTTTAGTTATTTATTAGAGCCGTTAAGCCCCTGCACAAAAGCGTATGCAGGATCGAGATAGTTTGGCGGCGCAACGAGCGACCCGAGACAGGCGTATTGAGACATACGCCGACGAGGGAAGTCGATGCAAGCCGTCAAAATAGCCGATATCTGCATGCGCTGACAAGGTTCCGCTCTAAGACCCGTTTAAGTCCCGCCTTAAATCCGGCAGGGATTCCATCCATGCTCCCGGAGCGCAGGACGGATTGGATACTCTTTCCACTATGCTTTAGCGTGCATGGACGAGACAGCCCCGCGGCACGCCTGCGCTGCCTATGCTTCCGGAGCGCTCAGGGCGGGTGAAATCTTTTCCGCTATGCTTTAGCGTGCATGGACGAGACAACCTTGCGGCACGCCTGCGCTGCCTATGCTCCCGGAGCGCTCAGGGTGGATGAGATACCGCGCCGGCAAAGGTTCGCAGGACGAGATAGAACATAGACGTTCATCGAGGTCTGCGGACATGCAGACGGCGCGGAAGATCGCCGCACTGTGTGCTCCTACACTAAGCCGGAGAAACCCATAAACGCCACACTCATCAGCGACGCCGTTATAAGCGCGATCGGGAATCCCTGGAAAGGCTTTGGAATCGCGGAAAGCTCGAGGCGTTCGCGGATGCCTGCAAAAAGCACGATGGCAAGCGTAAAGCCGAGCGCGCCGCCCACGCCGTTCACCAGTGATTCCACAAGGTTATACTGCTCCGTAATGTTAAGGATCGCGACGCCGAGAACCGCGCAGTTGGTGGTAATCAGCGGCAGGTAGACCCCGAGGCTTTGGTACAGGCCGGGGCTGGTCTTTTGCAGCACCATTTCAACGAGCTGCACGAGCGCCGCAATCACCAGGATAAAGGCGATTGTCTGCATATATTCCACGCCCAGCGGCACCAGGATATAGTATTGCACGAGCCACGTGATGAGCGACGCCATCGCCATAACGAACGTAACGGCCATGCCCATGCCCACTGCCGTTTCCACCTTTTTGGAAACCCCGAGGAAGGGGCAGATGCCGAGAAAGCGCGAAAGCACAAAGTTGTTGACCAGGATCGAGCTTAAGAGGATGGTTAGAATACGAATAAAGGTATCCATTATTCACGCACCTCCTTTGCCTGTGCCGGTTCTTCCTTCGGCGCTTTTGATTTTGTTTTCTCGCGCTGGAGCACGATTTTATTGATGAGCGCAAGCAGCAGTCCCAAAACGAGGAAGCCGCCCGGCGCAAGGATGAACATCAGCGCCGGGGGGTAATCCGCACCGAACACGGAAATTCCGAACAGCGAACCGTTGCCGATCAGTTCGCGCACCGCCGCGATCATCGTAAGCGCCACGGTAAAACCGACGCCAATGCCGATTCCGTCCATCATGGATGGAATCACCGTATTCTTGGCGGCAAACGATTCCGCGCGCGCCAGGATAATGCAGTTTACCACGATCAGCGGAATAAACAATCCCAGCGATTCATAAAGCGACGGGATGAACGCCTGCAAAACCATCTGCACCACCGTTACGAACATTGCGATTACCACAACATAGCAGGGAATCCTTACCTTGTCGGGAATAAAATTCCGCAGCAGGGAAATCAGCATGTTCGAGCATGTCAGGACAAAAATAACCGCCGCGCCCATACCGAGCGCGTTGGTGACGGAGGTTGTGACCGCAATGGTCGGGCACATACCGAGCACCAACCGGAACGTTGGGTTTTCATTGAAGACGCCATTTAAAAATACGCCCTTCATCATCTGCTTATCCATTCCCGTCACGCTCCCTTCCCGAGGTATTGCTCGCCGAATTCACGCGCAAGGTTGACCGCGTTCGTAACGCCCCTGCTCGTAATCGTCGCGCCCGTCAGGGCCTGTACCTCGTTTACCGCGCCGGTGGGGGATTTTGCCACCACCAGCGGGCCGTCTGTTTCTTTAAACTGTTCGAGCCACTCCGGGTTCGTGGCGTTCGCGCCAAGACCGGGAGTTTCATCATGCGCGGTAATCTCTACGCCCGTTACCTTGCCATCCGCAGCAATGCCGATGGTAAGCGTAAGCCCCGCCTTATATCCCTTGGTAACGATGGAATACGTATAGCCAACGGTTCCGCCGTCCGCCGTTCCCTCGTATACCTCTTTAATATCCGAGAATTTTTCATGGTCGTAATCGATGCCGTCGAGCGCGACCTGCTTAAAATCCTGCGCGTCGGGAAGCACCGCCTGGCGCGCTTCCGTTGCTTTTTTAATGTTTTGCTCTTCAATCGGCCCCTTGGTGACGGCGTACACAAGGCCAAGGATGAGGCCCGCGCACACGGTAATAATCACGAGGCGAAGCACGAGGTTGGGAATGCTGCCGCTGTTTGCCTTATTCATTGACCTTCTTCACCTCCCCAAATACCTTTGGACGAAGCACCTTGTCAAGGAGCGGCGTCAAAAGGTTCATAAACAGGATCGAGAAGGACACGCCTTCCGGATATCCGCCCCACAGCCGCACAATCATGGTGATCGCGCCGCATCCGATGCCGAACACAAGCTGGGCCTTCGGCGAGGACGGCGAGGAAACATAATCCGTCGCCATGAAAAATGCGCCGAGCATCAGGCCGCCCGCGAAAAGCTCGAAGAGAATCATTCCCGGCTGGCCCGTAAGAAGCGTAATCAGGGCAACCGTGCCGAGGTAGGCACACGGGATGCGCCATGAAATCACCCGGCGGATCATCAGGTAGGCCCCGCCGATCAGCAGCGCAAGCACGCTTGTTTCGCCCATGCTGCCGCCGATGTTGCCGATGAACATATCCCACAGCCCCGGAATGGCGTCCCCGCCTTCCTTCAAAATGCCGAGCGGCGTCGCCGACGCCACCGCATCCACCCCGGCGTGCGGGGCAATGAAGGTCGTCATGGCAACCGGCCACGAAATCAGCAGGAAGCACCGCGCCGCAAGCGCGGGGTTCATAAAGTTGTGGCCAAGCCCTCCAAAGCATTGTTTTACAATAATGATCGCGAATGCGCTGCCGCATACCGCCAGGTACCACGGCGCGGTGGACGGCAGGTTCAGCGCAAGCAGCAGGCCCGTTACAACAGCGGATAAATCGCTGATCGTAACTTCTTTTTTGGTAAAGAACTGCACCGCGGCCTCACAGCCAACCGCACTTCCAATGCACAGCGCGATCGTCCAGAGGCAGCCGGTTCCAAAAAAATACACGGCGGCAATACACGCGGGAATGAGTGCGATGATAACATCGAGCATAATGCGCGTAGTGCTCTGCTGCGATTTGATGTGCGGCGACCCGGACAAAATCAACTCTTGTTGCATAGCCTTTCCTTTCAAAAAAATATTGATAAATCAGTTTATTTATGAAGGCCTTTTCGATTGAAAAGGCATCAAAAAAATCACCACATCGGGCTTATTCCGCCTTTTCCTCCGGCGCTTCTTCCTTTTTCCGCTCCGCTTCCATGGCGGCCTGCTTCGCCCGTTCGGCCGCCCTTCTGGCAGCGATCATGTCCTTTGCGAATTTGATGTTCTGGGCAATCGGCTTTTTGGCAGGGCACACATAGCTGCAGCAGCCGCAGCTCATGCAGTCCATCGCATGGTTTGCCTCCGCGCGGTCAAAATCCTCATACAGCGCAGACGCCGAAATCATCATGGGCAGCAGGCGCATCGGGCATACCTCCGCGCACTTGCCGCATTTGATACAATTGGTTTCTTTTTGCTTTTTGGTATATTCCTTATCCAGCACAAGCAGCCCGGAAAACCCCTTGGTGACGACGCAGTCGAGCGTCGGCAGGGGCAGGCCCATCATCGGTCCTCCGGATACGATTTTCAAAGGCTCGGAAGAGAAGCCGCCCACATAATCGAGCACCTCCTGCGCGCTTACGCCAATGCGTACGAGCAGGTTTTTGGGTTCTTTCACCGCGCCGGAAACCGTAACGACCCGGCGGATCAGCGGTTCGCCCGCACAAAACGCATCCGCAATGGCCTTTGCGGACGCAATATTGACAACCACCACGCCCGCGTCCATCGGCAGGCCGCCCGCAGGAACCACGCGGCCCGTAATCGCGTTAATCAGCTGCTTTTCAGAGCCCTGCGGATATTTTGTCTGCACGGGCACTACGCGGATCGCGTGCGTGTCGACAACCGCCGACATTTTTTCAATGGCTTCCGGTTTGTTGTCTTCAATGCCGATAATCGCCTTTTTCACGTCCAGCGTACGCATCAGGATTTTGACCCCTGCCAGCACGCGCTTCGGGCATTCGACCATCAGCCGGTAGTCCGCCGTAAGGAAAGGCTCGCACTCCGCGCCGTTCAAGAGAAGCAGGTTAATGTTCTTCCCTTCCGGCGGGGAAAGCTTCACATGGGTCGGGAAGGTCGCGCCGCCCATGCCGACGTTGCCCGCGTCCCGGATGCATTCAACCAGTTGTTCCCGGGACAGGCCCTCGAAATTTTCCGGCACGGTAAACGCCGTTTCGTCCTTGCCGTCGTTTTCAATGACAATGGCCTGCACCGGATGCCCGCTTATACCCGGGATTTCCGTAATCGCCGTGACAACGCCCGACACGCTTGCGTGCACCGGCACGCTGACAAAGCCCTGCGCCTCGGCGATCTTCTGGCCCATCAGCACGCGGTCCCCCGTCTTTACAATGGGTTTCGCGGGTGCGCCAATATGTTGTGAAAGCGGAATCTTAACAATATGCCCCGCGGGCATTTCTTCGATCGCGCACTTTTCCGTCAGTTTTTTTCCTTCATATAGGTGATGAAGCGGATGAATTCCGCCCGTAAATGTCAGGCTCATGTTTTACCCCCCGGATGTCCTGCTTCACGCGGGTTCCCCGCGTTTGTTTACCAAATTGTATTATAGCACAACCTTTTTTTTTTCTAAAGTTTTTTCTATCGTATTATTTTTTTTAATTGCTTTTTATTGTTGAAACGGCGTATATCCTCCTTAAATTTTTATTACTTTTAGGCCGCCGGTTTGCATTTACGGTTTTCTGTGTCTATAATAATGAATAAGAAAATCCTGCAAAGGAGTATGCTGTCTATGGCCGGAATCATTCCCATTATTATATTGCTCGTTATGCTCGTGCTGGGAATCCTGTACTGTTTTTGGGGATATAAATACCTCAAGGTAATTTTATTCCTGTATGCGTTTTTCATGGGCGCATATTATTCGTATACGTATCTTGGCACCTATGTTCCCGCAGTTGCAAACTGGCTGTGGCTTGTGAGCCTGATTATCGGAATCGTTTTTGCGCTCCTCGCGTTTTTCTTTGTAAAATTTGCTATTTTCGTGGTGGGCGGCATGGTCGGCCTGATGGTCTTCGACCTGCTGAAGCAGGCGTTTCCCTCCACCTTTGCCGGAATGGAGCCGTTGACCCTGTTTTTCATCGGCCTCGGCCTGTTCGTCGTCCTCGGGGCGATTACGCTCGCCTCCCGCAGGCATTTTGTGATTATTTTTTCCGCCATTTACGGCGGATACACCATTATCAGCACGGTAGGCATCATCATCGGTTTGTTCTTCAATGCGAACGTACTCGGCGCCGTAACGCTTGGGAACTATAAGCAGGTGCTTACCTCCGTCAGCGTTTTCAACCAGGCGGAAACATGGATGCTGATCCTTCCCGTCGCGGTCTTTGCCATTGCAGGCATGATTGCGCAGTATAAATTTACCGCGCCGGGTACGCGCCGCGGCAAACGCACCGCGTAAAACGCCATAGGAATACAGATGAAAAAGCTGCCCCGGTTTTTCCGGCGGCAGCCTTTTTTTACGTTTTGCATTTTGCGTCCCGCAGGCCCGTTTCCTTTTTGGGAGGTTCCTTCACATGCACCAGCGGCGCCTTCTTATACATCCGCTTGAAGGGTTTGCGTTCTTCCTGCGGAACAATCGCCTTGCCGTGGAAGGATACATTGTAAAATTCGCTTTCAAGCTGCGTAATATCCACCCTGTCTTCAAAAAAGGCCTGCACAAGCCCGATGCGGCGCACCGCCCATGTAACCGCCCGCTCCAGCAGCCCGAAATAGAAATCGTAATCATAAAGCCCCGCATAGGTTTCGATGGGCTGGTACAGCATTGTTTTCAGCTTCAGCTGGGAAATTACATTCAGCAGCCCCAGCTTCCTGAGGTCTGCCCTTGTCGGCTGCGACACAAGCCCGTTATAATAGGCATAATACCTGGCCGCCTTGGTATACGGCTGTTCGTCCACCTTCAAACCGGGAAACAGGTACGACATTTCCCTGTAAAAAGTATCGATTTCCCTGCCGGGCACAATGGTGTCGCGCGCAAACTGCTCCTTGTCGAACGCATAGGCGTCCACCCCGTTCTTCTTCGCATAGAGGATATCGAGCGCGCACTCCAGCGTGTTGTGGGTGGACATCGGCTTTGTCTCCGCGTTGATGTGCGGATGCAGGAACATATCGAGACAATAGTGCGTAATATACCCGTAAAAATAGCTTTTCAGGGTATCGCTCCCCTGCTTTTTCACATACTCCGCACCCTCGCAGAAGAAACGCTGGGGCCGCGTATAATGAAGCGCCCATCCAAGCATTTTCATTTTTGCGCCGCACAGGAAGAAATAAAATTTATACAGCAGGAAAATATCCCCGCCCTGCGAACCGGAATAGTACGCGGACAGGTTTTCCGTGATAATTTTTTTTGCCCGCGCGTCCGTGAGCTTTTCAAGGATGTTATCCGCGGCAATTTTATGTGTCAGCGTTGTGGGCATAGGTTCCCGCCTGTCTGATAAATTATTTCGAGCCTTCGAGCGCCGACGTATACAGGAAGCAACCCGGCTCGTGCGCTTCCAGGATTCCGATGCTCTGCATAAAGGACTCCGCCATTGTGGGGCCTACGAATACATAACCGTACCGTTTGAGGGAAGCAAGCAGCGCCTGCGGCTTTTTGAAGGAATAAACATACTTAAAAAAGCTGCCGTGCTCGCCGATGACGCGCAGCGTAGCGCGGGCGTTTTCACGCACTGCAAAAATCTTCCTGCGGTTGCGGATAATCCGCTGGTCGAACAGCAGGGAATCGAGGTATTCGTCTTCAAGCTCCGCGCATTTCCTGATGTCAAAACCAAAAAACGCCTCGCGGAACGCGCCGCGCTTCGCAAGCACCGTGCGCCACGAAAGCCCCGCCTGGAAGCTTTCAAGGCAAAGCTTTTCAAACAGGGACGTATCGTCCGTTTTCAGCCTGCCGTATTCATTATCATGATATTCTTTCAGCAGCAGGTCCGTGACCCAGCCGCACCTTCTTTTTTCCGGTTTCAAATTCACTAATTTTTCCATAGAACATATATTAACACATTTCATGGCCGTTATGGTAGAATTATATTGAATTTACATAAATTTAAGAAAAGGTTTTTGTATCATGAAAGAATTCTGGAGCGAAAAAGCAAAAAGCCTGACCCCGTATACGGCGGGCGAACAGCCAAAGGAAAAAATGGTGAAGCTGAATACGAACGAGAACGCCTATCCGCCAAGCCCCAGGGTAGCGGAGGCGGTCAGCCGGGCGGCGGAATCCCTGCGTTTGTATCCCGATCCGGACGCGCGGAGCTTGTGCGAAGCAATCGCGGAATACCACGGGGTACGGCCGGAGCAGGTGTTCTGCGCCAATGGTTCGGATGAAGCGCTTGCGCTCTGTTATGCCGCATTTTTCCAGGGCGGCGCGGGAAATGCGGGCGGCTGGTTTCCGGGAACCTCAACCCCGCGCAAGGTGAAAACGCCCGATGTGGGCTACAGCTTTTACCCGGTATGGGCGGAATTTTTCGGCGTACCGCTTGAATTCGTGCCCCTGAAAGAGGATTACTCGGTGGATGTGGATAAAATGTGCGGGGGAAGCGGTATGATCCTCGCGAATCCGAACGCGCCGACCAGCATCGCCCTATCCGTTCCCAACCTTGAAAAAATCATACAAAAGACAGACGGCGTCGCCGTGGTCGACGAGGCCTACGCTTCGTTTGGCCGCGCAACCGCGATTCCGCTGGTCCAAAGATACCGGAACCTCGCGGTTGTCCGCACGCTTTCCAAATCGCACAGCCTTGCGGGCCTGCGCGTCGGCTATGTGGTCGCGGATGAAAACCTTGTCGCCGCCCTGCGGACGGTAAAGGACAGCTTTAATTCCTACCCGGTCGACATGCTTGCGCAGGCGGGCGCGGAAGCCGCCATCCGCGATGCGGACTACTGCCGGGAGACCGTCGAAAAAATTGTGGAGACGCGCGCCTATACGATTGGGGAATTGTGGAAGCTGGGAATTTCCACCCTCCCCTCCGATGCGAATTTCGTCTTTGCGCGCTTCGACGACCCACCGGCGGAAGCGGTATTTGGGGCCCTGCGGAAGCATGGCGTCCTGGTGCGGTGGTTTTCCGGCAAACGGACGCGTAATTTCCTGCGGATCACCATCGGGACGCGCGAAGAAATGGATATCCTCCTCTCTGCGCTGAAGGAGATTTTATGCAAATAGGAATTGTTGGCCTCGGGCTGATTGGCGGTTCCCTCGCCCGGGCGGTCAAAAAATATACGGATTATACCGTTTTCGGCGTGGACCGCGATGAAGGCGTCCTTGCCGCGGCATATGAAGCGGGAGCCATCGACGGCGATACGGACGTTTCGGGCTGCGACATTGTTTTCGTGTGCCTGTATCCGCGCGACTGCGTCTCCTATATGCTGGGTACGGAATTTAAGCAGGGCGCCGTTGTGGCCGACATTTCAGGCGTCAAGCGCTTTATCGCACAAAAGGTTTCCGGGCCTTTGCGCAGCCGCAATGTGCGCTATGTGGGAACGCATCCCATGGCCGGGAAAGAGACGAGCGGTTTTGCAAACAGCGACGCCGGGCTTTTCAAGGGAGCCAGCTTCATCATTACGGAGGACGAAACCACGGATGCGGAAGCCGTGCGCCTCCTTACCCTGCTCGCGGAAAAGCTTGGTTTTGCGCGCGTCACAAAGTGCACCGCCCAAAAGCACGACGAGGTGATCGCCTATACCTCCCAGCTTGCGCACGTCGTTTCGAACGCATATGTGAAAAGCGAAGCTTCCCAGAATTTCAGCGGCTTTTCGGCAGGCAGCTTTATGGACCTTACGCGCGTGGCGAAGCTTAACCCCGGGATGTGGGCGGAGCTCTTTGTGCTCAACGGCGACGAGCTTACAAAGGAAATCGACGAGCTCCAGCGCAATATCGGCGCACTGCGCGCCGCCATTGTGGCCGGGGACGAGGAAACGCTGCGCAGACTTCTAAAGGATGGCAGCGATAAAAAGAAACGTCTTTTGGGGGAACAAGCGTGAAAAAATCCGGTGGATTTATTATTTTGCTGGTATTGGTTTTCTTCCTTGCGGGCTGCGCGTCGGCCGAATTTGACGAAGCTGCTTTATCCGGGGAAAGCAAGGCGTATACGCAAAGCCTGATCGACGGGGATTACGATTCGGTGGCGGCGGGTGTTTCCGCCTCTGTATCGGACCGGCTTAACGCCGACATCCTGCGGCAGGGCTGGGAAAATATCGCCCCTGTGCTCGGCGGCTTTGAACAAATCGAAGACGCCACTTTTACGGAAGACGGCAATTCCGCCGTTGTCGGCGTGACATGTGCTTTTGCAAACAGGAACCTGCTTCTGACCTATACGTTCAACGGAAAAGGCGAAATCGCGGGCCTGTGGATGACCTACCTCCCCAAACCGGCCCAGCCGCAGGAGACGGACGCCTATAAAGAAAAGGTAGTATCCGTAGGAAATGAGGACGCCCCGCTCGAGGGTATCCTTACCATGCCGAAGGGTGCGGAAAATCCGCCTGCCGTCCTGATCGTCGCGGGCTCCGGCCAGCAGGATATGGACGAAACGGTGGGCGCGGCGGGAAACAAACCCCTTGCCGACCTTGCGCACGGCCTTGCGGAGCATGGAATCGCTTCCCTGCGGTACAACAAGCGCACGGCGCAGTATCCGAACCTGCCTCAGGACCCGAAAGACATTACCATCCAGTACGAGGTCCTCGACGACGCGGCCGCGGGCGCGGAGCTGCTCAAAAATACGGAGGGAATCGATGCCCGGCATGTTTACGTACTCGGCCATAGCCTCGGCGGCATGCTCGCGCCGAAGATCGCGCAGGATAACGGCCTCGCGGGACTCATTTCCCTTGCGGGTTCCCCGCGCAGCCTCGAGGATATTATGCTGGACCAGAACAGGGCCGCAATCGAAGCGGCGGAAGGCGTTTCCGACCAGGACCGCCAGGCGGCGCTGGCGCAGGCCGGGGCGCTGGCCGAGGCGGCGAAGAACGCAAAGGAAGGCGGCACCGGCGTTATCCTGAACGCCACGGAAAATTATTGGTATACCTTAAACCAGGTCGACACGCCCGGCATTGTACAATCCCTCGATATCCCCATGCTGTTCCTGCAGGGGGACGCGGATTTCCAGGTGTCTCCCGAGGCAGATTTCGGCGCGTGGAAAGAGCTTCTTTCCGGCAGGCAGAATGCTGCGTTTAAGCTTTATCCCGGCCTTAACCACCTGTTCATGCCCGCGGGCGAAACGGGCACAATCAGCGATTACGATGCGCCCGCAAGCGTCGACCCGCAGGTAACAGAGGACATTTCCTCCTGGATTTTTTCCGGAAATTAAGCTGCTTTATTTCCGTACGCGTAAACTGTCCATACTATATTGACCATCAATAAAAACGAAAGGCCGGGACGATGAAACAATCTGCCTCAAAAAAAATACGGTTCGCCGTTATCACCCTTCTTGTGCTTTGTATCGTTTTTGTCCTTGCATATCAGGCAAATGCGCCCTCCCTGGTGCCATCCGGCTCCGACAGGGAGGTTTCCCTCGAAAACAGCTGGACCGTCTCACGGGACGGGGCGGTGGAAGAAAATCGTTCCCTTCCCATCTCCGTTTTTTCAGATGGACCCGGGCGTATTTCCATGTCCCGCGCTATTTCCGCACAGCGGCCCGAAAACAGTGCGTTATGCATCTTTTTTTACACCGCGCCCTTCACGGTTTCCTTTCAGGGACAGCAAATTTATGAATATGGTTTGAAAGCGGCGGCAGACGGCTACCAGAGTGTCGGAAGCGGCTTCCATATCATTGAGCTGCCGGACGGCGCGGGAGAGCTGCGCATTACCGCCGAGTTTACCGGCGGGGCGCCCGGGGCAATCCTTTCGGAAGCGACCGTTATACCGGGCGCTGATTTTATCCGGCAATTCCTGTTCACACGTCTTTTCACAATCATCGCCGTGCTTATTCTATTTGCGGTTTTCCTCTATACGTTGGTTTCCGGCGGCTCCCGGATTGGGAAAACCGCGGGTGGCACGCAGGCCCTTGCCTTTCTTGCAATCACTGCGGCGGTCTGGCTTTTGGCGCGTTCCGGGCTTCTCCAGCTTTTTACGAATAACCTGATCCTCTTAAACGGAATCGATTTCCTGTCTTTTTACCTGCTTCCGGTTTTTGCGCTCCGCTTTGTGCAGCGCCGGCTCCTGCTGCCGGATAAACGCCTTCCGGGTTGCCTTACCGCCAACCTATTGTTCATAATCGGCGCCTGCATTCTGCATATGCTCCGCATCGTCGACTTTACGCAAACCCTGTTCGTGTTCCACCTGCTGTTGTTTGTGGATATCGTCTGCGTTGTCCTCAGTGTTTTCCGCGCGGGCTCAAAACATATCCCGTACATGAACGCCCTCAGGGCGGGCGTCGTTATCCTCGCGGGCGGCGGCGTGCTTGAGCTTGTCACCTACTACCTTGTATCCTTCCAGTTCCTGCGTTTTTCTTTTCTCGAGTGTGCGTTCCTGGCCTTTACGTTATGCATGCTGTACGTTTGGAACAGCGAATCAAAGGAAATCCGGGAACAGCTTGTACAGCAGTCCAAATTCCGTAAAATGGCTTACCACGACAAACTTACCGGCCTTTCAAACCGCGCCGCTTACGAGCGGGAGGCGGAGAAGCTGGTCCAGCCCGGCAGCGCTCCCTGTTATATATTTATGATTGACTTGAACGGCCTCAAGATGATTAATGACAGGGAAGGCCACGGCACCGGGGATCAATTTATTATCAACAGCGCAGAGGTGCTGAAAAAAGCGGTAGGGTCTTCCGGAAAGCTGTTTCGCTTTGGCGGGGATGAATTTGTCGTCCTGCTGCCGGGTGGGGATATGGAAGCGGCGGCTTTGTATAAAAAGCTCCTCCCGTATATCGTACCAAATTCCGGCACGGTGACACCCTCCTTCGCCGTAGGCTACGCAGTGTTCGATTCCGGGGAAGGCGAGTCCCTCGACGCTGTGCTGCGCCGCGCAGATAAGCGCATGTATGCCTGCAAAAGCAAGCTGCATGCAAACAAAGAAATTTAGCAGGGTCGAATATGGATTCTCCCCTCCGCTTCCACTGTATCCATTTAAACCGTCTGGGCGAGTTCCACGAACCGCTCGTGCACTTCAAACGAATTTTTCTCATTGCACAGGATAACCAGGATATCCCCCGGGCGGATGCGCACCGTTCCCTTGGGGATGATTTCGTGGTTTCCCCTCCGCACCGCAACGATCAGGCTGTTTTCCGGCCATTCCACCTGGCTGATTTTTTTCATACAGATCGGCGTTCCAAAATGCACGGGGATTTCGAGCAATATTTTGGTTTCTTCTTCCTTCTGCAATTCCTCGTCCTTGCCGCGGGTAATAAGCCGTTCCAGGAGCTGTTCATACACAGGCTGCGATTTCAACAGGTCCGCAATGACGTACGCGATCAGCGAAACGAGCGTCAGGGATAAAAGTTGGGTAAACGATCCGGTCATTTCACAAATCAGTATAATACCCGTGATGGGGGCGCGCACAATTGCCGCAAAGAAACTCGCCATGGCCAAAATGATAAAATTCTGCAGCAGGGCAGGCGGAACGCCGAACGCCCGGACCATAAGGGTGCCGATACCGCCGCCAAGCAGCGCGCCAAGCACAAGCAGGGGCAGGAAAATCCCCCCCGGCGCGCCCGAGCCAAAGCTGACCATTGAAAAAATAAATTTCACCGCAAATACGGCAAAAATCATCAGCACCGCAAACTCGCCGCCCACAAGCATGGGGATCAGTTTGTGGCCCCCGCCGAGAACCGCGGGAAAGGTAAACCCAAGGAACCCCGCGCATAAGAACGGGATCAACAGGCGCACTTCCCGCTTCTTGATTTTCCCGTAAAGCTGCTGTGATTTTTTGATGCAGAAATTGTAAAACGCGCCGACCGCACCGAGGGCAAGCCCCAAAAGGATCACCACCCAGTAAAGGTTCAGCGGGATATTCATGGTGATGTCAAAGCTGAATACAGGCGCGAGGCCGAACACATTGCGCGAGATGAAATCCGCCGTAACCGAGGCCGCCATGGTGGACAGGAGCACTTCCACGGAAAAGCTTTTGTGCAGCTCCTCCAGCGAAAACAGCACGCCCGCGAAGGGCGCGTTGAACGCGGCCGCAAGCCCGGCGGACGCGCCGCAGGTCATGAGCAGCTTTTCTTCGATTTTCACGCGCTTGGAAATGCGGGAAATTCCCTTCCCGGCCATTGCGCCAAGCTGGATGGACGGGCCTTCCCGGCCAAGCGACAGGCCCGCGCCGATGGAAAGCACGCCGCCCGCAAATTTTGCGACCAGCACCCGCCACCATTTCTGGCTGAATACGCCGTGAAGCTCCCCTTCCACCTGCGGGATGCCGCTTCCGCCGATCATCGGCTCCCACTTCACAAGGCGCGCCACAACCACTGCCAATACGGCGAGCGCCGCGAACCATATGACCTTGAAAATAACCTGCTGGTTCCCCGCGTCCAATATAAATTCCAGGAAATCGTCCGCGCGTTCGATTGCGAGGCGGAACAGCACGGAAACGAGCCCCGCCGCCGCGCCGACAATAATGCCCTGTAAAATCAGTCCATATCTGAAATTTTGAAACCGCCTGAGCACGGTATGGGTATCGTTGCGTGATTCCATTTCCTCTTCCTTCCTGTTTTATATTATCCCGACAGGTAACTTCTTTCAAGGGCATTCGCCCGAATTTGGCACGAAAACAGGCCTTTCTCCCCAAAATTTTCCGCTTCGCCCCCGCCTGCGCCGTTATTATTCGGGAAAACGCTTGACCTGGAGTCCACTCCATGTGATAAGCTTGGTTTATCCGGGATGCGCCGGAAAAGCCGCCCCAGGTTTTGTAAAGAAAATGTAACAAATCCCGACACCACTTGACCCGGAGGGCGCATAGGTGTTTAATAACAGTAACATCGCTTTATCCGGCAACTTGCGGGAGTACGTTTTTTACAAATCCAAGCGGCGCTTATACCTATTATTGAACTGGAGGCACATTTTATGCCAGAAACAGATACAAGGCTGAATCATATGGAAATCAGCGACCTGATTGTCGGGGAGGTCGGCAAATCCTTCGTGGGAAACGACAGCGCCATCCGCAAAATATTTTTTACGCTGCTTGCGGGCGGGCACGTCCTGCTGGAGGACCTTCCGGGCGTGGGAAAGACCACGCTTGCCCTGGCTTTTTCAAAGGTGCTGAAGCTCTCCTGCAACCGTATCCAGTTCACCCCGGACGTAATGCCCACGGATGTGACGGGCTTTACGATGCTGGGCCGCGACGCCCACGCCATGGAATACAGGCCGGGGGCTGTGATGTGCAATCTCCTCCTCGCCGATGAAATCAACCGCGCGTCCACGCGCACCCAATCGGCCCTTTTGGAGGCCATGGAGGAAAACGCTGTTACGGTAGACGGCGTGACGCATGCGCTGCCCCAGCCCTTTATGGTCATCGCCACGCAAAACCCCTCGGGTTCCTCGGGCACACAGCTTCTCCCGGAGTCCCAGACCGACCGTTTTATGACGCGCCTTTCCCTTGGCTATCCGGATGAACAGGCCGAATTGGAAATGCTGCTGAGGAAACACGGCGAGGATAAGACAGAGCCGATCGTCCGCATCACCAATGCGGCAGGGCTGCTTGAAATGCGCAGGCAGGTGGCGGAAATTTATGTTGCAAAAGCAATTTACCGGTATATCCTGCGGCTTGTGCGCGCCACACGCTCCCATGAGGCCATCGCCCAGGGCGCCAGCCCGCGCGGCAGCGTCGCGCTTACCGCCCTCGCGCAGGCGTCCGCATACGTCGCCGGGCGGGATTTTGTCATCCCCGAGGATGTGCAAAGTATTTATGTCGACTGTATTGCGCACCGGCTGATCCTGACGGCACAGGCAAAACGCGACGGGGTCTCCCCGGAATCCGTGCTTGCCGATATCTTGAACTCAATTGAAGCGCCAAAGCTGAGGGTAAAATGATATTTTTCCGCAGGCTGCTTTACCTTCTGTTTTGTGCGGCGGCCTTTTTCTACTATATTTTCCATACCGGCTACCTGTCATGGATTTTACTTGCCGTAGCCATTTCCCTTCCCGTTTTAAGCATTGCGGCCACCTTGCTCATGCGCCGGGGTTTGCGCGTGCAGATACGGGCGGAGGTTCCGCATCCCGGCGGTTTTTCCGTGTCCTGGCAAATCACGCCCTCCCTGCCGTATACCACGGTGCGTCTGCGGCTGTGCTTTGAGAACCTGTTTACACAGGAAAAAACATATGAAGAAATCTTTGCCGCGCGCGAACACCTGCAGGAAGGAGCGGCCGACTTTTCTTACGAAATCGGTATGTGCGGGGTAATCCGCTGCAGCGTCAGGGGCGCGCATATGCTGGACCTTTTGGGGCTGTTCTTTCTTCCGCTCAAAAAGCCCGCCCCGCTCGAGGTCCTTTCCCTGCCAAAGGAAATTCCATTTTCCGGGGAAGGGCTGGATTTGCATGATCCTTCCGCCTCGCCTGCACAGTGCCAATGCGCCGCAGGCCTTGCGGGGGAACGCGAGCTGCGCGACCTTCGCGATTACCGTCCGGGGGATTCCCTGCGCGACGTTCACTGGAAGCTTTCCGCCCGTACGGGCCGCCCCATTGTCCGGGAATATGATTTTTTTGCGGATTCGGTGCGAACCGTCGCGATTCTCTGGTCCGGAATCCCGGAAAAGCTTGCGCCAGCGCTGGGCCGCTTCCTGGGCGTGTCCCGTTTCTTTTCCGGGCACGGCCCTTTTGCAGTCTTGTGGATGGAAAACGGCCGGGCGCGGCGTTATGTATCCCCGGATACGGAAACCCTGAAAGGGATTCTTTGGAATGCGCTTTCACAGCCGCCCGCCGAGCGCGGTGAGGCAATTCCTGATTTCCACGACACAGCGGAGCCGTTCCTCCTGGCCTGCCCGGAAGCGGTTTTCCTGTACGAGGACGGCATACGCGGGGAGGTGGTCTCATGAAACGGCGGCTTTACAGCGGGCGGGGTAATGCGGCGGTACTGGTTGTTTTGCTTTTCCTGGGCCTCATTTCCATCCTTGCCATCTTTTTCGGGCAATCCGAATTCCCGGATTTTGGGTATATCCTGTTTATGGGCGCTGTTTTTGCCGCCCTGTTTTCCGCTGTTTTGTTGCTTTTCAACGGCCGGACAAGGACCTTTGTGCTGCTCGGTATCCTTGGCGTATGGCTGCTGGCCGGGATTTTTTCGCGCGAATATTTCTCCTACGGGGTCCAAATCGCCTCCGGGTATATCGCCCCCTACCTGTCGCAAATCACACACCTTGAATTTGCCGCGCTGCCGGATTCCTCGCCGGAAAGCTTGCAAGCCTGTGCGGACTTCTGCGTATACTGCGTTTTTCCCTATACGGGCGTTCTGGCATGGGCCGTGGTGCTCCGCAAGAGCGCGTTGCTTTCGCTTCTTTTAACGGTTCCCCTCTTCGCGCTTTCCTATGGGGGCCTCTCCCGCCCGGCGGGCGTTCCCCTCGCCCTGCTGTTTGTATTTTGGATCGCCATGATCCTCCAATCGCGGGTGCTGCGCGAAAGCAAGGATGTGAAACCGGGATTCTCCCTGTTATGTATTGCGCTCGCGGCCGGGGTATTCTGCACCCTGTTCGCCGTGTTCCCGCAGGAAAATTACGTTGCTTCAACGGAAGCGGTCAACCTGCGCCTCGATATCACCAACGCGGCGATGGATTTCGGCTATTCAATCCGCGGCCTGCGCGGATTCCCAAGCGGCACTCCGCTTTCGAGCTCCGACGGAACGGTCAGCCTCGATACGGCGGGCAGCGTGCAGTTTGCCGACCGGGAAATCATGCGTGTGCACTGCGACCAACCCGCAAGCCTCTACCTGCGCGGATATTCCGCCTCCGTCTACACCGGCCACGAATGGCTCCAGCCGGACGAATCCGCCTTCGCAGAATCGGGCGCGGGGATCGAACCGCTGCAATACCTGGGAACGGAAAACCTCCTTTCCCCTGGCAGCGCGACCACCACCGTTACCGTCGAGCCCGACCGCACCGATTCCAATTTCCTGTTCACGCCTTACCTGCTCGTGGATATTACGTCCGCCGATCCGGCGCCGTCGTGGTACGGCGACGCATACCTCGCCGCGGACGGGCAGGCCTCCTATACCTTTGAAACCTACAACACCTACGGCGGCGATGCGTTTATTTCCGCCGACAACGCCAACAACCTGTGGCAGCTCAGCATGAACCTGCCCCAATACCGGGGCAGCATGGAGCTTAACGGCCATACCTTCCAATATGAAGTGTTTTCCGTCGGCGGCATCCTCTATCCGGAGGAAGACGACATCCCCCCCGCCACGATGGAAGAGGCGCAAACGCTCCTTACGGATGTTTTCTTTATGGGCGGCATACCCCCGGACGGCGTTTTGCAGCCGCAGGAAAACCCTGACGACGCATATTTTTCCTATATCCAAAATGAATATACCCAGCTTCCGGACGGCCTGCGGGAAACCCTTCTCAGCTGGTGGAACGGCCTCTACAGCGGGGAAGGCTTATCCGCCGAACTACAGCCGTTTTACGAGGCCTCCGGGGATATTCCCCCCCATTACTGGGAAACGGCGGCAAAGCTGGTGGCAAAGGAAATTTCAAGCGCCGGGGCCTATACGACAAACCCGGGACCCCAGCCCTTAAACCGTGATTTCGTGGAATATTTCCTCACCGAGGGAAAACAGGGATACTGCATCCACTACGCGAGCGCCGCTACCGCCATGCTGCGCGCGCTCGGGATTCCCGCCCGCTATGTGGAAGGCTATGTAGTCGGCAAAGACTCCTTCGGGGCCGACGGCTGGGCGTCCGTATCGGCGAACCAGGCCCACTCGTGGACAGAAATCTGGATGCCGGGAATCGGCTGGATTCCGGTCGAGTCGACGCCGGGCGGGACGGCCGCCAGCGCGGTCGCCGCTCCATCGTCGGCGCAGGACGCCGCCCCGTCTCCATCCGCGGCAGTCACGCCTCCGCCAAGCGAACCGGCCGAAACGCCCACTCCCGCGCCCACTCCGCAAAGCCCGGGCGGCCCCGGCGGGGCGCGGCAGGCGGCAGGGACGGGCTATGCGGTGCTGATCGCCATCCTGGCGGCTGCGGCTATCCTGATCGGTATTCCGTTCATTTGCAGGCAGGCAGGGAAAAAGAAGCGCAGCCGCCTCATGGACGACCCCGACCCCAATCGGGCCGCACTCGGGATTTACACATATTTAAGCGACCTCCGCGCGTTTGGCGGGGAATTTTCCCCGGAGGCGGAGGCAATTGCGCGCAGGGCAAAATTCAGCCGGAATGGCGTCACCGCAGAGGAACTCGCGTTCCTGCGCAATGAAGCGGCGGCGGAGCGGACCAGGGTTGCGGCCCGGCTTTCGCGCGGCAAACGGTTCCTGCTTTGGATAAAAGGCTTGTAATTTCCCGTATAAAAATCCTTGACTTGGAGTGGACTCCAGGTGTTACAATAACGCTGTCAGGAGGCGGAGTGTTATGACGATTGCGGAAGTAAGTAAAAAATATGGACTTTCGGCGGATACGCTGCGTTATTATGAGCGCATTGGGCTCATCCCCAGCGTGCGCCGCAAAGAGAATGGAATACGCGATTATTCCGGGACCGACTGCGGGTGGGTTGAGTTTATCAAGTGTATGCGCGGCGCGGGCATACAGGTAGAAGCGCTGATCGAGTATGTGGCCCTGTTCCAGCAGGGGGACGATACGCAGGCGGCCCGAAAACAGATTTTGCTGGAACAGCGTGAACAGCTTGCCGCCCGTATGGAAGAAATGCAGCAAACCCTTAAACGCCTGGATAAAAAGATCGCCCATTATGACGAATGCCTGCGTTTTGCAGAGGATACGCTGAGAAAAAAAGACTGACCGGGAAATTCCCGCCAGTCTTTTTTTCTGCTTTTTAACAATCGTGTACATACACTAAATAAAATTTCTTCCGCGTACGCATCCTGGGTTCGCGTTTACAGCTTATTCTGTTTCACCGCCTCGATGAGGCCGCCCGACGCAATGATGTCCTGTATGAATTCCGGAAAAGGCTGTGCCTGAAAGCTTTTGCCCGTGGTAAGGTCTTTGATATCGCCTGTGGAAAAGTCCACTTCCACTTCGTCGCCGTCCGCGATGGCCTCCGCCGCTTCCGCACATTCGAGGATCGGCAGGCCGATATTGATGGCGTTGCGGTAGAAGATGCGCGCAAAGCTCGCCGCGATCACACAGCTGATGCCCGATTCCTTGATGGCAATGGGCGCGTGCTCTCGCGAGGACCCGCATCCAAAATTCTTTACGCCCACCATAATATCGCCTTTTTTTACGTTCTTCACAAATTCGGTGTCAATATCTTCCATGCAGTGGGCCGCAAGCTCCTTTGAATCCGATGTATTGAGGTAACGCGCCGGGATGATGACATCCGTATCGATGTTGTCCCTATATTTAAAAACTCTGCCTTTTGCTTTCATTCGTATTTCCTCCTCAGATATCCATAGGCGAAGCGATTTTCCCTGCAATCGCGCTTGCCGCCGCCACTTCCGGGCTTGCCAGGTACACTTCCGATTTCACGTGCCCCATCCGGCCCACAAAGTTCCTGTTTGTCGTCGCCACGGCACGCTCGCCCTCCGCAAGGATGCCGCAGTGCCCGCCGAGGCAGGGCCCGCACGTAGGAGTCGACACCGCGCAGCCCGCTTCCACAAAGATTTTCAGGAGGCCTTCCTCCATTGCCTGCAAATAGATTGACTGCGTCGCCGGAAAGATAATTGTACGGACGTTCGGCGCCACCTTGCGGCCCACCATGATTTCCGCCGCCGCCCGCAGGTCGCTGATCCTGCCGTTCGTGCACGAACCGATCACTACCTGGTCGATTTTTACGTCGCCCACCTCGTCGATGGTTTTGGTGTTTTCAGGCAGGTGCGGGAAGGAAACCGTGGATTTGATTTCCGAAAGGTCGATGTCGATCACGCGTTCATACGCCGCATCCGGATCGGGAGCATATACCTTGAATTCACGGTCTGAATGCGCGCGGATATATTCAACCGTCTGGTCGTCCACCTCGAAAATGCCATTTTTGCCGCCCGCTTCAATGGCCATGTTGGCAATACACAGGCGGTCGTCCATCGTGAGGGACGCGAGGCCTTCGCCGCCAAATTCCATGGACTGGTAAAGCGCGCCCGAAACGCCGATCATACCGATAATGTGCAGGATTACGTCCTTCCCGCTGACATATTTGCGGAGCTCGCCCCGCAGGTTGAAACGAATGGAGCCCGGCACCTTCAGCCACACCTTGCCCGTCGCCATGGCCGCGGCCATATCCGTCGAGCCCACACCCGTGGAAAACGCGCCCAGCGCGCCGTAGGTGCATGTGTGCGAATCCGCGCCGATCACCGCGTCGCCCGCGACCACGAGCCCCTTCTCAGGCAGCAGCGCGTGCTCGATTCCCATTTGGCCTACGTCGAAAAAGTTTACAATGCCGTGCTTTTGCGCAAATTCACGCACCAGCTTGCACTGCTCCGCTGCCTTGATGTCCTTGTTCGGCGTAAAGTGGTCCATCACAAGAGCAATTTTGTTCCTGTCAAAAACCTCTTTTCCGGTTTTGTTAAATTCCCGGACGGCAACCGGCGACGTGATGTCGTTTCCAAGAACCATGTCAAGGTTCACGGAAATGAGCTGTCCTGTCACCACACTCGGGAGGCCCGCATGCGCCGCCAGTATTTTTTGCGTCATTGTCATGCCCATAAATACATATCTCCTTTAAAAATTATCATAAATTTATTTGCTTTCATCAAGCGTCAGCTTATACTCGATCGAATCCGTGAGCGCGAGGAAGCTCGCCTCGATAATATCCGTCGATACGCCCACCGTGTTCCACGTATGCTTCCCGTCCGTCGATTCAATGAGGACGCGCACCTTGGCAGCCGTGGTGGCCGAGCTCTCGAGGACGCGCACCTTATAGTCCGCGAGGCGCATGGTTTCAAGCGCCGGATAAAAGCCCTTGAGCGCGTTCCGCAGCGCAAGGTCCAGCGCGTGCACCGGGCCGTCGCCCTCTGCGCCGGTAATGCGGGATTCGTCGCCCACCTTCACCTTAATGATCGCGGAGGACGGATATTCCTGCTCCTTTAAAGGCTGTTCGCCGATGATTTTAAAATACTCGAGTTCAAAATACTTTTTGTACTTGCCAAGCAGCCGGCGGATCACCAGTTCAAAGCTCTGTTCCGCCGCCTCGAATTGATAGCCCTCGAATTCAAGCTGCTTGAGTTTATCCACAAGCTGGCCCACCACAGGGTCTTTTACCGTCACCGACGGTTCAACCCGTTGTATTTTCTTAATCAGGGTCGCCTTGCCCGAAACCTCGCTCATCAGGAACCGGCGGCTGTTGCCCACCTTTTGCGGATCAACATGCTCAAAGCTCTCGCGGATTTTTTTCACGCCGTCGATATGCATGCCGCCCTTGTGCGCAAACGCGCTCGCCCCGACATAAGGACTCGAAGACGGCAGCCAGATATTTGAAATATCCGCGATTCGCCGGGCGGTTTCCGTAAGGTTCTTCAGGTTTTCCTTGCCCAGCACGTCATATCCGCGCTTCAGCTCCAAATCCGGGATGATAGTGGAAAGATTTGCGTTCCCGCACCGCTCCCCATAGCCAATGAACGTTCCCTGGACCTGCGTTGCGCCCGCGTCCACCGCGAACATCGTCTGCGCAACCGCCATTCCCGTATCATTGTGGCAGTGGATGCCCACCTCCACGTCCGGGAACTCTTTCACCACCCGGCCCGTTATTTCGTAAATATCCGTCGGATAGGTCCCGCCGTTGGTATCGCACAGGCAAAGGACGTCCGCGCCGCCGTTCGCCGCCGCGCGGAGCGCTTCCATCGCATAGCCGGGGTTCGCCCGGTAGCCGTCGAAAAAATGCTCCGCATCGAATATCACATACTTGCCGCTTTGCTTCATATAGGCAATTGTGCTCCCGATCATCGCGAGGTTTTCCCCGGGCGTGGTATTGATTACCTTGAGGACGTGCAAATCCCAGCATTTTCCAAAGATCGAAACCGCAGGCGTTCCCGCTTCCATCAGGCTTTTTACATTGGAATCCTCCTCGGGCAGGATGTCTTTGCGCCGGGTACTGCCGAACGCACACAACCTCGCGTGCTGCTGCGATTCTCCTTGCAGGCGGCGGAAAAATTCCAGGTCCTTCGGGTTGGAAGCGGGGTTCCCCGCCTCGATAAAGTCGATTCCAAGGGCGTCGAGGGCCCGGACAATGTTGAGCTTATCCTCCACGGAGAAGGCGATGCCTTCCCCCTGCATGCCGTCGCGCAGCGTGGAATCGAAGGTGTAAATTTTTTTACTCATAAACATTTCCCTTTTCAGCTTATTCGCATAATGGAAGCATCTGCTGATTGTGCACAAGATGGATGCAGTTCAAGGCAAACCGAGCGACCCGCGGAGGCGTATTTTGACATACGCCGCACAAGGGGAGTCGAGCGTTTAACGCAGAAATGCGCCATATTGTGTGCAATCAGGCCCCTAAGAGTTTGTTTACCGCGTTGATATACGCCAGCATCGACGCTTCGATAATGTCGGTCGAGAGGCCGCGGCCCGTGACCGTCCTGTTTCCCGACGACACCTTGACCACAACCTCGCCGAGCGCGTCCTCGCCGTGCGATACCGCGTTGATCTTGTAGTTATCCAGCTTCAACGGCATCTGCACAATTTTTTCAATCGCCTGGTAGGCCGCGTCAATCGGGCCGTCGCCGAGCGCCACCTGCTCCTGCGCCGCGCCGCTCATATCTTCGAGCGTCACATTCGCCGTTGCCTGGATGGTATTGCCGCTGTTTACAACAAACTGTTTCAGCCGGAAATGCTCCACAACCTTGGCAGCCTTCTGGGCGACCAGGGCTTCCACGTCATATTCCGTAACTTCCTTTTTCTTGTCGCACAGGTCTTTAAACTGCGCAAACGCCGTATCGAGCTCCTCTTTTGTCAGGTTGTAACCCAGCTCTTTCAGGAAATCATCGAACGCATGGCGGCCGGAATGCTTTCCCAGAACCATTTTGTTTGTCGTGAGGCCGACCGATTCAGGCGTCATAATTTCATAGGTTTCCCGCTTTGCCAGCACGCCGTGCTGGTGGATGCCGCTTTCGTGCGCAAACGCGTTCGCCCCTACGATGGCCTTGTTTGGCGGGATTGAAACGCCGATAATTTTAGAGAGCAGCCGCGAGGTACGGTACAGCTGTTTGGTGTTGATGTTGGTGTCCGCGTCAAACAGCGCCCTGCGCGTATGGATCGCCATAACGATCTCCTCCAGCGATGCGTTGCCCGCGCGCTCGCCGATGCCGTTCACCGTGCATTCCACCTGCGTCGCGCCGGCGCCCACCGACGCCAGCGAATTCGCAACCGCCATTCCGAGGTCGTTATGGCAGTGCACCGCCAGGTCGATCCCGTCCACCCCCTCGACATTCTGTTTCATGTACGTAATCATGTCATACATTTCCTGCGGCAGCACATAGCCGACCGTATCGGGCAGGTTGATAGTTTTTGCGCCCGCGTCGATCGCTGTTTTTACGGCCTTCGCCAAAAACTCCATATCGCTTCTCGAGGCGTCTTCCGCGGAAAATTCCACATCCGGAACCAAGGTCCGCGCATAGCTGACGGATTCCTTTATATGCTCGAGCACCTGTTCTTCCGTCATTTTCAGCTTATACTGCATGTGCAGCGGCGAGGTTGCCAAAAAAATGTGGATACGCGGCGCGGCGGCCTCCTTCAAGGCCTCATAGGAGGCGTCAATGTCTTTTTTGACCGCGCGGGAGAGGGAGGCGACGCTGCAATCCTTGATGGTCTTGGCAACGGTCTCCACACTCTTGAAGTCCCCGGGCGACGATACCGCAAAGCCCGCTTCGATGATGTCCACCTTCAGCAGCTCCAGCTGCTTCGCGACCTCGATTTTTTCAGACAAATTCATGCTGCATCCGGGAGACTGCTCTCCGTCGCGCAGGGTTGTATCAAATATTTTAATGGTTTTCATAGCTTGTACTCCTTTTCTGTAAACGACTTATCATAACGTCAGGCCCGCTTTGCATCGCCCCGTTTATCTGTTAAAACAAATGCGCCCTGCACATACTCCGGGCAATGCAACGCCTGCTGTTATCCTGCCCGTTCCAGGCATACCTTTTTATTCCAGTACGGCACCCGTATCCGCACTGGTTACTAATCTTGCATATCTCGCAAGCCATCCCGCCTGAACTTTCGGCGGCATCAGCTGCGAGCCCGTAAGTCGTTTATTGAGTTCAGCCTCGTCGACCCTGAGGTTGATGGAGTATGCGTTGATATCGATTTCGATTACGTCGCCCTCCTGCACATAGGCAATGGGACCGCCCGCCGCCGCTTCCGGCGATACGTGCCCGATGGCCGCCCCGCGCGACGCGCCGGAGAACCGGCCGTCCGTGATGAGCGCCACTTCCTTGTCTAGGCCCATCCCGGCAAGGTTTGAGGTTGGGGCAAGCATTTCGCGCATGCCCGGTCCGCCCTTCGGCCCTTCGTAGCGGATCACAACCACATCGCCCTTTTTAATTTTTCCGCCGAGGATCGCTTCGTTGGCTTCCTCCTCGCTGTTAAAAACCCGCGCAGTGCACGTGCTCTTCATCATTTCGGGCGCGACTGCCGCGCGCTTGACCACGCATCCGTTCAGGGCAAGGTTTCCGTACAGAATCGCAATGCCGCCGGTTTCCGAATAGGGGTTGTCTATCGTCCGGATTACGTCGCCGGTCCGCTTCGCGTTTTTGATCCGGTCCATAACGGTTCCGTCCACCGTCGTATTGTCTTCGAGCAGCCCTTTCTTATTGATCTCCGCCATGACCGCGGGAATACCGCCGCATTCGTTGAGTTCCTCGATATAGTGGCGGCCCGCCGGGGCCAGGTGGCAGAGGTTCGGCGTTTTTTCGCTGATCCCGTTCACCTTGTGAAGGTCGATTTTAATTCCGCACTCGTGCGCGATTGCGGGCAGGTGCAGCATGCTGTTTGTGCTGCAGCCAAGGGCCATATCCATGGTGATCGCGTTGCGGAACGCCTTTTCGTTCATGATGTCGCGCGGCCGCAAATCCTGCTCGACCAGTTTCATGACCTGCATGCCCGAATGCTTCCCAAGCGCAGTCCGCGCAGCCATTACTGCCGGAATCGTGCCGTTGCCCGGAAGCGCCATGCCAAGTACCTCGGAGAGGCAGTTCATGGAATTCGCCGTATACATGCCGGAGCAGCTGCCGCAGCCCGGGCATGCTTTTTGCTCGAATTGTTCCAGCTCCCCATCCGACATGGTTCCGTTCGCATGCTGTCCGACTGCTTCAAACATGCTGGACAGGCTTGTCTTTTGACCGTCATACCGCCCTGCAAGCATCGGCCCGCCCGAACAGACGATTGCCGGGATATTTACCCGCGCCGCGGCCATCAGCATGCCGGGCACGACCTTGTCGCAGTTGGGGACCATCACGGCTCCGTCAAACGCATGGGCAATGAGCAGGGTTTCCACGCTGTCGGCGATCAGCTCACGCGAAGGCAGGGAGTAATGCATGCCCATATGGTTCATTGCAATACCGTCGCATACGCCGATTGCCGGAACTTCAATGGGAGTACCGCCCGCCATTCGGATGCCGTCTTTTACCGCACGCGCCACCGTATCAAGGTGCAGGTGCCCGGGAATCACTTCGCTTTGCGCATTCACCACCGCAATCAACGGCCGCGTGAGTTCCTCTTTTGTCAGCCCCAGCGCATACAGCAGGGACCGGTGCGGCGCACGCTGTGCGCCTTTTTTGATGTTATCGCTGTTCATATGTTCCTCATATTCTGTACAATGGTTTATTTTCCCAAACCGGGCATGCGCGGGACAGATGCAGGCCGGTGATGCGGAAAGTCGATCCGCCGCCACGCGCCGGCCTGCGCCGTATCCATTGTGCGCGCCTTTATTTTTCTTTGTGCCAGCTCATCTTTCCCCGCAGCTCTTCGCCCGTCTTTTCAAGCTGGGATTCTTTCCCGATATTCCTCATCGCAATAAAGTGCGGACGTTTCACCTCGTTTTCGAGCATCCAGTCGCGCGCAAATGTGCCGTCTTGGATTTCCGAAAGAACCTGTTTCATTTCCTTGCGCGTATCCTCCGTGATGATGCGCTTGCCTGTCACATAGTCGCCGTATTCCGCCGTATCCGAAATGGAATAGCGCATCCGCGAGAGGCCGCCCTCGTTAATCAGGTCGACGATCAGCTTCATCTCGTGGCAGCATTCAAAATATGCCATTTCCGGCGCATAGCCCGCCTCAACCAGCGTTTCAAACCCGGCTTTAATCAGCTCGGAGACGCCGCCGCACAGCACCGCCTGCTCGCCAAAGAGGTCCGTCTCCGTCTCTTCACGGAAGCTTGTTTCAAAGATACCCGCACGGCCGCCGCCAATGCCGCTCGCATAAGCAAGCGCGAAGTCGCGCGCCTTACCCGTCGCATCCTGGTGGATGGCAATCAGGCAGGGAACGCCTTTGCCCTCCTGGAACTGGCTCCTTACCGTGTGGCCGGGGCCCTTCGGGGCAACCATCCAGACGTCAACGTCCTTCGGCGGGACAATCTGGCCGAAATGAATATTGAACCCGTGCGCAAACACCAGGGATTTACCTTCCGTCATGTACGGGGCGATTCCCTCATAAATCTTGCCCTGCTTTTCATCCGGAACAAGGATCATCACAATATCCGCCGCTTTCGCCGCTTCCTCCGACGTCATAACCTTAAGGCCGGCTTCCTCCGCGGATTTCCACGAACGGCTGCCTTCATACAGGCCGACGACCACGTTGACGCCGCTGTCCTTGAGGTTCTGCGCATGCGCATGCCCCTGGCTGCCATACCCGATGATCGCAACGGTTTTGCCCTTCAGGAGCGAAAGATTGCAGTCCCTGTCATAATACATTTTCATTTTCATTTGATTTGCCTCCAAATTTATTAAGAATATTTAAGGCGCCCTCGGGGAGCGTCATGGTTCACATCAATCAGTCCTCATGCATGGACGCCGAGCCCCGCTGCAGCGCCGTAATACCCGTGCGCGAAAGCTCGATAATCCCGTATTCACCGAGGAGTTTTAAAAGCGCGTCGTTCTTTTCGGGCGAACCCGCCATTTCGATAATCATGGTTTCCGCGCAGATATCCACAATCCTGGTGCGGAAGATGTCGCACAGCTCGATGATGCCCGCGCGCTTTTTCGCGTCCGCTTTCACCTTCACCAGCACCAGCTCCTTATACACCGAGCTTTTTGACCGCAGGCCCGTAATTTTCAGCACTTCCACCAGCTTGGCCAGCTGTTTCTGTATTTGTTCCAGAATAGCTTCGTCCCCGATGAGCTCGATCGTGATACGGGATATCTTGGGGTCCTGCGTCTCCCCGACCGAGAGGGAACGGATGTTGTATCCCCGCCGGGAGAACAGTCCCGTGACCTTCGATAGGACGCCGGATGTATTTTTGACCAGTATGGATAATACGTATCTTCTAATCATTGTTTCTCTCCTTCGTTCCTGCTTTCCTACTTTATTATATAGCGTGTGAGATTACGCGTGCAATTATTTTTCCAGATCGAGGATAATATCGTCGAGCGGTTTTCCGCCCGGCACCATGGGCAGCACGTTTTCGTCCTCGTGGATATCGCACTTCACGATCACCGGCCCCTTGTGGGCGAACGCTTTTTTAAAGGCGGCGTGCAAATCGCGCTCCTTGGAAATATCCACCCCGTATGCACCGAACGCCTCCGCCAGCTTCACATAATCCGTCGGATTGTTGAGCGTGGTCTGGGAATAGCGTTCCTCGTAAAACAGCTTCTGCCACTGGCGCACCATGCCGAGCACGTTATTGTTCAGGACCAGCACCATGACGGGCAATTGGTGCTTCACCGCGGTCACGATCTCCTGCAGGTTCATGTGGAAGCTGCCGTCCCCCGCGATATTCACGACCTGCCTGCCCGTGCCCACCGCCGCGCCGATTGCCGCGCCCATGCCAAAGCCCATCGTTCCGAGGCCGCCCGAGGAAATAAACTGGCGGGGACGGTCAATGCGCAGGAACTGGGCCGACCACATTTGGTGCTGTCCCACCTCGGTGGTAAACACCGTTCCTTCCGGCGCCTCGTCCTGCATGGCCTGCAGCACCTTTTTGGGGAAGCGCGCGTTCCGTGTCGCGCGGTCAAGCGGGTAGCTGCGCTTCCAATGGCGCACCTGCTCCATCCATGTGTCGTCCTGTTTCTCCTCCACCCCCGGCAGCAGGGCCGCGAGGACGTCTTTCGCGTTGCCCGTCACCTCGTAGTCCGCATTGATATTTTTATTGATTTCGGCAGGGTCCACATCGATATGCAGCACCTTGGCCTGTCTGGCAAATTTCGTCCGGTCCGAGGTCACCCGCTCGGAAAAGCGCGCGCCGATCGCAATCAGCAGGTCGCAGTGACTGGCGCACAGCGCCGACGTTTTTGTCCCGTGCATGCCGATCATGCCGGTATATTGCCCGTCATCCGCCGGAAAGGCCCCAAGCCCCATCAGCGTCATGGTCACGGGGGCGTTCAGCTTTTTTGCCAACTCGTGCAGTTCTTTTTCCGCCCCGGCCGCAATCACGCCGCCGCCCGCGAAGATAAAAGGCTTTTTGCTTTCGTTGATGGCGCGCACCGCTTTGGCAATATCGTCTTCTCCAAATGCATTTTGATGCGCAACCTCCTTGGGTTTTCCGGGCTCGTAATCCCCTTCCATCATCGTAATATCTTTGGGAACGTCCACAAGCACCGGGCCGGGCCGCCCGCTTTGCGCGATATAGAAAGCCTCGCGAATTGCGTCCGCCAACTCGGATATTTCCTTTACGATCACATTGTGCTTCGTGATCGGGATCGTCACACCGGTGATGTCGATCTCCTGGAAACTGTCCTTCCCGAGATTCTTTTTTTCCACATTTCCGGTGATGGCCACCATGGGAATGGAATCCATGTAGGCCGTTGCGATCCCCGTTACAAGGTTTGTCGCCCCCGGGCCGCTGGTCGCAAATACGACGCCCGGCTTTCCCGTCGCCCGCGCATAACCGTCTGCGGCATGGGCCGCGTGCTGCTCGTGGCACGTCAGGATATGATTGATTTCGGGATAATCATAGAGCGCGTTGTAAAGCGCGATGACGGTGCCGCCCGGAAACCCGAATACGGTATCGACATCCTGCTCTTTCAAACACTCCATAATAATTTGTGCTCCTGTTAATTTCACTGTGCTTTCCCTCTTTCTTTCAGACTTTTCTTCCCTTGTAACAAAAAGGGCCTGCGCTCATCGCGCAGGCCCTTGAATTACTTTCTAATTCTTAGTCCTTATTGTGCCTCTCCGGCACAACCGCAACAAGCCTTATCCGCTCTGCCAATAATGACGAGGCTAATAAGGTTAATAAGGACTACGATAAAGTTGTGAGAAGTCGGTTTATTCATTTTTTCTGCTTCCTTCGCTTTACTGGTATTTATGATAAAGCGATTCTGCCTCAATGTCAACATTTTTTTAAGTTTTCAAACAAAATAATTGCAAATCATGTGCGTTTATATTAGAATTATATGCATGATGCACCTATAGCTCAGTAGGATAGAGCGACCGTTTCCTAAGAAAGTCAGGTGGATTTACCAGTTTAATATGCCCCGGTAGCTCAGGGGATAGAGCACTGCCCTCCTAAGGCAGGTGCCGGACGTTCGAATCGTCTCCGGGGCGCCATGAAAACCGCATAACAGTGCGGGTTTAGAGAGAAATGCCAGCTTGTAATTCTCACATTACAGACTGGCATTTTTCATCCAAAATAATGGTTTCTTACGCTAAGATTTTTCTAAAAAATACCAAATTTTGCTAATAAAACCACCCGCCAACTTGGTCTTTGCTCTATCCTAAAACGATATATTGTCCTTTGCTCATTAGCATTGTATATCGAACCAAATACTCGTTTTCTCTTTACCCAAAGCTTATTGACAATCTCCTGGTTTTCAAAAGAATTTCAATTTTGTGTTGTTTTGCTAACGAAACACTATTTTTGTTGAATTCTAAGCCCTGCTAACGTTTTGATCCCAAAAAGTTCTCAAAATTTCGTTTATCACTCCAGGATTTTCAACAATATAACTTAGCATTTTTTCTTTTTCAAGATCAGAATTTGGTTGTGTTATTTTTAAATAATCCTTCTCCATTTGCTGTACTATATACTCCTGATCTTCGTCGTAAGTTTTAGAATAACGGATAACCATCTCAGGATCTGTCCAGCCCCCAGCAGCCATTACTGCTTTTATATTCCCACCGGAAAGTGCCAGTTTTTTTGTAGCGCTTGCTGCCCGCACACTATGGAACACAATCTCACCCAGACAATTTGCAGGGACACTGGAAAACTTAAAGCCAGCATCACACATTTCAAGTATTACATTCTTAAATTTTCGATTGAGTTGCTCAGGCATGAGTGGCCGCCCATTTGGCTGGCAGATAATAAGCTGGTTATCATAATAATGATTGCAAAAAATATTTGTAAGCATTTCTTGTTGCATAACTTTTAGCCGTTCTAACTTCGCTATAAGTAAATCGCTAATTTTACAAAACCGGTCAGTGGCAGGCGTTTTCGGCGATTTAAGCACAATGGTAGTGGTGGCATCAATCGTCTGGTCGGGGAATGCATAGAAAATATTTACTTTGGGAAGATTAAGATGCTCTTTTTTAATACGCGATATCGTTTTGGAGACATGAAGCGTCTTACTATCGATATCAAGATCATTCCATTGGAGCGCACCAACCTCCCCTCCCCGTGTTGTGCAATAATACTGGATACACAATGCAGCATGGATAACATATTTTTCATAGTCATCGGGCTGATCCGTATAGACAAGGATTTTCTCAATTTCCTGTGGAGAAAAAGCAGGCCTTTCTACTGATTTATAAGTTGGAGTATCCGCATTACAGACAGGATTTGCAGCAATCAAACCCCGCCGCTTTGCATGGTTAAATGCTGTCTTCAATAGTTTGCCGATACTTTTCGTTTGAGCGGGGCTGATATTATTCCTTTTCGGATTACCTGGACTGAATACAGGCTTACATTCAGTTAATAGAAAATCATAATAGTCATCTATCATCTGTGTTGTCACATCTGATAGCTTATAGTTCCCAAGATAAGGAATGATATAGTTATTGATTAAAGATTCATTTCCAGCATAATACGAAGGGCTCCAATGCTTATTTCCATATGATTTTATAAACTGAGTCAAATAATCCTCCACCAATAATCTTGATGGAGGAATTTTCCCTTTTCGTTTTGCTCGTTCTTCTGCTTTTTGTTCTTGAGCATCCAAATTCTTCTTTTCTTTTAGGGCTAACGCTTCGTTCATTGTCAGGCCGGATTTCCAGATTTGCTTTCTGCATTTACCGCTGCCCTCATAATAGATTACCGTGTATCTTCCATTTCCTCTTGAAACAATACTTGCCATTCTTCATTACCTCCATTTTTGTTGTTTGATACAAGAGTCAATAAAATCTTTACAATATTGTTCTATATCGCGAGTGTTCTCTGATCTTAACCATAAAAACCCATCATTCGATAAATCAAAAGATGGGTTTATCACTTTCCGCTCACTCAATTACAACATCGGAAAAATATTTATATTTGACCTCATACCATTATACAATAGAAGAAGTCATTTTTCTTATCAAAAATTTTCTATTTTGTTTCCAAATGATTCCTTGCATTTTTATTACTAATTACAAACCATGCACTTCATCCTGATCAAGTACTTTTTTTCGAAACTTCCAATCGGGCATATAATTACTTAAAAAATCATGAAAAAGCTTGCTGTGGTTAGGATATAAAAAATGCACCAACTCGTGCAATACGACATATTCAATGCAAGCAGGATTAGCTTTTGTGAGATATTGGTTAAATGTAATAGTTCCCCTGTGCGGGCTGCAGCTTCCCCACAATGTTTTCATCTTCCTCAGCAGAACCGTCGGCCTTCTGATATTATACTTTTCAACGATTGGAAACAGCTTGTTAACCTGTGCATTAAGAATCCTCAAAGAGTCTTTCCTCCACCACCGGTCAAATTGCGCGAACAATTTTGTTTGGTTGTTGATATCAGCCCCTCCAATTAAAAGATTCTTCCCATCTATATATACTACTTGCTTATCGCTCTGAAAGACAGAAAAAATTAAATCTTCTCCTAAATATCGTATGGAAATGCCACTTCGGATTTCATCAGTTGCCGCATATCCTTTGGTCTGCTCAAAATTTTGTATTTTTGTACTTATCCACTGTTTTTTGCTGGTAAGATATTGTTCAATCCAGAGTTTCGGTGTGTTCTCTGGAACAGAAAACTTAATTGTTTTATCTGGAAAAACCTTTAATCGGCAGGTCTTCATTTTTTTGCGCTCTACCAAAACGGAAACCGTTATATTCAGTTTGGACAAGGGAACATCATACATTTCCATGCTTAATACACCCTCTTTGCTACCATCATGATTTCATCGATCATGATATCAATAGCATCCAGTGGCCAACCGAGATTATGGCATTCAATGAAGTCAAATAGAGCATCGTCCAGATGTTTTTTGATGTTCCGATGTACAACCACATTGTCACGCCAATCGCGTTTAGCATTCTTGGCAACAATCGTCTTCACTTCAAGAGCCAATTGTCCCAGTGACTCCCTTAGGCTATTGTCCGGGGATGACCCCATTGCTTTTTTTATCCCGCTGTTGATAGAGCCGTAAAACGTCTTGGCTGCGCCATCATCGGCTATAAGCTCCGGATAATCCATCGTGCTTCGGTCTTCTCGATAGTCTTCCGCCATCTTCTCCATCTCAGAAAGATATTTTTCACTGTCGCGCTCAGCCATGTAATCGCTGATTGTTTTATTGATGCGATCCATGAAAGTCATATATTGAATCGGATCATCATATCTTCTACTTTCAAGAACCTCCACTTGCCGGGTTTGTATGGCCTCAGCTTTTGCCTCTTTTGAACCTAAACGCGCAAGCTGTTCCTCCATCTTGTCCTTGTTCAGAATATCCAGTGGCTCAATAATAATCTTGGCATCTTCAGCATTAACATAGGTATTCAAAAGCTGACGAACACCGTCTTCGTATTTTGAGAAATCAATGCTGTCATTAAAGCGCAAAGAAACGCTGTCTTTCAACTTCTTAAAAAACAGATAATCCTTTCTGTACGTTTCGCTTTGTTTATATCCAACTGCCTCGAATAAATCATGGCTGGAGTATAAGAAATCCACCAGTTTTGCAAAGGCGCTAAGTTTTGTATAAAAATCCTTTCGTGTTTCATAATCTCTTAAATGTTCCTGCCATACATTGGCGCTGGTCTCATTCTCATCAATACCATTGAATATTTGCCATAGCGCTTTATGGAAGTCTTCAAGTTTTGTTTGCTGTTCCGATACAGCGGAAATAGCCGTTCCTATGTCCGTAATATCAAAACCATCCAAGCCAGACTTGTCATCACTATATAAATCCAACGCCGAATTGAGCTTTTTGAATATGCCGATGTAATCAACAATCAGCCCAAAATCTTTATTCTCATAAACACGGTTCACTCGTGCGATTGCCTGAAGCAGCGTATGATCTCTCAGCGGTTTATCAACATACAAAACCGATGCAATCGGTGCATCGAAACCGGTGAGCAATTTGTCCTTAACAATTAACAGATCAATATCGCCATCTTCTTCTACAAAAGCCCCAGTCACGGCATCCTCGTAAGTTTCATAGTTGTTTTTATAAAGAGGATCTACCTCTTTTCGGAAGAAGTCGGCAATAATTTTCTCAGTCTCTTTTGTGTTTTCCTCGTCATCACCTTCCTTTTGCGTGTTTGGTGTAATAACTACGGCTGGATTCATCCCGCCCAAGTTTTTCAATAGATAAAACATCTCAACCGCTGCTGCCCTGGAGGAACATGTCAACATGGCTTTAAACCCCTTTGGTCTAACGTAACTAATGAAATGCTCATGCAAGTCAAACGCTACCATCCTCAATCGTTGTTGGGTTTGAGAAATAGCAACAAAACGACTGTATTTTTGTTCTAAATCTTTTCGCTCATCTTCAGTCAAGCCAACAGTAATGTATTTGAGATGGGCATTGATCTGCTCGCTGGTGACTTTCTGAGGGATAACGCGCCCCTCATAAACAATAGGGACGGTTACCTTATCATCAATGGCATCTTGCAAACTGTATCTGTCAATCAACGGCCCAAACTTGGCGTATGTGTTCTTTGCACTTTCAATAGTCTCTTGGCCACTGTTTCGTGCTTTCTTTAGAAGAGGTGTGCCTGTAAACGCAATCTTCACAGCGTTCGGCAACACTCTGCCCATGTAGGCGTTCAACTTACCATACTGTGTTCGGTGGCCCTCATCGATAAACAAAAATAAATTATCGCTCCCATTGCTATAGTTCTGCTTAATTGCAGCTTCAAACTTGTTTACGAGTGCTGTTATAACCGTATTCCCCTCATCGTCAAGCAACTCAATTAAGCCCTTTCCAGTTTTGGCGCGGTGGGGGCTCATTTTTGTGCTGATAAAGTTATCTCGTATTTGCTTATCTAAATTTATTCGGTCTGTCACCATGATGAAGCGTGGGTTGCGGATCATGCTGCCTTTACGGGCGCTCTCACGCAGAAGCATCTTTGTAAGCATAATCATAGTGAGTGTTTTACCCGAACCTTGGGTATGCCATATAACGCCGTTTCGGGTTCCTGCATCGTCTTGCAGCAAAATGCGATTCATACATTTCATAACAGCGAAATATTGTTTGTAACGTGCAATTTTCTTTGCATTGTTATCATAGATGATAAAATTACGAATCAAATCCAGCAATCTTTCTGGATGGAGCAAGGAAACCAATGCGCGATCCTGCTCTTTGATTTGTCCATCTGGAGAACATTTGCGACACCAATCCTGCTGCCAATCTTTGCTGTCCTTATCCTCGTGCCAGGAAACGAAATATTTTGCCGCCGTGCCACAAGTGCCATACAGCACTTTATCAGGGTTCATTGCTATAACAAGCTGGCTATATTGAAATAACTGTTGAATATATTCATTGCCCCAATTGCGGATGTTTTGTGTTACTCCCTCCATCACATCAACGCTGGATTTTTTGCACTCAATTACCACTAAAGGAATACCATTTACCAACACAACAATATCCGGACGAGTAAACTTCCCGTTTGGTCGCTCCACCTCAAATTCATCCGTCACTTGAAAAATGTTGTTCTCTGGATGTTCAAAGTCAATATAATCAATGTCAAAGGATTGCTTGGTGCTGTCCGGCAGGGCTTCTTCCAAACTCTTGCCGGAGCAAAGCATCTCATACACTTCTTTGTTGGCGGCATAAAGCCCGGCGGCATTCTGCACATTCATGGCGCGAATAGCTGTAGCGATAGAACCGCCAGAAAAATAACGCTCTTCGCTACCATAAGGGTAGGTGCGTTTGCTTAAAAACGCCTCCAACTCGCTTTCAAACAGCACCGCTTTGCGCGAACCACGTTTTTGCTCCGCATCGCCTCTCGATACTCGTGTATATCCCAGCTTCTCAAGCACTTGTAGTGCCCGCTCCTGCGATTCTGGTCGTTCATTGAATATTGTGTGGCTTGGCATGGCGGCCTCCTTAAACTGATACTCGCACGATTCCGGTTAACAATAGTTGCATCAAGGCTTTTTTCTTTTGCTGCCATTGAGCAAGTTCTTGTTCCAATAAATCTAACTTTCTAGCCGAGGAAGATAATATGTCCGCAATTTGTTGCTGCTCCTCAAGCGGAGGCAAATAAACAACAATATTTTTGATTATATTTAAGTTCAGTCCACCCCTAGCACCGTCTCCCGAGGAAAGTATCCGCAATTCGGTATATCTGTTTTCCAAGTTCCAAAACAAATATTCTGTGTCAAAGTCTTTGCTGGGCAGAATGGCTGCAATCGATTGATTGGTGCATAGAGGAACATAATTGACCGCAACAGTTCCTCGGGTTTTTCCTTGCCCCGCCAAACCAACCAAAACGCATTTTTCAGGCAAGAGTTTGGTTCCTGAGTTTGACAAACCTCGTTCTGAAATGCGCCTTTCAACTTCATACACACGTTTGTAATTTAACTCTCCAGAACTCATCCAGCGAATATCTCCACCCCAATAATCCTGAACTTTCGTTGATGGAGTGGCTCCTGTACACACTTCTGTTATGTTCCCAATTTTTACTTTTTTATATATTTGCTTATCACAGAGCAAAGTTTGCATCAACCACTTTTTGCAGTTGCGTTCTTCCTCTATAAGCTGTTGTTTTAGCTCAATAATCTTATCGCATTGGTTAAGAATTTCTACAATTTTACATTGTTCCTTGATAGATGGGAATGCAATTTTACCTTTTAGGACGTCTTCATTATTCACTTTCATATCATTCTTTGCCCCTTTTTTTACAAGTGGGTAAAGGTAATTATTTAGAAAGGTATCCATTTGAAAGTAATAGTTTAAATATCTGCCGACTATATTATTTTTGCAGTGATATACAGCATATAAAGTCGATACAATTCCTGGCATACCTAAATTCAATTTGATTATCCCATATGGATTCGCTTTTAAAGGACTTTTTGTGTATACGATATCACCAATATTAACAACATGATAATTATCTACCGATTCGCCCGCATATGATCGCCCTAACAACTCAATTTGATTAACAACACCAAAATCTCCAGACACAGATAATACGTCTTCTTTAGAAAAATGATTGTTATAATTTCGTTGACGGTTTTCGCTCAACTCGCTATTCAACTTTTTATATTTCCAATCATCCGGATATAAGCATCCCTTAGTCTTTGTGTAACCTTGCGGCATTTTGCCTTGAGCAACATCTGTAATGCGCTCTTTTATATCGCTACGCATATTTTCACATCCATTTCAAATCCTACTTGTTAACTTCGGTAGTTTCCCATCAGTCAAACGCTTTTTCTCAGTTTCACGCTCTATCTGCTTAATGCTCTTTTCCGGTATAGGCAAATTCTCAGGTATGTTACCGCCTAATTCATGTATCGTCTGGCGAACCTTGGCACCTACTTCATAATACGTTTCGTAAGCTGCCTGTTTGCCCGTAATATTTTCTCGCCGAAGTTTCTCATCCGTTTGCGTGGCGCGAAACAAATTTGCCGCCAACTCTGTGCTTCCCATATGGCCAAGAATCTTCTGGCCCTTCTTTAAGCCCTTACGGGCATGAATCTCCCGGACATCAACCACCATGTAAACCCTGATAGCCCTTGTTTTGGAAAATCGCATATTACTGCTGCGTCTCTACCCCGGCCATTTGCGCCGCCTCGGCCAGTGACTTGTCATCAATCAACTCCTGCTGCCTGGTTTTCACAGCAAAGTAAATCTGCCCAACGGCAATGACTTCTTTGCGGGGATCGCCGTTCATGACAATCAGGTAACCTGCATATCGGGAAAGCATGATATCGTCAATTTCACGCTCTGCGCCCGAGCCGATTTCAACCATTTTGTTGATATCAACAAAATGGTCTTCAATTTCAGCACCACTATTCGCGCAAGCTGTTTTTGCCTTGTTGATAATATTGTTAAAGTTTCGCCATTCAGTGTATTCGAGTATTTCTTGCAATTCTCTTGCAAACCAAAATTCCTCTCCCAGTTCATTGAAATGTTTGATGCTTTCAAAGGTTTGATCGCTGTATCTCGCAATATCACTCATAAGCCAAGCTCCTTCAAATATTCATCCATTTTCTTCTCTGCCTCTGTAATTTCTAATTTCAGTCTGGTTATATTTGTATTCACCTGTTCAATATCCACAAGTGGTTCTTCCTCGAAGGTATCCACATAACGAGGAATATTAAGGTTATACTCATTTTCTTTGATTTCTTCCAAAGGTGCTAAATGAGCAAATTTTTCAACGTCTTGGCGGTTGGTATAGACAGTCAAAATATCCTGAATATGCTTTTCGGTCAGTTCATTTTGATTGGTGCCCTTCACATAACGGAAATTACCGTTTTCATCCTTCTTGCTCGCATCAATAAACAGCACATCACTGTTTTTGCGATTCTTCTTAAATACCAAAATACAAGCCGGGATGCTTGTGCCATAAAACACATTCTCAGGCAAACCGATCACTGCATCCAACAGATTCTCTTCAATTACTCTCTTTCTGATAAGCCCTTCCGACGCACCACGGAACAAAACGCCGTGTGGCGCAATAGCCGCTATTCTCCCATTTACTGCGAGGCTATGGATCATATGCAGCAAAAATGCCCAGTCACCTTTACTGGCTGGAGGTACTCCCCAATCGAAACGATGAAATTTATCCAGCTTGGCTTCCATCTTAAACTCTTTCTTTGCTTTCCCGGTTTTCGGGTCTTTTCCTGTTGTATCGCCACCAGGGTTAAACCCGGCAGCCCACTTATCTTTGGAAAATGGCATATTAGCAACAATGGCATCAAAGAGCATGAGATTACCATCATCATCCTTGAACATCGGGTTGGCCAGAGTGTCACCCCATGCCATTTTTGCGTCGCGGATTTCATGGATATACATATTCATACGCGCCATAGCTAGCGACGAACCATTGACCTCCTGCCCAAAAATCGAAACTGAACTGGTACCGGTTAGAGGATCAATTTGTTTTTTTGCTGCCTTAATCAGTAATGAACCCGATCCACAGGTTGGGTCATATACTCGGTCACCCGGATGTACATCTACCAAACGCGCCATTATTTCAGAAACAGCTGATGGGGTATAGAAACTGCCCGCCTTTTTCCCTGCCATACTTGCGAATTGGCCTATCATGTATTCATAAGCATCGCCAACCACATCAACGGGTACTTGTCCTTCTTCGGGTTCAATGCTTCTAGGTCTCATATCTAGAGAAATTAAATCTTCGAGCAGCGTACGAAGTAGCGCATTTTTGTGTTCTCTGGTGCCAAGGGCATTTTCACTGTTGTAGTCAACAGTACACAGCACCCCACCAAACTGCTGATTATTATCATTTTCGATCTGCCGCATTGCCTGATTGATCTGCTGGCCGATGTTTTCGGCATGCCTCTGTTCGTACAATGTTTGAAAATTACTATCGGAAGCAATCGTAAATGGCAAGTAACGTTTTTGACGCTCAAGCCGCTCGCCAGAATACTCTTTTTTTAGGTCGTCCAAAGCCTCGTTATATGTGTCACTTAGGTACTTCACAAACATAAGTGGTAAAATATAGTCCTTATAGTTTGCTGCATCAATGGTGTCGCGCAAAGTATCCGCGCATTTCATCAAAGCATTTTCAATATCTTTTTTGGTTGTTCCCATGCTATTCTCCTCCGATGACGCTATTGATCACAGCATCCATTTTTAAGTCATATTGCTGTATGAGCTCTAAATGAAGTTGCTTTTGTTTTATATTCATCTCGCTATATGTTGCAATTGCCTTTTGCTTCTCCACAGGAGGCAATGGTATATTCAATTCCGATAGTGCCGATATTTTTATTCCGCCTGAAGTTTGGCCGCTTTCACGAATAGCCAGCACTTCCAAAATGTTACGATGAGCAAGATAGCAACATAAAAACTCAGGGAGAAGCACATCGTTTTGAAGCCGAATAATGGCAAATTGGGATGGCACCACGAAACCTGTTAACGTTTTTGTTATGAATACCGGGCAAAATGGCGGGAAAAGTCGAAGAATAATATCATTTATTCCGGTTATAAACTGTTCTTCAAGTTTTTCACTTGCAAGGTACCGATCCAATAGTTGTACGTTAATGCTACCGTCATCATTGATCGAACGCAAATTGAGATTTCTGTACTCGACAGCTAGAGTAGAATTGTTTTTAACTTCTTTTCTGCTCAAAACAAGCCCGCTTTGAATTTCTGCAAGTTCAGAAAGCTTTCGATACTTCGTGTTCGTCACCCCCTTTTAGAACAAGAGACCCGCCCCCTAAGGGAAGGCGGGCCTCTCATCACTTCTTTTTAGGAAGTATGTGTCTCCAAGCAGCAGTAGTAGCAGCCATTCACTTGGCTATAATACTTCTTTGCTTCCCGAACCGCATCTTGCGATGCGGCAAAGTCGCCTAGATATTGGCGATTCTCAGGTTCTGGGAGCCAGTTGCATATCGCGCGATGAACTTCATGATCGCCATTGTTCTGGGCATTTTTGTTTACATAAAAACGCATTGATTTGTCCTCCTTCCCTTAAAGTGACAGGCTCTCGTTGACAAATCAACCGCATCATGCGATAATTACTTAAACGAATAGTCTAACGAGAGAGCCCTCTTTAAACAGTTGTCGCTGTTAATGAGGGTTTTTCTTGTCCTAAACAAATAGTAACATTAAAAATAGTGCGTGTCAATGCAAAAATACATATTATTTATGTCACTACCGTAACATGACAATAATATTGTGCGGGGTTTGGCCTTTCCAAGGACATTTTTAATGGTTAGGTATAAATCGATCGTTCTTATAGTCTGTATCATAATCAATCACTTGCATTTGTCATACAAGATAATTTTCATTACAACAGGAGGAATCGCATATAGTAAGATAACACATTATATGGAATCGAATGCTTAATCTCTTCTGCCACGCTGGCTAACAATGCTAACCCAAAAAAGTTAGCAAAAAAGGAATTACAACGTACTTAATATAACTCCGTATCACTCCGACTATCCGATTATGTGATTAGCAAGGGAACTATGGTGCATTACAGACTACTTCATAATACCCGGTATCATTGGTAGTATAGTTCTCCTAAGCGGTAGGCCACAGGTTCAAATCCTGTTAGGTGCGCCACGTCGCGGCAAATTCCGTGATTTCAAAACCCTCGCGGAAGCGGGGGCTTTTTCTTGCTCCACTTCCGCAAACTATTTTCACGCCCTAAAGTCCAAAAATGCGTTCAACGGCCAGCCGCTTGCGTGATTCCGACGAGAATTCAACAAACGGTTCATACCGCTTGCGCAATTTTGCTTCGCTGTCGATTCCCATAATTTCCGCAAGGTCGCTTAAATTCATACCGTTTTTGATTGCCTTGATCGCATATGTATCCCTTAATATCCGCAGGCGCTTCGACGGAAGCTCCAATTTCTTTGCAATTTCCCAAAAAAGGCTTTGGACCGATTTTGGATCGCGCGGCTTCCCGTCCGCCTGCGAGAAGATCGGTTCATGGTCCTTCGCACGCATGTCATATTTGCGGTTCCTGAGAATATCCGCCAAATATGCGGGGACAGGCACATACCGGTCCTTTGCCCCCGTCAGTTCGCTGCAGGTCATCATTGTGCTGCTGCCCGATGTGCTTTTGGGATTAAAAATCCTCTGCGCCGTCCTGTGGACGTGCAGATCGCATTCCCGGTAACGGAAATCCTCCCAATATAATCCGCAGCCCTCGCCCACGGAAATTCCTGTATCCCGCAGCACCAGGATGCAGAGCGCATATTCCCGTTCCGATTGAAGCACCGTTTCCTTAACCCTGCTGAATTGATTGTCGTCAAGCTGGCAAATACGGCTTTCCGGCAGCCTGGGAAGGTTCGCTCCATTACAGGGGTTGCTTTGGATCAATCCCTTTGCGCAGGCCTCCTCCATCACCCTCCTGATGATAATAACAAGTTTACGGGTCACGCTTGGCGACAGCCCTCCGGTATGGTCAAGCCTTCCCGATGCAAGTTTTTCATCGATAAACGCATCGATTGTTTCCCGCGTTATCTCATCAACATAATATCCAACAAAATATGGCAGGATATGCCGGTCAATGTCAAACGCATATGTAAAATATGTTTTTACCGTATATCCGTCTTCGCCCGACAGGGTGTTTGCTTCCATGCATTCATTGATCCAGTCGCAAAACAAAACCCTGTTTTCCGCCGCTCTCCGCTTTTCCATAAAATGTTGTACCCCTGCACTTTTCTCCCCGCCAACCGTCTTTTATGGCGCGCCTCTTTTTCCCGTCCCGGGGCTTTTAGATTGCAACCGGCTTTTCCTTACCCGCGGCCAGCCCGTTGAATAAATCCCGCAGCGTTGTCTTTTGCATCTCCGAAATCATCAGGGCTTCGATTTGGTCAAAGTATTCCTTTATCACAATTTCATCATCGCTGCCCGAATGCCGCTTATACAGCACAACTTCTCCCTCCACCGCAATAACGATGTCAAACACCGTCATCTCGGACGCATCCCGGGCCAGCCGGTATCCGCCATAACGTCCCTGCAAAGATTCAATAATATTCGCGTTCCTCAGCGTCCCGAGAACCTTCATCATATACAAATAAGAGACGTCGACAATTTCCGATAAATCCGCCGCATTGACCGCCCGCCGGTCCTGTTTGTCCATATACTGTAAAATACGCAATGCGTAGCCTATCCTTAACGGTATTCTGATCATATAACCATTCTCTCCATTTCCGCGCCTTTTGCGCGTTGCCCGGTTTCCGGTAATAGCTCCGGCCTTGCTTGTTTTGCAGCCCGGCATCCATACAGTTTTATTCTGGTTTTTCTTCCCGGTATATTTTTCGGTTTTTCATCATGTCGCAGCGGTCCTGCAGCTCAACCAGCTGGTCTTCCATACTGCAAAAAATTTCGGCCAGGAAAGGATCGAACTGCGTTCCGGAACACCTGCGGATTTCAGCAAACGCATCTTTGCACAATACCTTAGGCGAATAGCACCTGTCGTCCAGCATCGCGTCAAAGGAATCGGCAAGCGCCACAATCCTTGCAATCAGCGGAATGGTTTCCCCTTTCAAACCGCACAGGTATCCGCTTCCATCCCATTTTTCATGATGATACCGGCAGGCATCCGCCGCCATATCCCAGAAGTATTTGTCCTTCTGCTTGTCCCGCATCCCGGAAATAACGCCCGTCCCAATCAATACGTGCTGGCGTATGGCGTTCCATTCCTGCTCGGATAAAGGTTCCTCTTTCATATAAAGCCCGCTCGAAACCGTGTCCTTCCCAACGTCATGGAATATGGCGGCCCTGTACACAAAATCTGCATCCTCCTGTGTTTTTGCATAGCGGGCCTTTACGGCAAGCATCCGCGCATATACCCCCACGCGCATGCTGTGCGCGCGCAGGAACGCCGGCATTTTCTTTAGCTGTACAATATCCGAAGGCTCCAGCCTCACTTCATCCCTGATCTTCATTTTCACCCATCCGGCCCTTATCGCCTTGGCTTCCAACCGCTCTCTCCCGCCGCCGTTTCAGTCTCCCAGCCTGCCGAACGCATAGAAATGCGCCTGCCAGTAATCCGTTTCCATGCTGCTGTAGCCAATCGGCTTGCCCGCGTGCAGCATATACCCGTTCCCCACGTAAATCGCGACGTGCGTCACCGTGTTGGGCGTTTCGTACGTCCCCTGGAAAAACACCAGGTCGCCCGGGCGTGCCTCCTCGCGGGACACCTCCGTGCAGTGGTTATACAGGCTCTGCGCGTCCGTCCGCTCGATCTCGTATACTCCCGAATGGTTGAGGCTCCAGCACACGAACCCGCTGCAATCAAACGACGTTTCAGGCGTTGAGCCGCCAAACACATAGGGAAACCCAATATATTTCTGCGCCTCATTGATCAGGCTCAAATAATCCTTGTCGTTATACGCCTCGCCCGGATATCCGTTTTCCCCGCCGTCGGTAATGTGGATGTCCGCCGGGTCGTCTTTGGAATAGGTCGGCGCGCTCACGGACACCGCCGCGCTGTGGATATACGCCATGTCTCCGTCCTCCGTCATGATGGCGTCCCATTGTCCGTTGACGTTGACGGCGTGGACCTCAACCTCCTGGCCGATCTTTGCCTGCCCGATTGCGGGCGCCTGCATTTCCGGGAGCTTCCTTAACTGCGTGTCGCACAAAACAAAGCCCTTTTTGACCCCTGCCTGCTCCGGAACGGCTTCCCCCGTTTCGGCGGGCAGGCTCAGCGGTAAATCCGCCGCCAGCCCCGTCACCGGCAGCAGCGTCATGATTCCAATAATGACCGCGGCCAGAAGCCGCCTTTTGTTTCTTTCCATATCTCTTCCCTGTTACCGGTTTCCGCCTGTTTTCTTCTTATTGCATAAGAGATAGCCTGCGCATACCGCCAGCACAGCCAGCGCCGCCAGCCCCATCAGGTAATATTCCTCCATGCCCCGTTCATCCCCGGTTTTCGGCGTAGGATGATCCATAGGCTTGTTGCCGTCCGCTTCCCCTGCCGCCGCTTTTGCCGCCTCTGTTTTAAGCGGGGTCATTGCGTTGCCCGCACGGTCCGCGGCATAAATGTAATATGCTTTCCCGTCCATGGGGACCGAAAGCGCGTAGCTTCCCGGCCCGCTGCCCGGTATGGGGACAAGCGCCCCGCTGCCGTCCGCCGTTTCCCCATATTTCACGCTCGCCTCGTCCACGCCGGAAACGTTGTCCGTAATTTGAAAGGAAATCACGCACATGCCATCCCCCGCGGTTTGGGCCAGCCCCGAAACAGCCGGGGGCGTATTATCAAAAACCGCTCCCTCGCTGCTGATGTAGGTCACGTTGCCTGCGCGGTCCGCCAGTTTTGCATAAACCACCCGCTTCGCGTTCGGATCGACGGGAATGGAGATATCCGTCGCGGGCGTATACGTTTTCCATTCCCAGTCCTTCGACGCTTCCATGAACCGCTCTTTCGGTTCGTTCAGCGTATCCGCGTCGGCCGCCGCCTCGCGCACATAATATTCGATGGAGGCCATTCCGCTCGCGCGGCCCTCCTGCGTTCCGGGTTCCTCCGCCTCAACCGTAAAGGTCGCGTCTTCCCTGTGGTATTGCCCGAAGGTGATGACATCGAGGAACCCCTGCCACGCATTCTTTCCCTCCTTGATGCTGCCCGACGGCGCGGATCGGTCGATGGAAACATTCACCGTCTTTTCCGCGCCCATATTTCCCGCCTTGTCTATGGCGCGGAAATAATAGGTGTGAACCCCTTCCCCTGCCGGTGTGACGGTAACCGTGGCTGTCCCGTCCGCGTACGCCATTTCCGTCCCGTCCCCTTCGCGCGTGATCGGCTGTTCCGCATACAGCACCGCTTTTATCCCGCTTGCCGCATCCACAACGCCCGGTACGGTAAGCGTGACCTCGTCTTTGTTCGTCCATCCGCCGGGGTCGGCGTACGGCTGCCCGGTGTGCGGCGCGGCCGTATCCTTATAAATCGTCGTGCCGGCAGGCTCGCTGAAATTCCCGAATTCGTCCTCCGCCCATACATAATATGTCGTCGCGCCGTCCGGCGGCGTTACCGGGATCGTGCAGTCCGGTGAATTCGCGGCATACTCCCGGACCGGCGCCGCCTTGCCCACGTCGTTTTCCGTCCCGTACCACACGCCCGTGACCGTTCCCGGCACGCCCGCTTCCTTCTCGTCTGAAATGCCCGAAACCTCGAGGATATAGTCCGTTTGGCTCAAATATCCTTCCTCCGTTGTCTCCGGCGTGTGCGAGACCTCCATCACCGTTGGCTTTGTACTGTCGATCGTCGTGACCGTAAACATCTGTTCGCTCCGGTTGCCGACCCTGTCGGTGGCAACCAGGTAATACGTGCCGTTGCGGTCGACCTTCGCCTGGAACGCCTGTCCGTCCAAATCCAGGCTCGCGCTGGCGGGAACGCTGTTTTCGTCCTCCGGCCCCGCATCCTTGTTTTCGCAGATAAATACGCTTCCGACGCCGCTCCCCGCCACAGTTTCGCCGGGAACGGGATATGTGAACAGCTTACCCCCGTCGTCAATCCCCGTTTTGGATTCCATCTTCACCGCGGAATCCGAAACAACCGCGGAAACCGTCTTTTCCCGCGTCCATACGTCCTCCTGCCCTACCGCGAGGCTCTCTATGGCGGGCGGGACGGAATCGATCCTGTCCAATACAAAACCCCTGTTCTGCCGCACGTTCGGCCCGCTCGCCGCCCCCGTGAAATCATGGTTGACCGCTCTGTCGTACGCCGTAACACTCATCTCCGCGTTCGTCGGCCAGATTCCGACGGTCACGCTCCACGTCCCGTCGCCGTTCTGCCGCGGCGCAAGGCCGTATGCGGAAAGGTTCGCGTTTGCCGACCCCGACGTTGTGTTGTGGATATATACCTTCCCTTCGTCGAGCCCCAGCCCCGGCGTGCCGTCCGCAAGCTCCGGGTCGCCCAGGCGAAAGGTGACCGTGCGGCTTTTCGCCCAGCCGTCCGCCGTTTCGTTTTCCGCCGTATACGCAATATCCGTCGCAGCCGGCCCGCTGTTGTCCTGCACATAGCCCGGCGAGCTTACATAGGCCGCATTCCCCGCCTTGTCAAACGCCCGCGCATAGATAATCCACCGGCCCTCGCCGTCATTCTGGCCCACACCCGTTTCAAACGCGCGGACCGTTTTCCAGCCCGCCGCGGCTTCAAGCTGTTCCCGCGTGAGCGGCGTCCGGCTCAGCAAGTATTCAAAATACGGGGACTGCGTCCCGCCGAAATCCTTTTCCGCAAGGCCGCTTCCGCTGTCGCTCATAATAAGGCTGAAGCACGGCTGTTCACTGCGCGGGTAAACGATATCATAGGTGGTTTCGCCGGGCAAAGCCAGCCCGGCCGACCGGTAGCGGACCCCGCCGTCCAGCAGGTTCCCGTCCTCGTCCCAGAAATATACGTCCTCCCGGAACGCCGGGTCATAACTCTCTACCCGGCGCAGTTCGGGATCATAAAAGTACGACATCACCAGCTCGATCTCCGGCGCGTCCGTATCTGTGGCGTTACCTGCGGAGGTATCGCCGCGTTCGAGCGTCAGGGGAAGGAAATCCGGGGCGGGCGACGGTTCCAAAGCCGCGGGGAACACCGGGTCAACCGCTTCCGGCTGCGTTGGTTCCAAACCGCCGTTTTCCGTTTCCGCCTGTTCCCCATTTCCGGCTTCCGGCTGCCCGGCGGTGGGTTCGGCCACGAGCCCGTCCGCAGCTTCCGTTTTTCCCGGCGCGTCCTCTCCGGGCGGCGCGGAGCTGTCCGGGGTTTCTTCCGGCGCGTCTGCCCCGCCGTTTTCCGCCTCCCCGGGCGGCATGCTCTCCTCCGGGCCGCTGGTGGCTTCCGGCTCCGGGTCGTCGTCTGGAACCTGCCCTGCTTCCCCGTCCTGCCCGGAACCGCCGTTTTCTTCCATTTCAATGAAGGCGGCTTCTTCCGCCGCGCCCTCCGGCGCTGTTTCATTCGCATAGGAAAGACCGGCCATTGAAACGACAATAACCGCCGCGATTAAAAACGATATGATTTGTTTAAAATAGCGTTTCCTGCTTCCCGGCATTTCCTTTGCCCTTCCTCAGCGGTTCCGAATCTTTTCCCGCATGGTGTTGCTCTGCCGGAACGCGATATATTCCGATTCAGGAATCAAAATCGGCTCGTTGGTCCGCGGATTCACCCCGCGCCGTGCCTGCCGCTTGCGCATTTCAAATTTCCCGAACCCCGTGATAACCACGTCCCGTCCTTCATACAGCGTTTCTATCGTCACCTTGACAACATGGTCGACAACCTTTTCCACCTCGATCAGCGGATATCCCGTTTGTGCGGCAATCCTGCCGATTAATTCCCGTTTATTCATTTTCCTTCCTCATATTCTTTCGCATCCATACCCGTCAAACTGTTCACGGTTTGAACCTGGTTCCCTTTTTCCTCTTCTTCGTTTCCGGCGCGGCCTTCCGCCCGGCACGGCCGCTTCTCGCTCCCGTTTCCAGCCGCATTTCCTTTGTTTTCCTGTGCTTCCTGCAATTCCTGGCGATCAGCACGATCACCACGATGATCGCCGCAACAAGCGCCGCGAGGATCATAAGCAGCGTTTTTACCGACAGCCCCAGCCACGAAATACCGTTAAGGTCAAGGCCGCCCGCCGCCGTCTCCTGCGGCATGGGCTGCAAATCCTGTTCCTCGATCGGCCGCGAGGTCGCCCGCGCCGTTTGCGTGGCTTCCGGCTGGGCGGTTGGTTCCGCCGGGGCCGCCTCCGTTGGAGCAGGGGTTTCCGTAGGTACGGGCGGCGGGGTTGCCGCCTCCCCAAACGCCATACTGCCCAGCACGCCCTCCGCCTGCTGCAAATATGCCGCGTCGTCGTTCTTATAGATCACCGTCACGCAGACCACGCTTCCCTTGTTTTCAAAGGCCGTGATCCTCGTGCTGTAGCCCGGGTCCTTGGTGCTCGTCCCCTCGAGTACCTTTGCGGGCTGCCCGCCCGCTTCCGTATCCGCGGCGTCCGCAAAAAGGTATTCTTCCGCCTGCGCTTCGCGGATTCCTTCCAGCCTCGCGGCAAGCGGGTCTTCCCCTTCGGCGGCGGTCACCTCCACCTTCATCGAATAACCGAGGACATTCTCCGCGTTGTATGCCCCGATCAAAAGCTTTGTATCCGCCGAGCCCGCCTGCGCGCTTTCCAGCAGCGCCCCCGTCATGTTTGTGTCCGTCGGGGTGTAATAATATATATTCGCCCCCTCCGGGATTTCGATGCTGAAACCGCCGTTTTCGTCCACATACGTTTTGGCGTAGGCCGTAAACGGGACAGACAGGATAAGCGCCAGCAGGACTGCGAAAAAAAGCCCCCGCACATGTTTTTTCTTACTCATTCCCGCTCCATATCCTCCTGCCCGGCCTGCCTTTGCTTCCTTCTCTCGCACCGGCTGATTGTTTTGTGGAGCAAATATCCGGTCAGGCAGGATAATACTGCCGCTAAGACGGCGGCAATCCCCACATAAATACTGAATCCATAGTCCCGCGTATATAGGGTGATTACCAGCGCCGAAACGCCGCCCAGCAAAAAAGTCGCCAGCAGGCCCAGTTGCAAGGCCCGGTTTCCGCGGGCGGCAATTAACCCGACAATAACCGCCGCTGCCGTAACGGCCGCTGTCAGCCAAATTGCGTTCATCTGCTCTCCCCGCCGTCCTGCATGCTGCCGATCAGCGACGATACGTGCGGCACACGCTCCATTTCTTCATTGCGCAGCGTCCTTAAAAATTCGTCCGACCTGCTCATCGCCCGGTCGTATTCAGATTTTGCTTCCTCCTGCTGGAATAACCCGGGCTTCTCGTCCTGGTCTGCCGTATACGCCCGCTCGATCTTCTGGTCAAAGAGTTCTATCTGGTCCTTGGTAAATTCATACAGCGTCAGCCGTAAATCCCGGATGCGCCTTTCACAGCGCCGCGCTTCCTCGCTCAATTCCTTCGCCCGGTTTTGCGCGCTTTCCACAATCATCGTGGCGTTTGCCGTTGTTGCGCTCATAATTTCCTGCGCCCGCGCCTCCGCCTGTTCCACCAGCGCCGCCGCCTGCTTGCCGCCCAAGTTCAAAACGTCGCCGAAATCCGGGCCCTGCGGCTTGTAGGTCTCCTTTTCGCCGCCCTCCCGGTATCTGGCAAGCTCCTGTTCCATATCCTCCATTGTTTTCAGGATATCGTCCAAAAATTCGTCTACTTCCACCGGGTCGTAACCGTTGAACTTTTTGCTGAATGTTTTTTCCAGCACTTCCTGCGTTGTTACCCTGTCCTCCATTTTTCCTCTGCCTTTCTTTTGTTATTTTACCGATATGCCCTTCACGGGCCGCCGCCCCTGGCGGCTCCCCTGGAATCCATAGCGCCTCAGCCCCTCGAAAACCGGAATACGCTCTTGCAGACCAGCTGTTCGTTCTTGTGGTACTGCACAAGCCCCTTGCCGTAATCTCCCTCGAAGGTGTAAAACATCCCTTCGCCGCCGTTCAAAGTCCCTATCACCAGCGGCGAACTCTCGCTTACCGCCGTGATGTCCGTCGGCAGGAACGTTACCGCTCCGCCGCTTCCCGCGGGCTTTACCAGCACGCCGATGTCGCTGTCGTCCTTCACCGCGTCCATCGGGGCGAGGTTGATCGTTCCCGCGGGCGATTCCGGCTCGAACCCCGTGATCTCCACCTTCACCGGGGCCGTGAGGTTGTTGTTCACCACAAGGCTGGAAGGAGCCACAAAGTTCTTCTTTTCGCTGAAATTATCCCACGACGCGTACATCATCACGCTCATCGGCACCGTCACATCGATGATGTCGCTCTCCGGGGCGATCGCGTCCACCGTGCCGTCGCCGTCAATGTCCACCCCCGTTTTCGGTATCTCCCCGATGTAACCGTACGTCTCGATTCCCACTTCTCCGTCCTTAATGTCTTCGCCTGTCTCCCCGTCGTTCGTGTAAACTCCCGTATCCGTCACGTGCGGCAGCCACAGCCGCGGCACCTGCACAGGGACCATCGCGTTCCCCGCTTTGTCCGAAGCGAATATCCAGTAATCCGTCCCGTCAGCCGGGAGGATGAACGAATATTCGTTTTTCAAACTGTTGTATGCAATCGCCGCCGTCCCCGGCCCTGCCGGGTCTGCGCCGTATTTCACTGTGTTGTTATCCACGCCCGTGTATGCGTCCTCGAGCATAAAACTGACCTCAAACCCCTTGCTTGTATTCCTGCATTGGATTTTCGTCATCACCGGCGGGTCCCCGTCGAGGTCCTTGATTACGATTGCGCTTGAGCGCGTCCGGTTCCCCAGCTTGTCGTAAGCCACGATGTAGTACGTCCCTTCCACCGCCATCTCGATGCTGTATTTCCCGTCCGCGTCCTTCGTGAGCAAAAGCCCCTTGGTTTCATCCGTCTCATCTACGTTCGTTGTGAGGAACACCCGCGCGTCGTCCACGCCGATTCCCGCGTCTGTGATCTCCGCCTTGACCCATCTGCTCCCCACAAACCCATCCGGCGGGTCGATTGCCACGTTTACGATCACCGGGGCTTTGTCGTCAATCTTATCCACCACGACCTTCTGCGCCGTTCCCCAGTTCCCCAGCGCGTCCTTCGCGCGGATGTAATACGTCCCGTTTGCCGTGATCTTGCCTGTCGAGGTATACACCCCGCTCGCCGCGCTGCCGCTTGTCCGGGTCATCGCGTTCCCGCTCGTCGCGCTCGAAGATGTCGACCAGATCACCTGCGATACCCCCGACTGGCTGTCCGCCGCTGTCGCGCTGATCGTCGTTTCCGTCGCCCAGTCCGTTGTATCCTGCTTACCCCCTGAAACCGTCGGCCCCGTGCGGTCAATGTTCGTGACCGACACGCTCGTCTGCGAGCGGTTGTTTCCCTTGTCGTACGCCACGATGTAGTACGTCCCCGCGCTTGTGAGCGAACCCGAGGTATATACCCCGCTTGCCGTGCTGCCGCTCGTGCGGCTCATGCTCGTGCCCGACGTCGCTCCGCTGCTTGTGGACCAGAACACCCGGTCTACGCCAATCCCGCTGTCCGCCACTGTCGCGCTGATTGTCTTGCTCGTCGCCCACGAACTCGTGTTCTGCCCCGCGCCGCTGATTGTGGGCGGTGTGTTGTCGTAGATAAGCTGGACGGAGGCGATGATGTTGCCCTGATTAACAAGTGTTAAATATTTGCCTTCATAGCTTTCGGGTAATTGAACACTTTTTATGTCCCTAAAAGCATATAATATTTCAGTATCTTTTCCTCCAGAGTAAGTGGATATATATGCGTAAACGCCGTAAAATGCTGCTGTAGATGAATCTATCGTCAGTGTCTTCGAGCCGCCCGGCGTATACGAGTTCGGACTAAGAGTGATAGTATACTTATTCATACTGCCGGTACCCGACCACGTCTCCGCCCGTGCCGTTTTTGGGGCCACCACCATCACCGCGCCCACCGCGATCACCATTGCGAGGGCGGTGCATAAGGTCTTACGGAGAGTTCCCCCCCCCCCCGATTTTCCGCGTGGTTGAGCCATTTCTCAGGGGTTCGCGGTTATTGTTTACTGCCCGTTCTTTCCATTTTTCTCTCATCTTGGTTACCTCTTTGTTTGCGCTCCTGCCCTGCCGCGCTCTCTCCGTTCGCTTCCTTAAGGGGGAAACACGTTCCCCCTTAAGTGATCCCCTCGTTCAAAGTTGTTTTGCTTCGCGCATATTGGCGCTCGCAAAACCGATTGATATATCCGTTATTTAAGCGCCCCGATTTTCCGCGTGGTTGAGCCATTTCTCAGGGGTATGCGGTTATTTCCTGCATTGTGTTTTACCCATTTTACTTTCATTTCACTACCTCGTTCTATTCTTATGATCGTCCTATGGCGGCTGTTGTGTTCTATTTGCAGGCCGCATACTATGCGGCCCCTACATCCGCTGGGGAAACATATGCGCTTATGACCGCGATTGCGTCCTGTTTGCGAGCGGCATATTATGCCGCCCCTACACCGCCCACGGTATATTTACCGTTGAAGCCCCGGCGATACACCCGCCCCGGAACATTCACCGTAGGGGCCGCCCCCCAGGGGGCCTTCTTTCCCGCCTGCGGCGGAATTCACCTTGCATAGTATGCGGCCCGTGGGTTTGTTCAGCTTCTTAAGCCCTCGAAAACCGGAATACGCTCTTGCAGACCAGCTGTTCGTTCTTGTGGTACTGCACAAGCCCCTTGCCGTAATCTCCCTCGAAGGTGTAAAACATCCCCTCGCCGCCGCCAAGCGTCCCTATTTGCAGGGCCGCGTCCGCGCTTACCGCCGTGATGTCCGTCGGCAGGAACGTTACCGCTCCGCCGCTCCCCGCGGGCTTCACCAGCACACCGATGTCACCGTCGCCCTTCATCGCGTCCATCGGGGCAAGATTGATCGTCCCCGCGGGCGATTCCGGCTCAAACCCCGTAATCTCCACCTTCACCGGGGCCGTGAGGTTGTTGTTCACCACCATGCCCACCGGGGCCACAAAGTTTTTCTGCTCCGCGAAATTGTTCCACGACGCGTACATCATCACGCTCATCGGCACCGTCACGTCGATCATGTCGCTCTCCGGCGCGATCGCGTCCACCGTGCCGTCGCCGTCGATGTCCACCCCCGTTTTCGGTATATCCCCGATGTACCCGTACGTCTCGATTCCCACTTCGCCGTCCTTGATGCCTTCTCCTGTCTCCCCATCGTTCGTGTAAACTCCCGTATCCGTCACGTGCGGCAACCACAGCCGCGGCACCTGCACCGGTGCCATCGCGTTCCCCGCTTTGTCCGAAGCGAATATCCAGTAATCCGTCCCGTCCGCGGGCAGGATGAACGAATACTCGTTTTTCAAACTGTTGTATGTGATCGCCGCCGTCCCCGGCCCTGCCGGGTCCGCGCCGTATTTCACTGTATTGTTGTCAACGCCCGTGTATGCGTCCTCGAGCATGAAGCTGACCTCAAACCCCTTGCTTGTATTCCTGCACTGGATTTTTGTCATCACCGGCGGGTCACCGTCGAGGTCCTTGACCACAATTGCGCTTGACCGCGCCCGGTTGCCGTATTTGTCATAGGCCACGATGTAATACGTCCCTTCCACCGCCATTTCGATTCCGTATTTCCCGTCCGCGCCTTTCGTGAGCGGCAGTCCCTTGCTTTCGTCCGTCTCGTCTACATTCGCGGTAAGGAACACCCGCGCGTCGTCCACGCCGATTCCCGCGTCCGTGATCTCCACCTTGACCCATCTGCTCCCCACAAACCCATCCGGCGGGTCGATTGCCGCGTTTGCGATCACCGGGGCTTTGTTGTCAATCTTATCTACCACGACCTTCTGCGCCGTCCCCCAGTTTCCCACCGCGTCCTTCGCGCGGATGTAGTATGTGCCGTTCGCCGTGACCGTACCCGTCGAGGTATATGACCCGCTTGCCGCGCTGCCGCTTGTGCGGGTCATGGCGTTCCCGCTCGTCGCTGTGCTGCTCGTGGACCAAATCACCTGCGATACCCCCGACTGGCTGTCCGCCGCTGTCGCGCTGAGCGTCGTTTCCGTCGCCCAATCGGTAACATCCTGCTTCCCGCCCGAGACCGTCGGCCCCGTGCGGTCGATGTTGTTGACCGTGATCGTTTTACTGCTTGTATAGCCTACCCCGTCCGTCGCGGTGATGGTATACGTGCCTGTCGCCGTCACCGTCGCCTGCCACATGCCGCTCGATGAACTCCCGCTCACGCGGCTCATGCTCCCGCTCTGCGGCCCCGAATACCGCACGCTCGATACCCCGCTGCCGCTGTCCGAAGCCGTCACGCTGATCGTCTTGCTCGAACCCCACACCCCCGACCCCGGGCTTTGACTCGGCGTTCCCAGCGTCGGCGACGTTGTGTCAAACGATAATTTTAGTGATGGAACTACTATGGTTTCAGGCCGTACAGAATCCATTAGAAGCGTCAAATACTTTCCGTTATATGTGCTGCTGACCGTGCAGCTTACCGGACTTCCCTCCTTGACATACTCACCGCTGTACTCGCTTCCCAGTAGTATCGCGACCAACCCCGCCGCCTTAACGTCCGCGCCATCCGTTACGGGATTATTCGTCACAACAACTTTCGCGTTTTGCGTCGAACCAATCGTATTAGTTTTTGTTACCGTTAAGGTTTTTGTTCCGCTCGGCGTATAGGAATCCGGGCTTAAGGTTACCTCATACTGACCTAATCCTGCCGACACCTTCCACGACTCCGCCCTCGCCGTTTTGGGGGCCGCGACCATCACCGCGCCCGCCGCGATCACCATTGCGAGGGCCGTGCATAAGGTCTTACGGAGAGTACCCCCCCCCCCGATTTTTGGCTTCACTAAGCCATTTTTTAGGGGTCTGCGGTTATTTTTTACTGCCCGTTCTTTCCACTTTTCCTTCATCTCGTTACCTCTTTGTTTGCGCTCCTACCCTGCCGCGCTCGCTTCGCTCACTTCCCCAGAGCATCTAATGAAGTTCTGTTTCCCTGCGGGAAAAGAACCGCTGCGCTATCACGATTCGCCTTTCGCTCCGCTCCGGCTTATCGGATATCGCATGCGCCCCTTTGGCTATCCCCCTGTTCAAAGTTGTTTTGCTTCGCGCATATTGGCGCTCGCAAAACCGATTTATATATCCGTTATTCAAGCGCCCCGATTTTCCGCATAACAGAGCCATTCGTCACAGGTGCCGCCGCTATTTCATTTCGCCTTTCAGGCAAAATTCCATCGCTTCGGCCCTGCTCCTCTGCCCCACGAAACCCACTTCGTTGGGCTTTCGCGGGGACCCCTTTTTGGGGTATACGGTTATTTTTTGCTGCCCGTTCTTTCCACTTTTCCTTCATTGTGCCACCTCTATTTGCAGCGCCGCCGCCGTCTTGCCGATCTCGTTTCCCGTCTTCCTGTCGTGCGCGTAAACTGTCGCCGTCGCCGCATACGTTCCCTTTGCAAGCTCCACGTCCAGCGCGTCACGCACGATGCCCTGCCCCGGGGCGATCAGCCCCGTCTCATATACCTTCTCGCCCGTGCCGTCCAGCGTGATAACGATGTGCATATCATAGGCGTTCACCACCGGGTTCTCGATGTACAGCGTTCCTTCCGCCTGCCCGTTTTCAAATTCGGGGTTGGAGTTGATCTTGAACGAAAAACTGCTTTCGTCCGCCTTTTTTTGCAGCTCGGCCAGCACGTCCTGCCGGTTTTGCCCGCTGTAGTCGATGTCCTCCGCGCGGTCGTCCGCCACAAATTGCGCGGGCCTTTCCGGGGTAAACGCCCCCATATACCACAGCCCGCAAACCACAACCGCGACCGCTATCACAACCGCGACCGCTATCACAACGATCAACAGGGGGAGCCACTTTTTCTTCTCTTTTTCTTTTGTCCTGCTGCCCGACATACCTCGCTCCTAATTTATGCTTGTGTTTCTTCCCTTGTACAGGCGGCATACTATGCCGCCCCTACATCCATCGGGGAAACATATGTCCCAAACGGATTCCATGACATATGCGGTCTCTTACGCCCTTGAAAAGCGGAATACGCTTTTACAGGTCAGCTGTTCGTTTTTGTGGTACTGCACAAGCCCCTTGCCGTAATCCCCCTCAAAGGTGTACAGCACACCCTCGCCGCCCGCAAGCGTCCCCATTTGCAGGGCCGCGTCCGCGCTTACCGCCGTAATGTCCGTCGGCAGGAACTTCACCGCACCGCCGCTCCCCGCGGGCTTCACCAGCACACCGATGCCGCCGTCGCCCTTCTCCGCGTCCATCGGAAGCAGGCTGATCGTCCCCGCGGGCGATTCCGGCTCGAACCCCGTGATCTCCACCTTCACCGGGGCCGTGAGGTTGTTGTTCACCACCATGCCCACCGGGGCCACAAAGTTCTTCTTTTCGCTGAAATTATCCCACGACGCATACATCATCACGCTCATCGGCACCGTCACGTCGATCATGTCGCTCTCCGGGGCAATCGCGTCCACCGTGCCGTCACCGTCGAGGTCCACCCCCGTTTTTGGCATTTCACCGATGTGGCCGTACGTCTCGATTCCCACTTCGCCGCTCTTAATATCCTCGCCCGTTGCCCCATCGTTCGTGTAATCCCCCGTGCCTGTCACGTGCGGCAGCCACAAGCGCGGCACCTGCACCGGGGCCATCGCGTTCCCCACTTTGTCCGAAGCGAATATCCAGTAGTCGCTCCCGTCCGTGGGAAGAAGGAATGAATACTCCTTTTTCAGGCTGTTGTACGTGATTTCCACATCCCCCGGCCCTGCCGGGTCCGCGCCGTATTTCACTGTGTTGTTGTCCACGCCCGTGACGGCGTCCTCCAGTTTGAACGTGACCTCAAATCCCCTGCTCGTGTTTTTGCACCGGATGCCCGCCATCACCGGAGGGTCCCCGTCGATGTCCTTGACCACGATGGCGCTCGAGCACGCCTTGTGGTTCATCTTGTCGTACGCCACGATGTAATACGTCCCTTCGGTCGCCATCTCGATGCTATACCGATCCCCGTCTTTTACGAGCGGAAGTCCTTTGGACGCGTCCGTCTCGTCCGGGTTCGTTGTGAGGAATATCCTGCTTTCATCAAGCCCGATATCCGCGTCTGTGATGTTTGCCTGGATCGTCCGGCTTCCCGCGAACCCATCCGCCGGATCGAGCGCCACATTTGCGATCACGGGTGGCGTGTTATCGATGTTCGTCACCGTTACCGTCGTCGTCGAGACGTTGCTTGCGTTATCTTGCACCTTTATGGTATACGTTCCTGCCTTCGTCACCGTCGCCTGCCATGTGCTTTCGCCGTATATACTTCCGCTTACCAGGCGCAGCGACGGAGATTGCGGTCCGCTGGCAATTGCGCTGAGCGTCCCTGCGCAATTGGGATAAGTTGAATTTGGGTTATCCGATTCCCACGCCACCACTGAAATCGTTTTGCTTTCCGCCCAATCATCCGTATTTTGTTTCGCATTCGAGAGCTTCGGCGGGGTCCGGTCAAATAAAATCTTGGTCCCCCAAACAAGGCCCATTACGCCGCCCGGTGCAGTGTTCATATATATTTCCATATAACTTTCACCGTTTACCACTCTTGGAAAATCTGATGCTTGGATTATTCTATACAGCCAGTCTCCTCTCGCCATCGTTCCGGAATGTACCAAAGTGCCTGTGCTCGTTCCCTTTTTACCGCTCCAGATTTCGTACTTCCCGTTCGCCTTTGTTCCCCTCTGCGAGAATTCCATTAGTCGGGCACCCACAGGGTAAGCAGCGCCCATGGGTAGTTTCACAGACCATTCGTATCCGGACGATCCGCCCTCCAGTTCATCCGGGTGCGGGTCTGTCCACGCCCTCGCCGTTTTGGGGGCCGCCACCATCACCGCGCCCGCCGCGATTACCATTGCGAGGACGGTGCATAAGGCCTTGCGGAGAGCGCCCTGCTTTGTTTTCCGATTGTTTGTTTTCCCGTTTTCCATCGCTCTTCCTCCGCCCTTATTCGCCGAAGCGTACGTTTTCAAACCGCAGCGTGGTCGTGAATTCACCCCGCAGCGTGGGCACGTTGCCCGGCGCGTAGCCGAACACGTCGCCCGCATAGGTAAACATGCCCCTGCTCGCCGGGTCGTCGCCCGTCGCAGGCTTCACCGCCAGCGTTCCCATCCTCTTCACGCCGCCGAAGTCCGCCCCCGGCATCAGGTTAAACTTGCCCATGGCGTTAAACGCCGTCGCCTTCTCGCTTTCCACGCCCTGCATATACAGCGTCAGCGTGTTGCTCGTGAGCGGCGTGCCCGGGGGCACAAGCGTGAAGGTGTTGTCCGGCTCCGCCTCGAAGTTCGAGACGGAAAGCCGCGTCTTCACAATATTGGAATTGTTCGTCACCGTATACGTGGGGGCCGTGAAATCCGCGCCCATCACGTTCGGGAACGAAGCGAACATCAGCTTCATCGGCACCGACACATTGATGACGTTCTTCTCGTCGTACATCTCGCGCACCGCGATGTTGCCGCTCCTGTCCGTCGCCTGCACATAATGCGGCACGTTGTTCACGTCCGCCTCTACCTCAAAGTAATATCCGTTCTCCACATCCGGGTCTTTTGCCGCCGTGTTCGGGAAATCCGTTTTATTGCCGCTCCACAAAATCGCGGAATCTTCCACGCCCGAAACCGCGTCCGTCACCGTAAAGGCGATGCGCCACTTGCCCGAACCGAGGTCCGTGAAGGACACGTTGTCGATGAGCGGCGGGGTTTTGTCCGCGTCCACGCGCTGCTTGGCCGATACGTTGCCCACATTGTCCACCGCGAACACATAATACGGCTGTTCCGCAAGCTCCCCGGTCACAAACGTGCCCGGCGTTTCCGCGCTTTCTTCGATCTTCACGCAGCCGTCGAGCGCCGCCGCGTCGGTGATCGTTTCGGGCAGCGCGTCCGCGCTTTCCGAATAATATACGCCCGCATATTCGCGGAACGGCCCGTCCTGCTCGTCTGTTCCGCCCATGCCCGAAAGCGTATCTTCCACCGCCGCGGAAATTGTCATCGTATCCTTGTCGAACACGGGCTTTTGCACCGTCGGCGCGGAAGCGTCCACCTTTGTTACCAGCATCTCCTGCGCCGAACGGTTGCCCGCCGCATCATAGCCGATGAAATAGAAGGCCTTGCCGTCCGCCCCAATATCCTCGCGCACCGGCGTTGCGGGCGCGTAAGCATAGGTTTTCAGCGCTTCGCCTTCCGGCGCGGTGAATACGTCCGTTCCGTTTTCGGCGGTTGCGTCCTTGTCGTCGCTCCAAAACAGCGTCTTGATGCCGCTTGAAATAAAGCGCGTGCCTTCCACCCACTTGTCCTCTTCCGAAGCCGTGGCGCTGAGCAGCTTGCTTGCCGCCCAGTTTTCGGTTTCCTGCTTCATGTCCGTAAACGCGGGGCCTTCCTTATCCACAAGCACGGTTACTTCCACGCTCTTCGTGTAATCGTTCCAGTTGCCCGCATTGTCCACGGCGCGCAGGTAATATTTGGTGGTCGCGTCCGGCGGGGCAAAGGTTGCCGTATAGCTTCCGCTGCCGTCCTCCGTAAGCTCGTACGCCATGTCGTCCAGCATCACATCCGCGTAAACGTCGGGGCGGTTTTCCTTCATCAGGTATACGCCCGCGATCCCGCTCGTAAAGCCGCCGGTGTCGACGTCTTTCACGTTCGCCGCCGTAACGGTCACCTCCGTGCAGGCGGCGTTCGCCCATGCCGGGGCAACCGTCGTGTCCGCCGCCGCGCCCACATCCGGCTTGGTGGCGTCCACGAGCAGCGTATCCGTGCCGATATAGCGGACGTTCCCCGCCGCGTCGTTGATGCGGATATACACATAGTTCGCCACATCGGCGACCAGCTTGGCATTCATGGGGAACTTCCATCCCGTCGTCAGCGCCTTGAGCTCGTCCTCGGTGAGCGGCGTTTCGGATATCCTGTAGCGGAAATCCGAAATCTCGCTCATGTCGTCCTCCGTATATTCGAGGCTCACGCTCTCCGTTTTGTTGTAGTAATAATTTTTGTACGGCGGCGGCGGCATACTCGTCCATTCGTTGCTTTTGACCGTGATCTTGCCTTCGGGGGCCGTCCGGTCGCTCCTGATTACCACCGTTTTCTCCGGCCCGAGGTTGCCCGCGCTGTCCACCGCGCGGAAATAATACGTCAGCTCGCCCTGCGCCTCCGGCGTTTCATCCACCGTCGCCGTATAAACGCCGCTTACGTCCGTTTCGCTGAGCGTCATTTCCTGCGCCTCCGCCATGTTTTCCGGGGTGATCGCCGCGCTGCTGTAAAGCACCCTCGCAACGCCGCTCACAAATTCGCCCGCCTTGCTCGTATCCTCTTTAATATCCCCCACGGTAAACGTGAAGGTTTCCTGGTTCGTCCATTCCGTTTCGTCCGCCGCCGGTTTGCCGAGCGTAGGGCCGAGCGTATCCTTGTAAACATCCGTGGAAAGCGGATCGCTCACATTGCCCGCCTGGTCCTTCACCCACACGTAATACGTTGTTTTGCCGTCCACGGGCGTCACCGTAATGTCGCAGGTTTCATCGCCCGCCGTATAACCGTCCGCTTTCGTCGCTTTGGTTACATCGCCTTCCGTGCCGTACCACACTTCCGCCGCGCCCGAAAGCGCGTCGGTGATGCCGCTTGCCTGAAGCGTTACGTCCGCGCTGTTTGTATAGCTGTCCGCCGCAGAAAGCGGGTCGTGCGTCAGGCCGGTAAGCTCCGGCACAGCCGTATCGCGGTAGATGGTGGTGGTATATGCCTCGCTCGCGTTGCCCACCGTGTCCTTCACCCACACGTAATACGTCGTATCTTCGTCCTCCGTAACGGAAACGGGGATGTCGCACTTTGACGCGCCTGCCGTATAGGCCGCCTGCGTCGCCGTTTCGATCACATTTTCCGTGTTGTACCACACGGTATCCGCGCCGCTCTTGTCGTCCGCGATTTCCGTCAGCTTCAATGTGTAGTCCGTCCCGTTGTTATAATTGTCCGCCGCGGTTGCCGGGTCGTGCGCCAGCGCCGCCGTCGGCGATACGTCGTCTATTTTCAGCTCCACGGAATTCGCGCTCACCGCGCGGTTGCCCGCCGCGTCGACGGCGACCACCCACCATGCCGCATCATATGTCCTGATATCCGCGGACTTATATGTATCCGTCAGCAGGTTTTTGGTCATAGTGACCGCGCCCGTGGGCAGGCTTCCGTCCGCGTTCAGCACCGCGTTTTTATCCTGCGTGGCGAATACGGCTTTGAGGTTGCTGCCGCCCGTATCCTTCACCGTCGCCGTCACCTTCTTGGTCCACGACCAGAGCACCGGCTCCTGCGCGATATCCGCGACGGTCGGCACCGTTTTATCGATCTGCACGGTAAAGGGCACGCGCTCCAGTGCGGGCCTGCCGTCCGAGCCCGTCGCGTTCACATAGTATGTCTTATTCTGCGCCGCCGAAATTGTCGCCGTCGCCGTCACCTTCTGCCCGGTCACATAGCTCATGCTCGTGCCCGACGAAGCGGTTTCGCTCTCCGAGAAATACACGCCCGTAACCGCGACGCCATCCGGCACGCTGATTGTGGCGGTAACCTGCACGGACTGGTTCGTCCACCCCGTGGGTATGGCGGTAACCGATTCGATTATAATATTTCCCTTCGCGATCTTGTCGATCGTGACGGCCGTGCCTGCCGAAGTGATATTTCCGTCGTTATCCTCGGCGTACACATACCACGTCTTATTCTCTTCAAAAATGCTTTCCGTCTCATACAGGCCGGTGCCTGCGTTCAGCGTCATCTCCGTATCCGTGCTGTAGGGCGCGTCCATCCACTCGCTGCTGTACCAGACGCGCTTCACGCCGCTCATGCCGTCGGTGACCTCCGCCACGATCTTCTTGCTTGCCGCGTAGCCCTCCGGGCTTTGCGACGCGCCCACCACCGGCGGGTCGGTATCCGTTTCCTTGATTACATATTTCGCGTCCGTGATGGTGCGGTTGCCCGCGTTGTCGTAGGCAATGATGTAATAGCCCATGTAATCCGCCTGCGCGATATCCCCCGTGCTCCATGTGTCCGTCAGCAGGCCCTTGGTCATTTCATAGGCGTAGAGGCCCGCCGCTTTATCCACCACCGGCTCCGTCGCCGCATAGTCTGTCGAGATAAACGCGCGCGCAACGCCTGTGCCCGGGTCCTTGATATCCGTATACAGCACCATCGTTTTCTCTGCCGACCCTTTTTTCAGCATAGGCGGCACCGTGATTTCGGGCGGAACGGTATCGATCCCCACAACCTGCACCGCTTCCGAAACGGAACGGTTGCCCGCGTTGTCGTACGATACGGCTACATAAATGCCCTCTGTTCGGATTTCGCCCGACGTCCAGTCCTGCGTGTTCACGGCGCGCGTCATGTTAAATTCTTCGCTTGCCGCCTGCGTCGCGTTCGGGTCGGTCGTGAGGAACGCGCGCGCTACGCCGCTGCCCGTTTCGCCGTCCTGGATGTCCACCGTAACCGTCTTGAAGGCCGTCGTCCCTTCCTCGTTCACATAGGGCGCTCCGCCAAACACGGGCGCAACCCGGTCGATCTGGATCACCGGGACAACGGCATGGCCGAATACGCCAAGGCTGTCCTTCGCGACAATCGTATAAGGCGTATTTTCCGTGACCGCGCCGGACACCCACAGCCCGTCCGCGTTTTTCGTTAAAATGATGTCCCCTGCCTGCGGGCCGGTGTCGTCATGGTCGGCAACCAGCGTGAGGTATACCTGCACGATGGTGTTGCCCGCGTTCACCGACGTATCCGCCGTAATCTGGGCGTATACGGTTTTTTCGCGCGCCCATCCGTCGGGGGTGGAGCCCGCCACAATCGTCGGCTCTCCTGTCGCCCATGCCTCCGTAACGACGAAATACCCTGAAACGGAGCGGTTTCCCGCGTTGTCGTAGGCAATCACATAGTAATATTCCCCGTCGGCTGTCGGCGCGATTCCGTCCCCGGTTTCATAGACGTTGCCGCTTCCGCTTGGGGCCATCACATATTGGGCTTCCGCCGCTTCCGTCGCGTTTTGGTCCTTGGAAATAAAGGCATGGGAAAGACCGCTGCCCGCGTCGCTGATTTCCGCGACCGCCGTCAGCCTTGGCGACCTCGACTGCATATAATTGGTAATTTCCGGGCCAATATCGTCGATCCGGGAAACTGCAACGGCTTCCGACACCGTGCGGTTCCCGACCTTGTCGTAGGCGATCACATAATATGTCCCTTCCCGCGTGATTTTCCCGGCGGTTTTATAGATTCCGCTGTCTGCGTCCGCTTCCATGACGTACGCGCTTTCCTCCGGCGCTTCCGCCGTCTTGGACGCGGATACGAACACCGTGTCGATGCCGCTCCTGGTGTCCTCCACCGCCGCTTCGATTCCCTTGCCCGACGCCCATTCGCCGGGCGTCACTGTGCAGTTCGTTATGGCCGGGCCTTCCCTGTCAACCATGTCGATGACAACCTCGATGCCCTTACGGTTGCGGTAACCCCTTGCGTTTTCCGCGTAAACATAATATGTGCCCGGCGTTGTGATCGCCGGTGAAATATATTCGTTTTCCGGCGGCGGGTTTCCAAACTCGTCCGCCGTTTTATTCAGGTACATGTTGGTGCCTTCCTTCGCGTCATTGGCAACTGTTGTGTAAAACACCTTGCTGATCGCGGAGGCTGCGTCCGTCACCTGGGCCTTGATCGTTTTCGACTGCGCCCACCCGGTGGGCTCCTGCCGCGCGTTAAACACCTCCGGCGCCGGAATATCCTGCACCACCACGTGCACCCATGTTCCGTTTTCCGTCCGGTTGCCCAGCATATCTACCGCATAAATGTAATATTCGCCGGTTTCCGTGACGTCGGGCGCCTGGTAAAGCCCTTCGCCCGCAATCTCCATCTCAACCGCGCCCGCGTCGTCTTCCGTCGCCCCGGAAAGGACGTCCTTCACAATGTATACCTTATCGATCCCGATTCCCTTATCCACGACATTTGCGGTCACGACCGCCGACCCATAGGTGCTTTGCAGCTCGTCCTGCTTGGCGTTTGTGATCTCCGGCGCGTCATTATCGATCTGCGTTACCTCGAGTTTATAGCCGTCCGGCGTGGTGTTCCCGGCGCTGTCGACGGCATAAATATAATAGGTATTCTCGCCCACCGGGCTATAGGTCTCATAGACGCTCGATGTGCCTGTTTTGCGCATCGGCACGCCTGTCAGCGCTCCGCTTTCCTGCGTGGACCAGAACACGGTATCCACATCGCTCGTAAGGTCGGTCACCGTCACGGTCAGCGTCTTTTCCTTCGCCCATCCGTCGGGCGTTACCACGCCATCCTTGATTTCCGGCGGCGTGATATCTTCCACGGAAACCGAGGACGATTTTGTGATATTGCCCGCGTTATCCTCCGCATACACATAACAGGTGCGCGCGGAACCGATCATATTTCCGGCCGATGTGAAAATTTTGTTTCCGTCAGCCGTTGTTTCGCCCGTATCCTTCAGGTTCGTGCCGGATGTCGCGCCCGTTTCACTGTTGGACCAAAATACCCGTTTCACTCCGCTCAGGGCGTCCTTTACTTCGACCTTGAACACAAGCTCCGCTCCCTGAACGGTCATATCCTGCGCGGCCGAAATGATTTCCGGCGGGTCCACGTCAATTTTATCCACTGTGACAGAGAAGTTCTGTGATACATTGTTCACCTTGTCGACAGCGTAAACATGGTATTCGCCTTCCGTAACGCCGCTGATCGTATAGGTGTTCGAGGACGTCAGCTTCATTTCCAGCTCCGTCAAGGTTTCTTCGTTTACGCATACCACCTTCGCGACGCCGCTGCCCGAATCCGTCACCGTAGCGGAAATGGATTTTGCATTGCTCCATGTTGTCGGCACCTGCGTAACATTGGAAACGGTCGGCGCCGTCACGTCCACGGCCGACCCGAGGCTGTTTGTAATCGTCCCGACGGTCTGGCTCGTTTCATCTTCGATCCATGAAAACACCTTATATCCCGATAAGCTGCTGGACACGCCGCTTGGCAGCGAAACCGTAACGCTGCCATTTGCACCGGTGATTTTCTGTACGCGGCCGACATATTTTTTCTTTGTCGAGGTATTGACGATCATCATGCCGATGTAATTGTCGTCCCCGCCCTTAAGGCTGTTATACGTCACCTTGACGGTTCCATTGTTGTTGTTCGTAACAGCCATATTGGCGCTGAATCCCGCATCGCGTGTAAATGCACGGAAAGTCGCTCCGCCTACGTCCGGGGTTGTCGACCATGTGGTCGGCGCCGTGCCGCCCGCGGCGGAAAGGGAAGTGCTCACGCCGGGCGCGCCGCCGCTTGATGAGGACGCAACAAACATCACCTTTCCCGGGATCAGGTTTACGCTCGGGCGCGCGCCGCCCTGTGAACGGATTTCTCCAAGTTCCGGGTCTATCATCCAATGTGCAGTTGGAATGGCGCCCGACAGGCTCCCCGATGCTATGCTGGAGGTGCCTCTTTGCACAAGCTTCCCTTCATGGCGGTAATAGGTAAGGTAATCCACATACCGGTAGTAGCTTACCAGGGCCTCACCGGTAGATGAACCGTGCTTATCGCTGTAGCTTCCTTCCATATAATTATTCGTCGCCATCGGGGTGCCGATTGCCTTGCGCGAATCGTCGTTTGTGAAATACGCCGAATTCTGGAGGTCCTGGATACTCAGCGGGAACACCTTATCATAGAGCGTGTAGTTCGCACCGCTTCCATCCGCGTTGTCCGGCGTTGTAATCACAATCGGCGATGCAACAAGCAAACCCTGCTGTGTGGAACTAAATGCGTTCGTATACATCGGATAATCCCAATCCACCGAGCATTTCGACGTAACTGTCGTGTCCAGGGCGCCGTCGCCCGGGCCGCTGTTCATCCAATAACGTGTGGCCGAGCTGGTGTTTTCGTACCCGCCGCCATGGATATTTTTGATGATATGGTATTGGGCGCTTCTGTATGAGTCAAACGACAGGAATGTGTGATGAAGCACATATTCCGATGTGAGGGTCACGACATCTCCATAGGTGCCCTGCCCGTCGCTCCTGATCGTCCTCCACAAAACGGGGCTTTTTGCGTTGCTGCCGGCCGTCTGCCAATATTCTCCAAACCAAACCATCGCCCGGTTGGTATCGTTGCCCGATCCCTGGCCCATCCAGTACATCGGGTCGCCCTCGCCAATCGCTTTCAGGAGGCCGGTTACGTCGACGGGCGTTCCGCTGGGGGTTATATTGCCCGCTTCGTCAATCGCGTAAATATAATACCTTCCGTCCGCCTTGATCGGGATGGAAGAGGTATAGGTCGATCCGGTCTGCAATGTCATCGGCGTGCCGGAGGTTGCCCCCGACGCGACAGACGAATAAAACACACTGGTAATGGAATTGCTGTTGTCCGTCACCGTGGCGGTCAGCGTTTTTTGTGCGGCAGCCCCCGTCGGGTTCTGGCTTGTACTTGTTACCACCGGGGGCGTATTATCTATTTTTTCTACCACAATCGCCGAAGACACGCCCCTGTTGTTTACAATGTCGTAGGCGACAATATAGTATGTCCCCAGGCCCAAAGGTTCTGTCTTGAAGATACTGCCCGACGCGGTCATCTTGGTGCCCGTGGTGGCTGCCGGGTCTGTTGTGAGGTATACACGGTCTTTATCGAGGCCCATTCCATAGTCGATTACGGTTGCCGAAATCGTTTTGTTGGATTTTGACCATCCCGGCGGGTCCTGCGAAATATTGCTGATCACCGGGCCTTCCTTATCGATGTTGGTAACTTTTACCGAGGCTTCCGAGCGCCTTCCATCCGAATTATAGGCAACAATATAATAGGTGCCATTGTTTGTAATATAGCCGCTTTCGTAGACGTCGCCTCCTTTATTCGTCATCAGGAAAGCATTGGATTCCGGCTCGGTTGCGCCGGATTTTGTAGAATAGAAAACCCTAGAAATGCTCCCGCCTCCCTGGTTCCTGACAGTAGCGGAAATCGTCTTTTGGATTGCGGGCGCGGTTGTATTTTGCTGCGCGTTTAAAATCAGCGGGAAGCTCGGAACCCGCACCGTCGATGCGGATACACTCCGGTGCTCAACCCCATCATAGGCGATTACATAATAATCCCCTGTCGTTGTAAACGCAGCCGTTTTCCAGATATTTCCCGAGGCCCGGCTCATATTAATGCCGGACGTCGCGTTTGCGTTTGTCGAAATAAAGGCGCGCGAAATGCCGCTGCCCGCACCGTCGTCGAGGGTGGCATAGACAGCCATGTCATCCTCGTTATAATAATAGTCCGAGATTTTTGGGCTCTCACGGTCAATGCTGGTAACGTTAACCGAAACCTCCTTACGCTTCCCCTTGCCGTTATAGGCGACGATATAGTAGGTGCCTGTCTGTATGATTGTTCCCGAAGCATAAACGCCCCCGCCCTGGTGGGTCATTGCCGTTCCACTGCTCGCTCCCGACGTTTTGGAATAAAAAACCTTGGAGATTCCCGTTCCCGAATAGTCGGTTACATTGGCCAATATTTGTTTTTCCGTCGCCCAGCCCGACGGGGATTGCCTTTGGTTGGTTATAACGGGTAAATCACTCACGCCGGATATGGCGCTCGAAACCGTCCTGTTTCCCACATTGTCGTAAGCGATCACATAAAAATTTCCATTGTCGAAAAATTTATTGCTCGACCATGAATTGCCTCCCCGGTTATATAGGGTAATTCCGGAGGTTGCGGCGCTGTTTTTCGAGATAAACACCCGGTTTACGCCGCTTTGCCCGTCGGTAACGGTGGCGTACGCGGTCAGGCCTCCGTCGGTTGCGTCGGAGGTAAAGTAGACGTTGCTGACCGTAGGCGCGATCCGGTCAAAATTCTGCATGACGACCTGCCGTTCCGTCCTGCGCCCGGCTTTATCATATGCAACCAGGTACATGGTTACCGAGGTTTGCTGTGACGTAATATTATCGATACGGTAGCTTCCGGTACTGGAAGACAGCCTGTTGCCCGTCGCCTGCCCGCTTTCATAAGACCAGAATACGTTGCTGATCCCGCTGCCCGTATAATCCTTTACGGTAAACGTCAGGGTTTTTGACGTTGTCCAGCCGCCGTTAAAGCTGATATTGCTGATTTCGGGCCCTCGCCATGTTACATCGGCGGAGGTCTTGGCAACTGCGGCGCTTGTCCTGTGGTTGGTTTCGCTTTCGTTCCACAGGTATAATTCCAAATTGCTGCCTTGCAGGGCTGTCGGCAGTGTTATGGTCGCCGAACCGGAAGCGGAAGTGATTTTCGCGACCCTGCCCGCCCATTTTTCGTGGGTATCCGTATTAACCAGCATTGCCCCCAGGTAATTGTTTCCGCTGTAAGAGGCCCCGGTGTAATGGACGGTATATACTTTTGCATTGCTGCCATCCGCTTGTTCAAGCGATTGGATGTTGATCGATTCTCCCCCGCGCGCAAACACCCGGTAACTCTGCGCGTTGCCCGCATAGGCATACATCCACTGGCTGTTTTTATCCCGCGACGCTCCGCTCGATTTTGCCAGCGTTCCGTCTACCGACGGCGCGCCGCCCGTGTTGCCTGCCGCCACAAACGTGACCTTGGTCGCATCAAGGTTCATCACAGGGCGCGCCCCCACGCCAATGTCGTTCCACATAATTACCGGAACCTCAAGCTGGCCGTTATAGCCCGAACGGTACATAAATTCGTGATCCGCAGGCGTACGCGTATACCATGAATCCCGATAGCTGCTGTGCAGGTAACTATCCGACGGTGCGGAATTCGTCGTGCCGATGGTCGTACGGGAAGCGGCCCCGTTGGGGAAATATCTCGTGTTTTGCAATTCCGCCAGCGTCAGGGTATATATCTGGTCCGATGTGCTTTTTCCCGTTTTCCCGCCCGATTCCAGGGATGCTTTTTCCGCTTCCAGCGTGGTCGGCAAAATCCATGAGCGCTCCGTGCTGTTAAAAGCGGACGGCAAATAACCCGTGGACGAATAGTCGACAGCCGCGCCATCCCATGTGCTGGCGCCGCCAACCATCCACGCGCGCAGGTTGCTGCTGGTGCCGTCGCTCCTGTAATAATGGATGCTCTCCATGTCATAGCCGACGTTTTTCAGCATATATTCGCTCATCAGCATAATTTTGTTGTTATCGCTGTAAAGGACCCGGTTCAGCACCGGTTCAGGATTCGAGTCGCTGTATTGGTCAAAGCTGCCGAACCAAACCATGGCGCGGTTGCTTTCGTTTGTCGCCGTCCCGGTCCAGCCGTCCATGTAGAAATTCGGATTTGTCCCGGCATTGGCGGCGGCATAAAGCGACGCGTCCACCGTGAGGGTCGCCGCTTCCGAATAGACGGTATCCGCGCTTTCCGCCGCCAGCGCCTTGGTGGGCGCAAAAAGGTCGAACAGCGAGGCCGCCGGCGCTTCCCCGGCGGAGACGCGGCAGCGGTACTGGTAACCGTTCTGGGACTCGTCACCGGCCGTTTCAAACGTATACTCCGGCTCGGTCGCGCCCGCAATATCCTCCCATGTGCTTCCGCCGTCCGTGCTCACCTGCCACTGGTAAGCCGCACCCGGCAGGTCGCTTGCCGCAACATTAAACTCCGCTTTTTGGCCCGGCACAACCGCCTGGTCGCACGGGTTCATCGTAATTTCAAGGACGGATTTAAGATACAGGTTCTTGATCCGGCCATACGGCAGCGCGCCGCTTTCTTCCGGGCTGAACCCGCTGTGCAGCATCGCGTCGTTGGGAAGCTCCGAGTCGTCTTCCGCCGTGCCGCCCGTGCGCCACTCCGTCACTTCCCCGAACAATCCGTAATAGATTTGGTTCCTGTCTATTCCCGTATTGTTATTGAGGTCAATGGTATGGTCCTTTCCATCGAACGTGCCGCTAAACGGATTTTCCGCCGTGCCGATGGGCGTAAAATCCCCATCCTCCGCAATAATATCCGCTGAAAGCACATAATCCGCGTCCATTGTGTACGCGGCGTTATATTCCGTATTCCCGATGTTTTGGAACTGTTCCCATGTGGATATTTCATTGACCGGGCCTGTCTCCACAAGCGGCACGGTCTCGGAAAGTATCGTGGGGAACACGTCGTCCACCGGCTCGAGCGGGACCACCTGTTCTATTTGCGTGGGAAACACCGGGTCCACCGGCTCGAGCTCCTTTTCCTCGTCGATCATCTGCGAAATAATGACCGGAATTGAAAATTGAACCTCCGTTTTCCTGCCGTCCGCCCACGCGCGTTCATAAACGGCGACCACGCTTGTCGCGCCCACCGTTTCCCCGGCCGTGACCGTTATGTCTTTGTCTGTTTTGGACGAAAGGGAGGCCATCGTTTCATCGGCGTTCCATTCCTTGAACGTAAGCCCGAAGGGTTCCCCCGTTTGCATATCCGCGGAAAGCACGCCGCTCTGCCCCGCCATCACCGCAAGGTATGACGGGCTTGGCTCGATTTTGAAAACGCCGTCCGAGCCATTGACCGGGCTGTCCACGCCAAACGCGCTGTCCTGCCCGTAGGCCGACGACCACAGGTTGTTTTCGAACCTCTCCGCCGCAATGCCGTTGCTGCCGATAAACGCCCCGATTTGCTTGTTGGGTTCCGCGTCCGTCCCTGCTTCTTCGTTCCTGCGCTCGTCCGTATTCACGAAAGCCGCCGTGTTTTCAATTTTAACGGCGTCGCCCGCTTCCGCCGCGCCCGCAAGGCCGCCCGCGATGAACGCGGGAATCTTTTCCTTGTCCGTATCTTCCGGGAACCCGGACCGCACGATGCTGCCTATCATAAACAGGCCGCTTATTTGTGCGTTTGCGCCCAGCGCTCCGGCGAATATGCCCGCCGTATTTCCCGTCACTTCAATGTTCAGGAAGGATACGTCCTCCGCTTTTCCGTCGAAACGCGAAAAAAGCCCCGCATACGGCGCGAATACGTCTTCATTTTTGATTTGGATATTTGCAATGATATGCCCGCCGCCATAAAACGTGCCGGTAAAAGGCGCGTCGGCGGAGCCGATGGGCGCGATCACCGTTTTCGTCCCGTCGGCCTGCGTGCCGTCTATGTCACCCGAAAGGAGGTAAGACCCGTCGAGGGGATAGGCCGGGTCGACGCCGATTTTTTGGATATCCGCGAGGGTCGCGATCGGGATATCCGCCGGGGCCGGTTCCGTGGGCGTGGGCTCCGCGGCGGCTTCCGGCGTTTGCACTGCCGTAGGCTCCGCGCTTGTTTGCGGCGTGCCGGGGGCTTGCGTGCCTTCGGCCTCTTCGCTTTCTTCACCCGGCGAAGGTTCTGGCGTCCGGCTGGAAGTGGCGGACTGCGATGGCCCGGGCGCAATTGTGCCCGGAAGCTCATCTGCCGCCGCAAACGCACTTGTTCCAATCGATAATATTGTAAGAATTGCCAACAGGACGGATAGTGCCTTATAAATCCTTCGCATAACGTAACCCCATATTAAATACTTAAAAAACCTGCAACTTTAATGCTCCTGACCGCCTTTTTGTGGTATTCTGGTGCTACTGAACGGCTCAATGGTCAGCATCGGAATCCATATGATACGCCTGTCATTCCACGCCTCGAAATGTGACATGACAGTGTGGTATCCCGGATATTCCTTAAGGCTTGCGTATAGACACGCGAACCGCCTGCCTTTCAACTTTGAAAGGCGATTCGTAAAACAAACAGTTTTATACAGCCCCCCCGCTTATTGCGGTTTTATTCAGTTTTCAAGGTGCGCCGCCGACGGATTATGACGGCTCATTTTTTCAGCACGCGATTCGGTTAAGCCGCCTGATCGATTTGATTTTGTTCTCGCGTGTGCAGTGCGCATAATATTGAATCGTAATCTGGGGCGTGCTGTGCCCCAGAAGCTCGCTTAGGGTCTCGATTCCAATTCGTTTTTCAAGGCAGCGTGTCGCAAACGTATGGCGCAGCGTATGGAAATGTGCGCCCCGGACCTTAAGCTTTTTAAATTTCTTTTTCAGCCGTTCCTGAAGCGTGCGCGGGTCGAGGCAGCCGCCCCTCGGGCTTTGGAAAACAAAATCTGTTTCCCTGCCGTTTTCACGCGCCATTTTTTCCTTTAGCTGCCATGCAAGAAATGCCGGGATTGGCATTTCGCGCCGGGAATTTTCTGTTTTCGGCGTATCGAGGATCAGTTTTGTTTTAGCTCCGCCCTCCTTGCAGGGAACCCTTTTCAGCGTATGGTTTACATACAGCATTTTCTCTTCAAAGTCGATATCCTCCCACCGAAGGGCGCATACCTCCCCCAGCCGCAGCCCCGCATACAGGCACACGATATATTCCAGTTCCCCGGTTTGGGCAACGTCCCGTTCCAGCCGCAGCTGCTCGGAACAGGCCAGAACCCGCGGCCTTTTCACCTTGTTCTGCGGTTTCCTTACTTTCCCGAACGGTATTTCCCCGATCAGGTTTTTGTCCCTCGCGGCTACAAAAATAGATTTTAAAAGCCTGCATACGTTGTGCACCATGCTGGGCGCAAGCCCCTTTTTGATTTCGTTGACAAAATCCTGGACGTCGTCCTGCCTGATTTCGCCAACCTGCAATCCCCCGATTCGCGGAATAATATGCTTTTCCGCCTGGCTCTTATAAATCCGGTATGTCGAAATGTCCACATATGGTTTTGTCATTGCTTCCAGCCAGTAATCCACCCATGCTTCCAGCGTTCCGTTGCGATAGGCCTCAAGCACAGGCGCGGGATTTTTAGCGGCTTTCGCCTTGAGAATCGTCAGGGTTCGCTTTACCTCGATATACTGCCTGCCATATACATATCCGAACCTTGGCTTTCCATTTTGTTTCCGGCCGATGATGTACCGGCCCTCCCACCTTCCGTCTTTCCGGTGATAGATGTTTTCTCCTCTTCTTGCCATTGCAATTATCCTCTCATTTCGTAAGATCGTTGCTGACGGCTCGTTTGACGGCTTACCGGGTAAACCGTTTAAATTCAATTGAATTTTTACTGAATTTACCCATTTTCCCTGCCTGAAATCACCCGCAATGCTTAAAAATGGCTTTGGAACCGCATATATGTATTGACAGGTCAGGATTATTTTGTTATTCTTTATTAAAGAATATATCGTTTTAGTGCTTTTGACCGCCTTATCGTAAAACTGTTTGTTTTACGAATTATGCGTCCCGGAATCCGGGGCTTTTTTATTTCATGGAACCGCCATCAAACTGCCAGCTTCATGAGAGCTCTCGATCTATATTTAGCTTTTTTGACGTCAGGAAATACACCCGGAAACAAATTTGCGTTTCCGAGGCTGTTTTGTTTGTGATACTTTTTTAAACACGTTAACGGTTTGGGGGGGCGCCGCCGAATTTTGCGGCCAATATATTTTATTTTATCATCTTTTGCAATTCACCTTATTCAACTTATATCATACCTTACAAGTCATATTATATGCATTGCAGAGCCAATTTCAAGCGTTTTTCACCAATGACCAGTCTCGTTGTGTGAATGACCATTTTTCCCGGAATTTAATGCAGGATTCGCCGGATTTTAATCCGGGAAACACGCCCGCATGATACAATAAAGGCAATCGAGTAAAAAGAAAAAATGGCGATGTATAAAACTCAAACAAAAAGCTGGTGGAAAAATGCCGCATTGTGGACCCGTCAAATTATGGAGGACCATTATGCGCGCAATCTCAATGCCGTTATGGAATGGATGGCCGACCATGTCATGTGGATCGGCCCGGTCCACAGCCAATTTGTTTTTGGAAAAAACGAAGTGCGGCGAATCCTTGGAAAAGAGCAGGACGTCGTTTGTATGATTCCGGATTCTTCCTATGAAATTATTTACGGCGACGAAAATATCTGTATTACAGTAGGCCGGCTGGTTCCCCATACGGCGGATAACTCCGAAATTCTGCTGAGCGCCGTCCAGCGTGTTACCTTTGTATTCACGCGAATCGAAGGCCGTCCGCAGGTTATCCATATGCATGTATCCAATGACTGGGAAGGCATAGAGGAAGATGAAACCTTTCCATATAAAGCGGGCCGCGAAGCATTTTTGCACATGCAAAAACGGCTCGCCCAGCAGAACGACAAAGCCCCCAAATTTTCGGCCCGCGATATCTACCGCAAATGGCATTATATTGCAAACCGCGATATCATATATATTTCTGCCGATAATTACCGTTCCGTCATCCATACGGTCCACGGCAGCATAACCGTGCCTCTTCAATTATCCCAGGTCGAAAAAAAACTTCCGGAGCAATTTGTGCGCGTGCACCGGTCTTATATCGTCAATACGGACTATGTCATCCAAATCAAACGCTATTCCGTATATCTTTATAACGGCATCAAAATTCCGATTCCCCAAAAAAAATATGAAAAAGTAAAACGCCTGCTCCTGGCCGGTACAAACGGCCTGGTCTATATTTACTGACCCTCCTTGCGCGGCAGCCCTTCCCTCCGCCATACGCCGGGCCCGGAATATTTTCATTTGCTTCTGCAGATTGCTTGCATAAAAAGAGTGTTCCGGGGTATTATTAAGTTAAATCATACATTTTAAGGAGACAGGTATGGCGATTGCTTCCATTATCGTAAGCCTCATCGGCTTTGTCCTGAGTTTCATCCTAGGCTTTCCGCTCAGTTATTTTATCGGCCCGTTTATCGGCCTTGCCATTGGCGTCGTGGGGCTGGTGCTCGGGATCGTCGCGCGTGCCAAGCAACGGACGAACGCCTCAACCGCCGCGCTGATTATCGGCGTCATCGTTGTTGCCGTCAGTATCCTCCGCATGGTTTCGCTGATGACATGCGTAACCGGGGTAATCGGGCTGTTTGCCTGATCCCGCTTTTTCCCGCGGCCGGGGCCGCAAAATATTGTATTTATAATAAACCGCATTCTATGCGGAAAAGGAACAATAAAGGAGGGAAACTACCATGTCTTGCTACTATATTATCGGAATCAGGCTCAACCACCGCACCGCCAATGCGGCAAAGCTCCAGGAGGCGCTCACCGCGCACGGCTGCAATATCAAAATGCGCGTGGGCATGCACGAAACAAGTGACGACTATTGCGCGGACGACGGCGTCATCATGCTTCAGGCATGCGGCGAAAAAACGGCTGTCGATAAAATGATCGCCGACTTCAGCGCTGTCGAGGGCGTCACCGCAAAGCTTATCGACCTCAACTAAATTCCGCTCCCCCAAAAAAGGCGCATATCTAGGGATATGCGCCTTTTTGTCGCTTCCATGTGGTATAATCGAATCCGAAAGGACGGATATTATGAAACGACTGAAACCAAGAATTACAGGCAGCCCGGAAGAACGTACGGATTTTGAACCGCTTGTGCGGGAAGCGCAGGAGGAAGAAACGGCAATCGAGGGCAAAACCTTCCGCGGCCTTATTTTCGAGGAGGCGGATTTCTCCCGGACCGTTTTTAAGGGGTGCGTGTTTGAAAGCTGCCGCTTTACGGGGTGCAGCCTGAAAAAAATAGAATTTACGGACAGCATTTTCCGCACCTGTGATTTTTCGGGCAGCCTGCTCGAGGGCGGATACCTTTCCCGGTGCGAGTTTTATTCCTGTAAAAATGTGGGGGGCAGTTTGTACCGCGCATTTTTGCAGGACGTTTTATTTTCCGGGTGTAATTTCGGATACGCAAACTGCAACTGTTCCAAGTGGAAAAATGTATCGGTTGCGGATTCCTCCTTTTCCAATGCGGATTTTGGGGAATGCACGCTGAAAAACCTCGAGCTCGTAAACGCCGAACTTGTGCGGGTGAACTTTTCACAGACGCCGCTTAAAGGAATCGATTTTACTGCGAGCGAAATTACGGGCATCCTCGCATCCGCGGGGGAGCTCCGGGGCGCGGTCGTTTCCACCGCGCAGGCGGCGGAACTCGCAAAGCTTCTCGGGGTTATTGTGGTTTAATCATTTGACACGGAAATATGGGAATGGTATAGTATATCCATCATTATGTTGTATGTACACGAATGGAGGCGCGGACTATGAGATGTGAATGCGCACAGTGCGGCACCTATATGGTGCACGCGGAAGACCTTACGCTCGGGTGCATCTGCCCCGAATGCAAATCGCGGTGCACGGCGTGCCTGGGGACGAACAGCGTCCTCTCGCGGGAGGAGCTGCGGGCGCTCGAGGACAGCCCCGATTTTGAAGCAGCTTATTTAAAAAAGGAGGACCGGGATGGCTAAGGAAAAATGCGTATGCATCCACCTGCGGCGAGCGGGGAGGACGCTTACCTCGCACTATGACCGGATGCTTGCCCCTTCGGGCATTACGGTGAACCAGTATTCCCTGCTCCAGCATCTGGACCAGCTTGGGACGGCCAGCACGAGCGCGCTGGCGGCAAGCGTGAAGCTTGACCGCAGCACGCTGGTCCGTAATTTGAAGCCGCTTTTCGGCGCCGGGCTTGTTGCCGATACATCCAAAAAAGACGCCCGCGACCGCTGTCTCGCGCTCACCGAGACGGGCGGGCAAACCCTTTTATATGCAGAAAAGCTATGGAAAAAAGCACAGCGCGAGGTGAAGAACCAGATCGGTGAAAAGAAGCTGAAATCGCTGATGAAAACGCTCGCAAAGCTCGAAACGCTTTAAAGGAGGAAACGGTATGAGGTATGATTCAAAGGAACTGGAAGAAAGGGCCGTCATGGATACGGCGGCGAGGATGTGCGCGGCGGCGCGCACGGCGCCCAAAACACGCGGGATCGATTTTATCCGCACCTGTGTTTTGACGGGGGAGGAAAAGGAAGCGCTTGCGGCGGAGATGGACCGTTTGGCCCCGGTGCTCGATTATCCGTTTTTCACGCGGGACGCGGGGAATATCCGCGCCAGCCAGGCTGTGGTCTTGATTGGAACGACATACCAGCAGCGCGGCCTCAACGAGGGCTGCAAGTACTGCAACCATACCAACTGTGAAGAGTGCGCGCAGCAGAACGGCGTGTGCGCCTACGACAATATGGACCTTGGAATCGCGGTGGGTTCCGCGGCGGCGGTAGCGGCGGACTGCCGCATCGATAACCGCGTGATGTTTTCCGCCGGACGGGCGGCCCTGTCCCTCGGGACGATGGGCGGGGACGTTAAGGTAATCCTTGCAATTCCCCTTTCCGCGGGCGGCAAATCCCCTTATTTTGACCGGAAATAAAAAGCAAATTTTAAAAATCCTGCCGGAAGCAGTTCCCGGCAGGATTTTTTTGTCAGGATTCCCCTCAGACCAACCGCCGCCTTTTCCATTTGCCGCGTTTGAAATACACCACGCCCGCAACAGCGGGAAGCACAGGCGCAAACATTTCCGCGAAATAGATTCCCACAAAACCATACCCAAGCGCGATCCCCAGCAGCCAGCTTCCAAAAATGCGGACGAGCACACAGTCGAGTATGGAATTCCAGAAAGCAAAGGACGCGTCTCCAAGGCCTATGGCAAACGAGTTGAAGGCATACATCACGGCATAGGCGACGCAGTTCAGCGAACAGCAGATGCGCAGGTATAAAATTCCCTCGCGCACGACAGCGGGGTCGCCGTTGAAAAGCATGACGACCTGGGCGGCGAACAACTGGAAAAACGCAATCATCACAACCGACGCGGCCGCGCCGACCGCAACGCCCGCCCGGGCCACCCCCGCCGTGCGCGGAATATTGCCCGCTCCCATGTTCTGCCCCGCCATCGCGCTGACCGCCTGCCCCACCGCCCATATGGGCATGGCCGCAAAGGTGTTCACTTTGAGGCCGATTCCCGAGGCTGCCGCAACCGCCACGCCATATACGTTCAGCATTCCGGTTGCAACCAAATAGGAAAAATTGAGCACAGCCATCTGCCCCGCCGACGGAATTCCCACCCGCAGGATGGCCGCCGCCTTTTTTTTGCTGAATTTCCACTCCCCACGCGAACCCGCCAGCCCGCTGCGCCAAAGGTACAGCGCCGCGACAAGGAATGAAACGCCCTGCGACGTGACCGTAGCGACGGCCGCGCCCCTCGTTCCCTTATGGAAACCGCCCACCAAAAGCAGGTCGAGCGCTATATTCACCGCCGTCGCCGCAAGCACAAAATACAGGGGGTGCTTTGAATCCCCCAGGCCGCGCAGGATGGCGCAGGCCACATTGTATCCGAAAACAAACGCCGTTCCGCCGCAAATGACGGCCATATAATCGTCCGCATAGGAAAGCGCGCCCTGCGGCACACGCATAAGCAGGAAAGCCGGATGGAAGCAAAGAAGCCCCGCCGCCGTTACCACAGCGGCAAAAAGGGCGGCCAGCGCAAACAGTGTGGATATGGCCTCCACCTGCTCCTTTTTTTGGCGAGCGCCTTCATATTGGGCCACAAGCACCGTGCCGCCCTGGGCAAGCCCCGTGCACACCGACGTGATGAGAAAGACAAGCATAGACGCATTGCTGACGGCGGCGAGCCCTTCGCTCCCCACGAACCGGCCGACCACAACCATATCCACGAGGCTGTAGAGGGATTGCAGGAGGTTTGCGAGGAACATGGGCCATGCAAACCGGAGAAGCGCCTGCGCGACGTTCCCCGACGTTAAATTTTGTATCTTCGTATTCATGATAATTCTCCCTGAAATAAGCGTTTTGCGGCACAAAAAAAGAGCCGCGCGACATTGCCCGCGGCCCCCCATTTCCGGGAAAATCATCCGTCTTTTCGTATCACAACAAGGCGGGCACCCCCGCGGCCTGCTGGTACGATTGACTGATGAACCGGCCTTTCGCCGTTTTAGGCTCCGTACAATGTCTCATCTTGTCCATTTGTGCGGAGCTTCCTATGATACAAAGCCTGCCGTAATACATGACTCGATTCCTTTGCTTGATTTGTCCTTATGATACCGTGATATTCCCATCCTGTCAACAGCCCCGGGCACGGCGGCGTTTATCACTCGTGGGGCTTAATTCCCCTGAAAAACTCGGCAAAATCAACATGGTAAACCTGCTGGAGCGCGACCAGGTCCGTTACCTTGATGTTGCGCGTTCCCGCTTCAATTTTTGAATAAGCGGTATGCTCTATGATGCTCCCCAACAAATTCATCCTTGCAACCAGGGCTTTTTGCGTCAGACCCGCTTCTGTCCGCAACCTTCGCAAATTTCCAGACAATGAAATGTTTTGAAGAAGCATATTCCCCATTTTCAATATCTCCTTTCAAATTTATTGACCTATTAGTCAAACTTTTTCTTGATTGTACAGCAGGCTTGCATTATAATGTTGACTAGATAGTCAATATTCAAAGGAAGTGAGTAAAATGCCAAATAAAAAAGTATTGAAATGCCTGGAGCAGAACACCGAGGGCCTGGACAAAATCCAGTCGCTCATGAAATATCCGGACGAATTGATGTACAGCGATTTGATGCGCGAAATCAACCTCGACCATTTCAGGGGTTACGAATGCCTCCTCCCCGTGATGCTTTTATCCTCCGAGGACCCGGTGATCGAGCGGACGGGCAAACGGCTTTTGCTGCAATTGTACAGCGAGAAGCTGCAGGAAACCGGCGGGCGGAAAATGGTGGACCGCGTGACGGATATTTTGACCGATGAGAAGCATAAATGGGATAAAAGAATCCGGCGGCTGCGCAAATTGAACGAGGAAGGCAGATTATAGGGCATGGAAAACGGCATAGGTTTTCGACTATGCCGTTCCTAAAATTCCCGCAACAACCTCAAATTACCGTATGGGGCCGGACCTCAGGCGGATGCCAGCGCCTGCCCCAGCTTTCTGCATTCCCCAAGCGCGAATTCATCGGGTTCATTGTTTACGATCAGTCCTTCGCCGCTTATGAGCACTGCACCCGCCGTTGTGACGCGCTTTTCCCATTCGCGCATCCATTCGCCGTCGCCCCAGTCATACGAGCCGAACAACGCGATTTTTTTACCCTTCATTTTTCCTTCCATTTCGGTAAAAAACGGCTCTACCTCGCCTTCTTCAAGCACTTCGTTGCCCATTGCCGGGCATCCGAGGGCAACCGCGTCAAAGGCAAGCGCGTCGTCTGCGCTGATATCCGAAAATCTCAGCAGCGATACATCCGCCCCCGCTTCCTTCGCGCCCTCTAAAACCGCATTTGCCATTTGCTCCGTATTGCCTGTAAGGCTCCAATAAATCACTGCTTTTTTACTCATGGTATTTCCTCCTCAAACTATTTTCACGCAGCCGCGAACAGCCGCGAGATTGATATTCCCATGCCCAGCCGGGCGCATACCGCTTTCCTGCATTTCGTATACCGCCGGAACAGCTCCCTTGCCTTTTGCTCGTCGGAATAAACCTTCCAATAGCCGTTTAATTTATAGTCCCGGCCGCCGCTCCTGACAAAACCATGCACATCCTCGAGCGGATATCCCAGGAACAGCCCTACTTCATGTGGGAAACCGCCGCCGCCTGAAATCCGTTCCTTCAAATAGCCGATGACCGCTCCAAGCCCTTCCCCAACGGGATATCCGGCTTTTTCCAATTCCGCAGCCACTTCTTTTCCAGCCAGCAGAGCTTCCATCTTTTCCCGGCGGTAAACAAGGACAAGAATCCTTTTTTTGCATTTGCATATTTTCTCAAAACAGATACCGCTCGGGTTAAGATGCGCGTTCCACGCGGCAATGCGCGCGTCGAGATCGGGGTGCTTCCCGCCGCAAAAAGAAACCAGGTTGGAGGGCTTGATGCCCGCGAGCGCGGGCGCGCAATGATACGCGACCGTCATTTCCATTTCATCCATGCGATTGTCCTTCCATTCGGTTAGTTTATGCTAACTATTTGTCAAAAATGATGCGCGCTTTCGTGCGCGCTTTCCGTCGTTAGCTTATGCTAACTATTAATAATTTACCATATTTTCCAGCCCTTGTCAAACCTTTTCCCGGCGAGCAAATCCCGGCCACGTTTGCGCCGGGACGGAAAAAAGCACGGGAGACCCTCCCGTGCTTTTCCCTATCCTATGTAAAAAGGGTCTATTTTACCCTTGCAAGCACCGGCTCTGCAATGTCCTGTGTCTGCGTTTCAAGCTTCAGGCCCTGCACGCGGACGTTCACTTCCGTAACCTTGAGCCCCGTCATGCTTTCGATTGCCTGTTTTACACCCGATTGAATCATCCCGGCAATCTCCGGGATGGATTTCCCATATTCCACGATAATCGACGCGTCAACGGCGACCTCTTCCTGCCCGAGCTCTATTTTAATGCCCCTGGAAAGGTTTTTCCGGCCCAGAAGTTCCACAAGGCCGTCCACAAAGCCGCCGCTCATTCCCGCAACGCCCGGAACGTCTACCGCGGCCAGCCCGGCAAGGATGGCGATTACCTCGCTTGCAAACGCAACCGTTCCATAGCTTTCCCGTTTTACCGTTGTAATATCCTGCTTCATTGCAAGTTCGTTTCCCGTCATTTTTTATGCTCCTTTCGCTTAACCGGTTATTTATCCGTTATGCCCTGTATTGTTTTTTCCTGTGCTTCCAGCATAACATAGTCTTCCGGGAAACAGGCGCTTTATTTACAATATTTTCATATTTATGTAATATATTTGTAAATATTTAAGAATGCCTTAAGGAAATCTTCAAAAATGCGGGAAAGGCCCCGGTGTGTGCTTTTGCCTGCGCCATTCCTATAAAACAAAAACCGCGGGCGGTTGATCCGCGCGCGGTTTATTTGTCGTATCCGTATTTGAATACTTTTCCGTCTTTTACCATCACAGCTTTTCTGATATTCTTGCTCTCCACGAGTTTACGAAAATCGGAATCCGTGACGGCTTTGGACATCTTCCTGTCCTTCATATCCATCACTCTCCTTATTAGAAATATCAGCCATAACCCACGGCCACAGCTGATTGTCTCGTATTGTACAATAAATTATAAACAAAAGCAAGGGGGATTAAACAAAATTTTTGTTACCCAAGCGCAGTTTTTAACCTCGCAAGCGCTTCTTCCAGCACGCGCGGGGGACAGGCGATGTTGATGCGCTCGAAGCCCTCGCCCGTTTTCCCGAAAATATAGCCCTCGTCAAAGAAGAGGTGCGCCCCGATCATTTTCTGCTCCAGTTCCTTTTCCGAAAAACCATAAGCCCGCAGGTCCACCCACTGGAGATACGTTCCTTCGAGCCTTGTTACCTTTGCGTCCGGGAGGTTTTGCGCAGCAAATTCCTCCGTAAGCCTGCGGTTTTTGTCAAGCACCACAAGGAGCTCGTCGAGCCAGCCGCCGCAGCGCGTATACGCAAGCTCGCACGCGCGGTAGGAAAGCGCGCCAAGCTCCATGATGCCGCTCATCAATTTATATTCCCGGAACCGTTTGCGCAGGGCTTCATTGGCAATGATGATATTCGACGCCTGCATTCCCGCAAGGTTAAAGGTTTTACTGGGCGCGGTGCACACGACGGCATTCCCGGCAAAATCACCCGCCTGCGTGAAAACCGTATGGGAATAGCCGGGCATGACGAGGTCGTTATGGATTTCATCCGCAACGACGAGCACGCCGTTCCCGGCGCAGATTTCGCCTATGCGGGCAAGTTCTTCCTTTGTCCACACGCGCCCCGCCGGGTTATGCGGACTGCACAGCAGCAGCATTTTATTGTTCGGGTCCTTTGCCTTACGCTCGAGGTCGCCGAAATCAATTTCATAACGGCCTTCCCGGTTTTGAAGCACGTTTTCCGCAAGTTTCCTGCCCTGCCTTTGCACCACCATATAGAAAGGATAATAGACGGGCGTCATGATGATAACGCCCTCGCCCGGCTGGGTAAACGCGCGTACCGCAAGGCCGAGCGCAAGCACGATTCCCGGGGTGGTGACAATCCATTCGCGTTTCACGTCAAAGCCGTGCCGCGTTTTCATCCATCCGACGACCGCGTCGTAATAGGCGTCCGTCGCCCCGGTATAGCCGAGGGCCTGCGTATCGAGGTATTCTTTCAGGCCCGCCACGATTTCGGGGGCCGTTTTAAATTCCATATCCGCAACCGAAAGCGGCACCACGCCTTTCGGCACGTCCGGCTGCTTTTCCAGCATCTCCCGCCATTTTACGGAACCGCTGCCCCGCTTATCCATGCATGTTTCAAAATCGTATTTCATTGCTTATTCTCCTGCCAGCTGTTTCACAAATTCCACATCCGCCTCCAGAAAATCATAGGAAGGAAGCGCCTCTTTTTCCGCCCACGCGACGTCCGCATGCACCATCAGGCGCATGGTTCCGCTTAAAACCCGCGCGCGGTAAAACGCGACCTCCACGGAAAAACCTCCGTAGTCATGGCGGACCGTTTCCAGTTTTTCCCCCGGACGCACCGTAAGGCACAGCTCTTCCCGGAGCTCCCGCACGAGGCATTCCCGCTCTGTTTCGCCCGGTTCCTGTTTGCCGCCGGGAAATTCCCACTTACCCGGACTGCCGTCCTTATTTTTACGCCGACAGGCGAGTATTTTCCCATCCTGTTCGATTACCGCCGCGACAACCTTTACCATCAATCCTCCAGCCCTTCAAACTGCATATTATAGTAGCTTGCATACAGCCCGTTTTTCTCCAGCAGCTCCCCGTGCGTACCGCGCTCCATGATGCCGTCCGCGCCTATGACAATAATTTCATCCGCATTCCTGATGGTGGAAAGCCTGTGCGCGATTACAATGGTCGTCCTGTCCTGCGACAACTTTTCCAGCGAAAGCTGGATATGCCGCTCGCTTTCATTGTCGAGCGCCGAGGTCGCCTCGTCGAGGATCAGTATCTGCGGGTTTTTCAGGAACACGCGCGCAATGGCAATGCGCTGCTTCTGCCCGCCCGAAAGGCGCACCCCGCGCTCGCCCACGCTGGTGCCATAGCCGTCCTCGAGGCTCATGATAAAATCGTGGATGTTCGCGTCCTTTGCCGCGCGCACGACCTCTTCGTCCGTCGCCCCCGGTTTTCCATAGGCAATATTATCGCGGATGGTGCCGCCGAACATATACACATCCTGCTGGACAATGCCGATGGCGCTCCGCAGGGATTTTAAGGTTACGTCCCGTACGTCCTGCCCGTCAATGGTAACAGAGCCCGCCGTTACGTCGTAAAACCGCGGGAGCAGGGAACAAAAGGTGGTTTTGCCGCCGCCCGACGGCCCCACGAGCGCCACTGTTTTCCCGGCCTCGATTTCCACGTCGATATGGCTCAGGACATGCGTGCCTTCGTCGTACGCAAAGGATACGCCGTTGTATTTGATATTGCCCCTGACATCCTTTAAGGGCTGCGCGCCGGGTTTATCCTTGATCTCCGGGTCGGTATGCACGATTTCAAGGAAGCGTTTGAAGCCCGCGAAGCCCTTCTGGAACTGCTCGGTGAAATTTACCAGCACATCGATGGGCGCGACAAAAATTCCGATATAGAGGGCGTAGATTGCAAGGTCAGTCACGCGCAGGGTTCCGTTCGCAATGAAAAATCCGCCGGACACCAGCACTGCCGTATACAAAAGCCCGGTGAAAAAATTGTTGCCCGCCTGGAACGTCCCCATAATTTTATAGCTGCTCTTTTTTGAATCGAGGAACTCGAGGTTGCTGTGCTCGAATTTTTTGCGCTCGATATCCTCGTTGGCAAAGGACTTTACGACGCGGATACCCGCAAGGCTGTCCTGCACCTGCTTGTTGACATTCGAGATTTTCTTGCGGTTATCCATGAACACGGCGCGCATTTTCCTGTTTTTGCTGAGGCTGAACAGGATCATGACGATTGTGACCGCAAGCAGGATCAGCGTCATGGGCACGTTAATCATCATCAGCAGCACGAACGAGCCCACAATTTTTAACGCGGAAATAAAGATGTTTTCCGGGCCGTGGTGCGCGAGCTCTGAAATATCGAACAGGTCGGAAACAAGGCGCGACATCATATCGCCCGTGTTGTTTTTATCGTAATAGGAAAAGGACAAGCGCTGCATCTGGTCGAACAAATCCTGCCGCATATCGCTTTCCATGCGCGCGCCCATCACATGCCCCCATGTGGTGATGAAATACTGGCAGCCGTAGCGGACCACGTACATCACAACCAGCGAAACGGCGACAATCCACAGGGAACGGAGGATTACATCCGCATTTTGCGTATACAGGCCGTCCGTGAGGAAATTAAGAATCTGCGGGAACGCAAGGTCTACCACAGACACCACAAGCGCGCAAAACATATCAAAATAAAAAAGACCGCGATACGGTTTATAATAGCTGACAAAGCTTTTCATGACCGACAATTTTTTCACCTCAACACAGAATTATACTCCAGTATGATTGATACCGCAAATAAAGTAGAATGAATCATTTATCCGGGATATATGATATAATGATTATAGAGGTATAGGATAATGGAATACTGGAAAATATATGACCGCCTTAAATTTCTTTACCGGTCTTTTTGGGCTTTATTTATTTTTTCTATTCTTGCATTGGTAATCTCCCTGGTTCGTCTGGCCTTCGCGGTCATATCGCTCGTGATCTATCCGCAGGAAATTTCCGCCCTGGCCCTGCTCTCCGCCATTCTGCCCGTCCTGGCATACTTTTTCTACTTCAGGACGCTTTCCTGTTTCATTTTTAATACAGGAAGCATGCGTGCAATTTCTTTTGCCCGGTTCCTGACGCTTTTCCAGTCTTGTTCCGTTGCGCTTCTTATTCTTCAATATCTTCCTGCTTTATATATGCCGGTTTCTTTTCTTTCAGCGATAATTGTAATAGATTTTATATCCGCCGTTTTGCTCCTGCTGTTTACCTGTGATTTGCTCTTTAAGGTCCTTGGGAAAAAACGAATTTTCAAGAAAGCATTTAAACTGTTTTTTGCCGTTGATATGATTCTTATTTGTTTTTGCTTTTTTATTTCAAACCTGTTTTCCACCCCGGATATTCCCACTTTAATTTTTAATATTATTGGTCTTCTTTTGCGTTTTTTGCTTTACTTCACTCTGTACAAAGCCCTCACAAACGATTGGTTTTACCGTCGTTTTATCGTATTGCATCCGAACCGCTTCTTTACATCCAGCCCTTTGCGCCCTTCCGTCGGCCAGTGAAAAGCGCTTTCCTGAGCCGCAGTTTGCCTGCGCCGGGGGTCAATAAACCCGGCCTTACAGGTTATGTGTATACAGCGGCCTGTAAACAAGGCGGCCGTTTTCCCGCGTGCTGAGGAAAAGCGTAATTTTGGAAACGGTTCCTTCCGCCCGTACGGTGAAAAGCCCTCCCTGCGCAATTTCCGACAGGTCCGCGCGGCGGGCAAGGGTGATATGCGGACGCATAGGCTTCCGGTCAAAGCGGATTCCGGCTTTTTCGAGACCCGCACGGATGCGTTCCGCCAGCATACAAAGCGGCTGCGCGCCCGAAAGGCCGCACCACAAAATCGCGTCGGCCGGTTTTCCAAAGAAGCCGGGCTCCGCAAGAGAAACGCGGACCGGCCCGAGGCCGTTTGCGGCCCGGGAAATAACACGGCCGATCTGCCCTGCGAGGGCAAGCTCCGTTTCCCCGAGGAACGCCAGCGTGATATGGTAATTTTCCATACGCGACAGGCGCGCATCGATTTTTCCCTGCAATTTTTTTGCTGCCGACGCAAGCGCTTCCATCAGGCTTCCGGGCAGTTCCGCCGCAATAAAAAGCCGGCCTGTTTTTTGCATTGAAAGTCCTCCCCTGTGAATAATTCCATGATACAGCAAACAATTCCGTTTAGCCATCCCCGCTTTCGTTTATACAAAGAATAACCTAAGCGAGACAGGATGGTAACGGCAATGATAAGCTGTACAAAAATCGGACGTGACGAAATTGGATTGCTTTCCGAATGGATGGCGGGCGAAAGCGCCCGGGAGTTTATCGCATGCGATACCCGGATGTCCCTTGCCGGGCAGTTCCGCTGGATCGGCGAACGTTCGGGGGACCCGTTTTCCACGCACTGGCTTGTGCGGCGGGACGGAACGCCCATCGGCGTGCTGGCAATTGTGGATATCAACCTCGAGAACAAACGCTGCGGCTGGAGCTATTACATGCACGACCCGGCAGACGATACGGACGAGCTTTCGGCGCTTCTTGAGCGGAGCATTTACCACCACGTATTTATGGAGCTTGGGTTCAACAAGGTAACATTTTCCGCGTTTTCGGACAATCACTGCGCGATTAACCGCCGCTCCGAAAGCGGATGCGTGCAGGAGGGCGTGCTCGTCGACCACGTGCTTGCCGATGGAAAATATTACGACGTGTCTTTGCAGTGCATGACCGCCAAAATGTGGCGGAGGGCGTGCCCGGACAATAACTGTGAATTTATCGAACTGAGATAGGCCAAGGCCAATCTCGTTGCAATTTTCTCTCCTCTTCTATTCAAAAAAGCGTTCCCTTTCGCACGGGGGACGCTTTTTTGACAGCCGTTCGGCACGTTCGCCGCACAAGAGCAAAACAAGGCACGTTCACGGGCCGCATACTATGCGGCCCCTACGGGTTATAAATCCCCCGCATACACAGCCATTATTGATCCGCATCCTCGTTGCGGATTTGGATGCGGCGGATTTTTCCGCTGACGGTTTTGGGGAGTTCGCCTACAAATTCCACCACGCGCGGGTATTTGTACGGCGCGGTCACATTTTTCACATGTGTCTGGAGCTCTTTTTTGAGCTCGTCCGAGGCTTCAAACCCGCGCGCGAGCACCACCGTCGCTTTCACGACCTGCCCGCGGACAGGGTCGGGCACGGCCGTTACCGCGCATTCAAGCACGGACGGGTGCGTTAAAAGCGCGCTTTCAACCTCAAACGGCCCAATACGGTAGCCCGAGCATTTGATGACGTCGTCGTTCCTGCCCACAAACCAGAAATACCCTTCCGCGTCCCGCCATGCCGTATCCCCGGTGTTATACACGCCGTTTTTCCAGCAGCGGTTCGTCGCTTCCTCATCCCTGTAATATTTTTTAAACAGCCCTGTCGGGTGTTTTTTATCCGTATTTTTGACGACAATGGAACCGACCACGCCGTCTTCGCACGAATTCCCGTCCTCGTCCACGATATCGACGTCATAGAGCGGGGAGGGTTTTCCCGTGGAGCCGGGTTTGATCGGGTCCCAGCCGAAATTTGCGATCAGCACGCTCGTTTCGGACTGGCCGAAGCCTTCCGTCACCGGCAGCCCGGTAGTTTCCAGGAAACGGTTGTATACCTCCGGATTCAGCGGTTCGCCCGCAATTCCCGCGTGCTTGATGGTGGAAAAATCACAGCCCGACATGTCTTCCTTAATCAGGAAACGGTAAATGGTGGGCGGCGCGCAGAAGGTCGTCAGCTTCAGGCGGTCAATTGTCCTGAGCAGCTTATGGGGATTGAATTTTTCCGTATCGTAGGCGACGATGACCGCGCCGCAAATCCACTGGCCGTAAATCTTGCCCCAGCCGAACTTCGCCCAGCCGGAATCGGACACCGTGAGGTGCAGGCCGCCGTCCTCCACCTTCTGCCAGTATTTTGCCGTCACAATATGCCCGAGGGGGTATGTGAAATCGTGCAGGATCATCTTGGGCATGCCCGTCGTGCCCGATGAAAAATAGATCAGCATGGGGTCGTCGGTTTCGTTTATATATTCGCGCGTCCAGTTTTCGTCCGCCTGTGCAAGCCCCGCCCGCAGGTCGAACGCCCAGCCGGGAACATTTTCCCCGACCACGCCCACGTTTTCAACCGTTTTGCACTCGGGGAGCGACGCCTCGATATGCCGGAGCATCTCTTCGTCATCCACCGCGCAAATCATTTTGACATCCGCCGCGTTGCAGCGGTAGACGATATCCTTGGGCGTCAGCTGGAAGGTTGCGGGAATGCAGATGGCGCCGAGCTTATGCAAGCCCACCATCATGAACCATACCTCCGGCCGCTGCTTAAGCATCAGCATCACCGGCTCGCCCCGTTTGATTCCCTTGCTTTTCAGCATATTGGCGGCTTTATCGCTCATCCGCCTGATATCGCCGAACGAAAAGCGTTTTTCGTTGCCCTCGTCGTCGCACCATACAAGCGCGGGTTTATTTTCATCCAGCCGCGCCCATTCGTCCACAATATCGTAGCCAAAATTAAAGTGTTCCGGGATATTCAGCCTGTAATTTTGCTTAAAATCGTCATAATCCGTAAATTCTGTCCTGTCTAAAAACTTTTCTAACATCCGTCCGCCCTCATTCGTTGATAATCGTCAGGAATTTCGCCACATCCGTCACCGCACGCTGCCCATGCGGGAGCCCGGGGTTGAAATAGATACTGTCGCCCGCGTTCAGGATAAACTCACGCCCGCGTATTACGACCTTGATCGTCCCCTCGAGGACATAGTTGAACTCCTGCCCGCTGTGCGTCACAAGCTCGGCCTCGTCATTCGGCGAAATTGTCACGATCATCGGCTCCATATCGCGTTTTTTATAGTTATAGGCAAGGGATGTGAACGCGTAGCCCGGATAGCGTTCCACGCTCACGCCGTTTCCCCCGCGCACGATGGTATATTCATCCATGCGCGGCGCTTCGCCGGTGAGGAGCTCCGTCGGGTCCACGCCGAGCTCCGCCGCCACGCCGTACAGCACGCCGATCGGGATATCGTCCTCGGCCTGCTCGTATTTTTGGTATTCCCCAAGGCTTACCCCGACTTTTTTTGCAACCTCGTCCTGTGGGATATCGAGAATTTCGCGCAATTCACGAATCCGCGCTGCGATCTGTTTTACCTGTTCGTTCATTTGAATTTCCCCATTCCTGCGTTTTTGAAAGGCGCCGCGATGGCGTCCATTTTTTACTTTGCTTTATGCGTTACATTTCACTAATTTGCCGGAAAAATGTTCCTTTTTATTGTACCCGCCCCCCGGTGCGCTGTCAATGCGGCTTCCCTTCACACCGCCTCTTTTTCTTTGCCAGCCGTTTTTTGTAGAAAAGGAACGCCGCTGTCAGGAACGCCGCGGCAATGGCCACCAGCACAACGCTTGCATAGACGCCGATTGCATCCGCTATTTTTTCCCAGGAAGCGCCCATAAACGCGCCAAGGTTCACCAGCACAAGGTTCCACAAAAAGGTGCCTGCCGCGGAAAGCGCAAGAAATTTGGGTACGTTCATCCGCGTCATTCCCGCCGGGATTGAGATCAGGCTGCGTACGATAGGGATAAAGCGGCACAGGAATACCGCCTTTCCGCCGCGCTTTTCAAACCACACACACGCCTTTTCCACGTCATCCGGGCGAAGGTGCAGTATCCGGCCCAGCTTTCCGCCCAGCCATTTTTCAAGCCGCTCCGCATTCAGCAGGCGGCCCACCCAGTAGAGGACGAGCGCGCCCGCAACCGACCCGGCCGTCGCCGCCAGCACAACGCCCCATACGCCGAGGCTCGAGTATGTGGTCATAAAGCCGCCGAACGTAAGGACGACCTCCGAGGGGATGGGCGGAAAAATATTCTCCACCGCAATGAGCGCCGCGATTCCGAGATATCCGAACCGATCCATCAGGGTAACAATCCAATCCATGCCTGAAACCTGCCTTTCTATTGCCTTACTTTCTTGATACCCTGCAATTCTAAAGAATCCCTAAACGGGGGATAAACGTTTCCTTTCCGGAAAATAAATGTTATGATAAATGCATTCCCATGAAGGAGGAACCGTTAATGGAAGAAGTTATCAGCTGCTGCGGAGCCGTGTGTTCTCAGTGTAAGGATTACCCGCGGGAATGCGGGGGCTGCCCGGCAATCCAGGGCAAGGTGTTCTGGCTTCAATACGTGCCGGAGGACGTGTGCCCGATTTATGCCTGCTGTGTGGAGGAAAAGGGTCTTGCACACTGCGGCGGGTGCGAAGAGCTGCCCTGCGAGCGGTACAGCCGCTACAGCGACCCGAATATGAGCGAAGAGGAAGGGGCGAAGCTCCAGGAAGAGGCGTTCGCGCGTTTGAGGTCCCTCCCTCGGTGAAAATCAAAACCGTCGTACAAAAATTCAGGGGCAGCGAGGATTTTTTCAGGTGCCCGATCTGTAAAAAGCCGTTTTCCCTGGAAGAGACGGGCAGTTTTTTGTGTACAAACGGGCACTGCTTCGACCTTTCCGCCAAGGGATATGTGAATTTCCTTTCCGGAAGCGGCGGCGACGAGCGCTATGGCAGGGATTTGTTTGAAAGCAGGAAAACCGTTTTTGAAGAAGGCTTTTACGCCCCTGTTTTGGAAGCGGTGAGGGCCGTTTTCGGGGAATATATGCCGGCCGGGCCGCGCGCGGTCCTCGACGCGGGGTGCGGGGAAGGATATTACGCGCGCATGCTTGCGGATACGGGCGCGGACATATACGCGATGGACAACGCACGCGAAGCGATCCTTTCCGCATGCCGGGAATCCGGCGATGTGCGTTGTGCGGTGGCCGACCTTGCGAACATCCCGGCCGGGAACGGCAGCGCAGGGGCGATCCTCAATATCCTCTCGCCCGCCAATTACGGGGAATTCGCACGCGTGCTCGCACCCGGCGGCGTGCTCATTAAGGCGGTTCCCGGCAAGCATTACCTGCGCGAGCTGCGGCAGTGTGTGGCGGAGCGCCTTTCCCACGCGGAGTATTCCAATGAAAAAATAATCGGCCATATGGCGGAAAACGCCGATATCGCCGATCATAGGTCGATTGAATATACGCTGCCCGTTTCGGAAAGGCAGCTTCGGGCTTTTTACCGGATGACGCCCCTTACCTCGCGCATACCCATGAAAGAAGCGGACCTTTCCCGCATCCGCGGAATTACGGTCCACATGGAAATTTTTGCCGCCTTTTTCCCGGGCGGCGTCCTGTAAAATTATCCGCGAAAGCGGTAACCAGCCCCCCACACCGTTTCAATATATTGGTCCGCTGTTTCGATTTTGTCGCGAATCCGGTTGATGTGCACCGTCACGGTCGCCGTATCCCCGAGGGAATCCATTCCCCAGATACGGTCGAACAGGGTTTCCTTGCTGAAAACGATATTCGGATTTTCCGCAAAAAACAGCAGCAGCTCAAACTCTTTATTTTTCAGCACCACTTCTTTTCCCTGCACATATACCCGCCGGGCCGGAACATCAATGGCAAGGCCGCGCACCGTGAGCATATTGCCTTCCGTTTTGCCGGTCAGCCGCTCGTAACGCGCGATATGCGCCCGCACCCGGGCGACGAGTTCGGACGGGCTGAACGGCTTGACCATATAATCGTCCGCGCCCAGCCCAAGCCCCTTCACCTTGTCCACGTCGTCCCGCCGCGCTGAAACGATCAGCACCGGCGTATTTTTATGCGCGCGGATTTCCCTGCATATTTCAAAGCCGTCCGCGCCGGGCAGCATCACGTCGAGCACAATGAGGGCAAATTCTTCCCCAAGCGCCTTTTCAAGCCCTTCGCGGCCGTCTCCCGCGAGGGTGGCCTCAAAGCCGCCGGCCGCCAGGTAATCCCGCTCGAGCTCCGCGATGCTGGCGTCGTCTTCAATAATCAATATCCTTTTCATACGTCTCCTTCCGCTTTCGGCAGGGCGATAGTCATCCGCAGGCCGCCGCCTTCCCGCGCGTGTGCGCTGACGCGGCCGCCCATGCGTTCTACAATCCGCCGCACAATGGCAAGGCCAAGGCCGCTTCCCCCGGCGGCATTCCCGCGCGCAGGGTCCGTGCGGTAAAAGCTCTCGAATATCTTTTCCGTTTCCCCTTCGGCAATCCCGATTCCGTCATCCTGGAAATCGAGCGCAACCGTATTCCCGGTACAGCGAAGGGAAATTTCGATTTTCCCGGAATCTCCTTTCCGGTATTTAATACTGTTATCAAGCAGGTTTGCCACCACCCGGTCGAACTGGAGGCGGTCGACCAGGACAGGGGCGCTTGCGCACGGCCCGGGATGGAACGCAATCTCCATACCGGGGAGTTTTTCCCGCGCCTCTTTGCACCAGTCCTTAAAATACGCCGCAAGGTCCACCCGTTCCATGTGGAACGGCTCCTGGTCGAGGTCGAGCTTGGAAAACAGGAACAAACTGTCCACCATTTTGTCCATATCGCACGCCCGGTCGTAAATCGTGCGCAAATAATGCTCCCGCTTTTCCGGCGTATCCGCAATCCCGTCAAGGATTCCGCTTACATAGCCCTTAATTGCGGTAAGCGGAGTGGAAAGGTCGTGGGAGATGCCCGCAATCATTTGCTTTCTTTGCTGCTCGTAACGCTTTTCCGCCTGCTTGGACTCCTTCAGGCGCAGGCGCATTTCGTCAAATTCCTCGCATACCTGCCCGAGCTCGTCGCCGGACGCGTAGCCCACCGGATGGTCGAGGTTCCCGCTGCGCACCGCAAACGTCGCCTCCCCGAGCTTGCGCACCGGCGCGAGGATGCTGCGCGACAAACGTTTGGAAAGGTCGATCCCGGTAAGGATAATGATGACAATTGCGGCCGTCCCCACGATTACAAGGACTGCCTTCAGGTGGGCTTTCAGCGAATCGTAAGCATAATATTCCCCCGCCGGGTAGGCGAGGCCGGGCGCGGCGGCAACGATGGAGAAGGTTCCGTTTCCGCTTTCCGTAACCGTACGGCTGGCGAACCCTTCCTGCGTCCGTACAAAGGAAGGCGTCTGTGACGCGTGGAGCGCGTCCGCCTGCCTTTCCAGCTGTCCGGGCGCAGCGCCGGGCGACACATAGCGGACGCCTGTCTCGTCCGAAACTGCAATATTCACGCCGATTTTCTCGAGCTCCAGGCAAATTTCCAGGAAAGGCGAGCCTTCCCGGAACGCGTTTTTATTCTCTACAAGGTCTTCGCTCAGGGAATCGATCATCAGCTGCAGCTGGTAGTTGGTCGTTTCCCCCGCCCATTTTCCGGCAGCGGCAATCGTCACGCTGGAACCCGCGCCCGTAAGGATTCCAATGAGGATTCCCACGGTTACCAGTAATATGATGAGGACGGGAATCACAATCATCATAAAATTTGTGAGCATTATCTTCTTTCGTACGTCGATATCCCTGAGCTTCACGCGCGCCTCCGCAAATTCTTCAATACAGCTCAAAATATAGCACAAAAAGCCGCTTTGGTAAAGGCCGTGTCCATTGAACTGCCGGGAATTTTGTTATATGATAAAATGGTAAAAATTTTACAGGGGAGTGACAGGAATGAAAACAATTGTTTGCTTTGGGGATTCCAATACGTGGGGCTACCATCCCGGGAGCGGACAGCGCATACCATACCATATGCGCTGGACAGGGATGCTCCAGGGGCTTCTTGGGGATGATTACCTCGTTTGCGAGGAGGGCATGAATGCCCGGACCACGGGCTTCGATGACCCGGCCGAGCCCGGCCGTAACGGCCTTTCTTATCTTGAAGCATGCCTGCTGACCAAGATGCCGGCAGACCTGCTGATTATCATGCTCGGCACCAACGACACCAAAATACATCTTGGGCAAACCGCATTTTCTATTTCAAAATGCATCGGGCAGCTGATTGCAAAAGCGCAGAACCCGATGTATGGCAGCGATGGCAGGCCGCCTGAAATCCTGGTTGTTTCCCCCATTAAAATCGGGGACAGGATTGGGGAGAGCTGTTTTGGAGATTGCTTTGACGAACGCTCCGTCCGGATCGCAAAAGAGCTTGCCCCGCGTTACCGGGAAATGGCGGAGCTGTACGGCTGCCATTACATGGACGCCGCACAGGCCGCGGAACCGTCCCCCATCGACCAGCTTCATATGGATGAGGCCGGTCACGCCATGCTTGCGCACGCGTTTTACAAGCGTGTGAAGGAGATCATTGGCTAGGGGAAAACAATAAATTGCTCACGAAAAAAGCGGATATCCATCCCGGATATCCGCTTTGCCGTTTTTCTAACCGATTGGTTATAATACCTTTCGCCAAAATTACATCCTTCTTCCGCCGCTTCCGGAATTATAGCCTTCCTTTTCCCAGATGCGGAACCACTCATGCAGCCGCGCAAGGAATTCCTCGTTGGTCTGCGTACGCACCAGCATACCGATCAGCTGTTCCGTGACCTCCGTCGTATTCCCGGAAGACAATGCCTTTCGCAGCGCCCACGTTCCTTCCAGCTCCTTCTGCGAAAGCAGCAGGTCTTCGCGGCGGGTTCCCGATTTTGCAAGGTCCACAGCCGGGAAGATACGTTTCTCGGACAGCTTGCGGTCAAGATGGATTTCCATGTTACCCGTGCCCTTGAACTCTTCATAGATAATTTCATCCATTCGCGAGCCTGTCTCTACGAGGGCCGTTGCGATAATGGTGAGGGAGCCGCCTCCCTCGATGTTCCGGGCCGCGCCGAAGAAACGCTTCGGCTTATACAGCGAAGCCGGGTCAAGGCCGCCCGAGAGCGTCCGCCCGGACGGCGGGACGATCAGGTTGTACGCGCGCCCAAGGCGCGTCAGGCTGTCAAGCAGGATAACCACGTCGCGTCCGTGCTCTACGAGGCGCTTTGCACGCTCGATCACCATATCCGACACGCGCGCATGGTTCTCCGGTTTTTCGTCAAAGGTGGAATACACCACCTCTCCGGCAATCGAACGCTGCATATCCGTAACTTCCTCCGGGCGTTCGTCGATCAGCAGCACCAGGAGCTCTACCTTCGGATAGTTGGTGGTGATGCTGTTGGCAATCTTTTTCAGCAGGATTGTTTTACCTGCCTTCGGCGGCGCAACGATAAGGCCACGCTGGCCCTTGCCGATCGGCGAGATCAGGTCGATCATACGAATCGCCAGGTCGCGCGACGCACGGATATTTTCCAGCGTAAAACGTTCGTCCGGATAGATCGGCGTCAGCGTCTCAAACGCCGGGCGCGTCTGGCAGTTCTCTACCGGCTCGCCGTTCACCGTTTCAATATACAGGAGGGCGAGCAGGCGCTCCCCGTCCTTGGAGGGGCGGGTCTTCCCGCACACCTTGTCTCCCGTTTTCAGGTTAAACTTGCGAATTTGCGCTTGTGATACGTATACATCTTTAGAACCGGGCAGGTAATTTTCACTGCGCAGGAACCCATAGCCCTCCGAGTGTACCTCAAGGATACCGTTGGCATCCTTGCATTCCCCGGTGTTGAGTATTTCGTTTACCGCATCGTTATTCGGTACGTATTCGATAATCCTGCGCCTGCGGGAATCATGCTGTTCTTCCCCTTCCCCGGCAGGCTCCTCGTCGCCGAAATCCTGCATCGGCTCCGCATCCGCCGGGGCCTGTGCTTCCGGCTGGGCCTGCGCTTCGGGCTGCGGGTCTGCCTCGGGCTGCACTTCCGGCCGGGCTTTTGCCTTCGGTCGTCCACGCCGCGGCGCGGGCGTTTTTTCCGGAACGGGCTCCACGAAAACCTCCGGCTGCGGTTCCGGCGCAGCCTCTTGCAGCGGCGCGGCGCTTTGCTCTTCCGCCTGGTCGAGCTCGAGAAGCTTCGCGAGGAGATCGGCTTTCTTATACTTGGTTGGAGACTTTACACCTGCTAATTTTGCGATCTCGCGCAGGTCGGCGAGACTCTTGGATTCGAGTAAACTGGTATCCACGACAATGATTACTCCTTTTTGGTATGATAAAAAATTATTAAAATTTTAAACACAATAGTAACAAAACAGCGTCAATCAAAACCCTTTAACGTTCATGGAAGTGATAAAATTATATATAATATACACTAAAATATACAGGAAAAAACGGTTGTGAACTCCATCTTTATAAATTTCCACTTCTGTCCCTTTTATTATGCGCAAAAATGGCGCTCTTGTCAATGAAATTTATCTATATTTTATACAAAAATATTACGTTTATTACACGAAAAAACTATTTTTTCCAAAAAAATGACACCTCGCATTAAATTGTCACGATTTTACTGCTTTTTTACCTTCATTGTTTGACTTGGAACATGCTTTCATTATATAATAAAAACTGTGGTAAACAGCGGAAAACCCGGCTTCCCGGGTAATGTTTTATGCCTGTTTCCACAATTGCAAGTATCATATATTTTATTTATGGAGGTATCATATTATGGAAAACAAAAACACTTTTGCTGTCGTATCGCTGGTGTTGGGTATCATTGCGGTCGTATTCGCATTTATCACTCCTCTCCAGATCGTCGGCCTCATCTGCGGCATCGTCGGCCTCGTACTCGGCGTGAAGGCAAGAAAGATGCAGCCTAGCGGTATGGCGACGGCGGGCTTTGTCCTGTCGATTATCGGCATCATTCTGTCGCTGATCTTGCTGATTGTAATCGTTGCTTGCGCAGGTATGTTCGTGGCAGGAAGCCTTGCGATGGCAAACATGTTGGGCTGATTGAATCAACTTCAAAAACAGGCAAGCCAAAGGGTTTGCCTGTTTTTTCTCTTTTGAAAGGACGCTATGTTTCCCGTAACGCAGATTTTCAGTGTTTCCGTCTCTACCTATGCCATTTTTATTGTCATTGGCTTTGCAGTTGGGCTTTTGTGCGCATTTTTGCGCCGCCGGATAAACGGTGTACGCGCTGATGATCTTGTCGCCTGCCTGTTTATCGCCGCGGCGGGTGCCCTCATCGGCGGCAAACTGTTTTTTATGGTCCAAGGTTTTCCCGTCTTCCTCGCACATGCGCGGGAGGAGGGCTACACCTTTCTCGAATACTTTATGGATGCCGGGCTCGTTTATTACGGTGGCTTCATCGGAGGAATAGTGTTCCTGATCCTTGCAGCGAAACTGATCAAAACGCCGGTATGGGCGATGGTCGACACCATACTGCCTTCCATTCCGCTCATGCACGCCGTCGGGCGGGTGGGCTGCTTTTCCGCCGGTTGCTGCTATGGCATCCCCTGCGATTTCGGCGTCGTTTTTGACGCGTCGCCCATTGCGCCGCACGGCGTACGGCTTTTGCCGGTGCAGCTGATTGAATCGGCATGCCTGCTGGTTCTTTTTTTTCTCATGCTGCATTATGGGAAACAAAAAAGGCCGCCCGGAAAAGTCCTTGCGTTTTACCTGGTTGGCTACGGGATTATCCGCTTCATACTCGAATTTTTCCGCTACGACGCAATTCGAGGGATTTACGGCGCACTTTCCATTTCCCAATGGATCAGCCTCGGGCTCATCGCCCTCGGCGCGTTTTTCTGGTTCCTGTTTCCGCAAATCAAAAGGAAAAAGACCCCGGCTTAAGCTTATTTAGAAATGCGCGCCCGCCGGTAAGGCCGGTTGCACATTTATGGTTTTTGCCTAAACTGTACGCAAATAAAATTCTATTCAAAAAAAGTGTGTGTCCGGCCTTTGGGTGGGAGATACACGATGCAGATCAGCATAGAAATTTTTCTGCGCTCCACCTCAGTAGGAAATGTTCTTTTTTGGTATCGCCAAAAAAGAACCAAAAAAGCTCCGACGGCTCGATGCCGTCGACTCATTCCGCTGGCGGCCGCCGCCAGCGGTTACAAACCGGAAACCGGGACGTATCATTTCTACATTTTTTATATTACGGGAACAAATAGACAGAATTCATGCCCGGAAAGCCATTTCTGGTTCACTGTGTTCACACGTAATATAAATCCTTGGACGGATACGCTGGCTCGCACGTGAGGTTGACATTAAGCTTTTTCAGCGCCGATTCATCCGTTTGCGTCAGCATGCAGGTGGAATGCACCTCACAACCCGCAAGGTCTTTGAGCTTTTCCATTGCGACCTCGGCCATGGGGTTCATCGCCGCGCTGATGGAAAGCGCAATCAGGACGTCTTCAATATTAAGGATCGGGTCGAGCTCTTTGAGCGCGCCCTCCTTTAATTTCAAAATAGGTTCCAGCACCATCGGGGAAATAAGCCTGATTTCATCGGCAATATTGCCAAGGTGCTTGATGGCGTTCAGCAGCATGCTCGACACATTGTTCATCAACTCCGTTGTCTTTCCGGTGATGATCGTGCCGTCGGGCATCTCGATCGCGGCGGCGGGAACGCCTTCCTTCTCGGATTTTGCGATTGCCGGTCCAACCACCACGCGGTCGGCCGGTTCAAGCTCCAGCTGCTTCATGACCATCAGGTTCTTTTGCAGGGCTTCCTGTTGGATCAGCCCTTTTTTGAAGTCACACTGCGCGTTGTAATAACGGCGGATCACTTCCTGCTGCGCCGCCTGCCGACACACCTCGTCGTCGGTAATGGCATAGCCCGCCATATTGACGCCCATATCCGTGGGCGACTGGTAATAATCCTTATTTCCCGTAATTTTTGCCAGGATCGTTTTTACAATCGGAAACGCTTCGATATCACGGTTATAGTTGACCGCCGTCTTCCCGTAGGCTTCAAGATGGAACGGATCGATCATATTCACGTCGTTGAGGTCGGACGTCGCCGCCTCGTACGCCATATTGACCGGATGCTTCAGCGGTAAATTCCAGATAGGGAAGGTTTCAAATTTTGCATAACCGGCGCGCGCGCCCCGCTTGTTTTCATGGTAAAGCTGGGAAAGGCAGGTCGCAAGCTTGCCGCTGCCTGGGCCGGGGGCGGTCACCACCACCAGCGGACGGGTCGTTTCGATATACGGGTTCATCCCGTAGCCTTCGTCGCTTACGATCAGTTCGATTTCATTCGGGTATCCCTTGGTGTGCTTGTGGATATAGGTTTTTACCCCCCTGCGCTCAAGCTTCTGGCGGAAAACATCCGCCGCATGCTGCTCCGTATACTGCGTGATGACGACGCTGCCGATATAAAGGCCCATGCCGCGCAGGTTGTCGATCAGGCGGAGCACATCAAGGTCATAAGTGATGCCAAGGTCTGCACGGACCTTATTTTTTTCAATATCCCCGGCGTTGATGCAGAAGATAATTTCCGCCTGGTCCTGCAGGCTTTGCAAAAGCTTGGCTTTTCCGTTTACGTCAAACCCGGGCAGCACCCGCGAGGCATGGTAATCGTCAAACAGCTTGCCCCCGAATTCAAGGTAGAGCTTCCCTTTAAAGAGCTCGATCCGCTCGCGTATTTTCTCTGTTTGCTTTTCAATATACAGTTCGTTGTCAAACCCGGTTTTCATAAATACATAAGCCTCCCAAAATGATCGCCCAATTCTTTTCCTTTGAAAAAGAACCCAAAACAAACCCCGCCAGTTTTTATACAAATTCACAAGAAACGGAACGCATAAAATGCGTTCCTGATTTCATTTCCTTATATGATACAGGTACCCCCGCCGCGCGGCGGTCATACAAAACGCCTCCATGTGAGCCAAGGGCGCGTATTGCCCTCTGCTTTCCGGGCCCCCGCAAAACTCGAACGACGTGAGTTTTGTGGGGAAAAGGAGCAATCGCGCGAAAGCGGCGTTTTCCCCGAAGGGGGAAACAAGCCATGAGGCGCGTATTGCCCTCTGCTTCCCGGGCCCCCGCAAAACTCGAACGACGTGAGTTTTGTGGGGAAAAGGAGCAATCGCGCGAAAGCGGCGTTTTCCCCGAAGGGGGAAACAAGCCATGAGGCGCGTATTGCGACGCCGTCAGCAGTGCGAGCATTCCATAACAACGATCCTGTTGCGCTTTTTCAGGTTATCCTTGGTGATCTCGAACACTCCGCCGCCGAGGCGCGAAACGTCATATTCCCGGCTTGCCGCACGCGCAAGGAAATCATGCGGGCTTGCAAGTTCTGTCAGCGTAAGGCCGTTCACAAGATAATGCATGGGGATTGTAATATTCGGATGAATCTGGTCCATAATATTAAGCGCTCCCTTTGCATCCACGGTGTAATAGCCGCCCACCGGAATCATAAGGATATCAATCTTCCCGATCTGTTCAAAATACGGAGCTTCGGGCATCGCGCCCACGTCGCCCATATGGAGGAGACGCATTCCATCCGCCTCAATCAGGTAGGTGATTACCTCGCCGCGCTCCTTGCCCTGCTGTTCGTCGTGCCATACGGGAATCCCCGTAATTTTAATTCCATCCGCTTCGTGCGGGCCCGCTTCCGTAACCAATATATCCCCGTTCCTCATGCCGTCGATATACGCCTGGTTCCGGTGGTCAAAATGATCGTGCGTAACAAGGACGATATCCGCCTGTTTTTCGGGCACACGAAGCCCGATTGTATCATCATAAGGGTCTATGAGGATCGTTTTCCCTGTCTCCGTCGTTATATAAAAACAGGAATGCCCAATCCATTCAATCAACATAATTCATCAATCCTCCTCCGGAAAACATTTAAAACATATTGAAAAGCTTACGCTTTCGGTATCTTCTTGTAATCGATCTTCAGCTTGTTCACGGCTTGCTGGTCGCCGATGCGGATGACATATTCAAGGTTGATTTTTCCCTTGTCCTCCGAAAGCTCGCTCAAAATCTGCGTGGGCAGCACCGACATCTGCATCATGCCGAACGGCGTTTCATAGGCGGCTTCAAAAACACGGCTTTTGAGGAACACAAACTCCGTTTCCACCGCCCCCGTCCGCTTCAGCTGGACGCGGTCTCCTTCTACGGTAAGCGACGTTCTCGTGTTTTCCATGCCCGAGATTTCGCTTTCGTCATACTCGATGATATATTTCCCGCCGTCGTGCGTCAGCATGCCTTCCGTATAGAGCTCCATCGTGCTGTCGTCATACTCGTCCGCCTGGCTGCCGCGTATATTGACCATAATATTTTGTGTTGTTTTTGTCATATCCATTTCTTTCCACCACGGAAAGGTTTTGGACAAAATCGAACACCTTTCCCATGATATATTGTATTGATTATATCACAAAACCGGACATCAGAAAAATAATTTTCTGTAAATTTTGATTTTCCCTTACGAAAAAAACGTTGTAAAGCCAAAAAAGCCATGTTAAAATGAACCCAGGAAACGAATTCCGATTTAAAACCCACTTCCAGAAAATTCCATTTGCAGGGAATTTTAACCAATATCTCTCTTTTTAAATTATGGTTCAGGAGGATGCACAAACATGGCTGACAAGACCCTTATCTGCAAGGATTGCGGAAACGAATTCGTATTTACGGAGGGCGAGCAGGATTTTTTCAGGGAAAAAGGCTTTGATAACGACCCGGTCAGGTGCCCGGCTTGCAGGAAGGCGAGAAAGCAGCAGCGGAACAATTCCAGAAGAGACTATGAATAAACAACAGCGGCTGCCTTCCGGCAGCCGCTGTTTGTTTTTCCCTATTTAACGCATACGAACGCCCCCATACGAAACTCTTGCTCCGTCAGGCGTGATACGATGCGGAAGCCTGCGCTTTCAAGCGCGCCGCGGTATTCCTTTTCGGAAAAGAGCGTAATTTCCTGTGTCTGGAAAAATTCACGGATTTCCCCGTTCCGGCCCACCAAATGCTTCATTACAACTTCGGCATGCCGCGGGCCATCCCGCCGCACAGCCTCCATCCGGCAGAAAAAGAGTCCGTCCCTTTCCCCGCTGTCCGCAAGCATCCCTTCCGCAAAGGTTTCCCGCGTGCTCCACGGCGTAAGGATAAACAGCCCCCGCTTTTTGAGGCACCGGGCGGCTTCCCGGCACGCCGCCGCAAGCTCTTCCCGGTCTTTCGCGAACCCGATGCTTCCATACAGGTTCACCGCAATGTCAAAGGTCTCTTCCAGCGGAAGCGCGAACATGTCTCCCTCCATAAAGCGCACCCCGGGGACATTTTTCTGCGCAATTTCCAGCATCCCCCTGGAAAGGTCGACCCCCGTCACACTGAAATAGCGCGACAGGTATTTTGCTTCGAGCCCGGTACCGCAGGCAATATCGAGCAGTTTCCCGCACGCGCCGTATTCTTGCGCCAGGGCGTACACTTGCCCCGCTTCCCTGCGGTACGCGTCTTCTTCCCCATACATGGCGTCATAATATTCCGCCGTTCGTTCAAAATCAACTGGCATATCATTCCTCCTTTTGGTTAAACCCGGCCGGTGATTTCAGCTTAACAGAAATGGGAAAAAAGTATAGACTATTTCTTTCCGATATGATATTGTATGAGATGCCCCGTATCTAAAAACGGGGCGCTTTTTTTACCCGGTTACAGATAAATCAAATATTGCCGCGGCCCTGCGGTTTCATTCCGGCAAAATAAAAAACAGGCCGCATGGATGAATACGGGCCCGTTTTTTTTACTGGATGTCAAGCGGCACTTTATGCGCAGGCGCGGGAAAAGCCGTTTCGATTCTTTCCCACTCCGCATCCGCCAGCCGGATTTCACCGGCCTTTGCATTTTCCCGCGTATGCTGCGGCGTTCCCGCTTTTGGAATTGCCGCCACATCCTGCCGCCGAAGCGCAAAGGCCAGCAAAAGCTGGATTACGGTAATGCCGTGGGCGCCTGCAATTTCATTCAGCGTCTTATCCATGAGAAGCTGCCGCCCCAGGATTCCGCCCTGTGCGACCGGGCAATAAGCCATCATGGCGACCCCATGCCCGCGCAGCCACGGAAGCAGGCCGTATTCCACGCCGCGCGAACCAAGATGGTAGAGCACCTGGTTTACAGCGCATTTTTCGCCCCCCGGCACGGAAAATAGTTTTTCCATATCGTCCGTATCAAAATTGGAAACGCCCCAGCGCGCTATTTTCCCGTCTACAACGAGCCGCTCCATGCACTCCACCGTTTCCCCGAGCGGGACACTGCCCGGCCAGTGCAGCAGGTAAAGGTCGAGATAATCCGTCCCCAGCCGCTTAAGGCTGTTTTCACAGCTTTTAAAAATATTATCCCGGCCTGCGTTCCACGGATAAACCTTGGAAACAAGGAACAGTTCCTCCCGCCGGAGCGGCGCGATGGCCTTGCCGAGCATCCGCTCGGACGCGCCTTCGCCGTACATTTCCGCCGTATCGAGAAGCGTCATGCCCAGGGATATCCCGAGGCGGATGCTCTCTATTTCCTGTCCCTCCGTATTTTTATGGTCGCCCATATGCCACGTGCCCTGCCCGAGGGCAGGCATCAGGCCGCCGTCCTTCAGGCGGACCGTCCGTTCATTCATGCCGGAATTCCCTTCATTTCTTTTTAATCCATACGGATACCGAGCCGCCGTTGACGGAAAAATCCCCGTTTCCGTCTTCGCCGACGGTCACTTCCTCCGTCCGGTTGCCCGTGCAGTCGTAGAACGTTTCGCCCGCGTGCGCCTGCCCGACATACATATGCTTTGTGCCGCCTTCGCCGTTTGTGACAAGAGCGGCAAGCCCGTCCGGGTGCTCTTCGTCGCCCTCGCGCGTCCAGCCGATTATATCCGGGTGGTCGAAATAATCGTTCTGCCTTCCGTAGGCATTCTCCTTGCGGGCCGCAAGCAGGCAGTCAATCTCCCGCTTTTTATCCGCAATATTGCTATGCCCGATGCCGTAATAATCGCCGTAAAATATGCAGGGATATCCGTCCTGCCGCAGCAGGATCAACGCATAGGCAATGGGCTTGAACCAATCCGGCACCCATGACTCGAGCGATTGCTCCGGCTGCGTATCGTGGTTGTCCACAAAGGTAACCGAACGCGTCGGGTTATCCTGTGTGAGCGTGCCGTCAAAAATCGTGCGCATATCAAATTCTCCGCCCGAATTGGCCGCATCCATAAAACGGTAGTGCAGGGGCACGTCGAACAGCGAGAGCGCGCCCTTTGTCGTGTCGATATAATTTTTCAGCGCATTAAGGTCGGCATTCCAGTATTCTCCCACGGAAAAGAGCTCTTCCTTTGCGTCACGCCGCATGGAGTCAAGCCAGTTCTGGTAAAATGAGAATTTCATGTGCTTGACCGCATCGAAACGGAAACCGTCGATATCCGTCGTTTCGATAAACCATTTTCCCCATTGGGTCAGTTCCGTGATTACGTCGAAATGGTCAAGGTCGAGGTCCGCCCCCATCAGGTAATCAAAGTTGCCGTTTTCGCCGTCAACTTCCTCGTCCCATTCCTTGCCTTCAAACTTAAAGACCGCGGTTTCCTTCGCCTTCTGATCCCAGTCGATCCCCGTAAAATGATACCAATGCCATTCAAAATCCGAATACATTTTGTTCCGGCCGGGAAAATAGAAATGGGTCCACGCTGCAATTTGCTGCGGGCCGCTTTCCTCTTCGTTGCGGTTTTCCGGGTTGACCTCGGAGGCGTTCACAAGCTCTATGCCGTCCGCGCCCATCATATGGTCGAGCACCACGTCTGCATAGACTGCAATTCCGGCTTCATGCAGGGCGTGGATCGCCGCGAGGAGCTCGTCCTTCGTCCCGTATTTGGTTGCGACCGTGCCTTTTTGGCCGAATTCGCCGAGGTCGTAAATGTCGTATACAGCGTATCCCACGTCGTTAACGCCGCCGCTGCCCTTGTAGGCAGGCGGAATCCACAGTGCGGTGATTCCGCTTTGCGCAAGCGCGCTCGCCTCATCCTTCATCTTATTCCACAGCATTCCCGGGGGAAGATACCACTCGAAATACTGCATCATCGTTCCATTTTGCGCCATTGCTTATCCACCTTTCCATGAATAAAGATTCCCGCATTTTATAAACAACCGGTCTGCAAAATACACAATTTTTTTCAATATGAATCAATTTTATTGCGGCCGCGCAAAGGAATGCGCAGGACCGTTATTCCAAAACCTGACCCGATTCCGGCGGCATGGGCCCGGCGTCATCCGTGCCGTCCGTATTTCGTGTAACGACGCGAAGCCATTTTCCGCTTTTCATGCGCGCCAGGCACACGAAGGCCTTGACAACTTCGTCCGAGCGCAGCAGGAAATAAACCACCGGTATGGAAAGCCCCCACGCAAACGCCCCCAGCGCACCGAGCGGCACGGCAACGCCCCACATGGCAATGATATCGAGCAGCATGGCAAAGATCGTATCCCCGCCGCCGCGGAACACCCCCACGATGCAGGCCATGTTGACCGCATAAAAAAGAATAATTACCGCAGCCACGATCATCGTCATATCGAGCGCGTCGCGCGTTTCGGGGGTAATCGTGTAAAAGCCCATGAAGGTATCCTTCAAAAGCAGGAATACGGCGGCGGTTGCCGCTGCAATTACGATGTTGGCGACGACCAGCCAATTTGCGCTTTTACGCGCGACCGTGAATTTCCGTTCCCCGATGTATTTACCTACGAGGACAAGCGTCGCGGAGGCGGCGCCGTAGATAAACACCGTTACAATCTGGAAGGCGGTGGAAACGATGCTGACCGTCGCGACCGCCGAAACGCTCATGCGCCCGAGGATCGCCGTGGTGGCCGACGAACCGACCGCCCACATCATCTCGTTCACCAAAACAGGCATGGAAAATTTTACATAGTCGTGCAATATCCACTTTTCATTTTTTACAATGTAACCCCATTTCAGGGTGACGCGCGTTTCTTTCCTGAGCGCGTACACCAGTACGATGACAAATTCGGTTGCGCGGGCGATGATCGTCCCTACGGCCGCGCCCGCAACGCCGAGGGCCGGCGCGCCGAATTTACCGAAAATGAACATATAATTAAAAAACACGTTTACGCAAAAGGAAATACTGTAGGTGACGACCGCAATCTTTACGCGCTCCACGCTGCGCACACAGGTAAGGTAACCGTTTGTGAACGCAAAGGGAATATAGGAAAAGACAGCGACGCGCAAATACTGCACGCCGTATTCAATTACCGGCTGTTCGGTGGTATAAAGCGCCATCACCTGCCGCGGGAAAAGGAGGACCACCGCCGTAACGCCGATGCCCACCAGCACCGCAATCCGCAAAACAATGCCGAATATCCGCGAAATTGTGTCCTTATCCTTTTTGCCCCAATATTGGGAAATCAACACGCAGGCGCCGGACGAAAGCCCGAACATGCACATCATGAAGAGGAAAAAAGGCTGGTTGGCCACCGTAACCGCGGAAAGCTGTACCTCGCCGAGCGAGCCAACCATGATGGAATCCATCAGGCCGACGGCATAGGTAAGCAGGTTTTGCAGCGCTACGGGCAGCGCGATCGTAAGAAACAGCTTTAGCATTTGCTTGTGGTTAATTGCCTGTTCGCCATCGGGGCGAAGCCCGGCCCGGCCTGTTTTATCTGTTCCGCTGCGTTTCATTGGTTCCCACGGAGGCTCCTGTTTTCCAGCGCTGATCCGCGCCAAAAAGCATGCCTTTTCCTTTCATTATAGTATGGTCAGTAAGCACTATCTTAGCATAATCGCGGTGCGGCAACAAGGGATTCCGGATAAAATTCCCGTATCAAAAAAAAGAAAAGCACTCCTGCTTTTCCCTGGAAGTAATTTACCTGGAGCCAAAGGGTCAATCCATATGGTATTTTGCTTTGAACAGCCGAAGGCTCGCGCGCATGAGCGGATTTTTGGCGAGCTTCCACAGCGCCCGCTTCTTTTCGCCCTCCGCACTGACCGCCTCGTAAAATTCCTGCACATACGCCGGGTTTTGCAGGATCGTCCGGTTGGCAATTTCTCCTTTTTGCACGGCACGGTAGAATTCCAGCCACACGACCCGGTTTTCCCGCACCCCCTCCTCGTGCAGGGACAGGAACGAATTTTCCCCGTGCAAACGGTAAAGATAGGATGTTTCTATTGAAAAAGCGGGCTCGTCGTACAGGCATGCCCGCAGGAAAAAGTCGTAGTCGTGCACATACTTATAATTTTTGAATCCGCCGATTCCATCGAAAAGCTGGCGGGAAAAAAGCAAATTACCCGTGGAAATCCCTACGTTTTCAGCCACCGCCGCAAGCGCGGCATGCCGCTTGCCGGAGAGCTTCTCCTGAATCCGTTCAAACGAACGCGCCTCTTCCGTTTCAAGGGGCTCGCCTTCCGGGCCGATGCACCGCACGCGCGAAAATCCCCACATGGCCCCCTTGCGCCGCATCCCTTCCATCATCGCGGAAAACCGGTTCACCTCGAAAAGGTCATCCGCGTTAAGGATGGCGAGATATTCGCCGTTTGCCGCCGCAATGCCCTCGTTGATGGTTTCATGCGCCCCCAGGTTCCGTTCGTTTTCACGCACCGTAATCCGTCCGGAAAAACGTTCCCGCAGGAGCTCGTTCCGGGCAAGATCGTTCACCCTTTCAAAGCTGGCGTCCTGCGAGCAGTCGTCAATCACGACCAGCTCGAGGTTGCGGTAGCTCTGCGCGGCCACGGATTCAATGGCATGGCCGATATAGGCTTCGTAATTATAGGATGGAATGACAACCGAAATCAGGGGTTCCATAGTTTATATTTCTTTCAGGTACCTTGCGAGCGCGTCCTTGTAATCGGGCAGGCGTGAAAAGCCCGCGTCGATCAGCGTTTTCCTCGACAGCCGCGAATTTTTGGGACGTGCCGCCGCCGTCGGATTCATTTTGGCATATTCTTTCGTGGAAACCGGGTTCACCTTTGTACCCTTTCCCGCCTGCCGGAAAATTTCCACCGCAAAATCGTACCATGTGGTGTCTCCCTCGTTGGGCGCCTGGTAAACCCCGTATTTATGGGATTCGATGATATCGCATAGGAGCCTTGCCACATCGTAGGTATAGGTGGGGACGCCGTGCTGGTCGTTTACCACGGAAATTTCATCGTGCGTTTCCGCAAGCCGCAGCATGGTCTTTACAAAATTGTTCCCATTTTTGCCGAATACCCAGCAAATCCGCACGATATAGTAATCGTCAAGAAGCTTTTGCACCGCGAGCTCGCCTTCGTATTTGGTTTTGCCGTATACGTTCTGCGGGTTTTTGGGGTCGTCCGCCTCCCACGGCGTTTCCTTGGAAAAGCCGTCGAACACGTAGTCCGTACTGATATACATCATTTCGGCGCCTACATCCTTCGCGGCAAGCGCCACGTTTTTCGTGCCCGTCACATTGACCGCAAAAGCCGTTTCCCGTTCGCTTTCCGCACGGTCCACCGCCGTATAGGCGGCGCAATGGACGATACACGTAGGTTTATAGTCCCCGATATACCCGCGCACGGCCGCTTCGTCCGTGAGGTCGAAATCCTCGATATCGACGCCCTTGTTTTCAATGCCCCGCGCGTCAAGATGCCGCACCACGTCATATCCAAGCTGTCCTTTTACACCTGTTACAAGTACTTTCATTATTAAAACCTCTTGCGGCTTGCGTCGGCGACCATCATTCGCGCGGCGCCGCCGCGCTCCACATTTATTCCTTATTCATTATTACTTATTCATTTTCTACCTGTCCGCGTACATCTTCTCGTAATATTCCTGGTAATCCCCGCTGATAATATTCTTCCACCAGTCCTCGTTCTCGAGATACCATTTCACCGTCTTTTTGATGCCCTCGTCAAACGTCGTGGTGGGCTTCCAGCCGAATTCGTTCATCATTTTGGTCGGGTCGATCGCGTAGCGCATGTCGTGCCCCGCGCGGTCCTTAACATACGTAATCAGGCTTTCCGGTTTTTTAAGCTCCCTCAGGACCGTTTTCACGACCTCAAGGTTCGTGCGTTCGTTGTGCCCGCCGATATTATAGACCTCGCCCACGCGCCCGTCATGGATGATACGGTCAATGGCCGCGCAGTGGTCGCGCACATACAGCCAGTCGCGCACGTTTTCGCCCGTGCCGTACACCGGCAGGCTTTCGTCCGCAAGCGCCCGCGCAATAATCAGCGGAATCAGCTTTTCCGGGAAATGATACGGCCCGTAGTTGTTCGAGCACCGGGAAATGGTCGCGGGCAGGCCATACGTCCTGTGGTACGCCTGCACCAGCAGGTCCGCGCCGGCCTTGGAGGCCGAATAGGGCGATGAGGTATGCAGGGGCGTTTCCTCCGTGAAAAACAAATCCGGGCGGTCAAGCGGCAGGTCGCCGTATACCTCGTCCGTGGATACCTGGTGATGCCGCGTGATTCCATACTTGCGGCACGCGTCCATCAGCGTTTGCGTGCCGATGATGTTGGACTTTAAGAAAATGCCCGGGTCTTCGATGGAGCGGTCCACGTGCGATTCCGCCGCAAAGTTCACGACGATATCGGGATGCTCTTCATGGAACACGCCGAAAACCGCCTCCCTGTCGGCAATATCCGCACGCACAAAACGTACGTTTGGTTTGTCCAGGACGTCCTTGAGGGTCTCGAGGTTGCCCGCATACGTCAGCAGGTCGAGGACCACAAGGTCGTAATCCGGGTGGTTCTCCAGCATGTGGAACACAAAATTGCTTCCGATGAATCCGGCTCCGCCGGTGATGAGTATTTTCATAGTTTTTATATTTGCTCCTTCTTTTGTCTGTCACCAAAAAAATAATAGTGAATAGGTAATAAGGAATAAATAAGGAGCGCTACGCGCGTCGGCAAAGCCGACACCATTATTATTCCCTATTACTTATTCCTTATTCATTGCATTTAAAAGTCCGCGTCGCTGTCGCAAAGCAACGGCGCCCTCAGGTCCTTTTCCGAAAGGACAGGGTCGCTGACGCCCCAGTCTACCCCGAGGTCCGGGTCGTCGAAACGAATGGAGCGGTCGCATTCGGGCGCGTATACCGCGTCCACCTTATACTGCACCTCCACATCGTCCGTAAGCGTCACAAAGCCATGCGCCATTCCCTTGGGCATAAAAAACTGCTTTTTGTTCTCTGCCGAAAGCTCGACCGCAAACCATTTCTTATAGGTTGGGGAATTTTTGCGGATATCCACCGCCACATCGAGTATTTTCCCGCGCGTACACCGCAGAAGTTTCGACTGCGCCATCGGGTTTTTTTGGAAATGCAGGCCGCGCAGCGTTCCCTTCTGCGCCGAATAGGACTGGTTGTCCTGCACGAATTCGCAGGTGATCCCGAGCGCTTCAAATTTCGGCTTGCTGTACGTTTCCATAAACCAGCCGCGATGGTCGCCGTGGCAATCCGGCTCAATGACCACAAGGCCTTTGATTCCCGTCTCTACCGCTTTCATATATCGAGTACCCTTCCTTTCGCAACAGCATGCAGGTGCTGTCCATAAGATGACTTTCCATACCGGTTTGCGCTCTCAACAAGCGTTTCCACGTCGATCCAGCCCTTACGGTAGGCAATTTCCTCCGGGGCCGACATCACGATGCCCTGCCGTTTTTGCAGCATGCGCACGAACTCCGCCGCCTCGATCAGGGAATCAAACGTGCCCGTATCGAGCCATGCATAACCGCGCCCCATCAGCTTTACGTCGAGGTCTCCCTTTTCAAGGTAGACGCGGTTGAGGTCCGTGATCTCAAGCTCGCCCCGCGCGCTCGGCTTCAATGCCTTCGCATATTCCACCACGCGGTGATCGTAAAAATAAAGCCCGGTGATCGCGTAATTGGATTTCGGCTCCTCCGGTTTTTCCTCGACCGAAAGCGCCCTGCCGTTTTTATCAAACTCCACAATTCCGAAGCGTTCCGGGTCGTCCACATAATATCCAAACACAGTCGCGCGGTTTTGGTTCGCCACCGCTTCCGCCATCAGCTGGGAAAGCCCGTTTCCGTAAAAAATATTATCGCCAAGGATCATCGCGCACGAATCCCCCCCGATAAATTCCTCTCCCAGGATAAAGGCCTGCGCGAGGCCGTCCGGCGAGGGCTGCTCTTTGTAGGAAAGCGAAATGCCGAACTGCTGCCCGTCCCCGAGCAGGTTCCTGAACCGCGGCAGGTCCACAGGCGTTGAAATAATCAGGATATCCTTGATACCCGCCAGCATCAGCGTGGAAAGCGGATAATAGATCATTGGTTTATCATAAACCGGCAAAAGCTGCTTGCTGGTCATGATCGTCAGCGGATACAGGCGCGTCCCGCTGCCGCCCGCAAGTATAATTCCCTTCATCGTTACCGTACCTCTTTTACAAATTATTTGATTTCCGAACCGGCCATATCATTGGGAGCGGAAACATCGCCCTGCCCCCTCCATTTCCAGAAATATTTGAACATGGATGCAATATGAATCAGCAGGTACCGCGCGCTGTGCGCGCTGGCCCGCGAATAATCGTGATAAACATAGGCATGCGGATAATAGACCACCCGCGTATTTTTGCGCAGGGTGCGCGTAAGGTCCGCATCCTCGAAATACATAAAATACCGTTCGTCAAACCCGCCCACGAATTTCAAAAGCGGGGTGCGTACAAAAAGGAAGCACCCGGACGCAAATTCCACATCCGTAACATCCGAAAGGTCCTCGTCCAGCATCTTGTAGTAGCGGCGGAGGGGCTCCCACCGTTTTCCCGGCGTACGGTTCGCGATCAGGTATTTCAGGCGCGGGTTCCGTTTCGGGAGCTGCTGGGGCGTATCGTCCATATAGCGGATCGCGGGGGTGCACATCCCCACGTCCTGGTGGCTTCGCATATAATCCGTAAGTTCCGCGAGGATATCCCCCTTGAGGATAATATCGGGGTTCACAATGGCGTGGAAATCGGAATCGATGAGCGGCAGCACAAGGTTGTGCCCGGCGCCGAACCCAAGGTTTTTATCGCTGAAAATCACGCTGATGGACGGAAACTGGTCCGCGAGCCTGGTGGCGCTCCCATCCTTGGAGGCGTTGTCGACCAAATATATTTTCACACGGACCCCGTGCGTATATTGCAGGACGGACGCGATTGCTTCCTTTGCCCGTTCATAGTCATTGTAATTGACAATGCTGAGCGTTACGTCATACTTCAAACAAATATCCTCCGGGAGCTTCGGCGGGCCGGCTCCATATGATTCATTATTATAACAAAAAAACGTATGGGTTTCCATTCCTTTTTCGGGAAAGCCCGCCGGGGCGGCCGTCCTGCTTATATATTACGTATCGCGGCACATGGGGAAATATTTTTCCCCACGAAAAAAGCGGGCTGCCGCCCGCCTTTCCCTTTGCCTGTTCAGATTTGCGCATCCTCCCCGCCGCTTCACTGCGGCGGGGAGCGAAGGAAACAACAAATTTATACGGTTTCGCAGGCCACGATCCTGCCGGTCTCCGCCGATTCCATAATCGCAAGGAGCGCAAGCACCACCCGTGCCGAATCCTCGAGCGAAACAAAGAATTCTTCGCCGCTTTCAAGCTTCGTAAGAAAGCTGCGGATGCTCTCGTAGGCAAACCCCTTATGGTAACCGAAAATTTGATTGGCCACGATGCAGTCGCCGGTATCCAGGCGGTCGTCGCCCGTCACCTGGAGCAGGTTGTTGCTGGACGCATCGATATCCATCTTGCCGCGCTCGCATACAATATTGAATTTGATATCGTTGACGCACGGATTTCCATTGGGCGTAATCCATCCGTTTTCCATCTGGGCGATCACGCCGTTTTCATACTTGATTGACGTCTGGTATACATCCACCGTATCCACGCCGAGGCCGTCGAGCACGCCGCGGGAGGAAAGCGCATACACCTCGCGCGGGCGGCTTTCAAGGAGCCAGTTGAGCGTATCCAGCGAGTGGCTCCCGAGGAACCACAGGATCGAGGATTTTGACGCCCACGACAGCATATCCGTGGCAACCGATTTCACGTCGTTCAGCCGGAAATAGGCGTTGACGGGGTCTCCGTACCGCTTGCTGTCGAGGATTGCCTTCACATTATTAAACGGCGGGCTCCAGCGGTTGTGCATGTCCACCATCACCCGCACCTTGTTTTTCGCCGCCGCATCAAGGATACGAAACACGTCGTCCCGCCGCGTGGCAAGCGGTTTTTCAATCAGCATATGCTTTCCCGCGGCGGCACAGTCGCACGCGACCTCCGTATGCAGGAAGTCCGGCGTTACGATCGATACCGCGTCGCAGCCGGATTTGGCGAGCATTTCCTTGTGGTCGGTATAAACCTGGTCGTCCCCGATGCCGAACATGGCCGCGAATTCCTCCGCGCGCGAACGGTTGAGGTCGCAGATCGCAACGGGTGCGACGCCGGCCATTTCGGTGAAAATCCTCCCGTGCTCCCGCGCCCACAGCCCCGCGCCTATAACAGCCATTTTAATCATGATAAAATCCCCCTCTGGTTTTGTTTTATTTGTAGATAACTTCCACGCCGCGGTCCGGCGTGATCTGCCGCGCAAGCGCATGGTCAAGGAAAATTGTACAGTCGCGGTGCAGCTTCAGGACGGTGCCCTGCACCCGCGGCGTAATATTGCCCTCTTCGAGGATCGCTTTCATCGCCCGCAGTTTTTCGTCGCCCGTCGCAAGGAAGGCAATCTTTTTCGCGCGCATGATCCCCCCGATTCCCATGGTAATGGCGGCTTTCGGCACTTCGTCAATATGGTTGAACAGCCGGGAATTGCTCCTGCGCGTTTCCTCCGTCAGTTCGACGGCGTGGTATTTGTCATAAAACACGTCCCCGGGTTCGTTAAAGCCGATGTGCCCGTTCGTCCCCGCGCTCAGCAGCTGTATTTCCATTTCGTGGCTGTCGAGGTAATCGTTCAGGCGCGCAAGCTCGCCTTCCACCGGCTTTGTCCCGTCCGGTATCCACACGCGTTCCGGGGATATCCCCACGTGGTCAAACAGGTTCGTGCGCATAAAATAAAGATAGGAATTGGGGTCGCTTCCCGCAAGGCCGATGTATTCGTCGAGGTTGATGGAACGCGCGCGGGAATAGTCCACCCTTCCCGCTTTGTGCGCCTCCACCATTTTTTCATATACGGGAACGGGCGTGCTGCCCGTTGCAAGGCCCATCAGCGCCTCCGGCTTCTCCCGGAATACCCCGTTCATCATTTCGGCGCACAGGGCCGCGCTCTCTTCATAGCTGTGCGTGATTACCAGTTTCATTTGTTTCCTCCCCCAAGCTGCCGGAGCAGCCCGTCTACATCGTCATAAAAATGCTTCACGTATTCGAGTGTAAATTCCCGAATGTCGATCGTATCGTCTTCAACCAGCGGCGTGAGGTCCATGCCGAGGTTGCACGAATCGCTTTCGTCAACCTCGCGAGGCTCCTGGAACGTCGCGTTGCCGAGCCGCCGCCCGAGCGCCGCAAGGTCAAAACGCTTTTTGGGTGTACACTGTGAATCGAACGCCTGGATTACCTCTTTTGCAAGCTCCGGATACCGCGAGGTATCGAACACCAGCCGCTCCCTTGCGCTCAGCCAGTCGAGCGAACGCCATACCTCCATTCCGTATACATGCTGCGGCCGCGCCTCCTTCGGCAGCTTGCGCAGCGCCTTGAGCGCGCGCAGGCAGGCCCCGAGGTGGGTTTCGTGGCGGTCCGCAGTATTATGGATAAACATGGTGTGCGGGCGCGCCGCGAGCAGGAGGGAAACCAGTTCGTCCTCTATGATGCCGCACTTATCGCTGCGCACGTCGGCGCTGGAATAGGCCAGCTGCACCATGGCGCCGTATTTGCCGATATCCGCGGCCGCGCGCTGTTCCTGCGAACGTTTCACATGGATTTCGTGGTTGGTATAATTTGCGTATTCGCCCGAGCGCGGGGAACCGCCCCCGTCGGTCAGCACAACGGCGGTATACCACTCGCTGTCTTCTTCGTAGCATTTTGCGATTGCGTGGTATGCCATGATCTCGCAGTCGTCCTGGTGGGCGGCAATGCTCATGATGGTTGTCCGCGCCAGCGCCTCCTTTTCACCGAGCCCGTCGGGTATGTGGATATCCGCTTCCCTGTTATAAAAGTCCATCTCCTGTGCTCCTTTTCCTTAAATTTCGTCCTTATGCCTGGAAAACCATTCGTCGGTTTCCTGCCGGTACGGCATATTTGCAATAACGCCGGGGCGCATCACCTGGAGGCCGGAGGCCACGGCCGCGTATTTTGCGGACCCCAGGATGTCGCGCGTTTCCATATAATGCACCGCCAATGCGGCATTGTAGGAATCGCCCGCGCCGGTCGTGCTCACCACGTCCACCTTCATGCTCCTGATCCGGTGCGTCTGTCCGTTTTCAAGCGACACGGCGGAACCCTTTTCGCCGAGCGTTATGATAACGTTTTTCGCGCCCAGCCCATGCAGCCTGTGAAGCGCCCGCCCGACGTCGAGCGGCGCGTCCGGGTCCGCCCCTGTGAGGAGGGCCGCCTCCGTTTCGTTCGGCGTGATGCAGGTGATATGCGGGAAAGCCTCCGCGGGCAGCTCCCTTGCGGGGGCGGGATTGTAAATAATTTCCACGCCCGCCTCCCGCGCGATATCGACCGCCGCCGCAAGCGCTTCCGCCGTGATTTCATTTTGCAGGAGCAGCAGGCCGCTCTGCGCGATCACATCCGCATATTTTTGGATATGCGCGCCCGTCACCTTGCGGATCGCCCCCGGATATACATATACCTCGCTGCACTTATCCGCCGAATTGATGACAAAGGCGCACGCCGTCCGCTGTCCTTCAAAGGGGATGATATACCGCCCCTTTACCTGTTCGGAAACGAGGTCCTTATCGCACAGCGCCCCGAACTCGTCGTCCCCTACGGCGGTGATGAAATTCACTTCCGCGCCGAGGCGGCTGGCGGCAATGGCCTGGTTATATCCTTTTCCGCCGGGCTCGGTCACGAGGCCGAGCCCCTCCACCGTTTCGCCCACGACCGGAAAGCGCTCCACATCCATCAGCAGGGACATTCCATAGTGCCCGATGACGGTGATCCGTTTTTTGTCCACGTCCGCGCCCCCCCTTACTTACTCTTGATTCCCTGCAGCAGCACCGCAGCGACGATCAGGCAGCCCTGGACGACATCCTGCGCATACGCGCCGACGCCCTTGAGGTTCATGATGTTGCCGATAAAGGCAAGGATCAGCGCCCCAAGCAGGGTTTTGAATACGCTCCCGCGCCCCCCTGTGAGGCTTGCGCCGCCCAGCACGCAGGCCGCGATGGCGTCGAGCTCCGCGCCGTCGCCGACCGTCGCGCTGCCGGTGGACGTCCTTGCCGAATAGAAAATTCCGGCAATTGCCGCAAGCACGCCGCTGATCATATAGGTAGAGAGCATATAGCGCTTGACGCGGATACCCGCGAGCTCTACCGCGTTTTTATTGCTTCCGACCGCGATGACAATACGCCCGTAGGTCGTATAATTCTGGATCAGGCAGAACGCCACAATCACGAGCGCCGCGATAATGATGACCGGATAGCCGTTTCCCGGCGCGACCAGCGTGGAAAGCGTTGTCCCTTCCACCTTGATGGGCGAGCCGTTGGTGATGATGTACGCGACGCCCCGCACCGCCGTCATGACGGAAAGGGAGGCCACGAACGCCTGCATGTTGCAGTATGCCACCAGCGCGCCTGTAATCATGCCGCAGATCAGCCCGATGCATACCGCCGCGAGGATGCCGCCCGCAAGGCCAAAGCCCGCGTCGCGCATCAGGAGGCAGGCAACGGACGACGAGATCGCCATAATCGAGCCGACCGAAAGGTCGATGCCGCCCGTCATGATGACAAAGAGCATGCCGACCGCAACGAGCAACGGCGCGGACTGCTGCAAACCGATGTTAATCAGGTTAATGGGCAGCAGGAACGTTTCCGATATAAAGATACACGCGATGAGCATGGCAAAAAATATGATATACGTGTTGTTTTTTACCAGAAATGATTTCAGATTGATTGACTTTTGCATACTATACCTCCATCGCCAAGCTGATCAGCTGATCTTCGCTCAGTTCTTCCCTTTCAAGTTCCCCGGAAACCCTGCCGTTCCGCATGACATACACCCTGTCGCACATGCCGATGATTTCAGGCATCTCAGACGATATCATGACCACGGCGATGCCGTTTTCCGCAAAACTGTTGATTACTTTGTAAATTTCTACCTTCGCACCGATATCGACGCCGCGTGTCGGCTCGTCGAACACGATGCACTTGCAGTCCGCCGCGATCCATTTCGCCAGCGCGATTTTCTGCTGGTTGCCGCCCGACAGGCTGTCCACATCGTTTTCAATGGATGCATATTTGGTCTGGATACTTTTCAGGATATCCTCCACGAACTTTTTCTCCGCCTTGCGCTTGATGATGAAGCCCGTCCTGTCCGTCACTTTATCGAGCGCGGCAATGGTAACGTTCATGCGGATGCTCTGCTCGAGCAGCACGCCTTCGTTCTTCCGGTCCTCGGAAAGCATTCCGAATTTGTGCCTGACCGCGTCTTTCGGGTCTTTGAAATGCGTGTCTTTCCCGCAATACAGGATTTTGCCGGAATCCATTTTATCGGCCCCGAAAATGGCTCGCATGGTTTCCGTCCGGCCCACGCCCACAAGGCCGCTGAACCCGACGACCTCCCCGGCCCGTACGGAAAAGCTGACGCCGTTTACGCGGGGCACGGCCCGGATGTTTTCCGCTGACAGGACAACCTCGCCGATGGACGCGCTGCGCGGAGGGAACAGGTCTTTGAGTTCCCGGCCCACCATCAGGTTCACAAGCCGATGCTTATCGATCTCGCCTGTGGGCACGGTTGTTACATACTGCCCGTCCTTCAGTACCGTAATGTTGTCGCTCAGTTCAAAAATTTCTTCCAGGCGGTGGGATATATAGATGATACTTACGCCGTCGTCCCGCAGCTTGTTCAGCACGTCGAAAAGCTTGCGGATTTCCTTGAAGGTAAGCACCGCCGTCGGTTCGTCGAGCACCAGGATACGCGCCTTGCGCGTCAAGCATTTGCATATTTCGATGACCTGCTGGTATGCAATGCTGAGGTCGCCGCATTTTGCGTTGGGATCGATGTCGCCAAAGCCAAGGTCGTCAAGCTGTTTCCTCGTATCCGCGCGCAGTTTTTTCCAGTTGATGTATCCCCGCCCGTTTGACAGCTTGTCAATAAAGATGTTTTCCGCCACGGTAAGGTCCGGCGCCAGCACCAGCTCCTGGTAGATAACCGCGATTCCAAGCGTTTTTGCATCGCGTGGCGTATGGATTTTTACCTGTTTTCCATCGATATAAATTTCACCGGAATCCTTCTGGTAGGCGCCCGACAGAATTTTCATCAGTGTGGATTTTCCCGCTCCGTTTTCACCCAGCAGCGCGTGTATTTCCCCCTGTTTCACATTCAGGCTGACATCGCGGAGCGCATGAACCCCCGCAAAGCTTTTTGAAATGTCCTTCATTTGTAGTTTATAGTTGCCGTCCATGCATGAATCCTTCCTGCCCGAACGCCCTTTTTCCCGGGCAACGGGCGCTCTTTATTGCGCCGGGCCCGCCCGCAGGGGCGGACCCGGCCACAACGGCCGGTCATCCGGCCCCTTCCTGCCTACCGCAAATCAGAAGCAGTTTTCGTATTCTTCATCCACGTTTTCCTTCGTGACCGCAACCGCGTCCGTGGTAACCGTATCCGGGTAGCCCGTCGGGTCGTTTCCGTCCACGAGCACTTCTCTTGCCACCTGCGCCGCGAGCTTTGCAATCTGCACCGGGGAATTCTCGCCAACGGCTACAACCTTGCCTTCCTTGATGTAATCGCAGGTTTTCTTTTCGCCGTCGGCTGCCGCCGCATAATAAATGCCTTCCTTGAGGCCCGCGTCTTCGGCCGCCTGCATGCCGCCAAAGAGCATCTGGTCGTTCTCAGCGAAAATCGTATTCAGTTTGCCGTACGTCTTTACGATCAGGTCGTTCGCATCCGCCATGATGTCCTGGATATTCCAGTTGCCCCAGCCCTGTCCGGCGATGACGAATTTCGCGTCCGTATTTTCGGTATAGCTGTTTGAAATCAGCTCGTCGTTCATTTTGTAAGCGAGGTCCCACGCTTCGTCCTCGGTGATCCCAAGCCGCGCTTCGAGCACGCCGCACATGATACCGACCCGGCGTTCTTCACCCGCAACGTTGCCTTTAACGCCGGACAGCATGATGGAATAAATTTCCTGGTCGCCCATTTCCTCCGCAAACGCGAGGCCGACCTTCCTGCCGTTCTGCTTATTGTCCGAATAAACGACCGTAACTTTATCCCCGCCGTTCACATAGGAGTCGATGCAGATAACCTGCGCGCCCGCCGCGTTCGCCTGGTTAATCAGGGGAACAATGTCGTCGGGGTTGGTGCTGTCCACAAAGATCATGTCGTAGCCCTGGGCGATAAACGTATCCATGTTTGCGATTTCATCCGCCGTGTTGCTGTTTGCATTGAGCACAAGCACGTCTTCCGGGGATGCGACCAGGCCCTCGTCATAGCAGGCCTGCTGCAATTCGGACGCCATTGTCGTAAAGAAATCGCCGTTCAGCGTGATTGCTGAAAAACCCACCTTGAATGTGTCTTTTGTTTCCGTCTCCCCGGCCGCCTCCGTGCTTGCCGCCGCGGAGCTGCTTTCCGTGCTTTCAGCGGAAGCTTCGCCGGACGGTTCCGCGCTTCCGCCGCCCGCCGCACAGCCTGCAAATACGCAGCATGTCATCAGCAGGGCGAGAAAAAGAGCCAACATTTTTTTCATTTTTCTTTCCTCCATCGGATATTTTTTATTTGCCCGCTTCCGCGGACAAAATTAGAATGCATAAAGGAAGCATGACCGTTTCCGGCTTTTAACATCGGATATATTCTGTTTCAATTCGTTTTGGAAAACACGTTTGATATTTTGTATTGTTTCGTTTAGTTTTGTTTATGTTTTGATTATAATTATCTATGTTTCGTTTGTCAACACAAATTTGAATTTTTTTTGCTTTTTCCGCAATCGCCTTCCGTCAGCGATTTTTTGCTTCTTTTGTCGGGATGCGCTGGCACGTTTAAAAATTCCCCCGTAAATTTCTTTTTACAGTTTTATTTGATTCAGGTCCCGAAAACGAAACTAATCGTAACATCAAAGGCCACAAATCAAAAGCCCGGTACCGCGCCCCGTATTTCTTCCTTTTACCCGGCGCGCCGCCTCTTTTCCCGCGCCGCATTTATCAAATTGCTTGATTAAAAAGGCGGATCAGTATATAATTTGATTTAAAGAACTTATGCTTCAAATGGAGTTGCTATGTTTGCCAGCGAGCGGAGAAAAAAAATCTGTCAAATGCTGATGGATTACAAAAGCGTTGATGTATCGAGATTAAGTAAATTATTCAACATTTCGACCGTAACGATCCGAAAGGATTTGGAATTGCTGGAATCTGAAGGCATCCTGACCCGTACGCATGGTGGGGCGATTCTAAATGATTCTTTCCAGCAGCAGGGCCAGGCGCCGGACGCCATAGAAGATATGTGCAATCCGGAGGAATCGCAGATTGCCACGATTGCTTCCCACTTTATCCAGGATAATGAATTTATTTTTCTCGGGACGGGCTCTATTTGCACACAAATTTCTAAAATCCTGACGGAAAAGAAAAACCTGACGATCGTAACCAACAATATTTCGGCCGCCATCCACCTCAAAAAAAATCCGGAATTCAACGTGATTATCGCAAGCGGGACTTTCGGCGTATACAATGGCTATTACGGTGTTATGGATGCTTTTTACACGGGATTCCTCGATAATATGTATTTCGACAAGGTATTTATTGCCGTGGACGGGATTTCGCTCAACACCGGCTATTCCGTTGACAACAGCAACCTTTGCCTTACCTACCAGAGTGTGTGCGCGAAAACGGGCGAGGTCATTGTCTGTGCCGAAAGCTCCAAGTTTTCCAGGAATTCCTTTGCCCGGATCGGCGCGCCCGACATGGCGACAAAAATTATTACGGCCGAGGCCATTCCCGAGGAATTTTCCGACTATTTCTACAATCACAACATTCCGGTATATCATTCATACCGTTTGGACGATATTCAAGCCGACTGATTGCGAGGAATATTATGCATAGCCATATTACGCTTGAGGTATCTCATTTAAGCAAAGCTTACGACAGCCTCCGTTTGCTGTCGGATGTTTCTTTTTGCATTCATTCCGGCGAGATGCTCAGCATTGTCGGGCAAAACAGTTCCTTTAAAACGACGCTTGCCAAAATCCTGTGCGGCCTCGAGCCGTACGACAGCGGCGCGGTTTTGATCGACGGCGGGCCCGCGAATATTTCGTCCCCGCACAGCGCCCGCAGCCTTGGAATTGTTTCCCTTGGCGAAATCGCCAGGCTGTGCGAAGACCTTACCATTGCGGAAAATATATTTCTGTTTGGAAAACGGGGGATTTCCCCGGCGAAAATAAAACATAACTGGAACAGCAAAAAAGCGGTGGTTGAATCCGCCCGGTCTTTCCTTGCAAAATATGGATTCGGCTGGCTTGACCCGTGCGCCGCAGTGGATACGCTCGGGCTGGCGGAAAAGCAAATCCTTGCGTTTTTGTGCGCGCTCACGCAGGACGCAAAAATTATGATTATCGACGACGCGTTTTCCGCGCTCAATCCGGAGGAGCTGAGCCAGATTTTCCGGGTGCTGGAGCAAATTAAGGACGACGGGATGTCGATCCTGTACCTTTCCTCCTGTGCAAAGGTTCCCGAACCCGCGGATTCCCTGCTGTTGATCCAGGACGGGAAAATCATATTTACCGCTTCGGGCGAGGCGCTTCGCAGGATCGACCTCGCTTCGATTCCGTTCAGCGATCCGCCGCGCGCCTATCCCAAGCTTCCGGTAAAGCTGGGGGAAGAGGTTTTCCGTTGCGAACACCTGTCTTACCGGGACCTTTTAAAAGACGTTTCCTTTTGCCTGCGCGAGGGAGAAATCCTCGGCATTGTAGGGGGCGCGGGCGTCGGGAAAACCACCCTTGCCCGGCTGATTTCCGGGCATCTTCCCAAAAGCGGCGGCGACCTGTACGTCAACAGGAAGCCGGTCCGGATTTCTTCCGTCCACGACGCCTATGAAAACGGTCTGCGGTTAATCCTGGACGACAGGGAATTCGGTATTATCCGGCATCTTTCCCTGGCGGAAAACCTGATTTTTCCCTGCTATAATTCCCGCAAATTTGCGCTTTCCCCTATCTCTTCGCGGAAATACACCGAAACGTCTTACTGCCTTGCAAGCAGGCTTGACATCAATTACTTCGACATCAACCAGCCGCCCGAGCTCCTGAGCGCGGGAAACCAGCAAAAGATGGTGCTGTCGCGCGGCATAGTGGCAGGCGCGAACATTTTTATATTGGACGAACCCACCCGCGGGGTGGACAACATCGGCCGGGTGCAAATCTATAACATGTTCAACAACCTGCTGCGCGAGGGAAAGAGCATTGTAATCCTTACGTCGGACCTCGGCGAGGCCGCCGGAATGTGCGACAGGATTCTGCTTTTGGAGGACGGCGTCTTATCGGAGACGCCCGGTGCCGCGGCACAAAAAAGAAACGCCGTCTAAACGGCGTTTCCCGGTATCGCTTTCGCGCAAACCATTTTTCTTTTAAGCTGTTTATTCAGCGTCCTTATCCTGCCTCGGCTGCCCGTTCCATGCGGTAAGGCCGCCGTCCACTGGGAGGTTATGCCCGCAGATGTGGGCGGCTTCCGGCGAGGCCAGGAACGCAACCGCGTCCGCGACCTGCCCGGGCAGGCCGATTTTATGATCCGGAAGCGCGTCCTTGAAGGCCCGCATCACTTCGTCCCCCGTACCTGACAGGAACATCGGCGTGGCTGTCGCGGAGGGCGACACGCAGTTGATCCGTATCCCCTTTTCCATATAATCGAGCGCCGCCGCCCGTGTAAGGCTTATTACCGCGCCCTTGCTGGCACAATAGAGCGGGGCGTTATAATCCCCCCGGATTCCGGAAACCGAGGCGACATTCACAATGCTTCCGCCGCCCGCCTCCAGCATCAGGGGAATCACCGCCTTCATCATCAGGCAGGTTCCCTTCACATTCACATCGAACAGCAGGTCGTAATCCTCCTCCGCCGCTTCGTGCAGCAAGCCGCCGCGGAAAACGCCCGCACAGTTCGCGAGCACATACGAATCCGCCTTTTCGCGCCGGGCCAGCGCGGCCAGCGCGCCGATGCTTCCGGCGTCCGTCACATCGGTTTCAAGGCAGGAAAAGCGGCCCTTCCATGCGCTAAGCTCTTCTGCCGTTTTCCGCAGCCCGTCCGCGTCCCGGTCGGCAAGGACGGCGGTGCAGCCGAGCCGCAAAAATTTTTCCGCAACGGCTTTTCCAATCCCGCTGCCCGTTCCTGTCACAATTGCCAATTGGTTCTCCATGCCGGCTCCTTCCTCAAATCAGGCCATACTGCGCCGCTTTGTCCTTCAGGAATTCCAGGGCTCCTGCTTCCAGCTTTTCAAATTCCTCTCCGCGGACGCCCCTGGAAATATCCCGCCATACGCCTATAATTGCACTCATATCCCCTTCGGGCAGCATAAACACCTCAAGGTCCATATAGCCGTCGAAGCCAATCTGCTTCAGGGCGGAAAAGAATTCGTCCCAGCAGAAATCCCCCATACCCGGGAAACGCCTGTTCCGTTCCGCAACGTGCAGCGCGGCAAGCCGCGGCCCGGCTGTTTTGACTGCCCCCGGGATGCTGTCTTCCTCAATATTCATATGGAAGGTATCGAAATGGACCTTCACATTCGGATTCCCTACCCTGTCCACAAAGTCCGACGTTTCCTCGCTTGTGTTGAGCAGGAACGCTTCAAACCGGTTCAGCGTCTCAATGGCGCAGGTTACGCCGCATTCCTCCGCCGGCTGCGCCGCAAGCCGGTACGCTTCCGCTGTCCGTTCCATCAGTTCTTCTTTATAGGCCAGCGAAAGCGCCTGCGTCCTGCGTACCGGCCACTTTGTATAGTGGCACCCCACGAGCAGGTCCGCGTCCATTTTTTGCATCAGCAGGAGGAGTTTGTGCATATACCGAATACCATTTTCGCGGATGGCTGCATCGTCACTGAGCATATCGCATTCTTCCGGGAATCCCCCGCAAAAAGCCAGCTTGATTCCTTTTTTGTTCGCGTAATCGGCAATCCTGAGGCCCTTTTCTTCCCCGCCGGTTTCCTCCATGAGGTCCCCGAAAGGGATTTCCAGCGCGTCAAAGCCCAGCCGTGCCGCGCGGTCTACGGCCTTATAGGGATCGTATGAGAATGAGTTGATTCCAATTAAATAGTGAGTTCCGAATTTCATTTCGTTTTTCCCGTCCTTTCGGGTTCCGGCGTTTCCCCCTCAAAGGGATTCGCAGAGTTCCACAACCACGCCGTCCGGATCGGAAACCAGGAGGGCGCGCTTGCCGATTTCCGGCATTTCCGAGATTTCCTGCACGAAGGGCACTCCCTTTTCCCTGAGGAACGCGTCCCACGCGCGCACGTCGTCCACATCAAAGGCAATATGGCGCAGGCCGCGGCGGTTTTCCGCATTTTTTCCATCCTCCGTGCCGCCGCGCAGGTCGAATAATTCCATATACGTATCGCCGGAAATCTTCATATAGACAAGCGTACACGGCCCCATATCCGCCCGCGACACCTCTTTGAAGCCCAAAATATCCCGGTAAAATTCTACAGCCTGCTCAATTTCCATCGTGTTGACGGCAATATGATGCGTATGGTTTACCTTCATTGTCCTTATCCTCCCTTTGGGGCAAGGTCCCGTTTATTCCGCTTCCTGGTATTCCCCGTATTTGGTTTCCTTGGTTTCAAAATCGAACTGGATATCCTGCCCGATTCCGCTGAGCCGCCGCCAGCTTCCCATATGGAAGAACTGCGCGCCTTCTTCCACCATCTTTTCCGCGATCTCCCGCGAACGCACTTTCCCGGCGACCTCGATTTCCAGCTTGTCTCCCCAATTGTGGTACAGCCATTCGATATGCTCTACCTGCATCCGTCCAAAATGGATGCCCGCGCTTGTTTTTACGGAGGTAATGCCGAGGTCGACATATATCCTGCACAGCTCGTCCACGATTTCAAAGGGAAACTTGACCATCCACAGCATGGGAATCACCTTGACCTCGCCGCCCGCGGCCTCGACAATCAGCTTCATTTCTTCCCGCACCTTGTCAAAATCCTTTGAGGCGGCCGCCGTTACGTTGAACCCCACGTCAATTTCGTCGAGGTGTTTTTCCCTCGCGTATTTGGTCAGGTACACCTTCATGTTCGTGGACATTCCGCCATAAGGGTATCCGACGACCATTCCCGTCCTTGAATACCCGTTCCCGTATTCCACCTTCACCTCATTGATGAGGTCGCACTGCCCGGGGGCAATAATCGCCGAGCGCACGCTGTTTTTATAGCCGTCCACCAGCTCCTGCCTTACAATATCTTCCGATAGGTATGAAATAAACGGCGAAGTAATCGCCCGTTTAACAAAATCTCTGTCGTACATAATTTCCTCCCGTTTATTCCCAGTTCCGCAGAATATCCGCCGCATATTCCGAACTGATGTAATCCGCGCCCGCTTCAAGCAGCTCCCTGCACTTGGAAACGCTGTCGATATTACCCTGCGCAACCACTTTAACCTTTCCCCGCACTGCCGCTTTCACCTTCCGGACGTCCTCCGGCTCCACGCCGATCAGCATATCGTTCTTGTTTTCATCGGGGCGTGTATATACACCAATCGACGTACACACGCGGTCTATGCCTTCTTCGGCCGCAAGTCCGCACACTGTTTCAATCATCTCATCCGTCAGCCACTCGCATTCGAGGATCGCCTTTAAAACATGGCCGCCCGCGGCCTTCCGGCACGTCCTGAACTCGTCGCGCACAAGCTCCCAGTTTCCGGAGCGCACATTGATATTGTGGACCACGAATTCAACCTGCGTTGCCCCCGCTTCGATGGCGTCCCCGATTTCAAACGCTTTCTGCTCGGGCAGGAAAATCCCGTGGGGATAGGAAATCACCGCGCAGATTTCAAGACTGCGCCCATTCAGGACTTCCCGTACCTTGGGAAGCATATTGGGAAATACCTGGATGCACTCGAAACCGAGATCGAGCGCCTCATACACCAGGTTGGATACGTGCGCATAATCATAATAACTTTCGAGGATGCGTCCCCCCATGATCCCGCCTAATTCTTTTGCTGTCATCTCCGCTTCTCCTTTATCCAAACGATTTTACAATCTCGATTGCGGACTGTGTGTTGATGCCGAAACGCTCCACTCCCATCGCCAGCAGCTCGTCGAATTCCGCGCGCGTGCGGATGCCGCCCGCCGCCTTCACCTTCACTCCCGTCCCCGCCAGCTTCTTCTTGATCCTGCGGATTCGTTCGATGTTCGCGTCTCCCGGCACCCAGCCCGTGCCTGTCTTGAGGAAGTCCGCTCCGCTTTCCACAACGATCCCGCACGCCTTGTCCGCTTCCTCTTCCGTTAAACAATTCAGCTCGATCAGCACCTTTGTGAGGATCGGCCGTCCCGCGTTCCGCGCCAGCGCGATGATCTGCTTGAGTTCGTTCAGGACGTAATCGTATTCCCGATTCTTAAAACGCCCTACGTTCATCACGATGTCCATTTCCTCGATGCCGTCCTCGATCAGCCCCGCCGCCTCGAGGATTTTCGTCTGTGTTTTATGCGCCCCCGACGGAAAACCCACCGGGCCGCCCGCGTACACCCCGTCCACGTCCTTCAGCATTTCCGAAAGCTGCTTCATCCAGTTCGGAAGCACATGCACGTTGATGAACTTAAATTCCTTTGCGTAGCCCACGATTTCTTCAATATCCGCCATCGTATGGTGCGTCCTCACCGCGCTGATGTCGATCAGGTGCGCCGCTTCTTTTGCATTCATGATAAAATTCCTCCTGACTGATTCGTTTAAATTTATTTCACAGGCAAAGCCCGTCGTATACAAATTTGGTTCCGCCCTGTCCGGCGGTTTGCCCACTTCCATTCCGCGGGACGAAAGCCGTCCCGCGGAATGCCCTTACTTACAGTGGGCCAGACTTCAGCAATTTATTATTCTGGGAATAACTCGTTTACATTGTCCTTATCGATAATCATGGAATGGGAAGCAAGCACCGCTTCTTCCGGGTCTTGGTCCGCCACTACCTTGTTGTACAGATACATAAACCCGTCAAACGATACGCCTGTGGGGTTCTGGCCGATGACCGTCATTTCCCCTGTGCGCACATAGTCAAGATTTTCCGCAGTTTCGTCATGGCCAATCACGAACACTTCGCCCGTTTTGCCCATGTCGGCGATTGCCTTCGGCGCGCCGTAAGGGCCTCCTGCCACGCAGTAGATCGCTTTCACATCCGGGTTTGCCGTCAGGATGTCTTTGGTAAGCGTATAGGTCTGGTCCGCACTGTCGTTCGCTTCAAAATCGCCTACGCTGACATAGCCTTTGGACTCAAGGTAATCTTTTACGGTGTTCCGCTTGATTTCCAGGTTTTCCATCGTGAAGGAAGCCGTGATGATCGCAAATTTCGCGCCCTGCTCTCCGCCGAGGGCCTTGTCCATCGCTTCCGCAACCGTCTGGCCTGCTTCCTTGTTGTCCTGGCCGATAAACACGAACCGCTTGCTCGGCTTTTCGCTTTCCCCATAAAGGGTCACAACCGGGATGCCCGCGTCAACCGCCGCGTCGATATAGTTCTCCACACCGGTTACGAAGGGCGTGGTAACGATGCCGTCGTACTGCTGGGCAACCGCCGCTTCAAGGCCGTTGTTGATAACCGTCGCGTCGATGCTTTCACCGAGGTTGATGTTGTCGATCGTCACATTATGCCCGGCAAGGTATTCCGTCGCCTCTGCAACGCCGTCCTGCACGAGGTTCCAGAACGGATTGTTCTGGAAGCCGAGGAAGGCAAAGCGCAGCGGCTTTTCCGGCTCCTGCTCGACAATTTTCACGTTTTCGACCTCGCCGACCTGCTTCCACTCGTAAGAGCCGGCGGCTCCGGCGTCCGCGGATGCTTCCGTCCCGGCGGATTCTTCCGGCGCAGCGGACTGGGAAACCTCCGCAGACTGGGAAGGCTCTTCGCTGGCGGCGGGCGCCTGCTGTGCGCAGCCGACGAACGCGACTGTTGCCAGCAGGACCGCTACTACAATCAGACTGATAACCTTTTTCATTTTTTCCTCCTATAAATAGATATTATTTTTTTAAGCGTCAGCTTAAATTGGATTTCTTTTGCCCGGTCGCGTGCATCATGATGTTTTCCTCGGAATAATCCTGCGGTTCCACGATGCCGCTTACCCTGCCCATGCTCATGACGACAACCCGGTCGCTGAGCATCAGCAATTCCGGGAGCTCTGACGAAATCAGCAGGATGGTAATCCCCTGGTCCGCCAGGTCGCGGATGATCCCGTATATTTCAGCCTTGGCCCCCACGTCGATGCCGTGTGTCGGTTCGTCGAGGATCAGGATTTCGGGCTCTGTTTGCAGCCACCTTGAAAGCACCGCCTTCTGCTGGTTGCCGCCCGAAAGGTCGCCGATCCTTTTTTTGATGTTTGTCGTTTTGATATTCAGCTTTTCCACATATTTCTGGGCCGCTGCCGTTTCAAGCTTTTTATCGATCAGCTTCCCCTTTTTCAGTTTTTTGTAACTGGCAATATTGATGTTGTCGCCCACGCTGAGGTCCGGAAACAGGCCCTTCACCTTGCGCTCCTCGGGCACCAGCGCCAGCTTGTACCGGGCCGCGTCATACGGGCTGCGGATACGGACGGGCGAGCCCTTAATCAGCACCTCGCCGCTGTCGATCTTGTCAAAGCCGAATATGGATTCCATCAGCTCGCTCCGTCCCGCGCCCACAAGGCCGCCGAAGCCGAGGATTTCGCCCTTGCGGGCGGCAAAGCTGATGTCCTCAAACTTATTTTTTCGGCTCAGGCCGCGCACCTCGAGGATCACCTCGCTGCTGATGCTTGCCGGATCGCGCTTTTCCATGCTGCTCATCTGGTTTTCAAGGTCGCGCCCCACCATCAGGCGTACGGCCTCGTCGATGCTGATCGCCGTTTTATCGACCGTTTTAATCATGACCCCGTCGCGCAGGACGGTGATTTTATCTGCGACCTCGAACACTTCCTCCATCCGGTGCGATACATAGACAATCGAGGTCCCTTCCCTGCGCAGCTTGCCGATAATGTTCATCAGCGTATGCGTTTCCTTGGCCGTCAGGGCCGCGGTCGGCTCGTCCATCATCAGCAGCTTGGGCCTTAAAGACAGCGCCTTCACAATTTCCACAAGCTGTTTTTGGGCTACGCTCAGTTTTTCCACCGGGGTATCCGGCCCGATATCCGGCACCTCGAGCTCCCGGAGCAGGGCGACGGCGTTCTCGCGCAGCTTGCGCTTGTCGATAAACGCCCCGCTTTTCGGGTAATGCCCGAGATAAATGTTATCCATTACGCTGAGGTAAGGGATCAGGGAATTCTCCTGGTGAATCATGGAGATGCCGATGTGCTGCGCCTCGATGGGGGAAGGCAGCTCTACCTTTTGTCCTTCCCAGATGAGGCTGCCCTCTTCCGCCCGGTAATAGCCGAAGAGGATATTCATGAGCGTCGATTTCCCGGCGCCGTTTTCCCCAAGTATCGCATGGACTTCCCCTTTGCGGAAATCGATGTTGATATCGTTCAATACTTTGACGCCCGGGAACGATTTGGAAATATGTTCTACACGGAGCAGTTCCGAAGTTTCCATACGCGCCTCCTTACTGCTTGCTGCGGCGGAACATATCGAATGCGCAGGCCGCGATGATAACAAGGCCGATCGTAATCATCTGCCAATAGTTGGAAACCATCAGCAGCACGAAGCCGTTGCGGATAACGCCGAGGATGCCCGCGCCGATCAGCACGCCGATAATGGAGCCCTGGCCGCCCGAAAGGCTGCAGCCGCCGATGACCGCCGCGGCGATTACGTCTAGTTCCATTCCCGAACCGGCCGCCGTATCCGCGGAATTCAGGTTGCCCGCCGTGATGATCCCGGCGAAGGCCGCGAGTACGCCGGTAATGGCATATACCGCGAATTTAACACGGTCTACCCGGATACCCGAAAGCTTTGCGGCTTTTTCATTTCCGCCCACGGCGAATATGTTGCGGCCGAATTCCGTTTTGGTAAGGACGATATGCCCGACCACGATGATAATGAACATCAGGATAACGGGAACGGGAATCGGTCCGACCGTTCCGCCCAGGACAGCGACGGGATTATCGAAATTAATCGGAAGGCCGCCGGAAATCAGGTAGGAAATTCCCTTTACGATGTTAAGCATTGCCAGCGTTGTGATGAACGGGTTAAGCTTCAACTTGACCACGCACAGCCCGGATGCAAAGCCGAGGCCCGCGCCCAGCGCAAGCGCAAGGACAAGCCCAAGCCACGGGTTGATGCCCGCAACGACGAGCGCCGCACAGCTTACGCCGCCGAGCGAGATGAAACTGCCCACGGAAAGGTCGATGCCGCTCGTGATAATGACGAACGCCTCCCCCACGGCGATGATGCCCATGACGGATATCTGCCGCAGTACGTTGATCGCGTTCGTCGCGGTGAAAAATACCGGGTTGAACAGGCCGATAAACACACACAGCGCGGCCAGCACGATCAGTATTCCAAGCTCGTTAAATGTTTTTTTGTTCGCCTTCCTGATGTTGTTTGGAGCGGCGTCCGCTCCTGTCGTAAAATTCCACATACACGTTATCCCCCTTAAAATGTGAATTGGCTGAGTTCTTTATATGCAGGCATCAAGCTTTCGTAGAAACGCTTAAATACCGGTAGAAGCTGCCTGTATTTTTCCATATCCCGGGCATTGGGCTCCGCGCTGTCGCTCAGCTGCACCACGTCGCTTACCACGTCGAGGCTTTTAATCAGCCCCGCGCCCACACCCGCAATGAGCGCCGCCCCAAGCGCCCCGATGTACTGGAGGTTTTTCGGGCGGATCATTTTCACGCCGAACATGTCGGCCAGAATCTGCATCCACAGCCTGTTGTTCGCTCCCCCGCCAATGAGGCGCGCTTCGTCCGTCATAACGCCCATCATTTTATAGAAATCCACGCCCATCATCAGGTCAAAAGCCGGGCCTTCCATCGCCGCCCTGAGGATATCCGCCTTAGTATGGTGCATTTTCAGGCCGACAAGGCTGCCCGCGAGGCTCGCGTCGGAATAAAATGTATTGCCGCTGAACATGGAGGGCAGGAAAAACACCCCGTTTGCCCCGGCGCCCGCCTGTGCCGCAAGCTCTGTCGCCGCTTCGTGAACCTGTTTTCCATATTTTTCAGAGAGGTCCGCGCACAGGTTCCGGACCACCCATTCATAGGCCGCGCAGGCGGAATGGGAATGCACGCTTGTAAAATAGGTATCATTGCCCACATAAACCACGTTTGACATAAAGCCGTCGGCCATCAGGGGCTTGTCATTGTTCACGCCCACCCAGCCGGCGGTTCCGAGGCAGGCCACAAAGGTGTTTTTCTTGCGTACCCCGCCGCCAAGCGCGCAGGCGTAATTATCCCACGAGCCGAGGACGACCAGCGTATCTGTGGTGAGGCCCATCTCTTCGGCAGCCTGTTTTGTAAGGTTGCCGACCGGCGTTGTGTTTTCGGCGGGAACCAGGAGCTTTTCTTCCTCCACGCCGGAAATGCGCATCAGCTCTTCATCCCACTTATGCGTGTTCATATTATAGAGCCCGCTCATTCCAGCGTCGCCGTAATCGGTATTTTGGTAAATTCCCGTCATCCGGTATGCAAGGTACTCCTTCGGGTTCAGGAATTTAACAGCCTTTTCATATATTTCCGGCATATTGCGCTTCATCCACAGCAGCTTGGAAGAGGGGTACAGCGCAACGTCAAAGCTGTTGCCCGTCTTTTCATAGCGCTCGCGCGCCCCGATCTGCGTAAGGATATATTCCGCTTCCTTCGTGCTGCGGGCGTCCATCCACGTCATAACCTGCTGGAGCAGGAGGTTCCCGTCTTTATCGATTGGAATCGCCGTCATTCCATGCGAACTGAAGGAAATCGCTTTGACGTCCCTGGGCGCAACCCCGGAATTTGCCACGACCTCATGCGTCGCGTCTTTTACGGCCTGCCACCATTCCTCCGGGCGCTGCTCGGCCCAATCCGGCTGGGGGTAATATGTTTTAATCGGATAATATGCCTCCGCCAGGAAATTACCGTCGGTATCGAAAATGCACGCTTTATCGCCGCTGGTTCCAAAATCGTGTGCCAAAACATATTGACTGCTCATCTTTTTTTCCTTTCCTGTGATTCCTGTTGTTTTCGTGACCAATATTTTTCATTCTGGTTAAATTATTTCACATTTTGGTAAAAAAAAGGTATACTAAAGAAGCTATTCGCCTAAAACTTTAAAATTTCAAATTTGTATGACGTTTACGCCATGGGCTGCAATTTTTTGGAGTTCTTCTTCATTCTCCGCATAAGCATCGGTGATAAGAGTGTGCACCCGGTCAATGCTGCAAACTTTATAAGCACTTACCTTGCCAATTTTTGTATGGTCGCACAGCAGGATCAATTCCTTGCTGTTCTCCACAATCATCGACTTCAACTCGCTGAGGTTGAGCCGCGGGATCGAATAGCCGTTTTTGGCGTTGATCGCCTGCGAGCCTACAAACGCTTTTGTAAAATTATACCGGCTCAGCATATCGATCGTCATTTTCGACGCCATGCTTTCGTCTTCCGCTTCCAGCTCGCCGCCCGGTATCAATATTTTAAATTGTTTATTTGCCACAAAGCACCTGGCAATATTCATCGCGGAGCAAACGATCGTTACCCCGCTGAGGTCAAACCTTCTTCCCAGGAGGGCGGCAAATTCAAAGGTGGTCGATCCGCCGCCGACATAAATAAAATCGTTATCCTCGACCATCTCCACAGCAGCCTCGGCAATTTTTTTCTTATCCCCGCTGTTTTTCGATGTGCGTTCGATAAAGGAGCCGTAGCCCGTCTGAACCGACACCCCGCCGTGAAACGACTGAATCCGCTTTTCCTTTTCAAGCACCTTTAAATCCCTGCGGATTGTGGAGGGTGAAAATTTCAGCGCATCGCTGATTTCCTGGATTGTCGTTACATTTGCGTTTGCTATGAAGTCATAGATTTCTTGTTGTCTTTGGGTAATCAAGTTATAATCCATGCCAATCTCTCTCCCTTGACGTAATTGTATCAAAGTGAAAAAATTTTGTCAACAGCCTTTTGGAAAAAATTTTCCACATTTGGAATATTTTTTCCATCCGCCTGATTTCCTTTTTTCCCTACCGAAACCGGCGCTTGCGCCGTCCCGGACACGGAATAAAGTGTTTTAATGTATTATAACATGTTTCCGCCTTCTTTTCATGAAAAGCCAAACCAGCCGTCCTTTCGCGCAAAGGCCGCGCCGTTCACGTTTTTTATTCCATGCCTTCGCGCGCGCCCGTGCATATCGCCGCAGGGATATTGACACCGATGCATTTGGGTCCTTATAATAAATTTATGTATGACAATCAGTGCCGCCCGATTCTTATGCGGTTCGGTATGCGGCGCTGCTTCCAACGTCGATTTTCCTTTGGCAACAACAGAATGAAACTATGTATTTATGGGGTGTGGATATGGCTATATCAGAAAAAAGGATTTCTAAGATTATTACCAAAATAAATTCCGGCAATGCTTTGGGTTGGGGTGATGTCTTGTATTATGAACAGTATATTTTCCAGCAAAATAATTTCAAACATACCAATATGTTCAGCACCAGCTATAGCGCCGCTAAATTATATGTCGATGCAGGCAGCGGCCGGTTTTACGCGACTCCTTTGAACACATCGGAGTACGCATTCCGGATTTATAACAAATCGGAGATTGAGGATATTCGCAGGGAAGTAAATTCCAATACACCGGCCGATCCAAGGACCGCCCGGACGACAGGCGCTCTCCTCGGCGGTATAATCGGAAGTACCATTGCGGAAAACATCGCAAAATCGCAGAACCTGGTAACCTTCGTAGGTCTTGCGATCAGGTTCCGCGACGGTTCCCAAAGATTCATAAATTTCATTTCCCCGCAGGCTCCCGTAAAGTTTGATTCGTGGAAATATAAAAGTGTTATGCAGGTCGTGACAGCGGCTTATGATTTACTGAAGCCCTGACTCCGCGCTGCTTCCGGCATATTGGGAAATTTCTAAAACTTATAGTCCTGAAAAAATGCGGAGTTGGCTCCGACGCAGTATGCCAGAAGGGATAGCGCGCGCGTCGCCTACGGCTCGCGCTTGCTTGAACCCCCGCCCGGGGGTCCGAATTCCCTGAACATACAAAAAAGCCATTTCGTACCTTCGCGTACAAAATAGATGCAGGTAAAAAGGGGCCCCGCGCGAGCCCAGCGTAGCGGGTCGCGTGGGGAAAGGAGCGGCAGTGGAGCATGAAAAAGCCCTCGCATATGCGAGGGCTTTGAAATCGCGGAACTTGTCGCGACGTGGTGTGCCAGAAGGGATAGCGCGCGCGTCGCCCTCGGCTCGCGCTTGCTTGAACCCCCGGGGGCCCGAATCCCCCGAACATACAAAAAAGCCATTTCGTACGCTTCGCGTACAAAATGACTTTTGGTGTAGCCTCTTTCAATAAATCCGAACCCTCTATATCCCGAAGGGAAATGGTCTTTGCACCTTCCGTATAATTTAATGTGATGACGACCTTATCGTCATATAAATAAATCGCGTTGACGAAGCTGTCTATCAGCCTCTGTCTCTGCTCCCGTTTCGTGATATCGCTGTCCCGGAAACGATAGATGAAAAAGGATATCTGCTCCCTCGTCAATAAAGGATGCCGTATCTTCTCCTGCAGGATACTCGTTTGCAGTTTGCTTTTCGTTTCCTCCAGTTCCCGCAGCCTTTCCTTTGTCGATTCTGTCAAAAGTCCCTGCTGGATCGCGTCCAGCAAATTTCGTATCCCATTTTCCGTTTCCGCAAGCTGCCGTTCCAGCAAAGGAAGCTCCCTGCTCTCCTTGGATTGCAGATTCAACAGCGCGTCGATCAGCCGTTCCAGTTCGTCGTCATGCATCAATTCCTGCATAATGCGGCTGACTACAAAGTTCTCGATCCAGTCCTTTTGCACAGCTTTTTTATCACAGGTCTTTCTTTGCTTGGTATTCGTGCATTTGTAGTAGCGATAGATCTTCGCCGTATGGCTCGTACCGCTTTCCCCCACCATAAAGGCTCCGCACTTTCCGCAATACAGCTTTGTCGTCAGCAGATAATCGTCCTCCGCCTTGTGTCTTGCCGGAGCCTTCTTGTTCTGCTTCATCCGCTCCTGCGCACGTTCAAACAATTCTTCTGAAATGATCACAGGCATCCCGCCCGGCGTTACGATATCCCCATAGCGGTATTCGCCAAGATACCGCCTGTTTTTCAGCATGTGGGAAATGATATTCAAAGAAATCGGTCCGCCTCTTGAAGAACGGATCCCCTTAGCGTTCAGCCCGTCCGCGATCTCTTTCATTGTTGCACCTTCCGCATATTGGTTGAAAACTTCCTGCACAATGGGGGCAGCAACTGGATCGATCTGAAAATGCCGTTCGCTGTCGACCACATATCCCATCGGTATACTGCACCCGTTAGATTTGCATTTCAGCGCATTTTCTTTCATGCCGCGCCTGACCTTTTCGGAAAGCTCTGCCGAAAAGAATTCTGCATATCCCTCTAAAACCGATTCCAACAGGATACCTGTCGAGTCCTCTGCGATACTCTCCCGTGCTGAAACGACTTTCACGCCGTTTTTCCGCAGGATCATCTTATAATGGGCGGAGTCGTAGCGGTTGCGCGCGAAGCGGTCGAGCCGCCATACGATCGCCACATCAAACAGCCCCTTTGTGCTGTCCTTTATCATTCGCTGGAAATCCGGCCGGTTATCCGTTTTAGCCGAAAGTGCCCGGTCAATATATGTTCCAAGAATATTGATATCCTGTTTTTCTGCAAACTCCATACATTCGCGAATCTGTCCTTCAATGGATTCCTCGCGCTGGTTGTCCGAGGAATACCGCGCATAGATCACTCCGTTCATTGCTTCGATTCCTCCGGATTCGATTTCGCCAATTCGCCCATATCCTTTACCAGATTTCGGAAAGTTTCCTCGCCGTCCAAATAAACGTCATTGTAATAAATCGGCTTGCCGAATAAAATTTTTACCGCTCGTTTTATTCGTTCCCACACGGTATTATAATTGTGATCATATCTGGAATCCTGAATCGAAATATTATAACCGATGTCTCCTTCTTCCCACACCGTCTTCTCGATCACAAACGTACAGCATTTGCAATCGCAGGGCAAAGTGATCCTTTTGCTGATTGAGTTCATGATTTTCCTCCCGCTTTTGTCCTTTAGAAATCATCTGGCTGTGCAATCGCCTTTCAACCCATATAGCCAATGCCAATGCGGAAATAATCGAGATACTGTTTGAATGTATCCTGCGCCGCAAGACAGGTATCGGTCAAATATCCCTCTGTATGATGCCATTCGGCCAATCCCCGATAGTAAAACATTTTTAATTTATCATCGATGATAAAGGGAACGATATTATGCTTCAAACACTCTTTGAACAGGATAAGCCGCCCCACACGCCCGTTTCCGTCCTGAAACGGATGGATCAATTCAAAGCGTACATGGAAGTTTATTATATCATGCAGCGTCGGCGATTCGATTGCCCTATATTTTTTGAGCAGGGAATTCATCTCTGTTTCTACATCTTCCGGCAGCGTCGTTGCTTTTCCTCCGACTTCATTCGGCAGCCGTTTATATTTCCCAACTGCAAACCAGCTTTTCCGCGAGTCGCTCGTTCCATTCTTTAAGGTCTGATGAAGTTCTTTAATCCATCTTTCGCTGAGCATTTTTCCCGCGTCTTCAATCACCATATCGATACAGCGGAAATGATTTACCGTCTCGATAATATCGTCTACATTCATCCCATCCTCTGCGACGCCAATAGTGTTCGTTTCAAAAATATACCGCGTCTGGTCGTGGGTGAGTCTGCTGCCTTCCATATGGTTTGAATTATATGTCAGGTCGATCTGTATCTTATGATAGATACCCCCTCTCATACCGGAATCTTTTTCCGCACGCAAAATATCCAGAAGTACCTGCATCGTTTCTTTTTTCTTGTTGGCGCGTTTGGGTTTCACGGCGTTTTCCGGGATATTCCACGTCTTTCCTTTTCGGAACGCCCCCGGTATTCTTCCGTTCGCACAATAATTCCGCACGCTTCTCTCAGATATATCCCATTTTTTAGCTGTTTCCGCAACCGATAAGAATTTCATAGCAGTACCTCATTCACTGCTTTTATTATACCACGGATTCGGCAATATATTGATAATTTTTTTATTTTTTATGTTTTTAGCCGATATTCTTTAAGTTATGAAAATATTCAAGTATATTTTTATTTTGCAAATAATATCTGTTACTTTTATGAAAAGATAATATAAAATTCCCGTATAGATTTTATTATACTGCCTATTCTAAAAAGTTACAAGTGGGTAGTGGATTTAGCATATATATTGTACAAAAAACTATAGAGAGATTAACTATTAAAGCATGGCTGGTTGTATCTTGTTGTTTTTATTGACATCTATTCCCGTAAGGTGACTGGATGGATCATGGACACCATGGTTCGGGATACGTTGGTTTTACCAGTGCTTACCCAAGCAATCTGCCGAAAACATCCGCCAGAGGGATTGATTATTCATACAGATAGAGGTTGCCAATTTACAGTACGCAGATTTCAGTCTATGTGTATTCGCTGCGGCTTCCGGCAAAGCATGAGCCGAAAAGGTAACCCTTATGACAATGCTATTATGGAATCTTTCTACCGCATCCTAAAAAGAGGGCTTGTTCAGGATGTCAAGTATGACAATCCCGAACAAGCCCGCATGGATATCTTCAAATACATTGAACTTTACTACCATACATTCCCATACATTCTGCTTTAGGTTAGCTCAGTCCGGCGTAATTTGAAGCTATAAAGATTTAACCGCTTTTAACTTTGTGTCTGTTTTTTGGGCATGAACAAATTTCCCTTCAAAATATTGTCTGCTTTTTGTGGCGCTTCAAATTTGATGCCCTATCTAACTTTTATTCTCCAAAAAATTGATCTAATTCCGATGCCAGAAGCTCTGGGCATTCCTCTGCCATCTGGTGGCCATAGTCGAGGACAACACTGGTGACATCTTCTGCAACCAGTTTCATTTCACGTTCCACTTCTTCGAAAATGAATTCTCTGCCTCCCAGTGCCAACACCGGCATTTTTAGCTTTTCTTTGGCCGCTTCGAGATTCCACTCCGCATCTTGGAATGTAGCTCTGTAAATTTCGCACATACTCCGGATGCTGTCTGGCTTTGAATAGCATCGGATATATTCATCCATCGCATCATCTGGAATATTACAGTCCAGCGCCTCATTCTTTAAGAACTGATCAAAATAGATCCGTTCGCGTCCCGTAATCAGCGCCTCTGGAAATGCCGGCACATTATAAAAATTGATGTGCCACAGCCAACGGTTACCTTCCACATTTTCCGGCGTCAGATGAGACCATTCTTCCAGTCCGAAACCGGGCAGGAGCATCTCGATATAGGCAAATTTCATTACGCGGTCAGGATACTTTTTTGCGATGCAGTATCCGCACGCCGCGCCCCAATCTTCTCCCGTCAGATAAAACTTATCGATCCCGAGCTGGTCGGCCAGCGATACGATGTCGTCCGCCATCGTCATCATGTCATACCCGTCTTTCGGACGGTTTGAATCCCCAAGGCCGCGGAGATCCGGGCATACGACCGTGTATTTCTCCGTTAGGATAGGTATGAGTTTCCGCCAGTAATAAGAGGTTTTGGGAACGCCGTGAAGCAGGATCAGCGCCGGTCCCTGCCCTGCCGTGTAATAATGCAGGCGAACTCCGTTGCAGGTCTTGCGGGAATGAGTTACCTTGTTGCCCTGAAAGTCCAAAATATCTTGTTTCATGTTTTCTTCTCCTTTTTATTTTATTTAAATTAATTGCAGTCAAACTTTTTTGCGTTTTTCTCCAAAGGCGATCGCCAAAATGATGATCGCGCCCGTCACCATATATTGCTGTGCGATATTAAGTCCCATAATCACGATTCCGTTATTAATCACGCCGATCAAAAGCGACGCGACTACCGTTCCTATGATCGAGCCCTTTCCGCCGGACAGCGCGGCGCCGCCGAGGATCGCCGCGGCGATTGCGTTTAGCTCAATGCCGCCCTCCCCGATCGTGCTGCGTGCCGTTTGCATCAGGCCTGCAGACAGCATACCGGAAATGGCGGCCACGATCCCAATAACCAGCATGACCATAAATTTAACCTTTTTTGTGGAAATGCCGGAGAACTCCGCCGCCACTCTATTAGCCCCGGTCGCGAGCACCTCGCGCCCGTAAGACGTTTTCTTGAGCACGACGTGCCCAATCAGCAGCGCTGCCGCCGTCCAGATCACCAGCACCGGCACGGGGCCGATGCTCGCCTGTCCGAAAATATTGTTGAACGCTGCATCGCCAATGATGACCGGCTTGGTATTGGTAAGCCACATATCCGCCCCACGAACTACCATCTGCATACCGACCGTTACGATAAACGACGGAATGCCAAGCCCGGCGACGAGCGCCCCGTTGGCCGCGCCCACAAGCGCTCCTCCCGCGAGACCCGCTAAAATGCCAATGAACGCGTTCCCGGTCGCTTGGATCGCAAGGGCCGCAAAGATTGCGCCAAACGCCGCCGTCGCTCCGACCGAGAGGTCGAATTCGCCTGCCGCAATGGTAAACGTCATTGCGACCGCGATCAGCGTTGTCATCGTAGTCGTCCTGACTATGCTCAACAGGTTGCTTGGTTTTAGGAAACCAGAATCACCGATTGAAAACAGAAAGAACAGGAAAACGCCGATGAAAACAAAGTATACGATGTAATTTCTCCATTCAAAGCTTCTTCTGCTAGAGACCTTGGATTGCATGATGAAGCACCTCCTCCGATTCAATTTCTCGCCCGGACAGTTCTTTATTGACCGTCCGGTTGTACAGGACCAGAATCCGGTCGCATGCCGCCACCAGCTCACTCAATTCCGACGAGATCATCAGTACCGCAACACCCTCGTCGGCAAGCTGCCTTATGATACGCAGGATTTCGGCTTTGGCCGCGACGTCGACGCCAATGGTCGGCTCGTCGAGAATCAAAACCCTGGGGCCGCGCGCAAGCCATTTGCCCAGGACAATTTTCTGCTGGTTGCCGCCGGAAAGCAGCATGGCCATCTGCTTGATGCTATCCGCCTTGATCGACAGCTTCTCAATATATTCCCGGGAAATATCCGCCCCTTTTTTATCGTCGATCAAAAAACCTTTTCTCATCTGCCGGACGCTTGGAAGCATAAAATTGCTTTTGATGCTGTGCTGCAGAATCAGCCCTTCCTGCCTGCGGTCTTCGGGAACGAGTGCGATTCCTTTATTCATCGCGTCTTTTTTGCTTTTGACAGGCTCTCCCCGCACAACAACTTCTCCCGTCCAATTTCTTCTTATGCCGAAGATGGATTCGACAAGCTCCGTCCTTCCGCTCCCCATCAATCCGGCAAGTCCCAGTATTTCTCCCGGGTATAGGTCAAACGAGACGTCCGCGAGCTTATTGCCATACGCAAAATCCCTTACGCGCAGCACGGGATCGCCGGACTGTTCAAAATTCCTTTCCACACGCTCAAAGGAGGTTTTGGCCGCTGCATCGAGCATCTTATCGATGATTTCTTCCATTGTAGTATCTCTGCTTTCGACCGTTGCAACGTTGATTCCGTCGCGCAGGATCGTCACCCTGTCGCAAATTTCAAAAACCTCAGCCATCCTGTGTGAAATATATATGATGGAGATCCCCTTTTCCTTGAGCTGGCGGATCACCTTAAACAGCGCCTTCGTTTCCGTCTTCGACAAAGAAGACGTAGGTTCGTCCATAACCAATATTTTTGCATCCTGAGACAGCGCCTTTGCGATTTCGACCATCTGCCAATAGCCGACGTCCAGCGACTCGACCGCAACCCGGGGATCGATATTGTCAATTTCCAGCCATTTCAGCAGTTCCTCAGCTTTCTTCATGTTTTTTCTATCATCGATCAATCCGCCCTTTTTCCACTCGCGCGTAATGTAAATATTTTCCGCGACGCTCATGGCGGGCAGCAGGCTGAACTCCTGGTAGATCATCGCGATGCCCTTTTTGTGCGCATCCTCCACACTGTGCAGGTCGGCCTCCTGCCCATCGATCCGTATTTGCCCCGCGTCCTTTGTATACACGCCGTTCAATATCTTCATCAGCGTAGATTTTCCGGCGCCGTTGCCTCCGAGCAGGGCGTGGACTTCACCCTTTTTCAGGGAAAAATTCATTTTTTTCAGGACAGGAACGCCGTTGAATTGTTTTTCGATATTGTGCATTTCCAAAACGTTTTCATTCATCTTTGCCACCCTGTAAAATGGGCTGTAAGGCGGAACCGGAAAGGTCCTGTTCCGCCTTGTCCCATTCGGATTTTTTACATATTTTCAGTTTACTGCTTCAGCGCTTCGGCAGCCTCCGCAAACAAGGGTTCGCCGCATACCGCTTCATAAGTATCCGCAAGATTGTCGCGCGTAACGATGGTCGGTACGACTTCGATAAATACCGGTACGTCCGCGCCGATCAGGGCAAGCACGCCCGCCGTCGCTTCGGCGACTCCCTGCTGGTAAGGATCCTGCGTGCTGATCCCCTTTACATATCCGCCCTGCGCCAGGTCCAGCACGACCTCGTCGCTCATGAGGTCCGTACCGATTGCCAGATCCTCCGATGAAAGCCCTGCCGCGCGTGCCGCTGAGATAATGCCGATTGCCGGCTCGTCCCACTCCGTATAGATCGCGTTGATCTCCGGATGCGCCGTGAGCAGCGCAGCCGCGGACGCTTCCGTATCCAGCGCGTCCTCGAACGGCGCGATGGCCACGATGTTGACGTCCGGATATTTTGCCGCCATCCTCGTTACAAACCCTTCATACCGGTCATTTGTGGCGGTAAACTGCGGCGCGTAGTATAATATCCCGACATTTTTTTCCGCTTTGCCTTCCAGCGACTGCGCAACGATGTCGGCATGCCGCATACCATTCAGAAGATTGTCGCACGTAACCGTAGTAACGTAGTCCGTGCCCGCTTCAAGTCCGTCTACCGCCTGATCCATAAACACGATTTTGATTCCGGCGTCCACTGCCTTTTTGCACACATCCGTGAGGGTAGCTTCATTCGTCGGATGGATAAAGAGAATATCCGGTTCCATCGCGATCGCCGCTTCAATATTGGAGATCTGCGTCACGTCGTCCGAATTCGCATCCGTCGTTGCAATCACCTCGATCCCATAGGATTCGAGCGTGTCGGTAATGCCCGCAACCTGCTGGTTCGGCCAGAAGCTGCCCGTCCACCGCATGCACAGCGCCGCCGTCATTCCGTCGAGGGCTTCGATCTGATTTTTCTGATCCTCTGTCACGGCCGCAGCGAAATCGCTTCCCAGAACCGCTTCCTCTCCATTCGGTCCAAAATTGAGAACCGATCCGTCAAGAGCCGATTCCGCCATTTTAAGCGTATTTTCACTGGGCTCCTCATACCAGAAGGGCTGCTGCCATCCATACTCCGCCGCCATTGCATTCAGGCGCTCCGTTACGCCGCCCTCGGCGGGCGCCGCTTCACTTTCTTCGGGGTCCGTCTCTGTCGCTTCCTGCGTTGCCTGCCCCACAGACGTATCCGCGGAGCTTTCAGGAGCCGTCGTTTCGGCGCAGGCTGTAAAAGCAGCCGCAGCCATCGCAATCACTACAATGATCGCCACTAATTTTTTCATTTCTTTCCTCCTTGTTTTCTCTTGATATTGGATGTTTCCAAAACCTGTTTCGCTCAAACTTTTTCCCATGCGCGGCTCGCGCCCGACCTCAGGACGGCGTCGCTGATCCTCTCGATCTGGTAGCCGTCTTCAAAATTAGGCGAGGCCTGTTTGTTTTCCGCAATCGCCTTGATGAAATCGTAGCACTCGACGATCTTGGTCTCCGTATATCCGATTCCCAGCGCCGGGATCGGCCACAGGCCTTCGCCGTAAGGGTGGGCCGGGCCGGTGTAAATCGTACGGAAGCCCCGGCGGTCTCCCCCGTCGCTTGCAAAGCAGACCTGCAGTTCATCCCTGCGTTCGTAATTGAAATAGATGGAGCCTTCCGTCCCGTGGATCTCAAGCGTAATGAAGTTATTGCGGCCCCACGCATTCCTCGTCGCCTCTATCGTGCCGAACGCGCCGCTTTTGAAATTAATCATAAAGCAGCACTGGTCGTCCACGTCAACCTTTCCTTTCGGCCCGCTGCCGCCTTTCACATTCCCAAGGCTGTCCGCGGAACCGGTTTGCAGCGGCCGTTCGTTTATATACGTTGCGACACGCGCGTTTACCTCGTCGAAGTCTCCGATGAGGAACCGCGCCATATCGACCACATGCGTCCCGATATCTCCAAGCGCGCCCGAGCCACAAACCTTTTTCTGGAACCTCCAGGAAAGTGGGGAATCCGGATCGGCCGACCAATCCTGCAAATAGGTCCCGCGGAAATCCAGGATCGTCCCGATCGCCCCTTCGTCAATTAATTTTTTTGCAAGCTGTACTGCGGGCGTCCGCCTGTAATTGAACGCAAGCATATTGATTACGCCGGCTTTCCTAACGGCGTCGCGCATCTTTTCGGCTTCCTCGAGCGTTCTTGAGATCGGCTTTTCGCACAGGATATGCTTCCCGGCTTCTGCCGCCGCCACAGCGATTTCGTAGTGCGCGTCGTTTGGCGTACAGATATCAACGATATCGATCTCGGGATCGTCCACAATGTCGCGCCAATTCGCCGTCCCCTGCCGGAATCCCAGCCGTTGCGCCGCGTCCTTCGCGCATTCCTCCGTCAAATCGGCAATGGTCTTTTTGACCGCCATCCCCGGCGCCGGCCAAAAAAACATCGGCATCCCGTCGTATGCAATGGAATGTGCTTTTGCCATAAATCCCGCGCCGATCAAACCTACCTGATAAGTCTTCATTTGTTTCTCCTTTCAATTTTTGTTTCTTAAAATCCCTGTTTCTTCAAATAATGTGACGTGATCCGCGCCCCCTCTGCCGGATCGCCCGTCCAGCCGTCGCATTCAATCGCAATCTCAATCCTGTGCGGCGCTTTTTTGAGCGTTTCCACAATTGCATCTATATCAAGTATCCCGACTCCGAGAGGGCAGAACATACCGTCGTCCATAATGTCCTTCAGATGGATGTAATCGATCCGATCAAGATATTGTTTTACGACCTCACGCGGGTCACCGCCGCCTTTTTTTACATGGGCAAGATCGGGACACAGTTTAATACGTGTATGCGGCATAACCTTGTCCAGCTGAACCGGGGACTCCACCAGCGACCCCATATGGGGATGGAAGCTCGCCCGCATCCCCAGTGTGTCTGCAAGGTCACAAACCCTGTCAAGCGCTTCGCCCAGCTTTACGTAATCCGATTCCCTGATTCCGTCAAACCGTATCGCGCCACCCCCAAGGGCTATCTCTGTTGCCCCGAGTTTTTTCGCAAACTGCGCGGCGCGGCGGACACGGTCCAGTTCTTCCGGCAGTATCTCGTCGTAAATAAAATTACAGGCGATATATACGCCCTTTAGCGCAAGGCCGTACTTTTCCAGCATTTTTTCCAGAAGCTCGCTGCGTCCCTCGAACTCCAGCAATTCTCCATCAAATATCTCCACCGATTCGAATCCTGCTTCCGCGATATCCGCCAGCGCCTGTTCGAGTTTGCCGCCGCACCTGTAATATGCGGCGTTTACACAATTTGGTGCGGCCCAGTGCGCCAGAACCGGTCCCCACGCATTTGTCGAGTAAGTGATTTTCATAAGCTTTCTCCTTTTTTATTTTTTTCGATTGCGCTAAAAAAGCGTAAATTAACAGAGCTACGGAAAATCTTGTTTTTCCGTTTCCATAACGGGTACGTCATTTGTTGTTTTATCTTTGTGTTTTTCCCTTTGTTTACGTATACTATAGTGCAGCAAAAAAAATAAAGAAAGCAATTTTGTCCATTTTAACTTTTTTTCAGGAAAACACTATTTTTTATGCCTTTTTTACGTAAATTCAACGGTTTTTATGCGGTTTCAGAAATTCAGGCGCAGGTTTTCTGATGATTTCGCGCCAATAACGCGTCAACTCGCGCGGGTATACCACCACCGGCTGCACGCCCACAAATTTATATCCTTTTTTCCCCAGAAGCGCCTGGATCGTAACCATTGCCGCTGCTTCGCCCTGCTCGTAAGGACGCTGCGCGCTTATGCCCCGCACCATTTCCCCGCGGGCCATATAAGATGCGATTTCCAAATCCAAATCCACCGTGGAAATGGCGACGTCCGTCCTTCCAAGCGTACGCAGGGCGCGTATCGCCTCCATTGCCGGGCGTTCCCACGACACATAAAGCCCGGAAATCTCCGGGTGTTCCCGCATCATTTGCATACAGGTATCATATACGTTTTGAATTTGGTAAAAATTTTTGCGCGATACGATCTGCAAATTGGTATAATTTTCCGTCAGAACCTGCTCGGCTGCATTATCCCGTTGGCGCGTCATGTGGAACGGCAGCCCATGATTTAACAAGCCCAGCTTGACATCCGTTCTTTCCCTGAAATATTCCCCCAATATATTTCCTGCATTTTGTCCGTTTTCCCGCTCGTTCACTGAAACGCAGCTATAATAGTCATTCTTGTCAATCCCCTGAGGTATATTTCCAATAAGAATCATTTTTGTCAGGCGGGAGAGCTCCTTGAATTTGCCCGCCGTAATGTTTTCATCTACCGGAACGCCGATAATCGCATCCGGCTTCTGCATACGAAGCGCCTCAAGCTGCGTTACCTGCAGCTGCGCATTAAAATTTGCGTCCATCACCGCAATGACCTGTACGTTATAGCGCGCAAGCGTATCGCGGATCCCCGTTTCCTGAAGCCGGGACCATTCTGTATCCGTGCAGTGGAACGCGATGGCAACCTTGAATTGTTCCTTTTTTAAATATTCCTCTTCCGCCGTATCGACCAGTATGTTTTCAGGCGGAACGGCAATTTCCCCAAACGGCCCCCGATTGATGACGCGCGTGGATTTGCGGACCGTAAAACCGACGGGCATGCGAACCACTGTCTGTGCAGCAGAATTTCCTTTCAATAATCCCATCATCATCTCCACCGCACGCTTTGCGGTGCTAGCGGTATCCTGCCTGAGAATCGTAAGCGACGGATTAAAAATACTGCTCCATTCATCATCGCCAAAGCCGACAATGGAAATATCGTCCGGGCACTTCAAGCCGTAATCGTCCGCATTTTTCAGGAGTTTTAGGGTCAAAGTGTTTCCCGCCGCGATAAATGCAGAAGGGAGCGTATTGAAACGCGCTTTTTCAAAAATGTTTTCCTCTTCCTGGCAGTAAAGATCCACTCTGCAAACCAATCCTTTGTCGAATGGGACTTTATATTCCTCTAACGCGCGCCTATATCCCGCAAGACGCTCCTGGCAGTGAATCAAGTCGCAGTCTTCGAGCAGGATACCAATCAATTTATGCCCGCTGCGAATCAAGTGGCGGGTCCCCCTGAACATCGCTTCTTCGTTTTCAGACAGTATGGCTGGAATTTCGCCGTCTTTCGTCTTGCGCTCCACGCACATAAAAGGAATACCGGAACGCTTCACCTTTGTGTATATCCGCGACGCATTTACCGTAGGCGACAAAAAGATGCCGGCAATATTTTTATCCGCAAGCAGATTCATCAGGATATGCTTTTCATACTCTTCATTATCGTGGGAAACATAGGTCGAAAGGATATATCCCTCTTTTGCAAGAAGCTCTGTCATTGTGTTTGCAAGCTGTGCATATACGGTACTGTTTGTGGTGGGCAGCACAAATGCCATTCTGGATTGCCTTCCAAATTTGAATTGATTTCTTCGTATTTTATTGATATATCCTGTTTCATAAATGGCCCTTTCTACTTTTTGCGTCAGCTCTGGGCTGACATAACGGGTCTTGTTGATAACATGGGATACCGTGGCAATCGATACTCCCGTCATTTTTGCAATCTCTTTTATTGTAATATTCAAAATCTATCTCCCAATCAATTTTCTTATGGTATTCAGATTGCTTTCTGTTATTCAGACTGCCGCAATACAAACTGTTTTTGGTATATATCATAATCTTTTTAGCCTAATAAAATCAATCAGTTGAAAATATTTTGCCATAATTTACGTAAAGCTGCTCAATTTACGTAAATTATATTAAATATATTAAAAATAGAAAAAGTCATATTTATATTTTGGGCAGACTTATTATTGATTCAATTAAACTATGCAAAATCAAAAGTTATTAAAATATTATATATCTCTATTTATTCCTATATAACAAAACAATACGATCAATTGCGAAAATATATGAAATACTATTTGTTTATATCAGCGGCTAATCCGCTTAGGGTCATAGGGACGATAGTCCCTAACAAGCTGCAAAAGTATATACTTTTGCGATGCTTGCAAAGGACACGCGCCTCTCTTTTTTGTTGTTTTTTGCAGCTGAACAAGGCTCAAAGCTATTTTTGCTTCTTTTGCAGCTCACGCACAGCCCGTATGTTTCGTTCCGTCCGTATTTTGGGAAAGGTATGCCGCCATTCGTCATAGTCCTCGCGGGAAATCTTATCCTCCGCAAACGCCTGCCGCTCTTTGCACCATGAACGCACATCCTCATAAAGGGAATTTTCAATCGGGAACTTCAGCACAATCTCTCCGCTGCGGTCAATCGGCTCCAGTCCATAGGTATCCTCCAAATAAAATAAGGCGTGCATCACCCCGATGTAAGTGTCAAGGTCCGGATCAGACAGGGCGAACCGGCTCACCCCGAGCGCACCCGCCAAAGCCTCCAACCGCTTGACCGACGGGATACGGTTCCCCAGCTCATAGTTGCGTACCGCGGGCTCGCTCATCCCTGCCCGCAGCCCCAGCTCCTTCTGGGAAAGCCCCCGTTCCAGTCTGTATTTCCGTATCTTTTCCCCTGTCGTCATTACTTTTTTCTCCTTTTTGTTGTTACTATCTGTGACCAGTATATCATAAACAGTTCACTTCTGAAATATTTTTATTGACAGTTCATATTTGTACTGATAGAATCATATCGTGAGCAGTTCATATGCGAACTGCTGCTTGCGTCTATCTCGGATATACAGCCCCGCAGGGCCCTCGGAGAGCCCGCATGACAGCTTTCGGAGCGGAGCACGAAAGTGTCATAGTGGGTCAAATACTTTTCCAAAGTATTCTCCCGGCGCTCCCTGCGGCACGCAGCGAAAGGAAGGTGAAGTTCATGCCCAAACCAGACCGTACCGTCGTGCGCAACAAGCCTTACACGAAAAAAGCAATCGGTATCCGTGAGCGGCACAACGAGCGGAAGAACGAATCGTACAGCAACCCGGACGTCATACCGGAGCGGAGCGGAAACAATGTATATTTCAAAAAGTGCGAAGGGACCTATGCGCAGGCCTTTGACAGGCTGGTACAGGACAAGGTCGTCAGCACACGTGGACTCAGGCAGGACGCCAACGTATTCGACGAGATGGTATTCGACGTCAACACCGCGTACTTTGAGCGGCACGGCGGCTATGCGTATGCCGTAAGGTTCTACCGGAAGGCATACAAGCTCGCCGCAGAGATCGCGGGCGGCGAGCAGTACATTATCTCGGCGGTCATGCACGCGGACGAGCGGAACCGCAGCCTGTCCGCCGAATACGGATATGACGTATATCATTACCACCTGCACGTCGTGTATATCCCTGTAGTGGAAAAGGAGATCCGGTGGACAAAGCGGTGCAGAGACAAAGCCCTTATAGGCAAGGTCAAGGAGGTGGTTCATCAGGTCAGCCATTCCAAGAAATGGGGATCGAGGAAAATGACGGACGAACGCGGAAACACGATACGGGACGGGAAGGGGAAGCCCCGTCTGGTACATCCGTACAGCCTGTTGCAGGACAGATTCTACGAACACATGAGGGACGCGGGATATACGGATTTTGAACGCGGGGTGCGCGGGAGCACCGCGGAGCACTTATCCGTACTGGATTACAAGTTGCGGCAGGAGCAGGAGAAAGTAAGAGAAATGGAGCGGAAAGCGCGGATGCGGCAGCAGGAACTGGACAGGATCGAACAGGTACTGGAGCCCAAACGGGAGGTATATAAGACCTTTTATGAATTGGAACATACCGGAAAGAAGAAGATCTTCGGAAAGGTGGAACTGACCGGGGAGGAATTTGAGGGGATGCTCACGCTGGCCAAGGAGGGGATCGTGTCTCGCTCTACAATCCCGGAATTGAAGCGGGAGCTGGCGGAGAAGGAATGGAAGCTGCGGGATCTGCGAGGAGACTTTGACCGGCTATGGGAGAGTACGCGGGATTTCTTTCGGGCGGTGAAGATTGCGCCCAAAAGAGTAAAGGAATTATTGGAAGACATTTTTGCCAAAGACCGTGCGGAACGGGAGCGGGAGCGGCAGATGCGCAGGGAAAGCCGCAGCCGCAATAACGCCCCGATACGGTAAGTACCTTGAAAACTGAATAGAGTCTGACAACTGAATACGGAGGGATACATGGTAAGGAAGGCAAAGGAGGAGAAAATACCACAGTACGAGATCGACACACTGGCTCGCTGCCTGCTCCCGGAGATACAAAGATTCTTTGAGAGCGAGGAAGGTCAGAAAGAGTTTCGGGAGTGGAAGCGGAAACAAAAATTAAAGAAAAAGAAAATCGGGTAATATGAATTGGCGGCCGGTATTCATATAGATACCGTCCGCCTTATCATTGGATACTCTGACTTAGGTTAAAGTTTCCTTAGCACTTCGAAATCTCCAAATTGGTCATTATTCATTCCCGATATTATTTGTGTATATGTACTAAACTCGGCTGATAAACTATACAGTTTTACCTCATCGCCATATATCAACGCCACTTTTATCATATCAATATCCAGATGGATATCCAATCTGCTTTTGGGTAATGTTGCTACAGCAATCTGGAATTTCTCCATCATATCTAATCCTCTCACCTATATTATAAGTATATCATATCGTTCTTGCAATCTACGTATTATAGGGGATTATTCTCTGATTATCTCATTAAGGATAACTTCCTCCGCCTGCGCTTTAATCGCATTCATCGTTCCAACCCACGCCATTTGATCGTGCGCTTTCAATTCTTCGTCGATGCCTTGCTCTTTTGCAATCTGGCAGGTATATTCCCATATCCGATCCAGCACTTCCTTATTCAATTCACATAGATAATCTTCCAGACTACCCGAAAAGAGAAGCTCTGTGTATAAATCTTTCCGGTGCTCCTTGATGAATACAAGCCGCATCCGTCCGTACCTGCCGATTTTTGATTCATTGATTTTGATTCTGCTCATTTTTTACGCCTCCGTTTGATTGGTTTTTTATCTTCAGAAGGCGCTAAGAAAACAATAAATCCGAACCCTTCTCCGATTGGGATCAGGTTCGGATTATCTTGGTTTGGTGTGCCAGAAGGGATTCGAACCCCCGACCTCTTGATTCGTAGTCAAGCACTCTATCCAGCTGAGCTACTGGCACAACTATAAAATTTGAAGCCTTATTATTGTATAATAAAGACCTAAAAAAGTCAACGCCCTGATTAAAAAGTTTCGTTGAATTCGCGCTTGTTTTTTAATTTCAACACTTCCTTTATGCATCGTTTGTCATAAATTCTTTGAATTGGCAAATCCGCACTTGACTTGGAGTACACTCCAGGTGTTACTCTTATTTAAGAACAAACAATTATTTTGAGGAGAACCGTTATTATGTTACATGCAATCGCACTTCAAAAGGAAACAATCAAAACCAAATCCATCGCCATCCTGACGGCTATCGTATTTGCAGTCGCATTGCCGCAGCTTTTCCACGTATTGGGCGCCGTATCCGGCATGGGCCCATCCCTTGGTCAGGCATTCCTGCCGATGCACCTTCCAATCCTTCTGGTGGGCCTTCTTGCGGGGCCAATTGTCGGCACGGTCGCGGGTGCGCTCAGCCCGCTTTTAAGCTTTGCGCTGTCCGGCATGCCGGGCGCGGCTATGGTTCCCTTTATGATGATCGAGCTTGCGGGCTATGGGCTTGCAGCCGGATTCCTCGGTAAAACCCAAATGCCCGTCATCGTAAAATTGTTTCTGGCACAGGTTGCCGGACGGGCAATCCGTGCGGCGGCTGTCCTCGTTGCAGTCTATGGTATGGGTAATGGAGCCGTGGCGGTAGACTCCATCTGGATGAGCATTGCCACCGGGCTTCCGGGCCTCGTGCTCCAATGGTGCCTGATCCCCCTGATTATTTTCTGGTTGGAAAACAGGGAGAAACGCCATGCGTGATATAGACCGGGCGAAAGGGCTGCTGAAAGCGGAGGGCTGCTCCTGCGCTTTTGTGAAGGGCGGCACAACTTACACAAGCTGGAAATCCGGCGTTGCTCCCCTGGTGGAATTCCTTTCTTCGGATATGGAGCTGGATGGATTTTCCGCTGCGGATAAAATCATCGGCAAGGCTGCCGCGCTTTTGTTTGTACTGGCCGGTGTGCGGGAGGTGTACGCATCCGTGATGAGCGAGGCTGCCATACCCGTATTGCAGAAAAGCGGAATCGCCCACTCCTGCGGCACGCTTACGCGGACGATTGAAAACCGAGCGGGAACCGGCCCCTGCCCGATGGAGCAGGCTGTCGCAGAAATCGACGACCCCGCCGAGGCGCTCGTCGCCATCCGGGATACAATGGAGCGTTTGGCACAGCAGGGGGGCAAACGATGAACTACCGCACGCTCGGCGAAACAGGCATCAGGGTAAGCGAAATCGGCCTCGGCTGCGAAGGGTTCTCCAGCAGGGATGAAGCCTTTACGCGCCGAATGTTCGATCTTGCCATCGACCACGGCGTAAACTGCATGGCCCGTTTGGGGTTCCAATCCGGGAAAATATGAAACAGGCAAAGGAAATTTTTAATGGCACGGGCGCATAAGCGCGCCGTATATTTTTATAGAAAAGGGACGGTTTTATGAAAAAATTAGGCTTCGGGTTCATGCGGCTGCCGCTGCTTGATTCCAACGATACGGAAACGATTGATCTTGAACTGGTATCGCGTATGGTGGACGTGTTCCTTGAGCGCGGCTTCACCTACTTCGATACCGCATATGTATATCATAACCTCAAAAGCGAATGCGCGATCCGGGAAGCGCTGGTGAAACGCCATCCCCGCGACAGCTTTACGCTGGCAACCAAGCTTCCCATGCGCAGTTTAAAGCAAAAAAAAGACCAGGAACGCATTTTCAGTGAGGAACTTGAAAAATGCGGCGTGGATTATTTTGATTACTACCTGCTGCACAATCTCGGGGTTGAAACTTACGGGATTGCCGAAAGAATGGACAGCTTCCCATTCATCTCGCGCAAAAAGCGGGAAGGCTATATCCGCAACATCGGATTTTCCTTCCACGACAGCGCCCAGCTTCTGGATCAGATTTTGACCGCGCATCCCGAGGTCGATTTTGTCCAGCTGCAAATCAATTACCTGGATTGGGACAACGAAAGTATCCAGTCCCGCCTGTGCTATGAGGCTGCAAAAAAGCATGGAAAAAAAGTAATTGTCATGGAGCCGGTGAAGGGGGGCATGCTGGCGCAGGTTCCCCCCAAAGCGGAACAGCTTCTTTTGGATTGCCACCCCGGCTGGTCGGTGCCTTCGTGGGGAATCCGTTTTGCGGCCAGCCTTGAGAATGTGATGGTCGTGCTGAGCGGAATGTCTGATATGGCCCAGCTTTTGGACAACACCGGATATATGCGTGATTTCCAGCCGCTTTCACAGGATGAGCGGGAGAAGGTCCGGCAGGTGGCGGATATTATCAACGAATCCATTGCCATTCCCTGCACTGCCTGCCAGTATTGTGTGGCAGGATGCCCCAAAAATATCCCCATCCCCAAATATTTTGCATTATATAATACCGAGAAGCAGGCAAAGCCGACGGGCTTTTCCCTGCAGTCTGTCTATTACGGCAACTACTCCCAAATTTTTGGCAGGGCGTCCGACTGCATCGCGTGCGGGCAGTGCGAGCATGCCTGCCCGCAGCATATCGACATTATAAACAATCTTAAAAAGGTTGCCGCCACATTTGAAGAATAGCCCGGCGCAGAAATATGGCCCGCGGCTCCGCGAGGAGCTCCGGGTCATTTTTTGTATTTCCGCAAATTGTAAGGAATTGTTTAGAAAATGTTTCGTGCATTTGTGTCCCGGTTTGTCTATAATGGCATTTGAATGTTTTAAAGAGGAGGACCATTTATGCCCGACCAGGTTATGCTGTTTGGCACCGCCGCTTTTTCGTGCGCGGCCCTCGATTTCATCATACCGTCGTTTTCCCTGATCGGCAATTCCGGTTTTGTCTGGCTGCTGGCTATTTTCCTGCTGCTGCTTGACAAAAAGACACGCAGGCAGGGACTGATGGTGCTTTTCGCGATCGCCCTTGCATATGTAATCGGGAATGTTATCACCAAAGACCTTGTGATGCGCCCGCGCCCTTTTGTTCAATACGGCGCATCGGCGCTTCTGGTTCCTCCGCCATCCGGCTATTCCTTTCCGTCGGGGCATGCGTCGTCCTCCTTCGCCGCGCTGACGGTCTTCTTCGCCACAGATAAAGGAGCGCGCATTCCCGTTTCGGTCTATGCGCTGCTCATCGCTTTTTCCCGGGTGTATGTGTTTGTCCACTATCCCTCCGACGTGCTCGCGGGCGCGCTCCTTGGGTGCGGATGCGCCTATGCCACGATGGCGCTGGTGCGGCGTTTTGAAACCCCGCGGCCGCTCTATTCGATGGACGTTACCTGAAATCCGGCGTTCTCCACCACCGCGCGGAGCGTTTCATCGGTTACGCCTTCGCCGGCCTCTATATCGGCGGCGTCCTGCTCCAGGTAAACGGACGCGGAAACGTTTTCCATTTCATTTAAAAGGGATTCCACGCGCTGCGCGCAGTGCCCGCAGGTCATGCCCTCGATTTTCATAATTTTATGCATACCGCTTTCCTCCTTTTGGTTTTTATCTTCTTTATATACCAATCTTAAAAAATTTTATGCAAAAATCTTTAATTTCTTGTTGACTTTTTCGGTATGGCGAGTATAATCATAATTAAGAATGATAATCATTCTTAATTATGATTAGTTCGGGCAAAGGAAAGGGTTTTATGATCTATTCAAAGCAACGGGAGCTGATCTTAAAAACCGTATTGGAAAACAGGGTGCATCCCACGGCGGACGCGGTGTTTTCCCTTTTGAAACCCGATCATCCCGGATTAAGCCTTGCGACGGTATACCGGAATTTGAACCAGCTTGCGGAGAACGGCCTGCTCATGAAGATTCCCGTTCCGGGCGGCGCGGATCATTTCGACGGTACGCTGGAGCCGCACTATCACATGGTCTGTGAAAAATGCGGGGCGATGGTAGATATTCCACGGGAATATGTGCCCGCTTTCGACCGTGAGGTCGGGGAAAAAACAGGCTGCCAAATTTCGGGATACGCAATCCTGTTTTACGGCCTGTGCAAAAACTGTGCTTCATCTGCAACGGCATCCTCCTGAATTGCCGGGCAGTCAGCAATATAGCTTATTTTGAAAAACGGGCGTTTCCGCAAATGATTGGGGGTCGGAAACGCCTGTTTTTTATTGTTAAGGGCACGCGTGGGGCGGCGGAATATATGGCACCTGCGCTTTTTTGCAGGGGGAACCCGACCCGGATCGTGCGGCGGGTTCCCGCGGGGCGGGCGTTTCCACGGCGTATATTTTACAAAGAATTTACCGGGTTTTCCTTCGCTTTTTACGAAGCTTGTGTAAAATAGGGTCATAGAATCATTTATATCGTTTTTCATTTCCTCTTTTTATACGGGCCTGCTCGCGTTCGCGCAAGCGGGCCCACGTATTTTCCGCGGGGTGCATAGGGCGCGGAGCGCGTGGGTTGCGTTCACGGCGGCGGAAAGGCATTCGTATCATGGGTGGCGGGCGCAAACGGCCGGGGCGCATAGGGCGCAGAGCGCGTGGGTTGCGTTCACGGCGGCGGGAAGGTATTCATAATTATGGAAACGTACGTAAACAAAAACGGCTGTTCCGGAATTTCCATCCCGGACAACCGCTTCGGTTTTTCCTTATTTTATTGTTTCAAGGAGCGCGTAAACCTCTTCCCGTGTGGCAAGCTCTTCCGAAAACGCGCTTGCGCTGCCCGCGGCAACGCCCATGCGGAAGGCATATTCAAGGCTTCCAGCCTCCTCATAGCCTGCTAGGAACCCGGCGACCAGGGAATCCCCCGCCCCGGTAGAGCCGCGCACCGTTCCCTTTGGCGCCGCACAACGGTATATCCTGCCGTCCTGCCCGGCCATAAGCGCTCCGTCGCCCGCCATCGAGACGAGAACGTTTTGCGCGCCCTCCTGCCGGAGCTTTTCGGCGCAGTCCGCAATTTCTTCTTCCGTCCGCAGTTCCCTGCCGAACAGCTCGCCGAGCTCGTGATGGTTCGGCTTTACGAGGAACGGCCTGAATTTCAGCACCGCACGCAAAGCGTCGCCTGTGGTATCTACCACGCACCGCGCGCCGCTTACGTGCGCGAGCACTTTTTCATACGTATTTTCCGGAAGCCCGGCGGGCAGGCTGCCCGCAAGCACAAGGGTATCTTTTCCGGTGAGGCCGTCCAATTTTCTGAAAAACGGTTCCAGCGTGTCGATCTGCGGCCCCGGCGCGTTGAGGTCGCTCTCCTGCCCCGCAACCAGCTTGACGTTAATCCGCGACAAGCCGCCGCCGAGCCGCACAAAATCCGTTTGGCAGCCGTGCTCCTGCAGCATGCGCTCAATCTCCCGGCCCGTGAAACCTGCGACAAACCCAAGCGCAACGCTCTTGACCCCAAGGTTATGCAGGACCCACGACACGTTGATCCCCTTGCCCCCGCACAGTATTTTCGCCGCGCGGACGCGGTTTACCTCGCCGACGGAAAGGCCGTCCATATACATGATATAATCGAGCGCCGGATTGAATGTGACAGTGTAAATCATACGCCCTCCTGGGATTTCTCCCGCACAGCCTGCACGATATAACGGTTCTCGTCCTGTCCGCGCACGCACGTTGACAGCGTGATGATCCGGTCCTGCGCGGAGAGCTCCAGGTTAAAGGACGACGCGGAGCGGTTTTTCATTTTCGTCAGGTAGCTTTCAAACGCCGCGGCGTCTGCAAAGCTTATGGTATAGGCCTCGTCCATATCGCCTACGACGCTTGCCTCAAAAATATCGTATACCTGCACCACGCCGCCGGGCAGGTATAAATAAACATACTTGTTCTCCTTAAGGAAGCTTTCATCCTCGAACTTATGCAAATCCGCAAACATGGAGCCGTCGTTCATACGATGACCGTAAATCACGGTGTTGGGATCGGTGAAATCTTCTTTGTTGCGGTAATCGAGGAAAATGGCCCCCGCGCGGTTCTGCTCCTTTTCCGCACTGTGGGAGATATAATAATCGTTATCTTCGCCGAGCACCACCGGATAGTCGATCGCCGTGTTGGGCACATATATCCATCCGACGATGTCTTCGTTCACCGCGCGCAGCGCGTCGAAATCAATTTTGCGGTCTCGCGGATTCGCCGCCGGGGAAGGCTCCGCCGTACCCTCCGCGACCTCTTTCAGGCCCCGGTAGGTCTGTTCGTTCGCGATATCCTCGCTCTTGATACCGATGATGTTTACGAGCGCAACGACGAGCACCACGGCCGCAACCGCGATGATAATCCACGTAGCTACTTTCGAACCGCCTTTTTGCGGCGCTTTTCCCCCGCCGGGTTCTTCCCCGACCTTCCTCTTTCCGTTTTCTTCCATAAGATAATTACCCGTTTTTCTTTTCCATATCCTTCAGCAGGTTCCTGTTATACGTGCTGAATTCGCCTTCATATTCCTTAAGGCTGCGGAAATATTTCCCGCGTTCACGCCGCGCTTCGTCTTCATCCATTTTCTCGGTCTTTTCTTTCAGATGCAGGTAGCTGCGCTGGATAAAAAGATTGAGGTCGTTCTGGAAATTCGACTCGATGCGGTTTAAGTTCTGCGAAGGCAGGGTTCCCTTGAACACCCCGTATTTTTCGTAATCCGTAAGCTCGCGCAATTTTTGCTCCAGCCCATGGTAATTCTCAAAAAACACCCTCGCCGTAACGGCCTCGTTTGCAATCCGCGAGCACTCGTTCGCTTCCTTTAAAAGGCGTTTGACCGTATTTGTTTGTTCCTCTGTGATTTTTTTCCGGAATAATCCCATGTGTGCTCCCCTTTCATACCGACGCGGACCAGCGCGGGAGCGTGTCTCCCGTTTTATCATACGTAAGGCCTACCGTATAGGTTCCGCCGCGTTCTAAAAACAGCCACGCGGTGAGGACGTTGCCGCCGACCCGGTTCCATGAATACCGGAACGCCGCCACCCGGCCGTGGGCCAGCGCGTCCGCAATGTCGCCGTCGTCAAATTCGCCCACGGAATACAGGCCCCCGGCCGTTCCGGTTTCGCTGACCGCCCATTCGTGGGAAGCCGCCCGGCCGTATTTCCCGAGCAACGTTTCGTACAGCTTTTTATATTCCTTCAGCACCTGCGCGGGAGTGATGGCGCTTGTGTCCTCCGTGTAGCTGTAGATGACCGCGTCGTTGACGCCCCCAAGGTTAAAGCCGAGCATAACCGTCCCGTCTTTTCCCATAAAGGGAGTATCTTTCACATAAAACCCGTCGTCCGAAAGCAGGTAGCTGCCTTCCACGTCATTGATTCGCAGGGCGGGCTGCGGGCCGAGAAGCCCTTCCGTATCGATCATCTCGTCAAAAAAGGACAGGTTCTCTTCGTCCGTTTCCTGCGCCGCGCCCTCTGGAACCATCGTATTCCCCGGGGGCAGGCCGGGGGAATCCGCATACGCGGACGCGGGCTCGCGTTCCCCGAGCACCGTAAATACCGCATCCCGTACCATCCCGCACGAAACACACAGGAAAAACAATGTGGTTATCAGGATGGCGGTTACGGTTTTTTTCATAGTTCTCCCAGTTACCCGAACAGATTCAGGAAGTCGAGCGTTGCAAAGTAATCTTCCGGCGTTTCCGCGCGGCGGATGAGTTCGAAGCTGCCGTCTTCCTTCAGCAGGATTTCCGCGCTCCGCAGCTTTCCGTTATAGTTATAACCCATGGAGAAGCCGTGCGCGCCCGTATCGTGAAGCACAAGCAAATCCCCTTTATCGATCTTCGGCAGCATGCGGTCGACCGCAAATTTATCGTTGTTTTCGCACAGCCCGCCCGTCACATCGTATTTATGGTCGCAGGGCGCGTCTTCCTTGCCCATGACCGTGATGTGGTGGTAGGCCCCGTACATGGCCGGACGCATGAGGTTGGCCGCGCACGCGTCGACCCCGATGTAATCTTTATAGGTATGTTTTTCATGCACCGCGCGCGTCACAAGGCAGCCGTACGGCCCCAGCATGAAGCGCCCGAGCTCCGTAAACACGGCGATATCGCCCATGCCCGCGGGCACAAGCACCTCCTGGAACGCTTCCCGGACGCCCCCGCCCACCTTGAGGATGTCGACAGGCTCGCCCTCCGGCGTATAGGGAATGCCCACGCCGCCCGAAAGGTTGACAAAACGGATGTCCGCGCCCGTCTCGTCCCGGAGCGCTGCCGCAAGCCCGAACAGTATCCGCGCGAGCTCGGGATAATATTCCCCTGTTTGGGTGTTGCTCGCAAGGAACGCATGGATGCCGAAGCGCTTCGCGCCCAGCTTCTTAAGCTTTTTGTAAGCCTGCACCATCTGGTCGTACGTCATGCCGTACTTGGCCTCGCCCGGATTATCCATAATGCCGTTGGCGGTGCGGAAGGTGCCGCCCGGGTTATACCGGCAGCAAATGGTTTCCGGGATGCCCGCCACCTCGTTTAAAAAATCCACATGCGTGAGGTCGTCGAGGTTGATGACCGCGCCGAGCTTCCTGGCCAGCCTGAAATCCTCCGGCGGGGTGTCGTTGGAGGAAAACATGATGTCCGGGCCTTGGAAACCGCACGCATCCGAAAGCATAAGCTCCGTATAGGAGGAGCAATCCACCCCGCATCCTTCCTCTTTCAATATTTTCATGAGGACGGGATTGGGCGTCGCTTTTACCGCGAAATATTCGCGGAAGCCCTTGTTCCACGAGAACGCCTCGTTCATGCGCCGGGCGTTTTCCCGGATGCCCTTTTCATCATACAGGTGAAAGGGCGTGGGATATTTGGCCGCAATTTCCTCCAGTTTTTCCTTTGTGACAAACGGTCTCTTTTCCATGCTGATTTCCTCTTGTTTAAACTTTATTGCAACTCGCCCGGGTCCGGCTCGATATACACCGCTACCAGCTCCGGCGGGTTGTTGATCCTGATTTTCGGGTAGCCGCTGGCCCCGAGGCCGCGGCTGATAATCATTGTGGTCGCGCCGTCCGTGAATTCGCCCTGCACATATTTCGGCATAAAGCCCTGCCCGTTCATGGCGATCGTCCCGATTTTCGGGAAGCGAATCTGCCCGGCGTGGGTGTGCCCAGAGAGCACGAGGTCGATGTTTTTGTGGAGATAGAGCGGATAATATTCCGGCCGGTGCGCGAGGAATATGTTAAAGCCCCGGCGCTCCCGCTCGAACACGCCGACCGATTCCCGCACGTCCACATGGTCGAACGAAACGTCGTCCATGCCTGAGAGGTTGACCTCGCTTTTGCCCACGGTGACACGGGCCATATCGCCCGCGTGCAGCACCATAATGCCGTGCTCTTCCATGATATGCTCGACACGCCCGCCGAAATTGCGCTCGTGGTTGCCCGTCACGAAATAGGTGGGGGCAATTTCCGCGAGGCCGCGGGCAAACCGCCGCGTATAGACCGCGTCGACCTCTTTTTGGTTTTCGTGCGCCACCATATCGCCCGTGACGGCGATGATGTCCGGCTCGACCTGCGCCACCTTGTCAAACAACTGGCCGTTATCCTGCCCGAATTCCTTTTCGTGGAGGTCCGAAAGGTGGGCCACCACGACTCCGTTTTCCACTTTATTGCTTAAAATCCCATAGGGGACCGTTACTACCGTATTATTATTGAACATTGTTACTCCTTTTGCCTTTAGAGTTCAATTATAGTATAAAAAAGGCGCAGATTCAACAGAATACCGCTGAATCGCGTCGTTTGAGACGTTAATATTTTGTGAATTCCGTTCCGCGCCCGCGGCGGGAAGGGCGTGCCGCGCGGCGTTACTTGCAGAACCGGAGGATTTTATCCAAAACCGAGCGAATGCCGCCCGACCGTTCCGCAGAGAGCTGGTCTTTCAGGAAGGTTTCCTGCAGGAAGCGAAACCGGTGGTTTGCTATTTCACCCGGCCGTCGGTTTTCCAGCAGCAGGCCGATCATTGCCAGGATTCCCCTGACAATCAGCGAATCGCTGTACGCGCGCATATGCAGCCTTCCGTTTTCTTTGCTGAGTTCCATCCAGACGCCGCTTTGGCAGCCCTCCACCTGATTGGCTTCGTTCCGCTCTCCTTCCGCTAGGATATCCAGCCCGCAGGAAAGGTTCAGCAAATATTCATATTGCAGCATTTCGTCGCCGAGGTCGGCAAAATCGTCGATCAGCTGCGTTTCCTGTTCCTTTATTGTCATAACCCGCCACCATAGCTCTTCAGCATCCGTATGCTTTTTTCGAGCGCCCTGCAAAGAATATCGATTTCTTCTTCCGTATTGTAAAAGGCGACCGACGCCCGTACGGCATGCTGCGCGCCGAGCTCCCGCAGGGCGACCTGGGCGCAATGCGTGCCGCTGCGCACCGCCACTCCCTGCTTATCCAGAAGGGCGGCGATGTCGTAGGAATGGACGCCCTTCACTACGAAAGAGACGATTCCCTCGCGTTTTTCCGGGCTGCCGAGGATGCGCACGCCGTCCACCGCTCCAAGCCGTTCCCACAGCTGCGCCGTGAGGGCTCGCTCTATCCGCGCGATTTCGTCCGCGCCGGTTTCCTTCAGGTAATCCACGGCCGCCCCCAAGGCGGAAGCGCCGATAAAATTCGGCGTCCCCGCTTCCAGCCTGTAGGGCAGTTCTTCCATAGTGGTATTATGGGGCGTTACCGTTTTAACCATTCCCCCGCCAAAGGCAGTCGGCGACAGCGTTTCCATCCGGGCGCGTTTTCCGTATAATACGCCGATCCCGCTGCACCCGCACATCTTATGCGCGGAGAAGCAATAAAAATCGCATCCGGATTCGCGTATGTCCCCCGGCCTGTGGCGCACGGCCTGCGCGCCGTCCACCACCACCACGGCGCCCTTTTCATGCGCTTTCCGGGTAATTTCAGCGATGGGCAGCACGCTTCCCGTCAGGTTGGAAACAGAAGCCACCGCCACTACCTTTGTGGTTTCGCCCAGCACCGCTTCAAAGGCCCGCATATCAAACTCCCCATCCGGGCAGGGAACGACACGGAAGGCGCAGCCCCGGCGCGCCGCAAGCTGCTGCCACGGGACAAAGTTGGAATGGTGCTCCAGGCTGGACACAACGATCTCGTCGCCCTCCGTTAAACCGGGTTCCAGCCCGCGCGCAACCATATTGACGCTATCCGTCGTGCCGCCGGTAAACACAATTTCCCCCGCGCCGTGCGCACCCAAATAGCCGCAGACCTTTTCCCGCGCCTGCTCCAGCAGGCGGGTGGATTCTTCGCTCAGGCAATAGGCGCCGCGGTGGACGTTGGCGTTGCTTTTCCGCATATGCCCGCACATCGCATCCATCACCCGGCCGGGGAGCTGCGTCGTGGCGGCATTGTCGAGGTACACCAGCTGTCTTCCATAAACCCTGCGCTGCAGCAGCGGAAAATCGCGCCGCAGCTCTTCCTGTGTTTTCATGGCTTTTGCTCCTGCAGTTTATCGAACACCAGCCGCGCCAAATCGCGGAGGCTGCCGATGTCCGTCGTTTTCTCCGGATCGAATGTAATTCCCAGCTGTCTTTGTATGTCCAGGAACAGCAGCACCTTTTTGATGGCCACAGAAGATGCGCTGGTGCATTTCTGCGCCCGCTGCAAGTCTTTCAGCAGGGCGGGGTCTATCTTCGCAGTCCGGGCAATGCTGAGTTTTACCAGCCCGGTAAAATCCTCCGGCAGCCGTTCTTCCCCATCCAGCAAAAATTTGTACAGGATATATGGCCGCAGGTACCGGTATACGGTTTCCTCCGTTACCTCGCCCGCCGCGTTTATTTTGGCAATTTCCCTGTCCGCGTTCTCTTTGGAGGACAGCAGCCTTTGTTTCAGGTTTTCATCCATTTTTTATCTCCCGCCCGGCAATGTTATGCCAATACCGGTTCGATGCCCATCATTTTGCAGAATGTGGTCAGGACCTCCACATGGTCGCCGTACACCAGCGGGATATGGTTGCCCACATAGAGCTGGCCTTCGCGGAACAATTCGATGTCCTTTACGCTGAAAAGCACAGAGGTGGCACAGTTGCATTCTTCAAAGCCCCCGCCGCTGACGACCTTGCCCTTTGCAATGAACATTTTTTTCAGGTCGGGCGAGAATTTGGCAATGGTGATGTCCGTGCCGATATCCGCCTTGAAGTCGTAGCGCATAACCGCGCCAAAGCCCTGGTCTACCGCAAAGTGGTTCAGCGCATATTCGCCTATTTCATTGTTAAAGCCGTTCATTTTCCTGTTGGGGACGGAATGCTCGGAGATGCAGATATTGCGCTGGTCTTCGATCAGGTCGAGGTCTTCCTTGGTTGTCCACGGCAGGCCGCCGAACATGTCGACGTCAAAATCCACCTTGCCGTTTTGGTCCGAGTTCAGCGCCACCACGTTGCCCAGATAGGCCGCGCCGCGCGCCGCCGTAATTAGTATCATCATGCTGACAACCGCGTTGATGTCGTATTCGCACGCCGAGGGAATGCCCTTCTCGTTCAGCAGGGAATGCGTCATGCAGAAGGTGAACTGTTCCTCATTCAGCCGACGCGTGGAGCAGGTGTCCGGGCAGGGGACGGTGAAAGCGTTGCAGTCGTAAAGGTCAAGGTTTTTAAATACCGTCTGGTAGGCCGTCAGTGATTTTACAACAAAATCACGCGATACGTCCACATACTTTGCGTCCTTCAGGAGCTCGTCCGCCAGTTTTTCGATCGCGGCCTTATCCTCGTCCGTGAGGTCGGGCGTTTTGCGGCCCGGCGTCGTGGGATTCCCGCCCGGCAGCGCGGGGCTCATCTGGTCCACGAATTCGTGGAAATTCTTATAACGGAATTTCACACCCAGCTTTTGCGTCACATGGTCGAGGCACAGGAAGGAATCTATGCTGCTGTAGGAGACGGTGGAATTCATCCTCGTCACCAGCAGCACGTTCATTTTGCGCAGCACCTTGCGGATGAGCTGCGCCTGCATGATAACGCGCAATTTATCCCAGCTGAGGGCGCAGTAGGATTCCAGGCCCCTTGCGCGCGTCGCCGCGCTGATGGCGGCTACCTCGCAGCAGATGGTGGGAAGGACGGCGAACGGTTTATTATACCGCTGCGCAAATTCTATCACGATGTCGTTGCGGCCCATAAAGGTATGGAAGATATAGAAATCCACGTCGTCCATATCGGCCGCCATTTTTTCAAACATTTCCTCTTTGCTGAACCAGCTGTCCGTGCGTTCCACATAGATCGGCTCCATTAGGTTGGTTTCGGGGATTACGTTTTCTTCCAGTTCCGCCTGGAAATCCTTGAACATTTGCTGCAAAACAAGCGCGTCATAACCCACCTGCAGTCCTTCGCCGCCGCCGAAGCGGCAGGGCCCTTCATAATACTCCTCGTGCACCAGCCCGACCATAACGGGCCTGACGTTCAATTTTACATCAATTCCTCTGGCAATCATTTTTTCTCTCCTTTTTTTGGAATTTTGGAATAGCAAATATGAAATTATATTTGGGATGCTTTCATTCTAGCAATTAAAATATGTTAAAAAATGGCAGATTTATACAAGCTACATGACAAAAACAAACATTTCTTACTTTTTTTATTTGAATTTGCAACCGGGTGCGCTATACTGAAAAAAAAGCGGGTTTTTCCAGATATGAAAATTAAACTCAGCGAAGTTGAATTGCTTTGCAAGGAACATTATGAACGCAACCACAAGCTGGATGCGGCATTTTACAGCAAATATACCGACCCCTTGGCTTTCCCGGAAGATTACCTTGTCGTTTTTCTGAACAGCATTCCCAAATACCAGGAGGATATGCTGATCCCGCGGGGGCAGGACGTATGGATTACGCACAGCCCGCGCTATATGCCCGTGCACAACCATACGCATGATTTTATCGAGTTTATTTACCTCTACAGCGGCAACTGCACCCACTATGTGGACGAAGCGCCTTACTCTCTTATGGAGGGCGATTTATTCATACTTGCGCCGGACACCTACCACCGCACATGCATTACCAGCGACGACTGTATCGTATTCCACATCATGATCCGCTGCTCTACCTTTGACACAGTGTTTTTATCGCTTTTGAACCACAACGACCTTCTCTCCTCGTTTTTCGTGGAAACCATTTACAACAACAGGCACGACACCTACCTGCGGTTCGTTACCGCGGGCGATAAACGGCTGAAAAAAATCGTGGACAGCATTTACAGGGAATCGCGCAAAAACGACAGTTATACCGCAAAAGCGCTCAACATCATGTTCCAGTGGCTTTGCCTGCATATCATAAAGCACCATCTTCCCAACCTGGAAATTATGGATGCAAAAAAAGACCAGTCCGTATTGATCGACATGATGGACTACATCTCCCGCCACTACAAAACGGTGACGCTGGATGAGCTGAGCCGCAGATTCAATTACAGCGGCGGGCACATCCAGCGGCTGATAAAGCAATATACCGGCAACACATTGTATAAGGTATTTATCCGCCAAAAGCTGAGCCATGCCTGCGAGATGCTGAAAACCACCGATATGCCCATCCAGGAAATTGCTTTTTTTGTGGGCTTCAACGATGTGCGCAGCTTCCAGCGCGCATTTAAAAACCACTTCGGGAAAACGCCTTCGGAGTTCCGCAGGTGAATCCTGCGCGGCGGCGTTTAACGGTTTGCCGCGTTTCCATTCGGATTATAGATAGGTAATTAAGAGACCTTGGAAGGGATGATGGTTTATGTATTCCGGTTTTGATCTTTCTGCAAAGCAGATTTTCTGGGGCAATATTTTGCTTGTCGTGTGCTGCGCGTTTTACCTTGCGTGGTGGCTGCTTGCTTTCAGGCCCGCGGGGGCCGTGAAGGGGATGAGGTCGGGCTGGCTGCTGGTCCCGGCCTTTATCGCGGGGATTTTGACTGTGGTTTTTTCGATCCGCGGCATCAGCACGGCCGCGGTAAGCGGCGCCCTTATGCCCGGAAAATGGATTTTATGGGGCGGGCTCGCCGCATATTTCATTCTTTTTGCAATTACGTTCCTGCTTTTAAAGCGCCCGGTGACGGTGGAGCTTTTCCTGATTGTCGGCTGGACCGTGCTGGCGCTTTCGGTTGTGAACGCGCTTTACGGGTCGGGGATTTTCCCTTTGGGGACGGCAATCGCTTTTATCGCCGTGACTATGGCGGCGGCAGCGGCTTCGCTTATTTGTTACGTCGTTTATTACAACCTCGGCGGCAGCGCAAGCTATATCGTCGGCACGGTTCCGCTCCTTCTGATGGCGGCGGTATCGGCCGCCGTTTCGATCCGCATGGCGGTTTAACAAAAAACGGGCTTCCCGCCGGAGGGCGGGAAGCCTGTTTGGGGATGCTTTGGATTTTACACCGGCTCGTAATCGATTTCCGATTCCCTGCCGGTGGCTTCAATTTTGAAAATTACGGGGCGGAGCCCGTCGTTACAGCTGCAAATGGCGACGCCCGGCTGCCTGATCCAGTCCCCATAATAGAAAAGCCCGCTGCCCGCGCCGTGGGAAAGCGCGAACACATACTGGTATATGGCTTTCCACGCCTCGTCGCAAAAGCCCTCGGGCTTTGCGTAGTCCGCATAAAACACCTGCCCCTCGCGGAGCATGGGACAGGGCGTAAGCCCTTCCGCGCCGTATTCGCGCGCGAGCTCTTCATCGAATGTTTTTTTGAGAACCGTGATTTTGCATCGATTCATAAGAAAACCTGCACTTCCTGCACACTTGCCGCGGGCGTCCCGCGGATTCAGGCGTTATTTCCATTTTCCGTTTCCCGGTAGGCGTTCAGGTATTCCATGCAATATTCGTCCCGTCCCAGCAGCATTTCCGCGGCCCTGAGGTGGAGCTTCATCGTGGGATTCGTGATATCCATGATGGCCGCGTCCACGCCCCGCGCCATCGCGCAGGCAAGGAACGTCTGGTTGATGAGGCCGCGCCGGGGCAGGCCAAAGGACACGTTGGAAAGGCCTACGAGCAGGTGTACGTCCGGGAATTCCCCGCGCAGGGCCTGGGCGGCGTCGAGCGCTTTTACGGGCGCGTCCCAGCCGGTTGCGGCGGCTTCCACGACGATATCAATATAGATATCCTTGTCTTCGGAGCCGTTTTCACGCAGTATCCCGATCAGCCTGCGCGCGTTTTCCACGCGCCGTTCCGCCGTTTTGGGAATGCCGTCCCCGTCGATCGGCATGCCGACGATGGCCGTTTTAAATTCCCGCACGAGCGGAAGCACGCCGGAAAGGCGGTCTTCCTCGAGCGTTACGGAATTGATGGCCGCATTCTTAAGCTCTACATGCTCAAACAGGTAACGCAATGCTTCGGGGCTTGTCGAATCCGCCATGAGGGCGCATTCCGGCGCGGCTTTGAGCGCGGCCGTTGCCGCCCAGACCAGCATTTCACTTTCATTTTCACACATTCCGGTGTTAAGGTCGAGGTACTGCGCGCCCGCCGCGCCCTGGCGCTGCGCGAGGCCGGCGACAAAGTCTTCGTTTTTCCCGTTCAGCCCCTCGAGGGTGGAAGGAATTGAACTGTTGAGTTTTTCTCCGATTACAATCATGCTTTCAGCTCCTTTATAATACGGCACACGATATCCGCGCGCCGGAGCGGCGTGATGACATAATAGCCGTCCGCCGTACCTTTTACCATTTCCACGGAGGAAAGCGCCGTTTCCACCGCGATATCCGCCGCCTGTTCCCGGTCCGTGTTTTTGAACCGCTCGCACAGGGCCGCCGGGATTTCGATGCCCGCGAGCTCGTTATTGATAAAGCAGGCGTTTTTATAGCTGACCACGGGCATGATTCCCGCCCACAGGTCGGACGCGAGTTCCTTTTTTGCCCGCACGAGGTTTTCCGCCGCGCGCCCGTCGTACACAGGCTGCGTAAGGAAACAGGTGATGCCCGCTTTTTCCTTTTTATGCGCTTTTTTAAGCTCCGCATCAAAATTGGCCGCGTTTACGTTGAGCGCGCCCATGATGCGGAAGGGCTTGCCCGCAAACACCGTGCGGTTGAGGTCGCGGATAAAATCCGCATACAGCACGGAATTGAACTGGAAAACGCTTTTGATTTCACCCCGGCGGTTGTTGGGGATGGGATCGCCCGTTACCACGAGCACATTGCGCACCCCTTGCAGGGAAAGCCCGAGGAGCAGCGCCTTGGAGGCGTTGAGGTTCCTGTCGCGGCAGGTGAGGTGCGGCAGCGTTTCGATCCCGTACTGGCTTTTGAGCATGGCGGCAAGCATACTGCTGTCCGCACGGGCGCGCCCGATGGGGCAGTCCGCCACCGTGATATAATCCGCCCCCGCGGCCTTAAGCTTCTGCGCCGCGTCGACAAAAAACGTGCCGTCCGCGTCGAGCGGGGAATCGAGCTCCACCGCCACGGGCTTGCCGTGGAAAACCCGCGGGGCTTCTTCCCGCCCGGGAGCGTGGATTTCTATTTTTTCGTTCGGCTTCCCGGGGGCTTGGGACGGCTTTGAAAGCGCCTCCTTTGCCGCGCGGATATGCACGGGAGTGGTGCCGCAGCAGCCGCCGAGGATGCGCACGCCCGCCAGATAGCTTTTTTTGAGCTGGCCCGCGAAATAATCCGGCGTGCTTTTGAACACGGTGCGTCCGGCTTCCATCGTAGGATAGCCCGCGTTCGGCATAATGGAGACCGTCTTCCCGTAAAAATCCGTCGTTTTGGCAATATGGGCCATGTGCATGGGGCCGCATGTGCAGTTGAAGCCGTACGCGTCGATTTCGCCCACGTCTTTCATCATGTTGATCGCGCCCTGCGCGGAAATACCGCTTTGGGTATATCCGTCCGGCGCAACCGTGCATTCGCAGATTACATAGGCATCCGGGCAGCGTTCCTTTACATACCGGGCCGCGCGGATGAGCACGGACGGTTCGGCAAAGGTTTCAAAGAGAAAGCATTTCACGCCGTTTCCAAGGAAACGGTTGATGATCTCCTGCCGCTCAAGGTCGCACCGCTTTTGGTCGTCGTAGAGGATAGGGCCCATGCTCGCGAAAATAAGCGTATCTTCATCCGCCGCTTCCCTTGCGCACGCGCAGCCCGCGTCGACCACGCGCAACACCGTTTCAAGGTCTTCGCCGATCGAGAACGTATTCGCGCTGAACGTATTCGTTTTGATGGCGCGCGCCCCCGCCGCGATATATTCCCGGTGGACGCTGGTGACGCGTTCCGGGTGCTTCAGGTTGGTCACCTCGCAGCGGTTGACGCTTCCCTCGTATTTTTCCGCAAGGTAGGTGCCCATTGCGCCGTCAAACAGCAGGTACTCATTATTTTGAAACAGGTCCATTGTTCACTCCTTCTTACATCTACGCCATTATATCATAATTTCAGGACAATAAATTGATAAAATTCATTCCTATTTCACAAATTTTGGGTTAAACTATATGGTAGTTGTGAATATCCACTGCAAAATCACATCAAAATACCTGATTCAAGGGGAAACGTAAAACCATGCCGAAACCGGACGTTAAATATTTGGAGCTTTTATCACAGAAATATCCCACGGTGCAGGCGGCGTGCACGGAGATTATCAACCTGAACGCCATCCTGAACCTGCCCAAGGGCACGGAGCATTTTGTGAGCGATATCCACGGGGAGGACGAGGCGTTCTGCCACATCCTTAACAACGCGTCGGGCGTGATCCGCGAGAAGGTGGACATGCTGTTTGAAAAAACGCTGTCCTCGCGGGAGCGGACCGAGCTGTGCACGCTGATTTACTATCCCGACCGCAAGCTGGAGGAGCTGCGCCGGGAAATTGACGACGAATGGTACCAGATCACGCTGTACCGAATGATCGAGGTGTGCCGCCTGTGCGCGTCCAAATACACGCGCTCCAAGGTGAGGAAGGCCCTGCCGCGGGATTTTGAATACATTATCGACGAGCTTTTGCACACGTCCGCGGACGACAAGGACAAACAGGGCTATTACGAGCACATCATTTCCACAATTACCGACATCGGGCGGGCGGATGCGTTTATTATTGCGCTTGCGTCCGTTATCAAGCGGCTGGTGGTGGACCATCTGCACATCGTGGGCGACGTATTTGACCGCGGGCCGCACGCGGATGTGATCCTCGACAAGCTGATGGCGCACCACGCGGTGGATATCCAGTGGGGCAACCACGACATTTTATGGATGGGCGCCGCCGCCGGGAGCGGCGCGTGCATTGCATGCGTGCTCAACATCAGCACGAAATATTCCAACATCGACTTTGTGGAAACGGCGTACGGCATCAACCTGCGGCCGCTCGCCCTGTTTGCGCAGGAAACCTATACGGACGACACCGACCTCCTCGACCATATGCACAAAGCCATTGCCATCATCCAGTTCAAGCTGGAAGGGCAGGTGGTTATGCGGCACCCGGAATATGGCATGGAGGACCGGATGCTTCTCGGCAGGATCGATTTTTCGGATATGACCGTGACGGTGGACGGCACAAGGTATGCTTTGAACGACCACGACTTCCCCACCATAAACCCGGAGCATCCTTACGACCTGACGCCCGGCGAGGCGGAGGTAATGGCGCAGCTGATTTATTCGTTTACGCAGAGCGAGAAGCTCCAGCGGCACGTGAAGTTTTTGTTTTCGCGGGGCAGCCTTTACCTTACGTTCAACGGAAACCTGCTGTTCCACGGATGCATCCCCATGACGGAGGACGGTTCGTTTTACGAATTTGATACGGGCGGGAAAAAGCTTTCCGGCAAGGCGCTGATGGATTATGCGGACGCGCTTGCCCGGCAGGGATATTATGCCAAGGACGGCACGGCGGCGCGGCAGGACGGCAGGGATTTCCTGTGGTATTTGTGGTGCGGAAGGCGCTCGCCGTTGTTCGGGCGGTCGAAAATCGCCACGTTTGAGCGCATGTTTATTGACGACAAGGCCGCGTGGAAGGAAGAAAAGGACCCTTATTACCGGTTTATCGAGGACCCGGAGATGTGCGGGAAAATCCTCGCGGAATTCGGGCTTACGGGGCAATATTCGCACATAGTGAACGGGCACGTGCCCGTACGGGCGCGCGAGGGCGAGCTGCCTGTGCGCGGCGGCGGGAAAGCCATCGTGATCGACGGGGGATTTTGCCGGGCGTACCAGGAGCAGACGGGGATTGCGGGATACACGATGTTCTACAATTCCTACGGCATCCGCCTTGTGTCACACGAGCCGTTTTCCGGGCTTTCAGACGCGGTGAAAAGCAACCGGGACATCCTTTCCACCTATGTGGTGTTCGACACGGCGCAGGCGCGCATTACGGTGGGCGAAACAGACGTGGGGCGCGCGCTTCAGCGGGATATCGACGACCTGAACGCGCTTCTTACCGCATACCGCGAGGGCGTGGTAAAGGAAAAATCGCAGAAATAGTTATCCGGGGCAGGCTTCCTGCCCTTTTTTGTGCATAAAAGACCGGCGCGTTGTGCCGGGGCGAAGCGCGCCCGCATATTATGAAAGTTTCATTAACATACGGCGCATTCGGTTGACACCTCTTTTTTTGCCTTGTATGATAACAGAAAAACGAGGCGGGCCTATGAAGAAAAAAAAATCATTGAAATTGCTGCGCATCGTGCTGCTGGCGCTCGGGCTGCTGCTCGTGGCCTATTCCGGCGTACTTTTGAGCGTAAATAACTTCAACCTCGGCAACATACTGCCCGGGCTCCTCGGGCTGCCCCTTTTGATTTACGGGATTTTTGCGCCATTTTTTAACCAATGGTTTTCCCACGGCGCAGGCAGGGTTGTCAAATGGATTTTCATTATCGGCTACCTGTTCCTGATCGGCGTTTTCACGGTGTTTGGCATTAGGATGGGTATGGCGGCAAACACCGCGCCGCCTGAAAACGCGGACGCGGTACTGGTGCTGGGCGCGGCGCTTAAGGGAAAGGAGCCTTCGGACACGCTCGCGCGGCGGCTTGACACGGCGATGGAATATGCACAGCGGAACCCGGAGGCCGTGATTGTCGTAAGCGGCGGGCAGGGGCCGCAGGAGGAGATTCCCGAGGCGCAGGCCATGCGCGATTATCTCGTGGCCCGGGGGATTGACGAAGGCCGCATCCTTATGGAAGACCAATCCACCAGCACGCACCAGAATTTTGCCAACTCGAAAAAAATACTCGACGGACGGTTCGGCGAAGGAAATTATTCGACCGTATTCGTCACCAACGATTACCATATCCTGCGCGGCTACCTGAACGCGGAGGCCGTGGGCATGACGGACGTGCACGGCCTTGCGTGGCGGACGCTGCTTTACACCGCGCCGCCCTCTTATATGCGCGAATCGCTCGCGCTGCTGGCGACGTATGTGTTCGGGGCGGACGTGACATAGGGGCGTGCAGGCATAAGGGGATGGATTTTCCATCCTCTTTTTTTATGGGGCGGCGGTATTTTTCGTGGAAATACGGCTGCGTCCGATTGACAATGTATATGTTTTCCAGTACCATTAGAGACAAGAGATATGGATGGAGTTTCGAGGGAACGGGCCTCAAACTCCTCTTTTACGAAGTGGTATTAGCTATGGCTAATACCGGGAGGTCGATTCAATATGAATACGCTTGATGAATTAAAGCCCGGCGAATCCGGCGTGATACGCACGGTAGGGGGGCAGGGCGCGCTCCGGCGGCGCTTGCTTGAGATGGGGCTTACGCCCGGGACGCAGGTGATGGTGCAGAAAATGGCGCCGTCCGGCGACCCGATTGAAATACACATCCGCGGATACCAGCTTACGCTCAGGAAGGACGACGCGGCCGAAATCGAAATACTGACCGGCAACGCGGCGGGGGAATGCGCGCGCAGCCATCACCGCAGGGGAGGCCGCACCGCATGAGCATACTGATTGCGCTTGCCGGGAACCAAAACTGCGGCAAAACCACATTATTCAACCAGCTTACGGGTTCCAGCCAGCATGTGGGAAATTTCCCCGGCGTTACGGTGGAACACAAGGAAGGCCGGATCAAGGGCGAGAAGGATATGTCTGTCGTGGATTTGCCCGGTATCTATTCCCTTTCCCCCTATACGCCCGAAGAGATCGTTTCGCGCGATTTTATTATCAAACAAAACCCGGACGCAATCCTCAACATTGTGGACGCAACCAACCTCCAGCGCAACCTTTACCTGACGCTGCAATTAATCGAGCTTGGCCATCCGATGGTGATTGCCCTCAACATGATGGATGAGGTGCGCGCAAGCGGCATCTCGATTGACATCAAAAAATTGAGCGAAGAGCTCGGCGTGCCCGTCGTGCCGATTTCCGCCGCCAAAAACCAGGGCGTGGAAGAACTGGTGGAGGAGCTGCGGCGCGTGATAAAGGCCCGCCAGCTGCCCGAACGCACGGACTTTTGCGAGGGCGAGGTGCACAAGGCGCTCCATGCCGCCAAGCACCTGATCGAGGATCACGCGGCGGCGGCAGGGTATCCCGCGCGGTTTGCGGCATCCAAGCTGATCGAGGGCGACGCGCCCCTTGAAGAGGTGCTTGAGCTCGACGAATCGGACAAGGATATTCTGCAGCACATCATCGACCAGATGGAAGAAGGCACGGGAACCGACCGCGAGGCGGCCCTCGCCGATATGCGCTACCAGTTTATCGAACAGCTGTACGACGACTGCGTTTCCGAAAAAAGCGGCACCCGCGAAATGCAGCGTTCCATAAAGATTGACAGGATACTGACCCATAAAATTTGGGCCATTCCTATTTTTATCGGCATTATGGCATTTATTTTTTACCTGACGTTCGGGCCCATCGGCGGCTTTTTATCCGGCGCATTCGAGGAAGGGATTGCCTTTGTGACGGACACGGTTGACGCGGCGCTTACGAATGCGGGCGTTTCCCTGTGGATGCACTCTTTCCTGATCGACGGCGTATTTACCGGCGTGGGCACGGTGCTTTCGTTCCTGCCCGTGATTGTGATCCTGTTTTTCTTCCTCTCAATCCTCGAGGATTCAGGATATATGGCGCGCGTGGCGTTCGTGATGGACAGCTCGCTGCGTAAAATCGGGCTTTCGGGACGGTCGTTTGTGCCGATGCTGATTGGGTTCGGATGCAGCGTCCCGGCGATTATGTCGGCGCGAACGCTGGCGAGCGAACGGGACAGGAAGCTTACCATCCTGATTACGCCGTTTATGTCGTGCGGCGCAAAGGTTCCCATTTACGCGCTGTTTACCGCGGCGTTTTTCACGCAAAACCAGGCGCTTGTGATGATCTCGCTTTACCTGCTGGGAATCGTGGTCGCCATTTTAACCGGGTTATTATTCAAAAAGACTCTTTTCAAGGGCAACCCCGTGCCGTTTGTGCTCGAGCTGCCCGCGTACCGCCTGCCCTCCCCCAAAAGCGTGCTGCTGCACATGTGGGAAAAGGCCAAGGATTTCCTGGTGCGCGCGTTCACCATTATTTTCCTTGCAAGCATTGTCATCTGGTTCCTGCAATCGTTCGATTTCCAGTTTAACTTTGTGACGGACAACAGCCAGAGCATTCTCGCGGGGATCGGCCGGGCCGTCGCCCCGGTATTCACGCCGCTCGGCTTCGGCAACTGGCAGGCCTCTACCGCGCTTATTACCGGTTTAACCGCTAAGGAAACGGTTATAAGTACATTGTCGGTACTGACCGGAGGCGAACAGATGCTGACAACGCTTTTCACGCCGCTTTCCGCATATTCGTTCCTGGCGTTCGTTTTGCTGTATATGCCATGCATCGCCGCAGTCGCAACGACAAAACGCGAGCTTGGCGGGAAGAACGCGGTGCTTACGATCATTTACCAGACCCTTGCGGCCTGGGTGGTGGCGTTCATCATTTTCCAGGTGGGCTCGCTCATTTTAGGCGGGTGATGGAATATGGCCGATATTATTTTGATTGTTGTAATCCTTGCCGCGGTGGCGGCGGCAATCACATATATCGTGAAAAAGCGGAAAAAGGGCGAATGCGTAGGCTGCAGCGAATGCAACCGCAGCCGAAGCGGCTGTGCGGGATGCCCCTATTCGGACAAGAAAAAATCCTAAGCGCGGCACGGGCATTGGCGCGGGAGTACGTGTCTGGAAAAGCGCAGCCCCGGCCCACAGGACGGGTCAAGCATAAAAGCGTGCAAAGCGACGAGCGAGCATATGTATATGCGAAGCGAAGTCGACTGGGGCCCCCGCCAAAGCCCAATGAAATGGGTTTGGTGGTGAGAGGCACAACCACGCGAAAAGCGCGGCCCCGCACGCAGGGCGGGGCAAGCACAAAGCGTGTGTTGCGACGAATGAGCCTCCAAAAAAATGATTTCCAGGAGGCTTTTTTTATGGCAAAAATAATCAATTACAACGAATGGCCCGAGACGGCTTATACGCTGCACATGATCGCGCAGATGATGGGCAAGGTGAAGCTGGTGCGGATGCCCGCGCAGCCCGAATGGGGGCACGTGGTGCTGCACCTTACCCCGCAGGGCCTGACGACCGGGCTGATTCCCCACGGGGACCGCAGCTTTTCGATTGCGCTGAACCTCGACACGTCTACCGTGTTCGCCCAGACCGTTTCGGGCGACACCGCCGGTTTTTCTCTGCGAAACAATACTTCGGTCAGCGAATACTACAATGATTTCAAGAAAATGCTGGGCACGCTGATGTGCGACACCGTTATCAACGAGGTGCCGCAGGAAATGGGCTCAAAAATTCCTTTTTACGATGATATCGACAAAAGGGATTACGACGGCTGCGCGGCAAAGGATTTTTTCCGGATGTATGTGTATGCGCACAATGCGCTGCTTGATTTTACGTCTCCTTTCCGCGGCAAAAAGGTGCTCCCCTCGTTTTTCTGGGGAACGTTTGACGTTTCGGCAATCCTGTTTTCCGGCAAGCCGAGCCCTTATCCGGGCAGCGGCGTGATCGAGGTGAACGGATTTGACGAACAGTTCATGGAATTCGGTTTTTGGGCCGGGGATGAAAGCCTTTCCGATCCTTCGTTTTTCATTATGCCCTACCCGTTCATCAAGGACGATATGTCCGCGCAGGGCGTAAAGCCGGAGGGGGCAATTTGGAGCCCGCAGAAAATGGAGTATTTCTTCCCGCTGAAGGAAGCGCTTTCCGCGCCTGACACGGAGGCCGCGATCCGGGAATTTTTCCAGAACGCGTTCGACAAGGTGACAAAGCATGAAAACTGGGAATGCATAGACTGGTTTACCGAACCGCTGACCATTCCCGCGCGGAGATAAGGCCGGTATATTTTGCAAAATCGCAGCGGCCATGGGCGCCATATCGGACGCCCATGGTGATATGGAAACGGGCCTGTCCGGGAGCGTACAAGCCTATCATGCGTCCCCTGCGGTCCCGGATTGGCGAATCGGCGAAAAGAGCGTTTCAAACACATTTATGAAAAAGAAAAAGATAAAAATTATCATACCCGCGGTCGTGGCCGTCATTGTCGGCGTACTGTTTATTTATTTGCTGGCCGGAAACCATGCCGCGACAGATGAGGCGCGCGCGGCGCTTTCCCCTACGGAGAGCGTGACGGTGGAGGACACCGGGAGCGAGATTATTTTCACCCCCGCGGAAAACCCGGAGGGTACGGGTTTCGTCTTTTACCCGGGCGGCAAGGTGGACGCGGAGGCTTACGCATATTTGGCGCGCGGGCTTGCAGAGCGCGGAATTTTGAGCGTGATCGTAAAGATGCCGTTTGATCTCGCTGTTTTTAACAGCAACGGCGCAAAGAGCGTACTGGAGGCGCATCCGGAAATCCGCAGCTGGTATATCGGCGGGCATTCGCTCGGCGGCGTGATGGCCTCCGGGTATGCCGCAAAGGACGAGCGTATTCTGGGCGTGGCCTTCCTCGCCTCGTACCCGAATTCCGACCTCTCGGGGAGCGGACTGCGCGCGCTTTCCCTCACCGCGGCAAACGACGGCGTGCTGAACCGCGAAAAATATGAAGAGGCGCTTCCCCTTTTTCCGGCGGACACCGTTTTTTACGACATTGAAGGCGGGAACCGCGCGGGCTTCGGCAGTTATGGCGCGCAGGACGGCGACGGTGCGGCAAGCATATCTTCCGCGGCGCAGCAGGATATTGCCGTCGGGCAGATTATGGAATGGATCAGAGGATAACGAATATATCTGTGAGGTATAAAATACTGCTTTATAGCACATAACCTTTTCAGCCCCGGACTGTTATAATCATATTCGGGGTGCAATTTGATGAAAAAAGTAAAGTCATGCGGTAAATGCCGGTATTTTATCCAACATTATATCAGGCGCAAGGATGGTAAATTTCAGGAGGTATACTGCGGACATTGTTCGTATCCGCGGATACGAACACGGAATTGCGACATGGATGCCTGCGAATTTTGGGAGAAGCCCCTGCGGAAAACATGAATAATGAGAAAACGACGGCTGCCGGATGGCAGCCGCCGTTTTTTGTTTTAACTATCTTCCCCGAATCATCCGTAAAGGATGGCGCCATCAATGGCGCTGACGTTCATGAGATAGGATTCCGTTTCTTCGATTGTGCCGTCTTCATTTTCGCGTTCCTCTTTTTGGCAGAAGCTCCACGCGGGAACAAGGATTCCATCGCCCGGATTTTCCCTGTCGGACACGCTTACATAGCCGAGCTCCACGCGGCTGACCTCCATGTTATCGTAATATCCCGATTCCAGTTCTTCGTCCGTGACATCCGCATAGCGGCTCAGCATTTCATTTACAAATATTCCGGCTATTTGATCGAAAGGCAGCAGTTCCGCGTCTTCTTCCAGCGTTTCCCCAACCTTTGTTTTGGAGCCCCAGGTAAACGCCAGCGGCCCGTCATCCCGCAGCAGCAGGATAATGTAATCCCCACGGCAGGGAGGAAGCGTCTCGCCATCCGCATTATGTGTTTTCAGTCCCTGGTATCCGCCATAGGATGCACCCGGTTCCATGCCGGCAATCTCCTTTTGCGCGAGCACCTGGTAAACCTCTGTTGTCTCGCTTCCGTCCGCGGCGGGCACCACTTGATCAGAAATTCCTGCGACCGTTACCGCGTTCACTTTCATATCATTGATTTCCAAATCTTCGAGCACTTCCAGCGCCTTTTCTTCGGCCTGTTCCGGCGTCATTTTCTGGTCTTTGGCCTGCCGGGTTCCCGGCATGACGCCGGGCGGGTTGACCGCGCCCATGCTTCCGGCATCCGTGCAAAGATACAGATGATTATCATCGGTAGAATCTGTAAAATTTGAGACGGAATAAAACGCATACGTCCCGCCGCCCATATCCGCGACCGCAGACAGTCCCAATACTTCCCTGCCGTCGGGCGTCGTTTCCCTTTGGAGCCCCGGGCCAATCGGCTGTGTAAACCGTTCTTCCGGCGCATTCGGAAGTTGTTTCCGGTAGAAGCTGATTTCACTGCCCAGGTAATCAATTTGGGCTTCATTCGTTTCGGCAGCCCGTTCCGTTTCCAGATCGGCGATCATCTCTTCAAGCTCGCCGCTCGGCGCGCCTAAATCCCGGTAAAGCTGCGCATCCCCGAGAAAATATTCCCTGACCCGGTCGACTTCTTCCTGTGTGAAGACCGACGCCTCCATCCGTTTTACCGGAAACGCGGTTACCTCGGGCGTGACGACCCCGGCATCCACATGCACTGGGAATTTCAGTCCTTCGATATCCGTCTGATACCGCTTTGGCGCGTCAATCTCTTTCAGCGGAGCAGGGACGGGAGTGCTTTCGGGCGCCGGTTCCGAAACCCGGAAGGATTCGGGAGTTGTGTCTGCCACCGCGGAAGGCGCGGACGTTTCACGGTTTACCGGCCGGCAGGCCGTTGTGAAGCAGCACACCGCAAGCGCGCACACAAGCACCACTGCCGCGAGGCGAACCCCTCCCCGGCTTTTCTTCGGCTGGAACATTCCGCGCACCCGGTGTTCCACAATTTTTTTTGTATTTCCCGCCGACATTCCAAGCATGACCTGCGCATTTTCACGCCGCGCCGCCATGCTGATGACCGTGCGGGCGTATTCCGCCCTTGCCTGCCGTTTCATGCTGTTTACGACACCGGCGTCGCACGCCGTTTCCATATCGACGGACATCCGGCGAAAGGCCATCCACACAAACGGATTGAACCAATAGACCGCGCGCAGCGCCTGCATCAGGATGCAGACCAGGTGGTCGCCGCGCTTCATATGCATCAGCTCGTGGCACAGCGCATAATACAGCTGGCGGTGCGTCATGCCATGCGCCATATTCCGCGGCATCAGTATTTTGGGCCGAAAGGAAACGGTGAGCGCCGGAGAACGCAAATTGTTTGAAAGAAGCACCGGGACCCGCCGCTTCACGCCCACGCGCTTTTTACAGAGCGCGAGCACCGCGTCGACGCGCTCGTCCGTACTGTTTGACAAAAGCAAATCTTTCTTGATTTTTACCGCCGTAACGGCGCTTCGCACGGCAAAAAACGCCGCGCCCGCAAGCCACGCGAAAAGCAGGATTTCCCGCCATGCAGGCACGGACGGGCTTGGTCTCCCGTCTGCCGTTCCGCCCATTTTTACCACCGCGCCCGGGTCAGCCGCCACACCCTGCGGGCGGGTTCCCGCCGGGACAGACTGCCCTCCGGCCGCCTGCCCTGTACTTTCCCGTGCATCCGGTTCCGCCGCGGCCTGCCGCGCCTGTTCCTGCGGCAGTGTGATAAAATGGAAGCCGCTGTCTATGGTGACGGGAATGCACAGCCGCACAACCAGGAGAAACCACAGCGCAAACCCGAGGAACGGCGACAGCCTGTTCCGGAAAATCCATTTAAACAGCATAATCGCCCCGTATAAAACCCCGGAATACACCAGCATTTCGACTAAAAATTCAGGTAGGTTCGTCATTTTGAGTCCCTCTCTTCTTAGAAAGGCGTTCCACCAAAGCGTCCAGTTCCTTCCGGTCTTTTTCGTCAAGGTCAATATCTTCGATCATACAGAGCAGAAGCTGCTTCCGGCCTTCATTGCCGAGGCGCTCCCGGAGGCTTTTACTTTCGGCACGGATACAGTCTTCCATTTTTACTTTCGGATAATAAAAACGGTTCCGGCCCCGCTGCCGGTAGCCTGCAAAGCCTTTTTCACACAAGCGGTTGAGGTGCGTTGCATAGGTGGAGTAACCCCATTTCACAGAACCCCGCAGAGCCTCGATTACCTCTGAAAGCATTTGGGGTTCATGCCCCCACAATGCGGACATAACCGTCCATTCCGAGCCTGTAAGCGTTTTATTTTCTTTTTTCATATCGGATGCTCTCCCCGGTGTTTTATAATTACAATTGTAGTTAATAAAACCATACTTGTCAATATGGTCTTTAAAATTTTTTATTTGGATTATTCAAGGGACAGACGATTTTTTACCAGCAAGAGATTCATTCCCTTTGGGGAACGCATGAAAACGGGACAAAGCCGCATGCCCTACCGGTTATGGCCGACTCCCAGTTTTTCAAAATCCAGTATTTTAAAGCTGTTCTTCCAGTAATCAATCGCGCCCGCCTGTTTCATCCGCGAAAGCTCGCGCGACATGGCGCTGCGGTCTACGCCGAGGTAATCGGCGAGCTCGGCGCGCGTAAAAGCGATTGGGAACGGGTTCGTTTCCTGCCTGCCGTATTCGGAGAGTAGGAACGCTCCGAGCTTGTCTTTTGTGGTACGTCGGCTCATGAATTCGATTTTTCGGTTAAGTTCAATATTTTTGCGGGCAAGCATCCGCGTAAGGCGGCGAACCAGCCTGCCGTGGAATTTGCAGGCGTTGCCGCACACGGTAAGCAGCTTTTCCACGTTTAAAAAGAGCACTGTGCCGTCCATTCCCGCGCGCACGGCCACCGGACTTTTATAGACGCCGGCGCACGCAAAGGCCTCGCCGAATACGCCGCCCGGCCCGACTGCCGCAATGATACTGCGCGTGCCGAACCAGTCTTCGCGGATCACCTGCGCCTGTCCTTCGAGCACAATCCCAAAGCTTTTGGTATCCGCGCCCAGGTTCCAGATCATATTGTTTTTGGAAAAATGGCGGACCGTATATCCCATACAGGAGAGCATGGAACGGAGTTCCCCTTCGTCTGCGCCTTTAAACAGCTCATTTTTTTGTAAAACTTCAAAATATTGTTCCATCGCGCTTCCCTTTTGTTGCAAATGCAACATGCTTTTTTATGATTGTACCCCATCCGCATCCGGCGCACAATATGTTATACTGGTTAAAAACAAAAGGCGGTAAAAAAACATGCGTGAAATGAGACGGAAGGAACGCGCGACGACGGAGGAGGAAGCGCGCGGGGTGCTGGGCGCCTGCGAATATGCGGTGCTTTCCATGACGGGGCCGGACGGGAAGCCATATGCGGTGCCTGTTTCGCCCGCCGTTTCGGGAAACACGGTGTATTTCCACTGCGCTCCCGCGGGCTACAAGCTTGAATGCATCGGGCACGAGCCGGAGGTGTGCCTTGTCTGCGCGGAGGACGTTGTTCCCCTGCCCGAGCAATTTTCCACCACCTATAAGAGCGCGGTTGCCTTTGGACGGGCGGAGGTTGTGACGGACGAGGCGGAAAAAATTCACGCCCTGCGGCTGATATGCGAGAAATACGCGGCGAGCAACATGGGCGGCTTTGACGAGGCGGTCCGCAAATCCCTTTCCCAAACGGGGATTGTAAAAATCGAGCTGCGGGAAATCAGCGGGAAGCAGAAAAAGCATCCAAAGAAAAAGTGAAGGAACGCCCTGTAAATCACCGGGCGGCTTATGACAGTACTGCGGGAAAACTCCATGCCGTGGGCGGCCTTAGGGCGTTGGCGGCGACGCACCCGCAGCGGACCCTCCTGATTGCCGGAATTTATGGGTGTTGAAATTTAGCGGTTGGAATGTTAAGCTTTAAATAAATAAAATAAGGGATAGGGATTATGAAAAAAATACTGTTATTCTTTCGTATGCATAAATTTGTTATACCAATCGTTTGTGCGGCAGTTGCCGTTGCTGTTATCGTCCCCGTGGCATTGGGCAGCACTCCCGCGCCGCAGAAACCGTTAATTGTCAGCGAAGCGGGGACAAGCGCTGCCCCGGCACCGTCCGCTTCCGCCTCGCCAAGCCCGTCAATAAGCGCAAAGCCTACCGCAAGCCCAAGCGCAATTCCTTCCGCTGCGGCATCGCCTGTTCCTTCGCTTACCGTGGAAGGCACAATAAAGTCCAGAAAATCCCCGACAGAAAAGACGGCTTCGCCTGATTCATCACCTGATGATTCGGGCGGCGAGGTGATCGCTCCGGCCCCTGATTCTACGGCCGTACCCACACCACAACCTACGCCTGATCCTACGGCTGCCGCCTCTGATCCTACGACTGCACCTGCATCTACGCCCATTCCTACAGCCGCGCCCACGCCGGAACCTACGGCCGACAGGCGTGCCGAATATGAAGCGAGGCTCTCGATGATTGAATCCGAGTACAGTACCCGCTTATCTCCGATTGAGGAGGGCCTGCGGCAGGCATATATTCACAAAATGCAGGCAATCAAAAATGCCGGGGTGAATCCGGTAGAGTCAGTCTTGAATGGTATCCAATCCAGGTATGAAAATGAACGGCGGCCTTATATAGAGCAGCAAAATGAACTCGATGCATGGCGTGAAAGCGCAATTGCCGCGCTTAATGCAGAGTTCGGATACTGATTTTCCGGGAAAAAAGCCAGTTGTCCGGCATCGGGAGCGTTCATGCGGAGTGCTCCGTCACCCTTGCGGGGAATCTTAAAAAAATGAAAAGCGCGCCCTGTCTTTGGACAGGGCGTTTTCTTTACACTTTGTTAAAATCCGCTTCACACCGGGTTCATGAAAGCGGCTTATGCTGAAACCATACAAATTCTGCCCCGGCTACCAAAGCCTTACCGGCCGGGGCAGTCAAAGAATGAAGCCTCGCGCTTTTATATAGATTCCCCACCTTTTTCCGGCTCCCGCGAGGGGGCCTTTTTTGGTGGAAGGAGCCGTCCTGATAGAGCTCCGGAAATAATTTTAACTTATTTTACTGCAATTCAATACCTTACCTTATCGGAATATGATATAATTGTAGCAGTAAATGGCCTGTGGGGGTTCAAGGGGCCGTTTTCATTTCTGATTTTAAAGGATGGGTAAAGGTTATAAAAAAATTTTTGATTGTATTGTTATGTGCTTTATTATGTTGTTCCTTAGCTGGCTGCGGGCAGCCGTCTTCCGGGCAAGCTACGCCGCCCGAGGTGCCGGAGGCAAGCGCGGAACCAACTTCCACACCTACACCGGCTCCAACGGCCCAGACGCTCGACAAAGAAGTTAAATTAGGCCAGCTTACATATTCAGTTCCATCCTCCTGGCGGGAAGTCCAGGCTGATAATACTTCAATGACATTCTATTATCCTTACGAGGAGAATGCTGACGGCTATATTGCCGTCGCAACCCAGTCCATGGATGGGCAAATGACGGAATCTGAAGAAAACCTATTGAATGCCTTTGTGGAAGGAATTCAGGAAAGCGAAAATGTTTCCAATTTTTCTTCGGAAAAAATGACGGTCGCCGGAATCAACGCAATAAAATCTGATTTTGAGATGTCTCTCGACCAGGGAGTTTATAGCGTCGTTTCTTATTCGTTCATCGAAGATTCCAAATGTTACTTATTTTCCGCATACACTTCGCCGGAAGGACTGGACGAGCCTTCGGTCACTTTTTCCGGGATAATTGACAGCATATCAATTATTGTTCCGGAAGATGATTTCTTAAAAGACAAAGAAACGCGCAACCAGCTTTTCTCAATGGCAAACAGTTACAATTTTAGCGGTATAACGGATTTGGCCAATTCTTACATCGAGACCAATTCTCCCGCCGAAACAGATACCGTATACCAATTTATCACACTGGCAGAACAGGCGAATGCAGCCCTTGAAGGATGCTCTGTTGAGAGTGATGAATTTGACGACACAGTAGTAGCCTATGGGAACGGCGTAGAAAAAATTACGGGCGATACGAACATTGTTCCTTATCTGGAAGGCTATAGCCTGAAAGTTAAACTTGGCTTTTATGCATCCGATTGGATTTTCTTTGAGGATGTAAAAATCAAGGTTGGCGAAGATGATTATGTATCATTCTATTTCGATTACTTTAACGTCGATCGTGAGGTTGATAATGGTATATCGGAAATAGCTACCACAAGGCTGGAGGAAGATGATTTAGCAAAAATTGTTAATGCCGAAGCGCCTGTTATGAGGTTTTTGGGTAAAGATGAAAAGACGCGCGATCATGAGCTCACGCAGGAAGAGATGGCTGCATGTTCGGCAATACTGAATCTCAGTACTGCACGAAAGAATATAACCGACACCATCAATGCCTGGATGGATGAGAACGGTATCAGCAAAATCAGTTGAGTATTAACAATCAGGAAAAAAGAACGAAAATCTGAACAGTACTGAATGAGAAAAGGTCCCGGCAGGAACGCCATGGTTTTATGTGGCGGGCAATCCTTGCGGGGCCTTTTTTGGTGGAGAAATTTATTTATACCGAAATCTTTACACAAACTAAATATGCAAATGCTTTTCCTGTTTATAGTAAAGGAGTATGATGGTATTGGAAAATTTCCACCGGAAAGGAAGATGAGCGTCAATGGAATTGCGTTCCCGCAAAATAAAAGGTTATGTGACGGACGGCGTATTGTTTTTGATCGGAAGCCTTCTGTATGCCGCTTCCGTCAACATTTTCACCGCGCCCAACAACATTGCGCCCGGCGGGCTTACGGGCGTTGCAACGATGCTGAATTTTGGGTTTGGCCTGCCCATCGGCACGATGATTTTGGTGATGAACATCCCTCTTTTTATCCTCGGATTTTTTGTATTTGGATTCCGGTTTGTCATCAAGACCGTGGTCGCAACCGTGCTTTCTTCCGTGGTGATCGACGCAACGGCAGGAATAATGCCGCAGTATACGGGCGAGCCCCTGATTACCGTGGCGTTCGGCGGCGTGCTTTCCGGCCTCGGGCTGGGGCTGATTTTGATGCGCGGCGGCACCTCGGGCGGAACGGAGCTGGCCGCCAACCTTCTCGCGAAACGTTTTCCGCATATTTCGATCGGCAAGCTGATTATGGTGCTGGACGTGATTGTGGTGCTTATTTCCGCGTGGGTTTACCGGGAATTTGAAAGCCCGCTGTATGCCATCCTCGTCATCTTCATTACCTCGCGCGTGATTGACGCGGTGCTTTACGGCACCAGCCTCGGCACGGGCAAAATGATGTTTATCGTTTCGCCCAGGAGCAAGGAGATCGCGCATGCCATCCTCACAAAAATGGAACGCGGCGTTACCGGGCTGAAAGCGCGCGGCGGATACAGCGGCACGGAGGGAGAGGTGCTGCTGTGCGCGGTACGGCGGCAGGAGGTATACAGGATTTACGGGCTGATCCACGAAATTGACCCGGATGCGTTTATCATTGTGGGAGACGCGGGCGAAATTACGGGCGAGGGTTTCCGGGAGATCAGCATTCCTGCGCAGCGAAAAAAGGCGCGGAAATAATTCGGTTGCAATTGCAACATCTTTTCCTGCCGGATTTGGTATGATAGAAGCAAGAAAACAAAAAGGCGGTAAGGAATATGAAACGGAAAATTATTACGATAGATGAAGAAAAGTGCAACGGCTGCGGGCTTTGCGCACAGGCGTGCCACGAGGGGGCGATCGGCATGGAGGGTGGCAAGGCAAAGCTGCTGCGCGACGATTATTGCGACGGGCTCGGCGACTGTTTGCCCGTTTGCCCGACGGATGCGATTTCCTTTGAGGAACGCGAGGCGGCGGCATATGACGCAAAGGCCGTAAAAAAGAATATGGAAACGTGGGAAGCGCTTCCGTGCGGCTGCCCGGGGACGCAATCCCGGACCATCGACCGTCCGGCCGCGGAACAGGCCGCCCCTGCGGCCCCGCAAGCCTGCGCAATGGAATCACAGCTTTCCCAATGGCCCGTACAGCTCCGGCTGGTTCCGGTGAACGCGCCGTATTTCAAGGATGCGCATCTTCTGATCGCGGCGGACTGCACGGCGTTTGCCTGCGGCAATTTCCACAACGATTTTATCCGCGGCAAAATAACGCTGATCGGCTGTCCCAAGCTTGACGAGGCAGATTATGCGGAAAAGCTGACGGAAATCCTGAAAAACAACGATATCAAAAGCGTATCGGTTGTGCGTATGTCCGTGCCGTGCTGCGGCGGAATTGCACAGGCGGCAATGGAAGCGCTTAAAAACTGCGGGAAAATGATCCCGTGGAGCGTTACGGTCATCGATACGGACGGAAGCGTTATCGATCAGTGACAGCGCGAACCAAAAGGCTTTTCCCCGGACCGGGGCGAAGCCTTTTTTTGTATGCCGCCTTTTCATATTTTGTTTCGCACGGCAAAAAAATGTTTATGAATTAAAAAGCCGGGGTAGGCGTATTTTGCCGCGTCCGGCGGGTATTATTTTTTGATCGTATACATTGAGCATGGCGCCCGCGCGCATGCTCCGAAAGAGGAGGAATTATTTATGCCTGACGAAAGTTTTAACAGCAACCAGAATTCAAACAACGAACCACCGAAATCGAGGATGAGCCTGAACAACATAGCAAAACAGGCGACGGGCGGAAATAAGATTGCGGGAGTTGTGATCGCGGTTTGCATGGTCGTGATCGGCATCCTGATTTTTGCGGCCCCCTACATCATGGGCATTGGAATCGGTTATTTCGTAACCGCCGGATTTATTGTCTATGGCGTCTTTGAGGTCATCGCCTATCTGCGCACCCCCGCCGATTACAGGAACGGGTGGACGCTCGCAAACGGCGTGATCTTTACGCTGATCGGCATCCTGATCCTCGTGGAAGCGCTGGGAAGCCACATCGGCAAGCTGAACATGCTGTCCACGTTCTCCTTTATCATCGGGTTCTTCGCACTGTTCGGGGGCATTACGCAGCTTTCTTCATACGGCGCGTTTAAAAAGGCGGGAGAGCCGGGTTCGGGCTGGATTCTCGCAAGCGGCATCATCAACCTGGCGCTTGGTATCCTGATTATCTGCGCGCCGATCACAGGGTTCTTTACCCTCGAATGGATTTTCGCATTCTACCTGATTATCGGCGGCGTGGCATTGTTTGCGGAAGCCTTATCCGGGAAGCTGGCCTGCAAAAAGTAACGCGATATTACGCCGTTACAGCATAGCGGAAATTTGTATATAAAAAAACGCCTTTCCCTTCTGGAAAAGGCGTTTTTTATTACGGCTCCTTCTTTTTCTTCCGCTCCCCGATTCCAAACAATATCCATATAAGGGCGCTTACGCCCATCAGGATGGGATAAAACAGGAAGGGGATGACGTCTACGGGGGTGAGCGCAAGGCCTGCCGCCGCCGCGCCCGCGGAGGCATACAAAAGCTGTGCGCCGTAGGGCAGGATTCCCTGCCACACGGAGGTGAAGATATCGAGCAGGGCCGCAGTCCGCCGGGGCGTGACCCCGAACTCGTCCGAGATATCCTTTGCAATCGGCCCCGCGATGACGATTGCCACCGTGTTATTGGCGGTGGAGATATCGACCGCCGAGCTTAGGGCCGCGATGCCAAGCTGCGCGCCCTTTTTGGTTTTTACCACCCTGTGGATCGAGGCCAGCAGGAAATCGATTCCCCCGTTGGCCTTTACAAGGCCGATGATTCCCGCAACAAGGATCGAGATGACGGTGATGTCGTACATTCCCATGAGGCCGCCCGCGCCGTCCGGGCCGCCCGCAATCACACTGAACATCTGCTGCGGAAGGATCATTCCGGAAAACAGGCCGACCGCAAGCGACAGCGCCAGCCCGAGCACCAGCACAATGATGACGTTAAGGCCGCACAGCGCGCTCACGAGCACCACAAGGTAGGGCAGGATTTTCCAAAAATCATATTCGTAATTTCCCGTAATTTCGGTGGGCGTATTGATGGTAAGGACAATAAAAATAACAAAGGTGGCGATTGCCGCCGGAAGCACGATTTTAAAATTCTCGCGGAATTTGTCCTTCATATTGCAGCCCTGCGTGCGGGTGGCCGCAATGGTGGTATCGGAAATCATGGAGAGGTTATCGCCAAACATTGCGCCGGACACCACCGCCCCTACGCACAGCGCGCCGAGCAGCCCCGTTTTCTGGCTGATCCCCACCGCGATGGGGACAAGCGCGGCAATGGTGCCCACGGAGGTTCCCATGGAAAGGGATATAAAGCTGGCGATCACAAAGAGCCCCGCCACCGCCACGCCGGGCGGCATAATTGAAAGGGCGAAATTTACCACGCTGTCTACGCCGCCCGCCGCCTGCGCCGTCCCGGAGAACGCCCCCGCGAGGATAAACACCAGGCACATAATCATCACATTCTGGTCGCCCATTCCCGTGGCTACGGTATTCATTTTTTCCGCAAAGCTCCGCTTGCGGTTTTGGAAAAACGCAACGATCAGCGCAATTAAAAAGCCGACGACCGCCGGAACCACATAAAAATCCCCGAAAATGATTCCGCAGCCGATAAACAGCGCCAGGAACACACCGATTGGGACCAGCGCGCTTGCTTTTCCTTCCCTCATTGGCCTACCCCCTAAATCTCCCGAAAAATTCAGCCTTACGGCGCGCCCGGCAGGGCCCCGCAATACAGACTGATAGTTTATATTATCACAAAACACCCCATGGGTTCCACTGCCTGTTTCCGGGCATCCGGAAACGGGCCTTCCCCCCGGTGCCGCGCCTTTCCGGCGGCGGAAAAAACCGCCCCCGGAGGACCGGGGACGGCCTTAATTTACCGCTTGTTTCAGCGTTCGCCGTTTCCGCCGCTTTTTTTCATCCTTTTCACCCGGTACATTTCTTCATCCGCGCGCCTGACGACGTCGTCGACGCCCTTATCCTCCCCCGGGCGGAACACCGCGCTGCCAACCGACAGGCCGACCCTGGTGCCGTTTTGGTCGTGGAAATCCCCGGCGGCTTCGTTTATTTCATCCACCAGCTTTAAAAGCCCTTCCGGGGTGGCTTCCCGCATAACGGCGGCGAATTCGTCCCCGCCGACCCGGTAAAGGACATTCGGCGAATGGATAAATTCCTGCACGAGGCTGCCGCCCGCACGGATATATTCGTCGCCGGCAGGATGCCCCAGCAAATCGTTGACCTGTTTTAAATTATCCAAATCGATCACGAGGACTCCGATTCCTGCTTTATCGGGAAGCGCCTCAAGGTTATTGAGCATAACATTGAACGAATTCCGGTTGTTGAGCCCCGTCAGCAGGTCCGTATTGGCCAGGTCCCGGTAGGCGGGATTGGAAATCCTTTTAAAGAGGAACGCCGCGACGATTCCCGCCGCCACACAGCAAATGGCAATAATGGCGGGCGTGGCCATGCTCAGCCAGCGGAAGGTCCGGTATTGGTGTTCCGCATCGAACTCAATCCCCACCACGCCGATTACCTCCCCTTCGCCGATTCCGGTATGGATGGGAAAATAGGAGATGAAAATATTCCCCCACGAGGTATCCTTGATCTGCTCGGGAAGCACTACCTCGTTGCGGTAGGCGCGCTCGATATCCGGAATAATTTCCGGTTCAATCGGATCGCCCACGTTGCGGAAATCCTCGTTTTCCGCGGGAAGGCCGTCCACCAGGTAAATATATTCGCCCGTATCCGTCCGCTTGGCAGTGTACAGGTAGCGGACGCTTGCGGCGGACTTGGTATCCTCGAGCATTTCTTTCATTGCGTGGTATTCCCCGCCCTTCATGTCGCCGGGAACGTTGAGCTGTGAGAAGCTCTCTTCATCTAAATTTTGTTCGAGGTAGCGGTAGATTCCCCGCGCGCGCTCTTGCAGGCTGTCTATCATATCCTGGTAGGAAAGCGTATAGTTGATTAAAAATATCAGGACGCAGGAAAGCACGACCATAATCGCGGTCAGCAAAAACGCCTGCAGGTCGACCCGGCTCATCCTTTTTTGTTTTTTTCCGGCTTTTTTACTGGTATCATTCATGTGTTTTCCGCAATCCATACTGGATTATAGTTGTATTTTTATACCATTGTAACGCTTTCGTAGGCCAGATTCAACCTTGGGCTTCCTGCCGCGTATTTTTTAACGGGCCGCCGCAAAAAAAGACCGTACCAGGAAGATTCCTGATACAGCCTTTCAATTCACCCGGCTTCACGCCCTGGCTGTAATTTCCGCCGCCGCCATAAAAATCTGCTTTTCCGGGACAGGCTGCTTCCCGAAAGAAAACTTTACGTCCTTCCCCTGGTGGGAAAGCGCGAGCATAAGGCAGCAAAGGGCAATGCCCGTATCGATCTGGTTTAATTTATCGAGCATCAGGGATTTTTTCCGGCTGATTACCACATGCTCCGCACTGCCGCTGAAAAACCACGGCTGCTTGTTCATTGCGGACGGCGCGAGGCGCACCGCCTCGAGCACATGGTAAAGGTCCGTTACATTTGAAATTTCATTGAGGCTCTTGCGATTGAACTGTTCCGTGCCTTCGCGGTGCATGGGCTGTGCGGGCGTGCCAAAGCACAGCGTCGCCAGCCATTCCATTCCCGCCGGGGGCGCGACCTTCCCCTTATCCGGCTTTGTCATTCCCAGCCAGCACGCGCCGATATTGTCCGCGGACAGGTAGAGGTCGACCTGCTCCATCATGAAGCCGGCGTTCATGCGCCAGCCGTCCTTTTTTTCGGAATACAGGCATACGGCGTGGGGCGCGTTTGTTTTGATGTCGCCGGGCAGCAGCAGCTTGAATTCGGTTTTGATTCCCGGGACCAGCGGCTTTACGCCCTGCATAAATTCGTGCAGCTCCGCGATGGCCTGGTCGGTGAGCGGCGCGCTGTCGTATTTGCGGACCGAGCGCCGGTGGAAAATAGCATCGTATAAAACTTCGTAGTCCATAATCATTCCCCTTTACTTTACATCCAAGAGTGTGCGCGGGACATTTCCCTTGATGATATCGGAAAGCTTGTGCCTCGCATGCGCGATGATGACCGTCGTTCCGTTTTTGAGCGGTTCCTTTGCGAACTGGAGCTTTGCTTTGGCGCCGTTCGCCCCTCGCCGCGACGCTCCGCTGCAATTTTCCATCATCGCGTCGATTTTTTGTTCCACTTCCTCGTAGCTTGTGCCCGTGACTTCCTCAATCAGCGTCGCCGGGTCTTTCGGGTCTGCGTAAATTCCCTCCACGCTGGTGAGCAGCACAAGGATGCGCGCGTTGACAAGCTGCGCGATGACAGCGGCCGTTTCGTCGTTATCCACGCACTCCACCACGTTTTCCGTTTTGCGTTTCAGGTCGCGGAGCTCGAGGCGCATATTTTCCGTATCGGAAACCGCGTCGTTATAATTGACGATTGGAATGGCGTTCTGGTTGGCCGCCGAAAAAAGCAGGTTGCGGATGTGGTTCACCTTGCGTTCGTCGTTGAAGTGGCTGTGTTCCACCAGCACCTGCCGCACCGAGTATTTCGGGTTTACAAACTGGCGGTACATTTCCATCAGGATCGGCTGGCCCTGGGCGGAATAAGCCGTTTTGATGGCGGCGAGGTTGCCTTTGAGCTCGCGCCCGCCGTTGCGCTTCATGTAATCGATGCGCCCGATTTCCGCCGCGCCCGACGAAACGAGGATATAACCCGGCTTCAGGCTGGCCGCCAGCCGTGAAAAGATATTATAATCGATGTCGTTGTCTTCCCTGCGGATGAGAGCCATGGAACCGATTTTTACAACCACATCAAAGTTAATCAGCTCCGTATCGTCCGGATTTACCGGGAAATTGGAAAAACTCCCCCGCAGCTTCTGTTCTGCCATATTTCCTGTCCTTTACAATAAAAATCAAATCAAATTAAATATACATCATTTTTGTGCCAAGTACAATAGCGGGCTTGCACGGGCCGCGGCCTGTGCAGTACAATAGGGAACGAACACTTTACACCGGAGGAGGGCACGGATGGTTACAATAACGAATGTCGGCGGCGCGCCCGGGGGCGAGGCGTTTTTACTGGAAACGGAAGGAAAGACCGCGCTGGTCGATTCGGGCTTTGCTTACAGCGCCCCGCGCATGATTGCCAATATAAAGGATGTTTTGCGGGGGAGGCCGCTCGATTACGTGCTGCTCACCCATTCGCATTACGACCATGCCTCGGGCAGCGCGTATGTACGGGCCGCATGGCCGGACGTAACGGTTGCGGGCAGCGCGTACGCGAAAAAAATTTTAGAGAAGCCGTCCGCACGGGCGGTGATGCGTGAGATGAACGATAACGCGGCACGGATTGCGGGCGCGGACGGGTACGAGGACCGCACGGACCGGCTGCACATCGACCTTGCCATGGCCGAAGGGGACGAAATTGATTTGGGGCCTGCGAAGCTGAGGGTAATCGAGGCACCCGGGCACACGAAATGCTGTATCGCTTTTTGGTGCGGGGAAGAAAAGCTGCTGCTCTCGTGCGAGACGCTGGGCGTGGACGCGGGCGGCGGCGTGGTCATGCCATGCTATATGGTGGGCTATGCGCTTGCGATGGAATCCGTCGGGAAGCTTGCCGCGCTCGGCGCGGAAAAAATCCTGACGCCGCACCGCGGCCTGCTCGAGGGGGAGGCATGCGCGGCGTTTATTGAAAACGCCGTCTATTGGAACACGGAATTCATGCGCCGGGCAGAGGAAGGTATGCGCGCCGGGAAGGGCGAAGCGGAGCTTGCGCGGGAGTTCAAGGAGCTGTTTTACACTCCTTATATGGCGGAGGTCCAGCCCGAAAAGGCGTTCGACCTCAATTTGAGTTATACGATTCCCATGCTGGTGCGGGAGATAGATCAGGGAATAGGGAATAAGTAATAGGTAAGAATGATTGTGCCCGCTTCGCGGGCGGAGCGTATCACATGACGCATAACGACGTGCAGTGCGTTTCAACGATTCACGGGGCGGCGGATGCGCCCGATTGACGGACAAAAATATTTAAGATACCAGACGGCAGCAAGGCACAGCATATTTCAACCTGTGGGGATAAAGCGAAAAAAAGGCTTGCCCGGGGATAAAATCCCGGGGCAAGCCTTTTTCAGCCATATCATTATTTGATGCGCGCGCCGTTATTCCACAACAACGCCCGAACGCACCAGCTTCACGCCGTTTTGCAGGCAATCGCCCACCGGACAGCGGCTTTCGATAAAGTCCGCGAATTTCTCCGCTTCCTCCTGCGATGCATCCGTTTTCATATGCATTTTAAAACGGATTTCCTGGAAGCCGTTGCGCACAGACGCTTTCCCCTGGAAGCCGTCCGGGTCCAGGTCCCCTTCCAATTCCACGAAAAAATCGTCGAGCTTTATGCCCTGCGAACGCGCGAACGCCGCCGCGCAGATGGCCTGGCATGCGCCGAGCGCGCACAGCACGTCCTCCACCGGGTTGAGGCTTGCGTCCGTGCCGCCGAGGTCTTTGGGTTCATCCATCAGGACCTTGAAGCCGCGCGACTCCGTTTCCACCTGCAAGCCGTCCGGCAGCTTCTTTGCCGTCGCTTTAAACGTTGTCAACATTGTAAATCCCCTTCTTTCTTTATGGTTACGAGAGAGCCGGAAAAAGTTCTCCTTACCCTATTGATAATACATAAAAAAAATCCGAAACGGGATTTTCCCGGGATACGAAAAAGGAAACCCGGAGCCGCCGCCCCGGGTTTCTTTGCCAAGCATTGTTTCGGTTATTTTCCGAGAACTTCCTTCGCCTTATCCACAACCGCTTTCGTTGTGAAGCCGAACTTCTCGAACAGCACGCCCGCCGGTGCGGAAGCGCCGAAATGGTCTATGGTTACATAGCCGCCGTCGAGGCCGACATATTTCGCCCAGCCGAACGACGTGCCCGCTTCCACGGCAACCCTTGCGCGAACCGCGTTCGGGAGCACGCTTTCCTTGTATGCCGCGTCCTGCTCTTCAAACAGGTCCATGCACGGCATGGAGACCACGCGCGCGGAAACACCGTCTTTTTTGAGTTCTTCGGCCGCGTTCATGCAAAGTTCTACTTCGCTGCCGGAGCCGATCAGGATGACATCCGGCTTCGCGCCGCCGTCCACGAGGATATAACCGCCGCGGAGCGCGCCTTCGCCCGTTTCTTTCATGAGCGGGAGGTTCTGGCGGGAAAGGGCGATTGCATTCGGGGCGTTTTTGGTCATTGCCGCCTTATAGGCCGCCGCCGTTTCGTGCCCGTCCGCGGGACGCCACATATATACGCCCGGAGTCGCCCGCAGCGCCGCGAGATGCTCGATCGGCTCGTGGGTCGCGCCGTCTTCGCCCACACCGATGGAATCGTGCGACAGCACATAGGTGACCGGGAGCTTCATGAGGGCGGACATACGGATCGCGCTCTTCATATAGTCGCTGAACACAAGGAAGGTTGCGCAGTAGGGGCGGATGCCGCCGTGCAGCAGCATGCCGTTGCACATTGCCGCCATCGCGAATTCGCGGATGCCGAAGTGTACGTTCGTGCCCTTGCGGTCTTCGGGCGAGAACCAGCCGCGTTCCTTCATGATCGACTTATTCGCCGGGCCGAGGTCCGCACTGCCGCCCATGAGGTTCGGGACCTTGGCGGCGAGCCTGTTCAAGATCACGTTGGAGGTGTCCCTCGTTGCCATCGGCTTATCTTCAAAATTCCAGTATGCGTCGTCGAACACAGTTTCCGGGACAGGAGCATTGTATGCCTTATACTGCTTCGCAAGCTCCGGATATTCTTTTTCGTATTTCGCAAACAGGTCGTTCCACTGCGCTTCCTCTGCGGAATACACTTCCTGGAGCTCTGCGATATGCTTCTTCACCTCTTCCGGGACAACGAATGCTTCTTCGTATTCCCAGCCGAGGTTCTTTTTCATCGCGTCGATGTTTTCCTGGCCGAGCGGCGAGCCGTGGCTCGATTCGCTTCCCTGCTTTGCCGGGCAGCCGTACGCGATTTTCGTTTTAACAATGATGAGCGACGGTTTTTCCTTTTCCGCCTTTGCCGCTTCGATGGCTTCGCCGATGGATTTCAGGTCTTCATTGCCGTCTTCCACCTCGAGCACCTGCCAGCCGTATGCCTTATAACGCTTTTTCACGTCTTCGTCGAATGCGGTGTCGATCCCGCCTTCGATGGTGATGTCGTTCTTATCGTACAGCACGATAAGCTTTCCAAGCTTCTGCGTGCCCGCAAAGGAGCTTGCCTCGCCGGAAACGCCTTCCTGCAAGCAGCCGTCGCCCGTGAGCGCGTAGGTGTAGTGGTCTACCACATTATAGCCCGGCTGGTTGAATTCCGCCGCGAGGTGCGCTTCCGCCATTGCGAAGCCGACCGCCATCGCGATGCCCTGCCCGAGGGGGCCGGAGGTCGCTTCGACGCCGTCCGTAAGGCCGTATTCCGGGTGACCGGGGGTTACGGATTCCCACTGGCGGAAATTCTTGATATCTTCCATCGATACCTGGTAACCGAACATATGCAGCAGGGAATAAAGCAGCATGGACGCATGCCCCGCGCTCAGGATGAACCGGTCGCGGTTTTCCCACTTCGGATTTTTCGGGTTATGCTTCAGGTATTTCGACCACAGCGTGTACGCCATGGGCGCGGAACCGAGCGGCAGGCCCGGATGGCCGCTGTTTGCCTTCTGGATCGCTTCCGCCGAAAGTACGCGAATGGTATTTACGGCGAGTTTATCAATTTTACTCATACTGGTTGAATCCTCCTGTGAAATTTTTACATTGAAAGTCAAGCTTCAAAAACACTTTTATTATATCGGATTCGCGGACCTATTTCAACAGGAAAAGCCACTCTATTCTTTCTTTGAATGTTATAAATTAACATTTTTTGTGCGTTTTTGTTCCAAAGTGTAAGTTTTATTCGGGATTTTACACTTCACGGGAAAAAATATACAATAAAGGGAACCTTTTCTTTCATTTCCGCATCTTATTTGTGTCATGACAAATAACCCATGGAGGATTTCCGTTTTGGATGTTTTATCACATGAACAATTTTCGGAATTGGTGATGCAATATAAAGACAACCTTTTCCGCACGGCAAGATGTATTTTAAAAAACAGCCACGACGCGGAAGATGCGGTCTGTGAAGCGATTTACCGGGCATTTCGCAGCCTTCGCACGCTGAAAGACACCGGGGCGTTCCGGCCGTGGATTTACAGGATTACCATCAACGAGGCTTACCAAATCGTGCGCAGGCGCTGGAACGCGGCGAGCATAGACGATATCGGCGAGATAGGGGACGCCGGCGCGGAGGAACCCGGGGAGCCTTCGCAGCTTTCCGCTTATGTAAACAGCCTCCCCGACCATATGCGCATTCCTGTCTATCTCTTTTATTATGAAGATATGCGGATTATGGACATCGCCCGCATCCTCGGCCTTCCGGCAGGAACCGTGAAATCCCGCCTTGCGCGGGCACGGGAGCAGCTCCGGGAAATTATACTCAAGGAGGAGGTACAGCATGGATTTTGATCGTTATATCCGGCAAATTGCAAAAAAGGAGCCAATCCGCACGCCGGACGGGTTCGGCCAGAAAATAGAAAATTTATTACAGTCGTTTGCGCCGCGGACGCAAAGGCGGCGTGTCCGGCGGCGCAGGCTTCCGCTTGCGGCGGCGGTGCTGATTGCCGCGACGCTTATATGCGGTACGGCGTTTGCCGTTAATTATATCCTGAAAATGCAGGGCAGTGAAATTTCCTATTTTGAGGGCGCGCCCGAGCAGGACTATTCTTCGCAGCAGGGCTATTTGGAAGAAAACAGCGACAAGGTTGGCATGGATATCCCGCCGCTTAAAGAACAGCTTGGCGCGGTGCTTTCCGACACGACCGGGAACACGGAGGGCGTTACCCTTACCATCGATAATATTGCGATGGACACGAATTACCTGAGCGTATTTTATACCATCCACACGGAACAGACGATCCGCGACACTGTCAGGAAGACCATAGGCGAGGGACTCACGGACGAGGAATTTTCCGAGATGTACGACACCGCAGACCCGGCGGACTGGCTCGGCGGGATGTTCGCCTGGCCGCTGGCGGACGGAAAGCCCCTCGATGTGCTCTCGTCCGGCGGACGCGGCGGGAAGAATTACATCCGGGACGAGCACACATTTGTGGGAATGAACACCTTCGCGCTGGCGGACAACATCCCCGAGACCTTCACCCTGACGCTGGAAATGGAAAACCTGCTCGGGGCGCAGGGAAAATGGGGCGCGGATTTCCAGATTGACCTTTCGGAAGCGAACGCCAAAGCAAAAATTTCCTATCCCAAAACGGAAATCGAAGTCCGGGAGGATTTTCCACAGGAATTTGAAGAGGAATATGGCTTTGCGGATTACACGCACAAGGTTGTGGTGGAACGCGTATCCCTCACGGAAAACGGCGGGATGGTGGTGCTCGGCGAGGAAATCCCCGCGGCCTTCAAACGAATCGGCGCACAACAGCCTTCCCCGGATAGGTCCGCAACAGACGGGGACGCGCAGCCCGCACAGGCAATGGAGGACCCCGGCATGAGTATTATGCCGTTTGTGAATTTTATGGTCTACGACCAGGACGGCAACGCCCTTGGCCGGGCGACAGGCTCCGGCGGCGTAATAGGCCATACCGGATATGTCCGCAACATACTCGAGTTTGCGGCCGATATGGATACAACAACGTCCGTGACCCTCGTCCCCTACCGGGAGGACTGGAAAAACAGGAAGGAGGTACGCGTTTCGTTCGACGAGCTGGGGAAGAAAATCGAAATTTTCCCCGGCGCGACCGTGACGCTGACGGACGTGGCCTTTGACGATGCGGAATGGGATTTCGGCGAGGCGGCCGGGTCAGACTGCGTGACGATCAAATATATTGAAAAGGGTGTGACAATTGCCCATCCGGCGAAAAACCGCTTTTTGGGACCGGACGGGCAGGAGGTGGAGCTCGAATCCACGGTGACGGAAGAGAACCCTTACGTCGATTTTGCGACGGGCACGGTGACCGACCCCATTTACGTGACCTTCCCGGACGGCGCGGGCGGGGACGTGCGCAGCTTCACAGGCATGATTTTTGAATATGTCGTGCCGATCCTGGATGAAGCGAACGCGGCGACGATCCCGTTTGCCCGGTGAGGCGGGCGGATATATTCTGGATATGATTTGCAGACAAAAAATCCCATGCGGAAACCGCATGGGATTTTAATTACTTGATCTCGCCGTGCTTTTCTTCAAATTCGGCGATATGCTTTTTGATGAGTTGGATAATTTCCATATTCGCGGAACGGCCCTCATAATCCGCAACATAGTGGAGCTGGTCGAGCAAATCCCGGGGCAAACGTAATGTATAAGTGGATATTCCCGCTTTTGTGGATTTTATATGAATTGGCAAAAGCTGTTGTTTTGAACCCATACCTTACTTGATTCTCCCGGTTTGAATAAAAATTGCATTCACTATGTCTTCATTATAGCTGTATTTATGATTCATCTGGTAAAAACGAATGCAAATATCATTTATTATGAATTCACTTTTTTTATAAATGGGGGCATTTTATGAAAATATTGATATTTACGGAGGACGATATCGAAATCATCCAATACCAAAGCGTGGGCCCGCCCCTTACGCTGCGGGAAGCGGTACGGTGCGCCGACCGCGGGGTTGTGATCTGCACACGCAAAAACCACATCATCCACGAGGCACGGCAGGTATGCGCGGAGGAGGACAAGCCGTTTAACGTGCTGATTATCCAGCGATAATTTTATACAAAAAAAGAGCCGCACCGTGTGCGGCCCTTCGGTATTTATCCGTGATACTATCTTGCCTGCTTCAGCTTCTCGATATCGGCAAGGGTCTCTTTTAGGGTATGCTTGACGACTTCCATCTCGCGCTCGAGCGTTACAATCCTGCTGGTCGTCCGCTCGTCGATCTTGCTCTCGATCAAATCGAATTTCAGGTTCATTTCCATGCGCAGGGCATCGATTTTTTGGTCCGTCTGTTCAAATTTGACATCCATCTTTTCATTCATGCCCATGATTGCTTCCATGATATCGTCCAGATTCGTTCCCGCCATAGCAAGTCCCTTCCCTTTCCTTTTGGGTCATTATAACATGGCTGCGTCCTGTTTTCCATTCCAAAACCAGGAAAAATCCTGACTTTTAAGAATGATAGGCCGGGGCCTCGTTTATGCCTTTTTCACGCCGAGGGTAACCTTTTCCCCGTTGATGTTCCATTCCTTTTCGTAGCCTTCCGTTGTGCCGTACTGCACGCCGCAGGCAAGGACTTCGCTGAGAATCTGGTCTTCATTGTTTTCCATGATGGCGGTGATTTTGTCGTTATCTTTGGCGTAGAGCTCGATTTTGTCCGTCACCTCGAAGCCCGCTTCCTTGCGCATCGTCTGGATTTTGGAAATCAGCTCGCGCACGTTGCCTTCCTCGATCAGCCCGGGGGTCAGCGTCGTATCGATAATAACCGCAAAATCGCCGCTTGTTTCGGCGACAAAGCCCTCGCGCTGGGCGGGTTCGACCAGCACGTCCTCTTCCATCAGGGAAACCTTGTTTCCGTCTACCTCGAACTCATAGGCCGCGCCGCCCCTGACAGTGCCGACCACGAGCATGCCGTCCGCCTGCGCGAGATGCGCGCGGATGCCGCCGAGCAGCTTGCCGTATTTCGGCCCCAGCGTGCGCATCTGCGGTTTCACGTTGTAGGTGATGTATTCCGCCGCGGCCGCGCCGAGCTCGACCTCTTTTGCGTTGAGTTCCCCGCGGATCACGTCGAGGAAGGTTTCGTCCAGGTGGTCGATGCCGGAGACAAAAATTTTCGCAATCGGCTGGCGGTTCTTGATATTCGCCGTGTTACGGCACGCGCGGCCGAGGTTCACCACGTTCAAAACCGCGTCCATATCGCGTTCAAGCTGCGCATCCATGAGCGCCGCGTCCGCCTGCGGCCATTTGCAGAGATGCACCGACACCGGGGCGTTTTTATCATTGGTGCGCACGAGGTTCTGGTAGATGCTCTCCGTCATGAACGGCGTGAAGGGCGCAAGCAGGCGCGTGAGCGTCTCGAGCACCGTATAGAGCGTCATGTAGGCGTCTATTTTATCCTGCTCCATGCCGCTGCCCCAGAAGCGGTCGCGGCACCGGCGCACATACCAGTTGGAAAGCTCGTCCACGAATTTATTTAAGTCGCGCGACGGTTCCACGATCCGGTAGTTGTCGAGGTCGTCCGTCACCGATTTCACGAGCGAATTGAGGCGGGACAGCACCCACTTATCCATGATGTTCGTGGGATTCAGTTTGTATTTCGTCGGGTCGAATTTATCGATATCCGCATAGAGGATATAGAATGCGTACGTATTCCACAGCGTTCCCATGAATTTGCGCTGCATTTCGCTGACCGCTTCGTCGTAAAAACGCGAGGGCAGCCACGGCGCGCTCGCCGAATAGAAATACCACCGCACCGCGTCCGCGCCCTGTTTATCGAGCACGCTCCACGGGTCGACGACGTTGCCTTTATGCTTGCTCATCTTCTGGCCGTCCTTATCCTGCACATGGCCGAGCACGATGCAGTTTTCAAAGGGCGCTTTGTCAAAAATCAGCGTGCCGATGGCAAGCAGGGTATAGAACCAGCCGCGCGTCTGGTCGACCGCCTCGCTGATGAAGTTCGCCGGGAAGTGGCTCTCGAACTCTTCCTTATGCTCAAAGGGATAGTGCCACTGGGCGAAGGGCATGGAGCCGCTGTCGTACCAGCAGTCGATGACCTCGGGCACGCGGTGCATGGAGCCGCCGCATTCCGGGCATTTTAATGTAATCGGGTCGAGGAACGGCTTGTGCAGCTCGATATCTTCGGGCACGTCCTGCTCCGCCATATCGCGCAGCTCCTGCCGCGAGCCGACCACATGGACATGGCCGCAGCCGCACGTCCACACCGGGAGGGGCGTTCCCCAATACCGTTCGCGGGAGATTCCCCAGTCGATGACGTTTTCAAGGAAATTGCCCATGCGCCCGTCGCGGATGTTTTCGGGCAGCCAGTTGACGCTGGCGTTGTTTTTCAGCAGGTTATCCCGCAGCTCGGTCATTTTGATGAACCACGTGCTGCGCGCGTAATAGATGAGGGGCGTATCGCACCGCCAGCAGAAGGGATAGCTGTGCTCGTACGGCATTTCCGCAAAGAGCAGGCCGCGGTCCCTTAAATCTTCAATAATCAGCTTGTCCGCCTTTTTCACGAACACGCCCGGCCATTTGGTCTCTTTCGACATGGTGCCGTCCGGCTTTACAAGCTGCACGAACGGAAGGCCGTAGTTCCTGCCGACGTTCGCGTCGTCCTCGCCGAACGCGGGCGCAATGTGGACAATGCCGCTGCCGTCCGTAAGCGTTACATACGTATCACACGTGATATACCACGCCTTTTCGTCCGGATGCGCAAAATCGAACAGCGGTTCGTATTCCTTGAACTCGAGCTCTTTGCCCGTAAACTTGCTCACAATATGCGCGTCTTCGCCGAGAAGCTTTTCGCACAGCGCTTTCGCGAGGTAATACTGGTCGCCGTTTTTATCCTGCGCGAGCACGTATTCCTCATTCGGGTTCACGCACAGCGCCACGTTTGACGGAAGCGTCCACGGGGTCGTCGTCCACGCGAGGAAATACGCGTCTTCGCCGCGCACCTTGAAGCGCACAAAGATGGACGTTTCCTTCACGTCCTTATAGCCCTGCGCGACCTCGTGCGAGGAGAGCGCCGTGCCGCAGCGCGGGCAGTAGGGCACGATTTTATGGCCCTTATAGAGCAGGCCTTTTTTGTGGATTTCCTTTAACGACCACCAGACGGACTCGATATAGTCGTTGTCATAGGTGATGTATGGATCGTCCATATCCGCCCAATAGCCGACGCGGTCGGACATCTTTTCCCACTCGCCCTTGTATTTCCACACGGATTCCTTGCATTTCTGGATGAACGGCTCCACGCCGTATTCCTCGATCTGCTCTTTCCCGTCGAGGCCGAGCATTTTTTCCACCTCGAGCTCCACCGGGAGGCCGTGCGTGTCCCAGCCCGCCTTGCGCAGGACGTTATAGCCCTGCATGGTCTTATAACGCGGGATCAGGTCTTTGATGCAACGCGTGAGGATGTGCCCGATATGCGGCTTGCCGTTGGCCGTCGGCGGGCCGTCGTAAAAGGTGAACTGGGGGCCGTTTTCGTTCTCCTTCATGCTCTGCTCGAATATTTTGTTTTCGTGCCAGAAGTTAAGGACCTCCAGCTCGCGGTCGCCAAATTTTAAATCGGTAGGAACTTTTTTGTACATCGTTTATCTCCTTTCGGTCGATAAGTAATCAAGTAATAATTAACAAGTAACAGAGAATAGAGAATGTGTCGCTTCGCGACAATTATTCCTTTTGCTTTGTTGTTTTTACAATTGCGGTCAGCATTTTGATTAATTCAGAGCAATCGTTTTTCAAGCTTGCGTGCTGCTTTTCACCGATATAGCCTGTCATAAACAGCAATTCAAGCCAATATTCCGTTTCTGCCGCTTCTTTGAGCGCAATTGAATTTTTCGATATAAAATCCATTCTGCTCTGTGCATACTTTGCTTCCCGCAGGTTGGCCCCAATACTCGTACCGCTTTTCAGGATTTGTTTTGCCAACGTGTATGCTTGTTTATTTTGGCAGAGGTATTGATATAGTTTGATAATCCTTATTGCAAAATCAAAAGATTTATCAATCACTCCGGTACTCATATCCTTTATTACCTATTCCTTATTCATTAAAAAACGTCCTGACCAAGTCAGGACGTTTTTATACGCGGTACCACCTGAATTTCCCGTGCGCAAGGATTGCGCGGCGGGACGCTCATTCCCGCTGTAACGCGCGGGACGCGCGGCGCATGTGCGGACGCGTGATAATTTTAAAAAGCGTTGCCGCGGGTCTTCCACCATCTCCCGCTCGCTGTGTGGGCCACTTTAAAAAACGTTTGCCGGTCCTGCGCCGGATTCTTTATTTTTCCGGTATTCACCATTATATTGCACAAGCCGCGCTTTGTAAAGGGGAAAACCGGGGCGTTTTGCAGCGCGCTACGGCCGCCCTTCCTTTTCCCCGGCCTGCTGCTGGTCCGAAAGGTCGATACATACGCTGAGGATGGCGAGCCTGCCGTCTTCCGCTTCCACGACGCGCCCCTTGTCGAGCGTCCAGAAAAAGCTTCCGTCTTTCCTGAGCGTACGGTATTGTACGCTGTATTCCTGTCCCTCGTAATAATCGGTCCCGAGTTCCCGCCCGACGCGGGCGGCATCGTCCGGATGGATTGTATTCCCCACAAAGCCGCCCGTATGCTCTATAAAATCTTCATGGGAATCATAGCCCATGAGACGCAGCATTTCGTCGTTGATAAAATAAAGCGGGAAATTTTCTTCGCAGTAGCCGCCGATAAGGCCGCAAATCGCTATTTTATTGAGGAGCGAAATTGCCGCCATCTGGTTTTCCGCTTTCAGGTCGGAAAGCTGTTTTTCTCCCTGGCGCAGCCGTTCCTCGAGGTCGTGCTCGTACGTGATGTCCTCGAGCACGCCGAAGGCCTTTACCGGCGTGCCGAATTGGTCGAAAATCGTGGTCATGGACGCGCGCCGCCAGCCGTAGGAGCCGTCCTTGAGGCGCAGCAGGGCTTCCTGTGTGGAATTCGGTTTCCCGTTGATTACGTCATAGAAAAAATCATGCAGGCGCTGCATATGCTCGGGCACCACCGCGCCCGCTTCCATCAGGCTTTCCGGCAGGCCGGAGATGAGCCTGTCCGAATCCCCCATGACCGACTGGGTTTCGTCATAAACGATACTCCGCTTTTCCACGTCGAACATAAAGGGGATGCGGCCTGTGGAGAGCATTGCCCTGCGGTAAAGCTCTTCCGACTGCCTGAGCTGCGCTTCCGCTTCCTTGCGCTGCGTTATATCGTTGATGGACGCATAATAAATTTCCCGTCCGTCCGATTCGGACAGGTAAAAAAGCCGCATATGCATCCACATCAGGGTCCCGCACAGCCTACGCCTGCGGAACTGTATTTCCACCCCCTGGGACGGGTCTTCCTTCGCCCGCCGGAGCGCATCGCGCACAATCGGCTGGTCTTCCTCGGGCACGCGGTCAAGGATATGCTGCCCCTTCACCCGCAGCATTTCGGGATTGCAGCCGGTGATCCGGTAGTAGCCGTCGTTCACGCGGATAATGGATAGATTTCCATTGTAATACTGATAAAGCGCCACGCCGCCGAGGATGTTGTTGAGGAGCTTTTTTGACATCATGCCGGACTGGAACAGGCTTTCAAAGGTGATTCCCCTCTCGCCCGGGGACACGATTCCATTATAGTCGACACTGCCGCCGGTGAGGAGCAGGGCTTCAAAATCTTCACTGGGCATGGGCTTATAGAAATAATAGCCCTGCGCATAGCGGCAGTCGACGCCCATCAGGAAATTCACCTGTTCGGCCGTCTCCACACCTTCCGCAACCACGCTCAGCTTCAGCCACTTGGCCATGCGGACCACGGATTCGATGATATTTTGGCTCCGCTGGTCCTGCCCGTTCATCTTCTGCAAAAAGCGCAAATCGATCTTGAGGACGTCTACATTAATGTCTTTGAGCATGTTGAGCGAGGAATATCCGCTCCCAAAGTCGTCCATCAGAACCGTAAAGCCCGCCGCGCGCAGCCTGCCGACCACTTCGAGGATTTGTTCGAGGTTCTCCGTGTATGCGGTTTCCGTAATTTCAAGTTCAAGCAATTTGGGTTCAAGGCGGTATTTCCGGACGAGACCGGCGATAAAATCATAAAAATTATTTTCATAAAGACTTTTGCGGGAAACATTTACGGAAATCGGGATTGCCGTATTGCCCGCGTCTATCCAGTTGCGCAACAGGACGCACACTTCTTCCCACACATAGGCGTCCAGCTTTACAATAAAGCCGTTTTTTTCAAACGCCGGGATAAACGAATCGGGCGGAAGCAGGCCCTTCCCGGGGCGAATCCAGCGCACCAACGCTTCCGCACCTACAATTTTTCCATTGCGGATATCGCATTTTGGCTGGATATAGATGTGGAATTCTTTATTTTGGAGGGCGTGCTCGGCCGAATCAAAAATATCCTGCTCCTCTATGATGGAATTCATCAGGCCGGTATGGTATTCCGCCGTATGGCGCATATAATTTCCCTTGACCGATTTTGCGGCAAGGATTGCGCGGTCGCACATCAGGCTGACGGGAAGCGTCCTGTCATGGATGCGGTAGATGCCGATTGCCGGGATGATTTCCATTTCGAGCGGGTATTGCCTGAGCCAGTCGGCCGCCATATTTTCTATGGATTCCGCAAGCCCTTCGTGCGCCGCCGTGCAGGCGACAAATACGTCCGCCGTGATATGCCCGGCGATTCCCGCCTTTGAAACAGCCTGGCTTCCAATCTTTTCCCCCATGTAACGAAGGAGGCGGTCGCCCGCTTCCGTCCCGCAAAGGTCGTTAATCAGCTTGAAATGCTGGATATCAAGGCAGACGATCGCGTAGCTTGTTTCCCCGTCTTTTTCCAGTAGTTCCCTGGTCTTCCCGTAGAAGGTTTCCTTGTTATATAATCCGGTCAGGGAATCATATTCCCGGCGTTCCTTTATTTCTTTCTCCAGCGCCTCGATTGTCCGGAGCAATTCTTTTTCAGATTTGTTTTCGTGTGGTTTCAAGCCGGCGCCTCCATGCCAATAGCCGCCCGTATATGATACCGAGCAAGTTTGGTAATCTATTCCCTATCTTAAAACACTTTCGGGGGGAAATCAACCAAGCAAATTTTATCCGTTATTTTTCGGGCTTTTTTTCTTTTCCGATAAACCGGCGGTATTCGTGCACCTTTTGCTCGTAGCCCTGCATGGAGGGACGGTAAAACACGCTGTCCTTCAGTTCGTCGGGCAGGTATTGCTGCTGCACGTAATGCCGCGGGTAATCGTGCGCGTATTTATAATCCTTGCCCTTTTTTTCGTGCTTCGCCTTTTCAAAATTCGTATCCTGCAAATAGGCGGGCACATCCTGCCGGGACGCTTCGCGCGCGGCCTTTGCCGCCGAATCGACCGCGAGCAGCACGCTGTTGCTCTTGGGCGATTCGCACAGGTAAATAATCGCCTGCGCAATGTTGAGGCGCGCCTCGGGCATGCCGTTGAATTCGAGGGCCTGCATCGCCGCCACGCACTGGTTCAAAACGCTTGGGTTCGCGAGGCCCACATCCTCTGAGGCGTGCGCGATCATCCGCCGCACGGGCACGCGCGGGTCGACCCCCGCATAGATCATGCGCGCAAACCAGAAAAGCGCCGCGTCGCTGTCGCTGCCCCGCAGGGACTTGCAGAACGCGGACAGCATATCGTAATATTCGTTGTCGTCCATCCTGACGGCGCGCTGCTGGATGGATTGTTCCGCAATTTCAAGGGTGATATGCACCCGCCCCTTTTTATCGGGACTCGTCGTGAGCACCGCGAGCTCGAGCGCATTGAGGGCGCTGCGGATGTCGCCGTTGGAGACGGACGCCCAGTGGGCCGCCGCTTCCATGTCGATTGTAAGCTCCATATTGCCAAAGCCGTGCTCTTCGTCCTCCGCCGCGCGGAAGATTGCTTTTTTCACGTCTTCCTCGCCGAGCGCGTAGAATTCAAATAAACGGCAGCGCGAAACGATTGCGCTTGTCATCGCGGCCATGGGGTTTTCCGTGGTGGAGCCAATCAGCTTGATGACGCCGCTTTCCATTGCCGGGAGGACGCTGTCGGACTGGGACTTTGACCAGCGGTGGCACTCGTCGAGGAGCAGGAAGCTTTCCCGCCCGTACATTTTAAGATTCCCCTCCGCCTGGTCGATTACCTCGCGCACGTCCTTCACGCCGCTGGTAACCGCGTTGAGCTTATAAAAATCGCTGCCCGTGGTATGGGCGACAATTGCCGCGAGGGTACTTTTCCCGCACCCGGGCGGGCCCCAGAAAATACACGAACCAAGCTTATCCGCCTCGATCGCGCGGCGAAGCAGCGTATTTTTCCCTACGATATGCTCCTGCCCCAGGAACTCGTCGAGCGTCCGCGGACGCATCCGGTCCGCGAGGGGGGCGCTTTTTTCCATATTGCCGTTTGCGGAAAATAAATCCAAAATCTCGCTCCCTTCGGTCTTTTTTCAAATGAAAAATTATGGAGTACGCTCTGCGGACGGGTTTATTCATCGGCGCAGCCGATCCCTTAATTATTCATTATTAACTATTTCCTATTACTTAATTAACTATTCCCTATTACTTATTTATTATATACCATTCCATCCACAAATTCAGTTTGTTTTGGGAAATTTTAACCCCGCGGCCCGCGCCGCCGGAAAATGTATCCGTCCGTATCCGTTCCGCGGGCGCCGGGAGGGGCACGCCACACGTGTGCATTCTACCTTAAGTATTGAAAATGCGGCCTTCCCATATTATAATGATAGTTGTATATGATATTTTGGACAGAGCGGCACAGGAAACGCCGTGGCCTGTCCTTCAATTTTTAGGAGGTCAAAAGCAATGGAAGAAAGAGTGTACAACTTTTCGGCCGGCCCCGCGTGCCTGCCCATGAATGTGCTGAAACAGGCGCAAAAAGACTTCATTTCGTATGGCGAAAGCGGCATGAACGTGATGGAAATGAGCCACCGCAGCGCCGAATACCAGAACATTATCGACACCGCCGAGGCGGATTTGCGCGAGCTGCTCGATATCCCGGACAACTATGACGTACTGTTTTTACAGGGCGGCGCGTCGATGCAGTTTGCCATGGTTCCCATGAACCTGATGACAAAATACAAAAAGGTCCACGCGGTGAATACGGGCCAGTGGTCGAAAAAAGCGATTGCCGAAGCGAAAAAGTTCGGCGAGGTGAACGTTGTCGCATCCTCTGAGGATAAGACGTTCTCTTACATCCCCAAGCTTTCGGCGGATATGTTTACGCCGGACGCGGATTATGTACACATTACTTCCAACAACACAATTTATGGAACGAAGTATACGAAGCTTCCCCCGGTGGGGAACCTTCCGCTTGTTTCCGATATGTCCTCCTGCATTCTCTCCGAAGTAATCAACGTGGCGGATTACGGCCTTATTTATGCGGGCGCGCAGAAAAACATCGGGCCTGCGGGCGTGACCATTGTGATCGCGCGCAAGGACCTTGTGGAAAACGCGCCGGAGGATATCCCCACGATGCTGCGTTACAAGACGCATGCCGACAATGGTTCCATGTTCAATACGCCCCCCACCTATGCGATTTATATCGCGGGACTGGTGTTCAAAAACCTGAAAAAGCTGGGCGGCGTTGCCGAAATGGAAAAGATCAACCGGGAAAAAGCGGCGATGCTGTATGACTTCCTCGACAATTCCTCCCTTTTCAGCGCGACCGTCGAGGGCGCGGACCGTTCGATGATGAACGTGCCGTTTGTAACGGGCGACGCGGACCTTGACAAGGAGTTCGTTGCCGAAGCGAAAAAGGCGGGCCTTGTGAACCTCAAGGGCCACCGCAGCGTGGGCGGCATGCGCGCGAGTATCTATAACGCGATGCCCGAGGACGGGGTGCGCAGCCTGATCGCGTTTATGGCGGAATTTGAAGCAAAGCACAGGTAAGCGGCGTCTGGGCCTGGGCATATGAACCCCGGCCGGAAGCAAACCCGCTAGTGCAAGGAGCCCCCGAACGGCCCGAAAGAGCGAAGCGAACGAGTCGTTTGGGGAAAAGGAGCAGTTGCCCGCAAGGTGAGATTCCCGAAGTGTGGAAACGAACGAAAGGGGCGCGCTGCGACGCAAGATAGGAGCAATGTTATGCATACAATTAAAAAGCTGAATAAAATATCGCCCGTGATTTATGACTACCTTCCGAAGGAGAATTACAACGTATCGTCCCACCTGGAGGACGACAGCGAGGGATTCATCGTACGCAGCGCGGACTGCCACGGCATGGATTTTTCAGGAAACACCATTGCCATTGCGCGCGCGGGCGCGGGCACGAACAACATCCCGATCGACCAGTGCACGGAAAAGGGCATTGTGGTATTCAACACGCCCGGCGCGAACGCAAACGGCGTGAAGGAGCTGGTGATCGGGGCGATGATCTCCGCATCGCGCAACCTTCCCGAAGCATATGACTGGGCCAAGACCTTAAAGGGCCAGGACGGCGTTGCCGCACTGGTGGAAAAAGGAAAGGGCCAGTTCGTGGGCGGCGAGGTCAAGGGCAAGACCCTCGGCGTGATCGGCCTTGGAGCAATCGGCATTATGGTCGCCAACGCGGCTTCCGCCATTGGCATGAACGTCATTGGCTACGACCCGTTCCTGTCGGTGGACAGGGCCTGGTCCATCTCCATGTATACGCACAAGGCGGAAAAGCTGGACGAGCTGCTTGAAAAGGCGGACTTCATTACCCTGCACATTCCGCAGAACGATAAAACAAAGGGCTTTTTGAGCACGCCCGAATTTTCCAAAATGAAGGACGGGGTAATTATCCTCAACTTTGCGCGCGGCGGCCTCGTGAAAACGACTTCCCTGTTCGACGCGATGGAAAGCGGCAAGGTGAAAAAATATGTCACGGACTTCCCGGACGACGATATGCTTTTGCATCCGAACGTACTCGCAATCCCGCACCTCGGCGCGTCCACGCCCGAGAGCGAGGAAAACTGCGCGGTGATGGCGGCAAAGCAGATGCGCGACTTCTTTGAAACGGGCACGATCGTCAATTCCGTCAACATGCCCGAATGCATTGTCCCGCCTTCCGATACGGTGCGCGTGACGATCATCCATAAAAACCTCACGAACATGGTTGGGCAGATTACCAATACGATTGCGAAATATGGCCTTAACATTGCGGATATGGCCAATAAATCCCGCGGGGATATCGCATATACGGTGCTGAACCTTGACCACGAAATTTCGCAGGAGGCGGTGGATGAGATTACGGGCATCGAGGGCGTCATCAAGGTGCGCGTGATTTAACATGAGCGAAAAAAAATGGGGGATCACCCTCATCGTGACGAGCGCCGTCCTGGTAACGGCAATTTCCCTCCTGTTCTTCACGCTGAAAGCGCCGGATATGGATATGGGCGTGCAATGGGCCATCCGCATTTTTGCGATTGCGGCCTGCGCCGTTCAGTTTGTTGTTTTTATCCTGTTCGCCAAGGCGTTCAAAAAGAACCGGAAGTATTAACCTGAAATAAAGGCGGCGCGGCCCAGGGCTCAGTCGGCACCAAAAAGCCGGCGGATTCCGTACCGCGCCGCTTTTTGATTTTTGGAAAGGATTTTTTATGAAGCATAACAAGGCACTGGACGATTTATCGAAGGAACAGCTGATTCATTTGGTGGGGCTTTATTCCAAAAACTGGCTGGCGCTCGACGGCGTATGGTTCCAGTCGGTCGAACACAAGCTCGGTATGGACGAGGCCATGCTGCACGACGCGCGGGCATGGGAACGGTTTACCGTAATCGAGGCGCGCCGCATCAAGCAATTCCTGGAGCTCCCGGAAAAAGCGGGGCTCGAGGGCCTGAAAAAAGCGCTCTCCCTTCGTTTTTACGCAAACATCAACGAGGATGAAGCCGTCATCGAGGGCAATACGCTTTTATACCGCACCCTTTCCTGCCGGGTGCAGAATGCCCGTTCCCGGAAAAACATGGAATTCCATCCGTGCAAGCCTGTGGGAGAAATTGAATATGCCGGGTTTGCCCGCACCATTGACCCGCGGATTACCTGCAAGTGCGTGAGCTGTTACCCGGAGATCACGGACGACACGTGCGCATGTTCGTGGCTGTTCACGCTTGGGGAATAAAACACAGCGCGTTCCCTGCCCTGAAACAAAAACGGAAACCGCAGATGCGGTTCCCGCTTTTTTAAATGTAGTATTTATTCTTCACCGCCGCTGGTATCATCGCTGCTACTGGTATCGTCGCTGCCGCCGCTAAGGCCCGTCAGCATCTGCGAATAGGCGTTTTCGTCCACCATGCCGCGCAGGATGGCAATTTTGGGCTTGGAGCCCTCGTCGGTATCCGTTTCCACGACCACGAGGTACAGCTTCCCGTCCTCCTGGTTTAAAGTGATGATCCAGTTGACCTCGCGCGAATTATTGGCGCCCACCTGCGCGGTGCCCGTTTTGCCGATGACGTCGCTGCCGCCAAGGCCGGCCGGCGCGCCCGTACCGTTCACCATTACGCGCTTTAACGCCGGTTTAATCATGTCGATTGCTTTCTGGCTCATCGTGCCTTCCCGGAACGCGGACGGGGCCGTTTCACTGACCGTCGTTTCCGTTTCGTCTTCCCCCTCAATGGTAAAGGTGCGCCTCACAATCGTTGGATTCATCATAGTTCCGCCGTTTTCAATCCCCGTGTACATACACGCAAGCTGGAGCGGCGTGATTACAAGCTCACCCGTGCCGTAGCCCGTGCGGGCCAGCCAGTCCAACCAGTCGACCTCGTCCTCGGACTGGCTCAACATACTGGACGCTGTAACCGGCAGTTCAAACTGCGGCGCTTCGCCGATCCCGATTTTTTCCAGATAGGATTTAAACGGATCGACCCCCGCTTGCAGGGCGTAATACGCGAAAAAGATATTATCGGACGACTTCATTGCCATTTCATAATTATACGGCGACTCCGCAACGGTCTTGGAATAAATCGGCCGTGAATGCCAGCCCTCGACGTCCGGCGTCCAGCTGTAGGAATCGCTGTCGTTTCCCTCGGAATGCGGCGGCTTTTTAGTGATTCCGGGAACGGAATCGGCGTCGAGGATTCCCGCTTCAATGGCGGGAAGGGAGGAAAACGGCTTGAACGAGGAGCCCGGCATATACGCCGACTGGGTCGCGCGGTTGATGAGCGGATGGTCGTCGTCATCGTTATAGTAGTTCCACGTTCCCTCGTCGAGCGGGAAATTGAACAGATTATTGTCGAACGACGGATAGGAGACCATCGCCTCCACCGCGCCCGTGGTGTAATCCATCACGAGAGCCGCGCCGCTCTGCCCGTCCACGAGGTTCGACGCCATCAGCGTATAAGCGCGTTCCTGGGTTTTTGAGTCGATGGAAAGCTCGATATTCTGCCCGTCCGTTTTTTCGTCCTCGAACAGGGTTTGCTTTACGTTTCCCTTTTCGTCTTCAATATAGATAATCCGCCCGTCGCTGCCGCGCAGGGTATCCTCGTACTGCATTTCGAGGCCCGATTTCCCTACCGTGGAATACTCCGAGAGGTCTTCGCTTGCCGCAAGCTGTTCTTCGGACGGCGAACCCATATATCCGATGATATGCGCCGCATCGTCCTTCAGTGGATAATAGCGGATGGGCGTAAAACGGGAGTCGTCGAAGCCAAGACCGTTTATGCCCGCAATCGCCTCTTTTTGTTCGTCCGTGACGGTTCCCTTAGGATAGGAAAGCAGCACCTCGACCGGATACGCTTTTTCAACCGCATTGTCATACTTTTTTTGGATGGTTTCCGGGTCCGCGCCGAAATCCGCCGCAAGGAAGGATTTGACCGCTTCAATATCCGGGCTCTTTTCAAGGTCGATATATACGCTGTCCGCATAATCGTTTTTCGCGAGCACCGCGCCGTCCGCGGAGAAAATTTCCCCCCGCGCGCCCTCCTGCGAGGTAGCGCGCACCTTATCGCCCTCCTCGAGCATGGGCAGGATGAGGCTTGGGGTGTACAGCACCGTATAGCCCTGCGGTCCCGCGACGATATCGGCGGAGTAATCATAGGTGAGCACGCCGAGGATTTTGCTGGTGAGCGCAAGCGTATATTTGAGTTCATATTCGTTTTCCGAGACCGGCTCCACGCTGCGCGACACGAGCCGCACATCCGAGATTTCCAGCGCGTCGTAAATATTGGAAAACCGCGCCGCAAATTCATCCCGGGTATTTACGTCCGAGGTGAGCACGTACACATAATCGAACGCGCCCGAATAATCCCGCGCGACAAGCTTCCCGACAAAAGCGCTGCCCACACTGTCGGCGCTGTCCGCGAGTGTGGCGCAGCCCGTGAGCGCCGTTCCCGCAAACACGAGCAAAAGAAGGAACACCAGCATATAAATAAGAAGTTTCTTTTTCATTTCATTTTCCTGACGCATCGTTTGATATCGGCATAATTTGTCTTATTATACTATTATTTCGTAATAATTGCAAAAACGTTACATTTTATTCATACGTGTGTTCCGCAGGCAGCCTGTTTTCCCGAAAAACAGCTTCATTAAGCCATTTTATGGCATTTCCGCCCGTTTGACTTTTTGGCCTTTTGGGGGTATAATATGCATACGTTTTGTGGAATGGAGCAATTCCATAAAAAAGACGGAGGAAATTTATGCCTTTTGGAAAGCACAAAAAGGATATCGACCTTTCGGTCCATCCTGAAACAAAATATAACCGGATTCTTTATACGGCGGACCGCCGCTCTGCATCCGATGACGAGCTGCCGCCCGTAACAAGGCGGAGGCGCCCGGCAGGCAGGACGCCCGGCAAGCTGGCGGGCCTGCTTTCTTCCCTTGGCGCGTTCCGTGTAAAACGGCCCAAGGATTCGTGTGTGAAAGCGCGCGTTTCCGCAAAGCAGGAGACCGGCAGGCAGGACGGCGGCGGCAGGGTGCTGCGCTCGGACAGAAACAACCGCAAAAAGCAGGGCGGTTTTTTGCAGGACAAGCTTCTTCGGACGACCTCACTCGTGTGTATCGCGGTGGTTGCCGTTTCGTTGATTACGGTACAGACAACATTCGCCAAGCCCGGCACGCCGATTACCCTGATTGACAACGGCCGCGAGCTGCAGTGTGAGACCACAGCCCAGACGGTGGGCGAATTCCTCGAGGACAACGCGGTGGCGCTGGATGAAGAGGACGTGGTATCCACAGAGCTCAGCGCGCCCTTATATGAGGGACAGACCATTACGATTTACCGCGCGGTGCCGATTACGATAAAGAGCAACGGGACGGAAACCCAGGTGAGCATTGTCGCCGGGCACACCGTGCAGGATGCGCTTGACAAGGCTGGGATTGTTCCCGCGGAAAACGACGAGGTATATCCCTCGCCCGACACCATCGTCCGTTCGGGCATGACCATTGACCATATTGTGGTGACGACGCAGGAAACGACGGAGGACCAGGCGATTCCCTTTGACAACACCACCAAGGAAGACCCCACCATGCCAAAGGGCGAGCACGACATTGTGCAGGCGGGCCAGGAAGGCGTTTTGCGCATCACCTATAAACAGATTTACAAGAACGGCGTGCTGATTTCCCAGGATTCCATTTCGGAAGACGTGGTGCAGCAGCCTGTTGACCAAGTAATGGCGATCGGCACTTACGTCGAGCCGGAAAAGCCAAAGGAAACCACGAAAAAGACGACGACTAAGAAGAGTTCCGGTTCGTCGGGAAGCTCGTCGAAGAGCAGCAGCGGCAGTTCGTCGAAAGGCAGCAGCGGTTCATCCTCGTCCTCTTCCTCGTCGTCCGGCAGCAAATCGGACGATACGGACCTCAATGGCAGCAAGGGCATGAAAATGCAGTTGACCGCGTATTGTTCCTTCTGCAACAGCGGCAGCAAGACCTCGTCCGGCACATATCCTGCGGCGGGCAGGACGGTCGCGTGCAACTCGCTTCCCCTGGGGACGCGGATTTACATTGAAGGCTACGGCGAATTTGTCGTGGAGGACCGCGGCGGCATGGGCGGCAACGTCGTTGATATTTACATGGGCGACCAGCCGAACGACGACGTATGCAACAATTTCGGCCGCACAAGCGCTATGGTTTATGTGATCGGATAACAGGACCGTATGGCGGCGGGCAGGGCCCGCCGCTTTTTTTGTTGAAACAGGGACCGGAAGATAGATAATAGTTAATAAGTAATAGATTTGGAATCGGCTTCGCCGATCATTAATTGATGTGAACGACGTATTCCTTCATTTTTGCGGATTCCTTGTTATCTATTGCTTGCCGGAGACAAATAGGAAGGAATTGTTATGAACATTACATCCCCGCGCGAGATTGCGCAGCTGCTTTCAGAAAACGGACTCTCCCCGCTGAAAAAATTCGGGCAGAATTTCCTGTGCGATGAAAACATCGTACAGAAAATCGCGGACAGTATGCGGCTTGCGCCCGGAGATTTTGTGCTTGAGGTCGGCACCGGCCTCGGCGCGCTTACGCGGGCGCTTTGCACGCGCGCAAAAAAGGTGGTTTCAATAGAGATTGACCGCGGTCTGCTGGCCCTGCACGAACGGACGCTCGCCGGGCTTTCAAACGTTACGGTCCTTGAAGGGGATATCCTGAAATGCGACCTCCGCAGCCTGTGCGGGCAATATTTCGGCGGCGCGCCCTTCCACGTATGCGGCAACCTGCCCTACTATATTACAAGCAAAATCCTTATGCATGTTTTGGAAAGCGGCGCGCCCGTGCGCTCTGTTACGGCAATGGTGCAGAAGGAGGTGGCGGAGCGTCTTTCCGCCCGGCCGGGAGACACGGATTATGGCGCGCTGACCGCGTCCTGCCTGTATTTCGCGCAGCCGGAGACACTGTTCACCGTATCCCATAGCTGCTTTTATCCCGCGCCGGACGTGGACTCCGCAATTATCCGCATGGAGCTTTCGCATCCCGCCTGCGACGTTCCCCGCGCCGAATATGCGGCGGTGGTGCGCGCGGCCTTTTCCATGCGCCGCAAGACCATCTACAATAACCTCAAGCCTCTTGCAAAGGGCGACGCAAAATCAATTTTGGAATCCTGCAAAATCGACCCGAATGCAAGGGCGCAGGAGCTTTCTCCCGCCCAATTCTGCGAGATTGCAAAACTAATTTTTCAGATATTGTAAAAAATTTCACAACTTTTTTTATTTTCAAGAAGGATTAAAGGGGTATTTATAGAATACTTATAATATGGGGTACGTTCAAATTGTATTCCATACCGCTTTCGGGTGGTTTCTGAATTGCACAAAATTATTATTTAAAACATATTTTAGGAGGTATACGATGGAGACTTACGGTCTGGAAAAATTAGGGATACTGAATCCCACGGCAGTTCACCGCAACCTGTCCCCCGCTTTGCTGGTGGAAGCGGCGTTGAGAAGGGGCGAGGGCGTACTGAGCGACACGGGCGCGCTGACGGTGACCACGGGAAAATATACGGGACGTTCGCCTAAGGACAAATTTATTGTCGACACCCCCGGCGTTCACGACGACATTGCCTGGGGCAGCGTAAACGTGCCGATTACCAAAGAGAAATTCGACGCGATCAAAAACAAGCTGGTCGCTTACCTGCAAAATCGTGAAATTTTTATTTTCGACGGCTTTGCGGGCGCAGACCCGGCCTGCACGAAAAAGTTCCGCATCGTGAACGAGCTGGCGAGCGAGAACCTGTTTATCCACCAGCTCCTGATCCGCCCGACCGCGGACGAGCTGGCCTCTTACGGCGACGCTGATTTCACGATCATTGCCGCGCCCGGATTCAAATGCATTCCGGAAGAGGACGGCGTACACAGCGAAGCCGCCATCATGATCGACTATGAAGCGAAGCTGGTTGTGATCGCAGGATCGCAATATGCGGGCGAAATCAAAAAGAGCGTATTCTCCGTCATGAACTTCCTGATGCCCAAAGAAGACGTCCTGCCCATGCACTGCTCTGCAAACATGGACCCCGAGACGGGCGATACGGCCGTATTCTTCGGCCTTTCCGGCACAGGCAAAACGACGCTGTCCGCCGACCCGAACCGTAAGCTGATCGGCGACGACGAGCACGGCTGGTCCGAACGCGGCATCTTCAACTTTGAAGGCGGCTGCTATGCCAAGACCATTAACCTCGATCCCGAAGGAGAGCCGGAAATCTACAACGCGATCCGTTTCGGCGCGCTGATGGAAAATGTAATCCTCGACCCGGAAACGCGCACGCCTGACTTCAACGACGGCAGTCTCACGGAAAACACCCGCGTGGGCTATCCGGTAAACTTCATTTCCAACGCGGCAATCCCGGGCGTCGGCGATATCCCGAAGGTTATTATCTTCCTTACGGCGGACGCATTCGGCGTACTTCCGCCCATCAGCCGCCTCGATGAGAACGCTGCAATGTACCACTTTGTAACGGGCTTTACTTCCAAGCTGGCGGGTACGGAGCGCGGCATTACCGAGCCGCAGCCGACCTTCTCCACCTGCTTCGGCGCTCCGTTTATGCCGATGGACCCTTCCGTTTACGCGGAAATGCTGGGAGAAAAGATTGCCAAATACAACACCAAGGTGTACCTCGTAAACACCGGCTGGTCGGGCGGCCCCTACGGCGTCGGCAGCCGCATGAAGCTGAAATTCACGCGCGCGATGATTACCGCCGCCCTGAACGGCACGCTCGAGAATGCCGAGTTCAAGCATGACGCGGTGTTCAACGTAGATGTTCCGCAGAGCTGCCCGGAGGTTCCTGACGAGATCATGAACCCGCGCGACACGTGGGCGGACAAGGCGGCTTACGACGAATCTGCAAAGAAACTGGCGAAAATGTTTGAAGATAACTTCGCAAAGAAATATCCGAACATGCCGAAGCACATTGTGGACGCAGGCCCGAAGGGCTGAACCGCGATTCGATGACGGTAAAATGCAGCGGGAAAAGTTCCCGCTGCATTTTTATTAAGCAAAAACTGTAACAGGGAGGACGGCACAATGCTTCCGGAGTTTAAAGGCGCAATCTTCGACCTTGACGGCACGCTCCTCGATTCCATGTATGTCTGGTCGGATGTCAACAGGGCGTTTCTCAAAAAGCGCAACCTTTCCGCGCCCGAAGGATATGTGGAGGCCATCACGCCTATGTTTTCAGACGAGGCGGCCGGTTATGCGATTTCCACCCTCGGCCTTGACGACAAGCCGGAGGAACTGATCGCCGAGTGGAACGGGATGGCGCATTCCATTTACGCGAACAAAGTAAGGCTCAAGGAGGGCGCGGGGGAATATCTCCGCATGCTGAAGGGACGCGGCGTGAGGATCGGCGCGGCGACGGCGCTCACCGCCTATTTGTACGAACCCGTCCTCCGGCATAACGGGATATACGGCCTGTTCGACGCGTTTACCTCGTCCCGCGAGGCCGGGCGCAGCAAGGCGTTCCCCGACGTTTACCTGCTGGCCGCCGGACGCATCGGCGTTTTGCCCGCAGACTGCATGGTGTTCGAGGATATCCGCACGGGCGTCCTCGGCGCGAAAGCGGGCGGCTTTTCCACATGCGGCGTGTACGAGCCCTGGTCCTTTCGGGAACAGAACGGACTTGAGGATGCGGCGGACTATTACATCAAAAGCTTTGAAGAGCTGCTGTAAATCCGGGGGTCAATTTGTACCGGAGGGCAAGCCCTCGTATACTAAATATATATATAATTTATGGACTGCAAAAAGGGGCTGCCCCGGAATCCGGACAGCCCCTTTTCGTTTCAGCCGGCCAGCAGGAAAACAAATGCCAGCGCGGCGGCGGTCAGGAAAATCAGCATAATGTTTTTGGTGACCGCCGTGTTCTTTTCCGATGAATCCGCGAGCAGCAGGTTCAGCTCGGCATCCGTAGGCGGCTCATACCGGTAATACCTCCCCGGCTCCTCGCCCACATAGGTTTTTGAAAATTCCCCTGGCAAAAGCTCCCGCTTTGCCTCCCAATATTCTTCCTCTGGAACGGCTACCTTTTCCGTGTAAGCCCACCGTATCTTTTCCACTTTTTTCATATTATTATGCCCGGCCGTAGCGGATTCCTTTGTAGAGCGAGGTCGCGCTGTCCAGCACAAAAGCGAAAATCAGGATGCAGCCGAAGTAACGGGTGAAATAACCGAAGAACATATTCAGCTGGTCCAGCCCGACGGTGAAAAACTCCGGGTTGATTGCCGCGGCCTGGTTTATGATTTCCATATTCCAGATCGCCGGGTTGAAGAACACCATGCACGAAAGGATCATCGCGACCAGGTTGAGCACTGTGGTCGCAGCCCCCAGCCAAACCGTATGCCTGCCCGCCGCCACGCGCAGCGCCTCGCGGAGGATTCCGAGCGCAAAGCAGGCGTTTAAAAGGGGCAATACCGTTTTGAGCGTTTCAAGGTTAAAAATTGGTATGGAATGTACCACGCCGTCCGGCCCCGCGATCCAGAATCCCATCAGGAAGGGCAGCAGGTTGAACAGGATAATCACCGCGACTGTGAACACAATGCCCGCGATGGAGTCCCCTTTTTTGAGGATCGCCTTTTCCGTGGGAACCGGTTTGTCCTTTAAATCCTGCGGCTTCCACGCTTCCGATACCGCTTCCTTGATGTTGACCTTCAGCGAGCAGCGCTCGATGATCGCAAAAATGATCGTCACCCACGCAAACCCTTGCACAAGGCCCATAATCACATTTGCAACGGCCATTCCCACGCCGGAAGCCATGTTTCCAAAGATCATCGCCTGCGTCATGCCCGGCGTTTCGAGGACCCACGCCACGCCCTGCACAACCGCGGCGATCACCATTCCCACGGTTACCGCAATCAGAACGATTTTGAGCACAAACCAATATTGCTCGAAATACTCCGGCCCGATCAGGTATTTTTTATCCCCGCGGTATTTTCCCGCAAGGGCGTAGGGCGCGCCCATCTCCTTCAACACGTCCTCCGTATTTTCCTGTTCGGTCTTCCCGTTTCCCGCACGCTCTTCGAGCATGTCGTCGATGAGACCCGCAAGCTCCTTGCTGATATCCTCCCGCTGCTCCGAAGGCAGCCTGCGCGCTACGTCGTAAATATAGCGCTCTATCATTTCCCGCGTCGTCATTGCTCTTCCCCTCCCGTGATCCGCTCGATCGTCTCCGCCATTTCCTTCCACTGTTTAAGCAGTTTCCGGTATACTTCCGTTCCCTGCGGCGTGATCGCGTAATATTTCCGCGGCTTCGCGCCGTCCGTTTCCCACTGGCTCGCAAGCAAGCCCTGCTTTTCCAGCCTGCGCAACAGCGGGTAAAGCGTTCCCGCTTCGGTGGGCATGCCCGCCTCCGTAAGCCGCTGCACCAGCGAATACCCGTACCGCGGCTCGGCAAGCTGCGCCAGCACGCACATAACGATGGTTCCCCGCCGCAGTTCCTGTGATAGCCCGTTCAAAATTTCTTCCGGTGTTTCCATAATATGTTTCCTCCAATAGTGTGTGTCGTACACTATATTTGCATTATACTGTGCGACATACACTATTGTCAAGTACATATTATAAAAAATCCCGGAAATATTTTCCGGGACTTCCTATTTGCATATTGTACGCATATTCACCAAGCAAAACGTATGAACGATTCTTTTTCCGCATACCGGGAATGTTCCCGGTTTTTCCGGTTTATTCATATAACCGGCACATTATTCATCCATGTTTATCCGCATTATCCACAGGCCTTTTCACTTTTCGCCAGAAAAAGCCCCTTTTGAACCCGGGTTATCCACAAACTTATCCACGTTATCCACAATTATTCATTTTGTGAAACATTTATGTGAAACAATTCTGCGCATAATTATTCATTTCCTTCGCTGATAAGCTTATCGGCAATGAGCGCGATCAGTTCCCCGTTGGTAGGCTTTTGCTTGTTTACGCTGGACGGGAACCCGAGAACCTCCTGTAAATGACGCATCCGGTCCCGGTCGTACATTACCTCCACCGTATGCCGGATTGCCAGTTCCACCTTTGTGGAGGTTACGTCGAAAGTTTTCGCAATCCTCGGGTACAGCTCCCTGGTGATGCTGTAGATAATCATGCGGTCCTGCACGGTAAGCTTTACGGCTTCTTTCAGGTATTGGTAACCTTTCAGGTGGGGCGGCACCCCCATGCGCAGAAACAGGTCCCCAATGCGCTGGTCGAGGCTTACCGTTCCCCCGGCCACCATGCCCGTACCGGAGGGTTCCCCTTCGCGCAGGCGCAGGACGTCCCACATCCGGCGGTACAGCGTATCCTTCTGGTAGGGCTTAATCATATAGTATTTCGCCCCCATATGGAACGATTTTTTAATTACGTCTTCACTGCTGATTGCGGATACGATAATCGTATCCGGCGCGTGTTCCATTTTTTCCGCCGCATGTTCAAGGAAGCTGAAGCCGTCCGAGCCGGGCATCACCAGGTCCACAACCGCGATATCGTAGGCGCATAACGAGCAATATTCCACCGCCTCGCGTACCGAACAGGCGCAATTCACCTGGTGGATATCCTCCTGCTGCGTGAGGAAATGCTCCATTTCAAGCGCTGTCTGTGTGTCGTCGTCTATCAATAATACATCGATTGCCTCTTTTAGCATTTCTTTACACCCTTTCCCCGGCCCCCGGCCGGACTGTTTATAACATATATTCATGAAAGCCGAAAAATATTCCATATATTATAAATTTTTTCACAATTTTTTACTGCGGCCCGGGAATCCTGTGTACTTTTACGGGAAAGGGTGTATAATGGTACAGAGATTTGATTCGAGGTATTCGGCTTGAGGATCATGAAACGGAAAAGGCCGCTGAACCCCGCCGAAATACTGGTGTTCGGGTTCGGCGGAATGATACTGATAGGCGCCGTTCTTTTGTGCCTGCCGGCAGCTTCCTCCACGGGGGAATCGGTGGGCTTTTTGTCTGCATTTTTTTCCGCCACGTCGGCCGTGTGTGTGACCGGGCTTTCCGTGCTTGAGATCGGCACGGCGTTTTCCCTGTTTGGGCAGATGGTCATGCTGGTCCTGATCCAGCTTGGCGGAATCGGGTTTATGACGGCGACCTCCATGGTGTATATGCTGATCGGAAGGCGGATTACGCTCAAGGACCGGATTGTAATCAAGGATTCGCTGGGCGAGACCCATTTGCAGGGCGTGGTGCGCATGACGCGCAACGTTTTGATTGTGACCGCCGTCGCCGAGGCCGCCGGTATCCTACTCCTCTCCATTCGCTTTGTTCCGGAATACGGGGCCGCGCGGGGCCTTTACTACAGCGTATTCCATTCAATTTCTTCCTTCTGCAACGCGGGCTTCGACGTGTTCGGGTTGGGGAACAGCCTCGTCCCTTATGCGTATGACCCGCTGGTGACCATTACGGTTATGTCCCTGATTACCATCGGCGGGCTGGGCTTTTTCGTGGTGGTGGAGCTTTACCGCAAGGCGCTTCTCGGGCACCGGTATCATTTGAAGCTGCACACGAAAATTGTTTTGATTACGTCCGCCGTCCTTGTGCTGGCAGGATTTTTGTTTTTCCTGGTCGCCGAATGGAACAATCCCCGTACGCTGGGCGCGGAAGGGGTTTCCGCATCCGACAAGGTGCTTGGGGCGATGTTCCAGGCTGTGACGCCGCGTACCGCAGGCTATGCGACCATTCCGCAGGGCGACCTGATGCCCGCATCCAAGATTGCAACCACGGCGCTGATGTTCATCGGCGCTTCCCCGTCCGGTACGGGCGGCGGTATCAAAACCACAACCGCGGTGATGCTGCTTTTTTTGGTAGTGACCATCGTGACCGGCAAAAAGGATACCGTTATGATGAAACGCCGCATGAACAAGGACGTGATGATGCGGGCTATTACGATTGCCACGATTGCCTTTGTGTTTGTCGGGTTTATCACGATGCTGCTGTGCATCACCGAGCAATCCCATATTTCGGCTTCCGACCTGCTGTTTGAGACGGTTTCGGCCTTTGCGACGGTCGGGCTTTCCACGGGAATCACGCACGCGCTTTCCCCCGTCAGCCAGATTTTGATTATCATTACGATGTTTGCGGGCAGGGTGGGCGTCTTTACCGTATCCATGGCAGTGGCAAAACGCATGAGCAAGCAGAATGTAAGCAGTATACGTTATCCCGAAGAGCGGATAATGATCGGATAATGACAGGAGAAGCATGATGAAAAAACAATATGTGGTAATCGGGCTCGGGCGGTTTGGCACGAGTGTTGCAAAAACGCTTGTCGACCAGGACGCGGACGTACTGGTAATTGACATAAACGAGGAAAAGGTGGACCAGGCGATCAGCTTCGCGACGCATGCCGTGCAGGCGGACGCGACGGACGAGCAGGCCCTGAAATCCCTCGGCATCCGCAATTTCGACGTGGCGTGCGTTTGCCTCGGCGAAATTCAGTCGAGCATCATGGCGGCGCTTATTTGCAAGGAGCAGGGAATCGACCTTGTGCTGGTGAAAGCGCAGAGCGAGGTGCACGCGAAGGTGCTGTACAAGATGGGCGTAGATAAGGTGGTATTCCCCGAGCGGGATATGGGCATCCGCGTAGCGCACAACCTGATCTCTTCCAATATCCTTGACTTCATCGAGCTTTCGGACGATTATGGGATCGCCGAGATCGAGGCGCTTCCCGTATGGGTGGGGAAAACGCTGATCGATCTTGATTTCCGCAAAAAATACGGCGTAAACATCATTGCCATTAAGGGCCCTGAAAACGCCATCAATGTGAGCCCGCTGCCCGGCGATGTAATCGCGGACGGCGACGTCCTGGTGGTGATTGGGGAAGAGGAAAGCATCAGCAGGCTCGAGCAGCGCGGCGAAAAGCAGCGTTGAATTTCCCCCGGAAGCGGCCTTTATTCCGGAATTCCGGACAGGTTTCGGGCAAAGCCGGAGCCGTAGCGCCAGGAGCGGCGCTGTCTTTCCGGGTCATACTAATAAAAGGAAATAACAAAAAGCGGCATTTGCCGCTTTTTGCTTTCAGGGAGTTATGTATATGGACGAATCGCCGCTTTATTTTGTCCTGCCGATGGTGGTATTGTCTTTTTTGCGGTCCTTCAGTCCCGGAACCGGATTTTCTTTCTTCTCGTCGCGGTAGTCCTCGCCGTCCTTGCTGTTCTTCTGATGGTCCGCGATCACGACGTGGCTTTGCACGCCGCGTATATTCGAGCCGTTGACCTTCTCCTGGTAGGTGAAGAATTCATGGTCTTCGGGCAGGTCGTGGATGCTGACGAAATCTTCCTTGTCCGCGGTGAGCTCGACCTGGTTTGCAAGCACATCGCGCACATAGTCCTTGGTGTCGTGGAATTTCAGCAGCTCGGGGAATTCGCCTGAATTCAATACCTGCTGCCATTCCTTGCCTTCATATTTTTCGAGCAGTTCCGCCGCTTTGTGAAGGTGGGAAATTTCCTGCATCAGGTGGCGCTCCCAGATTTTCTTGATATTTGCGTCCACTTCGTCCTCATAAAACGAATCGTACAGGTAACATTCCGTATATTCATGCAGCAGCAGGTTTTCAAGCCACGTGCAGTTCGGGTCCATCAGGCCGCCGTACTGCGTGACATGCTGCTCCTCCACCATACCGATTTCAAGATACAGCTTTCGTCCCGGATCGGTGGGGTAGGTATTGCCGATGTTCATATAGAAATTCATGGTTTGCTGCTCGCCCGCAGTGATAATCAGCGTATGGAGCTTGGTGCGGTCGTCCGCCGTCTTGAAATCCGCAAAACGCTTGACCGATTCAAACGGATAGCGGTGGTGCGCGACCGTCGGCCTGCCGGGCGTGATGTCCACATAGCCCTTCACCAGCTTATGCGCGGGGATATTCATATCCATATCGAGCAGGTTCGAGTAACGGTACAGATGGTCAAAATCTTCGAGGAGCGCAAAATCCATGCACTGCTTCACATATTCGTCCGGCTCGTGCTGCGCCAGCCACGCCGTGAGGTCCACGGCAAGGTGTTCGTAACCGATGGTGGTTTCGAGCTGCGTTTCGTCGCCGGGCGACAGCCAATTGATGGTCTTCTGCTGCATCTGCTCCTGGCGGCGGCAGGCCGCGATCTCGCGGCGCAGTTCGTTGTCCGCACAGTTCCGGTGGAACTGCTGGCCGAACATAACCGCCTCGGTTTCAATCCCGTTCATCAGGATTACGCGGCATTTCGTGTAGGGGTCCGCATCATTTTTGGAATATGGTTTTTGGTAAAGCTCTTTCCAGCCAAGGAAGCCTTCGTCCATTGCCATTGGTTTTTCTTTAAAAGGGTTCATCATTTTTTGTGTTCCTCCTGTAAATTATGGTCTTTTCTTTTTAACCATCCGGTTTTACGGGAAACACAACGCAAAGAATTTTAATGTTTTCGGGACTTGCCTTCCGGTACAAAAACACGTCCAAAAGCGCCTGCCTGCGCGGAATCGCCGGGAGACATTAAAATATTGGATAGGAAGGAGCAGCGCCGCGCATACGGCGCGTAGTTTGCGCGAATCCTGTGCTGAACCGCCTGCCGGGGGCTTCGTTATTTGCCGTGGCCGCCCCCGTCATAAATAATATGCTTGGGGAAAACAATATCTACGGTGGTGCCGTGGTCGACACGGTATTCGATTTTTCCTTTGAAATCCCCGGAGACGATCGATTCCACAATCGATATCCCAAGCCCTCCTTTCCGGTGCAGCTTCTGTTCGTCGGCGCCTTTTCCGTTGTCAATAACCGACATCCGGATTTCCTCATCCCCGTCCCGGCACACTACCCTGACGATTCCTTCCCCGCTGGAACCAAACGCATGTTTGACACAATTGTTAATCAGCTCGTTAATCACAAGCGCGGCGGAAGCCGCTTTGTTATAAGGCATGAAGGCGTCGTCCAGTTCCAGTACAAGGCTGATTCTCGGCGTTTTATATAATTTGACAATCTCTGTAATGATTTTCCGCAGGTTGACGATGCTGCTCTTCATTTTTTCATTGGACAGCATATCGTGGACCGCGGCAATGCTCTTGATGCGGTAAATCGTTGTATCGATGGCGTCGCTCCATTCCGCCTCCTTGCTTTTGCGGAGGTTGTTCTTCTGCATGTAAAGCAGGCTGATAATAATCTGGAGATTATTTTTGATGCGGTGGTGGCTTTCCTGGAGCAGCGCGGACCTTCCCATCAGCCTTGAGTTTTCGATTGCCAGCACAATTTCGTTTTTCATGGTCGCAATATACATCAGGTCTTTTTCCGTATACATATAATACTTATCGTAGGAAACCTGTATCAGTCCGACAACTTTTGCCTTATGGATAATGGGCACGCCCATCAGCGACTTCGTATCGTTTTCCTCTTCAAAGTAATTTTTTCTTTCCTCATGCGTACAATTGGCAAAAAAGAACTTGTTTGTATCGCTTTTTGCCAGCCGCTCGACAAAATCCGATTTCAGGCGGTATTTCTTTCCGGCGATATCGTCGTTGTTGATCGTATCGATAATATTATTCGCCATCTCGTCTATAATGTAAATGACGCAGTGCTTCGCCTGTATATGCTTTGCAAGGTTATCCGCGATAAATACGAGTACGTCCCGCAATTCATAGCTCGAGGTGAGAATCTCCGTTCCTTTGAAAATTGCATCGATCATTTCATGGATTTCCTCGTGCTGGTTTTCCTCCACCATGAAATTTTCCCATCCGGACATCAGGTACATGGTTTTTGTCGGGTCTTTTTTCACTTCCTCCGCAAGATAGGTGCCGGATATCCTTCCTTTCGAAAGGAAGGATATCCGGTCGGAAAGCTTGAATATATCCTCGAATTTGGACGTGACATATAAAAAGCTCTTTCCCTCTCCCTGCATTTTGGAAATGATTTGCTGGAATTTCAGGTAATAGGCATAATCCATATAATCCAAGGTTTCGTGCAGGACAATCGTGCTTTTGGAACAAAGGTAAAGCCGCAGCAGCTCGATAATATTTTTTTGTTCGTGCGTAAGCATATCGACCTTGGTTTCCGCATCGATATGGATATCAAAATGGTCCAGGAGCTTCTGGCACAGCTTTACGTATTTCTTTTTATTGAGCAGGAAAAAAGGACGGTTGATTAAATATAAATTATGGACGATGGAAAGGTTATCGTAGAGCGTATTTTCATGCCGGATATGGTCGATTTCCTTTGTCCACTTTCCAATATCTCCCGCGTCATACTCTTTTTCCCCGATAATAATATTTCCGCTGATGTTGCTGTTCCCGCCTTCAAGGATATCCACAAAATCCGACACATCCGTTGCCGTCGTGCCGATTACGGTATGGACTTCGCCTTCCCGCAGGTCAAAATCAATGTGGTCTATAATTTGTTTTTGGAACCGGACGGCCGACAGGTTCCTGATCCTGAAATTGTATTTTTCCATACTATTTTAAAATCTGCTCCGAGACAATGATGTCCTTTGCCACCCGCGCAAGCTTTTTATTGGTATTCCTGCTCTTTTTCTGCATCGTTTTCATTGCCTGTTCTTCCGTCAGCCCAAACCGGTCCATCAGGATTCCCTTTGCCTTTTCAACATATTTCCTGTCCTCGAGCGCCCCTTTCACATCCTTTAGGTTGCAAAGGACGTTTTTGAATTCCTCGAACCTGCGCTGCGTAATTTTAATGGTGGAATATAGCTCGTGGATATCGATCGGCTTAATCAGATAGCCGAAAACGCCGGCTTCATTGGCACGGTCGATCAGTTCCGGGTCCGAATAGCCGGTAATCACAATGACCGGGACAAGCCGGGCTTCCACAATTTTTTCAATGGCGGAAATTCCGTCCATTTCGGGCATATTGATATCCATGATGACCATATCGGGTTCAAGGAGCAGCACCTCCGCCACCGCCGTTTTTCCGTCGGTGGCGCAGCCGATTACATCATATCCCATATCCAGCAATTCGGACTTGATCCAATTCAAAATAATGCTTTCATCTTCTGCCAAATAAATTCTTAAAGCTCTCTCTTTATCCATAATTTCACCCTTATACAACCTGAAAAAAATGGCCGGACGGCCGGATTGTGTTGTTTATTCAATTATAACATATTGTTTTCGGACTTCGAATTAAAATAAAGACGGCACGCCGGGGACGGGATAACAATGGTAAAAGCGCCTTTTTTGAAAAGGCGCTTTTACCCCGACCTAAGTAGAAAGGACCCCTATTCGTCCCAGACAAATACAACCTTCTGCGCGCCGTGGGAATCAAACACCCGGTAGGCTTCCTCCGCGTCTTCGATTCCATATTTGTGCGTGGCAAGCTTTTCGATTGGAACATTGTTTTCCAGGACAAAATCCACAATTTCTCCCCAATCGTTCTTATTGAACACCCAGCATCCCAGGATCGTCAGCCGTTTATGGATTACCTGCGCGCTCGGATCAAACGTGCAGCTTGAATTTTCGCCGATGATTCCCACCCGGCCAAGCGGGCGTACAACATTAAGGGCGGTATTTGCGCCGACCTCGTTTCCCGTGCATTCAATGGCGATATCCGCGCCGCGTCCGCGGGTGATTTCCAGCACCCGCTTTTCGACATCTTCCTCTTTTGGATTTATGGCATAGTCCGCGCCGATTCCGCGCGCAAAATCAAGCCGGCCCGAATCCACGTCCACAATGATGACCTTGCCGCCAAACGCTTTGGCCATCATCACACCGCCGCAGCCCATGGGGCCCGCGCCCACGATGACGACGTATTTCCCGCCTTTGACATCCAGGTTCCGGCACGCCGTATAAAGGCCGCCGCCCACATCCGTCAGCAGCGACGCGGCGACAAACGACATTTCGTCCGGTATTTTTAGGCAATTTGCGCCGGGCAGCACGATGTAGTCCGCGTGCGCGCCGTCGCGCTGGAAGCCGATGCAGCCAAACTGTTTGCACAACATCTCATCCCCGTGGAGGCAATATTCGCATTCCCCGCACCCGACAAACATGAACAGGCCGACCCGGTCGCCCGGTTTTACGTTTGTGACCTTGTCCCCGACCTTTTCAACGATCCCGCACGGTTCATGCCCGGGGGTGAAATTCGTGTTTGCGCTGTCGTCGTCAAAGCATGTGGTGCCGTGATACCTGTAAAGGTCGCTCCGGCAAAGCGCAGTCGCTTTCAGGCGTACGAGCGCATCGTTCGGCCCGACTTCCGGAACCGGAGTCTCGACAACCTCTATTTTTTCCTGTCCTACGATTTTAACCGCTTTCATTGCTTCCCCTCCGCTATTTATCGGTCTTTACGTCATAATACCCGCTATCGGGAATACTGTGCGCGCAAGTATAGACAAATACAAATTCCGCTTCCTCTTCAAACGGATTATTAACCCAGTGGGTCACATTTGGGGGCGTATAGGTAGACGAGCCTTCCGTACAGATTTCCTCTACATCGTTGCCGTTTTCGTCTACATAGCCGCTGGTCACTTGTCCGCGGATGACGTAAATGATTTCCGCGGAGCGCGTGTGGCCGTGGCGGCCGTGCATGGAATGCGGTGGGAATACGCAATGCCCGAAAACGCAGTGATGCTCGTTTTCTTCCACCGTATCGCCCGTAATCATATACTGGATTTCAAAACCGGGCATGAGCGCCGTTACCTCCGGGTCCTCCGGAAATTCCCTGTAGTTCCACATCCGTTTTTTCTCTTTCATTGTCTTTTCCTCCTTTAATTGTTTTATTTGGTTAGGCATGCACGGAACGGGCCATATTGCCCGAATCCGGCATGCTTATCTCTTCTGGAGCTTATTTGTGACCGCAATCGCAAGGATAATGATGATCCCTTTGAGGATCATCTGCACGCTTGAATCAAACCCGCAAAGCAGCAGCGCGTTATTGAGCATCCCCATAAGGATCGCCCCCACAAGCGCCCCCACCATGGAGCCTGTCCCGCCCGAGAGGCTTGCCCCTCCGAGGATTACGGCCGCAATGACCGACATTTCGTCCCCGTCGCCAAAGGTATAGCGGGCCGCCTGCATCCTGCCCGTGTATAATATGCCGGCAACCGCGGCGCACGCGCCGCTGATCATCATAATCAGTATTTTATAGCGGTCTACCTTGATTCCGGTAAATTTCGCGGCTGTTTCATTCCCGCCGATTGCAAGCGTCCTGACCCCGAACGAGGTGCGGTTCAGGACAATATAGCCTACGATCACAAACGCCGCCGTCCAGAAAATGAGCACCGGGACCGGGCCTACGTCCCCGCCGCCAAAGATGTAGTTAAACGCCGGGTTATTGGTCGGTACGGCCTGCGTATTCGTAACCCACATGGCTACGCCCTTGATAACGCCCATCATGCACATTGTCGCGAGAAACGCGGGCAGCTTGGCAAACGTAATCAGGAAGCCGTTGGCCCAGCCGACTCCCACGCCGACCGCAAGCCCGCCGACGATGCTCAGGGGGATATTCCCCGTATTTGTAAGGATCAGCGCCGTAATCAGCGAGGAAAGCGGAACGATGGAGCTGACGGAAAGGTCGATCATGCCCGCGCCGATCACGAACACGCCGCCCACCGCCATAATGCTGATTGTCGCCGTCTGCCGTATGATATTGAGGACGTTGCTTCCCGAAAGGAAGGTGGTCCCAAGGATCGCGCTGAAAATAATGAACATTACGGCAAAAATGATATAGACAATATATTTATTCCAATTAAACGACTTTTTGAGACTTGTACTGCTGGATTTCATTTTGAATTACCTCCTCGTTCTCGATCTCCTTGCCCGAAAGCTCCGCGCAAATTTTGCCCCGGTTCAGGATAAAAATCCTGTCGCATGCCGCAACCAGCTCCGATATTTCCGATGAAACAAATATTGCCGCGTTTCCCCCTGCTACGTATCCCCTGATAAAATCGATAAATTCGGTTTTCGCGCCAATATCAACCCCTATGGTCGGTTCGTCGAACATCACCAGCTTAGGCTGGGTGGAAAGCCATTTCGCGAATACAACCTTTTGCTGGTTTCCGCCGGACAGCTGGGAGATCATCTTGTGCACGCTGTCGGTTTTTATATTGTATTTTTGAACGTTTTCTTCAACAAGCGACCTGATTTTCGTACGGTCGAGCAATGCTTTTTTCCTGAGCCGGTCGAGAGACGGCAGGATCATGTTGGTTTCAAGCGAATGTCCGAGCACAAGCCCTTCCTCCCGCCTGTTTTCCGGGACGAGCGCCATCCCCGCGCCGATTGAAGCATCCACCCTGTTTAAGGGGACCTGCCTGCCATCGACCAGGATTTCACCGGACTCGGTATGCCGCAGGCCGAATATTCCTTCCAGTATTTCCGTCCTGCCGCTGTTCATAAGGCCCGCAAATCCTACGACCTCGCCTTCATAAACCTTGAAATCAATATTCCGTACCCATGAATTTACGGTAAGTCCTTTTATCTCGAGCACGCAGCGGTCATACCTGATATTTTCATAATTCACATTCGGTTTCAGGTCTTTTGCGTGTTCATCCAGCATATATTTAATGATCTCGGAAACGGTAAGCACTTCTGCCTGTTCCGTGATGATGCGCTGTCCATCCCGAAGGATTGTTACCTTATCCGCAATTTTCAGTATTTCATTCATCCTGTGCGATATATACACGATTGCCACGCCCTGCTCCTTCAGCTTCCTTACGATGCGGAACAGCGTTTCTACCTCTGTTTCCGAGAGCGAGGAGGTGGGTTCATCCATCACCAGGATTTTTGTTTCTTCCGAAAGCGCCTTTGCGATTTCTATGAGCTGCTGTTCCGCAACGCTTAAGGTTCCGACGATTGTTGCAGGGCTGATTTCAACGCCAAGGCTGTCGAGGATTTCCGCGGCTTTCCTGTTCATCTTCTTTAAGTCCAGCAGCCTTCCCCTGTTGCTGATTTCATGGTTCAGGAAAATATTCTGTGCGACGGTTATGGTGGGCACCAGGCTTAATTCCTGAAAAATCATCCTGACGCCATTTTTTGTGGCTTCGCTGTAATCCTTAAACCAAAGGGGCTTTCCATCGAGCTCCAGCGTTCCCGAATCATGCGTGTATACGCCTGTAATAATCTTCATCAACGTGCTTTTTCCTGCTCCGTTCCCGCCGACAAGCGCGTGTACCTCGCCTTCGTCTACCGAGAAATCCACATTATCGAGCACGGTAACTCCATTGAATGCTTTTGTAATATGGTTTGCTTTTAATAAGGGCGTTCCCATTCCAGTCTTCACCTCCATTTTTGGCTTTAGCGCCCGCCTTTGCGGGCGCTAAAGCCATGCAGTTAAATTACATCAGTTGCTGCAGCCAATCCGGAAGGGTATCGATCTGATAGAAAAGCTGATACGCATCCTTCAGGGACGCCGAATTTTCGCTGCCCTCTTTTGTAACGCCGAGGGCGGGAACCGTTACGTATTCGGGCGCATCCTTCCCAAGCAGGCCATAGCATGCGAGAAGCGCTTCCGTGCAGCCCTGGTCGTAGGGCCGCTGTGTGGAGATCGTGTTAATGATGCCGTCCCCGGCCGTCATGGAAGCGGTGGTGGTGCCCAGGCCCACGCAGTTTACGACCAGGTCGTCCCTGCCGACGGCCGACGCGGACGAAGCGATATATTCCGCGGGGACATCCCAGCTTCCGAAGATACCGTCGATATCCGGATATTGCGCGAGCATTGCGTCCGCTACCTCGCCGGCGAGCGTCGCATCCGCAAAGCCCATCTCCGTAACGATTTCAATATTGGGATATTTCAGCTTCATCCGGTCTACAAACCCGGCGCAATCGCGTGTCGTTACAAAGAAATCCGCGTCGTAATAGATCACCCCGACGGTTCCCTCGTAATTAAGCTCCTTAGCCATCAGGTCGGCGCAGATCATCCCGCAGCCATACCGGTCGGCGGCCACGATGGAGACATAATCCTTCCCGGCCGTCATATTGCTCGGGCAGTTGTCCATAAACACCAGCTTCACCCCCGCGTCGGCGGCCTTCTGGTATGCGACGGCCGTAGACGTTTCATCGACGGGGATACTGATGATAATATCCGGATTGAGCTCGAGGACGTTTTCAATATCCGATACCTGCTGTTCCGCGGAGAAACCGGCGTCCGTTACGGCCACAACCTCTACGCCGAGGTCTGTAAGCGTTTCCTCGATTCCCTTGCGCTGCATTACGTACCAGTCGTCCGTCGTATAGTGGAAGCAGATCGCCGCTTTATAGTTTCCGCTCCTGATTTGCTCCTTTTCCTCGTCCGTCAACGCTATTTCCGTCCAGGGGGTTGAGACCTCGCCTTTCGGCCCTTTCCCGACGACAACCGTCGACTCCGCCGTGCCAAACTGGTCGCCGTCTTCTCCGGCCGTCATAACCTGGCTTTCCACGGGACCGTCCCAGCCTTCAATTCCGGAAACGTCGCCTACGTCCGCCGAAGTGAGGATCGCCGGCGAGCTTTCGGTCCCGGCTTCCGCCGTATCCGTCGCGGCGGGCGTTTCCGTCTCCGTGCCCTGCCCGGCGGCGGCGCTTTCCGTTGCGGCGGGCGCACCGGCCCCGGCGCATGCGGTAAGCATAAAGGCGGCGAGCACAAAGCATACCAACATTGTCAAAAATCTTTTCCTTCTGTCCATAATATTTCTCTCCTTTTATTTTTTTGGGGAAGGCCTCCCCGAAACTGTGCTTTTTTAATTTACGAAAAAACGGATATCCTGTATTCCGGCATATTAACATTCCGCCTATGGGCGTCTCTTCCGGCAGTTGTTGTTATAAAACGAATTTTGTAAAACTTAGATTGTTGCAATAAAAAAAGTGCCCTTGTAAAAACAAAGGCACTCATAACCATGTTCGGTGATCCGAATCATCAACCATGAACGATCCGGACTCTATTCGATTAACTACAGTATAACATATCGTATTTTTTTGTCAAGAATTAACCCGGAAAATATTTATGCGGGCCGGTTCTTCCCGGCGAACTACCGCCATACATGGATTTTTTTCAGGACTCTCGTCAGCTTTTTCCCGCCGCGAATCTGTTCCAGCTCGCGCTCGTTTACTGCTTTCACAAGCACCAGCATGAAGAAATAAACCAGCAGTCCTACGACCGCGCATACGATCACGCCGACCGCATTGGAATACGGCGCGATCAGCGAATACACCAAATAGGCGACTGCCGCCATCACCGCCGTCGCGGCAATGGGTTTTAAGAGATGTTCCCCCCATTTGATCCGCACACCCGTATATTTTCGCACGTACAAATAGTTCATGACCGCGGCAATCACATAGCACATCACCGTTCCGATGACCGCGCCGTAGATGTTGATCTGCGGAATACTCATCAAAAACAGGCTCAGCCCAACCTTGACCACCGCGCCGACCGCAAGGGCGATGGGCGGCAGGTTTTGCTTGCCGATGCCCTGCAAAACGCCCGTCATGGTCTGCATGAAGGGCAGGAATACCGCGACCGAGCACATTGTCATCAAAAGCCCTGTCGCGAGCGCATGCTGTTCGGGCGTGGAGCTCGGATACAAAAACGAAAAAATCGGCGAGGCAAAAATGAAAAACGCGGCCGTCACGGGTACGCCTTCCAAAAACGCAAACTTGATGCCGTGCAGCACGTTCGCCCTGACGCGCTCATTGTCCTTTAGCTTGATCGCTTCGCTGATCGCGGGGACGACGCTCATTTGCAGCGCCTGCGAGACGATGGCCGCCAGGTTGATGATCGTGATAACGCCGCCCGAAAGCGTTCCATACATGCTGCGCACGGCGGTATCCGCATAGCCGATGGAGAACAGGCTGCGCGGGATGATGACGGAGTCAACAAACGAAACGATGGGCATGACCAGCCCCGCCACCGTGATTGGCAGCGCAAGCACGAGTACCTTGCCCAGCAGCGGCTTTACTTCCGCCCATGAAAGGCGGTGTTTATAGGCCGCCATCATATCCGTCGTCATTTGCCTCTTTTGCCTGCCATACGCGCCCATCGTATACAAAAGCGCGGCGGCTTCGGAAATCGATATTCCCAAAAGCGCGCCCATCGCGCCCAGTTCCATGCGTCCCGTCCACTTCAGGAGGAAATACGCGAGCGCGAGACCCGCGCCCACCTTGACGAACTGCTCGATGATCTGCGAAAGCGCGGTCGGCTTCATGTTCTGGAGGCCCTGGAAATAGCCGCGGTACGCGCACATTACGGAAACAAAGAACAGCGCAGGCGCAAGCGCCATCAGCGAATATTGCCCGCCCGGAAGCGCCTGGAGCCGCGTGATCGGCCCCGCGAGGCAGAACATGGCCACGGACGTGATCACACCGACGAGCACCAAAAAAGCGCGCGACGTTTTAAAAACGGCGTACGCCCCTTTATAATCCCCGGTGGTAACACGCTCGGAAACGAGCTTTGAAATCGCGATGGGAAGCCCCACCGTAGAAATGATGAGCAGGGCCGAATAGACCGGGAACGCCTGCTGGTAATAGCTCATCCCCTCGAGCGAGATGAAATCCGCAAGGACAATCCTGTAAAGCGCGCCGACGATTTTGACAATCACGCCGGCCGCGCCGAGGATCAATGTGCTTTTAATCAGGCTTTTCGTCGTATTGGACATACAAAACTCCAATCAAAATTCAATGTAATAGGCATGCCGGGCAAAAAGCAAACGCTCTTCCCCGGCATGCCTATTATTATACCACATCTTACAAAAATGAAAAGACGGTTAAATTTTTATTCGTTGCCTTCCGGCCCGGCGGATTCCTGCCCGTCAATCAGCGCTTCAAAATCCGCGACAGGCATGGGCCGGTAAAAATAAAAGCCCTGGACAAAATCGCAGCCTTCCGCCCGCAGGAAATCTACCTGGTCCTTATATTCTACCCCTTCGGCAACCGTTTTGATCTGCAGGGCACGCGCGATCGATATAATTCCCTTGAGCACGGTGTAGGTCCGGCTCTTTTCCGATTTGGCCCGGAAGAAAACCGCATCCAGCTTCAGGACGTCAATCGACAGGTCCTTTAATATTCCAAGGGAGGAATAGCCCGTTCCAAAATCATCCAGCGAGCAAAGGAAGCCGTGCCTGCGCATATGCTCTACATTCTGTATCATATAATCCTGGTTTTCAAAGGCGACCGATTCCGTGAATTCAATTTCCATCAGGCCGTCCGGGATTTTATAGCGGTCCTTGATTTTTGCATAGGTGGACACAAAATCCGAGTTGTAAAACTGGATACGGGAGACGTTTACTGAGATGGGAAGCACTTTAAGGCCGGCCGCAATGCGGTCGTGCAGCCAGATACAAATTTTTTCAAACACATACTGGTCGAGTGCGCCGATCACCTGGTGCTGCTCGAAAATAGGGATAAACGCATTTGGCGGCAGGACTCCCCTGCCGGGCATATCCCAGCGCACAAGCGCCTCCGCACGCTCGACCTGGCCGCTTTTGAGGCCCACCTTTGGCTGCAGGTACACCAGGAATTCGTTTTTTTGGAGCGCATCCTGCATCCTGCTTTTGATGGTTACTTCCTCGATCATCTTCTCCCGGATGCTCTCGTTATAAAACGCATAATGCCTTCCGCCCGAGGAATTTTTAACTGTTTTCTGCGCAAAATTCGCCCGGTCCAGCAGGGTCGCCATATCGCGCATGTCCCCGACGTCCTCCACGCAGCAGATTCCGTATACCAGGGTAATCATATATTTATTTTTGAGCGCGGTTGTCTGCTCGGTCAGGGCGTGCGCAATCCGCTCCTGCCGGTAGACCAGGTCTCCCTTTTCCTTGTAACGGTAAAGGGCCGCGAACTGGTCGGCCGTATTCCTGCCGAAAACCTCATTTCCGCCGAGGTCGTCCATTGCCAGCCGGGCATAAATCCGCAGGATATCGTCGCCGTACTCATAGCCAAAAACGTCGTTGACATATTTGAAATTTTCAAAATCGACGAAAACAACCGCAAACTTCTCCGCCGGGCTGCGGTCCATGACCGCCGCGGCCTCCTGCTTGAATTTCTCCATGTTATACGCGCCCGTAAGCTCATCCCGGAACGCCATATCTTCCAGCGTCTCGTTTTTACGCTTGAGGTCGAGCATTTTTTTGACATAGACTACGATTACAACGGCACACGCAACGATGCAGGCGGCCGTCATGATAAAAATCAGCTTGGATAAATCCGCCGTCTGCCGATTGGAATAATCTTCAATCGCAAATACGGTATCGTTGGCAACCTGGAACAGCTTTTCGCTTTCCGAAAGCAACGTCTCCGTATCCCCGCCGTTCCTGACTTTTTCTATTTCGTTTTTAACGACGGCCCATTGGCCCCCGAGATTGGACAAATCCGTTTGATATACGGTATCTGCCGGGATTACGAGGCCATACTGCCCCTTCCCCGTTCTCAGCTCGTCTATGATTCCGTCAATATAAGCAAGGAGCCCGTCATTGGGCAAGCGGTTGGTTTCGAGCTTAACCTCCCGCTGCGACGCCCCCCGCACAATGCCAACATAATTAATCAGCCTTCCGTAATTGCTGATATCCGAAACCAGCTTCACGGCAGACAGGCTGATTACGACAAGCAACGCACAAAGAATCAGGATCAAAAATTTTGCAGTCTTCTTCATACCGCCTACTCCCCTAGTATTCCCACCATTATATCACACTTTATTATATTATACTTTATTGGTTTTGTATTTTTTATAATATATACCCCGAAAATACCCTGTTTATATAAAAATTCCACGGTCTTCCTGAAAAAACCGTGGAATGGGAAGCATGCGTAAAATTTCGCCCGCCGCCGGATATACCGGACTTCCTGGCTAGATTTCCCTGCCGAATTCCTCCACCCGGCGAAGCGCATCCGTATTCAGGACGTCGTCGGCTTTTCCGAGGCCCCCCTGGACAATTACGCCCCGGTTATCCCAGCCAAGATAATCGCACATCAAACGGAACGCCTCCACCGCGGGCTTATATTCTATGTGCCCGGTTTCGAGTTCGCCGATCAGGATAAACGCCGCCTCCCTGATTGCCAGCGGCTTCGGGCCGCCGCTGCCGCCATAGGCGTACAGCCTGTCGATCGCGCCTTTGACCTGCGCGGGCAGGGCGCCCCAATAAAGCGGGGATACGAGCAGCAGTACATCGCTCGATTCATAATATGGCTCCAGCTTTTTAAAATCGTCTTCAATGACGCATGCCTCTCCCTTACTCCAGCACCGGTCACAGGCGGTGCAGCCCCCGATGTCCATGAAGGCGGCGTCAAAGCGGGTCACTTCGTTTCCTTTTTGCTGGGCCCCGGCTGTGAATGCCTGCGCAATTTTATCGCTGTTTCCATGCCGGCGCGGACTCGCGTTCAGCAGCATAATTTTCTTTCCCATAACAGCAGCCTCCTTTGGGATTTCCATTCTTCTTTTGCCTTAAGCCCAATATAGTACAATATACGGCATGATACAAGCATATTCTACTGAAAAGCATTCCTTTTTTATAAACAGAAACGGCGCGGCTGGCCGCCGCGCCGTTTCCATATCCGTTTTCCATCCCTTTTGGGCGATTTGTTTTATTTACGCATGCTCTGCATGAAGTTTGTCTTCGGGTTCTTCGTCTTCCTTGTCCTTGCGGCTCTTTTTCGTGAATACCGCGACCACAACCTGCACAACCGCGATCACCGCCATCAGCAGCGTCCATTGATCCGTCCAGACCATCGGGTTCCAGATATTCTCGGTCAGGATAAAGGCAACGATCGCAACGACCGTCGGGATGATGCTGAGCAGCCGCACGAGCCCCTTGCGCTTCAGCTTGCCTTCTTCTTCCTCTTCTTCCCTGCGCACCGTACGGGACTGCACCGTTTCATCTTCTTCCTCTTCCTTTTTCTTCTTTCCGAAGAAGTAGCCGATGAGCAGCACGATCATGATAATCCCCGTCGCTATTGCGAGCAGCAGGTTGAGGAGCGCCCATGACGCCTGTCCGATTCCGCCTGCAAGCGGCGTTGGATTATCTTCTATGGTAACCGGTTCCTGCCCCGTGCCGCCATCCGGGTTTCCGGCAAGCGGCGTCTGGTTATCCGGAATGGTCACCGTATCCGCCGGAGCCGCAGGCGCTGCGGGCGTCGTATCATCGACTGCCGCCGGAGCCGCAGGCGCTGTCGGTGCCGTGGGCGCTGTAGGCGTTGTAGGCGTCGTAGGCGTCGTAGGCGTTGTGGGCGTCGTGGGCGTCGTAGGCGTTGTGGGCGTTGTAGGCGTCGTGGGCGTCGTGGGCGTTGTAGGCGTCGTGGGCGTTGTGGGCGTCGTGGGTGCCGTAACCGCCGTAATGTTGAGCACCGCATCCAGCGTTTTAACGCTGTAATTTGGGTTGTCCCCCAGCGCGACACGGATGGCGTACGTTCCTACATCTTCCCCCGCATCACGGTTCAGCGCATAATTGAGCACATCATTTCCAACGAGTCCTTCAACTGTTGCCGTCAATACCGGATCGGCGGCGCCCGCCGTCTTTGTTTTGTCTTCCGCTGTGACGGTAGCAGGTTTCGGAGTTACCGTAAGGGCGCCCGCTACAAAGCTGATCTCGTAATTACCGGAGGCCAGGCCGCCCGGCGTAATGTCGTAATCGCCAACCGGCGACAACGCGCCTGCCGCGCAATCGTATGCCAGCGTGCCCGAAAGCACCGCTTCACTTTCGTCGTTTACCAGCCCGTCATAGGACACGGTGAATGCCGGGTTATCCTGCCCGTATACCTTGCTTTTATCATCTGCCGTAATGACGAGGCCTGCTTTGCCGATGCTCACGGTTACGGTCGTGACCGCGTCGTCGTAATTATCGGCATGGGCTTTCACGTAAACGGGATAGTCCCCCGCGTCCGTGAACCGCGGCATTTCGGGCGAATAGTTTACGCCGTCCGTGCTGTAGGTGATCGCCGCGCCTTCCACCGACGGGGGGAAGCCCGTGATTCCATCCTGAGCTGCTCCGTCGTAGGTTTCCCGGTACGGCGTCGCTTCCACCGTAAGCGCCGTGCTGTCGGCTATGGTCAGCTTGCCGTTTACATAGCTTACATTGTAATTCTTTGTTTCCAACGCGCCCGAAGGTACGATGTCGTACGGGCCAACCGGGGACGTTTCGTCCGCCGCGCAGTCAAGCGCCACAACAAGGCCGATCCCCTCTATGGAATCCGTTCCTTTAAGCCCGGACGGGGTGAAGCCGAACGCCGGGTTCGCTTTGCCGTACTCGCGCGTTTCATTGTTTGCCGTGATGGTAAGGCCTGCTTTGCCGATGCTCACCGTTACGGTCGTAACTGCGTCATCGTAATTATCGGCATGGGCTTTCACATAAACGGGATAACTTCCCGCGTCCGTAAACTGCGGCATTTCGGGCGAATAGTTTACGCCGTCCGTGCTGTAGGTGATCGCCGCGCCTTCCACCGACGGGGTGAAACCCGTGATTCCGCCATGAGCTGCTCCGTCGTAGGTTCCCTGGTACGGCGTCGCTTCCACCGTAAGCGCCGTGCTGTTGGTTATGGTCAGCTTGCCGTTTACATAGCTTACATTATAATTCTTTGTTTCCAACGCGCCCGAAGGAACGATGTCGTATGGGCCCACCGGGGACGTTTCGTCCGCCGCGCAGTCAAGCGCTACAGCAAGGCCGATCCCCTCTATGGAATCCGTTCCTTTCAGCCCGGACGAAGTGAAGCCGAACGCCGGGTTCGCTTTGCCGTACTCGCGCGTTTCATTGTTTGCCGTAATGACAAGGTTCTCCTTGCCGATGGTTGCGGTTACGGTCGTGACCGCGTCGTCGTAATTGTCGGCGTGTGCCTTCACGTAAACGGGATAACTTCCCGCGTCCGTGAACCGCGGCATTTCAGGCGAATAGTTTACGCCGTCCGTGCTGTAGGTGATCGCCGCGCCTTCCACCGACGGGGTGAAGCCCGTGATTCCGCCATGGGCTGCTCCGTCGTAGGTTCCGTGATACGGCGTCGCGCTGATTCCCAGCGTACCACTGTTGCGGATGGTCAGCGTGCCGTTTACATAGCTTACATTGTAATTCTTTGTTTCCAACGCGCCCGAAGGAACGATGTCGTACGGGCCCACCGTGGACGTTTCGTCCGCCGCGCAGTCAAGCGCCACCGCAAGGCCGATCCCCTCTACGGAATCCGTTCCTTTCAGCTCGGACGGGGTGAAGCCGAACGCCGGGTTCGCTTCGCCGTACTCGCGCGTTTCATTGTTTGCCGTGATGACAAGGCCTGCCTTGCCGATGACGGCGTTGACCTGCGTGATCGCCGGATTATAGTTCGGCGCTTCCGCTTTCACGTAAACGGGATAACTTCCCGCGTCCGTGAACTGCGGCATTTCAGGCGAATAGTTTACGCCGTCCGTGCTGTAGGTAATCGCCGCGCCTTCCACCGACGGGGTGGAGCCCGTGATTCCGTCATGAGCTGCTCCGTCGTAGGTTTCCCGGTACGGCGTCGCTTCCACCGTAAGCGCCGTGCTGTTGGTTATAGTCAGCGTGCCGTTTACATAGCTTACATTATAATTCTTTGTTTCCAACGCGCCCGTGGGTACGATATTGTACGGGCCAACCGGGGACGTTTCGTCCGCCGCGCAGTCAAGCGCCACAGCAAGGCCGATCCCCTCCACAGAATCCGTTCCTTTCAGCCCGGACGAAGTGAAGCCGAACGCCGGGTTCGCTTTGCCGTACTCGCGCGTTTCATTGTTTGCCGTAATGACAAGGTTCTCCTTGCCGATGGTCAGCGTTCCCGGAATATATATAACTTCATATTGGCCGGTTACGTTTTTACCGTTTGCATTTTTGATAACCGGGGCCTTTTTGGTAAACGTTACATTATAGGTTCCGGCATTCGTCCCGCTTCCCTGCGCCTGGACGCCGGTTATGGTCAGGCCTTCGGGTACGCCCGTATATCCGGTTACCGTTTGTACCGCGCCGTTATAGACTTTAGTATCGTCGCTGTTTGCCGTTAATGTGATTTTTGTGACCGGAACAATTTTTGCATATACGTCGAAGCTGGAGGAAACGCGTTCAAAGGAGGCGGAAACCACTTCCTTATCCGTCTTGGTACCGTCTTCCAGCAAATACCAGCCGTCGAACGCATAGCCCTCCGGAACATTGTAGGCATATTCCGTGACCGGGGCCTTATCTTCCACAGTTTTGGAATCGAGCAGCGAGGAACCGTCCGTATCATAGAACCGGACCGTATGCTCCACGGTTGTTTTATAAACCACGCCGTCTACATGGTAGCCGTCTGTGCCGTCGTACTTCACAACATACCAGCGCACCGCTTCGTTTTCGCCGACGAACCCCGAATAATCCGGGATATTCACCAGGTATTCCGCAACGCCGTCCCCGGAATTGTTATACACCGGGATTGGAGTAGATTTAAGAATCGTGCCCTTGCCGACCTTTTTATAATTCGCCGGCTTGTCCGGTTTTGCACTTCCGGGCGGGGTAAGGCCGTCTTTCAGGATATAATAGGTTGCGGGACGTGTTTCCACGGCTACCGTCGGGTCCGGGTTGATTTCCGGGAGCGAGGCCAGGCCAAACACCGCGTGGAAGGTCACATCGCTGTTTCCCATGATATAAGTATAGCCGCCGCGATAGAACCGTTCCGAAGCCACCAACTCCTGGTATTGATCGGACGTATTGACTATTTTATCCTTGTCGCTGGTGCTCCAGCCGATGAAAATATGCTTGCCGCTTTGGTCGTGCGTCGCCGTTTTATCGCCGTCCAGCACGGTTACTTTAACTCCCTGCGCATAGGTTTGGGAATCGCTGGGCGCGGTAAAATATCCGTCCGAATCATAGGTCACCGCATATTCCGCGGGCGCGGGGCCGCTTTGTCCCAGCAAATTCATCGCCGGGGGTTCCGCTCCGGCCGCAACGGCGGATTCCGTCGGGCCTGCTTCGTTTTGTGGTTCCTGCGTTTCCTGCGGCTCGGTCGGCTGCGGTTCTATGGTTTGTTCCGCCTCTGCTGTCGGTTCCGCAGACAATTCCGCCGTTGGTTCCGCGCTTTCGGATACGGACGGCTCTGCCGACTGCCCTGTCCCTGCCGCCGGGTCAACGGACGGCTCAATGGATGGTTCAACGGACGGTTCCGCATTTACCGCCGTTCCTGCCGCCGCGTCTTGTTCCGTAGCAAACGCTGAAATGTTAAGCGCCGATACGAAAAACACTACAGCCAGCGCAACCACCAGCATCTTTTTCCAATTAATTTTATATTTTTTCGACCTCTCTGACCTCTTTGCCCTCATCTTTGGCTCCTTTCCCATCGGTACACTGGCATGGTTCCCGATTATTGCTACAGGTTGCTCTCTTCCGCCGCGCTGTCTATCAGCTTAATCAGCTCGAGTGCACTCCGGAACTGTCTCGTTTCATTCTTTTCAGACCATACAACCTGCCCTTGCCAGGTTGCGTTCTGCCGGTACATGACCTGCACGATAAACGTGGCTTTTTTCCCTGTTGGATTGGTGTCCGTTATCTTATCCTGGTTCATCGTTTGCTCCGTTTCCTTTTTCGCGGCATTTCCCCAACTTTTCTTTCCGAACACACGGAATTGTGTAGAAGCGGCGGGATACTTGATTTTTTCAAACACATTTTCCAGGCTGGAGCACAGCTGATTGACATCTGAAAAGTGTACTCCCTGCCGGAGGGCCATATTGTAGGTTCTTCCTTCCAACGCGCCGCGGCCCCATGCGTCAATACAAACCCGAATTTTTTTCACTGCTGCTTCTAGCACGATGTAATACCTTACCTTTCTTATATGATTTATTTTAAGAACCGCCGGTCTCAAAACCGGTCTCAATTTCTACAAATTTTTCTTTTTTTTGACAATTTGCATGAAAAACCCGCAGAAAGCTTTCTTTCCGCGGGTTCCCGTCCTCAAATTCCGGATTTGCTTTTTTGAAAAAGGCAGGCGCCGGGGGGAAATGTACCCGGCTGTATTTTACCATTGAACCGAAGGGAAGCTTGCGATAGGATAGGGTATAGAAGTATTTCGGGAAATCCAGGGACCCGGCAAGGCCCCGGCAAACCGTTCCCGTACAACCTATGGAGGATAACGATGCGTAATTTAAGTGAATTTTGTACCTGCCGCGATATTGCCTGCAAGCTGCATCCAACCCGGCACGATAAAGGATGCGCGCCATGCATCCGTAAGAATCTTAATTCAAGGGAAATCCCTTCCTGTTTTTTTAATTTGCTGGATCATGCGGGACATCCGGACGGATATTCTTTTGAAGAGTTTGCGAACCTTGTATCGGCCGAACGTGCAAAATAGCCCGCCCGGTTCCGGGCGGCGAATTCCGGGCCTCTCTCCGCTATTGCGACGCTTATTGTGTTACATGGATTTCCAGAGCCAGAAAGGTATCATTTCTATGATGCCTTTCTTTTTTGTACACGACTCCTGTTTTCAGCCGGATAACTTTATTCCATAGTAATTTCTTTTCCCTTTTGCAAAATATTTCTTTTATTTTATTGTAATTATGCTATACTATAAAAAATAAATCAAATAAAATACACTTTTTTCGATTGGAATTTATTGTATTATGAAAAAAACAGCTTTGAACCGCAGAGACGAAATTGCAAAAGCGCTGATGCAGGACGGCGAGATCGGCACACAGGCCCTCGCGCAAAAATATGGGGTATCCGTGGAGACGATCCGCAAGGACCTTTTATACCTGCAGGAAAACGGCATCGCCAAAAAGGGATATGGCGGCGCGGTGGTCTGTTCGGAGTGGAACGAACAGAGCTTCGGGCAGAAGGCCGTCGAGCACCAGGCGGAAAAGGCCCGGATTGCCGGACGGGCGCTTGACTTCGTCTGCGACGGCGATATTGTCATACTGGATTCCGGCAGCACGGTGGCCGCGCTTGCAAAACAATTGTTTACCAGGAAGCGGCTTACTGTCTTTACCAATTCGCTGCATGCCGTCCAGGCCCTTTCTTCGGCGGACGCCAGGATTTATTTGCTCGGCGGCGCTTTGCAGCCTACGAGCAATGCATCAACCGGCCACTGGGCGCTGCAGGCGTTGGCGGAAATCAGGGCAAACGTCGCCTTCCTCGGCACGAGCGGCTTTTACGACAGGCGTGGCCCGTGCGTGGAAAACTTTGGTGAAAGCGAAGTGAAAAAGGCGATGATTCGTTCCGCAAACAAATCCATATTGCTTGCCGATTCCAGCAAGGCGCAGCAGGGGGCGATGATCCAGTTTGCCGGTTGGGAAGAGGTCGGCCTCTGGATCACGGACGAGGGCGTTGAACGGGAAACGCTGGACGAAATCAGCAAGGAAACCGAGGTAATCGTCATTTGAGCGGAAACCAATTACACGGAATGATTTTCGGGATACAGCGATTTTCAATCGACGACGGCCCCGGCATTCGTACCGCCGTTTTCCTCAAGGGCTGCAACATGCGCTGCGCCTGGTGCCACAACCCGGAAAGCCTGCGCGGCGGGCCGGAACTGCTGTACCAGGAATCGAGGTGCGGCCAGTGCGGCGCCTGCATGGCGGTATGCCCGCAAAAGGCGCACCTGGTGCAGAACGGCAAGCACACCTTTGACCGGAGCCTGTGCGTCGGCTGCGCAAAATGCGCCGCTGCCTGCACGGCAGGCGCGCTTGTTTTGGCGGGAACCATGGCCTCCCCTTCCGAGGTTGTTTCCGAGGCGCTGCGGGACATGCGCTATTACAGGACGTCGGGCGGCGGGCTGACCATTTCGGGCGGAGAGCCGATGTGCCAGCCCGCGTTTACCCTCGCGGTTGCAAGGCTGGCCAAAAAAGCGGGGCTGGACGTGGCCATCGAGACCAACGCAAGCGCCCCTTTTTCCGGCTATTCGGGGCTCCTGCCCTATACCGATTTATTCCTTGTGGATTATAAAATGACGGACGAGGAAATGCATTTGCGGTATACGGGCGTTCCGGCCGGGGCCGTGCTGGAAACCATACAAAAACTGGACAGGGCCGGGGCGAGAATGGTGCTGCGCTGCCCCGTGATCCCCACCCTGAACGATACCGACGCCCATTTCCGGGCGATTGCCGCGCTGACGGCAACGCACCAAAATATATTGGGATTTGAGCTGATGCCCTATCATAGCATGGGGCGGTCCAAGGCAAGGCGGCTGGGGGCCGCCGCGCCGGAATTTACAGTGCCGGACGGGGAAACGGTTGATTTTTGGAGAAGCAGGGTCCTTGCGTTCGGCGGAAAGGAATGGAACGGGGCTTATGAATGAACGAATCGAGGCTATGAGGAAAAACGTTGAGGCGCTGAACCATGCGGGCGTGAGAAAGACCTTTTTCTATGAGCTGGCTTACAGGTCTCTCGCCGCGACCCGCGGGGAAAGCATCCAGCTGCGGCGCGCCAAGGCGCAGGCATATATCCTGGACAACGCGCCGCTGGCCGTGCTGCCGTATGAGCTGATTGCCGGAAGCATGACGGGGCTGTGCCCTGTTTCCGGGGAAGAAATTCCTTACCCGGAGCAGCGCGCCATGGCCGCCGGTATCATCGAAAAATACCTCGCCGGGAAAAAGCAGGCGGAACGGGAACCGGCGGCAAAAAGGAACCGGGTAAAGACCTTTGAAGAGGAGTTTACCACCAAAAAGAGCCGCTGGACGCTTATGGGCCGCGTTTACCATGACGGCTGCATCACGTTTGAGGACCTGCAAAAGCTGATTGCCGATATGCAGGAGGAATTCCGGGACGCGGATATCGAAAAATATGAAATCGGGCGCGAGCTGGAACGGGGGTTCAAAATCGATTACGGCGAGGACGTGCGCCGGGAGATCGATTCCCTTCCGTGGTTTGCCGCCAACCACCTCAGCCTGAATTACGGGCGCATCATAAAGCAGGGCTTCGGCGCTCTGCTGTCGGAGATCGACAGGCTTACGCAGCGGGATACGCTAAGCGGGGAGCAGCGGGAATATTACCTTTGCGCAAAAACAGTTGCGGAGGCCGCCAGCCGCTTTATCGGGCGTTATGCCGCCGAGCTGCGGAAATGCAGCGGGCAGGAGCAGCAGCCGCGGAAACGGGAGCTTGCGGAAATGGCGGATATTGCGGACGCGATCACGCTCCGTCCGGCCCGTTCCTTCCGCGAGGCCGTCCAGTTTGTCTGGCTGCTGCACATCATGGCCAGTTTCTGCTGGAGCTCCGCGCTGTCGTTCGGGCGGTTCGACCAATATATGCGGGATTATTACGAAAACGATATTGCAAAGGGCGTAATCAGCGAGGACGAGGCAAAGGAATTGTTATGCTGCCTGTGGCTGAAAATCAACGAGCCCAAAATGCAGACCGTGCAAAGCATGACCCTGGGCGGCGTTACGGCGGACGGTGCTAACGCCGTAAGCAGCCTGACGGCGCTGTGCCTCGAGGTGACGCGCGAAATGCGGCTGCCCTACCCCAACATCGGGCTGCGCATCCACAGCCAAAACCCGGAATGGCTCTATGATTTGGCGATTGAGTCCATCAAGGCGGGCAGCGGCCAGCCGATGATCCTCAACGACGCCGTATGGATTGAAAACCTTAAGAAACTCGGCTATGCGGACAAATACGCCAACGATTACTACAACATGGGCTGCGTGGAGATCATGGTCCCCGGGAAGCAGCCAAACTGGGGCGTAACCGACCCGATTGCCTTTCCCATGCTGTTTGAAGAAGTATTTTCAAAGTACCGCGCCGGGGAAACGGCGCTTGCGGACTTCGATTCCTTCCGCCGCGAATACAACCGCGTGCTGGAAAAAGCCGTGCTTGCGGACAAATCCGAAGCCGACAGCAAAATTTCACAGATTCCCGGCCGCTGTTATGACCCGCTGGCTTCCCTGATGATAGACGGCTGCCTCGAAAATGGCCGTGATATGTTCCAGGGTGGCAGCGAGCTTGGCGCCCATTGGTCTTTTTACGCCTACGGGCTTGGAACCGCGGCGGATGCGATGGCCGCCATCAAAAAGCACGTATACGACGACGGGCGTTTTTCCATCGGCCAGATGGCGGATATTTTGGAAAGCAACTTTGCCGGGAACGAGGAAATCCGCCTGTTCCTGGAAAACAGGACGTCCCATTACGGCAACGACCAGAACGATGTGGACGCCATTGCCAGGGGCATCCTTTCGGAAATGAGCGACACGACGCTGCGGCTGAACTCCGCCTCCCAAAGGGATAAATATGTCAGCACGCTGTTCGGTTATTTTTTCCATATTTACCACGGGGAAATCACGGGAGCGACCGCAAACGGCCGGCGGAGGGGCGAGCCGCTCAGCGACAGCATGGGACCGTCGCAGGGGAAGGACGTGAACGGGCCGACCAACCTGCTTAACTCCGTCCTCAAGCTGGACCACGGAAACATTACGGGCGGGTATGCCCTGAACCTGAAGCTGAGCCCCGCGATCATCAAAAACGAGGCCGGAACCCGCGCCTTGAAGGCGCTTTTGCAGGCCTATATTGCGGACGGCGGCCCCCAGCTGCAGGCTTATCTTGTCGACGCGGAAGCGCTCAAACAGGCAAAGCGGGAGCCGGAGAAATACCGGAATTTGATTGTCAGGGTCGGCGGGTACTGCGAATATTTCGTGAACCTCGACGCCGCCCTGCAGGACGAGATCATTACGCGCACAGCCTACGGCTTTTAAAAAAGGAGCGGACAGATGAGAGTAAAAGCGGTTCGGTTATATGGGAAGGAAGATTTGCGGTTTGAAGAATTCGAGCTCGGGGAAATCCGCGACGATGAAATCCTTGCGCAGGTCATGACGGACAGTTTGTGTATGTCGAGTTATAAGGCGATGCTTATGGGCAGCGACCACCGGTGCATCCCGGAGGATATCGGCGAAAACCCGGTTATTATGGGGCACGAGCTGTGCGCGCGCATTTTGCGGACGGGAGGTAAGGTAAGCAAGGATTATAAGCCCGGCGGCGTATTTGCGGTGCAGGCAAAAATGTTTTTCGGCGACGCAATCAAATCGCCCGGATATTGCTATCCGGCCTACGGCGGCAACGCGACCAGCGTGATCGTTCCCGCCGAGGTGATCGGGGGCGGGTATATCCTGCCCTTCGGGGGCGACGCTTACTTTAAGGCGTCGATGGCCGAACCGATTTCCTGCCTTGTTTCGGCGCTGCGTTCCGCTTTTCACCTTGCCCCCAACAACAAGGACCACATTATGGGCCTAAAGCCCGGCGGCAGCATGGCGATTCTGGCGGGCTGCGGGCCGATGGGCCTAGGCGCGGCCGAGGTTGCCATGTCTATGGAAAACCGTCCGGCAAGGATCGTTTTAACGGATATCGACGAAAAACGTGTTGCCCGCGCAAAAGCTTTGCTGAAAAGCAAAAACGGCGTAGAACTGGAAATTGTGAATACGGAGGGCGCGGCGGATATTTCCGCGTTCCTCGGCAACGGGCGCAACCGGTTTGACGACATCCTCGTGATGGCCCCGGTTCCCGGCGTGATCGGTCAGGCCGATTCCCTTTCGGGGACCGACGCCTGTATCAATTTCTTCGCGGGCCCTACCCGGAAGGATTTTTATGCGCCCGTTAATTTTTACGACGTGCATTACAATTACAAGCATATTATCGGTACGTCCGGCGGGGACGTCGACGATATGAGGGAAGCCCTGCGGCTGATAGAAACCGGGCAGATCGACGTATCCGTCCTGATTTCGCACATTGGCGGGCTGAACTGCGCCGCCGAAGCCACAAAAAACCTTCCCCGCATTCCCGGGGCGAAAAAGCTGATTTACTGCAACGCCGACCTGCCGCTTACGGCCATCGACGAGTTCGCCGAAAGGGGCCGTACCGACCCGTTTTTTGCGGATTTGCACGATATCTGCGCCCAAAACAACATGCTGTGGTGCAGGGAGGCGGAGGAGTATCTTCTGGAGCATGCCACACCCATTTTGGAGGACTGAATGATGTGCGACATTATATGCGCGGGCCATATCTGCCTCGACCTTACCCCCGTGCTGCCACCCAAATTTGACCGCGCCGACAGGGTTTTCCTTCCCGGGAAGCTGCTGGAAACGAGCGAGCTTGTGTTATCGACCGGCGGAAGCGTGGCGAACACCGGGCTTGCCCTGGTTAAGCTGGGAATCAAAACCGCGTTGATGGGAAGGGTGGGAGACGATATTCCCGGGGATATTGTGAAAAGGCTGGTGGAAGAGCAGGGCGGGCAGCCGCAGTATTTCTCCACCGGCAAGGGCGAGCTTACATCTTACAGCGTTGTGCTTGCCCCGCCCGGATTTGACCGCATGTTCCTCCATAACCCGGCGGCCAACCATACCTTCGGGTTCGGCGATATCGATTTTGATTTGGTGCGGCGGGCAAAGATACTGCATATCGGCTACCCCACCTGCATGAAAACGCTTGCGCGGGAAAACGGGGCGGAGCTGCGGAAAATTCTGGAAAAGGGAAAGGAACTCGGCGTCACGACCTCCCTCGATACCTCTTATCCCGATGAAAATTCAAGTGAAAGCGCCGCAGACTGGGAAAAGCTGTTTGAAAATGTCCTGCCCTTTACGGATATTTTTATGCCCAGCGTTGAGGAAGCGCTGTTTATGTTTGACCGGGACGAATTTTCCCGCCTGAAAACGATGGGCGGGGATATTTTGGAAAACCTCGAGGTTGATTACCTCCCCCGCCTCGGCAAAAGGCTTTTGGCGATGGGCGCAAAAATTGTCGTGATTAAATGCGGCACCCGGGGATATTACGCAGTGACGCAGGGCCGGGAGGCATTCTCCGGCATGGGGCGCGGCGTTCCCGCCGATCCCGGTCAATGGGCCGGAAGGGAAATTTTTACCGGAATTTACCGCATTGACCATGTGAAATCCGCGGCCGGGGCCGGGGACACCAGCATCGCCGGATTCCTTGCGGCGCTGGTGAGCGGATATTCGCTTGCCGATTCTGTTGATATCGCCTGCGCGACCGGGGCCGCGTGCGTCACGGATTATTCCGCGACCGGAGGAATCGGGCCGCTCGATGAAATAATTGAAAAAAGCCGGAAGGAATGGAAAAAGGAACCGCTCGGGTATGCGGGGCAGTATTTTTGCATGGATGCGGAGCGGAATGTGTTAATCCGGAGGCAGCCGGAAACAGCGCGGAACGGGCGATAATGCGGCGTTACGGCAAAAGCGAGGGCTTTGAAACCGCGCTTTACTTATTCCGGCTGCCCCGCCGAGGCGAAAACAAAATCCATTTTTTTGTTTACCTCTTCCTGTGTTCCGTCCGGCAGTGTTCCCTCGCCATAGAAAGTGATCGCCATGCCCGTTTCCGAGAACGAATCGATCGAGCATTTTATTGCTTTTTGGCCGGGATACGTTTTTTCAAACCCATTCACTGTTTGATCTATTGTATCTATTGCTGTTTCGTAGCTGTCGAATATTTCCGGGTGTTTCTCCGCAAAATCTTCGCTTTCAAAATAAGCAAACGAGGAAAACTCAACAGTATTACTGCTGTCTTCGCTCTGCGTAAGTCCGACCGAAACAATACACTGCCCGCCGCTTTCGTCTAAAATAAATGAATTTTCATTTTGCCGCAAAAATCCATTTATCCTTTGCTGCCTGACCGCGGCTGGAACAACGATTGCCAGAACGACAACCGCGGCGGCAATTGCGCACACAATGAATATGGGCTTCTTTTTTCCGGTAGAAAGCATATTACTCCTTTCGCCCGCGCGGGAGCTTCCTGTGATAAAATGTTGTTGTCAGCTGCTGATATTATTATAATAATAGCGTGTTTGGATGTTTTTGAACACACCTTACCAATTTAACCACGTTTATGCCGTCTGCCGGACAAGCCTTGCAAAGCCCGGCCAACCCCGAATAGGATGCGTCGCGCGGAGTTGGCAGAACCTAAAATTCCACGGGTACGCAGCGACGCGCGCCATTGTTTGCTTCTCATACAAATCCATCATGAACAGTAATAGAATTCAAAACCATATCTATCCGGCGCAGCAACCCCTCTGAATAAACATCCCTATAACCTGCTTTTTTATACTCTTCCGCCGGCAATAACTCATAGTCGGCAGAATGTATTTTTATGTTCGATAATACAGGGCAAACATTTTTCTCTTTCAATTCGGATAATATACTATTATTTATCATATTTTCAAACTCAGCAGCGGATTCGATTTCTTTAAAATAATTATTGAAACTTGAACCGCTGTATAGGTATTGAGGAAATTTTAAGCTGTTAAGATGTTTTGAGAATTCATTATAGGGATAAACTTCAAAATTAGAAAGCACTCCATATTTTGTAAAAGGAGCCTTGGATAAAATCTCATTGATTTTCTGAGACAATATACTTATTTCCGCAATATCGTTTGTATCGACAAACAATTTGTAATTTACTTTTGCCAAGGTATATGCATCAATTTTATCATTTCCGCTGATGGGCTCGCTGTTTGCGATTACTATCTTAAAAATGTCGTATTCTTTTTGCTTTTTCATCAATGCGTAGGGATATTTCAAAGCTCGCAGTTTCGCAATATTTATTGCCATTAATTGCTTTAGCTTTTCCTGAATCTCGTAGTGGCGTTCAATATCATCCCACACGGAATCAACTAAAGGAATCGTAACTTTTTCAAATACTTCTTTATAAGTCTCGTTAATATCGAAAGCAATAAATTTCCTGTTTAATTTCCGGGCAACCGCTAATAAAACGCCGGTTCCTGCGAACGAATCAAATACAATATCCCCCGGATCACTCAACAATTTAATAACTCTTGCCATTAACTCAGGAGGAAATGGACAGGCATGCCGAAATTCTTTTTCCCCAAAATTTTGCTTACTCCCCCAGCTACCTTGGGTAGGTATTAAAAATTCCCAGATATTTTCAGGAACTTTCCCCTTGGGATTATATCGTTCAGGGTACCCGATCCACCATTCTTTCATATCCTCTACAACGCGTATTGAATCCATATTATATTTATATCTTTTTGTTTTGCTAAATATTAAAATATATTCAAAAACATTTCTCATCTGCCCTTTTCTTGACCAAGGCAATGTTTTAACTTTATCCCAAATAATTGTGTCTTGATGAATCCAGCCGATTTCCTCTAATTGCCGTGCGATATCATCAGGCAATCGAACCATCCGACCACCCTTTTTCAATGTATCAACTATTAAAACCAAGCTTGCCGTGGACTTGCTTATATCAAATACATTCTGAAAGGATTGTTTTACATCATGAAGATATTCATCATACGTTTGTCCAAAACCTATCTGTTCTTTGTTATTCTCATAATTTTTCATGTTCCAATAGGGCGGTGATGTGACTATCAGATCAATAAATGGTTCAACATTTTGGAAATATTTATCGATTGATTTCGAATTTCCAATCAAATATTTATTTATGTAATCCCTACTTAATGCTTGTTTCTTCTTTTTTCCCATAATTTCTCCTTACATCCAACTGTAATTATAGTTTAGAGTAACCATACTTTCAACAAAATAATGACCATGCCGATTAATTGTGCAGTTTGAAAAAGCCAACTCTTTCGTTGGCTTTTCATTGGTGGATTATAAATTCCTTTTTCTCAGTCCTTATGAATCTATACCAATCAGTAAAACAGGGATATCCAGGTTAGAGGCTCCCCGATTTTCTAAATCCCAAACTATCTGCTCAAAATAAGATACTCCCGTCGACATGGATTTTGACATTCTACGAACGGGCACGATCTCTACACCGGCATTAATAATCCTCCGATTATGTAAAATGACCATCTTCCCTAAAATATCATAGGCCATAAATGCATATTTCCCAAACTGGACTTCGACGCCAAGATCGCCTTTTACAAAATCTATTTCCCTTGTGGCTCCGCTAAATTTCGGTATTGACGATCCGTATTTATCTATATATGATTTTGTGTACAGGGCTGTAGGGTATTCGCATTTTAATTTGAAAGGTATCCAACCACCAGGATTTAATTTGTTTTTGATGGAGGTGTTTAATTCCTTTGGATTATACAGTAATTTATCTGTATTGGTTTTTTCTCTCCCTTTTTTGGTTTTAAGTTTTTCAGCGTCAATACTGAGGATTGCTGTATATAGCTCCTGTAAAAGCGAATCGTATTCGGATTCCATTATGTTATTCTTGTCGTTAAAAAAATATTTTGCTGCTATTATCATAAATATTACCCCCTCTGACAGTCCCTATTTTTTCGGGTATTGTTTTTTGCAATTTGTTAACCCAAGTAAATAGTCCGTGCTGACTTTGTGGTATTTTGCTAATTTAATTAAAATTGCAGTAGGAATATCAACATCGCCTCTTTCATAGTTGCTATATATTCGCTGACTGCAATTCAATATTTCCGCCATCTGTACTTGTGTCAGATCACTATCTTCCCTTAAATTTCTAATCTGTGGATACATAAAAATCCCTCCTTTAGCAATTGTAGAACAGCGAATAATTCGCTATTAGTTTTTAGCGAATTATTCGCTAATGCGATAATTATGTTCTCCGGCTCGAACCCCGTCTGGTACAAAAAATGGATTTGCGGCAAAAGGGGCCCCCGCTGAACTCGAATGACGCGCAGCATAATGAGTTCAGTGGGGATAAGGAGCGGCAGCGGAGCATGAAAAAGCCCTCGCAAAAGCGAGGGCTTTGAAATCGCGGAACTTGCTGTAACGTGTGTCGTTTATACAAAATAGATACATAAAACGGGGCCCCGACAAAGCCCAACGAAGAGAAGCGGAGTGGGTTTGTCGGGGAAAGGAGGAGGAATCGAAGCGACTAAAAATCCCGTCCTAAAAGGGCGGGATTATGGTCGCGGAGTTTCCTCCGACGTGGCGGAGCAGAGAGGATTCGAACCTCCGTAGCGCTATTAACGCTAACACGATTTCCAATCGCGATTGTTGCACATAAATCATTATAACTTCTTATATCTCTATACAAAAAAGCAGCAGATAAAGCGTTTTTTTCGTTTTTCCTGTATTTTTTCACGTAACCCTATTTATCCCCTATTAACTACTTTGGCACCATTTTGGCACCACGGGCACCATTTTGTTTACCCATTTGAAAGGAGCAAAAGCAATGCAAGAAAACCCCTTAACTACTAAAGGCATTATACAGCAAAACGGCGAGATTAGCAAAGACAAGATCAATCTTATATCCGGGGCGATTACCCCGCCATTTGCTGAAACAGTTTGGATATTCACCAACGGCGATATGGACACGATCAACCGCTTAACTCATGTATTTTTAGATATGGACACGGACAAAGACCGGGAGCAGCTTTTTAACCTCATACGCGCTTTATACGGTCTTACAGGTTTGCGGTTTTCAGATGAAGCCGTCCCGATAGCTTCCCACCCGCAAGCACTGGAATATTTCATATTCTCATTTCTTGCAGATTTTGGCGAAGTCATACAGGAATTACGCAACGAGGAAACCGCATAGCCCATATCTCCCCCGGCACCTGTTTTTTACAGGTGTCTTTTTTTTACCCAAAAACGAAAGGAATAGAATCAATGAAAAATGGAAAAAGGATAATTGCGTTTATCGTTATGCTGGTAATGGTGATCGTGGCGTTTCCGCTTTCGGCTTTCGCGCTGGACAGCGGGGCAACATTCCACTACACGCACCATAGCCAGTATGAATATACGTTCGGCCCCAGCTTCCCGCCCCCGTTTAACGTGACGGACGGATATTATAAAGAATGGTCTACATTCCATATGACAACGGACGCAGGAGACACGAAAATAGCATATTGCTTACAATATGGCGTAACGGTCGCGCAAGGCAGTAAATACGAATGTACGGCAGATTATGACGACCTTGCAGATTGGCAAAAGGAACTTATACGGCGAACGCTGGTTTTAGGATATAACGACCATACGGGCGCACTTTACGGCGGCGATTGGTTGGATAACGCAATGGCGACACAGGGCCTTATTTGGATTATTGCGTCAAGCCAGATCGACGACCCCAACGAAGAGAGGATTATTGATGCCCTTTTAGGTTGTAACCCGACAGCACGGGGCATATATGACGATCTGAAAAGCAATGTCGAAAATTACGACACTAAGCCCAGCTTTGACGGAAACGAAATAGAGTTGAAATATAACCCGGTCAACAAGCGTTTTGAAACGACGATCAACGACGCAAACGGCGTGTTGCGGTATTATGATTTTTCGGCGGGTGGCGTGAGTTTTACGCGCAGCGGAAACACGCTGCATATTTCCACGGCGAATATGTTTGACAATGTAGAAGCCACGGCGACAAAAACGCTCCCTACCGACGAATTACCCACGATCATAAACGGAAGCCCGGAGTATTGGATTCACAACAAGTACCAGAACCTTGTTTCCCTTTCCCCGGTATCAGAGGGCGGCGAAACAATGTCCGTGACTTCATCCTTTAAGCTAAAAACGGAAAAGGTCGGAAATATTCGAGTTGTGAAGCGTTCCGAGGACGGCGCGGTTGCTGGAATGCGGTTTCGCATTACCGGGAATGGTGTTGATCGGACAGTCACGACCGCGAATGACGGTACAATTACGACCGAGGGCCTTTTGGCAAACTTAGATTATACTGTTACCGAAGTTGGCACGGCTAACCGCTACGTCCAGCCCGCCGCGCAAACCGTCCGAGTATTGCCGGGACAAACAAGCAGCGTTACATTTTCCAATGTCTTAAAGAAATTTAATATTGTTGTGACTAAATCGGACGCAGAAACGGGAACCCCAAAGGACACGGACGCTACGCTTAACGGCGCGGAATATGCCCTATACGATAGCGCGGGGCGGCTTATAGATTACATTGTCGCCAACGGACGCACGGCGACCAGTAAACTAATTCCCCTGCAAACGGTCAAAGTCGTGGAGAAAAAGCCGCCGACCGGGTATAATCTCAATTCAAGCCCCTACACGGTAACGCCGAACTTTGCGGGCCAAACGATTGAGATCGGCAGGGCCGATGTGGGCGTGACTGATACGGTTATCAAGGGACAGGCGGCTTTTGTAAAATTTGCGGACGTTCCGCTTACCGGGGACAGCGACGACGGCGGTATAAAGCAGCCGCTTCCAAACGTCGAATTTAAGCTGTCCCTTGTTTCCACGGGGAAAGAGATTTGCAGGGTCAAGACTGACGAAAACGGTTATGCGATCACGCCCATGCTGAACTACGGGCGGTACTTGTGCGAAGAAATCCCCAGCGACGCAAACGCAGGGTATAAGCTGATAGACCCGTTTGAAATCGAGATCACGACGCAGGGCAAAATATACCGTTACATTTTGGAAGATGAAGCCTACAACAGCGAGGTTAAAATCATTAAGCGGGACGCAGAGACGGGCCAGCCCGTACAAGCTGAAACGAAATTTAAAATCATGGACAGTACGGATAATTGGGTCGTCCAGAAAATCAATTATCCTACGCCGACCGAGATTGACACATTCACGACGGCTCTTGACGGTTCGCTTGTGCTCCCGGAACCCTTGCGGCCCGGTGATTTTGAATTGTACGAGGTCGAAGCCCCCCACGGGTACACGATTAGTCCCGACCCCATACCCTTTACGATCACAGCAGAAAACCACGCCGCAGTTTTGGAAGTAGAAAGCCATAACGAACCCGTGAAAGGCACGATCACAGTTTTAAAACAAGGTGAAAGCCTAACGGGTTTCGCAGAAACCGAGGACGAGGAATACGGCACGGTATATAACCCGGTTTATTCCCTTGCAGGGATTCCCGGCACGGTGTATGACGTTGTTGCGGCGACGGATATTGTGACCCCGGACGGTACGACAAGGGCAAATGCCGGGGACGTACTGGACACGATCACGACGGGCGAGGATGGACGGGCCACGTCAAGCGACGATTGTTTATTATATATTGGCAGCTACCAGCTTATTGAAAAATCCGTCCCGGCCCCACTGGTGCTAGACCCTACCCCGATACCGTTTGAGGTCACATATGAAGATCAGGACACGCAGATTGTAGCGACAAAAGCGGAAACCACGAACGCACGGCAGAAGGCGGTTATTACCCTGAAAAAAGAGTGCGAAACCACACTGAACCAGACTTATGACCCTTACCCGGATATTACGCTGGGGCTTTTTAGCCGTGACGAGATCACGGGCGCGGACGGTGCGGTTTTACTTCCGAAAGACGCGCTTTTAGAAGTGGTAACGCTGGACGAAAACGGAGCCGCCACGATCAACACGGATTTACCTTGCGGCTATAAGTGGTATATCAAAGAATTACAGGCGGGTAAAGGTTATATTTTAAACGGACTGGAATATGATTTCTCGTTTGATTATGCGGGCATGGAAACGCCTACGGTAGAAATCGCGGTCAATGACGGCGACCCTATCCCGAATGATTTAATGCACGGCAGCATTAAGATTACAAAGGCCGCCGAGGACGGCAAGATCGAGAGTATACCGTTCAAGATCACGGGCGTATCGCTTACGGGCGTACCATATGAGGGCGTTTTTGAAACGGACGAAAAAGGCGAAATCAAAATCCCGGTGCTTCTCGCGGGCCGCTACAAAATAACCGAGGTACGCAACGAACGCACGGCAGGATATATTGAACCGGGAAGTCAAACCGTCGAAGTGACGCACGACGGGACGGCAGCGGCAAATTTTGAAAATATCCTGCTACATGGGAATGTTAAGATCATCAAAACGGACGAAGCGGACAACAGGCTTAACGGCGCGGTGTTTGGTCTTTTTAAGATCGAGGACACAGCCGAGCAACCCGAAGCCGAGCCTACGGCGACAGGGACAGCGGAGCCGACCAACGCACCAACCCCGGAAGCGTCCCCCACAGGAAGCAGCGGCGAACTGATTCAAGAATTTACGATCACGGAAAACGGGGAATATACGATCACGGGCCTACCTTACGCGCATTATTACATCAAGGAATTGCAGCCCCCGGACGAAAGCTACCAGCTTAACGAAGTGGAATATAAATTCGCTCCTGTTCAAGACGGCGAAACGGTGGAAATTACGGTCGTAAATGAGAAGATACCGCCGCACTCCAGCAATCCCCCTAAAACGGGCGACGACACAAATATTTTGTTATATATCCTGCTTGCGGTGATCGGCGGCGGTGCAATCGTAATCCTTATCGTAAAGAATAGAAAGCGCCGTGTTTAAGTGATATAATGTGCTTAAAAGATGCCGTAGGGAGAAAGTACGCAATGTCGGACAGGTTAGATTTACATAGCTATTATTTTACTTGGGATGAATTATCATTTAAGCTATTTAGGAAAAAACGTTGCCCTGCTTGCGGCGAAAAGTTGAAGTATTTGTATAAAGAACGGTATATCGGAAAAGGGAGCAGGAACCCGTGGGTGATTAAAGATGAACGAGATAATTATACACGGGATTCATGGTATCGTTGCGAAAGATGCAACAAGGAATATTCTTTGCAAGAACTAATGCGTGTTGCTTCCCAAAAAGAAAAATAAATCGTAATAAGCAGTTAAGGGTGTTTCAGTTGAAACGCTCTTTTTTGTTGGAAAGGAGTTGATAAGTTGGCAGTATACCGGGTCGAACGGACACGGGACTACACCGTTATGGCAAACTACCATTTGAGGGACACGGCCCTATCCCTCAAAGCAAAGGGCCTTTTGTCTCTCATGCTGTCATTGCCCGATAGCTGGGATTATACGACACGGGGCCTTGCGGCTATATGCCGCGACGGTGTGGACGCGATCAGGGCCACGGTGCGGGAGTTGGAGCGCAACGGGTATGTTATTCGCCGCCGTATCAGGAACGCGCAGGGGCAGCTAACAGTTACGGAATATACGATATTAGAGCGGCCCCAGCCTAAACGGGAAAATCCAGTCTTGGAAAATCCAGTGCAGGAAAATCCAGCATTGGGAAAACCAATACTGGAAAATCCCACACAATCAAATACTAAGAAATCAATTATACAAGAATTAAGAAATGATGAATCAAAGAAAGATCAATCTATCAATCCTACGGACGAGATCGAAACGATTGAAAAATGTCGGGCGCAGCTTTGTTCAAATATCGAATATGACACTTTATGCGAGCGATACGGCCCGGAGCAGGTAAACGAGATCGTGGAGCTTATGACTGAAACGATATGCAGCAAGAAAGACCACATACGGATTGCCGGGGAAGAAAAGCCCGCCAAGTTGGTAAAGGAACGGTTTATGCAGCTTAGATTTTCGCATATGGAATACGTCTTAAACTGCATGAAGAATAACACCACCAAGATCAGGAATATTAAGGGCTATCTTTTGACGGCTATATTTAACGCCCCGGCGACGATAGATAGCTTTTATCGGGCCGAGGTCAACCACGATCTATATTTGTAAAGGAGTGATGAAGTATGATTATGTGCATTGAATCGCTGGGAAAGGCCCAGCAGGAGCAAGCGGACACGGGCGGCGGTGATGACGATTGCAAGAATCCGTAACAGAAAAAACGATTGCGTTTATTATCCGGGGCGAACAAATGACCGCTAACCTTTTGAGAAACGCAATCCAGCAATACCAACAGAATCGCCAAATCTCAAAGGCGAATAAGGCGCGGAAGCCGATGCAGGAATATAAAGGGAAACAGAGCCTAAAGAAACTCAAAGAATCGGCAAACGGGAATATTTCAGATATTGAGATCACGGACAAAAATATAAAGGCGTTTGACCGCCACGCTCGGAAATACAAGGTTGATTACGCGCTGAAAAAGGATAAATCCGTTGACCCGCCCCGTTGGTTGGTGTTCTTCAAGGCTAAAGACGCTGATTCTCTGCAAGCTGCTTTCCGGGAGTTTACCGCCCGGAAGCTAAAGAAGCAGGAGCGGCCCTCTATCCGGGAGCAGCTACGGAAATTCAAAGAACAGGTTAAGACGTTCACAAGAAACAAGGTTTTGAAAAAGGATAGGGGGATTGACCGATGAAGATTCCCCCGGAACTGAAAAAACGGCTTTTGTTACTAATTCCGTTCGGCCTTATATTTTGGATTACAGATAAGCTGGGAATGGTCTATCGGTTGTCAGCCGGGACGGGCGCGGTCAAACTCTCAAACACGGTGCGGAATTTACCGCACCTTTTTGATTTCCCGGTAATTAGTCCGCACGGCAATGATTTATTGTTTGCGGTGATCGTTTCGGCGGTCATGCTGCTTGCGGTCTATCTCAAAAGTAAGAACGCGAAAAAGTACCGCAAAGGCGAGGAATACGGTTCGGCCCGCTGGGGAACCCCGGCAGATATTAAACCGTTTATGGACAAAGACCCACGCAAGAATGTGATATTGACACAGACCGAGGGACTAACCATGAACAGCCGCCCCAAAAACCCGAAGTATGCGCGGTCGAAAAACGTCATTGTGTACGGCGGGAGCGGGAGCGGGAAAACGCGCTTTTTCCTAAAACCCCAGCTTATGCAGCTACATTCAAGTTATGTCGTGACGGATAGCAAAGGTACTGTGATTTTGGAATGTGGCAAGCTGCTTGAACGGGCCGGGTACCGTATCAAGATTTTTAACACGATCAATTTTTCAAAATCCATGCACTATAACCCGTTTGCCTACATTCACAGCGAAAAAGATATTTTGAAGCTGGTTAATACGATCATCGAGAACACCAAAGGCGAGGGAGAAAAAGCGGGCGAGGATTTTTGGATTAAGGCCGAGCGGTTATATTACACGGCGTTGATCGGATATATCCATTACGAAGCCCCGGTGGAAGAACAAAATATGATTACCCTGCTTGAAATGATCGACGCTTCCGAGGTGCGCGAGGACGACGAGAATTTTAAAAATGCGGTTGATTTGATGTTTGATCGGTTGGAAGAAAAAGACCCGGAGCATTTCGCGGTGCGTCAGTACAAGAAATATAAACTTGCTGCGGGAAAAACCGCAAAATCAATTCTTGTATCATGCGGTGCGCGGCTGTCCCCGTTTGACATTGCGGAGCTACGCGAGATCATGGCCTACGACGAATTGGAGCTTGACACGCTGGGCGACGAAAAAACCGCCCTGTTTATTATCCTGTCCGACACAGACGGGACGTTTTCATTTTTGGCGGCCCTCATATTCTCCCAGCTATTCAACCTTTTGTGCGAAAAGGCCGACGATATATACGGCGGGCGGCTCCCGGTTCATGTGCGGTGCTTGATCGACGAGGCCGGGAACATTGGCAAAATAAACCAGCTTGAAAGGCTGGTAAGCGTCGTAAGATCGCGGGAAATCAGTATTTGCCCTATCTATCAAGCCTATTCGCAATGTAAGTCAACCTACAAAGACAATGCGGAAACGATTATTGCGAGCATGGACAGCACCCTATTTTTAGGCGGGCGGGAACCGTCCACGATAAAGGACTTAAACGAAGCACTAGGCCGTGAGACTGTTGACTTGCTCAATGAAACGGAAAACCGGGGGCGCGAGATCACGCACGGGCTTAATTATTCTAAAGTCGGAAAGGAGTTGATGAGCAAGGACGAGATTGCCGTTATGGACGGTGGAAAATGTATTTTACAAGTGCGCGGGGTACGTCCGTTTTTTTCGGATAAGTACGATATTACGAAGCACACAAATTACAAATACCTGTCCGATTACGACAAGAAAAACACATTTAGCATTGAGAAGTTTTTAAGTACAAGGTTAAGGGTCAAGCCTGATACGGTGTTTGACCTGTACGACATGGGGCCGTGAAGATCACGGCCCCTTTTCTATTTCAGGAAAGGATGATTTAATACATGGAATTTTTCAGCGAAGCGGTAAACGTACTGCAAATGCTTGTAATCGCGCTGGGCGCGGGTCTTGGGATTTGGGGCCTTGTCAATCTCTTAGAGGGCTACGGCAATGACAATCCAGCGGCGAAGTCGCAAGGGATTAAACAGCTTATGGCGGGTGGCGGTGTAATCGTTATAGGCATTACCCTTGTTCCGACGTTAGCCGGACTATTCGGGTAATCGCCTATGGGTTGGATATTTGAACAGATCGGAAACGCGATCAAGGAATTTCTAAAAGGCGTTGTTGAGGGAAACTTAACGGATATGTTCAATGACGTAAACGAGAAGGTCGCCACCATTGCCGGGGATGTTGGACAAACCCCGGTCGGCTGGAACGGTGAAATATTCGCCATGATAAAGAACATATCCGATACGGTGATTGTTCCCGTTGCGGGCATGATAATCACGTTTGTGCTGGTGTACGAATTGGTGACGATGATAACCGACCGAAACAATATGCACGATTTTGATACGTTCAGCTTTTTCAAGTATTTTCTCAAAGCCGGGATTGCGGTATTTATCGTCGCCAACACAATGACAATCGTTATGGGAATTTTTGATATTGCGCAATATGCGATCAATGCCAGCGCGGGCGCGATTGGCGAAAATACGGCAATCGACATTGCCGCCGTATTGGAGCAGATGCAAGCGGGTCTAAACGCAATGGGAATCGGTGAACTGCTGGGGCTTGTCCTTGAAACGTATATTATCAAGTTTGCAATGCTCATATTCTCATTGCTCATAACCTTAGTAATCGCGGGCCGTATGATTGAAATTTATTTGTATTGCAGCTTGGCCCCTATCCCCTTTGCGACGTTCACCAACAAAGAATGGGGCAGCATGGGCACAAACTATTTACGGGGACTTGTGGCCTTAGCATTTCAAGGGCTGTTAATCATGGTGTGCGTGGGGATTTATGCCGTCTTGATTAACACGTTGACCGTCACGGAAAACATTCATGCGTCTATCTGGATGATTGCGGGCTATACCGTGCTTTTGTGCTTTGCCCTTTTTAAGACAGGGACGCTCTCAAAGAGCATCTTTAACGCCCACTAAGGAAAGGAGTTGATTATACATGCCATACGTACCAGTACCAAAGGACTTAAACAAGGTCAAAAGCAAGGTAGCCTTTAACCTCACGAAACGGCAGCTTATATGTTTTGCGATTGCCGGGGGCGTGGGTATTCCGTTTTACCTTTTGACAAAATCCCATATTGGAACATCTCTAGCGGCTTTTATTATGATCGTGATTATGGTTCCATTTTTCTTTCTCGCCATGTACGAGAAGGACGGACAGCCGCTTGAACGGATTTTGAAAAACTATATTGGGTCGCACTTTATCCGCAAGCGCAAGCGGCCCTACCAGACACGCAATTTTTATGCGGAACTTCAAAACGAGATCGACGAACGAAAGGAGAAACAAAGTATTGTCAAACGTACAGAAAAAGCCAAAAAAGGCGCAAGCCGCAAGCACTAAAACAGGGCTTAAAATTTTGAGCGGTTCCCCAAACAAGAAACTACCCCAGCAGGAAAAGAAGCGGTTCGTTACCGCGATGAAAAAGCGCAAGGCCGCGAACCCTCAAACGGCCCAAGATACGATTCCCTATTTACGCATGTACCGGGACGGAGTTTGCCGGGTAACGGAAAGGCTCTACACAAAAATGCTTGAATTTCAAGACATCACATACCAGCTTGCGAACAATGAGGACAAGACGGTGATTTTTGAAAATTATTGTGATTTCCTAAATTACTTTGACAGCAGCATTACGGTACAGCTTACATTTATCAATCAATCCGTCAATATGAAAGACTATGAAAAGACCATTGATATACCGCCGCAGGGCGACGGATTGGACGACATACGCAACGAATATGCGGGTATGCTCAAAGATCAACTAGCTAAGGGTAACAATGGTCTGCAAAAGCATAAGTACATTACATTCGGCATTGAAGCAGACGACCCTATTATCGCAAGACAGCGGCTTGAACGTATTGAAATGGACGTAAAAAACAATTTCAAAGTGCTGGGCGTGCGGGTATCTCCCTTGAACGGGTACGACCGCCTAAAGGTACTACACGACATTTTCCATGCCGACAGCAAGGAACCATTCATCTTTAATTGGGATTTAACCTATCAAACGGGTTTATCCACAAAAGATTTTATCGCACCCACATCGTTTAGTTTCCGTGAAGATCGGACGTTTACAATAGGCCGTAAGATCGGCGCGGTATCGTATCTGCAAATACTCGCCCCGGAACTGTCAGACCGTATGCTTGCGGATTATCTCGATATTGACACGGATTTGATCGTCAATATGCACATACGGTCAATCGACCAAAGCGCCGCCGTTAAGCTGGTAAAGCGCAAGATAACGGATTTAGACAAAATGAAGATAGAGGAACAGAAAAAGGCGGTTCGCAGCGGGTACGATATGGACATAATACCATCAGACCTTTCAACCTATGGAGATGAAGCAAAAAATTTGTTGAAAGATTTACAGAGCCGCAATGAACGAATGTTCCTTGTCACTGTGCTTGTGATGAATACGGCAGACGATAAAAAGAAGCTGGACAACGCCATATTTGCGGCGGCTGGTGTCGCGCAGAAATATAACTGTACCCTAAAGCCGCTGGACTTCCAGCAGGAAAACGCACTTGCAAGCAGCTTGCCGCTGGGCCGCAACCTTATTCCGATTCAAAGGGGCCTTACCACGTCCAGTACGGCAATTTTCGTGCCGTTCACCACGCAGGAACTTTATTCTCGCAGTAAGCAAGCCCTTTATTACGGACTTAACGCCTTATCTAACAATATGATAATGGCAGACCGCAAGGAACTGAAAACGCCGAACGGCCTTATTTTGGGAACGCCCGGTGCAGGGAAAAGTTTTTCGGCAAAACGCGAGATCGTAAATGTGGTGTTGCTCACGAACGATCAAATAATGGTTTGCGACCCTGAAAGTGAATACGGCCCGTTGACCTTGAAGCTGGGCGGTCAGGTAATCGAACTATCCCCGAACAGCAAGCAGTTTATCAACCCGCTGGATATTAACCTTAATTATTCGGAGGATGATAACCCGCTTACCCTCAAAAGCGATTTTGTGCTTTCGTTCTGCGAACTCATTTGCGGCGGCAGAAACGGCCTTGAACCAATCGAAAGAACGGTGATTGACCGTTGCGTTAGTCTCATTTACCGAGACTATATTGCCAATCCGAAGCCTGAAAATGTCCCGGTCTTGGGCGACCTTTACCGGGCGTTGCGCGATCAGCCGGAGCCGGAAGCCCAGCGCGTCGCTACGGCCCTTGAAATGTACGTCACAGGAACGCTTAACGTATTCAATAACCGCACGAACATTACAGGGCTTTCTGACAAGCGCATGATTACATTTGATATTCGACGGCTAGGAAAGGCTTTAAAAAAGTTGGGTATGCTCATACTGGAAGATCAGGCGTGGAACATGGTTACGGTAAACCGTTTCGAGGGACACCGGGCAACCCGGTTTTACATCGACGAATTTCACTTGCTTTTCAAAGACCCACAAACGGCGGCCTATTCGGTTGAGATTTGGCAGCGATTCAGAAAGTGGAACGGCATACCGACCGGGATTACCCAAAATGTCAAAACGCTGCTTTTGTCCCCGGAAATTGAAAATATTTTCGACAATTCGGATTTTGTGTATATGCTCAATCAAGCCCCCGGAGATCGTAGCCGTATCAGTAAAGCTTTGGGTCTTTCCCCGCAGCAGCTTTCCTACATCACGAATAGCAACGAGGGCGAGGGCCTTTTGTATTTTGGCGATACGGTTATCCCGTTTGCCGATCACTTCCCGAAAGATACGCTGCTTTATACGACCATGACAACAAAACCCGACGAGGTAAACCAACAATAAAATACGTGACAAAAGGGAAAAGGTGGGATAAGATGAAAATAAAAAGGGGATGATAAAATGGAATATAAGAAACCGTTCGATGTGGAATTTCTAAACCGTACACAAGAATTGATTAAGGACGCAGGTAAAACAAAGTATGAAGTGACTTTTTTACTTAATTGCTTATTAGGCTTGATTTGCTTACCAATCGAAATATACAAAGAGGATATAAATAGTAGCTTTCGATTAGAAAACGATGAGGTTTTTAGTGCGCTTACTGATAAGTTAAATTGCTATGTGACGATAACCGAGGGAAAGGACTACATCACCCCGTATACGAAATTGCGGTGTTTACGCAATGGAATTGCACACCTTGCAATGGAGGCTTTCCCCAACGACGAAGGGAAAGTGGACAAAATTGAAATTAAAGGGAGTACAAGGGGAAAAAATCATTCCATAAAATGTATTTTTAATTTTTCGGTTGATTCTTTAAAAGACTTTGCGGCTTTTTCAGCAGAACAATTACAAAATTTCATTGAATCGAAAACAAAGAAGATACAGTAACTAATATCTATCAGAAACCGCCTTGATTGGCGGTTTTTTTGTACCCGAAAATCGGAGGTGAATATTTGCAAAGAAAAGAATTTGAGTTAAAGGCAAAAGATAAGGTTGTCCAAAAAATGACCCGTGACGGGCTGGTTGATGAAAACCTTGCGGACGGGACGACTAAAAAAGCAAGGCCCGGAGATCCGACCCAAGAGCAGGAAACGGGAAAAGCAACGAAGCCAACCCCGGAACCAAAGCCACGGGGCCAGCCCAAACGCCGGGCCGCGCCCCGAAAGCGTCAAACACAACTACGCACAGAACCCCAACCGCAGGGCAAAAAAGCTGCTAGGCCGGGAAAACTGGACGAAAAACAAAAAAAGGCATACAAAAGTAAGTTGCATTTTGACGATCAGGGAAAGGCCCCGAAGCTCGCGCCGGTTACAAAGCCGGCAGGAGCCGCCGCAATGTATTTTAAAAGCAAGCTGTATCAAAGGACGGATGATGATAATTTAGCGGTAAAAGCGGCGCAAAGGACGGAGCAGCAGACGGAATCGGCAGCGGTCGTAACCGGGCGCACGATCAGGAACCGCACCAGTACAGCAAAAGCCCGCCGAACGCTGGGCCTTGACCGCCGCACGGTCAGGACACAAACAAACCGCATTTACCGCTGGAAAGCGGAGAGCAACGCGGCAACCAAGAACGCCCCCGCGATCAAAAGAGCCATGCAAAAACACGCAATCAAAAAGCAATATGCAAAGGGAGCGCGTAAGGCAGCAAAGGCGGCGGCAAAAACAGGGGGAAAGGCCGCGAGGACAACGGCACGGACAGCGGGCGTATTGATGCGTCATCCCGTCGCCCTTGTCATTGCCATTGCTGTAATCGTGATCGTTATTTTCATAGCGTCTATTGTGGCAACCGTGGGGGCCATGATTACGCAGAGCAGCACGGCAATGATCGGCACGGCGTACCTTGCGGAAGACCGGGACATTAACGAAGCCGAAAACTACTATTGTCAAAAGGAAGCTGAGTTATTGCAGGACGCACACAGCTTAGAGGGCCAAAATCCCGGTTATGACGAATACCGATACAACATAGGCGAAGTGGAACACAGCCCTTACGAGCTTATGGCGTTTTTGACGGCTGTTTACAAGGATTTCATTTTTGAGGACGTAACCCCCACACTTGACGAGCTTTTCAATGAGCAATACGAGCTATGGACGGAAATTACAACCGAGACCCGCACCCGTGAGATTGAAACGACCGACCCAGCCACAGGCGAGACTGTTAAGTCAACCGAAGAATACGAAGTCAGGATTTTTAATATCAATGTGACGGTCAATATGTTTTCAGGAATTGCGGCGGGCCGCATGGACGACGAGCAGCGCAATCTGTATGACGGGTATGTAAAGAGCCGAGGGAGCCGCCAGCATTTCGGAAAGCCGATTGATTGCGATTGGACGCTATATATCACGACCCCTTACGGCTATTCGTATAATGGCGGCGTTTTCTATTCGGACGGCGCGACGCTTTCTATTCCATATGGTACAACCGTTCTTGCAGCACAACCCGGCACGGTCACGGAAGCAGGGAGCCGTCTTGTGGTCGATTGCGCGGACGGCTTGCGATATATCTATGACGGGCTTGCCAGCGTGAGCGTGTCCGAGGGGCAGGAAGTGAAAACCGGGGACGAGATCGGCACGAGCGGCGGCACACTGTACCTTGAATATTCGCAGGACGGCGAAACGCTAAACCCATATTTTTTTGTAGAGTGTGGCAGCGGCGGGTTGAACGGCGCACCGGGTGGCGGCGGTATGGGCGGTTATCCCGGCGAACCCTACGACGACGAGACCTACCAGCGGCTTTTAGCCGAAGCAACAAAGTATATCGGCTATCCGTATGTATGGGGCGGCAGCACCCCGGAAACGTCCTTTGACTGTTCGGGGTATGTTTGCTGGTGCCTTAATGCTTCCGGGGTCGCAAGCGTGGGCCGCACGAACGCGCAGGGCCTATACAATATGTGTACCCCTATTTCCCGTGAGGAAGCCCATCCCGGCGACCTTATATTTTTTACCGGAACGCACAGCGCGGGCCACCCTGTAACCCACGTCGCATTTTACGTCGGAAATGGAATGATGCTTGAAGCTGGAAAGCCCATAGGTTATTCGTCATTTGAAACGCCATACTGGACGAAGCATTTTTATTCGTTCGGTCGGCTTGCATAACGGAAAGGAGCAATATGGACAAGATACCCAAAATTGAAAAAGAAATTACCAAGACAAAAGCGCAGATTGCGGGCGCACAAAAGAAGCTAAAGGAGTTGGAGCAGCAGAAAACGCAGGAAGAAAATTTGCAGATCGTACAGGCGGTACGGGCTATAAAAATGACCCCGGACGAATTGCGGCGATTTTTGCAAAAACAGAAAGCTCCCAAGATCAAAGACGACCAGCCGGGGAACCCGGCCCATGAAGAAAGCGAGGAAAACAATATATGAGGATGAAAAGGAAACATAGAATCACGATCAGCATTTTATTGATGCTTATTGTCGTTATCATTGCCATGCTTGCAATGCCAACCGTGGCGGCGGCCCAAGCGGACGACCCCGCGGCAGGAACCCCGACCGCGGAGCCGATACCCACGGCGACAGTTGAAACAACCGCCAATAGCGCGACCCCACCGAGTACGGCGACGGCAAGTACGACCAGCACAGATCAGGACGGCGGCGGCAGCTCCACGGACAAGGCCGAAGCCCCGGAAAAGGAATTTTTCACGATTGAAACCAAGAGCGGCAAAGTGTTCTATTTGATTGTGGATAATAAGAAAGCGTCCGAAAATGTATTCTTGCTTACCGAAGTTACGGAAAATGATTTGTTGAATTTTACCGAGGACGAGCAGGACAAAAACATTTTTGGTGGAGTAACGACCCAGCCTACCCCGGAACCGTCGCCCGAAGCGACGGCAAGCGTGGGGGCGCAGGAGGAAAGCCCGACCCCGACCACTACCCCGGAGCAGCCCCAGCCTGTCAATAATAACACAATTATGATGATCGGCGCGATTGTAGTGATTGCCGTAGTGGGCGTAATCGCATTTGCTGTGAAGAAGCGCAAGGCAAAAAAGGCGATAGGCAGCATGGACGATCTGGAAGATTATGCAGACGATTTCGACGAGGACGACACGGACGAGATCGAGGACAAGAAAGATCAGGAGGATAACGAATGAAATTAGTGATTGCGGAAAAACCGAGCGTCGCCCGGACGATTGCAGGCGTGATCGGCGCGGATGAATTGAAGGACGGATATTGTGAGGGTAACGGCTATCTTGTATCGTGGTGTATCGGTCATTTGGTGGAGCCAGCACACGCCGAGGTGTACGACCCTAAATATGCCAAGTGGACAAAGGAAGATTTACCAATCATCCCTGACATATGGCATTACGTGATTTCAAAGGCAAAGCAAAAGCAATATTCCATACTGAAAGAGCTTATGCGGCGGGCAGACGTCGAAAGCCTTATTTGCGCGACAGACGCCGGACGCGAAGGCGAACTTATTTTCCGTTTGGTCTACAAGCAAGCGGGCTGTAAAAAGCCGTTTTCCCGCTTGTGGATTTCCTCAATGGAAGATAGCGCGATCAAACAGGGCTTTGACGCGCTCAAAGACGGCACGGAATACGACAATCTTTACGCTTCCGCGCTGTGCCGCTCTAAAGCTGATTGGCTGGTGGGTATCAACGCAACCCGGTTATATTCTGTGCTCTATAACGGTTCTTTAAATGTAGGGCGTGTGCAATCCCCGACCCTTGCAATGATCGTACAGCGGGCCGAGCAGATCAGGGACTTTGTAAAGGAAAAATATTACGTTCCGCATATCCAGTGCGGCGAGATCGACGCGACCGGGGAAAAGATATTTGACCCAGCAGAAGCGGAAAAGATAACGGCGGCTTGCGACAAACAGCAAGCCGTTTTACGTTCCCTCATTTCCGAGAGCAAGACGGCCCGCCCGCCGAAGTTGTACGATCTTACGAGCTTACAGCGGGACGCAAACCGTATCTATGGATATACGGCGCAGCAGACGCTTGACTATGTGCAAAATCTATACGAAAAGAAACTGACAACCTACCCGCGCACGGATAGCCAGTATTTGACGCATGATATGACGGACACCGCCGCCGAGATCGTCAAGGTGGTTTTGCTGAAACTGTCCTTTGCTGAATCATTCCGGGAAGAACTGAAACCCAACGTTTCGCAGACGGTCAATGATAAAAAGGTTTCCGACCACCACGCAATCATACCGACCGTGGAACTAGGAGCCGCAGACCTTACCGCCCTACCAAGCGGGGAACGCAACCTTTTATACATGGTTGCGTCCCGCCTGGTATGCGCGGTAAGCGGCCCACATACTTTTGAAGCCGTAACCGCTGAATTTGATTGCGCGGGCCATGCGTTCGCGGCGAAAGGGCGGGTCGTTACCGCCGAGGGCTGGAAAGCGGTTGACAGGGCTTTCAGGAGCAGCTTAAAAGAGAAGCCCGACGACGAGGAAAAGGAAATGCCGCCGCTTCCCCAGCTTACCGAGGGACAGGCGTTTGACAATGTGCAAGCGTCCACGTCCGAAAGCTGGACAACCCCGCCGAAGCCTTACACCGAGGACACGCTGCTTGCAGCAATGGAACGGGCCGGGAATGAGGACACCGACACCGAAGCCGAACGGCGCGGGCTGGGAACCCCGGCGACCCGCGCGGGCGTGATCGAAAAGCTCGTACAAAAAGGCTTTGCCAGCCGCAAGGGCAAGCAGCTTATCTCGACCGAGCGCGGCGCGGCCCTGATTTCCGTACTGCCTGAAAAACTCACTTCCCCGAAACTTACGGCAGAATGGGAAAACGCCTTAACCGAGATCGCGCGGGGCAAGAGTGGAGCCGCCGAGTTTATGGACGGTATCGCGGCTTATATCCGGGAGCTGGTCGAGACTGTCCCCGAAGTGACCGACGAGCAGCGGAGCCGTTTTAATTTTGATAAGCCCGTGATTGGCCTTTGCCCCCGGTGTGGCGGGAATGTCCACGAGAGCCGCACGAACTTTTATTGTTCCAATAAAGATTGCGGTTTCGTCATGTGGAAAAATGATAAGTTTTTCCGAGATAAAAAGACGAGCCTTACCCCACGAATGGCAACGGAGCTTTTAAAGTCCGGGCGGGTGAAAGCAAAGGGCCTTTACAGCGTCAAGACCGGGAAAAAGTATGACGCGCAGATCGTCCTTGCGGACACGGGCGACAAGTACGTTAATTTCAAGCTGGAATTTGAGCAGAAAGGAAAAGCCACAAAGGGCTAAATCCGGGTAACGGTTTCTTAGCAAGCATAGGAAGTGTATTAACACTTCCATCCTTTGCCCCGACCCCCGCACGGGGTCGGGCGCAAAGTGCTTGTTGAGGGGCAAGCCCCCAAACCCCCGGAAAGAAAGGAGCAAAAACACTTGAAAGAAAATTGCGCTTTTGAAGCATATATAACCAATTTAGGGAAATATAACGAGGGCGTGTTAATCGGTGAGTGGGTAGGTTTCCCTGCTACTACGGACGAAATGAAAGACGTATTAGATCGCATTGGTATAAACGAACAATACGAAGAATTGTTCATTACCGATTATGAAATGCCGATCAGAGGAATGCACGGCGCACTGGGAGAATATGAGAGCTTGGATGAACTCAATTATCTTGCTTATAAAATAGATGATATGCAAGATTACCAGCGGGATATATTTGAAGCTGCTATTGAATTAGGAGATTATACCAGCAGCGCGAAAGACCTTATAAACCTCACCGAAAACCTTGATAATTACGATCTTCTCCCCGGTGTTCAAGATGATTCAGATTTAGGCTATTACTGGATAGAGGAATCAGGCATTTATGACCTTTCCAATATGGGAAACCTAGCGAGTTATTTTGACTATGAGAAATTTGGACGGGATATACAGCTTGACGAATACGGGACATATACAGATAGTGGGTATGTCCGCAGGACAGGGGACGACTTCTACGAGGAATACGACGGCGATCTTGACAATATCCCGGACGAATATCGTTTGACGGCTGAAAATAATGTCCTTTCCATTTCTCCAAAATCCCATGAAACGGAAAAACAATCACAAGGGCGAACACTTGACAGCCCCGGTTCCTATTCAATTTACCAGCTTAAAGGCAGCGATAATCTGCACTATTATCGTTTTGCCAGTTATGACGAATTGAAAAACGCAGGGCTTACGGTTGATCGTAAAAATTATAACGAGGTTTACAGTGCAGAACTACCTAAGCATTTCACGGCTGATGACATTTTTATGAAATTCAACCTTTACCCGCCCCCGGAATTTGAAGGACATTCGCTTTCAGTTTCAGACGTGATCGTTATGCGAAAAGACGGCACGGAAAAAGCTCTATATGTTGATATTGCAGGATATAAGGAAATCCCGGAGTTTTTAGAGCCGATAAATAGCATTGAAACCGCCGAGAAGTCCACCGAGCAGAATTATAACATGATCGACGGGCAGATCAACAACACGCCCACGGTTGACGAACTGGAAAAGCGGGCAAAGGCCGGGGAGCGTATCTCTATCACGGAGCTTGCAGCGGCAAGCAAGGTGGACAAGGCTCATGCCGCCAGCAGAAACGAGAAAAAGCCGTCTATCCGGGCGCAGCTTAAAAAGGACAAGCAGGAGATTATGAATGCTGAGAGCCGCCCGGAACGTGAACCCAAACAAAAAAACGAGGAACGCGAGGTATAATCATATGGAATATTTCACAGTAGAAGAAACGAATCTTATTTGCATTTACGATATTCGGACACGGGCGGGATTGTTGCGCGATCTACGCTCCGCCCTAAGTGACGTTTACGACCCGGAGTTAAAAGAGATTTTCAGAACGGCAATTCGTAAGCTGGAGCATTTGACAGACAGCGAATATCTGGAGCTTGCCCCCGGTCTTGTCCCTGCTGATGATTTAGAGGTCGAAGCATGAAACAGTTTACCGCGCAGCAGACGAAACAGGTAAACGCCCTTGTCCGGGCCGAGTGCTGCAATTTCTTTCAAGGAAATTGCGACGCGCTGGACGCTGGGGAGCCTGTACCCTGCCCGCAAATAGCGTCTCAATCAATGCTGTGCTTATGGTTTCAAAAGGCGGTGTTGCCGATTGATAAGGTGCTTTGCGCGGAGCTTGCGCCCCCGGACACGCAAAAGCATTGTGTAAGGTGTGGGGGTGTGTTTCTTTCATCATCACACAGCGTAAAATATTGCAGAGCTTGCGCCCGAAAGGTACGCCGGGAACAACAAGCAAAATTCGCACGGGAAAAGCGAGCTAAAGCATCGACAAGTAAGGCAAAAAAAAGCCTTTAACCATGCGGTTTTTACAGCCCGTATTCGATAGGTTAAGGTGTTTATACCTTAACCCCCGAAAAAGGCGTTTAGAATGTCGATTTTTTCAAATAAAAAGAGCGTGGCAGCTTGCGATTTTTCGCGGCTGTCACGTTCTTTTTGATTGGGGTATGTTAAACTTCCATAAGTTCGATCTTTTTTTGTAGCTCGCGATCTTAACGGCGGCAATGATCGTTTTGACGATATACACGACGGCCTTTATAAGCTGGTAAGCCAGCACGACCACGCCGATCACAGCCCCGACAATGATATTGAGGGCGAATATCCCGATTGTCCCGGCAAGGTCGTGACCGACCGGAATAATCCAAAGGAACATACGCCGTATGCCATAAGGCACACCCATAAATAATAACGTGTACGCTACCCGGTGTTCGCTGGTCTCGAAAATAAGCGTTGCCAGCCAGTAAAGCACAAGGGCAAGCACAATAGGCAACACGACGAATTTAAGAAACTCCTTGCGCGTCTTTTTGACGGCGCAATCGTGGCACAACGGAATTTTGAAAATGTCCGGGCAAGGTGCGCCGCACTCTGCACATTCGGTTATATATATGCCGCTTTTCATGGCAATTACCACCCTTTAAGTATAACCTATCACAATGAGTAAGATATGTAAATGACTATTTTCAACCTCACAAGGCAGAAACAATTTTTACATGATGGTCCCAGCTTTTAGACAAGTCCATAAGCCATTCAAACGTAAGCATATCGGGATAAGGTGCATATCCAACTATAAGGTGTTTGCATACTCTCTGCATTTCCGACGCACATTTTTTATATGTTTCTTCGGCGTTTTTACAAGGCTCATTGTCAACAATATGGCACCAATCCATATTATTATATGCGTCAAACCAAAAATCACCGTCATTGGTATGTTGGCTAATAAATTGTTGATAAGGTAATATCCCTATTAAACCTGTGTAATAAGTTTTTTTAAATTCTAATGCGATTTCCATTGCAAAAGTATTCCCATACCCCAAAAAAGGCAATACAAAGGTTTTGCGTTCCTCTGTTAATGACTTTTCCATTTGTTTCGTAAGATTATTTTTTAAATTTTGATTTTTTTCTTTAATATCACAACACCATATCCCTGTTATTTTATTTTTGTATTTGGCGAAACTCAAATCTTTTATCAATTCCATAATAATATACTCCTAAAAATAACTTCAATAATTCAACTTTAAATGCTCTGCTTAATCATCTTTTCGATTGTCTTTGAACCGCAAAAATAGCCTGTTTCAGAATTTTCCAATATTGGGCTGCATCAATTTTCGCATTTTTTACCTTTTCCCGCCCGCCATTTTCCATTTCTGTTGATAAAATGTCGTTTAAAAGGTCGTCCTTCTTTTTCCAATTCCAGTAATGCTGATTGATCGCGTCGTCGTTAAGATTGAGGATACTTTCAAGCAAATCACATTCTTCATTTAATTTGTTGGCTTCCAGAGTATATTGTTTTAGCAATTTACTATTCGCTTCTTGTGTATTGGGGCGTAAAAGGGTTTGCATTGTCTTTAAATATGCCTGCTTCTCTAAAAACTCAACTCTCTTTTTCTGTTCCAAGTATTCACGTTCAATATCGCTTTTCGCAAAGATCGCATTTCGCAATTTGCGGCTTCCGCGCGTCCCGCTCGCGTTCTCAATCGTAAATTCCATTTCCACCGGGTTTAGTAGATGTATTTCTTTTCCAGCCTTTACCGCATATTTGTAATATTTAGATTCACGGTCTTTGTCCATGAGCAGGAGAATATCTGAATTGTGTATAACCGCCCTGTATAGCATTTCAAAAACTGCGGGGTCGGTCGTTGCCCTTTTCCTGATATACACCACTTCATCGACAAGCAGCTTGACGGCTTTTGATTCATGCGATTTGTCCCATACATAATCCCTGCAAGGTGAAAACAGGTATAACATCGGCTTGTCTAAATCAAGGTCATATAAAGTGTTTTCAAGAATTTGCAGAAAATACAAGTTGACTTCGGAATTGTCCATAAGGGTATAAACGCTTACGCCAATGCTGTAAAGATACAAAATTTCGAGACGTAAAGCGTCAACCGTTTTTCTAAAAAAAGAATGATTGTGCTCGTAATCGCCGTCAACTAAATTATCAATAAAGGAACAAAATTTTTTTTCTAATGTCATTTTGTGCCCCCTTTCATGCTGTGCATTACGACATTATATTTTTCAAATTCTAAAAAACGTAAATTAGTAATATTCAAAACGTTATAAAAATCAATTTATAATATTCGAATTTATATAATCAATCAATTAAAATCGAATATAGGGCCTGTGTAATCACCTATAATAGAATAAAGGTGGCTATATATGAATTTTGATTATATAAGTGAGCGTATCGCGCGTTTAAGAATGAAAAAAGATGTATCGCAAAGGGAAATGAGTTTAGAGCTGGGTCAAAGCATTGGTTATATTAACCGCATTGAAAACAAAAAGGCTTTGCCATCTATTCCTATGCTGCATTATATTTGTGAATACTTTGGTATCACGCTAAAAGATTTTTTCGATGAAGAGATTGAATATCCTGTTTTGCTAAATGAATTGATCGAAGAAGAAAAAGACTTAGACGAGCAAAATATTTTGACCTTGCTTAGTCTTGCCAAACAGCTTAATGCACGAAAATAAAAAAAATAACAGAGCGTGAATTTTTGCGGATGTTCAGTCCGCTTTTTTGTATGCTTTTTTCAATGTACGTGGCGCACCCGGGGGAACGGATATAGGCTCTCTTATATCCCGTTCCCCGTGCGCCCGGTACATCCCCTACATGTACCACTAGATTTATCAACAAAATTGCATTAAATTTTGTTGCAAACCGCTTGATTTAACCCAACGATAGCGCAATAAGGTGTAGACTGAAAATATAGGGATGGGGATTTGGATTATGGTTGTGTATGGGTACACAAGCCTACACCTTTTGCGCCGTTGAGAGTGGGTTCTGTGATTATTATACTCTAAAAAGAGTAAGGCGACAATTCTTTTACGTTGTAATTGGTAAAATAGAGAGATTTAGGTTAATTGCGGTGTTGGTGATTGAATTATACTGATAATATGAATGAAGAAAGCCAAGAATACATAAAGAAATTTGTTGCCCAAAGGGTAAACGAATTGATGATCGAAAATCAAATAACGAACAGGAAAGCTCTTAGTCACTTGATTGGATATAATGAGCATTTTATATCTGATTTGTTAAACAAGAAACGTAATCCGTATATAGTTACTGTTTACGATTTGTGTGATTTTTTCGGTATCACACTTGAAGATTTCTTTCGTGTGGATTACAGTAAGGATAAATCGGTTGCATCAGTTATGAAGTTGCTAACGGATAACTACAAACCAGAAGAGTTATCTTTACTATATGATATTTTAAGTCATGTTGATAAGGGAAGCATAATTACATTGCTTTCAAGTTATCGAACCTACTTTGATTCTAAAATAGAAGATAAAAACGAGAAAATTTGAGCAAAGCGCGGTTCCCCGCGCTTTTATTTTACCTCTCTTTTTCTATGTGCCGTTCGGGGCCGTGCGGCTCCAAAAGACTATTCACATTGGCCTGTATGGTTTCAAGCTCACGGGCTTCCTTTTTTTGCGCCCTGTAAGAGCGGTACAGGCTGTCTTTCTTATTCTGCAACTTCTCATACTCCCGGTGCAGATCGGCGGGGGACGGGGCGCGTCCTTCAACGCCAAGATCGGCAAGCCCCTTTTTCGCAGCGGAAAACAAAATCAAGCTGCTTTCATGCTCCGCATAAAAGCGGCTCTTTTGTTTTGCCGCGCAGTACTTGTCATAGATCGGTTTCATGCGGCGGTAATTCTCTAAATGCTTCATGGTAAGCAGAACGTCCGACGCTCTCCGCTCAATGGCTTTCAGATCGGCGGTAGTCTTTTCAAGTTTCGCGGTCGCTTCCTCAACCTTTGCTGTAAGCTGTCCAAGATCGGAAATGTTATGCTCCGCAAGGTAATTGATAGCCTTTGCTTCCTGTTGCAAATTAAATACTTTCGCCCAGCGTTTATAGCCCTCGCTTTCCTGTGCTTTTTGATTGGTCGGAATGTCAATGACGCTCTTTATGCCTTGATCGTCACGAATAGGATTGCGTGACGCACCTCTCGCGATACGTTCCCTTATACGCATTTCAGTGTAATCGTCATGACCCCGTGTGAATTTGTCTTGTCCCGCCGCACGGAATTTAAGAATCTTTGCCGTGCAGGATATTTCATAGCCCGCCGCTTTGATTTCCCGCAAAAATTCATCAAACGTTTTTACCCGTGGAATCGTATCATCAATCAATTTATATAGTTTGGCTTTCCAGCCGCGCCCCTCACGGGCGGCGTGGTACTCCTTGCCGCTCTTGCTCTTGGGATTGCGCCCCTCTGCCTTGATAACAGACAAGCCATGCTCACGGCAAAGATCGTCACTCATGCGGCGTATCTGTGCAAGGGTGCGCTTGTTGGAAACGTATTTATGATGATCGGCAAAATTAGTCGCACAAAACATAATGTGATTATTAACACAACGGCTGTCCGTATGTGTTGCGATCACATATTCATATTTACCCTTTAGCACCTTTTCAGCCCACTCCTGACCGAGCTTGTGCGCTTCTTCCGGGGTCACTTCACCGGGGGCAAAGCTCTGTATCATGTGATGGGCGAGGTTATCCCCTTTGTTCATGCCTTGCGAAATGGTGTAGAGAAATTCCACGTCTGCCGTTTCCGGGGTACAACCGTAAGAGGACACAAGCCGTCCACCGTCCGTCTTTTCGGGTTTTGTGATATAGTCAAGTGCTTTCTTTAACGTTGACTTAATAGGGTGTATCTCACAATACGCCATATCTCATTCATTAACTCCTTTACTTCCCGCACATCGTCGGCATACAGATTGCCCGTTGCATTTGTGCGGGCCGTAATCTGGTTGATATTGCGGCCTATCCCGCCGATCTCACGCGCAAGCTCTTTGATCGGCGCGTGATCTATCTGTATCACATAGCCGTCAATCAGCATTTTGCGGGCATATGCGCTAAAATTGTTTGCACTCCCGGCAAGCTCCATTTTCCGTTGTATTGTTTCCCGCTCGTCCTCTGTCACATAGACGATCAGCGGGATTTTCCTTTTACGATCTGCCACCTTTCCGCTCCTTTCTTTTGGGGGTTTGGGGATTCTCCCCAACAAGCATTTTGCGACCAGGCCAGCTTTGCGGGCCGGGGCAAAATTCGGAAGTGTTAATACACTTCCTATGCTTGCTAAGCTAACTAAGCTAACAAAGCAAAAAAAACTTTTTCTCATACTAACAACCCATAAGCGGCTGGAAAGGACAAAAAAAGCTACCTCATGGTAGCTTTTTTTGAGTAACTTATTTTGTTAAAATGTGAATTACATTATTTTATTGTATAGGTTGCAACCGCCGTGAAATTAGGATTATAAATTGGAGCGCACCCAAGCCCCGGCTGGGAACGAAGCAACCCTTTTTGTTTTACAACTGCTGTTTTATTCCCGTTTGAGAAAGTTTTACTAAATCCCATAGGAGCTTCAAAAATCATCCCCGCTCTTCCAGATGATTTGCATGATGTTATTGAAGCAAATCTTAATGGATTGCTCTTTGTTGTATACGTGATTGTCATATATACTCCGCTATTGTTATCTGCAACTTTGCCCCATGAATTACTGCGGGGCATTATATCAGGCGCGAATGCTACACCTGCTGCAACTTTTTCGTCTATTTCTGCTTCTTTTGCTTTAGCTTCTTCGGAAATTTGAACCATTTCGTTAATAGACTGTTTCACACGTTCAACCGACGAGGCCGCGATGTCACTGTCGTATACATATAAATCCAAGTCATATTTTACATTGATTTGGTCAATATATGCTTGAACCTCGGAAATTTTTTCGAGATCAGCTTGCGAAAATGCCATATCGTTTTCCGCTGCAAAGGCTACGGAGAAACAAGAGAACACCATAGCAACCGCTAACACTACTACTACTAACTTCTTTTTCATTTTAAATCTTCCTTTCTTTTACCTATTTATTGCGGGTTAGTCAATACAAATTTTTACCTCCTTTTTTTATATAAGAATTTATACACTAACAAATAATTGATTGCATATATCAATAACGGTATTTGGTAAATAAGAGTAATGAGTATTCCATTTTTGAATGTAAGTATACCGCTAAAAGCATTTGTATAGGAAGAATCCAGAAATATTGCGACAAAACACAAAATAATAAAATTGATAAAAGCCATAATAATAAATGCTTTTTTGCCAGTTTTATTGAAAGTTATCCAGCAGGGGAAGAACAAAGAAGGAATCATAACAAAAATAATAATTGAATAAAAATCTGTTTGTTCTATGCTTAAAAAACCATTTATCAAGCATAGCAAAATACTAATGATTGGAAAACTAAGTGCAGCCATCCAATAAAAAAATATATTGCAAATAGTTTTACTATCTTTTCGCTGAAATGATGTTTTGATCGAAAATACCACTATTGAGAACACAAGGAAAAATAAAACAAGCACGTGGACATAACCATAAAAATTCTGGAATTTAGAGATAGTGCCCTGTTCTTGAAAAGCTATATTGATAATCGTTGTAATAGCAAGAAAAAAATATGCACAAAACAGACAGATTGATAAATACAGCAAAAATGAATAAACCGATTTTTCCTTCATACTAAATGTTCCCTTTTCCTTTTGCTCTGTATAAATAAGAGCGATTTAAAAGGAAAAACGTTACACTGTTGCTGAAAATAAAAATTGTATCAGGTAGATATAATTTGTGATATGATAAAAACAGTAGGGAATCTTTGGATTTTGGTGTTTGATATGAATGGAGAACAAAGGGTTAAATATGAACAGTTTTTAAAATTATACAGACCTTTAGAAAACGATTTGTTCAATTATTTAAAACTCATGACTAACAACGAGGCAATGGCACGTGATATACAAGAAGATTGCTTAATTATTGTTTTTGAAAATTTTAGCTCTTTAAGGGATAAATCAAAATTCAAATTTTGGCTCTGGAAAATTGTTAAACGCCAAGCAATAGCATATATGAAAAAATATAAAAGAGAAATGCCAATTAGTGAAATCCACGAGAATGAAGAAAAGAATATATTGTTTACGAGATCAGAAATATCTGAAATCGAACGTGTAATATTCCAGATAGATAATAAAAAGTATATACAGCATATATTAAGTGGTTTAAGGGAAAAAGATGTTTTTTTTATAACGTGCTATTATTTTAATAACTTATCTTATAAAGAAATTTCCAAAATTACAGGGGATAGCTGTCAAAATTTGAGGGTAAGGCATCATCGAATTTTAAAGAGATTACGTGACAGAGCGGAAAAAGCGATTGATATGATTGTTGGGGAATAATAGGTATGAATACAAAGAAGAAAATTAGGAAAATCTTTGAAAAAAATATAGGCGTAATTATTGACGATCATAGCGACAATGAAGAAAATCTTCGTCGTATTTCTGATAACTTTGAAAAAATAGTATTTGATAAAGATCAAAAATCAGAAACTGTAAGGAAATGGAAATACTGTTTTCCTATTGTCGCTGTAATCGTTGTCTGTGTTTTAATCGGCTCTTTTATTTTGGCGGATATACCAGTAGTAAGGGCATTAAAGTCAAATATTGAGAATTATTTACAATCTGTCTTTAATGATAACAGTTCGTATAGTGAAGACGGTCAGTTAGTAAAAAACTTTGACAGCCTAGAGAAATTGTATCAAAATTTGGGTTATACTCCACTTGAATTTACATGGATTCCTGCTGGATTTGAGCTTGTAAGTATTCAAACGACCAATGATACCAATAATAATTTGGGGATATTCTACGAATATATAAAAAGCAACACTAACCAATTTATAAGTATCAGTATAATGCCACTCTCGGAGGTTGACGGCATATCAGGATTTTCATATACTGACGGTTATGAAAAAATCAAATTAGGTGATATGCAGGTTTTTTTAAGCAAAGAGTCCCCTTATAATGCCATTTTAGGTTATCATGGGGTATATGAGATAGGTATAAATACTGATGTAGAAAAGCAAGAGTTATTAAGACTTATTGAAGGAATCAAATAATTAACTGTAACAATAAATGAATTAAATACCTCTTAATTATAGGAACACTTAATGACATGTACGCAATAGGAGGTATGATTTATGCGTAAGATTTTAATTTTTATTGTCTGTATCATTTTGGCTATATCCTTTAATAGCGTTGCATTTGCTGCTTATGATAAAGAGATTAGCACACCTACGCCCGCAGAAGTATCTGAAAAAAGTTTCGGCAGTAGTGGTTTATTATCCGCTGCCGATTATGGCATAACGCCTTTTTCGGTAACGACCATTAAAGCATGGTCAAATAGTATTTCAAAGGTGAATTCTGGAAGTGTTACCTGCAAAGCCTATACGACCGCATCCGGGCTTGCTGATAAGTTACAGGTAAAATATACTTTATATCAATATAAAAATGGTGCGTGGCACTCGTATAAGAATATAACCCACACCAAAACAAGAACATCCCTTATGAACGATGCAGCCAGCTTTAGCGTAGCAAGCGGTTATTCGTATTATGTGACAACGACACATCGAGCATTTACAGGGGCAGCTTGTACTAGCTCAAAAACCGCTTCTTCTACAAGTATATCCGTTTCATAAAGTAATATCATTTTTTAAGTATTCCTATACAAAAACCTTTGTGTTTTTTTGCACAAAGGTTTTTTTTTGAATTTTTAAAAAATAAACTGTCCCAAAAATTATTTTTCGGGCAGATAGATATGAAGGGGGAAAATCACCCGCCTTTGCGGAAGCGAAGGGAGGTGAACAAATGAAACCTCATATCCACGATCAGAAAGGACGTATACCCTGCCAATTTGATAGCTTTTGTAAAAAGGTTATGCGGTACGAAGCAAGGCACTATTTTAGAGATCAAAAAAGGCAACGGGCGCATGAAATATCTTTTGAAGAGCTATCGCAACAGGAAATAGAGCAGCTTGTAACCACAGATGATTACTTTTCTGGTGAATATGTTTTTAATGTCCTTGGCGACGAAATTATTGTGAGAGATAATGAAATTGCCGAAGCGTTGGCAAACTTGCCAGACAGTAACAGGGAAATTGTTTTATTATCCTATTTCTTGGGCTTAACAGATCGTGAAATTGGAGAACGGCTAAATATGATACGGAGAACTGTATCGCGCCACCGTTCTAAGACACTTGCAAAACTAAAGGAGATATTGGAGGAAAACAATGGACAAGAAGAATAGCAGACTACTCCCTTTTTCTCTCATTGCAGCGGCTTCAAAGGGCGATATTGACGCGATTAACGCCGTAGTCAATCATTACAGTGGCTATATCGCTGCCTTGTCTGTAAAAAAGCTCTTTGACGGACAGGGCAAGCCCTATATGTGCATTGATGAAGAATTAAGACGCAGATTGGAAACAAAACTTATCACAAAAATTCTTGATTTCAAAGTAGCTTAAATCTATGCTCGTGACCGGGCGCGTGTCCCCCTTTCCACGCTTCCCGGTCGCGGGCTTTTGTTTGCCATTCTACAAGAGCGCATTTTACAAGTGCGGTTTTATAGGCTGACATTCAGCAGTACATTGATAATTTCATAAAGCAATCAGATACATTCGGTATGCTGGGAGCCAGCCGGGAAATGCGCCATGATACGAGCGACAACGTTTTGCCGGGAACAAGTGAGCCAGCTTGTGCGACGATCAGCAGACCGCAATAATGATACTCCCGCCTTGAACGCTTCACAGCATTGGGCGGCTGCATGAGAACCATGCAGGGGGGCGACATAACCCCGTGGAGCTGCCCGGCCCGCAGCCGTCCGATTTGCTTAGATTTTTTAATCTATCAAAAAGGAGATGTTGCTATTTGGCAAAAAAAGAAGATAATCCAAAACCCGCAATGCTGCCTATGCTGAAAACCCCGGAACTTATGAGCCGTGTTAGCGGCATTGGAGAAAATAAATTGCGTGATCTTATGGATAATGGCGAGTTGGAATACTTGCAAAACGGAAACCGTCGCTTAATTGCCGACGCTGCCATTTGGGACTATTACGAGCGAAACAAAATTGTTGCTGAAAATCAAGAAAGGGGGGACTAAATGGCGGTACAAGCAAGAAAAGTAAAGAACCGAAGAAATGCCGACGGTATTTTGACAGGAAAACCGGGGACGGTATATGACGTTAATATCAAATACCGAACCCCTGACGGATTAAAAACATATTCAAAAAAGGGATTTGCTACACAGACTCTTGCAAAGAAGCATGAAGCCGAAATGAAAATTAAGTTGAGCAATCCCGCCTTTATCCCGGCTGTAACGGCACAAGGTAAGCAGACCGTTGAAGAATATCTGCGGGGCTGGATAGAATCGTATGGAGAAAAAAACTTGCGCCCTGCTACATTGCGGGGGTATAAATCAAATATTGAAAATCATATTATACCGCTCATCGGACATTTAAAAATCAATGAAGTAACTCCTCCCATTGTTGACGATATGCTGAATAAACTGTTTGATAGGGGTTATGTGCAAAACACAGTGCGCTATACTTGTTCAACCCTTAATATTGCTATGGAGCACGCTCGAAAATATCACTATATCGAATACAACCCGGTTCGAGATACCACAACAAAGTTTACAGGGAGGGGGGAAATCCCGCCGCCTTATACTGTGAAACAAGTACAGCAGCTTATGAGTAATATCGTTGGTACAAAATGGGAAATGCCCGTTATTTTAGGTGGGCTTTATGGTATGCGACGCAATGAAATACTTGGATTACGATTATCGAATATTGATCTTGATAAAAATGTTTTTGGTGTTGTTGAACAACTACCCTTTAAACTGCCAAAGGGAACGCATATTGTAAAAGAGATGGCACCCCCTAAGTCGCTAAGCAGAATTTTACCAATTACAAAAGAGACACGCTCGTTTTTCATACGACATTTTGCTATAATTGAAGAACAAAAGCGGTTGGCTGAATTGTCCGGGAAGCCCTATTATGACAACAAATTATTGGTCGCCCAGCCGGACGGTACCCCCATAAATCCCTCTATTGTTTCTAAAGGCTGGGCACAGTTGTTGCGTCGTCTTGAAATGCCACATATGCGTTTCCATGATCTACGGCATACAGCGGCAACAAACTTGCACGAACTCACAGGCGATTTTTTCACTGTTGGCGATATATTGGGGCAGTCCTTAAAAGGAATAGGACAGGAATTGCATATATCAGGTAATCTTGAAGCCGTTACTGAACGATATATAAATGTACGATTAAAACGAAAAGAAGAGGTTTTAGAAAAATATCATAGTGAAGTATTTTTGCAAGAAAAAAAGGAGGATACGACAAAAAAAGAAAAAGGGGAAATTATTGAAATAGGGCTGTAATTACAAATATCATTACATCTTTACACAACTGTTTATAATGTTTTATGTTATCTTGGCACCATTTATGGCACCATTTATGCAATCAAATTGTATAAGGATTTTAAGTGAAAAAATAGTTTATGGTGCCAGAATCGGAGCTTTTTGGCACCATTTTTATATTCGACAGGAAAAAAGCAAGAAGAAATTGCAAAAGAAAAACCCCACAAACCGTATGGTTGTGGGGTTTGGCGGAGCAGAGAGGATTCGAACCTCCGTAGCGCTATTAACGCTAACGCGATTTCCAATCGCGCGCCTTCAGCCATCTCAGCCACTGCTCCATGTGTATATTAAGGCTGGTTTTATACGCTGTATATGCGCTTTTTTGAATAAAAATACTATTTCCAATCGTGCGCCTTAAGCCAACTCAGCCACTGCTCCAACACAGATTCAATTTTCGGAAGGTGGTTCCATCCGTTACAGCATTAATGATTTTACCACAAAAATTTCGTGAGGACAAGGCATTTTTATTCTTTTCTTTCGCCAACAGCCCTTTTCACCTTCCAGGCAAACCCCGGCACCGAACGGCGGCCTGCCCGCCGCCGTTCCATGCCGTTTTCCGAGAAAAAACCGGGGCTTCGTTTGACGCAAACCCCGGTTTTTTTATTTGACTACAATATTTACGATGCGGCCGGGAACCACGATAAATTTCACGATCTCCTTCCCCGCCCACAGCTCCGCAAACTCGCCGCGCACATACTGCTCGACCTCTTCCTTGGAGGCATCCGCGGCGATATCGAATTTCGCGCGCACCTTTCCGTTCAGCTGTACCGCCATATTCACAACCGGGCGCTTCAGGGCGCTTTCGTCGCACACCGGGAAATCCTGGTTGAAGATCGAATATTCCCCGCCGAGGCGCGACCACATTTCCTCCGCAAAATGCGGGGCGAACGGCGCGAGGAGCAGGCACAGCTTTTTTGCCACCTCCCGCAGGAACGCCGCGTCCGGCTGGCCGTCCATATATTTATACATCGCGTTCACAAGCTCCATAATGCGCGCGACCGCCGTATTGAACGAAAACTGCGGGATATCCCGCGCCACGTTTTTGATTGCATAGTTAAGCTGGTAATTCACGTCAAAATCCGGCTCTCCGCTGCCGCCCTGCATGGGGGCCACCGCGTCTACAAGGCGCTCCACACGCTCGAGGAAGCGGTTCACCGCCTTGATTCCGTCATCGTTCCATGGGCCGCCTTCCACATAGTTGAAGCCGAACGCCAGATACATGCGCAAGGTGTCCGAGCCGTATTTTTTAATCAGTTCGTCCGGGGAAATGACGTTGCCCCGGCTCTTGCTCATTTTTTCGCCGTCCGGCCCCAAAATTACGCCCTGATGCACGAGGGACGAGAACGGTTCGTCAAAATCGACATACCCCATATCCTTGAACGCCTTGGTGAAAAACCGCGCGTACAGCAGGTGCATGCACGCATGCTCCGCGCCGCCGATATATTTATCCACGGGAAGCATACCGTCGATGATTTCCTTGTTCCACGCTTCCTTTTCGTCCTTATTGTCGGGATAGCGCAGGTAGTACCACGAGGAGCAGACAAAGGTGTCCATCGTGTCCACGTCGCGCTTCGCCGGGCCGCCGCAAACGGGGCAGGTGGTGTTCACGAATTCCTCATGCTTCGCAAGGGGCGAGGTGCCGTCCGGCGTGAAATCCACATCGTACGGGAGCTTCACCGGGAGCTCGGATTCGGGCACCGGCACTTCCCCGCATTTTTCGCAGTATACCATCGGGATGGGCGCGCCCCAATAACGCTGGCGGGAAACCAGCCAGTCGCGCAGGCGGTAATTTGTTTTAAAGCCGCCGCGTTCCTCTTTTGCGAGGTCTTCGAGGATCGCCTTTTTGCCCTCTTCGGTGGTAAGTCCGTCGTATTTTCCGCTGTTTACGAGAATGCCGTATTCCGTATAGGGGAGCGCGTCGTCCGAGCCGTCCTTCGATTTGATGACGCGCTCTATGGGCAGGTTATATTTTTCCGCAAAAGCATAATCGCGCTCGTCGTGCGCGGGAACCGCCATCACGCAGCCCGTGCCATAGCTTGCGAGCACGTAATCCGCCGTCCAGATCGGCACCTTGCGTCCGTTGATGGGATTGACCGCATATGCGCCCGTGAACACGCCCGTTTTTTCGCGCGTGGTGGACAGGCGGTCTATTTCGCTGGCGCGCGCCGCGTATTCCTGGTATTCCTTTACCGCCGGAAGCTGTACGGAGGTGGTGATCTGCTCCACCAACGGATGCTCGGGCGAGATGACCACGTAGGTACAGCCGCAGAGCGTATCCGCGCGGGTGGTGAACACGGTGAAATCCCCGCCGCCTGCAATATCAAACTTCACTTCCCCGCCCTGCGATTTGCCGATCCAGTTTTTCTGCATCAGCTTGGTCTTTTCCGGCCAGTCGATGCGGTCGAGGCCTTCCAGGAGCTGCTCCGCGTAATCCGTAATTTTAAAGAACCACTGGGTCAGGTGCTTTTTGGTGACCTGCGTCCCGCAGCGTTCGCACTCGCCGTCAATGACCTGCTCGTTCGCAAGCACCGTATTGCACGACGGGCACCAGTTCACCGGGGCCGCCTTGCGGTAGGCAAGGCCATGCTTATAGAGCTGCAAAAAGCACCACTGCGTCCATTTATAATAGTCGGGCAGGCAGGTGACCACTTCATAGTTCCAGTCCCACGTGCCGCCGATCGCCTTTAACTGCTCCTGCATGGTTTCGATATTCTGCATGGTGGAATCCTGCGGATGGATGCCCGTTTTGATCGCATAGTTTTCCGCGGGAAGCCCGAATGCGTCAAAGCCCATCGGATGGAACACGTTATAGCCGTTCATGCGCATGAAGCGCGCATAGGTATCCGAAAGGCTGTAGTTATACCAATGCCCCACGTGCAGCTTCGCACCCGAGGGATAGGAAAACATTTCCAGTACATAATGCTTGGGCTTTTTGCTGTTTTTATCGTATTTGTAAATGCCCGTCTCCGCCCATTTTTCCTGCCATTTTTTTTCGTTTTCTGTGAAGTTCAACTTGCTTTCGCCTCCGGCAATCAATAAATTTCGATATACCTTTTTATTATCGGCCATTTAGGGCGTAAAGTCAATTGGCGATATGCATGGAGGGAACGCAAAAATACCCCGCGCGGTTGGGGAAATTCCTGCGTATCAGGGACGCGCGGGGCATAATCCGTGGAATGCGGGAATGCATTTCACGCAAAAAACATGCCGTTCAGATATCAGATATTTTCCGCATCGACAAGGTACGGATACGGATTCACGTACACGCCGCTTGGCGCGATAATGGCAATGTGCAAATGGTTGGCGGTGCTGTTGCCCGTATTGCCCGCAAGGCCGATGGGATCGCCGCGTTTCACCTCGTCCCCCGGCGCCGCGAGCTGCGACACCTCCACCATATGGTAATAGTGATACTGCGTGCCGTCCGCGCCTTCGAGCACCACATAGTTTCCCGTCCCTTCCCCGCCGCCCACGGCAAGGATTGTTCCGTCCACACAGGCAAGCTCCGGCGTGCCCTCCGGGCACAGGATATCCGTTCCCGTATGCCGCCGTGCGCCGCCGTCGCGGTCGTCGTACCAGCAGTCGTTGAAATCGTAGCGTTCTTCAAAGGGGAAAGTGATCTGTTCGGAAAGCTCTGGCAATGTCCCGTTGTTTTCAATGACCTCCCCCGCTTCGTCATAGATGGTCAGCAGGTAGGTGCTTGTGAAAAATGCGGAGGGAATTGGGTCGCCGACCCGGGCCGAGAGGGGGAACGCCTCCTGCGGGGTTTTCGGAGTCAATGCAAATTCAAAATTCATACGCTCTTCCCCATCCGCAATTACGCCGACGGACGGGGTGACGAGCGCCGGAAGCATAGAAATAAATTCCGCGGGCGTTTCGCACGAAAGCGCCGCCGCGGCAAGCACCTGCCACGCGGGCACCCGCGTTTCGCTGCTGCCGCCCCAAACGCAATCCCCGTAATAGGCTTTGAACTGCCGCCCGCAATATTCCGATACTCCGGCCATCCATGCATCACAGGCCTCTATGAGGGCGGCCGTCACTTCCGGATGGTCCAGGACAATTTCATAGCCTTTTTCCCCATCCTGCGGATAGAGCGCGGTCAGCGAAGGATATTCAAAGGGAAATTCCGCCGCCAGCTTTTCCACCTCCGGCGGGGGCGCCGTAGGCTGCGGCGCGGGACTGGGCGTTGCCTGCGCCTCGGTCCGCTCCGGCGTGGGTTCCGCGGTGGGAAGGGGCTGCGAAGAACACGCGCCGAGCATCAATGCCGCCGCCAAAAGCAATACGATCAATTTTTTCATAGAGAGACTCCCCCCCGTTTTATTTTCCGCCCCGCGAACGCAGGTAATTCTGCAAAAAAATCTCATCTTCCACTTCAAGGCCGTTTTCGCCGCACAGGGATTCCACATGGTGGCGGAATTCGTGCCGCAGCGTTTTGCGCAGCTCCCTGCGAATTTCCTCCCGCGGCGCATGCGGAAAAACGCGCAAAAAGGACCCGTAATAAATTGCGATATAACGGCCCATTTCCCCGCCGGAAAAATAGCAGCCGAGGGTATACAGGCCGCCCTGCCCGCGCGGATGGCGTTCCGTCTGCGGAAGCAGCACAATGCCCCCGTTCAGCTCGCGGAAAAACACCTCCGGCAACTCCGCCGCAAGCTCGTCAAGCATTTGCTCCATTTCATCGAGCGTCACCGGGCCTTGCCCGGAATTTTCCCGCTTGGGCGCCAGCGCATCGGAAGCGCTTTCCCGCCCGGCAGCCCCGCCGCCTGCGTAATCATCGTCGGGTGCCACCGGGCCTTGCCCGGAATTTTCCCGCTTGGGCGCCGGCGCACCGGAAGCGCTTTCCCGCCCGGCAGCCCCGCCGGGTTCTATCGGTTGATTTGAAGGTCCCGGGGCCTGCCCGGGTTGATTGATATCGTTTCGATCCATGTTTTATTGTAACTCCACATCCAGCATGACCGGGTTATGGTCTGCATATTCAAAGTCGAGGTCAAGGGTCTGCACGGAATTCAGGAACACATTGGGCGACAGGATGAAGCCGTCGATCACATAAAGCTGCGTTTGCTCGCGGTCGCCGGTGTACGGGCCGGAAAGAAGCCTGCAGGTGGGCGAGGATGCATCCACCGCAAACTGCCAGCCTTCGGGCAGCATGTCTGCATCCAGAACCCCGGGCGCCCAGTTTTCCGTATCGATCGCGGGATACTGCGCGATATCCGGGAAGGTCTGGTTGAAATCCCCGCCCGCGATCACATAATTGCCCTTCTCATATTCTTCGGTCAGAAAATCCATCAGCATATTCGTCTGCGCGATCTTTCCTTCCCCGTCGTCGTATGCTTCAAGGTGCAGGTTCACGAGCACCAGCTCGCGCCCTTCATAGGGCACGCGGCATACGAGCAGGCAGCGCTTCAGGTTGCAGGTGCTGACGGGCCACTTGAAGGGAACGGGCAGCGCCACGCGCGAGGCGCTTTCCACCCCGTAATCCGTAAGCGTAAGGAGCCCGCCCTCCACCTTCCCGATCATGGGAATGGGATAGGGCACAAACGCGGCCTTGAAATTATATGCAAGGGCGGCGTTTTTCCCCGTGAGGCCCGCGAGGTATTCCGCTTCGTCGATATTATACGAACGGTGCGAATCGACGTCCGCTTCCTGTACGAATACGGCGTCCGCCGGGTTTTCCAGCAGGGTGTTTCCGATTCCCTGCAAATTTGTTTCCACATCCGTTTTTTCAGCGGGGCGCACCATGCTTCCCCCGTCCATGAAAAAGTCCTGGTTTTTGCCCAGGCCCGCGTAACCGATGTTGCAGGTGAGCACGCGCACATGCCCGTCCGGGAGTTTTCCGGACGTTCCCGTGACGGCCACCTCTTCCACCGGCCCGGGCTTATATTCCGTTACGGTCAGGAAAATGAGCAGGACCGCGATCAGGGCCACGATCACCGCAAGAATAATGCCGATTACACGCAGGACACGTTTTGCTTTTGTCACTTGAAACCCACCCCTTTTCATTGCGCCCCGGACAGGGCGCGGAAAGCCGAATCCCTACGGCCGCCGCTGCGGGCAAAAGCCCTTGCTTCGGGCGTATCGTTTGGTGTGCCGTATGCTAACCCCAGTATACCATAAAATGCAAAAGGTTTTTTCAATTTTTCACAGGCACAATCCGCAACGAATTCAATGTGATATTATATGTATTCCAATTGATTCCGGTATCATTTCCATTTATAATAATGCTATCAGTATTAAAAAAAGGGTGGTAAATTATTATGAAACTTCAGGTAGCGTTTGACTGCAACTGCAATACGCAAATTATTTGCGACTGCGTGGACCGTATCTCCGGATATATCGATTTTATCGAGGTGGGCACGCCCCTCATCATTGAAAAGGGGCTCCTTACCATACAGGAGCTTCGGCCGCGGTATCCGCATCTTAAAATCCTGGCCGACCTCAAAATTATGGATGGCGGCTTTTACGAGGCGAACGCCGCGTTTGAAGCGGGCGCGGACATTGTGACGGCGCTTGCCGCCGCGGAGGACGCGACGCTTAAAGGGGCAATCGACGCTGCGGCAAAGCACGGCGGTGAAATTATGGTCGACATGATCGCGTACCCCGATCTTCCCCGGCGCATCGGTGAATTGGGTGCCATGGGCGCGGATTATATTTGCCTGCATACCGCCAAGGATACGCAGGCAAGCGGCAAGGATTTTTCCACGTTCATGCGCGAAATGAAGGGCTTTGTGAAATATGCGAAGCTTGCGCTTGCAGGCGGCATCAACCCCGCGAACATCGAAAGCTATACGTCCATGGACCCGGACGTTATTATTATCGGCGAGGGCATTACCGGGGCGTCCGACCCGGCGGAGGCCGCGCGCATTGTACGCGAAAAAATGGATGCGCACCAGGCTTAAGGCAGCCGCACCCGGCGGGAATACATAAGGACGCCGTACGGCCGTTTTTTGCGGCAGGAGACCTTTTATTTTTTCCTGTCAAAAGGGGCGGCCTGTGGTATACTGGGAAAAAACGAACTTTGGGGAGGAATTATTATGAAAAGCTTTGTTGCGGATATACCGGAAAAAATTGTGTTCGGCGCAGGTTGCGTGGACACGGTTGGGAAATATGCAAAACAACTCGGCAAACGCGCCGCTGTGGTTGCCGGGAAAGGCGTGCGCCCGGAAAAAACGGCGCTGCTGGACAAAATACAGGCGCTGCTGAAAGAGCAGGGCGTGGAATCCTTCGTATTCGCCAAAATCAATGAAAATCCGCTGATGTCCGTGGTGGACGAGGGCGCGGATTTCGCGCGTGCGAACAAGTGTGATTTTGTCATCGGCGTGGGCGGGGGCAGCTCGCTCGATTCGGCAAAGATTATCGCCATGCTGTGCGCATCGGGCGGCAGCGTGCGCGACTATGTGCTGGATGGGAAATATGCCGGGAAAACCGCGGAGGAAATTAAAACGCTGCCCATGATTGCCGTTACGACCACGGCGGGCACCGGCAGCGAAGCAACCCCGTGGGCGGTGGTGACCGATCCGGAAACGGGAAAGAAACCGGGGTTTGGCTGGTCGCCCGTGATGTATCCCGCTATTTCCATCGTGGACCCCGAGCTTACGCTTTCCATGCCAAAAAGCGTTACCGCCAATACGGGAATCGACGTGTTTTTCCATGCATATGAATCGTATGTTTCCACCATTGCCAACGATTTCACGGACCTTTTCGCGGTACGGGCGATGGAGTTGGTTGCGGAGAACCTCAAAAAATGCCTCGACAACCCGCAGGATATCGAGGCGCGCAGCGCAATGTCTTTTGCCAACACAATCGCGGGACCCGCAATCAGCATTTCGGGAACGCACATTATCCACGGCATGGGCCACAGCATCAGCGGCCACTATAACACCCCGCACGGCCTTGCCCTTTCCTCCATCGCGGTGGCGGTGACGGAATACACCTGGAAAAGCGATATTAAAAAATTCGCGAAGGTGGCGGTGATTATGGGCGCGGACCCCGCGCAGGATGAGGAAACCCTCGCAAAAAACTGCGGAAAAACCATGAAGGGCTTCCTCGCGCAGTTCGGGCAGGACGTTTCCCTCTCTTCCTTCGGCGTAACCGAAGATATGCTGCCCACAATGGCGGCGGATTCGTTTGAAGCAATGGGCGGCAACATGAACGTATGCCCCGTGCCGGTCACGGTGGAGGATGTAATTAACATTTATAAGGCGTCGATGTAAAAAGGGACGCGGACGCGGCGGGAGGAACCTCCCGCCGTATTTTTTTGTGCGGAAGGTTTTCCGTTTTCCGGCGGGTGCGGGTTTGTATTGTAAAAACGGCTTTTTCATATTATAATGAAGTCTATTCGATTTTTAGGAGAACGTTGCATTGGACATTTTATCATTTATCCTGCTCGGCGTGAGCCTTTCGATGGATGCGCTTGCGGTTTCGGTGTCCACGGGCATTTGCGTGCCCGACCTCAAAAAGCGCGAGGCCGTTAAAATCGCCCTGTATTTCGGTGGTTTCCAGGCGCTTATGCCCACGCTCGGCTGGCTGCTCGGCATTTCGGTCATCGATTATATCCGGGCGTTCGACCACTGGATCGCCTTTGGCCTTCTGGCGTTTATCGGCATTAAGATGGTGGTGGACGCCGTACGCGGCAAGGAAGAAAAGCAGGCGTGCGATGTGCGCGACAACATGCTTTCTCATAAAACATTATTTTTTATGGCCGTCGCCACGAGCATCGACGCGCTTGCCGTGGGGGTAAGCCTCGCCATCGTGAAAGCCAATATTGCCGCAGGGGCGGCGGTTATCGGCGTTACCACCTTCCTGATAAGCTTTGCGGGGGCGGTCGCGGGGAAACGCCTTGGCAGCACCTTTGAGAAAAAAGCCATGATCGTCGGCGGGCTGGTCCTCGTAGCCATCGGTACAAAAATCCTCATCGAGCATTTAACGGGAGTATGAGCGGCCTGTATGCGGCCGTTTTTTATTGGAAACAGCACTTTAGGCAATTATTAAAAATTAATTAATTCATGTGAAACTCATTGACAGTCACTTGACCACGTGATATGATGGGGCCATAACCGGGCGGCGGAAAGGAACGGCGCGCCCGGGGGTTTTGTTGGAGGGAAAAGAAATGCTCAAAATCAAACATTTTACCAAGAGCTACAAAGGCGGAACAAAGGCGGTCGACGACCTGTCGCTCACCGTGGAAGACGGGGATATCTACGGTTTCATCGGGCACAACGGCGCGGGCAAAACCACGACGATCAAGGCGGTGGTCGGGATTATGGATTTTGACAGCGGCGAAATTGAAATTGACGGCATGTCCATCAAGGAACATCCCATCGAATGCAAACGGATTACCGCATATATCCCGGACAATCCGGACCTGTACGACAGCATGACGGGCATCCAGTACCTCAACTTCATCGGCGATATTTTCACGATCCCGAAGGCGGAGCGCGAGGCGTTGATTAAGCAGTATGCCGATCTTTTCGAGATTACGGCGAACCTCGGCGACCTTATTTCGTCGTATTCGCACGGCATGAAGCAAAAGCTGGCGCTGATTTCCGCGCTGATCCACAAACCGAAGCTGCTGGTGCTGGACGAGCCGTTCGTGGGGCTCGACCCGAAGGCGGCGCACACGGTCAAGCAGCTGATGCACGAAATGTGCGAAAACGGCAGCGCGATTTTCTTTTCCACGCATGTGCTTGAGGTGGCGGAAAAGCTGTGTAATAAGATTGCCATCATCAAGGGCGGGAAGCTGCTGCGCGCGGGGAATCTTGAGGAAGTCAAGGGCGACGAAAGCCTGGAAGACGTATTTTTGGAGTTAATCGATGAATAATCTTGGTTTATTACTGAAAACATATATGCGTACCTCGTTCGGCTTCAACAAGGCGAGGTATACGCACGAAAAGCGTTCCAAATCCACAGGCATGACGGTCTTGCTGGTCTTTTGCTATATCATGATTATATTTGCCGTATTCGGCATGAGCATGGGCATGATGGCGAGCCTGCAGCCTTTGGGCGCGGAATATATTGTGCTTAACATCATGATGATGGCCGCGTCCGTCATGGTGCTGTTTACCACGATCTACAAGGTGAACGGCACGCTGTTCGGGTTCCGCGATTACGATTTGCAGATGGCGCTTCCCATTAAGACAAGCACGCTGATTGCAAGCCGCGTTCTGATCCTGTATTTTTTGAACATCCTCTTCGTTTTGGGTGTGATGGTGCCGGCGGGCGTGGCCTACGCGATTATTGCACAGCCGGCCGCGGCGTTTTACCCGTTCTTTATCATAACGCTGTTCGCGATTCCCATGCTGCCCATTATTATTGCGACGGTGATCGGTACGCTGATTGCCATGGCGGCTTCCCGCTTCAAACGCAAAAACGGCATGAGCGTGATCCTGACGGTGGTGGCATTTGTGGCGTTTATGGTCGTGTGGCTTGGATTCTGGACCAACTCCGGCGACATCATGATGAATTTCGCGGATGTGGGCGGCATGGTCAACAACGTGCTCACAAGCATTTATCCGATGACCGCGCTTTACGGTAACGCCGTCGGCGGCTTCGACATCCTTGCGCTGGTCCTGTTCCTTGTAATCTCCTTCGGCGCGTTCGCGGTGTTTACGGCGGTGGTGGCCAAGCTGTTCAAAAAGCTCAACACGTCCATCACGACGACCCGTGCGGCGGCGAACTATAAAATGACGGAGCTCAAGGAAACGTCGCCGAAAAAAGCGCTGTTCAAAAAGGAAATGAAACGGTACTTCTCTTCCTCGCAGTACGTACTCAATACGGCGGTGGGGCCGCTGCTCCTGGTGGTGGTGTCCGTTATCCTGCTGGTTTCGGGCGTGGACGGGTTCGGGGTATATTCCGATATTCCCGGGTTCGCGCACCTGTTGTCGGCGGCCGCGCCCCTCGGCATCGCGTTCTTCATTGTTATCGCGAGCACGACGGCATCGGCCATTTCCCTCGAGGGGAAAAACCTCTGGATTGTGAAATCGCTTCCGGTGGATACGCGCCTGATCTTAAAGGCCAAGCTGAACGTAGCGCTGACGATTTATATTCCCACGGTCATCGTCTGCGGGACGCTCTTTAACCTTGCGCTTTCGCCCGACCCGCTGTTTATTGTGCTGATGTATGCGCTTCCGCTCGCGTACAGTTATTTTTCCGCCCTGTTCGGGCTGAAATCAAACCTTGGCAGCCCGAATTTCGACTGGACGAACGAGGTGACGGTTGTCAAGCAGAGCAAGCCCGTGCTTGTAACCATGCTGGTGGGGATGCTGCTCTCCATTGTCCCGGCGATCCTTGCGGTATTTGTCGGCACATGGGTGGTGCTCGTTGCGTTTGTGCTTGTGACTATCCTGGATATTGTGCTTTACCGCGATCTCATGACCAGGGGCGTTGCACAGTTCGAGAGCTTTTAAGATACAAGCTTATGCGGGATACGGGGATCGTTATCAAACGATCCCCGTTTTTTTCTTCCGGCGCACCGTGTGTGTGGCTCACGGCAAAAGGCGCGGGGCTCCCCACAGGCCGCATCGCGCGGCGCGTTTATATTGACGCAGGGGCGCGCAGGCGGTACACTGGAACCAGAACGAACGCACCGGAGGAATCTCATGAAAAAAGCAGGAATCATTGGCGGGATGGGGCCCGTATCTACGCTCGACTATTACAGTGGAATCGTGGACGGGTATCGTACCGCAAAAAATGACGGCAGCTATCCCGCCCTTACGCTCGAGAGCGTGGACATGACGGAAATGCTTGGATTTGTGGCCCAGGAGGCGTGGAGCCCCCTTGTTTCCATGCTGCTTGCCGCCGTGCGCAACCTGAAAAGCGCGGGCGCGGAATTTGCGGCCATCGCTTCCAATACCCCGCACATTGTATTCCGCTCGCTCGAGGAAAAGTCTCCCCTGCCCCTTGTGAGTATTGTGGAGGCGACCTGCCGCCACGCCGCGGACGCCGGATGCGCGCGGGTCATTATACTGGGTACGAAATTCACCATGACAAGCGGCCTTTATACGGAAATGTTCCCGCAGTACGGAATCGAGGCGCTGATTCCCGACTGGGAAGGCCGGGAGTTCGTACACAGCATCATTTTTCCAAAGCTTGAGGAAGGGGTAATCGACCCGGAGGACAAGGAAGATTTGATTGAATTTACGGAGGAGCTGATCCGCAATTCGCATGCCGATGCGGTTGTGCTCGGCTGTACGGAGCTTCCGCTGATCATTCGTCCGGGCGACCTTTCGGTCCCCGCGCTCGACACGGCCCAAATCCATATCGCGGCCATTGTGCGGGAGATGCTTAAATAACCGCTTCCCGGTACGGCGATTTTACATGCTTAGGCTGGCGGCAATGCGCCTGAAGCAACAAGCGGGAAGCGCGTGGGCCTGCCCCCCGCACCCGGGGCGATCCTTCATCAGGAAAACCAATATCCGGCGAGGTAAACGATGTATTTTGGAGATATGGGCGGCAACCTTGATATAATGCTGCAAACAGGGCTTTGGGGGCTGCTTTTGGCCGCGCCGTCGTATGCCCTGATATGGCTCCTGACCCGCAAACGGTTTCCCGCCAGGGCCGGGGCGCACGCGCTGCGTTACCTCTTTTTGGTTTACCTCGTTTGCGTGGGGATGCTGACCCTTGTCCCCAGCGGGTTTGACATGCAGGGCGGCGTGAACCTCGTTCCGTTTTCGGGCATTGCAGACGCCCTTCTTACCACATCGGAGGTTGCGTTACAGCTTATTTTCCTTAACATACTGATGTTTGTGCCCATGGGGGTGTTCCTGCCGTGGGTATTTCCCAAGGTGGACAGGCTTTACAAGGCGGTTCTCATCTCCTTTGGCGCGACGCTTATCATCGAGGTGTTGCAGGTAGTCCTGCCGGGCGGCCGGGCGTTCGACATTGACGACATCATACTAAACACCCTGGGCGGGGCCATCGGATATTCGCTCTTTGCCCTTATTTCCTTATTTGCAAAAAAGAAAGCATACCCTTTGCGCGAAAAAATTGCGTGGGCCGCCGTGTTGGCGGTAATCCCCGTGGTGCTGGCCTGCGCAGCCGCCGCGGAAAACGGGCGGGAATTCAAATATGGGTTTTCCTATACCCTCATGACGCCGGAGGAGGCCGAGTTTGTGGGGCGGGAGGAATATCCCCGGACGGCCATGACCTATTTGCGCGCCGCATCCCAGGAGGACCGTATGACGGAGCTTGCCGGAAAACTCGCCCTCGGGGGACAGCCCCGAAAGGATGGGGCGCATTTGGTTCTCGCGGCCGCGGGCGGGGAATCCCTGACCGTATTTCCGGACGGGGACTGGATGCTCCACCTGCGCAACCCGGGCGGATTTCCGCCCCGTGGAACAGACGGTGAAATTGCCGCGCAAGCGGAGGCGTTCCTGCGGGAACGCGGCTTGTGGACAGACGGCCTTTCCGGGGCGGAGGTACAGGATTCGCTCGGCGTGAACACAGACGGCTCGGAGCGTGTGAGCGGCAAACATGTTTCTTTCCGCGCGCCGGAAAACAATCCCGCATTCTCGGGCGGGATTGATGTGATGCTTGACAGCGATGGAATTTACGAGGTTTATTCCGGCCTGTACCAATACGCGCCCTACCGCGAGGCGGAGCTGGCGCCGCCGGACGAGGCGCTTGCGGAAATCTTGAAAACGCACCGGTGTTATGTGGCCGTTGAATTTGATACGGTTACCACGCACCCGCAAAAGGCCGTTTTAAACAGTGCCGAACTGGTTTACGATTGGGGTATGTCCGCCGCCGGTCAAAACCTGCCCGTATGGAAGCTTTCAGGAACATTTTACGATCACGGCAGGCAGGCGCGGGGATATATCATGGCTCCCGCCATTCGCGGGTAGAAAGAAGGAAGCGCTATGTTAAAGGAACTGGATTTAAAAGCATGCCTGCCGAAGGAAGAATATGAACCGCTGATGGAGGAGCTGAAGCCCCGGCTGGTGACGCTCCAACAGGAAATTATCAGGGAGAAAATTCCCGTCATAATCATGTTTGAGGGGCTTTCCGCCGCAGGCAAGGGAGAGATCACCAATTTCCTGATCCTGAACTTCGACGCGCGCGGTTTTACCGTATACAACACGCGCCCGCCGGAGCCCTCCGAGCTGCGCCTGCCGTGGCTCGCGCGGTTTATGGAAAAAATCCCTTCCTATGGACGCATGGCAATTTTCGACCGTGCATGGTACAGCGCCCTCCCCATCGGGGCGCAGTCAAAAAAAGAACTGAAACAGCGCCTCCGGGAAGTGAACACATTTGAGCGCCAGCTTGCGGACGACGGTTACCTGATCCTGAAATATTTTTTGTACATCGGGAAAAAGGAACAGAAAAAACGCCTCGAGGCCTTGCGGAAGGTTAAAAATACGGCATGGCGGGTGACCGGCGGGGATTTTAAAAACCTGAAGCGCCACGGCGAGATTACGGATTTTTCCGAGACGCTGATCGAAAAGACCGATACGCCGTATGCGCCCTGGCATGTGGTCGCCGCAACGGATAAGCGGTATGTGCGGGGCGCGGTGTTCTCTTCCATTGTGGAGGGCCTTGAAAAAGCGCTCGCCCGGAAGCGGGAAAAGGTGCGCGGGGAAGCCTTCGCGCCAAAGGTCAATCCGCATATTCGCCCGCTTCCCCACGGTACCATCGGGCAGCTGGAGCTTAATAAAAGCGTGAAAGAAGCGGAATACCGCGAACGCCTTGCCGAATGCCAAAATCGGCTTTTTAGGCTGCAGAACAAATTATACCTTAAAAAAATCCCTGTGATCGTAGCCTACGAGGGCAACGACGCCGCCGGGAAGGGCGGCAACATCAAGCGCGTGGCCGCCGCCCTGGACGCGCGCGGATATGCGGTTACGCCTATAGCCGCGCCTTCGCCGGACGAGCTGAACCATCAATACCTGTGGCGGTTTTGGCGCGCGCTGCCCCGCACCGGACATTTTGCGATCTTTGACCGCACATGGTATGGCCGTGTGCTGGTGGAACGCGTGGAGGGCCTTACGCCCATCGCGCGGATTAACCAGGCATACAATGAAATCAATGAATTTGAAGCCCTGCTGGCAAGGTGGGGCGCGGTCATTTTCAAATTCTGGCTGGCCATCGACAAGGACGAACAGCTGAGGCGTTTTGAAGACAGGCAAAACACACCCGAAAAGCAATGGAAAATCACGGAGGAGGATTGGCGTAACCGCGGCAAATGGGACGCGTATACGCAGGCTGTGGACGACATGTTCCGCTATACGAATACCGATTACGCGCCGTGGACGGCTGTGGAATCGAACTGCAAATATTATGCGCGCTTAAAGACGCTGGAAACGATGATTGAAACCCTGAAAAACCGGTTATAAATAGGCATCGCCGCAGGGCGTATGCGCAGGTACGGGCCGCGGCGCGGCCCGTTTTTGATGAAGGGATGGAATATTTTTCCGCCGTGTGGAACGGATTTTCACATGATGGAACGCGTTATCCTTTTGTTTGAAACGTATTTACTGCCATTTTAGGAACATGGTATCATGAAAGCGCTTATTTATGTTGCCACTTCCACGTCAAACCCTGAACCGGGAGAAAGCTATGGCCAAAAGAAAACTCCGTCTATTCGACGCCATCCTGGCGGCAGTATGCGTCGTGCTTACCATCGACGCGGTGGCGCCCGCGGCGGCGATCGGCAACTCGCAGTATTTCTGGTGGATTCTTTTATTGCTTGGTTTCTTTGTGCCTTACGGCCTTGTGAACGCCGAGCTCGGCACCACATATGAAGATGAAGGCGGCCTGTGCGACTGGGTGAAACGAGCGTTCGGCATCCGCACCGGGTCGCGGGCGGCGTTTTATTACTGGATTAATTTTCCGATCTGGATTACTTCTACGCTTGTGATGTTTACGCAGGTATTTACGGCGACGACGGGAATTTCCGTCCCGCCGCTGACCGGACTCGCCGTCCAGCTGGCCATCGTATGGCTGGTGGTCCTGCTGTCCAATTACCACATCAGCGAAAGCAAATGGCTGGTAAACATCGGTGCCCTGATTAAAGCCGGGTTGATCCTGATCCTCGGCGGCCTCGGGGTGTACGCAGCCGTGACGCGCGGAGTCGCCAACCCGGCGGATTCCTTCGCGGATTTCCTGCCAAACGCGGCGGGGCTCCCTTTTATTTCCATCATTATTTTCAATTTTATCGGCTTTGAAGTCGTGACCACCTATGCGGGCGATATGCAGAACCCCAAAAAGGAGCTGCCGCGCGCCATCATCTGGGGCGGAATCCTGATTACCGCGTTTTACCTGTTTGCAACCTTTGGCATCGGGGTGGCCATTCCCACGGCCGAGCTTTCCAAGGCAAGCGGCTTTATCGACAGCCTGCGCATCCTCGCCGGGTCTTCGGGCGGAATCCTGATCCTTACATGCGGTTTCCTGTTCCTCTTCACGCTTATCACGAACATGCTTACGTGGTCGCTCGGGGTGAACTATGTGACCCAGCACGCCGCGCAATACGGCACCCTGCCCCATTTCCTTGCATCCAAGAGCAAAAAGGAAGGTATGCCGCTGGGCGCGAACCTCACGAACGGCGTGGTGATTTCCGTACTCCTGATTACTGCCGCCGTAATGGAAGTGACCGGGAGCGGCACGGACGTATTCTGGATGTTTTTCGCGCTTAACGTGGACCTTTTGCTCGCATGCTATCTATTTCTGTTTCCCTCTTTTTGGCGGCTGCGCAAGGTGGACCCGGACCGCGAGCGTCCTTACCGCGTGAAAGGCGGGAAAGCACGTATTTTCCTCGTTGCCGCGGTTCCGTTCGCGCTGCTGTGCATGACGCTGTTTTTCACCTTCTTTGAAGAAGCGCCGGATGGAACAAATATGGTCAACGTTCCCTTGATTATCGGCGTCGCCTGCGCGGTCGCCGTGGGGGAGGTTGTCGCGGCGCACAGCGTAAAAAAGCACAAAGCGGCGCTTGCGGCGCAGGAAAGCGCCGGGAAGGCACAGACCTGACCCGCAGATTCACACACGGTAAAACGGCGGCTGTGAAAATCATAGCCGCCGTTTTTTGTTTCCGCCGCTATCATTTCGCCGCCCGCCTGCGCTTCCTTTTCCCGCCCGGGCTTTTATTTTGCGACCGCCGGTTTTTCCCGCATAAGCGTTTCAATATTGTTTTCCTTCCCGTAGACATCGCGGATGGTAAAATGCCGGAGGTCCTCCGCCTCTTTTTCGTGGATATGCTTCATGAATTGGTTGAAGGGGTCCTTCGCCAGTTCTTCCCGCTCTTTTTCCCTGTCTGCGGAACGGTTATATTCGAACAGCTCGAGTACGTCGTACAGACTGACGTCTTCCTGTGTTGCTTTCAGTCGGTAGCCGCCTTTGCAGCCTTGTTCCGAGACCAATATTCCCGCACGTTTCATTTCGTTCATTACCTTCAGGCAATACTGATAAGAAATTCCCACGTTTTCCACAATTTCCCCCGCAGTGGTCAACGAATTTCCGTTTTGTGTGATATAGCCCAGTATTTTCGCCGCGTAAATTGTAGTAATCTTCATTGTCTCGCTCCTCATTTTTTATTCACATTGTCTTTTGTTGTGCATGTTTTCAAAATTATATTTTATGTTTAATATGCGCATTGTCTTTTTATTATTGACTATTCACTTTATATAAACTATAATTCAATCGTAATTTATCGCACCGTCATGAATAATGCTTTTATTTCCCGGTACTGTTTTTATCGCACTGTCTTTTGTTCGACGAATCTGCCCATTTCCCGCAAATTTCGGGGAACCCGCCTGCTTTATTGCGATAATACGCATTACTGCATACCGAAAAATTCACTCTAAATGATACTTTTCGAGAATAATATACCATTCGGGCATAGTATTGTCAATTATCGGCGGGAAAATCCTGCGAATATTTCAAATAAACCCTGGAAAAAGGCGGCCGGATTAAAACCCGGCCCCACGGAATATGCAAAAATCCCGCGTGAATCACGCGGGATTTATTTTGTTAATGCGTATTATCGCAACAGGACGGGTATGGTTTCCATATCTGTTTTTCTTTTACCGGCAGTTTCCCCATCGTAACACGTTTTCCTTTTCCCCGCAACCCGGCGGGCCGTTTTATGCTATAATGGGCGTATGGAGATTGTAACTACAAAATTAAACAGCGATTGCGGGGCATGCAGCGGCCTGTGCTGCGCGGCCCTCTTTTTTGCGAAAGCGGACGGCTTTCCCGAGGACAAAAACATGGGAACGCCGTGCGTGAACCTGCAAAGGGATTTCCGCTGCGCCGTGCACGGCAGCCTCGCGGAACGCGGCCTCCACGGCTGCATGGCGTACGACTGTTTTGGCGCGGGACAAAAGGTGACGGCGCTGTTTGGCGGCGATACCTGGCGGAACCGGCCTTCCCGCGCGGGAGAAATCTTTGAAGCGTTCCTCACGGTGCGAATGATGAACCAGATGCTCTGGTACCTGTGCGAAGCCTGGAGGATCGAGCCGTCGGCAGAAATACGCGCTTTGATCGCGGAAAATGAAGAAGCGGCGCGCGGGCCGGAGGTGGCGGCCTTTGATGTTTACGGCTACAAGGCGCGTGTGGACCGGGTTTTGAAGCGGATTACCGGAGAAGTACGGAAAACCGCGAACGGGAAACGCGCGGACGCGGACTGCATTGGCAAGAGCTTCCGCGGCCGGAATTTATATGGAACGGATTTCAGCATGTCGCTGCTCATTGCCGCGGATTTCGAAGGCTGCGCCCTTGGGAAAGCAAATTTTTTGGGCGCGGATATGCGCGGCGCGAACATCAGGGGCGCGGATTTAAGCCAAAGCCTTTTCCTCACGCAAATACAGGTGAACGCGGCGGACGGCGACCACGCCACAAAACTGCCGCCCGGGCTCTCCGTGCCCACAGGCTGGGCAGGCGCATCCCCCGCATACCGATAAAAATGCCGGAAACCATTCCGGCATTTTTATTTCCATCCAACTATTATAAATAAATTATTCCGCTTTCGCTTTGGCCGCCGCCTCGTCGACGCATGCGTCATCCGGCAGGATCGATGTGCAGTGGGGGCAGCGCGTTGCATCGTCCGCAATTTCCGTCCTGCAATACGGGCACAGGCGGGCCGCCTTTTCTTCCGGCTCCGGCTCCGGCTTCTTCAGGTGGATGCTGTTGAGCGCTTTAATCATTATGAAGATGACCAAGGCGATCAGCAGGAAGCTGATGACCGCGTTGAGGAAATTCCCCACCATGATTTTGGAATCCCCAAACAGCGGAATATACCAGTCCGAGAAATTGAGGCCGCCCGTCAGGAGCGTGATAACCGGCATGATAATATCGCTCACCAGCGAATTGACGATCGCCGTGAACGCAGTACCAATGATTACGCCGACCGCGAGGTCCATCACGCTTCCGCGCGAGATAAATTCCTTAAATTCCTGTATGAATCCCTTTTTCTTCTTTTCCGCCATATTTCTTCTCCTTTATATTATTTTTATTCTATCGTACGTAGTTTCTTTCCCGCCGTTCCAGCGGTACTTTTCCAAATCCACATATCCTTCCGCGCTTACGCGCACGCCCTCCGCTTCGAGCAGGCCTCTCTGCGCGTCCGTCCCGCCGAAGGCAGGCGCCGGGGCGAGCCGTCCTTCCCGGTTTACCACGCGGTGGCATGGAATTCCGCCGCAGTCGGGACTCGTATGCAGCGCGCAGCCCACAATACGCGCCGCGCGGGGATTGCCCGCCAGCCGCGCGATTTGCCCATAGGTCGCGACCTTTCCCCGCGGTATCCTGCTTACCATTGTATACACAGTCTCGAAAAAATTCAAACCATTATATCCCTTTCGCCGGTTTACTTCATTATACCCCAAAAGAACGGTTTACAAAAGCGCGGGACGGGGTATCTTTATTAAAACAACCGGGAAAGAGGGTGTAAGGCCATGGCGAAACACGTAAAGATGATGGTGCTTGACGGGTGCCCGCACTGCAGACACGCATTTGAATTGATGGACGAGCTGAAGAAAGAGCATCCCGAATATAACCAGGTAGATATTGAAGTGATTGAAGAAAACCGCGAGGCCGGAAAGACGCAGGGGTACGATTATTGGTATGTCCCTACCTTCTTTGTGGGCGACGAGAAGGTTCACGAGGGAGTTCCCACCAAGGAAAAGATCGAGCGTGTGTTCACCGAGGCCTTGAAGTGATCCGCATGCGCCGCCTTCTGCGGCACGATCCCGTTTCATTCAATATTTCGTGACAGCAAAGGCTTTCCCGGCATGGGAAAGGCCTTTTTTTTTAATGTTAGAAAAAGCCCTTGTGGTTATGTAAAAAGCATCAGCTTTCATGAAATATTCTTATGGGGTGAACGGTTATGAATTTAAAAATCAGTGTGTTTTTCCGCGGGATTCCTCTTATTATGGGCGCGATCTGCCTCGGCTTTGGCCTTTATGTCCGGGAGATGGGGATTGGCGACGGTTATGTGATTGCGGGCAACGTACTCATTTCGCTGACGGCGATCTGCATTGCGCTGTTTTCCACCGCGGCGACGATTATCCGGCAGATTATCAAACGCTTCAACCGCGCCGACCGTATTTTTTATCCTCTGCTCGGCTATGCGGCGGGGATTTTTACGGCGTGCTGCGGCATCGCACTCTTTACATCCGGCGGCACGTCTGCGGATTACGTATCCGGGAACGTCGCGTTCGGGGTCGGGCTGATTGCCTGCTGCGTGGCGACGGTCGCCGTCTCTTCGGGTAAATTCTCAATGATTCCCCAAAATTCCGCAAAGCTTACGGACGGACAGCCCGTTTCCGGCGGATACTCCAAGGGAACCTACGGCGTATATTTCGCCGTGCCCGTCGTTTGCGCGGCCATCGCGCTCGTGCGCGGGGCGATCCTTCTTTCGGGCGACACCACGCCCGATTTCGTGGCGGGGCATGTTATGGTCGGACTTGGCCTCGTATGCGCGAGCCTCATTGCCCTTGTGGCGACGATACTCCGGCAGATTGAAAACCAATTCGGCAGCCGCGAGCGCTGGAAATGGAGCGTTATGGTGGCCGTACTCGGCACCGTATGCATTGTGTGGGGCATCCTTATTATGAACCCCTACAGCGCGGCGGCCGTCGCCCCCGGGTTTGTGCTCATCGGCCTCGGGCTCATCTGCTACAGCATTTCGAGCAAGGTGCTGCTGCTCGCATCCGTATGGCGGCGGGACGCGCCCCTCGGGAAGCGCATTCCCCTGATTCCCGTGATGACCGCGCTTTCCTGCCTGTTCCTCGCGGGGTTCCTTTTTGAAGCGTCGTATGCGAACACCAATTTCTTTGTTCCCGCCCACATTATGGTGGGGCTGGGCGCGGTCTGCTTCACACTCTTTGCCATCGTTTCGATCCTCGAATCGGGCACAACGAAATCCCCGGCGTGATTTTTGCACCGTCCTGTGTTAAAATATGGATATCAGGAGTGTATGGGCATGCGTTATATAATCGACCGGTTTGAAGATGATATGGCCGCCGTTGAGCTTGGGGACGGCAGCATGGTTTCCCTGCCCAGGGCCGCCCTGCCCCCCGAGGCCCGGGAAGGCGACGTGGTTTCCGTATCCGTCGATTCCCATGAAACGGCGCGGCGCAAAGGCGAACTGAAAAGCAGGGTGGAAAAATTATTCCGGCAGGGACAAACGAACGAATAGCAGGCAAGGCCCGCGTACCGCGGGCTTTTTTTATGCCGGAATTTTCTATTTGCTTTTTCGGGAGCGAGATGTATAATATTATAGGTTGATAGCAAGGGTGAACCGGCCTTGGGCCGTTCGATAAATTTTTAATTTGGAAGTGGACTTATGGACTATAAATATTTGCTTGACCTGGCGCTTATCCTGCTCAGCACCAAACTGCTCGGGCTCGTGACCCGAAAGTTTAAAATGCCGCAGGTTGTGGGCGCATTGCTCGCGGGTATCATCCTCGGCCCCGCCTGTCTCGGAATTATCGACAACACAAATTTCATCAAGGCGCTTTCCGAAATCGGCGTAATCGTATTGATGTTCTCCGCGGGTATGGAATCCGACATCCACCAGCTTAAAAAGGCGGGCAAGGCTTCGTTTATCATTGCGGCGCTCGGCGTGGCGGTGCCCCTTGTCGTCGGCTTTGCGGTTGCGGGCGTGTTTAACAACCCTTCCGTAATCCAGACCGACCTTGACACCAACCGCTTTTTGCAGAACGTATTCATCGGCGTTATCCTTACGGCAACGTCCGTCAGCATTACGGTGGAAACCCTGAAGGAAATGGGCAAGCTGAACAGCCAGGTCGGCATTACGATCCTCGGCGCCGCGGTAATCGACGATATCCTCGGCATTATCGCCCTCACGGTGATTACCAGCCTTGCCGACCCGTCTGTGGCGGTGGGGATTGTGCTCCTTAAGATCGTCGGCTTTTTCGCGTTCGCCATCGGGGTCGGGTTCGTTACCTACCTCGCTTTCAAAAAATGGTCCGACCGGCATATCGACGACCACCGCCGTTTTGTGGTGATGGCGTTTGTGATCTGCCTGCTGATGTCCTTTTGCGCGGAGGAATGGTTCGGCGTCGCGGATATTACGGGCGCGTTCATCGCGGGCCTGATTCTTTCCAACACCAGCCACGCGAAATATATGGCGTCGCGGTTCGAGACGCTGTCCTATACGCTGCTTTCGCCCATCTTCTTCGCGAGCGTGGGCCTGTCCGTGGTGCTTACGGATATGAGTATGATGATCGTGATATTTGCGCTTGTGCTGCTCGGCGTCGCGATCATCACCAAAATCGTGGGCTGCGGGCTGGGCGCGAAAATCGCGGGTTTTAACAACAAGGAATCCATGCAAATCGGCTGCGGCATGGTGTCGCGCGGCGAGGTTGCGCTGATTGTGGCCAACAAGGGCGCGGCCGTGGGCCTGATGTCGCCGATCCTTTTTGGCCCGGTAGTCATCGTGGTTGTGGTAACGACGATTCTCTCCCCCATCCTTTTAAAGCTTTCCTTCGGGAAAAAGAAGAAAAAAGGCGGCGGCGCGGGAATTGAAGACCCTGTCCTTTCCCCGCCCAAACCGGCAGGCGAGGCGCAGAGCCAATAATGTGATCTTTCGCCCTTCGGCCATGCTGCCGGAGGGCTTTTTTTTCACGGAAATTTAACAAACCCGGCTCTGCCGCCCGCTTTACATTGGTGTTTCAGTCGTTTATACTGGACAGTAAATAATACGTTATGCAGAGGGTATTTTTTGATGAAGCGTCGGCACATCCATATTAAAAGCATAGCCGCAGCGGTGCTGATGATTGCGGTTGTTGTTTTTTCCGCATGCAGCGGCGCGCCGGGCGCGCATGCTTCCGGAAGCCAGACAGCCGAAGAAGCTGCCTCTGCCGGGCAGCCGCAGCAGGATACCCGCAGCAGCGAGCCGTCCGTACTGGTTCCCGAAGCGCCGGGCACGCAGGTGATCGGCGCGGACAGTGCCGTAATCGATATATCGAACGTATCCCGCGGCTATGTCTGCGCGATGTATACGGGGGACGGCGAAAAGGTAAAGTTCCAGATTTCCTGCGGCGAGGCGACCTATAATTACGACCTTTGCGCGGGCCGGCAGGAGGCGTTTCCCTTGAACTGCGGGGACGGTTCCTATAAATTCTCCATCCTCAGGAACACGGAGGGGGACCAATATGTGGCTGTGTGTGCGGGAACGGCGGACGTGGCGCTGGAAAACGAATTCCTTCCTTACCTTTACCCCAGCCAATATGTGGATTTCACGCCGGAAAGCGCGGCGGTGGCGCAAGGGGAGAGCCTTGCGCAGGGGGCGGCGGACGACCTCGACGTTGTTGCGCGGGTATATGACTACGTGATTGACAACATTGCCTATGACGGCGGCAAGGCAAACGCCGTGGCAAATGAAACCGGCTACCTGCCGGATATTGACGAAACCCTCCACACCAAAAAGGGAATTTGTTTCGATTATGCTTCCCTGATGACGGCCATGCTCCGTTCGCAGCGCATCCCGACCCGCCTTGTGGTCGGCTATGTGACCACGGGCGGCGAGGAAATTTACCACGCATGGATCAGCGTATATACCGAGGGCACGGGCTGGATCGACAATATTATTTATTTCGACGGGACGGACTGGGTGCGCATGGACCCTACGCTTGTGGCGTCGAGCGGGCAAAAGGAAAACTATACGGGCGAAGGCGACCAATATAACGCGATGTATTACTACTGAGGCGAGCCTGTCGCCGCCTTTAAAGAAGCTTGGAATAGAACCGGGAGGAACGGTTATGGCAGGAAGCGGAAAACTGACAAACGGAGAGATCACTGTTTTTTGTGAACAGCTCGCCTATACGCTGAAAGCGGGAATTTCCCTCGAGGAAGGGCTCCTTGTCATCGGCGAAGACCTCGGAGACGCCGAAGGTTCGCGGATCATCGGGGAACTGACGGAGGCGGTGGGCGAGGGCGGCACGCTTGCGGGCGCGCTGCGCGCATCCGGGAAATTCCCCCATTATATGGTGCAGATGGTAGAAATCGGCGAGGCCTCGGGCAGGCTCGAGCAGGTGCTTTCTTCCCTCTCCGCCTATTACGAGCGGCAGGAAGCCCTTGCGCGGAGCATTAAAAGCTCCGTTACCTATCCGCTTATCATGATCGTTATGATGGTTGCCGTAATCCTTGTGATCGTCACCCAGGTGCTTCCCGTATTCCAGGAGGTTTTTCGCGGCCTTGGGAGCGAAATGTCGGGGTTTGTGCAGGGGCTCCTGCAATTTGGAAACGCGGTAAGCCGGTATGCGGCGGTGATTATTATCGTGATCGCGGCGCTTGCGGCCGCGCTGCTTTTCCTGCGCGCATCGAAGCGCGGCAGGGCTTTCCTTTCCTCCGTCCGTGCACGGATGTTTAAAAAAACGTCCGCCGCCGTTGCTTCGGGCAGGTTTGCCTCCGCGATGGCGATGATGCTTGGCAGCGGGATGGATGTGGACGAGGCGCTCGCCATGACCGGGGAGCTGACCGGGGACGAACGGACGCGCGGCAAAATTGCCCTGATGAAACAAAAGATGGAGGCGGGCATGGGATTTGCGGACGCCGTCCGGGAGGCGGGCATGTTTTCCGGCCTGTATGGGAAAATGATCTCTGTGGGGTTTAAAACCGGGACGCTTGACAGCGTTATGGACCGCATCGCCGACCGCTATGAGGAAGAGGCCTCACGGCGGATGAACGCGGTTGTCTCCGCGCTCGAGCCGACGCTCGTCGCGGTCCTGTCCGTTATCGTAGGGCTGATCCTGCTGGCGGTGATGCTGCCGCTCGCGGGCGTGATGTCCGCAATCGGATAAGGGGTGGATGTGATGCGCAATGTGTTTACAGCCGGGCGGGAAAAAAGCGCCGTGCCGTGGAAAATAATTGTTCCCGTGCTGTGCTTCCTCGCGGTGGTCCTGATTGTATTGGCCGGGATCGCAAACATATCGCAGGCCACGCGCGCGCAGGGGCGGGAAACCGCGGAAGAGGCGGTGCGCCGGGCGGCCGTGCAGTGTTACGCAATCGAGGGGCGTTACCCGCGGGACATCGCCTATCTCGAAGCGCATTATGGCCTTATCCTGGATACGGATCAATATTCGTACCACTTAAGGCCCGTCGGCGATAACCTGATGCCTGAAATTTTCGTGTTTTCGCCGGAAGGATAAGCCGGGAAAAAGAGTTTGGAGGGAAACCGGATGGATCGAAAACAGCATACCATTGATATCGTGTTCGCGCTTTCCCTTTTCTGCGTATTCGCGGTGCTGTCTCTCTTTGTCGTGGTGCTGGGCGCGAACGTATATAAAAGCATCTCGACCGAAATGGCGGCGGGCTACCATATGCGCAGCTCCCTCGTATACCTCACGGAAAAGGTGCGGCAGACAGGCGGCGCGGATGAATTTTCCATTACCGGGGTGGACGGCGGCGACGCGCTGGTGCTTCCTTCTTCCGTAAACGGAACGGATTATGAAACCTGGATTTTTGTAAGCGGCGGGAAGCTGATGGAGGCAACCGTCGAAGCGGGTACGGAGGTAAGCGCGGCCTATGGCCAGCCGATCATGGAGCTTGCCGCGCTGCGCCTTACGAAGGATGGAAACCTCCTGCGGATTGGGGTCACGGACACGCTCGGCAACGAATTTGAAAGCGCGGTATACCAAAGGGCCGCGGCGGGGCGGTGATAATGACGGAAAGATCGAAGGGCAGGCTGTTCCTGCTGGAAATTATCATTATTATACTGTTTTTTTCCATTGCGGCCGCCGTGTGCATGAATATGTTTGCCAAGGCAAAAAGGCTCAGCAACGAGGGGGCGGAGCTTTCCGCATCCGTCATGCTTGTGCAGGAAGCTGCGGAAACCTTCCGCGCGACGGGGGAAATCCCCGGAAGCGAGCTCTTTTACGGCGCGGATTTTGAGCCAGTGGACAACGCGGAAGCGGCGGTGTATGTACTGAAAACCACAGCTTCGGAAAAGGACGGGCTGCTGTCGGCTCACATTTCGGTAGAAAAGGACAATACGGCGCTTTTTTCCGTAGATACGGCGCGCTATGGAGGAACCGCCTATGAAGGATAGAGGGGCGCAGGGCGTCCATGTGGGCATTGGTATTGGCGGCGTTTCGATTCTCGCGGTGTTTGTGATCCTTTGCCTGACCGCGTTTGCCGCCCTGGCCCTTACATCGGCGCAGGCGGACCGTACGTTTGCGGAAAAAACGGCGCAGGCTGCACGCGCCTATTATGCCGCTGATACGGCGGCGGAGCAGCGGCTGGCAGCGCTGGCGGAGGCCGCGGGGGCGCCCGGCTTTGAAGCCGTTCTTGAAGGCGGCGGATATACGGCGGAGGCCGTGGACGGCGGGATTTTGGTCAGCTTTACGGAGCCTGTGGACGACACGCGGGAGCTTCATGTGCAGGTGCTGTTCGGGCTTGGTCCGGACGGGGCGCCCACCGGGAAGTGGGAGCGCGTCCTCTGGCGGACGCAGGCGCTGCCTTATCCTGAAGAAACGCAGGCGGCAAATTTATTGTCTGCAAATTAAAACAGACGCCGGGTCGGGGGCTTCTCCGATCCGGCAGCGGAGGAATATGGAAACAATGAAAGCGGAACAGTTGCTCAAAACGGCGGCCGAGCGGCAGGCCTCGGATATATTTATCATTGCGGGGATGCCGCCCGCGCTGAAGATAAACGGCCGCATTGTGCGTTATGGGGAGGAGCTTTTGCGGCCGGAGGACACGGACCTTGTGATCCGGGAGCTGTATGCCCTTGGCGCACGCGAACCGAAAAATATGTTTGAACACGGGGACGACGATTTTTCCTTTTCCCTTGCGGGCATATCGCGTTACCGCGTGAGCATATACCGCCAGCGCGGTTCCCTTGCGGCTGTTGTGCGCGTGATTGCGTTCAGCCTGCCCGACCCGCGCGAGCTTGGAATCCCGGAAAGCGTCCTTTCCCTTGGCGGTATGCCCAAGGGCCTCGTCCTTGTAACAGGCCCTGCGGGCAGCGGAAAATCGACGACGCTTGCGTGCATCATCGACCGGATCAACAGGACGCGCAACAGCCATGTGATTACGCTCGAGGACCCGATCGAGTACCTGCACCGCCACAGGGAAAGCATCATCAGCCAGCGGGAGATCGCAACCGACACGGAAAGCTATGCGGTTGCCCTGCGCGCCGCGCTCCGGCAGGCGCCGGATGTGATTCTGCTCGGTGAGATGCGCGACCACGAAACAATCAGCGTGGCCATGACGGCCGCCGAAACCGGGCACCTTGTGATTTCAACGCTGCATACGATGGGCGCGGGAAACACAATCGACCGGATTATCGACGCGTTCCCTTCCGGCCAGCAGGGGCAGATCAGGACGCAGCTGGCAATGGTGCTCCAGGCGACCATTTCCCAGCAGCTTGTGCCTTCCATTGCCGGCAATATTGTGCCCGCATTTGAAATTGTGCGGTGTAATACGGCCATCCGCAACATGATCCGCGAGGCGAAAACCCACCAGATTGAAACGGCAATCGCTTCCTCGGCGGCCGAGGGGATGGTCACCATGGACGCGAGCCTTTTGAAAATGTGCGCGGACGGCGTTATCAGCGCGGAAACGGCAATTGCCCACAGCTTATCGCCCGACGTGGTAAAACGGAAGTTACAGCGGTAACAGGCCGGATACAGGAGGAAATTTTGGTTTTGAAAGAACTATCCGTAAAAATGTTCGGAGGATTTGAAATATCCTACGACGGAAAAGTTATCATCCCCAGGGATGCGCGCAACAGCAAGGTTTTGCAGCTTTTCCAATATTTGCTTTTCCGCCGCGGAAGCATGATTCCCCAGGACGACCTGATCGAGGTCCTTTTATGCGGCGAGGAGTGCGCGAACCCGGCTTCCGTGCTGAAAAACATCGTATACCGGCTGCGCAAGCTGCTCGAGGAGCGCGGCGTACCGCGGGATTGCATCCTCCACGCCAAGAATTCCTATGGCTTTTCGGAGGAAACGCCGTGCCGGATCGACACCGTGGAATATGAGGAAATTGTGCAAAAGCTGAACGCCGGCGGGCCGGAGGACGGGAAAGAAAAGCTGGCGCTGTGCCTGCGGGCGATAGACCTTTACGGGGAAGGATTCCTGCCCCATTCTTCCGGGGAGCCGTGGGCAATGGGCGCGTTTGTAAGATATGAAGGAATGTACTGCGACCTTTTCCGCACGGCCTATTCCCTTGTGCGGGAACAGGAAGCATACGACAGGTTCATTGCCAGCCTGAAAAAGGCAACCTCACTGTATCCCTATGAGGAGGACCTCACGCTGATATACATTGACTGCCTGTATGAAGCGAAGCGCGTGCAGGACGCCCTTGAAGCGTATGACGCGGCGGCCACCCTGATGCTCGACGACCTTGGCCTCAAGCCTTCGGAGCGGATGCAGGCGCTGCACGGCAAGATTACGGGAGGCATGCAGGAGATTGCGTCTTCCGTTTTGGATGTACGCAGCAAGATTGCCGAAGACGGCGCTTCGGGGGCGCTTTCCTGCAACCTCGAGGTGTTTACCAAAATATACCGGTTTGTGGTGCGGCATATGGAGCGCAGCGGCCAGTCCGTATTCCTGATGCTGTGCACGCTTTCAAGCCTTGACGGGGCCCCGCTCGAGAGCGGCGAACAGACCCGGAAAACGGTAGAACAATTCTACGCCGCGGCGGGCGCGTCCCTCCGCAGGAGCGACGTATACGCGCGGTACAGCCCTTCCCAGTTTGTGTTGATGCTGATGGAGATCAAACAGGAAAATTGCAGCATCGTGGCGGACCGCCTGCGTTATTTTTTCTACCGCAACGCGAAAATGAACCGCACGCGGCTCACCTGCAAAAGCATTTCCGCCGCGGACATGGACATGATGATGGAGGATTCCTCCGCCGGAAAATGGTAAAAATTACGGCCCGGAAATCCGGGCCGTTTTTTATATCCTGAAAACCGCCGGGCGGTTACAGGTCGAACGCCTCGAACGATTTCACGGACCTGCGGTATGCGGCCGCGGTGAGCAGCGCCCACAGCGCCGCGCCGATTGCGAGGACGGCAGCCTGGTAAGGAAGGTTTTGCGCGCCCGGCGCGTTCAGGTAATGTTCCACAAAGGGCACCGCAAAGCGGCTTGCTTCCACAAACAGCATACAAACCGAAAACGCGATGCAGCCAAGGAGAAACGGCACGCCCACCTTGTTGGGATTTTTGTAATATTTCGTAAAAAATACAAGGTTAAACAGCCCGAGCATCAGGAACGCAAAGCCAAAAAACGCGGCGTTCACATTCATTCCCGCCTCGTTTGGCCCGGAATACACGGCGCTCCTCAGCAGCGCAAAGGGAACGGCGGCTGCGAATTGAAGCAGCTCGATCAACACCACCAATAGAAAACGCGCCGCTACGATTCCACGTTTTTCGGCCGGGAGCAGCATCGTATAATAGATATCCTTATTCTCCCGCCCTGACATGCAGATAAAAAACACGCCGAGGCAGGTATAGAAGAAAATGATAAAATAAGGATAGCTCGGGATCATGAGCATGGACGAGAGGCATAAAAAAAGGATTGCCGCCGGATGCATCGCGAGCATCAGTTCTTTGTAAATCAGGTCTTTCATGTCCGCTTACTCCTTTTCCATATGGACCATGATTTCTTCAAGGTCCGCATCGGTTATTTCCGCATCCAGGGCAGCTATGTCGTCCGCGCGCACAAGCGCCGTGTGGCCGGTGCGCTCACGCTTCACGCCGACCAGCCGCGGGTCGTGCGGGACACCGCCCGAAAAACGCGCTACCTTATATTCCGCAAGGAAGGCGTCGAGGCCCTCTTCCGCCAATATTTCCCCGTTTTTGATATAGATGATATTATCCGCGCATTTTTCAAGGTCCGTAGTGATGTGCGTGGAAAATAGCAGCGTAATGTCTTCATTTTGCACAAGGTCCATGAAAATATCCAGCAGTTCGTCGCGCGAAACCGGGTCGAGCCCGCTTGTGGGTTCGTCGAACAGCAACAGCTTTGCGTGGTGCGAAAGCGCGAGCGCGAGGGAATATTTTACCTTCATACCCTCGGAAAGCTGCTTCGGCGTTTTCCGTTCGTCAAGGCCGAAAAGCTCCATATAGCGCCGGTAGGCCGCGTCATCCCATTCATGGTAAAAGCGCCTCGTTACGTCCGTGATCGTCTTAAGCTTTTTCATGGGATAATAGTCGATTCCGCCCGAAACAAAGCCGAGCTTCTGTTTTATTTCAAGCTCGTGGGGCGCAAACTCCCGCCCGAAAAAACGGATTTCCCCGCCGTCCGGGTGCACAAAGTTTAAAAGCGATTTCAGGGTGGTTGTTTTCCCCGCGCCGTTACGACCGATGAACCCCGTAATTTCGCCTTCCCGGAGATCGAACGATACATTTTTGAGGGCAAAGCCCTCATATTTTTTGCATAGGTTTTTAACAGATAATACGGTCATTTCAATTCCCTTCCGGTTCCTCCGGCTTTTCCTGCGCATTGAACACTTCCCTGGCAAAATCCAGGTAGGCGTCGTTTTTCACGATGGCAATGCCCTGCTTCACATCCGCGAGCAGCAGCAGCGTCTCGCCCGGATCGATATGGAACATGTCGCGCACCTCTTTGGGGATCACAACCTGCCCTTTCGACCCGACCTTAATGGTTCCCATATACTTGTCTTTCATGATTTCCCTCCGTTCCGAAAATTCATACTTTTCTTTTTTGTTACATAAATCATACTTTTCATACTAATCATACTTCATTCCATAACACCTGTCAATAAAAAACGGCGCGGCAAAAATATTTCCGGGCAACAAAAAAACAGCCGGAGCATTCCGGCTGTTTTTTGTATTCCCTGTCACTCCTTGCAACTTTCAATGAACTGTTCGGGCAGCATCGTGCGTTCCGCCACCTCGCGGACCGTCATGCCTTCGTCCAGGAAGCGCCTGCACACCACGCACATGTTTTCGCCCACCTCGATGATATGATGGTCCGGATCGTAAAAGCGCACGGCGCGCTGGCCCCAGCCGTGCTCCTGCACCGGATGCACATACTCGATATCCCGGCGGGTTTCAAGCCGCTTCAGGAAGGCGTCGAGGTCGTCCTCATCAAAATACATTTCCGCATTGTTGCCGCCGAACGAAATTTCGTCCCCGGTTTTGTGGATAAAGGCCTCCCACGATTCTTTCGTTTGCAGGGAAAGGCCCCCTGTCAATGTGATATTGGCCCCAAAGTCTGAGATGACGCCCAGGCCGAGCACCTCCCGGTAAAACGTGCGGGAGCGTTCAAGATTCGTTACAACAAGCAAAGGACCGGCAAATTTCATAAAAACCTCCTGTGGGCGTTTTGCCCGATTTTTTATAAGAGCCACTATTATGGCCAGTATACCAAACGGCTTATCCTTCCGGAAGCCCCCGTTCTATTTCCAGGGGACTTTTTGCGGGCGGCGCGGCCTGGCGGCGCAGCACATCCTTATCCACAGCGAATTCCGTCATGTTCTCCCAGTAACGCTTCGGCATCTGCGTCATGCGGCAGCGCGGATTTTCGCGTCCGGGGACGGCGATTGTGTTGTAAAACATACGCCACAGCGCGCGGAACCTGAGTTCCTCCTCGTCCGGGTCCGGCATCGTAAAGCGCTCGACCGAAAAGATTTGCGTTTTGCCGTGCTCGTACACCAGCACGTCTCCATGCGTTTTATCGTAAATCAGGAAATTTTCGTCCGGGTACCGTCCGCGGAAATGCGGCGCTAAGATGGGCAGCACATAATTTTTCGGCGTGATCTGCGTGACAAGGGCTTTATCGTAAATGGAGAAACGGATAAAGCCCGTTAAAAGATGGGCTTCGCCCGTCAGGTGCTTAACCGCCTTCATGAGGGTGTTCACCACGTCGTCCGCAAGCATACGCATCACTTTGGGGCCGTATTCATAGCCCATGCGCAAAAACAGCACGATGTATTTTTCCTTTTCCGGCAGGCAGGTAAGGAACGCCTTCCGCACAAAATCCAGCGCCTCCGCCCCCATTTTCCGGGGAATGGAGACGAGCACCCGCCGCGCATGCGCAGGGTTTGTCTCTACCGTGCGCGTCCCGAACATCGTCGTCTGGAAACGGTCGGGGCCGCAGACCCCGTCCGGCACCTCGCGGCGGGCAACGCTTTCAAACACGCAGCACAAGAGGCCGTCAAAGCTGCCGTCATATTGATAAACCATATCGTCCTCCACGTCGTCGCCCGCCTTTTCTGTTCGCTTCCCGGCCTATGCCGGAAGCCCACGATCCGGGCGGCTCCTCCTTTGCCCCACGCGCTCACCGCGCTCCGCTTGTTCAAGTGCGCCGGTGCCCCGTTATCAGGTAATAAGTGAAAAGCAATCGTGATTGTATTGGCTTCGTCAATACATACAATCCATGCGCGTCAGCGTATCCCGCACTTATTCCTTATTCCCTGTTATCTTTTATGCTCTTTGGCTTCCCTGCCGCTTCGCGGTATTGCTCCGGTATGCCGACCATATTCCGCTACATTTGCCCGGTCAGGCACTTCTGCAGTTCACCGGCGAGCGCCGCAGGCGGTTCAAAAAAGGAAACCTGCTTGCTGCCGTCCGCGGAATACCCGCTCTGCCGGTACATGGAAAGCGTCTTTTGGGACATCATCGACTGCAGCACCTCCTCCTGCGAAAACCGGACGCCGGACTCCATCCTTCCCCGGCAGGTAATGAAATATTTCGCGCGTTTCAGCACCACGCCGAGCTTTTTGAGCCCTTCAAAGGTAAGCGCGCACGTGCGCCGCGCGGAAAGGATGCGCCGCGCGCTCGTGACGCCGATGCCCGGTACGCGCAGGAGCTCTTCGTAGGACGCGCGGTTTACTTCCAATGGAAAATAATCCATATGGTAAAGCGCCCAGTTGCATTTTGGATCGATAAACGGATTGAAGGTCTGGTGCTCTTCGTCAAGGATTTCATTGGCCGTAAAATGGTAATAGCGCAGCAGCCAGTCGGCCTGGTACAGCCGGTGTTCGCGCAGCAGCGGCGGCTTGGTGTCGATGGCGGGCAGCAGCGAATGCTCCACAACCGGGATATAGGCCGAATAGAACACGCGCTTAAGCTGGTATTTTTTGTACAGCCCTTCCGCGAGGTTTAAAATATGGAAATCCGTCTCGGGCGACGCGCCGATAATCATTTGCGTGCTTTGCCCGGCGGGCGCGAACCGCGGCGCATGCTTATACAGCGCAAGCTCCTGCGTATTCTGGCGCTTCCGGTCGCGGATGAAGCCCATGGGGTTCAGCACCGCCTCCTTGGTTTTATCCGGGCAGAGGAGCTTTAGGCTGTTTTGCGACGGCATTTCAATGTTCACGCTCATCCGGTCGGCAAGCAGGCCGAGCCGGGTCAGGAGGACATCCGAAGCGCCGGGAATCGCTTTTGCATGGATATACCCGGAAAAATGGTATTCCTGCCGCAGGATACGCAGGGACTCGATCATCAGTTCACACGTATAATCCGGGCTGCGCACCACGCCCGAACTTAAAAAAAGGCCTTCAATATAGTTGCGGCGGTAAAAATGCATGGTTAGGTCCGCAAGCTCGCGCGGGGAAAACATCGTGCGCCTTACGTCGTTTGACTTGCGGTTTACACAGTATTTGCAGTCAAAAATACAATAGTTCGTCAGCAGCACCTTTAAAAGCGAAACACACCGTCCGTCCGCCGCGAAGCTGTGGCAGCAGCCGCCCGAGGTGGCGCTTCCCGTCTGCCCGCGTTTTGCAATGCGGTCCACCCCGCTCGAGGTGCAGGCAACGTCGTATTTTGCCGAATCGGTCAGTATTTCAAGCTTTGCAAACAGGTCCATACCCCGCCTCCTGTCCTTTATTATAATCTATCGTAACACAGGGAGGCTACAACCGGCGGTAAATCCATCCATTAAAATATGGAAACCGCCGTTTTTTTATTGCCGCTTCCACAATATTTTTATTTTTCGGAATAGGTTCCTTATATCGGGTTATCTATATACAAACACAAAACAAAGCAAAGGAGGAATCTGTTATGCAATATAAAGTAATCGTAAGGGACCGCGAAACCGGCGAGGAAAAATACATCGAGGGCCTTGGCAGGGCGGACGCGGAAAAGGAAGCGTCAGCCCAGGCAAGGAACGCCGGTAAGCTGGTTTATATCAGCTGGGTTGACGGAGGCCGCAGCGGCTACCTGAACCGCGACGGCGAAACGGAGGATTGCCCGGGCGAGCCCTGGTAATCCCGATATACAAAAGTTTTCTTTTTTTACAAGGCAGCCTATGGCTGCCTTGTTGTTTCCCCGGGAAGCCGCCTTTTGCCCGCGGGTTCCTGCCTCTTTATATCCGGCCGGGAGAAAATTGGAAAAGGACCGGTTGGCCGGTCCTTTTCCGGCAGTATTCCCCCCCTGCCCTGTTTTTATGATAGCACAGGCTGGCCCGGATTGTCCCGCCGTGTTTCGGACACCTGCCCGACATTTACCCCCTGCGCGCATCCTCTATCCGGTGCAGCAGCCGTTTTTTCAGGCGTTGGGTCTGGCGCTCGGAATACCCGATCATCTCCGCAATATCCGTTACGGAATTCTGGCCGATATACCTCAGCCTGATATATTCATGTTCATCACCGTTCAGTTCCGCGGCGCTGATCCACCGCTGCAATTCGTCAAATTCGGTATAAAGCCCTCCAAGCACATCCGCCGCTTTCGCAATACGCGCATCATAAATATCCACCATTTTTTGTACAATCCGGTATACCGGGTCGCCGCACGTCTTCATTTTCTGGCTTTCCCCTTCCAGCTTCGGCGCCCGCAGGAGGCTGTCCATACAGGCATATTTTTCAGCGGTCAGTTCCCGTATGTTTTTCCTGCATTCATCGATTTGGCGGTTCAGGCTGCCATACCGGTATAACATTTTTTCCGTTTCTTCCATTGCTTCCTCCTTTCAGCGCCGCCTTGCGTCCTCGAAATAAGCGACCAGACGTTCGCATTCCCGGATTTCCCGGTCATAATAATCGAGCACATCCTCTTTGAGGTCGATACAAAGGCCGCCCAGTTCCTCAATGTCCCGCCGTTCATCCTCGAGCATGCACAGCCGTTCTTCCACTTCTTCCTGCCGCGCGCATATCTCTCGGGGATATTCTTCCCCTGCCGCCATATAATTCCTGATATAGGGCGCGTCTGCGATCCTCATTTGAAGCCCCCCTCCCTTCGTATGCTGCGGGACGGCCTTTTCTTCCTCCGCCCCCGGTTCGCAATTTTAACGAATGATAAATCCAGCTCCGGTTTCTTCTTTTTCATGCTGCCCTCCAAATATTAGTTGAATTAATATTAGTTTACTTAATATTAACGCTGCCAATTAAATTTGTCAATACAAAAAATTAGCTTTACTAATATTTATTTTGTTGAAAAAGCGCGCTAAATTCAGTAAAATTAGAATATCAATAAAACTAATATAAATATTTCTAATATTCGAGGTATTCCCCCATGAATCGAATCAAGGAATTGCGTACGGGCAAGGGTATGAAGCAAACCGACCTTGCCAGGCAGCTTGGCGTAACGCAGGGCGCGTTATCCGGCTGGGAAAATGAAAACTATGAACCGGACATCAAGGCCCTCAAGAAGATGTCTGAAATTTTTGGCGTTTCCGTGGATTATATCCTGTGCCTGACGGACGAACCGGCGTCCGGGAACGGCGCGGATGAAACGCTTGTCGCGCTTTCCGCACCCAAGGGCTATGAACGCCTTACCGAGGACGAGCGCAGGGAAATCGAGGAAATCATCGCAATTTACAACAAGCGCAGGGATTCTTAAAAAATCTCTTCCAAAACGACATAGAGCGACACCAGAAGGTATTCCCCCCTGTTATAATAAATATGCGGCATGATGCAGCGGGCATAAAATATGCCTTACGTTTTTTAAAGGGTGGAACCATACGATGCTAAGCGATATTTTGGAAGAAGAACTCATGAAAAATAATATTTCCCTCGAGACCTATACGTTCCGCAGCGATTTTAACGCGCTTACCGTCGGAAAAACTATTTTGCTCAGTGATAGTCTCGATAATACGGCGAAACGGAACGCCGTCACCGCGCACGAGCTTGGCCACCAGTATACCTGTGCCATCAATCTCCTTGAGGCGGAGCCCCATATTCAAAATAAATATGAATATATGGCCGACCGCTGGGCGGCGCAGAAGGTCATGCCGCGGGAAAGGCTGCTCGACGGGTTTAAACGCGGCCTGCGTACCGTCCAGGAATTTTGCGATTTCCTTGAAATTGACGAGCTTTTTTTTCGCCGCGGCCTTGCGGTCTATTCCAAAATGTATGGTATCTCCCATACCTACCAGGGCTACGTATTCCATTTCGATCCTTTTGACATCCGTAATTTATAGGATTACCGCCTTGTAGTTGACAATTAAAAACATTATAATATAGGTATAGTATTGTATTTATGATTATGCCTGCCCGTGATTGCAGGCATTATAACGGCGTCCCTTTATGAAGGCTTTCTACCGGGATTTATGATGACAACGAAACTGCTGCAAAGAAAAACAAACCGACTGTTCCTTTTGCTGCTTGCCGTGTGCATGGTGTTTTCAGCCTGCCCGGCGCACGCGCAGGCCCTTTCCACGGAGGAGCGCGTCGTCCGTGTGGCTTATCCGCTCCAACCGGGAGTCACCGATATTGACGAGCATGGGAATTACACCGGTTATACCTATGAATACCTCGAAGAAATCGCGCAGTACACCGGCTGGAATTACGAATTTATACAGCTGCCCGGCACATTGGACGAAAACCTTTCCACTATGATGGAAATGGTGAAAAACGGAGAGGTCGACCTCATGGGGGCGATGGTCTATTCCGATGAGCTGGGAAAGCAGTTCGACTATGCCACATATAGCTATGGTTCGGGGGAAACCGTGCTCCAGACGCTCTACGACAGCCCGCTGGATACCACCATCAATTCCCAGGTGCAGCAAACCTTCCGGATTGCCGTGCTGGGCGAAGGCAGTGTGCGCGAACGCGAGCTGGAAAGCTTTTGCGAGATCAACCTGATTACCCCCGAGTATGTGCGCTGCGCGACCGAGGAAGGGCAGATGCAGGCGCTTCGGGACGGCCGGGCGGATATGATGCTCAATGCCAGCATGAACTATATGGACGGCGTGCGCACCGTCGCGCGTTTTGCGCCGAAGCCTTTCTATTTTGTTACCGCAAAGGGCAACGACACCGGCCTTATGGAGGAACTCAACGCCGCAATCCTCAGCATCGAGCAGGCCGATCCCGCCTTTCCCACAAAGCTGTATGAGAAATATTTCTCCCCGCCCAACGATACGCTGTATTTATCCGAATCGGAAACGGCCTACGTGGAAAATGCGGGAACGCTGAAGGTGGGGGCGCTTACCGGGCAGCCGCCCTACCAATACCAGGATGAAAACGGCCGCTTAACGGGAATTTCGATCGACCTGCTTACTTACATTTCCGAACATACGGGGCTGCGGTTTGAATTCATAACGGCGGCTTCCCTGGAAGAATTATATGAGCTTGCCCGGGCGGGAAAAATCGACATGATGGCCGGAATTCCTTACGATTACGATTTTGCGCGGGAACACGACGTTTCCATGGCGCAGCCTTACATTTCTTCGCAATACCTGATTATGATGAACGAGACCGCCAGCGAGGAATCGATCCGGGGCAAACGGCTCGCCCTGCTTTCCTCCAGCACCTACCGCGGCGAGTTCGTCGGCCAGGTTGTGCCCTTTGAAACCATCTCCGACTGTATCCATGCCGTCGTGGGCGGAAAAGCGGATTATACCTATGTGGATGCCTATACGGCCCAGTATTATACAAATTTGCCCCAATATAAAAATTTAAAACTTGTTCCCCAGACCTACGATCCGCGCAGGGTTTGCTTCGGCGTGGTCAAGCCGGGCAGCAGAGACCTTCTCTCCATCCTGAACAAGATAAACACAACGATTTCGGAAGTGGATATGCAGTCCATTATCAACCAGAATATTACCAAAAAACCGCCTTCCTCCCTCGGGGATTTCGTATTGGAATATCCGGTGGAATCCATGACGGTGATCCTTATCGTCGCCATTGCGATTATTGCGATTTTGCTTATCTTCCTGCGCCAGCGCGCAAAGATGAACAAAAAGAATGCGCTCGAACTGAAAAAGCATTTCCGGGTTTACGCGCTGATGAACGAATATTTCTTTGAATACAATTACAGCACGGACGTCATGATTGTTTCCACTCCGCCCAAGGAGACGGAAAAACAGCCGGACCTGCTTGAATTCGATTTTAAAAAACCGGTCGGGGAGAGAGAGGACGAACGCCGCGCCTTCCTCGGGATCATCCGTTCCGGCAAAGACGGAATCCACGAAGCCAGGCTTTTGTGTATCGACGACCGGCGGCATTGGCTGCGCATCGCCCTTGAAACCGTGTATGACAACGATACCCCCGCTTATGCGATCGGGAAAATCAATATCATCGACGAGGAGGTGCGGGAGAAGGAAACGCTCCTTGAAAAATCCCAGCATGACAGCCTGACGCATATTTATAACGCGGAAACAAGCTTCACCCTCGCGAAGGAGGCGCTGGAAAGCCTTAAGGGCGGGGAAACGGGCGCGCTTCTCCTCATCGATATCGACCGTTTCAAATCAATCAACGATACCTACGGACACCTGCAGGGGGACGAGATGCTGCGCCGCACCGCCAACCTCCTGCAAAGCAGCTTCCGGGAAGAGGATATCGTCGGCAGGCCGGGCGGCGACGAGTTCATGGTTTATATGAAAAGCGTCAGGGATTCCGGCGTCCTCGCGGATAAATGCGCCTACCTGTGCGCGAAAGCGCATGAAATTTTCGTGGCGCCGGAAAGGCATCTTACGTTCAGTATCGGCGCCGTCATTGCCGTACCCGGCACCAATTACGACGAGCTATACCGGCTGGCAGACCACGCCCTGTACCAGGCAAAGGAGCAGGGCCGCGATTCTTTCCGGCTGGCCGGGCTTGCGGAATAGCTTTTCCCGAAAACAAAAAGAGGCCGCTTCCATAGCTGGAAGCGGCTCTTTTGATCCTTGTTTCAGCACCGGGCAAATACGTTTGGCTGGATATCTTTCAGGTCCTCCGCCATCGACGCAATTTCCTGCGGCGTATAAATCCTCAGCTTTTCGATTCCCACCGGGCGGTAAAGCTGCAGCGCATAGAGGGGCAGCCTGCCGACCGCTTCCGCCATCCCGCGCAGTTCTTCCCTGCCGATTTGCGGAATCATCGTGGTACGCAGCTCCCATTCGGCATCCGAGGCCCGCAGCAGCCCAAGCGTTTCCAGAAAACCATCCGCCTGCGCGCCGCAAATCTCCGGGTAACGGGCAAGCGGCGCTTTATAATCCATCGCCACATAATCCACAAGGCCGCCTGACAGCAATCCGTCCACCACGCCGGGATTGCTTCCGTTGGTATCGAGCTTTACATCATAGCCAAGTTCCTTCACCGCGCGCGCAAACCCTAAAAGGTCTTTTTGCAGGGTGGGTTCCCCGCCCGAAATCACGACCCCGTCGAGCAGCCCCGCGCGCTTTTCAAGGAAACGCATGACCTCGCCGTTATCTTCAAAATCGGTGGCGGTCAGCAGGCCGCGGTTGTGGCAGAAGCCGCAGTCGTAATTACAGCCCGCCGTAAATACCACGGCCGCAAGGCGGTGCGGAAAATCGATGGTCGCCGTTTTCAGCAGTCCTGCAATATTCAAACACTGCTCTCCTTAATCTGGTATTTGACGCGCTCGTCATATTCCTTCTTTTTGCCCTTGTGGAAGTTCTGCACCGGGCGCAGGTAGCCGACCACGCGGCTCCACACCTCCGTATCCTTCCCGCATTCCGGGCAGGAAAACTGCTCGCCGTCAAGATAGCCGTGCTCCTGGCAGATGGAGAATGTGGGCGTAAGCGAGATGTACGGCAGCTTATAGTTGGTGAACACCTTGCGGATCAGGTTCTTTGCCACCTCTACATCGGAAATACGCTCGCCGAGGTACAGGTGCAGCACCGTGCCGCCCGTATAAAGGCTTTGCAACTCGTCCTGCAAATCCATCGTTTCAAAAATATCGTCCGTAAAGCCGACCGGAAGCTGCGTGGAATTGGTGTAATAGGGCACATCCTCGTCTCCCGCGCAGATGATATCCGGGTACTTTTTCTTGTCGAGTTCCGCAAGGCGGTAGCTCGTGCCTTCCGCCGGCGTTGCCTCGAGGTTATAGAAATGCCCCGTCTCTTCCTGAATCTCCGTCATCAGGTCGCGCATATAGTTCATAATGGAAACCGCGAATTCCTGTCCTTTTCCGGTTGTGAGGTCGGTGCCGTCGCCGTAGAAATTCAAAAGCGCTTCGTTCATGCCAAGGATGCCGATCGTATTGAAGTGGTTGAACCAATACTGGCCGGTGCGCATTTTCACATTGCGCAGGTAGTGCGCCGAAAACGGATACAGCCCCCGCTCCGTCTGGTGCTCGATTATTTTACGCTTGATTTCAAGGCTGTTCTTTGCCAGCATCACCATCTGCCACAGGCGCGCCTTGAATTCCCCTTCTGTTTTGGAAAGGTATCCGATGCGCGGCAGGTTGATTGTCACCACGCCGATCGACCCCGTCATGGGGTTGGAGCCAAAAAGGCCGCCCCCGCGCTTGCGAAGCTGCTTGGTGTCGAGCCGCAGGCGGCAGCACATGGAAAGCGCGTCTTCCGGCGAGAGGTCGGAATTGATATAGTTGGAGAAATACGGGATGCCGTATTTACACGTGATTTCCATAAATTTATTGACCACCGGGCTGTCCCAGTCAAAATCGTTGGTCACGTTGATGGTCGGGATGGGGAAGGTGAATACGCGCCCGTGCGCGTCGCCCTCGAGCATAACCTCGCAGAAGCACTCGTTAAAGAGGTTCATTTCCTCCTGGAACTCGCCGTATGTCTCGCGCCGGACCTTTCCGCCCACGATTACGGCCTCGTCCTTTAAGGTGCGCGGGACGATAATATCAAACGTCAGGTTCGAGAACGGGCACTGGAAGCCCACGCGCGTAGGCACGTTGATGTTGAAGATAAACTCCTGCAGCGCCTGTTTGACCTCTTTTTTGGTCATGTTGTCATAGCGGATAAAGGGTGCGCAATAGGTGTCGATCGACGACCATGCCTGCGCGCCCGCAGTCTCGCCCTGCGTGGTGAAGGTGGAATTGACCACCTGCCCCAGGAAGGAACGCAGATGGTTGGCCGGGGAAGATTCCACCTTTCCGGGCACGCCGCCAAAGCCGTCCGAAAGGAGCTGTTTCAAATCCCAGCCCGCGCAGTAGGGGCCGAAGAACCCGAGGTCGTGGATGTGGAACGCGCCGCTTGTGTGCGCCTCACGGACCTCCTGCGGGTATACCTCGTGCAGCCAATATTGCTTGGTAAACGTTTCACGCACATAATTATTCATACCGTTGATCGATTTCTGCGTGTTGGCATTTTCCTTGATCTGCCAGTCCTTATCGTCGAGGTAATCGGAAAACATATCGATTGTCGCGCCGATCAGGGCGTTGCTTTCCCTTGCCGCGCGGCGTTTTTCACGATACAGGATGTAGGCCTTCGCGGTTTTTGCATGTCCGCGTTCAATCAGCACCTTCTCCACGAGGTCCTGGATTTCCTCTACGCCTGCGGTATCCGCTTTCAGGCGCAGGTTAGCGAGGTCGACGACCTCCTCCGAGAGCTTTTGCGCCGTATCAAAATCATCCCCGCCCACAGCGGTGACGGCATTGAAAATGGCCCACGTGATTTTTTCCTTCTGGAAGTTCTCTGTTTTTCCGTTTCTTTTCCTGATTTGCGTAATCATTGATGGTTCTCCTTCTCCGGATAAAAGTTCATTTGACAAGCAGTATTGCGTCAATTGCCGTGCAAAAAAGCGGGCGCGTATTCATACGCGCCGGAATACAGGCCTTATGCTACCGATACCGATGGAAAAGACCGGGCCTAGGGATGCCATACTCCGTGGCGCTGTCGTTCCGGGCAGATATTCTGGCTCAAGCCTCAAACGCTTCGCACGCCTTCCCAGGGCTTCCCCCAGTGGCATTTGTGCGCCGCTCGGCTTTTACAGCGGCGGGACCGCGCAGGATTTCCACCTGACTTCCCTTGCCCAAAACACAAGATACTGTGTTCAAATATTTTTAAGATACGTATATATTGTATTGCTCAACCGGCAGAAAGTCAACCTAAATTTATCCGGATTTTCCCGTCCAATAAAAAAACGCCCAACAGAGCGTTTTTCATTCATTCAATTTGCATTTCCGCCTTCACGGGAGGAACAGCCTTGCTTCCTTTTCCGTCTTTGTAAGTTCTTTTTCCAGCTTGCGGGCCACCACGCCATATATGGGGCCGCCCACTTTCCGCGCCTGCGCGGGACACGCTTTCACACACGCAAGGCAGCGGATACACTTGGCCGCGTCCGTTTCCCGCGGCTTTTCCTGCGCAATCGCCCCCGCCGGGCATTCGCGTGCGCACACGCCGCATCCGGTGCATTTTTTGCTTCCCTTCGGCGTAAACGGCGCAACCTCAAACGTACGGTAGGGCCGGTTCCCCGGGACGGAGACCTTCCGCTCCCCCTTTTTCGCCATCGCAAGCTTAAGGCCCCTTCCGAATTTTTTCGCAAGCTTCAAATCTTCCGCATCCGGCCGGCCCCCGGCGATTTTTTCCGAAAAAGTGTGCTGGGCGATAAACGCTCCCGCACCCGCGCAGTAGAAGCCCTGCTTTTCGCACAAATCGGAAAGCTCCAGAAGCGCGTCGTCGAATTCGCGGTTGCCATAAACCGCCACAAGCACTGCGGGCGTATGGTTCCCATGCAGCCCACGCAGCATTTCATCCGGCAGCTGCGGAACCCTGCCGTAATAAACGGGCACTCCGACCACTACAAGGTCTTCCGCTGAAAATTCGTGCTCCTGCCCCCGCGCTTCCCTGTTTGCCAGGTCGATTTCTTCAAATTTTTCCGCGAGGCCCCGCGCCACCGCGCATACATATTGTTTCGTTCCCCCGGTGGGGCTGAAATAAATTGCCGTTACATTTCCCATTGCCTTCACTCCTTGCCGGACGGGCGCCGTCCCGCTTCCGTTTTTCCGCCCATTCTCCGCTTCATCTGCCGCAGTTCGTCTGCCCCGCACTTTCCGCTGCACTCCCCGTCCCGCTCCATCTGCGCTTCATCGCGCGCCCAGATGTCCATAAGGCTAAGCTTTGGATGGGCGCGGAGTTCCGGTTTTACATCCAGCATGGCCTCCACGCTGCTGCGAACATAAAGCGGCAAATCGAATGTGCCGTTGTGCATGCACCACATAAACAGGGTGCTTACAAATGTCTGGTGGATAATCATGCAAAGCGTTTTCGGATCGGAGGAATTCCTGATTTCGCCCGCTGCCTGGCCTTTTTCAATGATGCCGGCCTGCATTTTCATATGCTCGTTCCTGCGCCGCCCACCGCGGAACGTTCCCACGTCGTGGTTGATATTTTTGATAAAAAGCTGCCGGGAAATTTCGGTTCCGGATTCGCTTATACGGTCTAAAAAAGGTTTATAAGAGAGCCAGAGCTGTTCCACATGGTTTTTCGCGTTCAGCATCTGCACAAAATATTCTGTGCTGAGGTCATAGGGAACTTCGTAATAGTCCTTCAAAAGCTCGTCCTTGGATTTGAAATAATAGTAGAAGGTATGCTTGTTTACGCCGCTTTGTTCACAGATTTCATTGATCGTCACATTTTCAAAGCCGCGTTCCTGGAACAGCTTCAGCCCGATTTCCTTAATCCTTGTTTTGGTATCTTTGCTCGCCATTTTGATTACTTCTTTCACAAGATTCTAAAACGAGATTATCACATTTATGCAACCGCGTCAATATTTTTAATAAACTTATTGACATTTTTATGCAACCGCGGTATCATAAACGAACGGAAGTATCGGGAAGAATCGCCGCAGGTTTCCTGTGGCAGGAAACGGCTCTATATTAAGAAAGGAAAGACAACATTTTATGAGGCGCATCATCAAGTATATGAAGCCCTATGCCGCGCTTGTGCTGGCGGCGATCCTGCTCCTCTTCGGGCAGGCATACTGCGATTTATCGCTGCCGAACTATATGTCCAAAATTGTGGACACAGGCATCCAGCAGGGCGGGATAGAAAACGCGGTTCCCACCGCTGTGAGCGAAGGTACAATGAATACGCTCCTCCACTTCATGGACGAAAGCCAGCAATCCATGGTGCGGGAAAATTACACGCTGATCACGAAGGACAGCGCCGGTTACGACGCTTACCTGAAGGATTATCCCGCGCTCGCGGATGAAAACGTGTACGTGGAAAACAAGATGGACGACGAAACGAACGCATCCCTTAACACGGCGTTCTCCAAGGCATTTGCTTCAGTTTCGGCTGTGGACCAGATCGTGAACGCGTCAAAGGAAGGTTCGGATACCCTCGCGCTCGATAAACAGCAGAATGAGGACGGCTCCGAGAAAACCGCGCAGATTCCCGAGGGACTTCTGAAATTTATAGGCTATTATGCACAACAGCCTGAGGGAACGGAATTTTTTACCGCGCTTAACGCCTATCCGGATTCACAGAGCGTATACAGCGCGCTGTCCGGCCTTCTGGATGAAAAGCTCGGCAGTATGGACGCGAGCCTTATGACACAGACGGCCGTTCCGGCGGTCAAGCAGGAATACCAGGCCCTCGGCCTCGACACCACCGCCATCCAGCAGAATTATATCTGGCGGAACGGCGGGTTCATGCTTCTTTTGGCGCTCGGTTCCGCGGCCTGCACGGTTGTCGTGGGCCTGTTCGCGGCCAGGATCGGCGCGGGCATGGCGCGGGACCTCAGGGAAAAGACGTTTACCAAGGTGGAGAACTTCTCTAACGTGGAATTCGATAAATTCTCTACCGCATCGCTGATTACACGCAATACGAACGACGTGACCCAAATCCAGATGGTAATCATCCTGATGATCCGCATGGTGATCTATGCGCCGATCATGGGTGTGGGCGGCGTTATTATGGCGCTTAACAAGAGCGTATCCATGTCGTGGATTATTGCGCTCGCGGTTATTGTCCTGCTGGGCTTTATCGGCTCGATTTTTGCAATCGTAATGCCCAGGTTCAAGAAAATGCAATCCCTTGTGGACCGGCTGAACCTTGTAATGCGCGAAAGCCTTTCGGGCATTATGGTCATCCGCGCGTTCAACACGCAGAAATTTGAACTGGACCGGTTCGACAACGCCAACAAGGATTTGACAAAGAACCAGCTTTTCGTGGGCAGGGCCATGGCCCTGATGATGCCCATCATGACAATTATCATGAACGGTATTTCCCTCCTGATTATTTGGGTGGGCGCAAACCAGATTGCCGCATCCTCTATGCAGGTGGGCGATATGATGGCGTTCATGCAGTATGCAATGCAGATTGTGATGGCGTTCCTGATGATGTCGATGATGTTCATCATGCTGCCCCGCGCTTCCGTTTCCGCGCACCGTATCGCGGATGTGCTGGAGACGGAGCCGGAAATCCGCGACCCCAAGAACCCGAAGCATTTCAAGGACCCGAAGGGCCTGCTTGAATTCAAGGACGTATGCTTTGCGTATCCGGGTGCGGAGGATAACGTGCTGACCAATATCGATTTTACGGCAAAGCCCGGCCAGACCACGGCCTTCATCGGGCCGACGGGTTCCGGAAAATCCACCGTTGCAAACCTGATTCCCCGGTTTTACGACGTATCGTGCGGAAGCGTTACGATTGACGGGACGGACGTGCGCGAGGTGACGCGCCACGAGCTGCGCGACCAAGTCGGCTATGTGCCGCAGAAATCGATGCTGTTTTCGGGCACCATTGCCTCGAACCTGCGCCTTGGGGATGAAAGCGCGAGTGATGAAATGCTGAACACTGCCGCGGAAGAGGCGCAGGCGTCGGAATTTATCAACAAAAACGCGAACGGCCTCGACGCGGCAATCTCGCAGGGCGGCGCCAACGTGTCCGGCGGGCAGAAGCAGCGGCTTTCGATCGCGCGGGCGCTTGTGAAGGACCCCAACATTTATGTGTTTGACGACAGCTTTTCCGCGCTTGACTTCAAGACGGACGCAAAGCTGCGCGCGGCCATCCGTGAACAAACGAAGGATAAAACCGTGCTTATCATCGCGCAGCGCGTGGGCACGATTATGGATGCGGACCAGATCATCGTACTTGACGAAGGAAAAATCGTCGGCAAGGGTACGCATAAGGAATTGATGGAGTCCTGCGAGACCTACCGCGAAATTGCCCTTTCGCAGCTTTCGGAGGAGGAATTACAGTCATGAGTGAAAACACAACAAAACGGCCTCCGTCGGGGGCAAAACACGGACCCATGGGCCGGGGCGTGCCCATGACGGGCGCGAAGGCAAAGGATTTCAAGGGCTCTATGAGCCGTCTCCTGAGATATATCGGCAAATATAAGATTGCCGTAGTCGTCGTCTTTATCTTTGCGATTGCATCCGCCGTATTCTCAATCATCGGCCCGAAGCTGATGGGTAACGCGACGACCGTTCTCTTCGAGGGGGTCATGGGCCAGATCAGCGGGTCGGGCGACGGCATCGACTTTGTACGCATCAGCCAGATTCTTATCATGCTTGTCATCCTGTACGGCATCTCCGCTTTGTTCGGCTATATCCAGGGTTATATTATGACCGGGGTTTCCAACAAGGTGACCTACCGCCTCAGGAAGGATATCAGCGAGAAGGTCAACACCCTGCCGCTCTCTTATTTCGACCGGAACAGCCACGGCGACGTGCTGTCGCGCGTCACCAACGACGTGGACACCATCAGCCAGACGCTTAACCAGAGCCTCTCGCAGATCATCACGTCGATTACGATGGTGGTCGGCGTGGTCGTGATGATGTTCACCATCAACTGGATCATGACGCTGGTGGTGCTGTGCATCGTCCCGATTGCGCTGGTCCTCATTTTCCAGGTGGTAAAACGCTCGCAGAAATTTTTCAAACAGCAGCAGGATTACCTCGGCTCGGTCAACGGGCATGTGGAGGAAATGTTTGGCGGGCACAACGTAATCTCCGCCTATAACGGCGAAGAGGAAAGCATCGAAGTATTCCAGGGCGAAAACAAGAAGCTGTACGACGCCGCATGGAAGGCAAACTTCATGTCCGGCCTGATGCAGCCCATCATGGCGTTTATCGGCAACCTCGGCTATGTTGCGGTCTGCGTCCTCGGCGGCTGGTTCGCCGCGCAGGGCACGATTACGGTCGGTAATATCCAGTCTTTTGTGCAGTATGTGCGCAGCTTTACACAGCCGCTGTCCCAGCTTGCGAATATTTCCAATATCCTCCAGCAGACGGCAGCCGCGTCCGAGCGTGTGTTTGAATTCTTAAACGAGCCCGAGGAATCGCCGGATACAAGCAATCCCGTAGAGCTCGCCCATGTGGACGGCAATGTGGAATTCAAGGACGTGCACTTTGGCTATTCGCCGGATAAAATCATCATCGAGGACTTTTCGGCGAAGGTGAAGCCCGGCCAGAAAATTGCCATCGTCGGCCCGACCGGCGCGGGCAAGACCACCATGATTAAGCTGCTGATGCGCTTCTATGATCTGAACAGCGGCGAAATTCTGATCGACGGCCACAAATCGACAGATTTCACCCGTGCAGACCTGCGCCGCCACTTTGGCATGGTTCTCCAGGATACGTGGCTGTACAACGATACCATCATGGAGAACATCCGTTACGGCCGTATGGACGCCACCGACGAAGAGGTGATCGCCGCGGCAAAAGCCGCGCATGCGCACCACTTTATCAAGGCGCTGCCGCACGGGTACGAGATGGTGCTCAACGAGGACGCTTCCAATATCTCGCAGGGCCAGAAGCAGCTCCTGACCATTGCGCGGGCGATCCTTGCCGACCCGGATATGCTGATCCTCGACGAGGCCACAAGCTCGGTCGATACGCGCACCGAGGCGCTGATCCAAAAGGCGATGGACGCGCTGATGGAAGACCGCACCAGCTTTGTGATCGCGCACCGCCTCTCGACCATCAAAGACGCGGACCTGATCCTTGTGATGAAGGACGGCGACATCATCGAGCAGGGCACGCACGACGCGCTCCTTGCAAAAGGCGGTTTTTATGCGGACCTTTACAACAGCCAGTTCGCCGTGCCGGTGGTGGAAGCATCGTAAAAAGACAATTCTTATGCAGGAGAAGGGCAATTGCCTTTCTCCTGTTTTTTTGCATCCGGACAAATGGTATAATGAAAAAAGGAAGGTGTTATGGAAGAGCGCCGCCCAAAAATTACGATTATTTACTGGGAGTTTATCATATGGCAATCGACAAAGTAAAAGAATATTTCAAGGCATATGGCCGGGAAGGCGATATCCTTGAATTCGCAACCTCCAGCGCAACGGTGGAGCTTGCCGCGCAGGCGGTGGGCACGCAGCCCGCGCGCATCGCAAAAACCCTCTCTTTCCGGGTGGACGAATGATGCGTGCTGGTAGTGTGCGCGGGCGACGCAAAGATCGACAATCCCAAATACCGCGCGCAGTTTGCGTGCAAGGCGCGGATGCTCTCCGCGGACGAGGTGGAAAAAATGACCGGGCACGGGATCGGCGGGGTGTGCCCGTTTGCCAACCCCAAGGGCGTAAGGACCTATCTCGATATTTCCCTCAAACGGTTTGACACCGTTTTTCCCGCGTGCGGGAGCGCAAATTCGGCCATCGAGCTTACCCCGGACGAGTTGTTCCAATATTCAAACGCTGTGGAATGGGTGGACGTATGCAAGGGCTGGCAGGAGTGAGCCCCCGACCGTTTCCCATACTTTAAAAAAAGAGGAGAATTGTGATGTTACTGGTTTGTTACCCGAAATGCGGCACCTGCAAAAAAGCGGAGGCATGGCTTAAGGAACGCGGCCTGGCTTATGATTACCGCGACATTAAAACGGAAAATCCGTCTGAGAGCGAATTGCGCGAGTGGTACAAAAAAAGCGGCCTGCCCTTAAAACGCTTTTTCAACACCAGCGGCCTCGCCTATAAAAGCATGAATTTGAAAGACAGGCTTCCTTCCATGACGGAAGACGAGCAGTTGGCGCTCCTTGCGACGGACGGCATGCTCGTGAAGCGGCCGATCCTGGCCGGACCGCACGGCGTGCTCGTCGGTTTTCGCGAGAAGGAATGGGACGCGGCGCTGTGACAGATATCCTGCGCTTTGAGCCGCCCTGCGCGGCGCTTCGGGAAGCCGCCCTTGAATACAGGCAGGAGCACCGCAATTGCGGGGAAAAGGAGCTGCACGGCAGCGCCCTCCTGGGCGAAATCGAGGACTATTCCGAGTGGCTTGCCCTATGCGGGAGAAACGCGGACGCCAAAACCGTTTCCCCGGATTGGGTGCAGTCGAGCACTTTTTTTGCCGTCCGTGAACGCGACGGGCGGATTGTCGGCATGGCCGATATCCGCCATGTATTGAACCGGTTTTTACGGACCTACGGCGGGCATGTTGGCTATGGGGTGCGGCCCTCCGAGCGCCATAAGGGATATGCCACGCAAATCCTTGGCATGGCGCTTGACGCCGCACGGGAAATTGGCCTTACGCGCGTGATGCTTTCCTGTTATGCGGATAACCTTGCCTCGCGCCGGACGATCCGCAAATGCGGCGGCAGGCTGGAACGTGAATTCGTATATGTGGACAAGCGAACCGTGGAGGTCTACTGGATCGAACTATAAGCCGTCCGCCGGATTCGCATTATTATAATAAATACTATCGTAAACTCTCTGCGCTTTCCGTCCAAGATCGTTCAAATTATAGTTTTCATCAAAACCTTTATACATTATTAGGTCGTCAATAACTCTCAAAACTTTTTTTATATCTTGCTCGGTGAAAATATCTTTTGCGTTTTCAAAATTCTCCATAATGAACTCTTTATCTTGTTTGCTGAATTGAATCATTTTCCAGACCTTTCTTCCGCTTTGCCATTCGGCCAAAATAATACTGATCCACATCAAAATCAAGGCCGTATGCCGCCCTCTCATCTTCCCGTAAATATTCACGAATGATAGTCTATGCTCCTTTTTCCTCCCCTATGTCCCTATTTAATTGTTGCAATAAATACTATCATAGACTCTCTGCGCTTCCCGTCCAAGATCGTTTAGGTTATAAAATTCGTCAAATCCCTCCCGGTCTATAAAAAGGTGTAACGCTTTTAAAATTGGCCGCCTATCAGTACTATTTAGCAATTCTTCCCAATTTTCAAAATTTTCTTTTATAAAATTAATCTGCTCCTGATTTAATCTTATCATTCCGATAATCTCCGTTCTAATTGCTTTTCCTAAAAAAGGGCAATAAATCAATTTCTGACTTTACATAAACTGCCCCTATGTCTTTATCATTATATACAATAATTTTTTTCCCATTATAATCGTAATATTGCAATAAGGATGAATCCACATCTTGAATCAGGTTTCCCTTTTGGATATTTGTTACATTTTTTTCTAATGCCTCGCACTGTTTATAAAAAACTCCTTCATTCGCTTGATTGCATATCGTATATTCAAACATAATTTCATTTCACTCCTAATATTGTATTAACAATTAAGGGCATACCACATAGTTTGGATATTGGTTATTCTTCATGATTTCTTAATGCCTCCATTAATCTGATAATATTTTCCGTAAATTCTTCCTTTTGTCTTATGTTTATTTAGTATTCATCGGCATTTCGGAAAATGATTTGTATATCATTTCCTACTTTCTTCCACAATGCAAACGTCATAAAATCATCCCACTGATCGCTGATTCCCTTTTGGGACATCCATTCTTTTTGAAATTCTGGTATGAATTCATTCGGAATCAGCCAACCGAACAAATCCTCTCCTTCCATTTCTTCCGTCTCAAAATCGCGGCCTTCCGCTGATTGTACGAAAAATTTCCCTTGTGCTACTTTTGCGGCATTTTGTACTTTTTCAAAAAAAATATCGAATTTATCCATAACGATCATTTCCCCTCATGAACTATAGAAGATATATCCTCGGCTATCTTCTACGAAATGATATATGTTTCCGTCTATTTTATGACATCCAACCGTTTTAGATATTGTCCCACAATTTTATTTGCTTGGCTTAACCGTCCCATTGGATAATCCATTAAGGTATGACTGTCTGTTCCAATGCTTACCTTAATACCATTGCAGTTCAGTTTTTTTAAAATATCTTTTACATCTTCTTTTTCATATTCATCAACATATCTGTAAAAATCATATGCTTCTCCAATATTCATCTCCCAAAACAGATTGTTTTTATTCATAAAAGCCACAGCATTTTCTGTTGGCGCTGTATGTGCCAGCCCTTTTCTACATTGTATCTTCCGAATATTATTTAATATATAAGAGACGTCCATATCATCCCTTACATTGTTATAATCTTCTATTAAAATATAGTCTAACTTATTTACTTTTTTAATCAAAGTGTCGTCCCACATTTGATTGAATGCAAAAATAGGGACTTCAAGTCCTTTTGCCAAACAAACCGCAGGGGCGTATATGTTGCCGAACTTATTAAGTTCGGCAACATATGTATCCAAATCATTCTCATTTAGCGCCTTTGTTTCCCCTGCCAAAAAATGGTCGCAAATTCCTATAACTCCAATTCCGCATTCCTTGGCGTGTTCCATAATTTCAGCAACACTATTTTCTCCATCCGACCAAAATGTATGGTTATGGAGGTCCATCATCTTATCCGACTTTTTCTTTTCAGTCATTCCAAAATTGGTCTTCATTTTGATTTAGTCATCTCTACCTAGCTTTTTGTCTCGTTCATCTATTCTCTTAAAGTAATATCGATCAACATCAAAATCAAGCCCATATGCTGCCCGCTCCTCTTCCGGCAACTCATCATGTATGATAGTTAGTACTTCCATATAGGCAAGTAGGCTCCCGAAATTGTCTAAAGAATGCTTTTCAAGCAATAATTCTTCCATCAAATCCTTAATTTCTTCAACTAAATCCAACACAAAATAATTCATTTCTCTTTTATTTATTCCAAAGCCCCTTTCCTGCAAGATTCCTTTCATAATAGACGCTTCCTGTGCGTTTCGCGTTGCGTCATATTTTCCATTATGCTTTCCGCCGTCTTTTGCGGTGATATTATATGCATTGTCGGTTATTATTATATCACCGTTATCGCCTGTTTTATACCATTCTTCATTGCCTTGCACCAGTTCCTGCAAGGAATAGCTGCAAACACGCATACAGAAAAAGGAGCATATCTATGCTCCTTTTTCCTCCCCTATGTCCCTACTTAATTGTTGCGATAAATACTATCATAGACTCTCTGCGCTTCCCGTCCAAGATCGTTCAGGTTATAAAATTTGTCAAATCCCTCTCGGTCTATAAAAAGGTGTAACTCCAGTAAAATTCGATTAACATCTTCTTCTTGAAGCAATTCTTCCCAATTTTCAAAATTTTCTTTGATGAATTTTTCATCTTGTTTGCTGAATTGAATCATTTTCCAGACCTTTCTTCCGCTTTGCCATTCGGCCAAAATAATACTGATCCACATCAAAATCAAGGCCGTATGCCGCCCTCTCATCTTCCCGCAAATATTCACGAATGATAGTCAGTACTTCCATGTAAGCAAGGATTTCTCCATACACAACTTCGTTTTCTTCTTCTTTCAGAAGGTCCTCTAGCCATTCCTTCACTTCGCTGATTAAATCCAGTGCTAATCCGTTCATTTTATTATCCCCCTTTCCCGTAAAATCCCTAGCATAATAGACGCTTCCTGTGCGTTTCGCAGTGCATCTTTTCTCCATTTTTCTAAAGACCATATTTGCTTATTCAGAGGCTTCTGGTTCCAATTTTCTATATACCGCTCAGGATGTGCAATTTTATCATGATGTAACTCTACTTGGTAAACATAGCTATTATAAGCCTTATTCACCTGATTATCCTTCCACTTCAAAGCATTAACATACTTTCCATTATGCTTTCCGCCGTCTTTTGCAGTGATATATGCATTGTCAGTTATTATTATATCACCGTTATCATTCGTTTTACGCACGAAATTTCCCCAGATTGTTTCCTGCGCCGCAAACGCACAACAAAAAAAGGAGCACATTGCTGTGCTCCTTGTTCCGCAGTTTTTTAACTATTCATTGTTCGCATTGTTGTAATAAATGCTATCATAGACCCTCTGCGCGTTCCGTCCGAAATCATTCAAATTATAGTTTTCATCAAAACCTTTATACATTATTAAATCATCAATCATCTCTAATATTTTATTTATATCTTGCTCGGTAAAAATATCTTCCACATTTTCAAAATTCTCCATAATGAACTCTTTATCTTGTTTGCTGAATTGAATCATTTTCTACTCTCCTTATTTGAAATATTTAGGATTACATTGTATCAACATTCCTGTGTCCGGATTAATTCTTACGATACAATTCTTTCCTTTATATATGACCGATTTTAGCCCATTACTACTAATTTGAACTTGACTAACAGAAACAGGATTTTTTAACGCCTCCAACGCGTCTTCTATCATAACGCCCCGGCGCATCCCAGATATCGGAATATCGTTCGCTGCCTGCTGGCCTATGATCCTGTCCACAAAGTGCGATACAAATCCCTTGATTTCTACTCCGTCTTTTGTTTGCTGTCCTACAATCGAAGCGTCTATCTGTCCGCTGGTATCTTTATACTGCTTATACCCCACCAACACTGATATATCTTCCTTGTCTACCGCCCGCATATATCCATCCATCAAATATGCTTCTTTCGGGTCAGTATAGCGCAATTCATTGTATTCGGCAAGGCTTTTCGGCGCTCCTTCCATATTATAGGCCTCAATCAGGCTTTGATACTCCGTCTCGCTGCTGATCTGGGTATACGGCTGATAGGTGTCCGACGAGATGCTTTCTGTGTAAACATCGTTCGTCCTCCCGCCTCCCGTCTTGTCAAACACCATTCCCGGCGTTCCGCTTTCCACGTCTCCCGCCGGGAACCTCGCGCCCTCCGGCGTCACGTATTCCATTCCGGGATTGTAGGCGCTTCCCTCCGGCGTTTGCGGCAGTTCTCCCGGATTCAGTCCGCGTTCCTTGGCGATGATTTCATTCGTTTCTCGCACGAAATTTTCCCAGATTGTTTCCTGCGCTTTTTTCAGCCTGCTGTTTTGGAACCGGTGCGTCATGATTGCCAGCGCCTGCGCCGCCGTCCCCTCGATTGCGCCGCCCGCCGCCGATGCCGCCATTTCCATCACCGGCTGCCGCACGAAAAATTCCATGTTTGCTTCCCGCGTCGCGGCTTCCTCGTTCAGGCCGTTTGCCATCAGCCCACTGCGGAACTGCTCGTAATAACTGTTTTCCCCCATCACATACATATCTGCCAGTGTCTGTGTATAGCTGCTCACAGCCGCTTCCGTCACTTCCAGCCCGGCCTGCTTCAGCATCCCCTTTGCGAACGCTATCCCACTTTCAGGCGCGCTTCCGGCAAGTTTATAAAATTCCTGCGCCGGGATTGCCGACATTGCCGCGTCCACCGTTCCGCTGATGGCTCCCGCCTGCATCATCTGGTCTACGTTCCCGCCACGTTTCCCCACGCTATACATCGTGTTTCCCGCCGTCTGCGCGCCGATCAGGGCCGGAGCCACCGCAGGCCCTGCCATCATCATCGGCAGGGTTTTCCCAATCCCGAGACCCATATCCACAATTGCAACCATCTCCGGGGATAATCCTTCCACCAGCGCGTCCCGCGTAATCTGTTCGTTGCGTTTCAGGTTCCCCGAAACGCCGTACATATTCACGTTGCGGTATTCCCCTGTCACCGCATTCTGGATTTTTTGGCCGATGGTCTCGCCCACCATCCCAAAGGCCCCGGCAATACCGCTCATTATGTTGCTTCCCGCTTCATAGGCGCGCATAATTCCGCTGTCGTTCTCCGCCATGAATGCCGCCCGGTTTTCTGCAATAAAGTCGCTCTTCCGTTTGTCAAGGTCGCGCTCGAGCAGCTTGTAAAATTTATCGGCCTCCTCGGGCGCGCCGATGCCGTAATAGTAATTGATGATATCCCGTTCGCCCTCCGTCATAAACGCTTCCTTGCGGATAAACGCCCCTGCCAGCAGGTCGCCCCCGTCCACCATCGCCACCATTTTCTGCTGCTCCGGCGTTCCGTTCTGCGCAAGATTATTGAGAAGGTTATCGTCGCTATAGGCCTGTTCATATTTGTTGTCTTCCGCCTTCTGCCCGGCCTCCACGATTGCGTCGAACCGTCCGGGGTTTTCCTGCGCATGGGAAATTTCCCGCTCGATATCCTCCAGCTTGAATATGTCGTTCGCCTGCGTTTTTGGGCCCTTATGTTATTGACCTTCGTCTGCCTTGCCTGGTTTCCGGCCACCAGTTCGTTATATTTGTTTCCTGCGGAAATTGCATTTTCTATCACATCCCGCCCTGCTTCCGTTTTCAGCGCCTCTTCCGGGAGGTTCCCATATAACGCCATCACCTCCTGCTGGTTCCTGTACATCTCGTCGTTTTCATCATAAAATTTCTGGTCCGCTTGCGTCTGTCCGGCGTTTATGGCTTCGTCATAGCTTTTGTTGACTTCATCGCGGAATGCTTGCGTCTCGTCGCTGGTTACCGTCTGTAGTCCCGTGCCCAGCCGGTTCGTGTAGTCCGCCCAATCCTTCGTCTTCCGGCCCTGCGCGGCTCTCGCCGTCATATCCGCAAGCGCCTTTGTCTGGTCGGGAACCGCGAACGGGGCGGGCGCGGGCTGCCATGCCGAAACCCCGCCTCCCGCGTTGCTCCCTTGCCAGCCCGCCGCCAGCTTCTCTTCGGGAGTCAGCCGCGAAAACGCCGCGATACTTTCCGCAGACCCGGGCGCGTATTGGGTCACTCTCCCCGCATCCACGGGCAAAAATGCGCCTGTACTTTGCTTCTTCGGCGTTCCCCCGCTGCCGTCCGGCCGCCATGCGCTCCCCGAATTTTTGATGCTCCCCGCCGTCACACGCGCTCCGCCCGTGCTTTGCTTCTTCGCCGTTTCCCCGCTTCCGTTCGGCCGCCGTGCGCTCCCCGAATTTTTGATATTTCCCGCTGTTACGCGCACTCCGCCCGTGCTTTGCTTCTTCGCCGTTTCCCCGCTTCCGTTCGGCCGCCATGCGCTCCCCGAATTTTTGATATTCCCCGCCGTCACGCGCGCTCCGCCCGTGCTTTGCTTTCTTTGTGCGGCGGCCTTTTTTTCTTCCTCCTCCTTCGTCTTTTTCCTGTCTTTCCCCCTGGTATAGCTTGTCATTTTATCCTCCTTCGGCTTTGTGGTTTTGCCATATACCCGCCTTTCGGCGCTCATTGAAGCAACAAAAAAGAGCACGGTTTCCCGTACTCTCTTCACTTCTTCCACATTAGCATTATATCAGAAAAACACGGCCATTTGCATGACATCCTCCCGACATCTTTTTACCATGCCCGGTTATCCCCGACGATTCCGCGCAACAAAAAAACGCCGGAACAAATGCAGCTCCGGCGGTTTTTTCAATTGCTATTTTATCCCGCGGATCGATTCCCTTCCCATATAGGGCTGCAAGGCCAGCGGCACCTTGATGCTGCCGTCCGCCTGCTGGTAATTTTCCATGATCGCCGCAACCGTACGCCCTACGGCGAGCCCGCTGCCGTTGAGGGTATGCACATATTTCAGCGAACCGTCGCCGTCGCGGAAGCGGATATTCGCGCGCCGCGCCTGGAAATCCTCAAAATTCGAGCAGGACGAAATCTCCACATACCGGCCATAGCTCGGCATCCACACCTCGATGTCGTACGTCTTTGCGGATGAAAATCCGAGGTCGCCGCCGCACAGCAGCACCACGCGGTATGGAATCTGCAAAATCTGGAGGATGCTTTCCGCGTTTGCCACCAGCTTTTCCAGTTCAAGGTAGGAGTCTTCCGGGCGTGTAAATTTCACAAGCTCCACCTTGTTGAACTGGTGCAGGCGTATGAGGCCTTTCGTGTCCCTCCCCGCACTGCCCGCTTCCGCGCGGAAGCACGGCGTATATGCGCAGCGGTAAATGGGAAGCTCTTCCCCGTCGATAATGGATTCGCGGTACATATTCGTCACCGGCACCTCCGCCGTCGGGATCAGGTACAGGTCCGTATCCTCAATATGATACATATCCTCCGCGAATTTCGGAAGCTGGCCCGTGCCCTCCATGGACTTCTGATTCGCCACAAACGGCGGGATGACTTCCGTATATCCGTTTTGCTCGGTGTGCGTATTCAGCATGAAGTTCATGACCACGCGTTCAAGGCGCGCGCCAAGCCCTTTATAAAACACAAAGCGGCTGCCCGCAACCTTCGCCCCGATCTCCGGGTCCAGGATGCCGAGGTCATGCCCCAGGTCCCAGTGGGCCTTCGGCTCAAAATCAAATTTGGTCGGTTCGAGGAATTTACGGATTTCCTGATTGTCGCTGTCGTCCGTGCCTGCCGGAACGCTTGCGTCCGGGCGGTTCGGAATCGCCATCATCAGCTGGTTCAGGCGGGCCGACATAATTTGCAGCTCCGCGTCATAATCCTTGATCTGCGAGGCGAGAACCTTCATTTCCATCATAACGCCCGCGACGTCCTCGCCTTTTTTCTTCATCACGGGAATTTCCTTGGAAATCCTGTTGCGCTTTGCCTTCAGCTCTTCCACCTTTGTCATCATTGCGCGGCGTTCCTCGTCGAGCTTCATCACCGCATCAAGCTCGATCTGTTTTCCCCGCTTTTTGAGCGCGTCCGCAACCGTCTTGAAGTTGTCGCGCAATACCCTTAAATCCAGCATAGTAAAAACCTCTTATCCATTCATAATTATTCAATATCGCAGCAGGAATGCGCCATGCCCGCATGCGCGTACTTACATTTTGTTCGGCGCTTTAATCCCCAGCAGCTTAAGCCCCGTTTTCAGCGTATCCTTCACCGCGCGGGTCAGCGCCACGCGCGCATTGGTCTGCGCCGCATTATCGTCAATGATCCTGTATTCATAATAATACTTGTTAAACGCCTGGGCAAGGTCCAGAAGGTAGCGCGTTACATAGAACGGCTCGTTTTTCTCGCTTGCCGCCACAATCGTCTGCGGGAACGCCGCGAGCAGCTTCAGCACCGCAAACGCATCGTCGTTTTCCAGCACCGAAAGGTCCGCGTCCGCGCCCGTATCCTGGTGCCGCGCAAGTACCGACGCGCAGCGCGTATGCGTATACTGCACATACGGGCCTGTTTCCCCGTCATAATTCAGCACCCGGTCAAACGAGAACGTAATGTCCTTGATCCGGCTTTGCGAGAGTGTGGAAAAGATTACCGCGCCGATGCCGATATCGGAGGCCACCTGCTCCTTGTCCGCGAGGCCGGGGTTCTTTTCCTCGATTACTGCCAGCGTCTTTTCCACCGCTTTTTTCAGCACATCCTCAAGCAGTACGATTTTGCCCTTGCGGGTAGACATCGTCCCGTCCTCGAGCGACACCATGCCGAACGCCACATGCTCGCAGCCCGAAGCCCATTCATGGCCCATTTTCTTAAGCACCGCGAACAGCTGCTTGAAATGCAGGTTCTGCTGGTACGCCACCACGTACAGGTTTTTATAAAAATCATACGTTTTCTTGCGGTATTCCGCCGCCGCCAGGTCGCGCGTCGCATACAGCGTCGTTCCGTCCGATTTCAGGATGATCGCCGGGGGCAGGCCTTCCTCGTCGAGGCGCACCACCCACGCTCCTTCGCTTTGCTCAAGCAGCTTTTTCCCGCGCAGCTCATCCAACACAGCCGGGATTTTATCATTGTAAAAGCTTTCGCCCGCAAAGCTGTCAAACTGCACGTCCAGAAGCGCATATACACGCTTTGCCTCGCGCAGGGTAAGTTCCTTGAACCACCCGAAAATACGCAGCGCTTCTTCGTCGCCGTCCTCGATCTTCTTGAACCACGCGCGTCCCTGTTCGTTGAGGCTTTCGTCTTTTTCGGCTTCCTCATGGAAGCGCACATACAGCTTGAGCATCGCGGACACGGAATCCCTGTTGATCTCGTCGTCGTTTCCCCACATTTTATATGCCGCGATCAATTTGCCGAACTGGGTGCCCCAATCGCCAAGGTGGTTCACGCCCACCACATTATATCCAAGATATTTATAAATTTTATATAAGGCGCTGCCAATCGCCGTACTCGAAAGATGGCCGATATGGAACGGCTTTGCGATATTGACGGAAGAATAATCGATTACCACCGTTTTGCCGGCGCCGATTTCCGACCGGCCCCAGTTTTCGCCTGCCGCACCAAGCGCGTCAAGCACGCTTTCCGCATAAAACTTCCTGTCATAAAAAAAATTAAGGTAGCCGCCCGCCACTTCCACACGCTCTACAAAATCCGGCGCTTCAATTTTTTCCGCAAGCTCCTGCGCAATCACCGGCGGCACCTTGCGCAGCTCTTTCGCCAGCTTAAAGCACGGCAATGCCGCGTCGCCCATCTTCGGGTCGGGCGGCGTTTCGATCATTTCCGCGACCTGTCCCGCGGGAAGCTCCGCCGCTTTTGCAATTGTTTCCGCGAGTGCGGTTTTCAAATCCATTCCCATTCCTCCGGTTCATTTCACAGTAACTTTAAATATACCATAAAAAGAAGGCCTTGTAAACAAGCCGATACCGCACGGTTGACGCATTCCGGCACATCTGGAGGCACCTAAAATCATGTCAATGTTTAACAAATCGAGAAACAAAAAAACCGCATTTCTGCGGTTCATTTGCTTGTTGATGCTTATTTTCTTTTCAGATTAACTACCCCGTCAACTTCCATTGTATCGCCTTTTAAGACAAACGTAACATCCTGACCTTTCCTCGTCACTATCACATTATCGCCATCTACTTTATATGTGAGCGCTTCAGCTTCACTATCCGTAGCGTACTTGAATTCCGCCGTTCCATCGTCGTTGAATTTCATATATCCTCCGTCAGCAACTGTCCCGTCAGCTTGAACAAGACTCCATTCTCCAACGACTCCATTGTCACTGCTTCCTGAGCATGCAATCATAGAAAGCGCTAAACAAACCAGTAACCCGAAAACAATAATCTTTTTCAAATTCTTCATAAGCACACCGCCTTTAAAATTTTAATTATACCTTACCAGTTTTATCAAATATTATCAAGTATTTTGATATATTTTACCACAAAGTAAAAACGTCACCCTTGCGGTAACGCTCTCGTCAATTCTTTACAGTATCAGTATATATTTGAAAGGGTATCGTTTGGCACCATAAAGACGCGGTTTTATCAATGCGCGCATTATGCTATAATGAGCAAAGATTTACGAATGCTAAGGGGGCATCTATGAAGCTTGGACTGAAACGTTTTCTATTTTTAGTGCCGTTCCTCGCGGCGGCGATTGTATTTTTGGTGCTTTCCGCAAAATGAAGCGTATTTTCCCTGTGCTGCTTGCGGCCTGCTGTCTTTTCGCGTTTACTTCCTGCGCCCCCGCGCTCAAAACCAGTGAAATTTTCGCGATGGACACCTTTATTATCCAGACGGTTTACACGGATGACGACAACGTAATCCGGCAAAATAACGAAATTACCCGCAGGCTCGAGGACGAGATGTCGCGCACCATCGCGACGAGCGACGTTTGCAGGCTGAATGCCGCGCCCGGGCAGGATGTGGAGGTTTCGGACGAAACGGCAAAGGTGCTGGCCGTTTCGCTCGATGCGGCGGCAGATACCGGCGGGGCGTTTTCGCCCGCGCTCGGCAGCGTCATTGCCGCGTGGGGCTTCGGCACGGAGGATATGCACGTCCCGGACGAAGAAGCGCTTTCCTCCGCGCTCGCAGCGGCGGATTACCGTACGGTGACGCTTGAGGGAAACACCGTCAATACGGGCGGGGCGATGATCGACCTTGGCGGGGCGGTCAAGGGCTATGCGCTTGACAAAGCCGCCGGGAACCTGAAGGCGGGCGGGGTGGAATCCGCCATTATCTCTTTCGGCGGAAGTATTTACGCCCTTGGAAAAAAGCCGGACGGAACCAGCTACAAAATTGGCATCCGCGACCCGGAGGGCGGCGAAAACGATTATATGGCGACCATTGCGCTCGACGGAAAATTTGTTTCGACCTCCGGCACGTACGAGCGCGGCTTCACAGAAAACGGCGTTTACTATGACCACGTGCTCGACCCGTCCACTGGTTATCCCGTCAACAACGGTCTCGTGGCGGCGACAGTGCTTTGCGACAGCGGAATCCTTTCGGATATTTACTCCACCGCGCTGCTTGTAATGGGCGCGGAAAAGGGCGTTGCCTTCGCGGATGAGCACGGGGTGGATGTGCTTTTCCTGACCGGGGATAAGCAGATCATTACCACGGACGGCTTTGCGGAAAAATACGGGCTGGAAATCAAGAACCGGGAATACGCCATGGGATAAAAATCCAGGTTGTATGTCCGCGTTTAACACGCATTCCCGGCAAACGGATAAACGTTATGCAGAAAAAATTAATTACCAAAAGCGATATTGTTTTCACGGTCGTAATTGCGGCGGCCATCCTTTTGGTATGGTTTTTTACCCTGCCGCATGCGGAGGGCAAAACGGTGGTCATTCGGCAAAACGGCGAAATCGTAGCCACGCTTCCGCTTGCGGAGGACGCCATCTATGAGGTAGATGGAACTTACCGTAACGTTTTTGAAATCCGGGGCGGTTCCGTACACATTGCGGAAACGGATTGTCCCAACCGCCAGTGCGAAAAAACGGGGAGCATTTCCCGTGCGGGCGAGGCCATCGTGTGCGCGCCCAACGGTGTAACCGCGACCATCGCGGGAGGGGAGGCGGATGTCGATGGCATTACAGGATAACAGGACCTCCCGCTTTGTACTCTCGGCCGTGCTGTGTGGTATTGCGCTGTCGCTGTCGCTTCTCGACGGCGCGGTGTCGTCGCTCCTGCCCCTGCCCGGCTTCAAGCTCGGCCTCGCAAACGTGGTTTCCCTGTTTGCACTTTGCTGCCTCGGCCTGCCGTGGGCGCTGCTCATCTGCGTGGTGCGCAGCCTGCTTACCGCAATGCTTTCGGGCAATATGACCATGCTGTTTTTCTCCCTCGCGGGGGGCGTCGTTTCCATCCTGGTTATGTATCTCGCTTTAAAATATTTGTCCGTCATCAAGACAAGCGTCCTCGGCGGGATTTCCCATAACCTGATGCAGCTTGCGGCGGCGGCAGTCGTCACCGCCACTCCGCAGGTATCTTACTATTTTCCGGTGCTCGTCCTTACGGGCACGGTATGCGGCTTTTTCGTGGGAGCGCTGTGTACGCTCGTCTTTCGGCGAATACGGCTCCCGTTTCCGGGCAATGCTATTAAAACTGACTAAATTTTCCGAAATATAACCCCAAACTGTACCTTTGTGTTGTATAATAAGGTCATCAAATTAAATTCTTTGGTGTGGGTGGGCCTGTCATGAAAAAAATTTTTTGTACGCTTCTTGCCGTCATTTTACTGCTGGTGTCTTCCGTTGCCCTCGCGGCGTCAATCCCCCAGCCTGCGCTCGACGCGCGGGGATCGACCGTGTATATCGAGGTGGATATCAGCGATGACTATTATTCCAGCGGATCGGGCTTTGCAATCGGTGCGGGCGCGCCCGTCGAATATGTGGTAACGAATCACCATGTGGTAGCTGAAATGGCCGGGGCGTGCACCGTATTTTTCGGGGATTATACGCCGGTGACCGCGACGGTCGTTGTCTCGCTGCCGGATAAGGATTTGTCTGTTTTAAAGCTCGACGACCCCATTCCCGCGATGAACCCCCTTCCGCTCTATTCCGGTAATCCTTCCGATTTGGCGGGAGAGCAGGTCTACGCCCTCGGGTTTCCGGCAGTTGCGGATAACCTGTTTGAGCGCGGCGGTTCTGTACGCGACGACATGACGATGACAGACGGAATCATCAGTGCGGTCAAATCTTCTTATTCCTTCGGCACGGGGGAACGCGCCGTTACCGGGCTGCAAATGAACGTCGCCCTCAACCACGGGAATTCCGGCGGGCCGCTGGTAAACGGGGAAGGTATCGTAGTTGGGGTAAACACAATCGGCTCTGCCGAGGATACGAACCTCAACGGGGCAATCTGTATTTCCGAGTTGCTTCCCGTTCTTGATCGCGAGGGCATTCCCTACAGGGCGAGTTCAAATATTCTGTACTCGAGCGTGCTCTGGGTCATCGTTGCAGCCGGGGCAGCGGCAATCGTTTTTCTTCTATGGTTCTTGATATGGCGGAAAAAATTCAAGCGGAACAAAACCATATTGCTTGCCGACTATCTCGATAAAAACAGTGCCAAACTTGATTACGACCGGGCGATGGCCCTGCTGGCCCCCATTGTCATGCAACTCGATGCCCTGCATAGGGAGAATAAAAGCCATCTTGCCGTTTATCCGCAGAATATACGCGTACAACTTTCAACAGGGCGCGCGTTTCTCTCATCATCCCGCGAACACGGTGTGCTGAACGGCTACTCCGCGCCTGAGCAATATAGGGAAGTGGAACCGGTCGGGTCATGGACGGATATCTATCAGCTAGGCGCGATCCTATACAGGCTGCTCTGCGGTGAACGTCTGCCCGATATGATGGCACGCCTTGAAAGCGACGAGACAACAAAGAGGGAAATTGAATCGCTGCAGATTCTTTCGGGCACAAAGCAGGCGCTCAAGCTTGCGGTTGCAATGAAACCGGATATACGCATTGGAAACGCCGCGCAATTTATGACCGCTTTCCACATTGCTCCAGGGGCGGTGCCGCTTCCCGCGCATATGTCCGCAAAAAAAGAACGCAGGGGGCCTTCTCCGAAAAAGAAAAAGCGTATCATCACCCTGTGTATCGTGGGCGGAATCGTCGCTGCTGTTTGCACCGGCGCGGGGATGTTTGTGAGTACAAATAACCAAGCGTATAAATACCTTGCGGACGGCGACTATACACGCGCTTATCAAACAATTTCGAAGCTACCCAATATCAGCGGGGGAATCTCCGACTTGAAACGCATTTCCGAGGCCGGTATGCTTATGGAAAGCGGAAACTATGATGAAGCCCGCACACTGTTGACCGGAATTGAGTCTCTTGATGAATCCAGGCTCATCCTTGGCGAACTCAATTTCCGTCAGGGCATTGATCTTATTATAAACGGACAGTTTGAAGAAGGCGAAGCATACATCGATACATCCTATGAATTCCCATCGGAGTCAGATTCCGACTATATTGATTACGCGCGCGCAAACGCTTATGCTTTAGCCGAAGACTATACTACAGCCGAAAAAATTTTCAGCTCCCTCGGTAATTATCGGGATTCCTACGAACTTGCTTCCAAATGTGCGATTTGTATCGCGGCGGATTATCTGGATAAAGACTTTTATATGATGGCGCTTGATATCCTCATGAAATATTCCGATCTGCCTGAAATACAGGATATTCTGGATGAACTGGTGGATCAGAATAATTCCTACTATAATTATTTAAAAAATAACTACTTTTAATCAGGAAAAGAGGGACGCCATCCTTTGAACTGCGTCCCTCTTTTCGTTACAACCTTCTCAATAGTTCATTCTTTTTATACTCATATTCTTCCGGGCTAAGTACACCCTGTCGCTTTAGTTCCGCGAGGGTTTCCAAAAGCTTCACCACATCCGCTTCGCCCGGTGTCGTTGTCCGCTCCTGAGGCGGCGCGGGCTTTCCGTACACAGGCGGCGTTACCTGCTCCTGCGGCGACGCGGGTCTTTCGTACACAGACGGCGCTGCCTGCTCCTGCGGCGGCGCAGGCCTTTCGTACGTGGGCGGCGGTGCCTGCTCCTGCGGCGGCGTTGGCCTTTCGTACATGGGCGGCGGTGCCTGCTCCTGCGGCGGCGTTGGCCTTTCGTACATGGGCGGCGGTGCCTGCTCCTGCGGCGGCGTTGGCCTTTCGTACATGGGCGGCGGTGCCTGCTCCTGCGGCGGCGTTGGCCTTTCATACACGGGCGGCGGTGCCTGCTCCTGCGGCGGCGTTGGCCTTTCGTACACGTGCGGCGCTGCCTGCTCCTGCGGCGGTGCGGACTTTTCGTACGTGGACAATGAGGGCGGATACTGCGGCAGGGGCGAATACGGTCCTCCCTGCGGCTCGTACGCGGTACCTTTTATTTTCGGATGCTTCTTCCGCCTGATCCGAAGCAATACAATCAGCACAACTATCGCGGCAATCACACAGACTCCCAGTATAATCCATGGAAGAAGCGCCGCGCCGTTTGTCCCCAATATATATTGTGACAAAAAGCCGTTCGCCCCGCGCGTATAGCCGATAGTCTCCATAATACCTCGAAACGCATTAATCTGATCCTCATGCGGCTCCCCGGTGGTGTACATTTCCAGCCGGATTGCTTTCCCATTTTTTACGGTATCATATTCAAGTACATATCTCTCTTCAAACTCGTTCTCGAATACACCGACCGCATATCCGTATTTTTCACCATTGATGGTCACAACCTCCATCGACTTAGAGGTGTAATTCTCAACAACGCTTTCAGGCCCCCTTAAATAGGTTGCCTCCTCCAGTTTGGAAAGCAATTCCTTATCATCCATTTCGCTGTGATTTTCGTAAAATTTCGTAAAGTCCTGCATGCTTCGGGTTGCCGCAAAAGAAGCGCTGTCTACGTAAATCTCATCGTATTCGTCGATCTGGGTCGCGTACAGCAAAATCCGGTTTTCCTTCATATAATCGAGTAGACTATCGACCTCTTCCTTGTCCCAGTCCATTACTCCCCCGTTGCCGCTTAGGGCTCCGTCCTGTCCATATATGACATAGTCGTCCGGGAACCGCAAAACCATATTCGTGCCTGTGACGCTGTAACTTGCCTGCGGCGCGGCAGCACCACATAAAAAAAACACAAAAAATAATACCAAAATAATGGAACACAATTTTTTCATACCCACACCTCATAGCTGATGAAATGATTCTGTACTCATGATATCGGATTATTTCGTGTGTTTCAAGCTAAAATATCATTCTTTTTTTATGGCAGGCCTTTTTCACACAATCTTTCCCTTCAGCCTCCCGATCTCAGCGTCCGAAAGGCCGATGTCCATAAGGTAATCTTTTGCCGTGCCGTATTTTTGCGCGATGTGCTCCATCAACTTGCGCATATATTCCGGCTTTGAACGGAACACATATTCCGGCACCTTTACGCCCGCTTTTTCGACCATTCCGCGCTGTTTCTCAAACATTTCTTTCATGTAGGTTTCGGAAACCGCGTAATCCGCAAGGACCACGTCATCCGGCACGCCCGCAAGCTTTAAAACCAGCATGGTAATAATGCCCGTGCGGTCCTTGCCCGCCGTGCAGTGGTAAAGGGTTACGCCCTCTGCGTCCGCCATGCGCGTAAAAATTTCTTTCAGGCCGTCCTTGCTTTTCTCCACGAGTCCGATATACATATCGCCCATATCATCGGGCATTTTTCCAAGCATCGCTTCCGACTGGATATGGTCCAGAAGCGGAACATGAAGCCGCTCGATCTGTTTTTTATCGATATGGTCGGGATGCATAAACGCCTCGTTTTTTCCGCGCACGTCGATCACGAGCCGTACCCCGTAATCGTCAAGGTATTCCTCGTCCTCTTTTGTGAGCCCGTGCAGGCTGTCCCCGCGCAGGAACACCTTGTATTTGGTTTCCTTTCCGCCCTCCGCGGGATATCCCCCAAGGTCGCGTACATTGTGCGCCCCCGTAAGCGGAAGCGGTTTCGATACATTCATTTTGCGTTCCTTTCCATCCGTGCTATAATCTGCACATGAGTTATTTCATTGTTTACTTCCTTGCAATCAACCTGGCTGCCTTTGCCGTATGCTGTTATGATAAACACGCAGCCCGCAAAAGGAAACGCCGTGTTCCGGAAAAAACCTTGTTTTTGCTGTCCGCCGTCGGCGGAGCATACGGAATGCTCGTAGGCATGCTCGGCTGCCGCCACAAAACCCGGCATCCGTCCTTCATGATCCTGGTGCCGCTGTTTTGCATCATTTGGGCGGTGTTGATCGTTCTGCTGCTGAAACGCCTGTATTAAACGGAGCGCATTCCCCGCGTTTCCAGTTTCCACTGCCTTTTCCCGGCCTACCTCCTCCGTGAAAGCAGGAACAGCCGCAGGAAGGACAGGAACGACGCAAGCATCGCCGCCACATAGGTCATGGCCGCAGCGGAAAGCATGCGTTTTGCTTCCGTTTGCTCTTGTACGGTCAGCACGCCGGAAGCGGATATATTGGCCATCGCCCGCTTGCTTGCGTTAAACTCCACGGGCAGGGTAATAAGCTGGAAAATGACAACAGCGAAATAGACCCACGCGCCGATGCTTACCAGGATTTCCAGGCCGGGAACCCTTGCGGAAAACAAAATCCCAATCAGGATCAGCGGAAACGCGAGCCTCGTCGCAAAGTTCACAACGGGAACAATGGCATTGCGCACACGCATCGGTCCGTATTTTTTATATTTCTGGAGCACGTGCCCGCATTCGTGCGCGGCAATGGAGACCGCCGCAATGGAATGCTTCGCATACACGCCCTCCGAAAGGTTCACCGTATTGTTACGCGGATCAAAATGGTCGGTCATATCCCCCGCGACGGGCTGGACCGCCACACCGTCGACGCCGTTCTGGCGCAGCATGGATTGCGCGAATTCACGTCCCGTCACGCCGCTTTGCGCCGGAATCTGCGAATATTTCTTATATGCGGAGCTGACCTTTGCCTGCGCCCAGATTGTGACGATAAGCGCCGGAATCAGAAGCAGCCACGTCCAATCCAGATAAAATGGAAAAAACATCTCTTCTTCCCTTCATTTCTTTTTAAATTACGATAACATACCTTTATGAATTATTCATAAACTATACCGGATTTTATGAAACGCTCTTTACAGAGTCCAGGAATAATTGCAGCCCCGTTTCAATAAACTTATCTTCGTCCATGTCCGCCACTCCAAGATAGGCCTTGCCCGTAACGGACAGCATATGGAAAAAACCGGTCAGGCTGAACACCGCCGCATACATCAGGTAACCCGTCCCGATGTCTGCGCGCACGCTTCCGTCCTCCTGCCCCGCACGGAACAGCGCGCATATTCCGTCGAACATCCTGCGGTCAAATTCGTAAAAACGCCGGCGGTACGGAAGGTCGAGTGTTTCGCTTTTGCCCTTCACAAGCCCCGTCATTCCCATCAGCGCAAGCAGGCGCGGGTGTTCCCTGTAGAGCGTATAAAAAGCAAAATACGCCCGCCGGAGCTTTTCAAATCCCGTTCCGCATGCTCCCGTGCTTTCTTTCACCGCGGCCCACAGCCGTTCATATCCTTTCAGGATCACGGCAAAAAACAAGTCCTCCTTGCAGGTGAAATATTGGTATACCGTGCGCTTGGTATAGCCCGCGCGCTGCGCGATTTCGTTCATGGACGTATGCTCGAATCCGTTTATGCAAAACAACTCTTCCGCTTCCTTAATAATTGCGGCTTCCTTCCGAAGCTTTTCTTCCTCCCGTCTGGAAAGCATTGGGTTCCTCCATTGACAAATTAGTATACCAATGGTATACTAATTTTCGTACACCGGCGGTATACTTCTTAGTATAAAAGCCACGGTAAAAAAACGCAACCGGAGATTAAGCAATTGAAAATAACAGAACATGTCATTATGCTGGACGCATCCAGGGGGTCCCGCTGTTTCCTTTTATTCGACGACGAGCTTGCGCTCGTTGATACGGGTTTTCCCTTCATGCGGCGGGGAATCCTGCGGGAGCTTGAACAGCTTGGGGTCGCACTGCCGGACATCCGGCACATCCTGCTCACCCATCACGACACCGACCATGCAGGCTGTGTGCGCGCTTTGCGCGAGGCGACCGGCGCGGAGGTGTGGGCCCATGCGGAAGATATTCCCTACCTCACGGGCGAGCGTCCGCGGCCGGGCAAAAAAAAATACATCGCCAGGCTCCTCGGCAAAAAACCAATGGGTGAAATCCGCCCTTACGGCGGGGATTTGCGCGTGGGAAATATTCGCATCCTCCACACCCCGGGCCATACGCCCGGGCACGTCTGCATGCTGTTTGACGGCGTATTGTTTGCGGGCGATCTCCTGAAAGCAAACAAAAAAGGGGATATCATCCCCTATCCGGACGGCTGGAATGCCGATACCCCAAAACTGCTCGAATCCTTTGAAGCAATCCAAAAAATTGATTATGACTGGCTGTGCCCCTCGCACAGCAGGCCGCAGCGGCGGCTATAGGACCGCTGCAAAAAAAGAGGCGCCCGTGTCCTCCGCGGCGCTTCCTTTCGGCTTTTTACGGTTATCTAAAATTTTTCAAGCGGCACGAATTCCGGCGTCCGCGCCGTGAATTTGCACACATATTTCACGCCGCATTCCTTCATATACTCCACAGCGTCGCGGAACCTGTAGCCAACCTTGTCCGCCATGTGCGCGTCGCTGCCAAGCGTAACAATTTCGCCCCCAAGCTCACGGAAGCGTTTCAGCACGCTTCGTATGGGCGTCGGCCATTCGTATACGGAATAGTTGCTGGTGTTGACCTCGATTCCCTTCCCGCGCGAAATTGCGGATTTTAAAATCCCATCCAGCAGGTCCGGAAAATCCATATATTCAAACGGCGTTTTTTCTTTCAGGCTTTCGATATTGGGCAGGTACTTATCCAGGTATCCGATGTGCCCGACCACGTCAAAATCCTCGTAGTGCGCGAGGTCGAAAAGCATTTCCTCCAGATAGTCGCGCTGGGCCTGCCGCAGGGTTTTCCCTTCAAAGCTGTCGCCGAAATACGGGTCCTTTCCCTGAATTGTGTGCTGGGACGCAATTACGAAATCAAACGCCTGCCCGCGGACATCCCGTGCGATTTTTTCGAGGGAACCCGGCATCAGCGACACCTCGACGCCTCTTTTGATGCCGATTCCGGGCACCCGTTCCCGCGCTTTGTCCAACTCGCGGTCATAAAGCGTGTAATCGAGCCGCACCATCCCTTCCTCCGGGTATGGATAATCGATTTCCTGGTGATCGGTGAAACAAATTTCCGTAAGCCCCTTTTCCTTTGCCACCATGGCGATGCGCACGGGGCTGTCGTAGGCGTCATGGGATACATTGGAATGAAGGTGGTAATCAAACATGGTCGGTTCCCCGCTTTCTGTCGTCTTTGCAACGGTCCTATTCCCATTATACCGGGCGGCCCGTTGTTGTCAATCAAAGCCCGGTTGTGCTATACTGTACTGTAAATTAATTTTTGATTGAGGTATGGAAGGGTCATTATGGAAAATCCGTCAAAAACACGTTTCATTTGCGAAACGGCCGCCATTGCGGCAATCTATGCAGTGCTTACGCTCCTGTTCGCGCCGTTTGGGTTCCTGCAATTCCAGGTGCGTATTTCAGAGGCAATGTGCATCCTGCCTTTTTTTACGCCCGCGGCAGTGCCCGGCCTGTTTATCGGCTGCCTGATCGCCAATATTTTCGGTTCGGGAACACTGGGGCTGATGGATATCATCGTGGGAAGCCTCGCCAGCCTGCTGGCCGCCTTTGTCACGTGGAAAATCCGCGGTAAGAGCAAATGGCTGCTTCCCCTCCCGAGCGTTATTGCAAACGCTTTCCTGGTGTCGTGGACGCTCAGCGTGATGCTCGGGCTCCCCTATTGGGTCAACGTCCTGACGGTAGGGATCGGGCAGGCGATCGCATGCTACGGCATCGGCATGCCGCTGTGGTTCCTCCTCAACCGTTATAAACGAAATGTTTTCCAGAGGGTATCCTAATGAAAAAAAACGTATGCGTATTTGGCTCCTCTTCCGCCGCCATCGACCAGAGTTATTTTGACGAGGCCTACCGGCTCGGCCAGCTGTTTGCGGAAAAGGAATGGGCGCTGGTGTTCGGCGCGGGAACCATGGGCATGATGGGCGCGGTCGCGCGCGGCGTGCACAGCAGGGACGGCCATGTAATCGGGGTAATTCCTGAATTTATGGATATTCCCGGCATTCCCTATGAAAAATGCAACGATTATATCGTGACGAAAACCATGCGCGAGCGCAAACAAAAAATGGAGGATATATCCAACGCCTTCATTGCCGTGGCGGGCGGCTTCGGTACCTTCGAAGAACTGTGCGAGGTCATTACCCTGAAGCAGCTGAAACAGCATAAAAAGTCCATCGTGATCCTGAATACCCACGGCTTTTACGACGAGCTGATCGCTATGTTTGAAAAGACGGTGGAACAGAAATTCGCCAAAGAGGAAGCTTTGAGCGTATTTACGGTCGTGGACACGCCGCGGCAGGCGGTGGAAGCGGTCGAAAAATATCATTACATGGAAACCGGCAGCAAATGGTTTACGCCGGAAGCGCCATAAAAGTATAAAGGGCCTGTATGCAAAATGGGGGTATGCAGGGAAAAGGGAAATACACCAAACAGGAACCGCCGCCCGGTCCGGCAGCCGGATTGTTTCCCGCGCACAGGGCAGGTTTCGCGGACGAAGAACCAGAGGTAAATTTTATGGAAAATATCCCCATGGGTTTCAAGACGATGTTCCGGAAATCCGGAATTGTCTATAAACGGAATTTTGGCAGGCTGTTCCTGCCGCTGCTGCTTTTCCAGCTTGTATTGCTCGTCCCGCTGATGTTTTTCACCATGCCGGGAACCGTTTCAGTGGCGCGTTCGTTGCTTTTAACGTTGTCGCAAACCGGGGGAAGCAGCCTTGCAAGCGTCATCACAGTGCTTGCAATTGTCGTATGCGTCGCCATTTTTGCATCGCCGCTGATGGTTTCAAACGTGGTGTATGTAATCGACAGCGATTACGCGGGCCGCGACGTAACCTTCGCGGGCGCAAGCGCGCATGCAAAAAAGCGGTATGGCGCTATGCTGCGTTCCTATTTTGCCGCCATTGCGTTGCTGGCTCTGCCCGTGGCCGGGATTGTTGCGGCAATCGTGGCGATCGCCCTGCCCGGCGGGGTTCCTGCGGCAGTGCTGCCCGCATGGCAGATTGCGGTAATTGTGGTCCTCGCGCTTGCGGCCCTGCTGCTGTTTTTCGGAATTGTATTTATCCCGTACACGGTCGCCGTAGAGGGGCAGGGCGGGTTCCGGGCGGTTTTTACCTCCTACCGTTACGCGTTCCTCGGCAATTTCTGGAGCAACTTTACGCGCGTGCTGACCGCGGCGGTCATCGTGGCGCTGGCCGGGCTGGTCATTAACTGGCTGTCCCAGCTGCCGTTCCGGGAGCTCTATGAATTATACCTCGTAGACCCGATGCTCGCGCTGCAAAATCCATTGATGATCTTTGTGATTTTGTTCGCCCTGCTTGCAATCGTCGTCGTCACATTTGTGTTCCCGTTCTGGTATGCGTTCACTTACCACACCTACCGGAATGCAAAGTTTGAATACGAAAAAAGGCATCCGGGGACCGGCAGCCAAGCATAGCATATATGGCGCCCAATAACCGTTATCCATTACTTTTACTTTAAGGAGTTATATCTATGAGAGCAATCGTAAGCGTACTCGGGCAGGATAAGCCCGGCATCATCGCCCACATTTCGCACGCGCTTTATGAGGCAAATGCGAACATCCTCGACATTACGCAAACCGTCCTGCGGGACGAGGTGTTTGCAATGACCATGCTTGTCGACCTCTCCGCCATGAAGGTATCGTTCGAGCAATTAAAGGAACAGCTTGACGCGGCAGGCGAGAAAATCGGCATCGAGGTGCGCCTGATGCGCGAAGAAATTTTCAAGAGCATGCACCGGGTATAAGGAACCATAAATGATGTGCCAGGGGTGCTCCTTGGGCGCCGTTTATTCGTTATTACCTATTAATTTGTTCAGAAGGGGTTTTCTATGATAGACCAGAGGGATATATTAAAGACAATCGACATGATCGCGCGGCAAAACCTCGATATCCGCACGATCACAATGGGCATTTCGCTTTTCGACTGCGTGTCCGACGATGCGGATGTGTGCGCCGGCCGCGTATACGATAAAATCACCGCCAGGGCGAAAAACCTTGTGAAAACGGGCGAGGCCATCGAAAACGAATTTGGAATTCCCATCGTCAACAAGCGGATTTCCGTAACTCCCATTTCCCTTATTTCGCAGGGATGCGAAAATTACGTAAAATTTGCCCGCGCAATGGACAGGGCCGCGCACGAAATGGGCGTGGATTTTATCGGCGGATATTCCGCATTCGTGCAGAAGGCGGCGACCGCCGCGGAAGTGCGCTTTATCGATTCCATTCCGCAGGCGCTCAGTGAAACGGGCATTGTCTGCTCTTCCGTCAACGTGGCGACCACGCGCGCGGGCATCAATATGGACGCGGTGAAACGCATGGGCGAGGTCATCAAGGAAAGCGCGGAGCTTACGGCCGCCGAGGGCGGCATGGGCGCCGCAAAGCTGGTGGTGTTCGCCAACGCGGTGGAGGATAATCCCTTCATGGCGGGCGCGTTCCACGGCACGGGCGAGGGAGACTGCGTCATCAACGTGGGCGTTTCCGGCCCGGGCGTTGTGAAGGTTGCGCTTGAAAGCAAAAAAGGGCAGCCGTTCGATGAGGTTGCGGAAACCATCAAAACAACCGCATTCCATATCACGCGTATGGGCCAGCTTGTCGCGCGCGAAGCGGCAAAGAGGCTGGGCGTGCCCTTTGGCATCGTCGACCTTTCGCTTGCGCCCACCCCGGCCATCGGCGACAGCGTCGCCTATATCCTCGAGGAAATGGGCCTCGAGACGTGCGGCGCGCACGGCACGACCGCCGCGCTTGCCCTCCTTAATGACGCGGTGAAAAAGGGCGGCATCATGGCCACCTCCCATGTGGGCGGGCTTTCCGGCGCATTCATTCCCGTCAGCGAAGACGCGGGCATGATCCATGCCGCGGAAACGGGCGCGCTGACGCTCGAAAAGCTCGAGGCAATGACGTGCGTGTGCTCGGTCGGCCTCGACATGATTGCGCTCCCGGGCGACACCCCTGCGGACGTGCTCTCCGCCATCATGGCGGACGAAGCCGCCATCGGCATGGTAAACACCAAGACGACGGCCGTGCGCCTGATTCCCGTGCCCGGCAAGCAGGTGGGCGATTATGTGGATTTCGGCGGGCTTCTCGGCCGTGCGCCGATCATGCCTTACAACCACAATTCCCCCAGGGAATTTATCGCCCGCGGTGGACGTATCCCGGCGCCGCTGCACGCGCAGCGGAATTGAGGAAAAGTTGCTTAAACGGTCTTTTTTCTGTTTATGATGAATTATAGCAGGCCCGCAAGAAAAAGTATTCGTTTGAAGGGATATGATTATACTTCATCGGGTGCATATTTCGTCACGATCTGTACAAAAGACAGGCGGCATTTGCTTGGGACTTTCGTAGGGGGCGACGCCCTCGTCGGCCCGCATATCGAACTTACCCACTACGGCCGGACCGTGGAGAAATACATAAACAGCATCGGCCATGTTTATCCCGATATTTTGGTGGATTCGTTTACCGTAATGCCAAACCATATTCATTTTATCGTGCTTCTATCAGGGTCGCCGAAGGCGGCGACCCCTACGAAAACAGGTCTGCCAGGCATCGTCAACTCACTGAAAGGCCTGACCTCCAAGCAATGCGGAATTTCCCTCTGGCAGCGTGGTTATTACGAACATGTGGTGCGCGGGGAAAACGATTTGCGGGAAATCCGGGAATATATCGCGCATAACCCGCAGAAGTGGGAAACGGATGAATATTTCTGAATATTTCGGAAAGGAAAACAGTCATGGAAGAAAAAACAAGAGACCAGATCGGCCAAACCTATAAATGGGTGCTGGAAGACATTTATGCGACGGATGAAGCATGGGAGGACGACTATAAGAAGCTCGAAAAACTGATGGAAGGCATCCCCCACATCCAAAAAACGCTGACAAAGGATGGAAAAAGCCTTGCCGAAGCGCTTCAGGCCATGGAGAAAATGGAACACATCGCGGGCAACCTTTTTGTGTATGCGCGTATGCGCCGGGATGAGGACAATGCGGTTGCCGCCTACCAGGCGATGACCGCACGGGCCATGGATATTAACGTGCGCCTCGGGAGCGCGCTTTCCTTCGTGAGCCCCACGCTGCTGGCCCTGAAGCCGGGCGTGCTCGAAGGCTATATCGAAGCGGCAGTCCCGCACTGCAAAAAGGACCGCGATCCCAAAACCTGCAAAAAGGGCGGTCATTGCCAGAAGTGCGGCAACCATACGCATGGGAACAACAAACAGCTTGCGCCATATGATTTTATGCTCAAAGAGCTTGTGCGCAGTAAAAAGCACGTGCTTTCCAAAAAGGAGGAACGTCTTCTTTCCATGACGGCGGATATCGCGGGCGCGCCCAAGGATATTTTCACCATGATCGACAATGCCGACATGAAATTCGGCACGGTAAAGGATGCGGACGGCAAGCGCGTCCAGCTTTCGCACGGGAAATATATCGTATTGATGCAAAGCCCCGACCGCGAGGTGCGTAAAAAAACCTACGAGACGTATTACAAATCCTATAAAGACATGATTAACACCATCAGCGCGGCCTATTCGGCGAGCGTCAAAAAAGACGTTTTCTATGCGCGCGCCAAAAAGTTCGGCAGTGCGCTCGAAAAATCGCTTTTTTCAGACAACGTGCCCGTCGCGCTATATGATAACCTGATCGAAACGATCCACAAAAACCTTCCTATCATGTACCATTATGTGGATGTGCGCAAAAAGGCGCTCGGGCTGGAAGACCTTGCGATGTATGATATCTATACCCCGCTCGCCAGGGAAACGCACGGGGAATATTCGTACGAACAGTCCATGGAGCTCGTGAAAAAGGGCCTCGCCGTTTTGGGCGAAGAATACGGCCAGCTTTTGCAGGAAGCGCAGGACACCGGCTGGATCGACGTATATGAAACGCCGGGCAAGACGAGCGGCGCGTATTCGTGGGGCGTTTACGGCGTGCACCCCTATGTGCTCCTTAACCACCGCGGCGACCTTGACAGCGTGTTTACCATCGCGCACGAGCTTGGCCATGCGATGCACACCTACCATTCCAATAAAAACCAGCCCGAAGCGAAGGCGGGTTATGAAATTTTTGTGGCCGAGGTCGCAAGTACGGTGAACGAGGTCCTGCTCACGCACTATTTGCTCGGGACAGAGCAGGATGCGGATGCGCGCCGGTATATCCTCAATCATTATCTCGACCAGTTCCGTACCACGGTGGTGCGGCAGACCATGTTCGCGGAGTTTGAGAAAATGACGCATGCGGCCGTGGAGGCGGGCGAAGCGCTGACCCATGAATCTTTGTGCGGGATGTACGGCGACCTCAACGCGCTTTACTATGGCCCGGAAATCGCGCGGGACGACACGATCTCCTTTGAATGGTCGCGTATTCCGCATTTCTATAACGCATTTTATGTCTATAAATATGCGACGGGCTTCTCGTGCGCGGTAAAAATCGCTTCAGATATCCTCGGCGGCAAGAAGAATGCGGTCAGGGATTATATCCGTTTCCTGTCCTCGGGCGGGAGCGACTATCCGCTCGAGCTCTTAAAAATCGCGCACGTGGACCTTGCGGGCGGCGAGCCTGTGGATGTATGCATGCAGGAATTCGCACGGGCTTTGGATGAATTTGAACAAATGCTGTAACGGGTTTGCGATAAAACGGCTCTTTCGGGCGCAGGAAACTTTTCGGGGACGGCATACAGGAGGCCCATATCATGGAACCCATTCATTACAGAGGCATTACGCAGCAGGATTATCCGCAGGTCAGTAGCATGCTCTGCGAGATTTGGCAATTTGACAAATACCTCCGCGACGCGGACGTTATCCGCCGCGCGGGGCTTGCATTTTGGTACAACTACCTTGCCCGCCAGAATTACGCCGAAATTGCGGAGCGCGAAGGCGCGGTCCTCGGCGTGCTGCTCGGGCATTGCGCTTCCCTTCCCTTTCCGCCGGAGCATAAAGGGTTTGAAAAGGAAGCGCGGCGTTTCCTCCGGGAGTTTTCAAAATCGGGGGAAGGCCGGAAGTTTTACAAGGCGCAGACGCGCACCGCAAAATATGAGCGGCGGCTCCTTGCGCCGTACGAAGGCAAATTCGACGCGGAGCTCGTGCTGTTCGCCACTGCGCCGAACGCGCGCGGCCTGGGGGCCGGAAAAGGCCTGCTTTCCCGGTTCAACGCGTTCCTGGAAGAGCGCGAGGCGCGGCGCGTGTTCCTGCTCACAGACAGCTTTTGCAATTTCGGCTTTTACGACCATCTCGGCTATAAGCGCCTTGGGGAGACGGAAGGGCTCCTCGGCATCGAAGAAGATGGAAAGCCGCTGCATTTTTACCTGTATGGATACGAGGTGTAGGCAATTGCAAACAAATATCGGTTATGTTAAAATAGCAGTATCAACAGACGGAGGTTTTTATTATGAAGCTTTGTTTTTCCACATTGGGCTGCCCCGAATGGAGTTTTTCAGATATTATTTCAACAGCATGCGACATGGGCTACGACGGAATTGAAATCCGCGGCGTGGGAAATGTGATCGACGGGACGCGTATTCCGCAGTTCTCGCCCGAAAACGCGCCAAAGACCAAGGCGCTCCTTAAAGACAAAGGACTTACCATCGCATGCCTGACCTCCGCATGCTATATGAACGATTCAAACCACATCGACGATGTGCTGTACCTCGCCAAAGCGTATGCGGATACGGCGCACGACATGGACATTAAAAACATCCGCGTGCTGGGCGATTTCGGCCCCGAACAAAGCGGAGAGCTTAATATCGCTGAAATTGCCGCGCGGATAAAAGAGGTTGCGCAGTATGCAAAGCCGCTCGGCGTAAACGTGCTGGTGGAAACAAACGGATTTTTTGCCGACTCCCGCAATATGGCGGAGCTTATGAACTGCGCCGACGAGGAAAACATCGGCGTGCTGTGGGATATCCACCATCCCTACCGTTATTTCGACGAAACCCCGGAATATACGGTCGATACGATCGGCGACCTCGTGCGCCACGTGCACATCAAGGATTCGCTTTACGCGGGCGATAAGCTAAAATATACGATGGTCGGCTATGGCGACCTGCCGGTGCGCGAATGCATCGAACGCCTGGACGGAATCGGTTACGACGGCTTCTATTCCCTGGAATGGCTCAAACGCTGGGACCTCTCGCTCGAGGAACCGGGCATCGCCTTCGCGGGATATGCGAACTACATGAAGTCGCTGGTGAAATAAATACGGATAAAAAATTGAACGGCACGGCGGAACCCGCTGTGCCGTTTTTTCGTTTATGTCAGCAATTGATATTCGCCTTTCGCGCCTGTTTGCACAGGTCGCGGACGGCAAGGGTATATGCTTTTCCGTCCTTTATAAAATGAGTGCCGCACTGCCTGAACTCAAAGCGTACATCCTGCCGGATGCACTGTTCCCGGAGGCCAAGCACCCATTCATAATCCAGGGGCCGCGCCTGCCTGTCCGATTCGCCGCCCACAACCACAAGCTCCACGCCGGATAAATAGGGTTCGATGTCAATTCTTTCAATCAGCGGCTGGCAGATGATGTTTTTATGCCGGATCGGCAGTTCCCGCAGCAGGGACAGCCGTTCGTCCGCCCTCTTTTGGTTTTCCACCGTGCATCCGACCGTAACGTTCTCATAGCCTTCCCCCCAGTCGGCGGGAACACATTGCATAAACCGCTCGATGCGCTTGGTCAGGAAGAGGAAGCTGAGGTCCGGGCGGCGGCGCATCATTTCCCAGCATTCGCCGCGCCACGGGTCGGCGTCCTCAATCAGGAAATCAGTTGAAAAACACAGATACGCCGTTTGCCCCGGTTTCATTTTATAATTTCCGGCCTTGTCCCGCCGGACCGGCGCGTCAAACTGCGCCGTGCGTACAATATTCCCCGTGTCCACGCCGCGTTTTCCGTCGCCCTTATGAATATAGCAAAATTTACAGCCTTCGCTGTGCCTGCGGCAGCCACGCCACGGATTCCACATTGCCATTCGTTTTTTTTCTCCAAACTCCGGCCGCCTGCATCACCGTGCGCAGCGGCATCGGGATTCCGCTCCGTCGCCTTCCTTCCCGCCTTTTCGGCGGGGACAGGTTCCTTGCGGAAAGTGGTTCCATTATACCACAGAAAAGAAAATCAGCGCGCTTTTTTTTCCCCAACAGGGCAGGACACGTCCTCGCCGAAAAGGGTGCGTTCGATTCGTTTATCGGGGGCAAACCACAATACAAGGGAGGCCGCGGTGGAAATGACCACGGCAAGCGGAAAGAAAAATCCAATGACAAGACCCGCGCCCACAATCGCAAAGGTGATTTTTGATTTGCGGAACCCGCATAACGCCCGGGCAACCCCGGAATTTTCGCCATTCACTTTCACCAGTGCGCGGGCGAGGGCCGCATAGCTGATATCCGCCAGCAGGACGACTGCGCCGTACGTAATTTCAGGCGCCATATCGAGCAGGTGTTCGTCCACCCAGCCTGTTACGAACGGAAAAAATGTCAGGCACAGGATAAACGCCATGTTATGCCACAGCACACGCCCGTTTATCTTTTTTGAAACCTGCAGGAGATGGTGGTGGTTATTCCAATAGATGGCGAGGGACACGAAGCTCAGGATATAAATCAGGAATTTATAGCGCATTCCCCACAGCGCCTCAAACGTCGGTTCCGCGGGCGCCACAAAATCCAGGACCAATATGGTCATAATAATGGCAATCACCGCATCCGTAAACGCTTCGAGCCTTGTTTTGGACATCGCATATTCCTCCCCTTCTTTTCCCTGCAATTAAACTTTACACCAATCCGTATTCCCGCAAACAAAAATCCCGGGGCGGCTGCCCCGGGACGTTCCTGCAAGGGATATACGGTCATTTTCCGCACAGGCCCGCGGCCTCCGCGATCAGCTTTTCCATCCCGATACAACTTTCTTTTGCAGACCCGCCGAGCAATGAAAAAACACGGTTCACCCTCTTTTCGTATCCTTCCGGCCTGACCGGAAGCGCCGCAACCCGCAAAACGGCTTTCTTTTCATTCAGGCAATATTCCCGGTTGTACGCGAAAAGCACCTGGTTCAGCGCCGAAACCGCCCGGAAAAGGTGCCCCGCCACATAATACAGGTCGTTTCCCTGCAAATGGTCCTTCGCCAGCGCGCACGAAAACCGCGCCTCAGCCAGGAATGAATCCATCAGGGCGTCCCGCAGCCTGTCGGGATAGGTTCCCGCCCATTTTTTCAGCTCCATAAAATCATTGTCCCGGCTGTATAAGACCCTGCATGTGGCCAACTCTCCCCGGTACATCACATTGAGGTAAGCGTGCGGATGCCCCGCCTGGTAATGCGGCGATACCTTTCCCTGCTCGCATTCCCCGATGCATTTCCGCACCCGCATGATGTCGCGCAGGATCAGGTCCGTAGGGGTTCCCCCGACCACGAGCCATCCCCCGCAGTTTACCCAGTTCCCCCATGCCCCTTCCCGGCAAATGAGGCCCGCCCGGTGTTCGTCGTCCAGCCTTTGGGCGGCCCGGTTCAGGGCCTCCAGGTCGGGGCCGTTTTCATCGTAATAAATTCCGATATCGATATCCGATTCGGGTCCGGCTATTCCGGTCGCGCGCGACCCGCCAAGTACAATTCCCTTCACAGACGGCAAAACTGCCAATTCCTCCGCAATCCGTTCGATCAAATGTTCCGTCATCTGGTTTCCCCCTTTTGTCCCGCTGCGTTATTTCTGGAAAAAGCGGGCGAATAGTTCGTCCTGCTCCGGCAGGTGGATTACAAAGCCAATTGCAATTTTCCCGCCTGTCATCTCAATCATTTTCCGGGTCATTTCCTCGCCGAATGCGCCGCATAGTTCGATTGCGCCCACGCCCTCGTCCTGAAGCTCCATAACCTTCTCATAAGCCGCTTCCGGATTTTTTACGGTATAAATATAAGTGGTCTGCTTTTCCGTCTCAAACTGCGCATGGTGGCGTGCGGGGTCATAGTGCTCCCCCATCAGTAAAAATGCAAATTTCTTTTTCATGCTTCCTTCCTTTCCACAGGCAGGCGCAGCACGGTCCTGAGGCGTTCCGGCGCCGTACGCCGGGGGTCGCCAAGGTATATTTCGTGATGCTTGCGCTCATTTCCCGTCATGTTCTCCAGTCCGTTTTCCCCGATATATCGATGCAGTTTTTTAATGGTTTCGGCCTCCCCGGAATAGGGGCCGATATGCATCATCTGCACGCACAGCCCTTCCCGGAAGGTTTCAAGGCGGGCTTTTGAAACATCCACATCCGGTTTTTTCCTGCGGCATTCCTCCACCGCCCATCCGAAAACATCCGGCGTTACAAATTCAGGCTGGCGGATCATCGAAATCCACCGCCATTCGTCGCGCCGTTCAAGGTCAAACCCTTCTTCGCTCCCATACCAGAGGCCCTCGAGCGGCGGCACCACATATTCAAAATATCCCTCCGGCTGCATCCCGCCCATCTTGCTCATCTTGATCGTAAAGGTAAGCGCATACAGCGCCCCCACCGCGCCCTGGTATTCCGCGCCCCCGGGCGCGCCTTTGCCATCCACCATAATAAAATTAATCGGCGGCACATCGACCAGCATGGGCTTTGCTTTCGGCAGGTACAAATCCTTATATTCTTTTTTATAATCCAGTTTATCCGGCATCGCATATCCTCTCTTCCTATAATAGTTGTATCTGAAAACGCGCTGAAATGCAATAGGTTTTTCGGAAGCGCGCCGTGGTTTTTACCTTGTCACGAAAAAAAGGAATTCGGGAGATTTTTCATTCATTTATTGCACCGTGGCCCCGTTTGCTGTAAGATAAAGATGCACCTGTGATAAAACAGACAAACGGCGGGGGTTCCTTCCGGCGGGAAGCATAAAAACCGGCGCCGTGCCGTTTTCCACAGCGCGGTAAAAAAAGACAGGGTTTGTAAAGCGGCGCGGGCGGCACAGACGCGCAGGGCGCACGCTTTCCCCTCTTGCATAAATTAAAAAACTTGAACGAACGGAGGATCGATATGTATTGCACAAGAAAAGTAACGGATGATTTAACATGGGTCGGCGCGGACGACCGCAGGCTGGCTATGTTCGAGGGCGTCTATTCCGTACCGGACGGCGTTTCCTATAATTCCTACCTGCTGGCAGACGAGAAAACCGTCCTTTTTGATACGGTGGACAAGGCCGTCGCCAAAACGTTTTTTGAGAACCTGGAGCATGCCCTCGGCGGCCGGAAGCTTGACTATTTGGTGGTCCAGCACATGGAGCCCGACCATTCGGCGACAATCGACGAGCTGCTGCTGCGCCATCCGGAAACGACGATTATCTGCAACGACAAAATCAAAAAAATGATCGGCCAGTTTTTCAGCGCGGACCTCGAAAGCAAGGTGCAGGTTATCAAGGAGGGGGATACGCTTTCCGCCGGCCGTCATAACCTGACGTTTGTGATGGCGCCGATGGTTCATTGGCCGGAGGTTATGGTTACCTATGATTCGACGGATAAAATCCTTTTCTCGGCCGACGCGTTCGGCACATTCGGCGCGCTCAATGGCGCGCTCTTTGCGGACGAGGTGGATTTTGCCCGTGATTTCATGGACGAAGCCCGCCGCTATTACACGAATATCGTCGGCAAATACGGCGTACAGGTGCAGGCCCTGCTGAAAAAAGCGTCGGCGCTCGACATCGAAATGATCTGCCCCCTCCACGGCTTCGTATGGCGGAGCAACCTCGGGGACTATATCGATAAATACGCAAAATGGAGCGCTTACGAGCCGGAGGACACCGGCGTAATGATCGCCTATGCGTCCGTTTACGGAAATACGGAAAACGCGGCGAATATCCTTGCATGCCTCCTGCGCGACCGGGGCGTCAAAACGGTAATGTTCGACGTTTCCGTCGTGCCCGCTTCGGAAATTGTCGCCGCCTCCTTCCGCTGGAGCCACCTTGTGTTTGCTTCCACCACCTATAACGCGGGCATCTTCGTCACCATGGACGAGCTCCTGCGCGACCTTGCTTCGCATAATTTGCAGAACAGGACGGTCGCGTTCATCCAGAACGGGTCCTGGGCGCCGACCAGCGGAAAGCTGATGCGGGAAATCATCGCGCCGCTCAAGAATATGACGATTTTGGACGAGACGGTCAACATTTCCTCGTCGCTCAAGCCGGAGCAGGGCGCCGACATGGCAAGGCTGGCGGATGCAATTGCCGCCACGATCCCGCACTTCGAGGCTTCCGAAAGCCCGAAGGACGCCGCCATCGACGCAAACGCGCTCTTTAAGCTGAGCTATGGGCTGTTTGTGGTGAGCGCACAGGATGAAAAGGGGCATGATAACGGCTGTATCACCAACACGGTCATGCAGGTTACCGACACGCCGAACCGTATCGTCATCAGCGTGAACAAGGCCAACTGCACACACGATATGATCCTTAAAACAGGCAAATTCAACGTATCCGTGCTGACGGAGGATACGCCGTTCAAGCTGTTCCAGCATTTTGGCTTCAAGAGCGGCAGGGATGTGGATAAGTTCCAGGAGTTCAAGGATATGGACCGCTGCGCAAACGGACTGTATTACCTTTCCAAATATTCAAACGCACTGATTTCCGGCAGCGTAATCGCCACGCAGGACTGCGGCACGCATACGCTGTTTGTGGCCGATGTGACGGAGGCATGCGTCCTTTCCGACGCGCCGTCCGTAACGTATGAATATTACTTCGAGCATATTCGTCCGAAGCCGCCGGTAACGACGGGCATCCAAAAAGGCTTCGTGTGCAAAATGTGCGGCTATGTATATGAAGGGGACACGCTTCCGGCAGACTTTATCTGCCCGCTGTGCAAGCACGGCGTGGATGCGTTTGAACCCTTGAAATAAAAAAAGAGGTTTTGGGCAGTCTGAGGCGGGCCTTGGGGCCCGCTTTTTTGTTACAGAAAAGGCCGGGGCCCGCCTGCCCCGGCCTGTGCCGTATTTCCCGCGTCCTTACCTGCGGCCCGTGGAGCCGAAGCCGCCGCCGCCGCGTTCCGTTTCCCCGAGCTCCTCCACCTCATGGAAGGAAACCGCGAGGACGGGCGTGACCACCATCTGCGCAATCCGTTCGCCCGGGGCCACCGCCTGCGGCTCGCCCGAATGGTTGTGCAGGGCCACCATGAATTCGCCGCGGTAGTCGCTGTCCACCACGCCCACCTTGTTGGCGGGCGCAAGGCCGCGCTTCGACGCAAGGCCGCTGCGCGCATAAATGAGGCCCGCATAGCCGACCGGGATTTCCATTGCGATTCCCGTATGGATCAGCTTCGTCTCGCCCGGCGCGATCACCGTCTCTTCCTCAAGGCACGCATATAAATCCGCTCCTGCGGAATATTCCGAGCCGTAGGTTGGGATAATTGCCTTTTCATCCAGCTTCTTGATGTTGATTTCCTGTTTCTGCATCGATTCCTGCTCCTTTATTCCTGTTTGTCGTCCCACAAAACCGTTTTTCCCTGCCGGAGGGATTCCCCCACCAATATCGTGCGCTGGTTTTCGGACCCCTTAAAGCGGAGGTTCACGTTTTTCAGCGCGGCCACGAATTCCCCGTCCACCAGTACGTCCAGGCAGGAAAGAAGTTCTTTTACATCCTCTTCCCCGGCCCATGCGCCCAGCACGTCCTTTTCAAAATCATAGCCCGTGAAGCACCAGATATCCTTTCCGGGATATGCCTCCCGGACCTGCCGGAGCAGCGGAACCAGCGCTTTCCTGTTCTCCGGCTCCAGCGGATCGCCGCCGAGAAGCGTCAGGCCCTTCACATAGGCGGGCGCAAGATAGGAAAGAACCAGCGCGATGGTTTCATCCGTGAATTCTTCCCCGTACCGGAAATCCCACGTTTCCGGGTTGAAACAATCCTTGCAGCGGTGCCGGCACCCGCTTACGAACAGGGACACCCGCACGCCGGGGCCGTTTGCAATATCATATTGTTTAATGTCCGCGTAATGCATGGCTTACAGGTGCAGCACGCGGGCCTTGATCTCTTTTGTCTTGCCCACATTCCAGAAATTTTCACCGAGGTACCCGCAGGTGCGCCGCGTGACGTTCATTTTGGAATGATCCTTGTTGCCGCAGTTCGGGCACTCCCATTCGTTATCGTCGTTGATGATGATTTCACCGTCGAACCCGCACTCGTGGCAGTAATCGGATTTTGTATTGAATTCCGCATACTGGATATTGTCGTAAATATATTTGACAACCTCCGCCAGCGCCTCCAGGTTGTGGCGCATGTTGGGAATCTCCACGTAAGAGATCGCACCGCCGGACGAGATGGCCTGGAACCTGCTCTCAAAATTAAACTTGCTGAACGCGTCGATCTTTTCCCGTACATCCACATGATAGGAATTGGTGTAATAACCCTTATCCGTCACGTCCTCGATGGTGCCGAAGCGTTCCTTGTCAATGCGCGCAAAGCGATAGCAGAGCGATTCCGCCGGGCTGCCGTACAGCCCGAAGCCGATTCCGGATTCCGCTTTCCAGCGGTCACAGGCCGCGCGCATGCGGTTCATCACCTGCATGGCGAATTCCTGGCCGCGCGGGGTGGTGTGGCTTTCGCCCTTCATCAGCTTGGTTACCTCGTAAAGGCCGATATAGCCAAGGGAAATCGTGGAATAGCCGCCCTTCAGGAAGGGGTCGATTTTTTCACCGGGGGCAAGCCGCGCAATCGCGCCGTACTGCCAATGCACGGGGCTCACGTCCGACGTGGTTCCAAGCAGCGCGCGGTGGCGGCACATGAGGGCCTCGTGGCAGAGCTCCAGCCGTTCGTCCATCAGCTTCCAGAACTTTTTTTCGTCGCCCTTGGCGAGGATGCCGATTTGCGGCAGGTTCAGGCTCACAACGCCCTGGTTAAAGCGCCCTTCAAACTTATAATTCCCGTCCGCGTCCTTCCACGGGGTCAGGAAGCTGCGGCAGCCCATGGGGCTGAACACGTTGCCCTCATAGTGCTCGCGCATCTTCTTCGCGGAAATATAGTCCGGGTACAGCCGCTTGGCGGAGCATTTCACCGCCAGCTGCGTGATGTAATCGTATTTCCCGCCCTTGAGGCAGTTGTGCTCGTCAAGGACGTAGACAAGCTTCGGGAACGCGGGGGTCACGTAAACGCCCTTGACGTTCTTGATTCCCTCCAGCCGCTGGCGCAGGATTTCCTCGACGATCATCGCGTTTTCCACGAGGTATTCGTCGTCCTTGTCAAGGTTCAGGAACAGCGTGACAAACGGCGACTGCCCGTTGGTAGTCATCAGCGTGTTGATCTGGTACTGGATGGTTTGGACCCCGCCGCGGAGCTCCGCGCGCAGCCGCTCGTCCGTCAGCTTTTCAATCGTCTTTTCCGGCGTATCCGGCCCCATGATCTCCCGGAAACGCGCGCGGAATTTATCGCGGCTGCGGCGCAGGTATTTTCCCAAATGCCGCACGTCGACGGACTGGCCGCCATATTGGCTGCTGGCGACGGAGGCGATGATCTGCGTCATTACCGTGCACGCGACCTGGAAGCTTTTGGGGCTTTCAATAAGCTTCCCGTTCATCACCGTCCCGTTATCGAGCATGTCTCCTATGTTAATCAGGCAGCAGTTAAAAATGGGCTGCAAAAAATAGTCCGCGTCGTGGAAATGCAGGACTCCCTCGTCGTGCGCCTTGGAAATTTTTTCGGGAAGCAGAACCCTGCGGGTAAGGTCCTTGGAGACCTCCCCGGCGATCAGGTCGCGCTGCGTCGCCGCGACAACCGCGTTTTTGTTGGAATTTTCTTCCATAACATCCTTGTTGCTGTTTTGAATCAGGCTCAGGATGGAATCGTCCGTCGTGTTGGCCTTACGCACCAATGCGCGCGAATAGCGGTAAATGATATAGGTCTTGGCGAGAACGAATTTTTTCTCGTCCATCAGCTTCTGCTCGATGATATCCTGGATATCCTCCACCAGCATCCGCTTGCGGTTCTTTTTTTCGATGCAGTCGATGATCGCGTTGATTTTCCCGTCCGATATTTTTTCGCTGTCTTCCACTTCGGCGTTTGCCTTGCGGATTGCAGTCGCTATTTTGCTCCTGTCATACTCCGCGCAACTGCCGTCCCTTTTGATTACCTGCATACCGATTTTCTCCTTCTCTTGTTCATGCCAGAAAATATAATATCATAGATAAACCAATATGTCCACCATATATCGTGTTTATTAAAATAAATGAGCACTATATTTAGTTGAAGTCTCGAAAACAAGAAAAAGGCTTTCCCATCCGCTTTGCGCGCGTTTACACAAAAAACGGGAAGCCGGATTGCACGGCTTCCCGTCTGGTTTTAAACAGCTTTGCTTATTCCGCGAACGGATTTTCCGTCGGGTACAGCATGCCTTTCGGCTGGTTGAACGCAATATCCTTCACGCCCAGGTAATCAAATATGCTGAAGAGCGCCTTGCCGACATGGCCGAACGCGACCGCGCCGTGGTGGGGATAGTGCTTCTCGATCAGCACATGGCGGTAGAAGCGGCCCATTTCCGGGATGGCGAATACGCCGATGCCGCCGAACGAACGCGTCGCAACCGGCAGGATTTCGCCCTGCGCGATATAGCTGTGGAGCGTGCCGTCCGCCGCGCCGTGCAGGCGGTAGAAGGTAATCTGCCCGGCGGCGATATCGCCTTCGAGCGTGCCGCGCGTGAAGTCCGGCGTACCGCCGTTTTCAAGCAGGCGGTTCTGGATCAGCTGGTATTTCACAGCCGCGCCCTTGGCGAGCTTGCAGAACGGCGTATTCCCGCAATGGAAGCCCATGAACGTATCTTTCAGCGTATAGTCAAACTTGCCCTTGATATCCTCTTCATAGATATCGCGCGGAACGGAGTTGTTGATGTCAAGCAGCGTGACCGCGTCGCCCGTGATGCACGCGCCGATGTATTCGGACAGCGCGCCGTAAATATCCACTTCGCACGCCACCGGGATGCCCCTTGAAGCAAGGCGGCTGTTTACATAGCAGGGCTCGAAACCGAATTCCTTCGGGAACGCCGGCCAGCATTTATCCGCAAACGCAACATATTTGCGCGCGCCCTTGTTTTCCTCCGCCCAGTCGAGCAGCGTGAGTTCAAACTGCGCCATGCGGGGCAGCAGGTCGGGATACTGGTTGCCTTCCATGCCAAGCTCGTCCGCCATGTCTTTCACAACGTCGCCGATGCGCGGATCGTTTTCATGCGCACGGTAGGCGACCAGAAGGTCGAGCTCGGAATTCTCCTGGATTTCCACGCCGAGGTCGTACAGCGGCTTGATCGGCGCGTTGCAGGCAAAGAAATCCTGCGGGCGCGGCCCGAACGTAATGATCTTGAGGTTGGCAAGGCCGATCAGCACGCGCGCCACGGGGACGAAGTCCGCGATCATATCCGCGATTTCTTCCGCCGTGCCCACCGGATATTCCGGGATATAGGCCTTGAGGTTACGGAGGCCGAGGTTGTATGAACAATTCAGCATTCCGCAATATGCGTCGCCGCGGCCGTTAATCAGGTCTTTGCCCGTTTCCTCGGCTGCCGCCGCATACATCACCGGGCCGTCGAAATATTTCGCGATCAGCGTTTCCGGCGTTTCCGGGCCGAAGTTGCCAAGGAATACGAGCAGCGCGTTGCAGCCTGCCGCCGTTACCTCCGCGACCGCTTTTTGCATGTCGGTTTCGTTTTCAACGGTGGTTTTTGCTTCAAAAAGGTCGATGCCTTTCTGCGTGCAGGCGTCCTTTACCGCCGCGCGGCGGCGTTCGGACAGCGAGATGACAAAGCAATCGCGGCTGACCGCGATTACGCCAAGTTTTACTTCAGGAATGTTGTTACCCATTACTTTGACCTCCAAAATAGTTTTTTCTTATATCTTATATATAATTTATAGTGTAATATTTTCGCCGGTAAGGCCAATGAACGCGCCGTCCTTGTCAAGGCCGCTTTCCGGATGGGCGATCAGCCACTTATTCCGTGCGAAAAGCAGCGCGTCCTCCCCTTCCTTCCCGGGCGTGAACGTAAGCGGTTCGTTTGTTTCCTTCGGCAGCACGACCACCACGCGGAATTTTCCGCCGGAGCTGATGGGCGCGTAATGCAGCGTAGTCGCGTAGACCTCCACCGCCGTGCCCGCGGGCACGAGGAACGCTTCCATTTTTGACGTATCATACGCAAAGGTATCCGGGTCGATATCCTGCTGCATGCCGATCAGAAGAATCATATCCGTACACGCGACATTGATTTCACTCGAACGGTGATACTCGAGGGCGTTGAGCGTGTGGTTGTCCCCGTTGCAATAGCCGACCTGAATCGGCAGTCCGCCATAAACCGAATCGCGCAATTCGGCGAATACCCCGACCGCCTCAAGCTGCGGGACGCTCGGCTCGTAAACCACCCCGTCCGGCGCAGGCGTGCTTTCCATTGCCTTCATAAGTTCATCAAAATCAATCCCTTTGACGATCCTTCCGTATTTGCGGAAAGCCGGTGAGGCGACCTCTTGAATCTTCATTGTGATTCCCCCCTTGAAATTCATTTTTAAGTTGAATACCTGTTTTGTTGTGCACGAGCACACGCCCGTTACTTTTAGAATACCATTGCATTTTGCTCCCGTCAATGCTTTTTTCTTTGTTTCCAATGCCTGTTGACAGGAAAGGTGCAAAGCATTATCATAAAATTATAGAATATGTGCTCGTGCACATAAAATTTGTATCTGGATTCGGTGTAATCATGGCGACAATTAAACAAATTTCCGAACTGAGCGGCGTTTCACGCGGCACGGTGGACCGCGTCCTGAACGGCCGGGGGCACGTGTCCCCGGAAAAGGAACGGCTGGTGCGCAGCATCGCGCAGCAGGTGGGCTATACGCCCAACCGTGCGGGCAAGGCGCTTGCCGCACGCAAAAAATCATACAGCATCGGCGTGCTTTTGGCGAGCGAGGGCAACCCGTTTTTCAGCGAGGTTATCCGCGGCGTGCACGAAGCGGAACGCGAGCTTCACGATTATGGCGTGAAGGTGGGTTTGCGCACCCAAAAAGGCTATGACGTCGCCGCCCAGCTCGCGGCCATGGATGCAATGGGCGAAGACGTAAACGCCCTGATCCTGAACCCCATCAACGACCCGGCTGTCGCGGAAAAAATCAACGCGCTTTCCGACCGCGGCGTGCAGATGTATACGCTCAATACGGATATTGAAGGCTGCCGCCGCCTGTGCTATGTGGGCAGCGACTATTTCGAGGGCGGGCGCATTGCCTGCGGCATGCTCGGGCTGCTTACCGGCGGCGTGGCAAACGTGGGTATCCTTACGGGTTCGGTGCACATTTTGGGGCACAAGCAGCGCATCAACGGATTTTTGGACGTCATGTATAAAAAATATCCCCAGTTTCGTTTTTTATCCATCATGGAAACGGAGGACGACGATATGGTGGGATTCGAGAGCACGCGCAAGATGCTCACGGATTATCCCGAGCTCGACACAATTTTCCTCGCCGCGGCCGGCGTATACGGCGTGTGCCGCGCCGTGCAGTCTTTCCTGCCGGAACGCAGGCTGCACATCGTTTCCTTCGACCATATCCCGCAGACCGAAGAACTGATGCGCGCGGGGCTGATCCAGGCGACGATCTGCCAGCAGCCGTTCGCCCAGGGCTATGAAGCGGTGAAGCTTGCGTTTAATTCGCTGATGACCGGCGTGCCTCCCGAGGAGGACCAGTTTATCGTCAAAAACGATATCCGTATCCTGGAAAACCTGTGACCATCCAGCTGGCGGCAACAAAGGAGACAAAAATGAGAATTCATTCGGTAACAAAGAACAGCATAGCGTGTGCTGTCATTGAGAGTGATGCTGTGGTAATCACCGACGCACAGTCCGCACTTGATATATTGATGACGGCGAACTATGAAGCAGGCACCAAAAACCTTGTAATAAACAAGGAACTCATTACAGAAGATTTCTTTATTCTCAGCCGCGGCCTTGCGGGGGAAGTTTTGCAGAAATACATAAACTATGGCGGGCGAATTGCAATCTATGGCGATTATTCGCACTACACAAGTAAACCCCTCAGAGACTTTATCTATGAAAGCAATAAAGGTAAAGATGTTTTCTTTGTTGCCACGAAAGATGAAGCCGTTGACATGCTGACGAAGTAAATCAAAGGTAATTAAGGGCGTAGGATTCTCCCAACAGGCAAAATGCGAAGCATTTTTGCGGAAAGGGTGCTTTTTTCCTATGCCTGCTATAAGAAGCTATAAAAAGTTTCCCGGCTATAGAATCAATAAAAAAAGAATATATTTAATGGGGTGGAGTTCTAAGCAGGATACCTGTACTGCTTTGTGCAGTGCCGCTCCCACCCAAAGGCCGGACATTTTCCCTGTTGAAAAGATTATCTATAATGTGGTTTTTACTGATTGAAATCATATTCAAACAAATCATTCGGTTCACACTTAAAAATTACACAAAGTGTTTCTATCATTTCATAACGAATTGACTTTGTCTGGTTATTAATCATATTGCTGAAATTTTGATAACTCATACCGAGTTGTTTATAAAGAGCGTATTTTGTCATTTCGTTTTCTTTTAACAAATCCAGCACCTTTAATTTCAACACGGATTTTTCCTCCAAGAATATTATTTCTTCCTATTGATCCGCCACGCCTTGCGCATAAGAAATCACTTTTTCTTTATTTGTTTTATTCAGTTTGCGATAAAGATAAACCAGATTTACTTCTTCTGTTGATAAATCACGGGAAGTCAATGGCTTGCGTGCATCAGATAAGTCCAACAAATAGTCAGTCGATACATCAAAAAATTTCGAGATTCTAATTATCATCTCACTGTCAGGCTGGCGTTCGCCAGTTTCAAATGCGCTGATAGTCGTTTGGGAGACATTCAACTCCATCGCCATCCGTTCCTGATTATAGCCTTTTTCAATTCGTAATTTCCTTAATCTCTTCATTAGTTTACCCTCTTTGCAAATATTATCATTGCAAAACCGGGTTATTTTTATTTATAATCAGGGTAAATGTACCCGTATATAGAATAATAAGTGATTTAGGAGATAATTAACATGAAAAAATATACCTGCTGTTTCGCGGGCCCCGGCCCGGAAAGGCTCCCGTTTTCCATGACGTGCCGCAGCCTGCGGCGCGACTTCCTGTTTGAACGCATCCTTTCCGCCATCGTCGAAAAAAGGAAGCACGACCATTGCCGCACCTTCCTGTGCGGCATGGACCAGGGCGCGGATTTGCTCTGCGCGCAGGCCGTCCTTGAATTGAAGGAGGAGTTCTGCGCCTCTATACGGCTTGCCTGCGTCCTTACTTATCCCGGCCAGGCGGAGGACTGGCCCAAAAAGGCGCGGGAGCAATATCAAAGCATCCTTGAACGCGCCGACAAGCGCATTGTCCTCCAGGACGAGGAAACAAACGGCTGTTTGCTCGCGCAAAAGCGTTTCATGATAAAGCGTTCCTCCCACCTGATCGCCGTGTCGAACGGCATATACGGCGGCCTGCCCGCCTACGCCATGGACTATGCCCGCAAACGCGGCCTTTCCATCACGGTCATCGAGCCATAGAACCGCAAAAACAACCGAACACCTATCGCGCAATTCCATTTTTAAATGCCAATTATTCCAGCATTTACGCAAGCATAGTCTTGGGCCTGCTGTGCAATATCTTCCGCAACGGGGATGTGGTGCGCGACCATAGGGTGAAGGCCGTCGCCTGACCGGCGGGCTGTTTACAGGCCGAATACGCCGAAGAGCAGGAGCCCGATGCCGCCCGAGACAAGCATGACGAGCATCGGGCTCCATTTGAATTTACGGAGCAGCACCAGCATCCCCGCAAAAACGCACGCGGTGGCAAGGCTCACCTGCGTGCCCTCGCCAAGCCCGGAGGAACCGGTGAGCGCGATCAGCAAAATCGTGCACGCGGAAGCGGCAATCAGCCCGACTGATGCGGCGCGAAGCCCGGCGAGCACATCCGTCACCCCCTGGATTCCGCTGTATTTGCGGAACAGGTGATAGAGGATCGTCGCCATCAGCACCCCCGAAATCACGCATCCGAAGGTGGCGGCCACCGCCCCGGGCAGGCCCGCGATGCGCGTGCCCACAAAGGTTGACGTATTGACCGCGATGGGGCCGGGCGTCATCTGCGAAATGGTCAGGATGTCCGTAAGCTCGTTATAGCTGAGCCAATGCTGTGTTTCCACAATATATTCCTGGATCAGCGGAATGGTGGCATAGCCCCCGCCAAAGCTGAACAATCCCACCTGGAGGAAATTCCAGAGCAGGCTAAGTAGCAGCTCCATCGCGTTTCCTCCTCCTTGAGACAAAGCCCGCAATAAGCGACACTGCCGCGCTTCCTGCAATCACAAACACCACGTTGATTTGCAGGAAAAACACGAGCACGAACGACGCGGGCAGCAAAACATTCAGCAGGCGGTTTTTCTCGCGGAACACCGCCCGCCCCATATCGAGCACCACATCCACAACCAGCGCGCACACGCCCGCCTCCATCCCCCGGAGAACCGCGCGGACAACCTGGTTTTCACTGAACGCCGCATAAAAAAACGAAATCACCGTCAGGATGATGAGCGGCGGGATGACCGCGCCGATGCAGCCGATGACCACGCCCTTTTTCCCCGCCACACGATAGCCCGTGACCGCCGCGAGGTTTACCGCGATGGCCCCGGGGGACGACTGCGCGCACGCCGCAAGGTCCATCAGCTCTTTTTCGCCGAACAGGTTCTTTTTTTCCACATAATACTTGCGGATCATGGGCACGACGACATAGCCGCCCCCGAACGTGAAGGCGCTGATAAACAAATTGATTCCAAACAGCCATAACAGCGATATTTTTTTCTCTTCCATACTTTTATTATATAAATTGCATCATCATAAATAAAATGCTATTATTTTATTGAATCCATAAATATATAGTAATGTATTGGGGGAGCCATGAACCTGCGCCAGCTTTCCATTTTCTGCGCCGTGTGCGAGGAAATGAGTTTTACCCGTGCCGCAAAGCGGCTGTATATGACCCAGCCTGCCGTATCGCATGTCGTCGCCGAGCTCGAACGGGAAACGGGATGCGTGCTGTTTGACCGCATCTCCCGCAAAATCCACCTTACGGGTGCCGGACGGGCGTTTTATGACAAGGCCGCGCGCATCGTGGAGCTGATGGGCGACCTCGAGCGGAGCCCCGGGGCGCTCGATTTTGCGTCGCCGCTGCGGATCGGGTCGAGCATTACCATTGCCAACGTGTTTTTGCCGGATATCCTGCATGCCTTCTCCGCGGCCTTTACTACGCCCGTGACCGTAAGCGTGGATACCGCGCGCTATAACACGGAACGGCTGCTCGCCAACGAGATCGACGCGGCCCTGATCGAAGGCGCGGTGACGGACAGCCGCCTTGTCGCGCGTCCGTTTTCCTCGTTTACCATTGTCGCCGTATGCGCGCCCTCTTACCCCGGCCCACGTTCCGTTTCCCCGTCCGCGCTTGCGCGCGAAACCCTGCTTTTGCGGGAAAAGGGCAGCTCTGTACGCGAGCTGTTCGACAGCGCGATGATGCTGCACGGCCTTGCCGCAAGGCCTGCGTGGACGAGCGTGGATTCACAGGCGCTCGCGGCGGCGGCGAAAAGCGGCCTTGGCGTCAGCATCCTTCCCGAGGTGCTGATCGGGCGGGAGCTTGCGGCGGGCGAACTCGAACGCATCCATATCCGCGGCATGCAGCTGAAAAATACCAATTACACCGTTTACCATAAGGATAAATACCTTTCCCCGCCCCTTGCCGGATTCCTTGAAACCGCAGGAAAATCCGGGGGTGATTTTCACCGGAGGGGCAGGTAAGCCCGCCCGGCGGTGCATCATATCCCCTCTTTTTTGCCGCTTACCCGGTGGAAAAAAGCGTCTTGCCGAAAACGCATAGACAGCGCTTTTTTTGCGCCCTATACTGGGGGCGAAAGGAAGTGAAACGCCATGCTGGCAATCGACAGGCTCCGGGTGCAATACGGGAAACAAACGGCCCTGCTTGTGGAGCAGCCCATTGAAATCGGCGCGGGCGACCGGGTCGGCGTTATCGGCTCCAACGGCGCGGGAAAGACCACGCTTTTAAAAGCGGTGCTCGGCCTTGTCCCCTACCAGGGCCGCATCCGCACAAGGCTTTGCCCGCAGGATATTGCCGTACATATGCAGCAGAACAATTACGTGAACACAATGCCGGTGAAGCACATTATTTCCGCCGTCCTCAACACTGATGTGAGGACGGACGAAACGCTGCGCGGGCTGGTTGACTTTTTTGATTTCGGCGGCTGCATGGGCAAAAAATTTTCCGCGCTGTCCGGCGGGCAGAAACAGCGCCTGACCATCATTCTCGTGCTGTACCAGGACGCGCCCCTGACTTTTTTCGACGAGGTAACGTCCGGCCTCGATTTTGAAACGCGGCAGAAGCTGATGGAAAAAATACGCGAATGGTATCGCGGGAAGGAAAGCGCCCTTGTGGTCGTCTCGCATTATTATGACGAGCTGGAGCGCCTCGCGGACCGGCTGCTGATTTTGGACAAAGGGCGGGTTGCGGCGTTCGGCAGGACGGAGGAGCTGTTCCGCCGTTATTGCGGGCGGGCCGTCGTCACCATTCCGGCCAATGACAAAAACCGTGCGCTGACCGCGCACCTGAAAACAATTTCCGCGCCCGCGCACCTCATTGCCTTTCCCTGCGCGGACGAGGCGGAGGAAGCGCGGCTTACGGCGCTCCTCACCGGGAAAAACATCGACTACCGCCGGAGCGGCACGGATATTGAAATCCTTTACAGCAACGTGCTTTCGGGAGGTGAACCCCTATGAAAAAGCTGACCCTGCGCCTTGTGGGCTATGAACTGCGCAACGCGGCGGGAAACTGGTTTTCCGTTTTTTTCGGCGTCGCCTTTCCCATCCTGATGTCGCTTCTCATTTCAAAGGCGTTTGCGGGCGATATGCCCGTGGAGGCGGTTCCCGCGTTTGAAACGGGCGTCTTTATTTCGATGAGCCTGATTGTGCCGATGGCGACCCTCCTTGTCGGCTACGCCGCAAATTATTCACAGGAGCTCGAAAAAGAAATTCCCCTGTGGCTGCGGCTGTTTGGTTGTTCGGAGGGCGCCTTGCTGGGGGCGAAAATGATTGCGAACCTTATATTTATGACGGCGGCGCTTGCCGTCTACACCATTGCGGATATGCTGATTCTCGATATCGAAACGCCTGCGGCGGGAAGCGCCCTTTTGCTGGCCGCTTCCATATACCTGCTGGCAGTTATTTTGTTCATGCTGGCGCACGGCGCCGCCGCGCTGTTCGGCAAATTCGGGCCGACCTATGCCGTCACCATGACCCTGTATTTCGGGTTAATGATTATCTGCGGCCTGATGGGCGTGCCGGTAAACCGCCTGCCCGGCGGGGTGCAGGCCCTTGCGGGCGTCCTTCCCATGACGTATATCGGCAACGACTTTGCCGGTTTCTGGCAGGGCGGGGCATACGATCCCGGGCCGCTCATCCTGTCGTTTGCGGTCCTTGGCGCGGTTTCGTTTGCGGTGCTCCTCCTCGGGATATGGAAACGGCGCAGGAAGGGCTTTGCTTAAAAAATCCCGGCTTCCGCCAAGACAAAAAAACGGGGAGCACAGGGCTCCCCGTTCCAGACTGTCAAAAAACCTTTCAGAAGGATTGTCAAAGGGCAAGGCTCCTTCATTTATAACCGCGGACAAGGTGAATTCCCGCGTGGTAACGCCGGAAGAGAGGGTACCCTGGGGTACAAAGGCGACATGTGCGCCCGCAAGTCCGCTCATATGGCGGTTTTGCGGCCGTCATGCACAGCCTGACAGCAAAACCGCCGTAATCTCGAAAAAGTGTCCAGCCGCGTAGCGGCGAGACTTTTTCGACAAGCTCAAACGGGGAGCACAGGGCTCCCCGTTTTGCTTTGAACCTTTTTATGCAAGCTCTTCCTTCTTGTTTTTCACAAGGAATACCCACACAAGCGCCGCGATTGCCGCCCCGAGAAGCGGGGCCACAATGAACAGCCATACCTGCTCGAGCGCCTGCCCACCCATGAAGATCGCGGGGGCAAGGCTCCGGGCCGGGTTGACGGACGTGCCTGTGAGCGGGATGCCCATGATGTGCACGAACGCCAGCGTAAGGCCGATCACGACGCCCGCGACCGAGCCCATCTTTTCCGAGGCCGTCACGCCCATTGCCGTCAGCACAAACACGAACGTGAGGACCACCTCGACCAGGAACGCGCCGCCCATCGAAAGGCCGACCGCCGACGCTTCGCCGAAGCCGTTCTGGCCAAGGCCCGTCGCGGCGATGCCACCAAGGTCCGCGCTGTTTACGATGGCCATCAGCACCGCGCTTGCCGCGATCGCGCCAAGCACCTGGCCGATCACATAGCCTACGAAATCCTTGCCGCTCATGCGCTTTGAAAGCAGCATCGCAAAGGACACCGCCGGGTTGATGTGGCAGCCCGAGACGTTCCCGATGCAATACGCCATCGCAACGATGGAAAGGCCGAACGCAAGCGCGATCCCCACGATTCCGGTTACGCCGCCGATGCCGCCCGAAAGCGCCGCCGTGCCACAGCCGAACAGTACCAGCACAAACGTGCCGATAAATTCCGCAACATACTTTTTCATGAATGATACCTCCGATAAATTAATATATAAATGTGATTAAAGCACCCCGTTACCTGACCGCATCCTTCAGTAGCTTTCCCGCTTTGAAGGCGGGAAGCTTTACTTCGGGCATACGGATTGCCTCCCCGGTCCTCGGGTTTTTCCCGTTACGCGCGGCGCGGCTCCTTACCTCAAACGCGCCAAACCCCATCAGCTGCACTTTCCCGTTTGCGGCAAGCGTTTCCCTGATCTCCTCGAGAATCGTCTCCGTCACGGCTTCGACATCCTTTTTCATAATCCCCGTCTTTTCCGCCACTCTGCCAATCAGTTCTTTTTTGTTCATCTGTTCTTCCCCTTTCAATAGACAACAGGAATCATGCCTTTGCCCATTACAAAGGCTTCCCGTTTGTATACATTGGTTACTGCTATATGAGTATTATTTTAGGTTCATGAAAAGCAAAAGTCAATATACAGTGGTAGCTTTCATGAAAATCTTTTCTGTTTTTGCCCCAGGACCAACAGGGCGGCTATGCCCCCCGCAAGCAGGACCGCCGCCGGGATATACGGCGATATATCCCGCGTGTCGCCTGTTTTAGGGCTGGCCGTACCCGGATCGGCGGTATCTTCCGGCTTCAGGCCGGTTGGCTTCGGGGCGGTTACATCCGGGGGGTCGCCGGTTCCTGTCTCCGGCTTTGTGAAGCCCCCCTCCGGCGGGGTCCCGGCGTCGGCGGCCAGTTTTATATTTTTTACCGTAACGGTCTGGAGCCCGCCGTCCATGCCCACGGTAAAAGAAACCGGCTGCGCGGCGGCATACCCGTCCGGCGCGGAAAGCTCGCGCACCGTGTAAGACGCCCCCGCCGCGAGCCTTCCCGAAAACATTTTCGCCTCCCGGGACGACAGCCATGTTTCCACCGTTTTTCCCCGCGCGTCTTCAAGGGCAAGCCTTGCCCCCGCAAGCGGCACGCCCTTTTCGTCTGTCTTGAGTATTTCCACCCTTGTAGGATCGTTCAGCACTGTCCCCACCGCCGATATTCCCGAGGCGCTGTCAAAAGCAACCGTCCCGTCCGGGTTCACAGTGAAGCGATACCTTTTTTCCGCATCCAAAAGGTATCCGTCCGCCGCGCATTTTTCATACAGGTAATAATCATCCCACGGCAATCCATCGAGGACCAGCCTGCCGTCCCCTCCGGTGGCCAGCCCGGTTCCGTCCATATCCGCGCCCGCCCCCGTATAGGTATATGCGCCGGGAGAACCGGAAAACCCAACCGGCACGCCTTCCGGCGCAGTTCCGTCCATGGTGCGGCAAAGCGTGAATACCGTGCCGGCAATCCCCGCCGACGGATCGAGCGCGTCAGCCTTGCGGATGCGCACCGTCACCGCGGAACGCTGTTCGGAAACGGCCTGGGGGACCACCTTCGCCGGATCGTAAGCGTCCGCCGATGTGGTGAATGTGTAAATTGCCGGGTCGAGCGCGTAGCCCTCCGGTGGCGCAAGCTCTTTCAGGTCGTATACCGTATCCCGTTCGAGCGCCCAGAACATGATCTTCCCGTCCGAATCGGTCATGCCCGTTTTCAGGGGAGCGCCGCCCGCGCCGCCGTGCGGGAAAATGCCGTAGACCGCGCCCGGGACGGGCACCGCCTCGCCCGCGTCCGCATCGTATTTATAGATTTGGTGCGCGGCTTTCCATGTGAGGTTCGCCCACGCGTTTCCGCCCACCGCCTGCACAGCGTAATCCTCCGCAAGCAGAACCCCGCCGCTCGTGAGCCTGGCATTGTTTTTCACATTCGTATCCGCGACCGGCCCCGTGATGTTCGTCTGGTAACGCAGCGTATACGCCCGGCCGTCCTGGGGCGGGACGACCTTCATAGCCGAAGAGCCGTCCGCGTTCTTCACGATTTCTACTTTATAACCTGTTTCCGGGACCTTCGCGCCCACGCCGCTCACCGCCGCGCCCGTATGCGCGCTCACGTAAAGCTCCACCGAGCCGTAATCGAATTCCATCCCCTTGGGGACGGTATCCTCCAGCACGCATTCCCCGAGCGCCGCGCCGTTCGGATTCAGGCGCACCTCCCATAATATGCCGGCCGGGACGCCGTCCTTATCGTACCGGATGCTCTTTTTATCCACGAGGTCGTTTATAAACGCATCCTGTGGGGCCGGGCCGGGCGCCGTCACGGAAAAGGTCTTTTCGGGGCAGGTGAATTCGTCCGCCGTCGCCGTGGCGCTGTTTTCCGTCACGATCTCCACATTCCGTTTCAAGAACGCGTCCCTGTTTTGCAGCTCCATATAGATATGGATGATATGCTTTTTTTGCAAGTCGCCGAGCGGGACGCGGAGCACACCGCCGGAAAAGGTCGTTTTCCCTTCGCCGATCCCGAGGCCGGGCATGCTCTCGACGCCGTCCATTATGTTTTCCACGCGGAATTTGTCCTCTGCAAGCCGCCACTGCGGCACCGGAAACTCGCTTGTGATATCGTTCCCGTCAAGGTCCAGGATGCGCGTGGCCGCGTCATATCCGCTGAGGTCGTCGCTCACAAGCACGCTGCCAAGGTTCGTTCCGTCGCCGTTCACCATGATTTCATAGTGCATATATCCCTTGTTTCCCGCGTCGTCGAACACATAGGCCGCCGTTTTTTGCAGCAGGTGGTTCGTGACCCACTTGTCCGCGGTGTCCTCCGCCGTATAATCGCTCCCGCCGCTTTTTACGGTAAGCTTCGCGGTATTTTCATATTTGTGGGAAACGCCGTTTTCCTTGAAATAATTAAGGGCGCGCGTGCGGTATTCGATGGTAATATCGTCGAGGTAGCGGTTCGGCGCAACCGCCGGATCGCCAAAGGTGAACGTAAGCTCTTTGCCGTTTACGGCAAGTATCCCCGCCACCTCGTCCGGTGTAAGCTCCTGCGCGCCCGCAGGCCTGCCCGCGTCAAGGATGCGCACGCTCCCTTCCACATACTGCTGGTCGTCCCGGACCGTATCCGTAATCACCGCCAGGTCGTAGCCCGCCATGCGCACGGAAGGCTTCACCGTCCACAAAAGCTCACCCGCCGCGTAGTCGAACGCGCCCGCGGTTTTGACGATATGCGCAGTCGAAAAAGTGCTGCTAACGGGGCCAATGCTGCCCGCAACCGGATATCCGGCGCCGCCGTCGCCAAAGGGCAGGCGGCCCGTGAGGGACGCGCTGTTTTCTACCGTGGGTGCAGCGCCCGTGCCTATTCCGTTTTCCATCGAGGTTTCAAAATACAGCGTACATTTTCCGCTGATATCGCCCAGGTAGACGGTGAGCCGGTTGCTCCCGTCAAGGGTGGCGTAGGGCGCGGCGGGCACGGCAGGGTTCACGGGCACCTTTTGCGCCGTACCGTTCCCGGCTTTCAGCGTAAGCGAGGCTTCGTCGAGCGTAAGCTCGGCGGACAGCGTATCCTCCACAGCCGCGTCCAGGATCGTGTTGGAAGCGTCCTTTCCGTCTATTTTGTTCTCGTTTGCCGTGACCGTCCAGCCTATTTTATTGGCGCTTACCTGCTGTCCCGTTTTATCGACGCGCCCGATGGGCACCGTTACCTCGCCCGTGCCCTTCCACTGCGCGTCCGCGGGGGCGGGCGTTCCGTCCTTTGAAAGCTCCGCCGTATTGGCGGCAACCGGAAGCCCCGCCGGGTAACTCGCGGTAAAAACGCTTTTATTTATTTCGGTCACGATGCGCAGCGTCTGCGGAGCCTTGCTGCCAGCGGGAAACGCATAGGAATATCCGTCTGCCGCAAAGGCCGGGATGTCTTCAAAAGCGCCGCCTTTTTTGACCTCCGCCGAGAAGAAGGCCTGGTCTGCACCCGGGGTGTCCGTAACCTTGTATCCGTCCATGGACGCGCCCGGCGTTTTTGTTCCCACGGCCACCGTCCACGTGACGCGCCCCGTTTGTGGGTCGTATTCGCCGGATTTTTCCACGCCGTCCGGCACGGAAATTTTTGGGAAAATCACCTCCACGCCCGTATTTCCCGTGGGCGTGCTTTGCAGGGGAAGGGTAACCGCCGTCGTGCTTCCCTGGCTGAGCGCGCCGTCTTTGAGCGAAAAATCGAGGTCGCAGCCGCCTGTGATGTCCTCCGCCGCCGGGTTGTCGACAATCGCCGCAAACGTCGCGGTAAGCACGCCGCCCTGTATTTCGTAGGCCGCGACCGTGACGCCGCCCGGGCCGGTCATTTCCTGCGGCGCGGGAGTGTCGGCGATGGTAAACAGATTCGGAATTTCAAAACGGAAGGTATCGCCCTCGTTGATGCCGCGCTGTTCCCCGTTTTTGAGCACGTTGAAATCAAGGCGCAGCCGCAGGCCCCCGATGTCTTCCGCCCGCACGCCCGAAAGGTCGAAGCTTCCGCCTGTCTTTGGAACGGGGACGGCCTGTCCCGCTCCATTGATATACCATAGCTCCGGTATCAGCAGCTCGAGCTGTTCCACATCGTTTGTCTCGTCCTTGGGCATGGCAAAGACTGCCGCCTTTGGCGCGGCTTCCTCCGTTTCCGTGCTTTGCGCGCCGGTGTTTTGCGGCGGGCCGCCGTTTCCTTCCGCCGGGATATCGTCTGCCGGGCTGGCCGCAAACGCGGCGCCCGCGGCCAGTAAAAAGGCGCATATGAGAATGAGACAAAGGATTTTCTTCAGGCCGTTTTTTGCCGGTTGCATGGTTTTCCTCCGCTTAGGATTTTCTTTTGGATAAACTCAAAAGGCAATCGGCTGCCATGCTGAATCCAGTTTAGGCCCCTGATTTTGCGTCGCCGTATTTCTGCGGTTTTGCCGTTATAATACTTTCCTAATTAGGTATTATATAGAAACAGCTTATTATTTTCAATATACAGTGGTAACTTTTTTATTGGTTGTAAACACTTTTCCCATCCGCCGGGCGTACGGCCCTTTCCCCTTTCCAGGCAGAAAAAAACAAGCCCCACAGCCATTTTCATTTATAATTCGGATTGTAACTTGCACACGAATATTGTATAATATGGAATTAATCGGTCAGAGTTACCTGAATTAACGGGAGGCTTGCTTTGAGAGGCCATGACACGAAAAAAGGATCATTACGCGACAAGCTGATCCAGGCCGGGCTCGAGTTTTTGAAAGAGCACACCATGGATGAACTTACTATGCGCAAAATGGCCGAGCTGTGTCATGTGACCCCGCATGCGATCTATAACCATTTCCGGGATAAGGAAGAACTCCTGAGCGCAATCGGCGACCAGATTGAAAGCCAGATTACCGAATACTGCATGGATGCCCTGTCGAAGGACTCGGCGGATTTTGCCGTGAAAATGAACCGGTTTGCGCAGGCATACCTGGTGCTCTTTGAAAAATATCCGCATCACCTGCAAATTTTGCTGAACCAGACCAGGGAGCCTTACTACTTAATTGAATCGGACGGGGAGACGCTTTCCTACCTGGCAAAATATTCGGGAATGCCGAACCTGAAGGTCCTGAGTAAAATCAGCACCCTTCCCGCGCCTCTTTTGAAGGGCATGCTTAAGATTGGCCATGTGATGGAGCATATCCGGAAGACCCCGTCCGGGCCGCCCGGGAAAAAACAGGACCCCTCCGTCACGGAAGGACAAATTTTATTGCTTAGTTTTATCAACGGCCTGCAGTACAGCCTGCACAGCGGCCTTTTAACGGAAGAAAACCGCGACGAAACGGTGCTTTCCATGCTCCGCCTGCTGTTTGGCAGAATTTTATAAAAGGAGCGTCCTGATGGTTGTAAAACGAACAAAAAGCCTGAAAGACCGTCTGGTTGACGCATCAATCCGTGAAATTGAAAAGGTTGGTGTGGAAAGTCTTTCCTTGCGTAAAATAGCGATGGACTGCGGTGTGACGCACGCCACGGCCTATAAATATTTTGAGAATAAACAGGATTTGATTTCCGTATGCTGCGACCGTGTCGCCTCGCGGGTCCAGACCTATCTTTCCCGTTCCCTGCACAATGCGGCGGAGCCTTACGTTGCGATGTGCAAAGCCTATTTCCGTTATATGGTCAGGCATCCGCAGTTCCACACCCTGCTTCAAATGTCGCCGCTGACAAAGCAAAAAGAAGACCCGCTCATCAAGGCAGCCCCGACGAGTCGTTATGCCGCCCAATGGGAGATAACCCGGGATTTTTTCAGCCGCTGCGGGATTCCCGAAGAAGAGCGGCTTCCCCTCGTGCGGCTTGTCTCCACCCTGCTGAACGGAATGATTGCCGTCCTTACCAGCCGGACGGCCGTCTATCAGGGCGGCGACGTTACCGAGCTTGTCGACGTGTTCATCTTCGACGCTTTGAAGCTCCATCCGGAAAAACCGCCGGGCGTGTGATGCCGCACGCTCTTTTTTTTTTGCGCCGCCGATGGTATGATGGAGGAAACATCAATCCCCGAAAGGAACGGCCTGCTGCCATGAAACCAGCGCTCGGCGGACTTGCAACCGCATTTTCCATGTATTCCATACTGCCCATGCCCCAGCTCGGCTGGACTTCGTCCACCATGAAGTATGCCATGTGCTTTTTTCCGCTGGTGGGCGTGCTTTGCGGCGCGGCGGCATGGCTGTGGACATGGCTTTGCGGCGTGGCCTCGCTCGGTGTCGTGCTGCAAAGCGCCGTGCTGGCGCTGCTGCCCGTTATCCTTTCCGGCGGCATCCACCTCGACGGGCTGATCGATACGGGGGACGCCCTCGGCTCGCACCAGTCCCCGGAGCGCAGGCTTGAAATCCTCAAGGATTCGCATACGGGCGCGTTCGGCGTGATCTTTTGCGCGGCCTACCTCCTGCTCTCCTTCGGGTTTGCCGCACAGCTTTCCAGCGGCGGGGCGGCCTTTCCGGTACTGTGCTTTTCTTATGTCCTTTCGCGGGGGTATGCCTCGTTTGCCATCGTCTCGCTGCGCCTTGCGCGCAGCACCGGGCTTGCGCATGCGTTCGCAGACGGCGCTTCAAAAAAAGCCGTCCGGGCGGCGAGCCTCCTGTGGATCATTGCGGCTATGGCGGGAATGATCCTGCTGTCCCCCCTTGCGGGAACCGTCGCCTCTGCCGCGGCTTTCCTTTGGTTCCTGATTTTCCGCCGCATCTGTTACGGCAAATTCGGCGGACTGACCGGCGACCTCGCGGGATTCCTGCTCTGCATAACGGAACTCATTGTGCTCGCATGTGCGGCGGTGGTGTGATGGAAAATGAAAAGAAGGCCTGCGTCTATATGCTTTTATGCGCGGACGGCACGCTCTATACCGGCTGGACAAACGATATTGAAAAGCGCCTTGCGGCCCATCAATCCGGCGCGGGCGCAAAATATACCAAGCCCCGGCGGCCTGTGCGGCTCGCCTATCTCGAATTTACCGGAACAAAGCAGGCGGCTTTGAAGCGCGAATATGCAATCAAACAACTGCCCCGCGTGGAAAAGCTGGCGCTGGCGAAAGCCTGGCAGGAACACGCCCCGGACCGGCTAACCCCCGGGGGTTAGGCTTTTCAATCATAACTGCGCGTTCAACGCGCAGTTTGCACTAACCCTGTAAGGGTATTT
>NZ_MAIQ01000020.1 GCF_001678845.1 Christensenella intestinihominis
TCAGATGCGCATAGTTTGCCGCAAAGAATCCTAACTTCATTTCCTTACCTCCGTTCATTTTATGTTATTATACTTCACATCAAAATCTCTTTACTTTACGCTGCATTTTTTGAAAATGTTGTTTTTAGTTGGTTTCTGTTTGTTTACGTCTCTATGATATACCAAAAAACGCTTCAAGTCAACAGAAATGAAAGAAATATAGCATGAATTTTTTGACAGTATGTACGGACATTTTTCCGTTTGCCTGTCCCCGGCTCACTTTTCATATTGAACCGCTTCCCCGGAATAAAATGTTACTTGTTACGCCCGGAATCCTTCTCTTCAAATATACAGCAAAGGCTGCGGAACATAGGTTGCCGCAGCCCTCGTGTATACAAATCAAAAAATTTATGGAATACTTATTTACGCGCTTCTTTTACAGCCGTGACCATTTCCTTGGCAATCCGCGTAATCGACTCGTAATCGCCTGTTTTTGCTCCTGCTGTAAGGTCTCCGCCTGCGCCTACCGCAACCGCGCCGGCCTTAATCCATTCACCTGCGTTTGCAGCATTTACGCCGCCCGTCGGCATGATGCGCACCTGCGGCAGCGGCCCCTTGATGTTCTTAATCATCTTCGGACCCGCAAGGTTCCCCGGGAACAGCTTCACGATGTCCGCGCCCGCTTCCAGGCAGTCAACCGTCTCTTTAATCGTCATGGCACCGGGCATACAGGCAACCTGGTAACGCAGGCACATTTTTACCGTATCTGCATTCAGGCAAGGCGCTACGACAAACTGGGCGCCGGCGAGAATTGCCGCGCGAGCCGTTTCCGGATCAAGCACCGTGCCCGCGCCGATCAGTACATCCTTCGGATCATAACGCTTTGCAAGCGCTTTGATAATATCAAGAGCTCCCGGCACCGTAAAGGTTACTTCAATGCCGATGATTCCGCCTGCGATGCACGCATCGATAATCTTCATGACTTCTTCTTCATTGTTGCCGCGCACAACCGCCACAACGCCGCACTCTTCCAGTCTTCTCAGAACTTCTAATTTTTCCATATTATCCACCTACTTATTTGTTTAAAACATACGGGCAATCCTCGCCCGAGAGAACCGCGATCACATTATCGACCGCCATGCTGCCCATTCCGCTTACCGCTTCCGCCGTATGCGCACCCGTATGAGGGGTAAAAATCACATTATCGAGTCCCTTTAAAGGAGAATCGATGAGCGGCTCCTGTTCAAATGCATCGAGCCCGAGCCCGCCGAGCTTTCCGCTCTTCACGGCGTCTGCCGCTGCCTGCTCATCAATGATTCCGCCGCGCGCCGTATTGATTACAACCGCGCCGTCTTTCATTTCAGCAATTTTCGCCGCGTCGATCATATGGCGGGTAGAGTCATTAAGCGGTACATGCAGGGAAATAAAATCCGATGTAGTGAGAACCTCGTCGAGGTCCATTTTACCAATTCCATTTTCCTTTGCAAACGCTTCATCAAAATACGGATCGTAGGCATTGACCGTCATTCCAAAGGCTTTCGCCCGTGTCGCAAGATTTTTCCCGATTGCGCCCATGCCAACGATGCCAAGCGTTTTCCCGCGGAGTTCGATGCCCTGGCTGCGGGGCCATTCGCCCTTTTCAACCGCCGCATGGAGTTTTGGAACGTTTCTCGCCGCACACAGCATCAGGGCAAACGCAAGTTCGCAAACCGCCACCGAATTTGTCCCCGGCGTATTGGTCACTTTAATTCCCTTTGCTGCTGCCGCAGGCATATCCACACGATCCACCCCCGCGCCATAGCGGGAAATAACCTTCAAGGATGCCGGCGCTTTCTCCAGCACATCTGCGGTAATATAATCGAGACCGGCCACGTAACCGTCTACGCCATCAAGACGCTCGAGTATTTCTTCCGCCTGCAACGGCCGTCCAAGGTCATTATAAACGACTTCATCTGCAAACGCTTCCAGCTTTGCCTTTGCCGCAGCATTCTCCGGCTTCAGGAAGGAAGTGGGAGTTACCAGGATTTTCATGCTCATTCACCCCACTTAGGATTCGGCACCGCCACCGCTTTGCCGTCTTTTTCCACAACAAGGTTCCTGTAACCCTTCGTCTCGATCGTACCATAATCATGGCCCGCATCTCCACGGAATACAAAGAACGTTACCAGCGGCGTATCGCCAATGTTAATGCTCCTGTGGGCATAACGCTTGGGAACATAGACAGCCTCGCCGGCCGTCATTTCCTGCAGGGACCAATCCCCTTCCGGGCTCTCGAGCAGCATATAGCCGTGCCCGCTCAGGCAGTAATATACTTCCCCGGTGTCGAGGATTGTATGGAAATGCCCCTTCGTCATGAAATACTCGTCCCCGACCTTGCCCGGATATGTGATGCTCGTACCAAATGCAAGATCACCGGGAAGTTCGGGCGCGCCCATCTCATAAAACTCATACACAAGCGGATCATCCCCGCCTGCGAGCATTTTGTCAAAAGCCGCATCATCCGCATACATTCCCTTCATCTGGGAAAGATAACGTTTTGTGCTTTCCGCTGTTTTGGAAAGGCCGTTTACCAGATCAAAATCACATGTAAATCCGCGTACCCAATCAAATTTTTCCGCATTACCCATTTATTTAAACCTCCGAATATCAGTGCCGCATATGCGGCCAACTGGAGAATGCCCCCTTATGCGCCTGCGGCGCAGCAAAGGCCTGAATTCCAAGAATCAGGGTTCCGCCGCCAGTTCAGCAGCGGAACCCTCTTTGCTTCCAATTTACCTCTGGTTGAATTTTGCAGCGATCTTATCAAGCTCATCAAGAACCTTGCCTTCGATCGGAATATCAAACACTTCGGAAATAACCTGGGTCCATCCATAGATGAAATACTTCCAGCCATCTTCCACATGCAGGTTCTTTTCCTTTGCCTGCGCTTCTGCCTGATGCATGAACAAAAGGTCTCCGCGATAGTTGATTTCCCATACGAGGCCATCCTGCGGGAACTGCGCCGCATCCGTGAGCGGGCTGCCCGGACGGTCCTTACCAAGGCCGGTCGCGTTAATAATCAGCGAGCCCTTGCCCATTTTTTCCATAACCTTATCATTCTGGCCCGGTTCGGGGGTCAGGTAGTAAGAGCATTTTACACTGCCCGGATTGAGCGTCTTGTTGATCGCTTCGATCTCGTCCAGCCTCGGCTTGGAACGGTTGCCGATTATGATTTCGCCCGGATAGTTCCCTTCAAATTCAGGGCGCATAAAATAGGAGCACATGGAAATTGCGCTTCCGCCCGCACCCATAATGAATACGCCTGCTTCCGGATGATCTTTCCAATAGTTTTTGGGAACAAATTCTTCCAGTGCAAGGCCGCTCGAAATCGGGTCTTTCGCATGTCCGCACAGCTTATCGCCCCTCTTGGAAATAGAGGACAGCTCGCCAAACTTCTGCGCATACGGATCGAGATATTCAAACATATCTTTTGTTGCATTGTAAAGGTCAATCTTATGCGTCGTCACGAGCGCGCCATAGGACAGCGGGTCATTTTTGATGAACTCGACTACCTTTCTGTATTTTTCCGGTTCCGCATGAATCTCAATATCGATCCCCTTCATGACCGTATCCTTGAGGCCGAGAGCCTTGGCCCATTCCGGGAATACCTTCATGATGGAAGACTTCCCTGTGGTCACCCCAATGAAGTACATTGTCGGTTGCGTTGCAGGTTCAAAGTTAAACATTTTTTTACACACTCCTTTTTTCTTATTCCTTACTTATTTTCAATGCCTGCTGCGGATTTACAACAAGCATTTCATGCATAATTTGCTTCCCGATGCCACGCCCTTCCATAAAAGGAATAAACGTTTTCAGTATGAAATCAAGCCCCATGTCTTTCGCGCCATAGCTGCGAAGCCGCGCGTTTGTCGTATCCAGTCCTAAAAGCATCTGCGCGGCAAATCCCTCTTTGAGCATGAATTCGATCAATTCCGCTTCTTTCACATCATCATGATATTTTAGCCTGTGAATTGTATCATACTCCATAAACGCACCCGTTTGTGCGCATTCTTTGTTATAACCGAAATCATAGCGCGCGCGGTCAAGGTGGCATAAAAGCAAACGCTCCGGGCCCAGGCCCTTTTTCACAAAAAAATCCACTACATGCAGCGCGTCCGCCTCCTGTTCGATATGAACCATGACGGGAGCTCCTGTGTAAAGCGCCGCATCCGCGGCGGCCTCAAACAGTTTTTCATACGTTGCATCTGCGTGGATTCCATTTTTATCAATTGCCGTTTTGATCTGCCCGGCCCGGCAGTTAAGGCGTTTTGCCCCATCCTGCTTGGAGGAAAGCATCCCCTCTTCAATTTCCCCGATATAAAGCCTTGCAATTTCGTCGGCGCTTTTTTTGAAAATATAGCTGTCCTCGTAATAAAATACCGTCTTATGGAAACCGGTGGATGCAATAATTTTAACGCCGCTTTCCGCAGATGCCTTTTCAAGCAGCTCTGCCATACGTCCGCCGAGTACGGGTTGTGCATCGACTATCGCACCGCCGCCCGCGGCACGATAGTCGTTTAATTCAGCAAGAGATTTTTCGTAGTCGTCCATATACAGCACCGGGGCTACCTCGTAAGACTTGTCCATCTCGAGGAAAATATGCTCATGGCATTGGCAATGCCCCAATGTTTCCGGGGAAACGTCCCCTGTTACGGTTCTTACAAAATCACTCATCTGCACCCATTCCTTTATCCGAATGTTATTACATTCTTAAGTCCTTTTGCGGCCTTCGCGTTATCAAACGCCACCAGAATATCCTTAATATCATAATGCCCGGTGATAATGCTCTTGATGTCAATCAGGCCTTCCGACACAAAATCAAGGGTCTGCCTGAACTGGCAGATGCTGGCACGCGTCGAGCCTGTAAGAAACAGCTCTTTATAGTGCACAAGGTTTGTATCGATCGGCACGGGCTGCTTTGCCGCCGGCACGCCGCCAAAGAAATTCACGCGGCCGCCATAATTCATCAGCGGAAGCATCGCCGCCTGTACGGCCGGCACAGGGCATGCCGTGATTGCTACATCAAGGCCTTTTCCCCGGGTCTGCTTCTGCACAAAGCCCGGAAGATCGTCGCCGCTGTAGGTCACAATTCCCGGAATAATTTTTTCGCATTCCGCAAGGCGCTCCGCCGACAGGTCATTCATCATGACCTTTGCCGCCCCGGCCATCTTGGCAAGCATCGCATGCATAATGCCAATCGGGCCCGCCCCCACAACCAGGACATATTCTCCCGGTTTGATGTTGCACTTCAAGGAACCGTTATATGCGCAGGAAAGCGGTTCGTTTACCGCGGCTTCTTCCGCTGTTACCCCTTCCGGCATTACCATCAGGTTCCCAAAGATAATCGCTTCCTTCGGCACTTTTACATATTCGGCAAACGCGCCGTCCATGTTAATCCCGAACGCTCTATAATTATCGCACAAATGAGGCTGTCCTGCAACACACCTGTCGCAAATTCCGCAGCCGATATTCGGCGCAAGCGCCACTTTCATGCCCTTTTGGTAAAATTTTACATTCTTTCCGACCTCAACGATCGTTCCGCCGAATTCATGACCAAGTACGCGCGGATGCTCCGCGTCCACTCCCGCATATCCGTTCTGCCACATACGGACATCCGTACCGCATACGGCGGCCGCATCCACCTTAAGTAAAATTTCATCTTCGTTAATCGTGGGAACCGGAATATCATCCAGCCGGATATCGTTCGGTCCATATAATCTTAATGCTAACATAAATTCCTCCTTAAAGCTCAATAATGCGCTTTTCTGCAATCGACTGGTTTCCGATCTCCACGATCTTCACCGCCATTTTTCCGTCGTGCCCCGTTACCTTCGGTTCCGTATCATTCTGGATGCATTCCGCAAATCCGATATCTTCGGCAAGATAAGCGTCTTTAAAGAGCGTCATCCAGCTGTTAATGTAAGGCGTGGAAATTCCGCTTTCCGGAGCAGCCACCGTATAGTTGCTTCCGTTCTCTTTCCCAATGTGAATTACGCCCTTCGTACCCACAACCTCGACCTTCGCGTCGTAGCCATACTGCACATAAGCCGCACCGTCAATGGAATATTGAACGCCGTTTTCAAATACGCCCGACATCACAACACTGTCGTAATAATCCGGATATTCTTCCGCAACTTCACGGTTCCGGTAATTCCCCGCAATCGCATAAACGGATTTAATCTCGCTTCCCGCAAGCCATCTCACGCAGTCAATATCATGGCTATTGAGCTCGGCAAGAACGCCATTGCTTTTTTTGATATCGTACATCCACGGACGCGGCTTGCTGGGGCCGCGCGTGTTGGAACGGATCAATACAACATCGCCGATCACACCCGAGTCAATCACTTCTTTTGCCTGGATGAAGCTTGCGTCATGCCGCCTCATAAAGCCAATCTGCAGCTTGATATTGTTCTTCTTTGCGGCAGCTTCCATTTCTTCGCATTCCTGCGAATCCATTGCCATCGGCTTTTCGCAGAAAATGTGCTTGCCTGCATTCGCGCAATTAATTACAATCTCTTTGTGCAGATTGGTGGGAGAAACAACCACCACAGCATCAATCTCGTCGTCTTTCAGTACGTCTTTATAGTCCGTATAATATTTTGTTATTTCCAGCTCTTTCGCAGCCGCCTTTGCCGCATCTTCCACAACGTCGACAACCGCCGCCATATAAGCGCCGTTTACCTTGTTTTTGAAGTTGTTTGCATGAATCATGCCCGCGCGTCCTGCGCCGATCAGACAAATTCCAATTCTGCCGTTTTTCATATTCTTCCTCCTCCGGAACGCCTAAAATCTGGTATGAAAGCTCAAGTTTTCCATTACCTTTATTATACTGAAACCATTATCGTTTTGCAATACTTTGTTATCATTTATTTTCGCTTTTTATGAATATAGTATCGTTTTGCTTACATTCAGGCAATTTCAGTGGTCACATCCTCGCGTTCAAGAAGCTCCACATATTCAGGGTCCACCCCATTGTCGGTGATAATCAGGTCGATATCCTTAAGGTCCGCAAACTTTACAAAGGTGGACGTATCAAACTTCGTACTGTCTACAAGCAGGATTACTTCATCACCCAGTGACACCAGCTTTTCCTTCACGTGGGCGGTATCAATATTCGGGGTCGAGATACCGCGTTTTACACTCACGCCGTTTGCTGCCAGGAAGGTCTTATCTACATTGAGGTCGGAAAGCGTATCGATCGCCTTCTGGCCTGCCGTACAATGGAAATTCCGTCGTACCGCCCCGCCGGCCATAATGATGTTGGCTTTCCCGTTGCGTTCCAAAAAAGCTGCAATTTGAAGGTCGTTTGTCACAACCGTTAAATTTTCATACGTCACCAGCAGCTTCGCAAGCTCAAACGTCGTAGTCCCCGTATCAAGGGCAATCGTGTCCCCTTCATGCACATACTGTGCCGCACGTTTTGCAATCGCTTTTTTCTCGTTGACGTGCTCTACTTCCTTCTGATATGCGTTCGGCTCATAATTTGCCTTAATATTGCTGATTGCCCCGCCGTGCGTCCGCTTTAAAAGTCCCGCTTCCTCAAGCTCACGCAAATCGTTCCGAATGGTTGCGGGAGAAACGGAAAACTCTTCGCACAAATTATTTACCGTTGTTTTGATATTTTTATTTACCAAATCGACAATCATATGCTTGCGTTCTTCCGCAAACATACCGTCTTCACCGTTTCTGTTCACTCCTTCAACCTTCCTTTCCTACCCTTCAATCTCATATACGTCACTCTTATAGATCGGTTCCAGGGCGCTGATTACATTCAGGTACTGTTCCGCAAATTTCTGGTATTTCTCGTGGTTCTCCATGTTCGGCTGGAAGGAAGCGCCTTCTTTTCCAAGATTTTTCATCGGTTCTTTGTAATCATTGAATGCTCCCACCCCGCAGCCTGCGATAATTGCGCTGCCCGCAAGAGCCGTTTCTCCCTGTTCATAGGCAATGACCGGAATACCGAGGACGTCCGCCTTGATCTGGTTAAAGAGCGGACTCTTGGAACCGCCGCCAGTCGTATAGAGCTTTTCAAACTTGGTGCTCTTATGCTCTTTTTTCAGGATGTTGAAATAATAGGCATATTCATAGGCAATTCCTTCCATAACCGCGCGATACATATGTCCCCTGCCATGTTTCCAGTCCAGCCCGATAAAGCTTCCTTTCACGTAGGGATTGTTCGGCAGCACCCGGCCGCTAAAATGGGGAACAAACAAAATTCCCTCGCTGCCGGCCGGAAGGTCTTTTGCTTCGGCCATCAGGTCATCATAGGAAGCTGCCGGTTTTCCGGTAAATTCATCGCGGAACCATCTCACGCACAGGCCGCCGCCGTTGATGTATGCGAGCGGATGCCATAACCCCTCGACCGGGGAAGGCATTTGCACCAGCGTCTCGAATTCCGTATCGGGGTGGTATTCATCCGATGCACAGCAAAGCACCGACGCAGTTCCAGCCGTATCCATCAGCATACCCGTTTCGATCATACCGGAACCAAATGCCCCGGCGGCAGTATCTCCCGCGCCTACCACAACCGGTATCCCTTCAATCAGGCCGCTTTGCTTTGCAAACTCCGACGTCGTCTTCCCGGCGATGTCGAAGGAGGATGCGATACGCGCCATTTTATCCTTCGCAACGCCAAACAGGTCCAGTAATTCGTCGGACCATTCCTTTTTCAGATTGTCGCCTAAGTTGGAAAAATGAATGCAGGTATGCGTAAAGGTTGCTTCTTCCCCCTTCAACCCGCACATTTTTCCGACCACATATCCGCTTGGAAGTACAAATTTCGCCGTCTTTGCGTAAGCCTCCGGCTGCTCGTTTTTCCACCATAATATTTTAGGGCCATGCGTATAGGAGGCCGGGCCGCCGCAGATTTCAATAATTCGCTTTCCGGCCCGCTGCTGCATTTCGTGCATATATTTTCCGCAGCGCATATCAAGCCATGAATCATAATAGGTAGAAGCCTCTCCGTCGGCGCCTACTCCCATAATCCCGGCAGACTGGCTGTCAATTCCGATGGAGCATACGTCAGAGGGCGAAACCTGCGATTTTTCCATAACTTCCTTTATGGTCCGTACGCAGGAGCCATAGATTTCATCCGCTTCCTGCCATACCACTCCCGGCTTCGGGCTGATCAGGTTGGACACTTCAAACGCATCCGCCACCATGTTCATATCCGTATCGAAAAGAATACATTTTGTCCCTTGTGTCCCAATGTCCAAAGAAATAATATACTGCATCATCAATCCTCCTATTTCATTTTCACATGAATAAAAATAATGTTTTTATTTGCAATTGTTTATTTTCGTTTGTTATCATTATAATGCTTATATAAAAAGGTGTCAATATGAAAGCGGCTTTCCAACATTTTTTCTATTGAAATCCTGTGTCTTTCTTTTGACAGGATAAAGAAAAACTCCTGTCCGCCCAATCGGCAAACAGGAGTTTTGTTTTGCTTTTGGATTTGTTTAATCCCTTTTCTTATGCTGCAACAGCACTGCGCCGATAATAATTGCGCCTTTTACTGCATTGACCAGATATACGTTCATGCCGACGATCGTCAGGATGTTATTGATAACACCCAGTATGATAACACCGAACAGAACGCCAATCATGTGGCCTTTACCACCTTCCATGGCGATACCACCGACAACCGCCATAGCGATTGCATTCAGCTCGTATCCGTTACCGGAAGAAGCCGAGTTGATGGAATTCATTCTGGAAGCCTCAATAATCGTTGCAATTGCAACTGTGATGCCCATGAGCAGGAAGGCCATGATTTTGACCTTATCTGTGTTAATACCGGAAAGCCTTGTCGCCCGTTCGTTGGAACCGACCGCATAGATTCTCCGTCCAAGCACCGTATACTTGGAAATGTAGAAGCAGACAAAGAAAACAACCGCGAAATAGATCAGCGGCAGCGGGAAAACCCCACCGATTTCATAGTTTGAAATCTGCTGGAATGCATCTACTTCACCGGAAATTCCCCGTGCGTCCAAAATAAAGATTGCCAGTGAACGGTAAATGTACTGCATACCCAACGTAACGATAAACGACGGAACCCGTCCTTTGGTTATGATTGCGCCTACGCCTGCCGACAATCCGCAACTAAAGAGTACCGCCACAATCAGCGCAATAACAATGTTCCCTGTCGCGTTCAGTACGGACAGCAGGACGATACCGACGACAACAAGTTGCGTACCGACCGACAAATCGATATTTCCGGTAATGATGACAAACGCCATACCGAAAGCGATAATTCCAAGCACCGTGTTATTACGGAATATATTGATAAAGTTTTGTCCGTTCATGAACGTTGCGCCACCCAGGATCGTAGCTACAATGATCAAGCCAACGGCTACCAGGATAATGGAATATTCCCTGACAAATTTATGCCACCCGGTATTCTTTTTCATCTCTTTTACTTCTTCAGACATTATTTTGCCCCCTCTCAGTCTAATATACCGCCGGTAGAGAGTATCATAATGGCTTCTTCAGAGAGCTCGCTGCGCTGCAGTTCTCCCTTAAGTACGCCATGATACATAACCAATACACGGTCGCAAATTTTTAAGATTTCCTGTGCTTCACCTGAAGTAACAATGATTCCCATCCCCGCCTTTGCAAGTTCCATAATAATTCCATATATTTCATTTTTAGCGCCAACATCAACGCCTTGCGTCGGGTTTGACAGGATCATAATATCAGGGTCTGCGGTCAACCATTTTGCAAGTACCACTTTCTGCTGATTTCCGCCGGAAAGGCTCGTAATCAGATTGGCAAGATTGTCCACTTTTATATTCAGCTTTTCCTTGTATTCCAAAGCAACTTTGCTTTCTTTCGCACGTGAAAGGGACAATCCGTTCTTATATTGATCCAACGTGACAATCGTCATGTTCTGCATAACGGTCAAGTCTTTTATGATTGCATTTTCTTTCCGGTTAGAGGGAAGCATTCCAATTCCTGCTTTTTTCGCTTTCGCAGGATGGTTATACTTTACAACTTTCCCGTTTTTCTCAATTGTTCCGCTGGCAAAAGGCATATCGCCGAACAAACCGCGTACCAATTCGTCTTTACCATCCCCGAGCAATCCGGTAATGCCAAGGATTTCTCCCGCATGCAAATCGAAACTTACATGATCGACATGCTTTTCAATGCATAAATCGCTCGCCTTCAGGATGACCTCTCCGATTTCATGAGGCTTATATACCTCTACATCCATGACACTTTTACCAACCATCATCCTGGCAATGTCAGCCTGCTTCGCAAGCTCTCCATTTTCAGACTTGATCGGATGCGTCCCGACCATTTCTCCATTCCGCAGTACAGTATAGTAATCACAGAATTCGACAACTTCCCCCAGTTTATGCGAAATAAAAATAATGGTAACGTCATGCTCCTCGATCAGGTTGCGCATAATCGAAAACACGTTTTCTACTTCGGGCTGGGTCAGGGACGTCGTCGGCTCATCCATGATGATGAGTTTGGCGTCCATCAGAACAGATTTCGCAATCTCGACAATCTGCTTGTAAGAGGCCTGCAAATCCCCCATCATGGCCCGCGGGTCAATTTCAACATGCATTCGTTCAAAAACTTCTTTCGTTTTTTGAATCATGGTGCTTGCATCCATTGTCGCGCCCTTATGCAATTCATGTCCCAAAAACATATTTTCATATACGAACAAGTCGTTTACAACATTCAATTCCTGATGAATAAACGCGACTCTGTTTTTTTGTGCCTCAGCCGGATTTGATATTTTCACCGGATCCCCAAACAATTCAATACTGCCGCTGTCCATGGAAATGACCCCGCCTAAAATGTTCATCAGCGTTGTCTTGCCGGCGCCATTTTCACCAAGCAGTGCGTGAATTTTTCCTTTTTCCACGCTGAAATCAACGTTTTTTAATACGGGAACGCCGCTGAAACCTTTGTTTATACTATTCATTTTCAGTGCATATTCCATTTACGTATGTCTCCCTCGCTCATGGTCTGGCAATTTTCTCTCATCACTGCCAGTTACAAAAATCCTCTTGAAATAATCCAACGGGGTCATGATGGCCCCGTTGGATATTTCTTCATAGTCACATTCTCTTCACAAAGCTATGCTTAGTAAGGAGCATCCTCCGTGATGTTGTTGTCTTTCAGATACTGCTCAACATTTTCGCGGTCAACATTCGACGTCGGGATGATTGTCTTCTGCTCAACTGTTTCGCCCTTGATCAGCTTGTCAGCAATTTTAACTGCGTCAGCCATCATGTAAGGAGCGTACGTCTGAGAAGAAACCCAGATGTCCGGATAATCATCGAACAGGTCGAAGTAGGTCTTCGCGCCGCCACCACCGGTGATAACTTTGATGTCCGTTCTGCCGGCTTCTTTGATAGCCTGCAGGATACCCTGGGACATTTCATCGTCGGAAGAGTAGATTGCATCGATTTCCGGGTTAGCCGTGAGTACGTCGGACATAACTGTCAGAACCGTCTCAGGAGCGCCGTTGTCGGAAGCATATTCGCCGATGATTTCGAGTTCCGGATGCTCAGCCGCAACGGATTTGAAACCATCAACACGTTCCGTGAAAATCTCGCCATAGGACGGGATGTTCATGATAACAACCTTGCCGCCGTCCGGGCCGAGTTTGTCAACGATGTATTCGCCGCCTGCAACGCCCATACCGGTGTTGTCGCCAGCTACATAGTAGTCAGGCTGTACATCACCCAGCGTACGGTCGAAGTCGATCAGCGTGATACCGGCATCGAGAACCTTCTGTGCAGCAACTGCCAGTTCGTCGTTGTCAGGCATCATTACGATGTACTCGCAACCCATCTGGATCAGCTCGTCGATCTTGTTTGCCTGATCGTTTACGCTGTCAGATGCAACCAGCACGTAGTTGAGGCCAAGCTCTTCAGCCGTCTGCTTTGCAGACCACTGAACTGCCGCAACCCAACCCGTCGGGTTGTTCGGTACCGAGATACCTACGAGCGGGCCTTTGCCGTCCGCTGCAGGTTCAGATGCTTCCGTAGAAGCCTCTGCAGACGCTTCCGTGGACGCTTCAACAGACGCTTCCGTAGAAGCCTCTGCAGACGGCGTTGCCGCCGGTGCTGCGCAGCCAGCGAACATAGCAACAGCTAAGATAACGCAGACCACAAGAACCAAAGACTTTTTCATGTTTTGTTTCCTCCTACTTAGTTCTTAATATCTCAAACAGGGTTTATACCCCATATTGAGCTGAATAAATGTGATTCAAGAATAGTTCATCGTGAATTTCCTCATTACGGTTGTATTATACTTCACGTGACTTCAATTTTCAACTACTTTTTTGTATTTATTATCAATCTCCTGTTATTTGTTCTCTCTTTAAGCTGCTTTTTAGAAAGCTTTTGCTATCATATGTTAATGTTTATTCGCATTTCTGTCTTTTTAATATTACTTTGCAGAATTTACGCTTATTTCAGCGCCGTCACAGTACTCATCCAAAATTATTCCTTGTGTAGAATCATATGTATCGTACAGAATTTAATTCCCTTTGTCAATCATTATTTCCTTTTGTTTACAAAAATGTTAGTAACGCCTGCAATTCACATTTTTGCCACGGTGATTCCACAAAAAAACCGTTCCATTATCAAACAGAACGGTTTTGGTGCCGAAGACCGGGATCGAACCGGTACGGGGGTTAAATCCCGCAGGATTTTAAGTCCTGTGCGTCTGCCAGTTCCGCCACTTCGGCATAAAAACAAACACTAACACTGACCAATATATTTTACCATAAACAATGGTGCAATACAATATGGCCCCGCTATTTTTCGTTCTGTTTATCCTTATTTGATTATGGGCCGCGGGGTCAAATCTATGCCCCCGCGGCCTTTATCACTTGCTTACTCTCCCACAAATCAGGTGTGATTCTGGGTTAATTTTCCTTTTTCCTTGCGTACGTTTACCAAAACATTTGTGTAATACTTATTGTATGTGCAGCATCCGATACGCTCCTGCCTGATCAACAGCTCAAGGCAATTATCGCACAGCGTGCAGAAATGAATGTCTTTCTCGTTGCCGTCTGCAAGCTTTTTGGGCAGCAGCGGATCAGCGAAGGACTGGCGGCCAAGGCCGATCATGTCCACAATACCTCTTTCGATGTTATGCGAACCAACCTTGAACATCGTGTTGTCTTTCGGATCGATCATCTGCAGGTTCTTGTTTCCATTGCCCCATACGGAATAGTTGGAGCCGATCAGGACGGTTTCCGGCTTAAGAACCTTTTTGAACTCCTTCTGGAAATACGGATGCAGATAAGCAACATAAGGATAGTTCTTTTCCGCCTGCGTGAGCGTAACCGTGATCGACGGGCTGCCTGCGGACTGGACAATGTACTGCGCCCCGCGCTCTTCAAGGCCTTTAATCAGGTCGAGCGGCTCTGTCAGGTCAAGGATCGGCGAATCCGGGCCTTCCGTTCCGAAACCGCCCGGGAAGCCCTCCCATGCGGAAATTTTGGAACCGATCAGGAAATTCTTATCGTTGATTTCCTTGGCAATTCTCTCATACAGGTCAAAAGCAAAGCGCCTTCTGTTCTCCCAACTTCCGCCGTATTTCCACTTACGGCTGTTAAACGGGCGCAGGATTTGCGAACCAAGGTAGCCGTGGCACAGCTTCATGTCGATGCCGTCCGCCCCAACGTCATGGGCGATCTTGGCAGCCAAAACAAAATCGTCGATGATTTTATCCACTTCCTCTTCCGAAAGCAGGTCCCCGCCATAGCTGTAAGAAGGCATCACCGTTACCCTGCGGGAAAACTTCGGATTGCTCAGTTCGCCGGAATGCGTCAACTGGAACACATTCAGTACGTCTTTGTTGACTTCCTTCAGCCTCTTCATAAATTGAGTAAGAGCGGGAACGTTCTTTTCCATAATCATCAGCTGGTTCATTCTGGAGCGGCTTTCCTGTGTGATGGAAATTGCTTCCAGGTCGACCAGGCCCCAGCCGCCCTTATACAGGTTTTCATATCTCTGTAAAGTAAGGTCGGTCGGATTACCGTCCGCATCTGCGTCCGTGCATTCCATTGCCTGCACGAAAAATCTGTTTTTGCACTCTCTTGTGCCGATCTTAATCGGATCAAGCAGGGTTTCCTTGTAACTCATTTCAGTATCCTCCTAAAATTATCTGGTGTTCCAATATTTGACTCGTTCATTTTAAGCGATAAGCGATCTATTTTTCGCAGGGATTGTTGAAAATCTTATCGCGTCTTCCCTCATACGGCGC
>NZ_MAIQ01000021.1 GCF_001678845.1 Christensenella intestinihominis
GTTCTCTATTCTACATCCCAACAGAGGTTTACACAATCCTTGAAACGGTCTCACCGTCAATAGTTTTTCGCAAATTCATACAAGCAGTCAATGGTGAGTGGGCTCAGCCTGCCAGCGAACCGGCGTCAGAATCCATGTTCTCTAAGTGCTTCATGTTCAGGTATTTCTTAGAACACTACTGGGTTCCGGCTACATACCATAACTGGGTAGGGCACACGCCAGCATCAACGCCGAGTTCCCGTCTGGGGAATGTTCCAACCACATGCCTCTGCCACCGGATATCTCGGTTAAGTCGTTCAATGACCTTGTTCGTTCGTATCCGCAGCCAGTGTTCATACGGAAATTCCGTGTAGGTAAAAGTTTTTTTCTATGCTGTCCTCGACCTTCTTCGCCGCTTCCCCAAGCTTCATGCTTCGCAGGGTTTCCGCTACCTGCCTGGCCTTCTCACGCTTCTTTACTTTCCTGAGCGATCGCCTGAAGCATGTTTGAAACCAGCTTCAGGCGTTTACGTAGCGTGGCGGAGAATACATTGCGATAGAAGTGTACCGTGCAGCGTTGGTATTTCGATTCAGGAAAGACCTCCTGTGCAGCGTCCATCATGCCCATGCACTTGTCGCCCACCACCAGCCTGACGCCGTCAAGCCCGCGTTCCTTCAGCCATCGGAAAAACGATTCCCAGCTTGTCTTGTTTTCCCTCATACCCTCGGCCGCGCCAATCACTTCCCGGTAGCCGTCCTCGTTTACCCCAAGCGCTATGAGCACGCTGATGTTCTCGTATTCGCCACCTTGGAGCGGTCGATTCCTCCATCCCTCAATATGCCCATATGTTTTATTATTCAATTCGCCGATCGTGGACGGCGATACCTTGCTGCCTCATAGGGCTTCGGTAATATCCTCCACCCGGCGAACCGATACTCCGGCCAGATACATCTCGATCAGCGCTTCCTCTACGCTGCTCTCCCGGCGGCGGTACCGCTCGATGATCGCCATCTCAAACGATACGCCTTTGAGTCTGGGTATCTTGAGCTCCACATCGCCGCTGGTCGTGGTTAGGTTCCTCGTATAGTGGCCCGAGCGATATCCCTGACGTTCTGCCGTACGCTCGTACCTGGCGGCGTTGGTAAGCTCCAATGCTTCTTTCTCCAACAAGTCATTCAGGGTTTCCTCCACGCTGCCGCGCACCAGTTCTTTTAATTCGTCCTTGATTGCTCCTTCGTTTAGTTGTATGATTTTCTCAGGCATAGATTTAGTCTCCTTTGGCAAATTGTTTTTTCGTCAATCTCAATTTTACCATAGACTCCTTCTATGCCTTTTTTTGCGAAACTTATCTCCAGCAAATCGTTCAAAGTTTTTCTACGTTGCCGTGTACCAGCTTTCAATAGACTGCTTTATGCCTTTTCTTATTTGCGAAACTTACTATACGTTATCGACTTATTTATATGGATGTGAATCTGAAATTTGAATCTTTTTATATAATCCTACGGTTCCGTCCAACCCACGTTGGATAAATGAACGAGAAAATGTGTGGAATAGTTTGAATCTGTAATCGCTTTCGGAAAATATCTGTTCATTAATGTGTTGCTCATAACTGGAATCTGCATAATCAAAATAGTATTGTATCAACGGAGAATTTGTATATTCCGTATACTGGGACTGTGTGGTGACGAGCGGATAGATTTCATTATAAAGTGAGTACTCATATACATAGGGACCCATTATATAGTTAGCTCCAGTAAATTTGCCTAAATCAAGAGCGACCTGTTTCTCGGTATATAGCTGATTGCAATATACCTGCGAAAATGAGAAGTAAACATTGCTGGAAAAGACACAAATTAAGGCAATTGAAAATGCAGCGGATGATAATCTTTTAATATTTGCTTTATGGATGAAGGTGCAGTAAAGATATAGGAGAGAGCCAATACATTGTAATGCAGAAAAAACAATTAAAAACTCTAGGTCTGAAGCCGAAAAATCTGCGATATATACATCGTACCGTACACGAAATGATTTCCATAAAATGAATATGATTAAAATAGAAAAAATAGCAAACAGTACATACTTTGTTATGGGCTTTAGAACTTGTAATATTTTTAGGAAATCTTTGGATTTATAGAAAGCCAACATAACATTAATCAATAAAAGAGGTAATAGCACAAGACTTTTACGCATGATGTAGTCCTCCGAAAAAGCGGTTTGAAACAGGAGGCCTAGAATAGCGCCAATTATAAAAGCATATATTAAATCTTTTTTCTTTAAAACGATCCATAAATTGATAATTAAAGACCACAAAGTGAGGATCAAAAGCAAGGGATTATAAAAGAATATATTCGAAGTAAAAAAAGCAGCTATATTCTTTAAAAATAATATTGGTGATGCATTCTGTGTAATGACCGTATAATCCTGTATTTGGGCAAAGGTAGAGAAAGCGGCGAGCAGATTTTGTATGGCAGTAGTATCCCACACAAGACGATAATAAAGTTCCGCTATTAGAAATGCCACGACGGCACCAAGACAGTAAAACGAAAACGCATGCCAAAAATCTTTTTTATTTTTTTGCAAAATTAGAACAATGCAGATAAATAATCCGATGACCAATACAAAAAAATTAGATAAATATACAAAAAAAATGGACGCAATACTTAAAAAAGCTAACCAAAAATAGCGCATTCGCTTAGATTTTCGTTGCTTAAGAAAAATATAGAAAGTAAGCAAAGTAAAAAAGCAACGAAAAATACTGGGCTCAAATTGACGGCTTGCAACCAAGAAAATGAAATCGGCACACATATATGCAAGAATAACCAATAACGCAATTCGATATCGCTTTTTATTTTCGCCAAATAAATGATTTAATTCTTTGATGCTACAGGCTAAGAGAAAAAAGATACCTATGGCACAGAAAACAGACGGCAGACGCATTCCATAAAAATTATTGCCGAAAAATTGGAAAGTTATATACTGTATAGAGTTGCCAAGCATATTTGAACGGAAATGCGGAGAAGTTTGCAACTCAAAGCCATCAGGTGTGGTATGAAGATTACCATAATGGCTTAAATTGATTGCAACCGTAGAATAAGCGCCTTCGTCAATAGGCTGATACATTGCAAGTCCCAGGTTGGGAACATCTTTTTCCAAGTCTATTCCACGCATACAAAATAAAACTAAAATAATTAGAAAAACAATGAATACGATGTATGATTTGCGAAGCGATGGTCTGAGTGAATGCATATATTAACCTCTTGAGTATATATTGTTACGCTTAGCTAAAATAATTATAAATGATTAAAGGCTTTGTTTCAAGAAAAATGCCAAGAGGTCTTATTACGCAAGTTATATAGACAAATTAGCAAGGCAAATAAAGCGATTAAGGCAGTAATAAATATATTTAGAAAAATATCATAATCTGCAAATACTGTGGAATTAAAATGACGAATATAGGAAAATATGGTATAATATAAAGCATATCTAAAAAGAGTAGAGGAAATATTGTAAGTGGTTATGATTAAGGTATTAAGCGTGTTTGGTACGCGTCCTGAAGCGATTAAAATGTGCCCTCTTGTAAAAGAGATGGAGGGCTGCAGTGAAATAGAAAGCATCGTATGTATTACGGCGCAGCATCGGCAAATGTTGGATCAAGTGCTCGAAGTATTTGAAATCAAACCGGATTATGACCTGAACGTAATGAGCGATTGCCAGACACTTTTTGACATCACAGCAAAAGTAATCTGTGGTTTAAAAGAGGTAATCGAGAAGAGCAGGCCGGACATTATTTTAGTGCACGGAGATACCACCACGAGCTTTGCGGCAGCGCTTGCTGCTTTTTATTGTAAAGTCCCCGTGGGACATGTTGAAGCAGGTCTGCGGACTTATGATAAATATTCTCCATTTCCGGAGGAGATGAACCGTACCCTTACGGGAGATATTGCTGAATTGCATTTTTCTCCAACAGAGCAAAACAAAGAGAATCTTTTAAAAGAAAATATTAGCAGAAATATTTTTGTAACGGGTAATACGGTAATCGATGCGTTTAAGACGACGGTGAAAAAAAATTATCAATTCGAAAATGAAGAGCTGAATCAATTGCCGTTTGCAGAAAAACAGTTTGTATTGATGACTGCACATAGAAGGGAAAATCTTGGGAAACCGCTTGAGAATATATGCAATGCCGTTTTGGAATTAGCCGGGAAATATTCGAATCTTCATTTTGTCTACCCGGTTCATTTGAATCCGGCTGTACGCGAAACTGTGTTCCGGATATTGGGCAACAAAAAAAATATCTCGTTGATCGATCCGATTTCTGTGACGGATATGCATAATATGATGGCGCGAAGTTTTCTCGTGATGACGGATTCGGGCGGCTTGCAGGAAGAGGCCCCCTATTTCGGAATACCGGTCTTGGTACTGCGTACAGAAACCGAAAGGCCGGAAGCCGTAGAAATGGGAACGGTGCGTGTAGTCGGGATAGAGAAAGACGATATTGTTGCGGCAGCAAGGACCTTAATTGACAATCCAGGCGAATATGATAAAATGGCAAAGGCTGTAAATCCGTATGGAGATGGACATGCAAGCGAGCGGATTATTAGTGCGATTTTAGAGCGGGCAAAGGAAGAAAAATAGTCTTATGAAAATATTTCGTAATGTTGGGAGCTTCGTGGCGGATGTTTTTAAAAATAGACGTCTCGTATTGGCATTAACCAAAAAGGATGTGAAACGGAGATACGCAGGGGCAATATTTGGGAACATGTGGTCTTTTGTGACTCCATTGCTTCAAATCATTGTTTATTGGTTTGTTTTTGGATTTGTTTTCAATAGTGGCCCTGTTGAGGGAGCTCCATATGCTTTATGGTTCATATGCGGCATTGTTCCCTGGCTGTTTATTTCAGAGGCCATCAGTTCCTCAAGCAACAGTTTTACGGAATATAGCTATTTGGTCAAAAAAGTTATTTTCAATGTCAATATTCTACCCTTGGTAAAAATATTTTCGTCTATGTTCGTGCATGTTTGCTTTATGATCCTGGTATTTGTGGTAGCGCTGATTATGGGATATTTTCCAACAGTCTATACGATACAGCTTATTTATTATATGTTCTGCTCTATTATGCTGTTATTTGCAATAGGTTTGATATTTTCCTCTATTATGGTGTTTTTCCGGGATATGAATCAATTGATAGGAATCTTTCTTATGGTAGGCATGTGGATGACGCCAATCGCGTGGCAGGCGAGTATACTGAAAGGATATGCATGGATTGAAAACCTGAATCCTTTCTTTTATATTATCGAAGGCTACCGGGACAGCTTATTGTCAAGAGCATGGTTTTTTGAGCATGGGGAAGTCACCCTTTATTTTTGGGTATTTACCGGGGTACTGTTTGTGATCGGTATTACGATATACAATAAATTGAAGCCCCATTTTGCGGACGTATTGTAAGGAGCTTAGGATGGAAGAACAGGAATATAAAGTTGAAGTCGAACATATATCAAAATCTTACCGGATGTATGAAAACCAAATAGACAGGTTTAAAGAAGCGTTTAGTGTCAGAAAAAAAAGCTATCATACGGATTTTTCTGCATTGACAGACGTTTCTTTTAAGGTAAAAGGCGGAGAAATATTGGGCATCGTGGGCAGAAACGGTGCGGGGAAATCGACGCTGCTGAAGATTATTACAGGGGTGTTGACCCCGACAACTGGGAATGTTCGTGTTACAGGGCGGATATCTTCTCTTTTGGAGTTGGGTACGGGATTTAATATGGAGTATTCGGGAATAGAAAATATTTTTTTCTATTGCACGATTATGGGCTTGAGCGACGACGAGATCAAGGAACGTCTGGATGATATTATCTCATTTGCCGATATCGGAGACCACATCCATCAGCCTGTAAAAACTTATTCGAGCGGTATGTTTGCACGGCTTGCATTTGCATGCGCAATCAATGTTGATCCGGATGTGCTGATCGTTGATGAAATTTTAAGTGTGGGGGACCTGCGGTTTCAAGCGAAGTCTTTCAATAAGTTTAAAGAATTCAAAGAAAAAGGCGCTACTATTTTATATGTGGGGCACGACATTGGCATGGTTCGTAACTTTTGCGACAGGGCAATGTGGATGGATAAAGGCAAGATCGTTGCTGAAGGCGACCCTTTATATATCACGGCTCAATATACGGAATTTATGTATACAAATGTCATTAAGGAGAGCTATGAGCAAGAAGAAACTGGCGGCGAATTAAGTGATGGGAAAGCGAACGATGGAGCAACTGATGAGAAGCAGGCAGCCTCACTCGATGCCAATGTGCAGGAAGGACAGAAGATACCTGAAAAAAATTGGGATAATGTCCATGAAAACAAGCCGATTGCACACTGGGGAACAAAAGAAGGTCTTATTACCAGTGTTTCCATGACTGACCTGAATGGAAAAGAACTTTTGTATACGGAATATGATAAGCCGTTTCGTGTTAAAATTGAATTCAAGGGAGATAAAGAATTAAATTATAAATACCTGTCGGCGGCGATTTCTGTAAAGAATCGTGACGGTGCGGATTTGATCGTTTTTTGCAGTGTAGATTATAACATAGTATTCCAGCCGGGCCATAAAACGTATACGATTCAATTTGATGTGAATCATATGCTGGCAAAGGGAGAATATATGCTGGTTGTAGCGATTGAGGACAGGAGCCAGGCGGCAATTTCCTATTATGAATATATAGAAGGTGTAAAATATTTTAAGAATTTTGCACCGGATCATATATTTGGAATGTTTGCACCACCCTGTAAAGTGACGTTAAAGGATGAAGAATAAATGCAGCAGACTAATATTAATACATTAGAATACTGGAATCAAAAATTCGGTAAAAGCTGGGACGAAAACGGGGGAAAGACACAAACGATGTTTTTTTCCTCTCTTATTTTAATGGCGCTCCCTCAGAAAATTACAGATGAAATACGCGAAAAGCAATATAGCATTGGTGACGTGAGCTGCGGTGAGGGAGACGGGCTGCCCATCCTCCATGCTGAATTTCCCGCAAATCAAATCGTAGGATATGATTTCTCTGAAGCTGCAATTCTGCGTGCCCGGCAGGATTATCCGGAGTTTCCTTTTAAAACAGCGAATCTCTTTGAAGAAAAGTATCCGGAAAAAGTGCTTATTTGCTCTAATACGATGGAGCATTTTGATGAACCCTGGAATGTTTTAGAGCGGCTCACGGAAAGCAAACCTAACTATATTATAATCGCAGTTCCGTGGGAAGAGCCGGAAGAAGAGATGCAGGAAGAGCATGTCTATCGATTCGATGAAAATAACGTATTGAATCAATGCGGTGGATATAAGGTGATTGATTTTGCGATATTCGACACATCGGGGCTGGATCATACGCCGTGGCCAGGTAAGCAGTTGATAATGATATACGCTCCGGAAAAGGACGAAAACCCACCTATTCGGATTGAAGTTAATGATGTAGTCAGAAGCCGAATGGAAGAATCAGCGCATGATTTGCAAAATTTATCTTTGTTGTACAATGTTATTTTTCGGCAGAGTGCATTGCTGAGGAACAGCAGTAACCGGTGGCAAAAATCTCTTAGAAAAGAGCAGCAAACAGAGAATATATTGGAATGCCAGAATTCCTACTATACGCGTCGGCTATTTGACAGTGAGCAAGAAATTTATAACTGGAGAAAACGGTGTAGTGATGCCGAAACGCAGCTTCATCAAAAAAATATAGAGATACTGCACAGAGTTGCGGATAAAGCCTATCGCTTTGCGGCGAGGCATCCATTTGTAAGGAAAATGGCGAAAGGCCTTAAAAAAATTCTCAAAAAAAGTACAGCGGTGGAAGAAAAAACATCAAGAATGATTCAGTTGGATGTTGGATTGAGAAACTATACCGGTCAATATGTCCTTGTGTTTGGAAAAAACCAACATACAATGGCGCAAGCTGCCGCCGATTTGGGGTACTATTCAATTGAAACGGCGGATGATATCAAGGTTGCCACAGATCATCTTTTAATGACAATACAGCCGGAGGAAATGGCCTCGGCTTTGGACCTGATAGAGAAAAATTTTAAAAAAGGAATTTTATTTGCGGAATCAGATACTCAGCTTGAAAAATTTTATGATAAAGTTTTTCGATGTGTGTATAAGGGGGACGTAAAGAAGCTAAAATTTGCGATTCGCCTCGACGAACAGGAGACGGCATGCGATACTTTGACGCAGACGCTGTTACAGGTGGAAAAAACAGTAGACTTGGAAAATGATGTTGTGGTACTTTCCGTTATAGACTGGGACTATCGTTTCCAGCGCCCGCAGCATATTGCGGCAGGCCTTGCGCGGTTAGGAAATAGAGTGTTTTATGTAAACTCGACGTTTGACCGGACGGCAGTGGAAAATAAGAAAGGAGTCGCATGTATAAGTTTACAAGCATGCGTTTCTAATATTTATCATGTGAGCAGCTGCGAGGAAATATACGATGTTTATCGTGCTCTGGAAGATGTAATTAAATCTCACAATATACGAAATGCGACGCTTATTGTTGAATATCCGCTTTGGCAGCCTATTGTAGAGAAATTAGCCGCTCAATACAATTTAAAAATAGTTTTTGATTATCTGGATGACTTTGGCGGTTTTACAGAAACAAACGATAATGCATTACTGCTTCCCTCATTTGAAAAATTGCGCGAAAAGAGCGATGTTATTTTTGCCTCTTCGGAGTACTTGTATCAAAAGGCTCAGGCTGTTAATACAAATGTAGAGATGGTTCGGAATGGGACGGAGTTTTCTCATTTCAATCAAGCGGTGAACGGTCACAAAAACGAACGGCCGGTCATCGGATATTACGGGGCAATCGCCGACTGGTTCGCGCACGAGCTTATTTATCAATCTGCCAAAAAACTGACGGGTTATGATTTCGTATTGATTGGAGACTACACGCATGGTAATGTGGAAAAACTTCAAACTTTGAGCAATGTAAAATTTCTGGGCGAAAAAGGATATGAAGAGTTGCCGCAATATTTAAGCTCATTTGATGTCGCCCTAATCCCCTTTGATTCCTCTCTTGAGTTGATAAAGGCGACGAACCCTGTTAAGTTCTATGAATATTTAAGCGCCGGGAAAAAGATCGTCGCGACGAAAATTCCTGAATTGGCGGAATATGAAGGAAGATTTGCTTTGCTGGAAAATGATGCAGAAGGATTTGCTTCCGCGATTGAGCGCTGCGTGAATGGAACTGACGGACTCGCCAATGAGGAAGAACGGATAGAATTTGCACGCCGGAACGATTGGCTATGCAGAATTGAAGATATCCAGAAGCATTTGCTTCCGCGCCCCCGGGATGCGAAAAAAGCCAGTATTATAATTATAACATACAACAATCTGCAGCTGAATCAAGAATGTCTGAACAGTATTTTTTCAAAAACAAAATATAGTAATTACGAAGTTGTTGTCGTAGATAATGCATCGTCGGATGGAACCCCTGAATATTTAAGGGCCGTTTCTAAACTGCATTCGAATATGAAGGTGATCCTGAATCAAGAGAATCGTGGATTTGCAGGGGGAAACAATGATGGAATCCGTGCAGCGGAAGGTGATTATATAGTATTGTTAAATAATGATACGGTTGTCACCCCTTATTGGCTTAATGATTTGATATCTCATTTAAAGGATGACAAAGTTGGAATGGTGGGGCCGGTAACGAACTGTATTGCAAATGAAGCGCAGATTCCTGTTGCATATGCAGACTATTCCCAGATGGATGAGTTTGCTGCAAAATATACAAGCATCCATAAGGGCGAAGTTTTTGATATAGCTATTTTAGCAATGTTTTGTGTTGCCATGACACGTACTACTTATCAAAAAACCGGAGAGATTGACGAGGCGTTTGGCATGGGAATGTTTGAGGACGACGATTATGCCCAGCGAATACATAAACAAGGCCTGCGGGTCGTATGTGCAGAGGATGTTTTTGTGCATCATGTTGGCAAGCAATCCTTTTCAAAGCTCGATGACAGGACATATAATACGTTATTTGAGAAAAATAAAGCAATATATGAAAAAAAACATGGGAAGTGGAACGCTCACAAGCAAAGACGCTAAGAGGAGAATGTGGCGTGGAGACACTGGGAAAAAAGAAACAGAATAAAAAAGCATTTGCGGTTGTGTTCATTTTTCTTCTATATGGAATTTTAATTTATTTGCAAAATATGCAGATATACCTGTATTTTGACGACTATGGATACGCCTCGCTTTCTTACGCCGTAGATGCCGGCGTGACAGGTACCAGCTACAATTTGGGAGATATTCTATACTATTTAGGACAGCACTATATGGTGTGGGGTGGGAGAATCGGCCCTTTTTTTGTTGAGATTCTGCTGATCAAAGGAGGGCTGTGGCTGATTCGCCTGGTTCAAACACTGGTTACGGTTATTGTTGCGTTTTATTCATATAAAATTGCCTGTGTGTACCAGAAAAAAAAGGAGGCGCCTCTTTTGGCCGGTCTCCTGTGTTGTTTATATTTTTTAATACCCCAAGTAATACTGAAAAATGGAATATATTGGTACACCGCTTCAGTATTGTACTTTTGGCCATTGGCGTTAATCCTGCCAGCAATCTATTTGTTTATACGAGAAAAACGAAGGAAAAGCAATACGCTTCTCATAAGTGTATTGTTTTTTGTCAGCGGATTTACATATGAGCAAATGGGGTTGATTCCGATTGTCTTTGTATGTGTACATATGATGATTCAGTTGATCCAAAAGCAAAAGGTGTTTACAAAAATCAATCTTGTTCCTCTTTTGTGTGGAATTGCGGGGTATGCATTATTGATGTTCGCTCCCGGAAACATGATGCGATTAGGGATTACCGAAGGAGTGGGCCTCACAGGAGAGACATTTTTATATCGGATGGGCCTATTGTTTTATCCGGCAAATTATATGGTAAAATGGAATTGGATTCCAATTGTGAGCATGCTGGGCTGCTTGTTGGGAAGTATACATTTACAGCGCTGTTCTGAAAGAAAGAGCGCAATGACACATGGGTTTACCATAGGTATGGGAATATTGTCCGGAATGATTCTGGCGGCATATGCGGTCTATCCGTTTGTGCCGAAGATGGCGGCGTATGGCGGCATACTTAACATGTTTTGCGCACTATTTTTTATGCTGTTTGTGATTTTCTATTGTATACAAAAATCCTATCTAAAGATGCTCCCTTTAATAGTTGCAGCGGGAGCGTCACAGGTGGTGTCGTTAGTGGTTGGGGTAATACATGACCGCACATGTACAATGTATCTCTTTATTACATTTATTTTCATAGGGATGCTGGTATACGAATTTTGGATCAGTGGTAAGCGCTGGTGGTATAATTTGATTTATGCAGTTCCTCTGGCAATTATAATGTGCATTAATTATGCTTCGATATATGGAGGATATCAAAAAAATGTACCTTATCATGAAAAAAATAATCAAATATTAGAAGAGGTTCAGCATGCGTACGAGCAAGGAGAAAAAATGGAACCCGTGCGACTATATAAACTACCCGAACCGTATTATGCGGGCACAATGCCTTATGAAACGGATATTGGCGGAAATATGGCCTGGGTTCTGGAGTATTATGGGTTGCCGCAAACAATACAGGTTCAATTTGTGGAGGAAACCTTGGAATAGATTTGTATGCGCTAGGGGCGAAACAACTTTACAGGGAAAATTTTAGGTAGAATCCTGAACTCTAGTAATAATCTGTTAATAAGATAAAAGAGGCTCATCTCATATATCACGAGATGAGCCTCTTCTGTATTTTATGAATGTACGTACGCTTGATGGAAAGAAACAATTACGCCGCATCCGGCGAGACGCTCGGGTTTGCATCCGGCGAGACGCTCGGGTTTGCATCCGGCGAAGCGCTCGGGTTTGCATCCGGCGAAGCGCTCGGGTTTGCATCCGGCGAGACGCTCGGGCTTGCATCCGGCGAAGCGCTCGGGCTTGCATCCGGCGAAGCGCTCGGGCTTGCATCCGGCGAAGCACTCGGGCTTGCATCCGGCGAAGCGCTCGGGCTTGCATCCGGCGAAACGCTCGGGCTTGCATCCGGCGAAGCGCTCGGGTTTGCATCCGGCGAAGCGCTCGGGCTTGCATCCGGAAGCATCATGTCAGGCATCAGGCTAAAGTTCGCAGTCAATTCAAACGGGCGCACATCAGCCGTTTGAAGGAGGCTTTGTATCATGACCATAATTTTTGCGCCATAAGTATCATTGGAAGCCCATTTCTGAGAAAGGCCTCCTACAGTTGGGGCAGAGCCACGGCCATAAGCTGAAGTAACATTGTTCCATCTGGGATCGACACATGGATTGGCTAATGCGGCTGTTGATGCGTAACATTTCAAATGTTGAATCTGCGCACGAATTCCCATTCGTATGCCATTTGTATTATTACCATATGTTGCAGCAAAATCGAATCCTTTCACTCCATTTCCGGTAGCTCCCAGACCTGCGAAATTAAACTGGTTCACGTTGACATCGCCGGTAAATTTCAAATAATTTGTTTCGTGGCACATTTGCGCCCAAGCAACATCGACCTTCACACCTTCCGCATTGCACTCCTCAATATAATATTGCGCAAACGCTTCAAGAGCAGCATATCGTTTTTGTGTTGCATCTGCTACAGTGGGGGCGAGCAAATCTGCATAACTTTGCGGGAATGCGTTGATCCCAACACAGCGTACATAATAGTTAGTCAACTGATTAACGGTTACACCGCTATTCCCCATAATTTTATAATTGGTTCCCGGCAATGGCATATTGATGCTGTTTGCTTTTGCGGTCACATAGTTGCCGGCACCATCCAGAACATATACATTATAGTAATAATCGCCGTAGTAGTTATTGTGTTTGGAGAGAGATATCTGCGCATACCAATTATTTGTTCCCGACATTTTAGTGGCATCATACCATTTAGCCTGGTTAACCCCCTCTGCAGCGCTCCAGACGGCAAACTGTACTTTTTTGACGGAATGTGGCGATGTAACGCCATCGGCACTTATCGTGAATCCGTCTCCAGCTACATACGGTGAAGCAAATAACGCCTGACATTTTGACGTCACATCTTCTTTGCTAATCTTATAGGTACCGGATTTCATAACGCCGCTGTTGCCTAAGCGGTCGATGCCATAGCTGTTGAAATGGTAAGTACCCTCCGCATATCCAAAGTCGGCCAGCGAGAACACGGCCGCCCAGTTGTTGGAGCCGGAGATATTGCGTGCATTATACCACTTCGCGCCGGAAATACCAGTCTTGTCGTTCCAGACAGCGAGCTGGACGGTGGAGACCCCGCTAGGGTCGTTGACATTATCCGTGCTTACAGTGAATTTACCGCTCGGTTGATCGTAAGAAGCGAACGTTGCCGAAGCCGTCGGCGGAGTTTTATCCGTTTTGACGGTATAGGTGCCGGACTTCATGACGCCGCTGTTGCCTAAGCGGTCGATGCCATAGCTGTTGAAATGGTAAGTACCCTCCGCATATCCAAAGTCGGCCAGCGAGAACACGGCCGCCCAGTTGTTGGAGCCGGAGAT
>NZ_MAIQ01000022.1 GCF_001678845.1 Christensenella intestinihominis
TCCGTTTTGACGGTATAGGTGCCGGACTTCATGACGCCGCTGTTGCCTAAGCGATCGATGCCATAGCTGTTGAAATAGTAGGTGCCCTCAGCATATCCAAAGTCGGCCAGCGAGAACACGGCCGCCCAGTTGTTAGTACCGGAGATGTTGCGTGCATTATACCACTTCGCACCGGAAACACCAGTCTTGTCGTTCCAGACGGCGAGCTGGACGGTGGAGACCCCGCTAGGGTCGTTGACATTATCCGTGCTTACGGTAAACAGCTTACTTACCGGATCATAAGAAGCGAACGTTGCCGAAGCTGTCGGCGGATTATATTCAGCCACAAACGCCGGAATGCGGTTGGGATATTTTGCGGCATAAGTATTTACGGCGCTTGTGATACGATCGGCCATAGTGCTCACATTGCTGTCTTTCTGCATGGCGGCCAAATCGCCGGAATTTGTCATAAATCCGGCTTCTACAAGAACCGTGGGAACGCGGGAATATTTTGTAAGATGATTATTGCTGTTGTTAAGCTGAACACTACTCTTGGAAGGGTAACTCGACTGCTGGAACGAACTGTTTAAGATGTTGGCAAAATCGTAGGAACGCTGGACGGACTCCTGGTTCCTTTCATATTTACCGACACCGTCGCGGTTCCCGACCCAATTTGTATAAAATGTGATACAGCCGGAAGGATTGCTGCCAGCCGGGTCCACGCTTCCATCTCCGATTGAATTATGATGGAGGGTCAAAACGAGATCGGGCTGGGTAGTGACCTTTGAATTATATTTGCTGGGATTGTGAATTGCGTCCAGGATTATATCCAAATCATATTGGGAACGATTGGAAGGACAAGGCGTCTGGATTATTGACGGAAGGTTTGGATATAGTGTAATAGGATTGGTAAGATACACCGTATATCCTGCCGCAGTCAACTTTTGGTAGGTGTAATAGGTCAACTTCTCGTTGAGGTTATCCTCGCGGATTGTCTTCCCGCCGTATGTAACGGATGCCCCGGAAGTTGTAGCCGAAGGACTGTGGCCGGCCTGGAGGAAAATTACAAAATCACTGTTGCTTTTTGCCTGTGCCGGGACAATCCCGATAAATAATACCAGAATTGTAGCAATTACTAAAATGAAACAAAAACTTTTCCTTAAATACTTTCTCATCAAATATACTCCCAAATGTGTTTTTAAGCTAAGGTCAATTCCTGACAAAGATACATTTATAAGGATACACGAATATGACGAAAAAATCAATTAAATGCGTAACAAAAAGTTCATTGAATTGTAAACATTATGATACAATTTAAGCATATCTTGGACTAACGACAATAATATGATATACTAAAAAAAACTCCGAAAGGAATAGACGGTATGAAAAAAAAGACAATTATTACGGTGATTATCGTTATAGCAATACTATTATTTACAGCATGCACGGCGGAGCCGGACCAGCAGGAATCTGCAGCGGTCACAACGGCGCCCGATCCGGAGCCCACGATTGAGACAACGCAAATCCCTTCGCCTGTTCCGGTCCAAACACCGGGACCTTCCCAGGAATTTGCCTATGACGATTCTTCAAAAATTATGTTCAAATATTGGGATGAGGGAACCCAGGAAGAGAAGGAAAGCACCTATGAAATCGATGCGGATGCAGGAAATGCGGCGGCTCTCGAGGCTGTTAACCAAGCTTTCTTTGGAACGGATGAAATAAAGGCGAATTCGATCACTTTTTCCGATGGGAACCTGTTTATTGACTTTGATGATTCCATCTACAATATGAATTTAGGATCGTCCGGGGAGGGAGCCGTATTGGAAGCGATTGCGAATGCATATCTGGAAAATGTGCAGGAGATCAATGCGGTCTATTATTCGGTGAATGGAGAGGATTATTCCAGCGGACATATTATTCAGGGGAAGGATCAGCCTTTTATGACGAAATAAGGCTGGGACGAAGCGAAATGGGGAAAAACGGGGAGCATATTGACAGCTTTCATGAAAATGCGGAAACGCTCTATGAATTGCTGGTTGAAGATAAGCAGGTCATTGAGGAGCAAAAAAAGGCATTTGAGAAGAAATGTGTTGAAGCTGCGGAAAAGGATCAGGAAATTGAACTTTTAAGGCACTCTGTACAGAAGCTTGGCACTAAAATAAATGAAATCAGCCTTTCCTATGGATATAGGGCACTGCAGAAATATTATGCGCTATCCCGGAAGAATAAGGTTACGCGTGCCTTTGCGAGGGGAATTCATAAATGCATGGGAAAGATTTTCCATGCACCGGTAGCGCACGAACCGGCGAAAAACAAGGAGATCGTTGCTTCCGGTGATAATAATGCCGCCGAGCAAGGCGCCTCTAAAGCAAGTATTATATTTTTGTCAATGATTGACTGGACTTATCGGTTCCAGCGCCCGCAGCATCTTGCCAAGGGACTCTCCGGCGAAGGGCATCCGGTTTATTTTATTAATCCAACCTTTTGGGGCAGGAACAGGGAACAACAAGGAAAGGTAGTTTCCATTACCTTTGAAAACGAAATGCCCAACATTAATGGACTGTCAAGCAGCAGGGAACTCTTTGACATTATGGCGAAAATTGAGGCCATGGTTGAAGCCGAAGGGATTCAAGATGCAGTCGTTATTTCAGAATATCCGACCTGGGCGCCGGTTTGTAGCCGCCTGAAAGCAAGATTTGGCTTTCAGGTTGCGTTTGACTATCTTGATGACGTCAGGGATTTTACCCACATAGAGCATTCGGGGTTCCTGAACGAGTGCTTTGAACAGATGTTTGGAATCAGTGACCTTGTTTTTGCATCATCACAGTATTTGTTTGATAAAGCCAGGCAAAAAAATGAGTGTTGCACCCTGTTGCGCAATGGAACAGAATTTGAACATTTTTATCAGGCATATGGAAAGCATGAAGATAAAAAAAGGCCTGTTATTGGATATTATGGTGAGATTTCAAATTGGTTTGATGACCGCCTTATGACATATGCTGCGGAAAAATTGCCGGAGTACGATTTTGTTTTGATCGGGAACACCGTATACGGCCATGTGGACGAATTGGAAAAGCTTCCGAATGTGAAATTGCTGGGAGAGAAGCCATATGGGGAGCTTCCGGGCTATTTGAAAGATTTTGATGTTGCGGTGATTCCTTTCGACGCTTCGCGTGATTTGATCAAAGCAACGAATCCGGTAAAATTTTATGAATACCTGTCGGCCGGCAAGAAAGTCGTGGCGACGGAAATCCCCGAGTTATTACCATTTCGGAATAAATATGCATTGCTGGACAACGATCCCGGGCAATTTGTCCGATACCTGAAAGACTGTATAGAAGGCAGGGACCAGTTATGCAGCGAAGAGGAACGAATCCGGTTTGCAAAAGAGAACAGTTGGTCAGAGCGGGTAAAAGTGCTGGACAGGGAGCTTGGTAAACTGCAGCGCTGAGATTTTGTTATGTTTTTATTCGTTTTTTGCATAAAGGGATTGATTTTTTTGAATATATATGTATAATTATACATTATAAGTTTTAAATATTTATTGGAGGAAAGATATGAAAAAGATTATTGCTTTGGTACTGACAGTATTGATGGCCGCGGCGGTGTTCGCGGCATGCTCCGCACCGGAACCGGCGGCGTCCGCGGCTCCTTCCGAGGCGGCTTCCACGGAACCGTCCGCAGCTGCATCCGAGAGCGCGGAAGCGTCCGACAGCGGCGCGGCGACGGGCGGCCTTGTTGACAAGATCAAGGAGGCGGGGGAACTCGTGCTCCTGACGAATGCGCAGTTCCCGCCCTATGAATATCTTGGCGACGACAACCAGCCGACGGGTGTGGATATTGAAATTGCGCAGAAAATCGCCGATGAACTGGGCGTAAAGCTGACGGTTGTGGACATGGACTTTGATGGTCTGGTTCCGGCGCTGAACGGCGGCAAGGGCGACTTTATTGCGGCAGGTTACACAATTACGGAAGAACGCCAACAGAGCGTTGATTTTTCGGATGAGTATGCGACTTCCAACCAGATGGTAATTGTGACGAAGGATAATCCGAAGGTGGCAGGCGCTACGGTGGAAGACCTGGCAGGAAAGACAATCGGCGTGCAGCTTGGCACGACGGGCGACCTTTTTGTATCGGATGAAGTGGAAGGTGCGACCGTAAAGCAGTATAAAAGCGCGATTGAAGCCGGTATGGACCTTGCGAACGGGAAACTGGATGCGGTTGTTGTGGATAAGCTCCCGGCACAAAGCATTGTAGCGAATAATGACAGCCTTATGGTGTACGACGATGTTCTTACGACGGAACAGTATGCAATGGCGGTTCGGAAAGGTGAATCGGACGATCTTCTGGAAGTCATCAATAAAGTTCTGGCTGACATGAAGGGCGGTATCGAGGAACTGACCCAGAAGCATTTCGACCAGTATTCCGGAACGCCTTCGGAAGCTGAGTAATCTCGATTTTGAAAAGTTTGCAGGAGAATTTTTTCCTGCAAACTTTTTTTTTGTTTGCAAATATAGTATAATAAAACATGCTTGCGCGTTTTCCTGAAAAACGTGACGAATAGTTTGGCAAATGATGGAGCTTGGGGATATGTTTGACAATCTTGGACAACAAATTTATAATACGCTGATTGCGAACGACCGCTGGACAATGTTCCTCGACGGATTGCTCGTTACCCTGATGATCGCGGGCATTGCGGTATTGATGGGCGTCGTAATCGGATCGGTTGTTGCAATTGCAAAGGTTAATGCGCTGCGCAACAAGCGCCTGAAATGGCTGAATGTTATCTGTGATATCTACTTGACGGTGATTCGGGGCACGCCGGTGCTGGTACAGCTTTTAATTATGTATTACATTATTTTTGCCGCCGCGCCGATTGAGATGGCGCCTTATGTTGCGGCGCTCGCGTTTGGCATCAACAGCGGCGCTTATGTCGCCGAAATTGTACGGTCGGGCATTATGGCCGTGCCGCGCGGGCAGATGGAGGCAGGGCGGTCCCTCGGCCTTACGAACGGCATGACGATGCGCACCATTATTTTCCCGCAGGCAATTAAAAATATCCTGCCCGCACTGGGAAATGAATTCATCGTATTATTTAAAGAGACCTCCATTGTTGGATATGTTGCGGTTACGGATTTGACGCGCGCCGCCGAGCTGGTGCGTTCACGGACGATGGACGCTTTTGTTCCGCTGATTTTTATTGCACTTGTTTATCTTGGTATTGTTATGCTGATTACCTGGGCGCTCAGGAAACTGGAAAAGAAACTCGCACAGAGCGATGTGAGGTAGGGGTGCGCTATGATTATTGTAAAGGAATTATTCAAGCAATTTAACGATAATATGGTCCTCAGGGGCATTGACGAGCACATCGAGCGCGGCGAAAAGGTGGTCATTGTTGGTCCGTCGGGAAGCGGAAAGTCTACTTTTTTACGATGCCTGAATATGCTCGAGGTTCCGACCGGTGGTGAAATCTGGTTTGAAGGGAAGCTGCTTACGGACAAAAACACGGATATCGACAAAGTACGGCAGAAGATGGGAATGGTATTTCAGCAATTCAACCTGTTTCCCCATAAAACCGTGGGACAGAATATTATGCTTGCGCCGTTAAAGCTTGGGCTGATGACAGAGGACGAAGCACAGGAACGTGCAGAAACACTCTTGAAAAGAATCGGATTATCGGATAAAATAGATTCATATCCTTCGCAGCTTTCAGGCGGACAGCAGCAGCGTGTGGCAATTGTACGTGCGCTTGCCATGAGCCCGGACGTCATGCTTTTCGATGAACCGACCTCGGCGCTTGATCCTGAAATGGTTGGGGAGGTGCTTGATTTCATGCATACCCTTGCGGATGAAGGGATGACAATGATTGTCGTCACGCATGAAATGGGTTTTGCAAAAGAAGTTGCGACCCGCTGCCTGTTTATGGATGAGGGTAAAATCCTGGAACAGGCGCCGCCGATGGAATTCTTCGACAGTCCGAAGAATCCGAGGCTCCAGGATTTTCTTTCTAAAGTATTGTAACTGCGTTTTGCAGTTTCATGTGCTCGTAGCTCAGCTGGATAGAGCGCAGGACTCCGACTCCTGAGGCCAGAGGTTCGAATCCTCCCGGGCACACCAAAACACAGCTTGCACCGTAGGTGCGGGCTGTGTTT
>NZ_MAIQ01000023.1 GCF_001678845.1 Christensenella intestinihominis
GAAAAAAGATGTTGACAGGAGGAGGGGAGTTTGGTATTATAAATAAGCCGCAAAAAACGCGGCGAACCTTGAAAAATCAATACAGTACCAAGAACGAAAAGGAAATGCTTGAAAGCGGAGCCTAGATCAATGAATTAGTTAAAAACGTTCGAAAGAGCGTTAAGATTTTAATTAAGAGTTTGATCCTGGCTCAGGACGAACGCTGGCGGCGTGCTTAACACATGCAAGTCGAACGAAGTTGCTCTTTGTGAAGCCCTCGGGTGGAACTGCGAGTATACTTAGTGGCGGACGGGTGAGTAACGCGTGAGCAATCTGCCCTGCAATGGGGGACAACAGTTGGAAACGACTGCTAATACCGCATGAGACCACGAAACCGCATGGTTTTGAGGTAAAAGGATTTATTCGATGCAGGATGAGCTCGCGTCCCATTAGATAGTTGGTGAGGTAACGGCCCACCAAGTCAACGATGGGTAGCCGACCTGAGAGGGTGATCGGCCACACTGGAACTGAGACACGGTCCAGACTCCTACGGGAGGCAGCAGTGGGGAATATTGGGCAATGGGGGAAACCCTGACCCAGCAACGCCGCGTGAGGGAAGAAGGTCTTCGGATTGTAAACCTTTGTCCTATGGGACGAAACAAATGACGGTACCATAGGAGGAAGCTCCGGCTAACTACGTGCCAGCAGCCGCGGTAATACGTAGGGAGCAAGCGTTGTCCGGAATTACTGGGCGTAAAGGGTGCGTAGGTGGCTATGTAAGTCAGATGTGAAAGACCGGGGCTTAACCCCGGGGTTGCATTTGAAACTGTGTGGCTTGAGTACAGGAGAGGGAAGTGGAATTCCTAGTGTAGCGGTGAAATGCGTAGATATTAGGAGGAACACCAGTGGCGAAGGCGACTTTCTGGACTGTAACTGACACTGAAGCACGAAAGCGTGGGGAGCAAACAGGATTAGATACCCTGGTAGTCCACGCCGTAAACGATGGATACTAGGTGTGGGGCCCGATAGGGTTCCGTGCCGAAGCTAACGCATTAAGTATCCCGCCTGGGGAGTACGATCGCAAGGTTGAAACTCAAAGGAATTGACGGGGGCCCGCACAAGCAGCGGAGCATGTGGTTTAATTCGAAGCAACGCGAAGAACCTTACCAAGGCTTGACATCCTCTGACGACTGTAGAGATACAGTTTCCCTTCGGGGCAGAGAGACAGGTGGTGCATGGTTGTCGTCAGCTCGTGTCGTGAGATGTTGGGTTAAGTCCCGCAACGAGCGCAACCCTTATTGCTAGTTGCCAGCGCGTAAAGGCGGGAACTCTAGTGAGACTGCCGGGGACAACTCGGAGGAAGGTGGGGACGACGTCAAATCATCATGCCCCTTATGTCTTGGGCTACACACGTGCTACAATGGCCGGTACAAAGGGCAGCGAACCCGTAAGGGGAAGCGAATCTCAAAAAGCCGGTCCCAGTTCGGATTGTGGGCTGCAACCCGCCCACATGAAGTCGGAGTTGCTAGTAATCGCGAATCAGCATGTCGCGGTGAATGCGTTCCCGGGCCTTGTACACACCGCCCGTCACACCACGGAAGTTGGGAGCACCCGAAGCCAGTGGCTTAACCGTAAGGAGAGAGCTGTCGAAGGTGAGATCAATGACTGGGGTGAAGTCGTAACAAGGTAGCCGTATCGGAAGGTGCGGCTGGATCACCTCCTTTCTAGGGTGTAGAAAAGAGAAGATTTAGGTGTTGAAGTGAGTAGTGCATTTTCTTTTCGGTACTGTATGATTTGAAAGAACAGCAAACTGCATAGTAAGCCTTTTAGAGCACATACAGAGATGTATGTGATTTAAAATGGGGGTGTAGCTCAGCTGGGAGAGCACCTGCCTTGCAAGCAGGGGGTCAGCGGTTCGATTCCGCTCATCTCCACCAAGTGGGGAAAGCGGGGAGACACCGAATGCAATAACTAGTGAGGGCTTTTAGCTCAGCAGGTTACGCTGTGAGTATGAGACGAGCGAGACGGAAGTCGAAGCGAGTCCATAACGAATGTGTGCCGGAAGCGAAGCGGACGGCAGAGCACATTTGGAAGAGTAACTGAAGAGGTAGAAGGGAAGCCCGGAGTATATGGGCTTTTAGCTCAGCAGGTTAGAGCACACGCCTGATAAGCGTGAGGTCGGTGGTTCGAGTCCACTAAAGCCCACCATGCGTTTTGTCCGACGAGGAAACGAGTCGCTGACAAAAGGCACGCAAGACTTTCCCAAGAGCCAAGCTCGTAAGGGCGCAGGCGATTGGCGGAAAGTTACTGCGGCAATGCCTAAGGGCATGCACCAAGCAAAACCTAAGGTTTTGCAGCTAAAAAGTAATAAGTAATAGGTAATAGATAAGGAGTTCGCCTGGGGCGAACGGGAATCGCGGAGCGATACCAAAAATATTCCTTAGTACTTATTCATTGTTACTTGAGGCGAAAGCCTTAAAGCACATTGAAAACTGAATAGTAGAAACGAAAGAGTAGAGCGAAAAGATATCATGCGCTTTGCCCGGCGAAGAAATGAGCCGCTGGCAAAACGTACGCAAGGCTTTCCCAAGAGCGTAAGCGATTGGCAGAAAGCTACTGCGAAACCAACAAAAAGGGTAAGATATAATTTTGCGAAAGTCTTAGGGAAAAAGAAAAGTAGACGAAAGATCAAGCTATAAAGAGCACAGGGTGAATGCCTTGGCATCAAGAACCGAAGAAGGACGTGTCAAGCTGCGAAAAGCTGCGGGGAGTTGCAAGCAAACATTGATCCGCAGATATCCGAATGAGGGAACTCAGCATCTGTAATAGGATGTTACCATATACTGAATTCATAGGTATATGGGGGGAACCCGGTGAACTGAAACATCTAAGTAGCCGGAGGAAAGGAAAACAAAAGTGATTCCCAAAGTAGCGGCGAGCGAAATGGGAAGAGGCCAAACCGGAAGTCTTCGGACATCCGGGGTTGCGGGCTCATATAATCGATCTGACGAATATAGCTGAATAGCATTGGAAAGTGCAGCCAAAGAGGGTAAAAGCCCCGTAAGCGAAATACGAGTTAGCGAGATGAGTACCAGAGTACCACGGGACACGTGAAACCCCGTGGGAAGCCGGGAGGACCACCTTCCAAGCCTAAATATTCCTTGATGACCGATAGAGAAATAGTACCGTGAGGGAAAGGTGAAAAGCACCCCGGGAGGGGAGTGAAAGAGAACCTGAAACCTTGTGCTTACAAGCAGTGGGGGCACTATTAGAAAGTGTGACCACGTACTTTTTGTAGAACGGGCCAGCGAGTTACGGTATGCAGCGAGGTTAAGTGACTGGAGTCACGGAGCCGAAGGGAGACCGAGTCTTAATAGGGCGAATAAGTTGCATGCTGTAGACCCGAAACCGGGCGACCTACCCATGAGCAGGTTGAAGCGGTGGTAAAACACCGTGGAGGACCGAACCACACGTATGTTGAAAAATGCGGGGATGACTTGTGGGTAGCGGAGAAATTCCAATCGAGCTCGGAGATAGCTGGTTCTCCTCGAAATAGCTTTAGGGCTAGCCTCGAGTGAAGATATATGGGGGTAGAGCACTGAATGGACTAGGGGGCTTCACGGCTTACCGAATCTTATCAAACTCCGAATACCATATATTACCTACTCGGGAGTCAGACAGTGTGAGATAAGTTTCATTGTCAAAAGGGAAAGAGCCCAGATCATCAACTAAGGTCCCAAAGTGTAAGTTAAGTGGAAAAGGATGTGGAATTGCAGAGACAACTAGGATGTTGGCTCAGAAGCAGCCACTCATTTAAAGAGTGCGTAACAGCTCACTAGTCGAGTGATTGTGCGCCGAAAATGTCCGGGGCTAAAACTTACCACCGAAGTTATGGGTGCGCAGCAATGCGCGCGGTAGAGGAGCATTCTGTATGGGTAGAAGCTGTACCGAGAGGAGCAGTGGACTGTGCAGAAGAGAGAATGCTGGCATAAGTAGCGAGAGTGAGGTGAGAATCCTCACCGTCGAAAGCCTAAGGTTTCCTGGGGAAGGCTCGTCCGCCCAGGGTAAGTCGGGACCTAAGCCGAGGACAGTATCGTCGTAGGCGATGGACAACAGGTTGATATTCCTGTACTACCGACCATTCGTTTGACTGAAGCAGTGACACAGGAGGATAGCAGAAGCGGGCTGATGGTAGAGCCCGTCTAAGCACTGAGGTTTGCATGGTAGTGAAGTACGCCGTGCTATAAGACTGAGGTGTGATGGGGACAGAAAATAAGTATGGAAGTCTGTGAATCCACACTGGCAAGAAAAGCTGCTAAGGAGAATGGTAGGTACCCGTACCGCAAACCGACACAGGTAGGCGAGGAGAGAATCCTAAGACGATCGGGAGAAGCATTGTTAAGGAACTCGGCAAAATGACTCCGTAACTTCGGGATAAGGAGTGCCTAGAAATAGGTCGCAGTGAATAGGCCCAAGCGACTGTTTAGCAAAAACACAGGTCTGTGCGAAATCGAGAGATGATGTATACGGGCTGACGCCTGCCCAGTGCTGGAAGGTTAAGGGGAACTGTTAGCGCAAGCGAAGCAGGGAACTTAAGCCCCAGTGAACGGCGGCCGTAACTATAACGGTCCTAAGGTAGCGAAATTCCTTGTCGGGTAAGTTCCGACCCGCACGAATGGCGTAACGACTTGGGCACTGTCTCAACAATGTACCCGGCGAAATTGTAGTATGAGTGAAGATGCTCATTACCCGCGATAGGACGGAAAGACCCCGTAGAGCTTTACTGCAACTTGGCATTGGATTTTGGTATTGGATGTACAGGATAGGTGGGAGACTTGGAAGCGTTGACGCCAGTCGGCGCGGAGTCACTGTTGGGATACCACCCTTCTAATACTAGGGTTCTAACCTGAGGCCGTGATCCGGCTCAGGGACAGTACCAGGTGGGCAGTTTGACTGGGGCGGTCGCCTCCGAAAGAGTAACGGAGGCGCCCAAAGGTTTCCTCAGAATGGTCGGAAATCATTCATTAGAGTGCAAATGCATAAGGGAGCTTGACTGCGAGAGAGACATCTCGAGCAGGGACGAAAGTCGGGATTAGTGATCCGGCGGTATGAGAGTGGAATTGCCGTCGCTCAACGGATAAAAGCTACCTCGGGGATAACAGGCTTATCTCCCCCAAGAGTCCACATCGACGGGGAGGTTTGGCACCTCGATGTCGGCTCGTCGCATCCTGGGGCTGAAGCAGGTCCCAAGGGTTTGGCTGTTCGCCAATTAAAGCGGCACGCGAGCTGGGTTCAGAACGTCGTGAGACAGTTCGGTCCCTATCCATCGTGGGCGCAGGAAGTTTGAGTGGAGCTGTCCTTAGTACGAGAGGACCGGGATGGACGTACCAATGGTGTACCAGTTGTCGTGCCAACGGCATGGCTGGGTAGCTACGTACGGACGGGATAAACGCTGAAGGCATCTAAGCGTGAAGCCCCCCACAAGATAAGACTTCCCATCCTTTATGGAGTAAGACCCCTTGTAGACTACAAGGTTGATAGGCTGGAGGTGTAAGTGCAGCAATGTATTCAGCTGACCAGTACTAATAGGTCGAGGGCTTGATCAACATTATGTTGATTCAACAGTCTAACACAAACGACTTAAGACTTTCTCTTTCATGACTGCTATTCAGTTTTGAATGTGCTTGGCACTTTTAAAAC
>NZ_MAIQ01000024.1 GCF_001678845.1 Christensenella intestinihominis
ACCTCGCCTTCCGGCGCGGCCACGGGCAGCATCGCGGACGGCGAAAACGTTGTGGCGTTCACGAACAACTACGAGCCGAAGCAGGGACTGACGGTTAAAAAGACGGTAACGGGGGCAAACGCCCCGGCGGGCGATACGTTCGAGTTCACGGTGAACGTGGCGGGCGCACCGTACGCAGGCCAGGAATACAAGCTCTATGGCGCGGACGGGATTGAGATCACGGCGGGCGGACCGTTCTATACGGACGCAAGCGGCAAGCTGACGCTTACGGCAGGCCAGTACGCGGTATTCGGCGGAATCCTGCAGGGAACGGCATACGAGGTTGTGGAAACGCCGAAGACGGACTATGTACAGGAGGCGACGGGCGCTACCGGAACGGTATCCGACGTAGGCTCGACGGCAAGCTTTACAAACAGCTATGAGCCGCAGCGGACCCTCACGGTTGAAAAACAGGTGACGGGCGGGGCCCCGGCGGACGCGGCGTTCGAGTTCACGGTCAGCGTAGGCGGCAGCGCGTATGCAGGCCAGGAATACAGGCTCTACGGTTCGGACGGAAACGAGATCACGACAGGCGGGCCGTTCAAGACGGACGCAAGCGGCAAGCTGAGCCTTACGGCAGGCCAGAAGGCAGTGTTTGAAGGCATCACGGCGGGCACGGCGTACGAAGTGAAGGAGACCGCGAACGCGGACTACGAAACGACGAGCACAGGCGATACGGGCAGCATTGCGGAAGACAACAGCAGCACGGCGGTGTTCACGAACAACTATGCGCCGAAGCGCAACCTGGAAGTGAGCAAAACGGTAACGGCATCCCCGGGCTTCACAGCCCCGGACGGCGACACGTTCACCTTCACGGTGAAGGTGGGCGGCACGGTATACCGCTACGCGAAGTATACGCTGTACGACGTAAGCGACCCGGCGGCGCCGGTTGTAATTCCGGGCGACAACTATATGACGGACGGAAACGGCAGGCTGACGCTTACGGCGAACCAGAAGGCAGTGTTTGAAGGCATCGCAGTCGGCACGACCTATGAAGTGACGGAAAGCGCGAAGGACGGCTATGCGGCAGACCATACGTCGCAGGACGGCAGCATTGCGGACGGCGAAAACAGCGTAGTGTTCACGAACAACTACGAGCCGAAGCAGGGCCTGACGGTCAAAAAGACGGTAACGGGGGCAAACGCCCCAGCGGGCGACACGTTCGAATTCACGGTGAACGTGGCGGGCGCACCGTATGCGGACAAGGAATACGACCTGTACGAAGGCGGCGTGCAGCAGATCGGCGTGTACAAGACGGACGCGGACGGGAAGCTGACGCTGAAGGATAACCAGGAAGCGGTATTCGGCGGCATCCTGCAGGGCACGGCGTACGAGGTTGTGGAAACGCCGAAGACGGACTATGTACAGACGGCGACGGGCGATACCGGAACGGTATCCGAAGCGGGCTCGACGGCAAGCTTTGAGAACGCCTACACGCCGCTGCGGACCCTCGCGGTTGAAAAGCAGGTGACGGGCGACGCCCCGGCAGGCGCGGCGTTTGAATTCACGGTCAGCGTAGGCGGCAGCGCGTATGCAGGCAAGGAATACAGGCTCTATGGTTCGGACGGGATCGAGATCACGGCGGGCGGGCCGTTCAAGACGGACGCAAGCGGCAAGCTGAGCC
>NZ_MAIQ01000025.1 GCF_001678845.1 Christensenella intestinihominis
GAGACCGTTTCAAGGATTGTGTAAACCTCTGTTGGGATGTAGAATAGAGAACATCTCAATGGAGGTTTTAAAATGGGAAGAAAACAGTTAACAGAAGAAGAAAAAGCCAGAAAAGCTCTATTTAAGGAATTTTTGAAGGAGTATCCTATCAAGGATGAGCAGGACTTGAATGCCCTGGTGCGTGAGTTCGTGAGCGACATCATTGGCGATGGGCTGGAAGCGGAACTGGATGAGGAGCTCGGCTACAGCAGGTACGACTACAAAAACAAGCAGACGGACAACAGCCGTAACGGCAGCTATGAAAAGACGCTGCACACCAGTTATGGCGATACGGATATCAAAGTACCCCGTGACCGCCAGGGCGAGTTTGAGCCGCAGCTTGTCAAGAAACACCAGAACACGCTGAAGCAGGACATGGAGGAAAAGATAATCTCCATGTACGCCAAAGGGATGACCACCGGCGATATGGAATCGCATGTACGCGAATTGTACGGCCTGGAGCTTTCCGACAGCACAATCAGCCGGATAACGGACAAGATACTGCCCGTAGCCAAAGAATGGCAGCAGCGACCTCTTGAGAGCATCTACGCGGTAATATTCCTTGATGCCATCCACTATCATGTGCGCGATGAAGGACGCATCATCAAGAAAGCCGTGTACATCTGCATGGGCGTAGACATGGACGGTCGGAAGGATATCCTTGGGCTGTGGGTTGGCGAAAATGAGAGCAGTAAGTTCTGGCTTTCCGTGATAAACGACCTGAAAAGCCGGGGTGTGGAAGATATCCTGATTGCTTGTATAGATGGACTGGCAGGTTTCCCGGAGGCCATAGCGGCAGTTTATCCCCAAACGGAAATACAACGTTGTATCATCCATCAAATCCGCAACAACACAAAGTTCGTGTCCTACAAAGACCTGAAGGCACTGATGTCGGATTTGAAAGCCGTGTATCAAGCCATAAACGAAGACACGGCCCTACAGAATCTTGAGGTGTTCGATGAGCGTTGGGGCAAGAAATATCCTAGGATAGCGGCATCCTGGCGGGAGAACTGGCCGGAGCTTTCGGCATATTTCAAATATCCGCAGGCTGTCCGAACGCTGATTTACACCACCAACGCCATAGAGGGCTACAATCGCCAGCTTAGGAAGGTTACCAAAAACAAGGGGGCTTTTCCCAGCGACACAGCCCTTTTCAAGATGCTTTATCTCGCCACCATGGACATTACTCAAAAATGGACTGGGAAGCGTAAGGACTGGGGCGAAATCCATAACCAGCTCTCGGTGTTCTTTTCCCAAAGACTGCCTTACTAACATGCTGTTTGAGATATTGACCTTGACGTTGGAACTCTAATTTGCTAAAGTGCTGAAAAAGGAGCTGATTCTTAAAGGCTCAGCTCCTTAGAAAAAATCTGTTCGATATTCTACTTCTCATTTCTGAGAATACACAAAATTTGAAACGCTGCC
>NZ_MAIQ01000026.1 GCF_001678845.1 Christensenella intestinihominis
AGGAGAAAAAAGCAATGGCAAAGGGTAAGTTTGAAAGAACGAAACCGCATGTAAACATCGGAACGATCGGACACGTAGACCACGGAAAAACGACGCTGACAGCGGCGATCACGATGGTGCTGGCAAAGAACGGCCAGGCGGAAGCGACAAAATATGACGAAATCGATAAGGCGCCGGAAGAAAAAGAGCGCGGAATCACGATCAACACGGCGCACGTGGAATATGAGACGGCAACGCGGCACTATGCGCACGTAGACTGCCCGGGACACGCGGACTATGTAAAGAACATGATCACGGGAGCGGCGCAGATGGACGGGGCGATCCTGGTGGTATCGGCGGCGGACGGCCCGATGCCGCAGACGCGGGAGCATATCCTGCTGGCAAGGCAGGTAGGCGTACCGTACATCATCGTATACATGAACAAGACGGACCAGGTAGACGATCCGGAGCTCCTGGAGCTGGTAGAGATGGAAATCAGGGAGCTGCTTTCGGAGTATGACTTCCCGGGCGACGACACGCCGATCATCAAGGGAAGCGCACTCCGCGCGCTGGAAGCGGCGCAGGCCTCGGACGACATCGCGGACAACCCGGACTGCCAGAGCATTTTCGAGCTGATGGACGCGGTAGACACGTACATTCCGGAACCGGAAAGGGACATAGACAAGCCGTTCCTGATGCCGGTAGAAGACGTATTCTCGATCACGGGGCGCGGCACGGTGGCGACGGGCCGTGTGGAAAGAGGAACGGTAAAGGTACAGGACACGGTGGAAATCGTTGGACTGACGGAAGAAAAGAGAAGCGTTGTGGTAACGGGCGTGGAAATGTTCCGGAAGCTTCTTGACGAAGCAATCACGGGCGACAACATCGGTGTACTGCTGCGCGGCGTGCAGAGGGACGAAATCGAGCGTGGACAGGTACTGTCGAAGCCGGGTTCGATCCATCCGCATACGCACTTCAACAGCAGCGTATACGTGCTGAAGAAGGAAGAAGGCGGTCGGCACACGCCGTTCTTCAACGGATACCGCCCGCAGTTCTATTTCAGGACGACGGACGTAACGGGAGTAATCGAGCTTCCTGGCGGAACAGAGATGGTAATGCCGGGGGATAACATCGAGATGGAGATCAAGCTGATTACGCCGATCGCAATCGAAGAAGGACTGCGGTTCGCAATTCGCGAAGGCGGACGCACGGTAGG
>NZ_MAIQ01000027.1 GCF_001678845.1 Christensenella intestinihominis
TATTTTTCGCAGGGATTGTTGAAAATCTTATCGCGTCTTCCCTCATACGGCGCCTTGATAATCAACGGCTTCAGGAAGGCCGATACCTTCTCTACCCCGTCTCCTACGCTCATCGTCACGTCTTCGTGCTCATAGCTCAGCACATAATCATATCCTACCATCGACAGCTCCGTGATTACCTTCTTCCACGGCACGCTCCCCCAGCCCGGTATCCGGAAACGGAACGTCCGGTCCAGCCTCTGCCAGTCGCCCTGCATCAGGATTCCTCCGTACTGGATGTTGTGCTCCACGATCTCCCCGTCCTTCGCATGTACGTGGAATATCCTGTCTCCAAGCTCATCCACAAAATTCTCGATCCGAAGTCCCAAGTAGATCAGGTTCGCCGGGTCCATGTTGAACCCAAGGCACGGATGCCCGTCCACCAGTTCGATTGCCCTCTTCGCTGTGTGGATATCATATATGAAGTTGTTCGGATGCGGCTCCACCGCAAACTTGACTCCGTATTCCTTGAATTTGTCCAGGATCGGCGTGAAATACTTCACGAAATCCCTCTCCATCATTTCCCAGCCCTGCGGGCACGGAAACGGAAAATACCTTCCCCAGTTCGTTACTCCCGTAAAACCGTTTACCACCGGCACTCCCAGTGCGTTTGCCGCCTGCGCCGTCTTAATCAGGCTTTCCGTTCCATATTTGATCTTTTCTTCCTTCGTTCCCTTGTACAGGCCGTCCGTATCCTCTCCCCACGGCCCCAGGATCAGCAGCGAATCCGCATGGTTCGACAATCCTGAAATTGTGATCCCGTATCCTGACAGCATCTTCTTCAGGTTTTCCGCATTGTTCCCCTTCAGGATTTCGTCACAGTCGAACTGTCCGTTCCCGATATATGCCGGAATCTCCATCATTTCATACCCATGCTCGCTCATGATCTTCGCCACTTCTTCCAGGCTCAGATGCGCATAGTTTGCCGCAAAGAATCCTAACTTCATTTCCTTACCTCCG
>NZ_MAIQ01000028.1:0-363 GCF_001678845.1 Christensenella intestinihominis
AATCATAACTGCGCGTTCAACGCGCAGTTTGCACTAACCCTGTAAGGGTATTTCGCTATCACAGCACCTTAAGGTGCTTGGTAGCCAACTTCTGTGCTGATTACCGGGCTGCCCCTAACAGGGGCTTAGTCCGGTCTTTTCACATTATCTGTTGCCTTGTCGTGGTCTTGCTGGTTTCGTATATATTTCTTTATTGTCTCTTCATTCAGCCCGACCGTACTAACATAATAGCCCTTGCACCAGAATGTGCGGTTCCCAAACTTGTACTTCAGATTTTGGAATCTCTCAAATAGCATCAGCGAACTCTTGCCCTTGAGGTATCCCATTATCTGTGCTACCCTATATTTGGGGGGGAATCTTCAC
>NZ_MAIQ01000028.1:373-710 GCF_001678845.1 Christensenella intestinihominis
GGGGGGAATCTTCACACACATGTGGATATGGTCTATACACGCATTTGCCTCCACTATCTCGATTCCTTTGTACTCGCACAATTTTCGGAGTATTTTCCCGATTTCTTGCCTGTACTTCCCGTAGATTATTTTTCGCCGATATTTTGGTGCCCACACGATATGATATCGGCAATTCCACTTTGTATGCTCTAATACACTGTCCATTTGTTTGTGCTCCTTTCCTATTTCTCACAGAAGTCGACCAACTTCTAGTTTAATAGGTTTGGAGCGCTTTTCTACCTCAACGGCTTCGCCTTTTTTGAACTCCCCCGCGCAGCGGGGGGATTTCGCTTCGCAT
>NZ_MAIQ01000029.1:0-205 GCF_001678845.1 Christensenella intestinihominis
TTACCGTCTTTTTGACCGTCAGGCCCTGCTTCGGCTCGTAGTTGTTCGTGAACACTACGCTGTTTTCGCCGTCCGCAATGCTGCCGTCCTGCGACGTATGGTCTGCCGCATAGCCGTCCTTCGCGCTTTCCGTCACTTCATAGGTCGTGCCGACTGCGATGCCTTCAAACACTGCCTTCTGGTTCGCCGTAAGCGTCAGCCTGCC
>NZ_MAIQ01000029.1:215-545 GCF_001678845.1 Christensenella intestinihominis
AAGCGTCAGCCTGCCGTTTCCGTCCGTCATATAGTTGTCGCCCGGAATTACAACCGGCGCCGCCGGGTCGCTTACGTCGTACAGCGTATACTTCGCGTAGCGGTATACCGTGCCGCCCACCTTCACCGTGAAGGTGAACGTGTCGCCGTCCGGGGCTGTGAAGCCCGGGGATGCCGTTACCGTTTTGCTCACTTCCAGGTTGCGCTTCGGCGCATAGTTGTTCGTGAACACCGCCGTGCTGCTGTTGTCTTCCGCAATGCTGCCCGTATCGCCTGTGCTCGTCGTTTCGTAGTCCGCGTTCGCGGTCTCCTTCACTTCGTACGCCGTGCC
>NZ_MAIQ01000003.1 GCF_001678845.1 Christensenella intestinihominis
CGGCTTCGCCTTTTTTGAACTCCCCCGCGCAGCGGGGGGATTTCGCTTCGCATTAAAAAAGCCCGGATATCCGGGCTTTCCAGTACAGTATCATTCTTGCCCCGCAGGGCCGCACACTGCCAAAACCTTTTTCATTGTTTCCCTTGTACAACGGAGAATTCAGGCTGTTATCACCTGTACGCCCGCGTTCGCCGCCTTGGCGCAATTCTCGTGCATTCACCCCAATATACTTCCCCTTAAAATTGTCTCAAGGATAATAAGCCCTATGGGCAAAGCGACCCATGAAATCTGATTCCTTTTCACTTTTTTTGCAATTTTCTTTTCTAAATCCGGTTCAGTATCGGTTTCGCTGTATTTTTGATATATTCTGAACGGAATATACTCTAATAGCATTATCATTCCCCACATCATACAGAATAGGATCGAAAAGAGAATTGAATACCATATTTCATAAGCATGAAAAAACAAGAATATTATGATTGCGGCGGCAATTCCTGCCCCTGCTACCTCCATAGCAATAAATAATTTTTCCTGCTCGTCGCAATCCAAATTCCTCAACGCAGTTCTTTCGGCTCTGTCCTGATATGGAAAATAGTTTTCCCGCGCACTAAGCATTGTCCAAAACCAGTCCCAATAATTAGGCCTTCTCTTTATTGCCTTCATAAACGCCTCCTAAAAGTCGGTCGTTAAAAATTGCCTGCATTCCTTTTCGTTCATTCCTATCCTCCCTTCATCATATAACACTTTTGCTGCAAAACAGCCGAACGGAGTTGTTTTTACATTGATACCGCAAGCAAATATACTGTCGACACGATCGAAAGGCAAATAACCACAGGGTATTTTGCCGTTTTTTGTCCCCATGAGTATACTAAATAAATGATCGACAAAACAAGGACTCCAAATCCTGCCACCAATGTTACGAGAATAGATAATCCTACAAGGAAGTCTCCCATATGCCCGGTTACCGGTATGTCTAAAAATATAGTCCATACCGGTGAAGTAACCCATACGGTCAGCAGGGCAATACAAATCGGTTTTATCTTTTCAATTCCCTTCATTTTCTTGTATCGTATAAAACTGACAGCCGCGATTACAGTCGTGACCGCGGCTGCCATCGCGCTTATATCGGATACTCTTGTAACTATTGCATGAGCCTTACTGTCCGTAAGATAGATTCCCTCCCCGGCAAAAATGCCTCCCACGTAGGCAACCATTAAAACGATTGTTGCAACAAATGAAATAATCCATATTTGTCTTGCCCTGCTTTGCTTCATTTCCTCCCCTCCCATATTTCGTTCGTAAATTAGGTTTAATTTCCCCATTTATCCGCGTCATCCATTCCCATCGTCTGGAAATACTTTATTTTTTGCACCCACCTCTATCGTCTGTCGATAATAATAACCTTTTTCATTCTCTTCCCTCCTTTTTGGATAATCCGTGTTTCGCCTGTTTTCATGGAAAGACTGCCGGGGCCGACGCTTCTATGATTCTCCGCTATACCGTAGTCGTCAAACAGGCCATGCAGAGCAATATCCCGAAAACAAGGCATACGACCATCCCACTCGTGCGCCGTCCCTGCTTCTTTGCTTTGATAAGATAAAAAACCGCTAACCCGATCACGATCAGGCTCGCCAACCCCCGCGTCCCACGTAGCCAAACCTGTGGATGATAAGGCCACGTTTCCGGCACCATGTGGGGGATCGGGCATATAAAGAACAATATAATTAATGCACCGCAAATCGGTTTCAGCGCCTCCAGCGCATCGAGGCGCAATGCTTTAATATAGACGATTGCTAAGGCAATCGCCGCACTGCTTCCCAAGCATGCACATACCAAAAAGGGAATACCTTCTATATCGCTAAATGCTGCCCATAGCGCAAAAATAACGACTGCAACTGCCGCAATATGAAGCGGGCTCATCCTTTTGGTATACAAATCCTGTTCCCATCTTTTCCTGTGTGCTTTTTCGTCCATTCCTATCTTCCCTTCACAATTTATGACTTAGCATATTAGGCTTAGATGGTATCATCCATTCATCTTTATCATTCATTCCCATCGTCTGGTAATACTTATCATAGATTTCACCACCGGCGGAGCCTATGCCCTTCTTCCCAAAATTTTTTAACCATTGGAAAAATGCATCTATGCTCGCGGCACCATATCCTTCCTGCTTGCTATATCCTTTTTTCGTTGCAATCACGCCCAGCGAATAGTTCCCAAGCTCCTCCGCATTCATAATCTTATCCCCTACGCGGAAATATCCGTAGCCCTCCTGCATCAGATAAGAAACTCCCTCGACCCCGCCGATGCGTTTTGCCTCGTCCATAATATCCTTCGGAATCTGGTCTCCGCACAAATCTTCAATTTTCTGCGGATCATCCTTCAAATAGTATTTTCCCCTAAACGGCCCAAATCCAAGCATTTCTGTCTGCCATACCGGATTATTCATCGAACCCTCTATCATTTCCTGGTATTTGTCGGTTACATCGACTACTTTTTCCGGGTCTGCATTTTGCTTATCGTGCTCCGCCCTTAAAAACAGTAATGTCCCTTCCAGCAAATCATTCCTGTCTTTTTCACTTACATCCGGGTATTGTTCCTCAATCCTGTCTTTGATTGCCTCCCGGTAGTCTCCAATTATATTCCCTTCATTATCCAGTTCAAAATTCATTTCCCGCCCAAACGATTCCTCTAATCCTTCAAATGAAATTCCTTTCCCGCTATCTCCTTCGCCAAGGATATCATACATCCGCTTTAATTCATCCGGCGCATCCTCATAGCCCGGTTGCTTATGCCCGTTATTTGTCTCCGCGGCCAAGGACTGCACCATATCCTTCCGGCCGCTCGCCCTCATCTTCTCGGCGTTCAGTCCGTTCGGAAGCGTTATGCCGGGGTTCCCCGCAAGATACTCCCGCAGCGTTCCCTCGTCCGTTCCCATTTTTCCTGCCGCTTCCGCAAGCGCTTCCCAGGCGTCGTATCCCTTCGTGTCGGCAGACCCTTCCCGCGGTTTCCGTTCCCCCGCGTTCCATGCATCCCGCGCTTTCCGGCCTTCCCCCTTGTGGACTGCGCGGAGCCGTCCCTTTGCATCCATTGCCAACCATTCCTGCTCCGAAATCCCTTCCGGTTTCCCGATTCGGTACGGCCCGCTCCACACCGCGTCCTTGTTTTCTTCCGGCCCGCGGCCTTCCTGCGTCCCACGCCCCGCGTTGCCTTTATTATATACCATTCCCGTGCTTTCCGGTATGCCTTTTCTCCGTCTCTCTTGCTCCTCCTGGATATACACCATCCGGTCATATTTTCCGCTGTCCGTCAGCTTGTCCCAGTTTCGCGTCCGTTCTACACGCCTGTTGAAATCCTTCCCGCCTTCCGGCATTCCGAACAGGTCGTAATAGTTTTGGTTATACACCGTATCCCCCGTGCTCCTGTCAAGGTGGTCGATAAGCCCTAAATCCCGTTCCCGCAGCATCTTTTGGGTTTCCTCCATCGCTTTGCTGAATGCCGCGTCAATTTCCTTCCGGTCCTTTTCCCGCTTCTTCCGTTTCTCCTCGTAATAATCGTTCGCCGTTTTTTTCTTTCCCGGCTGTGCCGTCTCCCATGTTTGCGTCCTGCCTCCCGCGGGCGCTGTGTTTGCCCGCGCCGCTGCCCGTTCCCGCCGCCGTCTCGCTTCCGCCTCTTCCCTGCTTCGTCTCTCGTTTGCTTCCCGCGCTTTCCTGCTTCTCTCTCCTCTCATTTCCTTTTCCTCCATTTTTTTCCATAACAAAAGAGAGCACGCTTTCACGTACTCCCTTCACTTCTTCCATACTAGCATTCTATCACAAATTCCCGGCCTTTTACATGACATCCTCCCGACATCTTTTGCTGGAACCGGAATCGCTTTTACTCCACAAACGCCAGCATCGTATTCAGGCGAATCACATCCTCCGGCCGCAGCTTAATCGTGTGGTTAGGGTCGCCCGTGCTCCCATAAATATAGTCGTGTATTGTCATTCCCTTATCAAATAAAATGGGCAGGCCGTGGCCGATAAGCGGCAGGAATTTCGCTTCATATCCCGTGGCCTGTTTAACAATTTTCGGGTCCGCCATGCCGCTTACCTTATATCCGAGTACATAATTGATCGATTCCGTATCCATGCTGGTTCTGCTGGCATTCACCACCATCGCCGCCAACCCACGCTCCGTATTGATTGCGTACACGGCGGTAACCAGCTCCGCGTCGAAATATTTCGCCGCGTCCTTTGCCCCGGCAAGCGGTTCCTCATGCTCCTGCAACTCGAAAACAACTTTATTTTCCGTAAGATACTCTTTTAACTGCTCTAAATTCATCATAATTGCAACGTTCCTTCAAATATCCTTCTATTCCCGTACAAGGTCGGCAATTTGCGCTTTTGCCGCGTCGGCCAAATCCTTCGGCGCAAGCTCTATCTGCTGCCCGATTTTTCCCGCGCTCACCAATATTTCCGAAAACGCTTCGCACGACCGGTCTATAACCGTTCCATAAGCCTTTTTCATCCCAATGGGCGAGCATCCTCCGCGGATGTAGCCTGTCACCTTGTTTAAATCTTTCACGTGGATCATCTCCACATTTTTTTCACCAACGGCGCGCGCCGCTTTTTTAAGGTCAAGCTCGCGTTCCACCGGGATGACAAATACAAAATACTGCCTGTCCGCGCCCTGGGTTACCAGCGTTTTAAACACCTTTTCCGGCGCAACTCCCAGCTTTTTCGCCGCGGTCACACCGTCCACAGCGCCATCCGCCGCTTCATAGGAATGCGTCTTATAAGCAATTCCCGCGCGGTCCAGCATGCGCATTGCGTTTGTCTTTACGTTTCCCATAAAAGCCTCCCCTACTATTATACCGGGCCGACATTTTTTTGCAAATACAAACGCCTGTTTCTTCCCTTATATAAAAAACCGTTTGCATACAGGGGGGCTGTGCGCAAACGGTTCTTTATTATGAAACTATTTGGACGTTTTACGTTGCACCGCGTTGTTGGCTTTTGTTCCGGCCTGGTGCATTTTGGACGACGCCTTGCTGATGCCTTCCTTGGTCTTGTCCGCCGCCTTCGTCATCGCTTCGTCCACTTTTCTGCCTGCTCTTTCCATCGCTTCCATGTTTAACACCTCTTGTTTTTGATTCATTTCAAAAACCGGTGAGATTCAGCGATACGTTGATTTAGGACGTTCGATTATCCGTGATCCGCCGGTTTTCTTTGGTATTAAGATACACCCTTCCTCCATACGGAAACATTAAAATTTCGAGACGCTCCCGGATGCGGCGTCATGCCGCGTCTGCCAGCGCGCCGCCCCAATCTTCTTCCACCAGACAGGCCTCGAACAGTTCTCCTATACGCCGTATTTCCCCTTCGTCAAACGGACTTGCAAGCCCTGCCGCCTGTGCGTTGGCAATAAAGTCCGTGCTTTCCTCCCGGAGAAGGAGTTTTTGGTAAACATCCATGGCGGCCTGCTCGTCCGCCAGCGAAAGCTCCCACAATTGCACCGCAATGTCGGCGGAGGTCGCATAGGCGAATGTATAGTAAGGCGACTCGTAAATATGCGGTATGGCAACCCAGTCGTATGCGTACTGGTCTTCATAACGGTTTGATGTAAGCCCGAACCGTTCCGCCTGCCGCCCGGCGATTTCTTCTACCGCTTCGAGCGTAACCCCTTCCGGGTCAAGGGAATACACCTCCTGTTCCACCGCCGTATAATAGGCCTGCTCAACAAAGGAGTCCAGTTTGTCAGAGAGCGTATTATACTGCATTTCATACCCGGTTTCTTCCCCAAAATACTCCCCGTAATGGTTGGACGCCAAAAGTTCCAGCGCCTGCGAATAGATTTCCGAAACATCCCTCGCTTCCGCAATCACTCCCGTTTCGAGGTAATTATTGAAATGCCCGAATTCATGGACAAGCGTTGTCATGCTGTATTCGTCTCCCGTATAAGACATCAGTACAAACGGTGAATAATATGTATCCAAATAGGTCGTATACGCTCCCGGGCTCTTATCCGTGCGCGGCTCCCAATCGATCAGGCCATACTCCCGCATCAGCTGGAAATTGCCGCCCAGCGTACTGTCCATATCATAAAACGTGCTCTGCAGGAAATCGGCCCACTTTTCATATTCGGCTTCTCCCTCGATCGGGTAATCCCAAATTTCCGTGTAAACAGGAACAAGGTACTCGACGATTTCACCGGTCATGGTTTCCATCATTTCAGGCGAATAATCTTTGCCATTCTGCGCGAATACCATTTCAGTATAATTATCATAGCCCAGCACCTGTGCCAGCTCGTTCCTGGTTTTAACGAGCTCCACATAAATATCACCCAGCACAGGCTCATACGCCTCATGCCACGCGGCAAGCGCGCCATAATATTCGTCTGTGTCTCCTATCATATTGATATCTTCATAGGAAAGCTCCTGCCCGTCCCACAAGACCTTCGCCGTCGCGCGCTTCTGCGCATATTCGGAGAGCAGGGCCGCCTCGCGCTCGTAAAGCTCCCGCGTCCCTTCCGCATACCATTCCTCGTCCTGAACTACATTGTCAAAATATCCCGGCTGCCAGTTTTGCTCGATTTCTTCACGAAACGGGGAGTAATACAGCGCGATATAATATTCCTCATACGCCATATCCACCGCTGTGAATCCCTGCGCGGTATACGCTTCCTCTTCCGCCCATTTTTCGTCCGCAAGGTCCATGGTGCTCATCAGCGAGGCGAGGTTCATCATGGTGTTATAATCCTGGTAAAGGGCTTCCCCCTCTTCAAACAGGTCCTTTAACTCCTGTGCATCCTCACATACGTCGATTTCATCCGCCATTTCATAAAACCGCGCGGCGGTTTCCTCCACATCGGGATGCACATATTCGATTTCGGAAAAAGGCGTCGCCTCCGTATCCTGCGGGTCAAGCGACGGAAACGGCTGCGGGGAAAAGGACGGAGATGGCCTTGCGCTGCTTATCTCGTCGAGCGTTTCTGTAACAATCGTGCGCATAAGGCCGCATCCGCCTGCCACTGCCGCCACAAGCAGGATCGCCGCCGCCAGGGCCGTAATACGTAAATGCTTTTTCATTGGGTCGTCCTCCGTGTTATCATTCTACCATAAATATCCTAGCATGGAAAACCGCCTTTGATTGTAGACAAAAGCAGAAAATCTCCGGTAAACCGGAGATTTCCACTCTCACTCTGGAGCACTGGCTCCTTTCAAGATTCATAAATAAGTCGATTGGACAGATATAGCTTTACCGGAATAATACGCGCCGCTCCCTTACCATCGCCACAGCATTATTCCATCCTTTACGTACGTAATTTCTAAAATACAGGGATGTTGGCACCAATGACCAGTGAATATATTCTTTGCTTTCAGACGATGCCGAGTAAGCAAAAGCCGGAAGTTTTTCCGAAAGTTCTGTAAATACGGCTCCAGTCACGCGCTGATCGATTCGGGGAACAAACGGCGGATCAAGCTCGTTCAATTTTTGAATAAAATCGTAATTCACGGTGACAGCCATATCCCCCGGAACCATTTCCGTAAAATGATAAGCCTCACGGCACCCTCCAAGAATCCGGCAATTTATATCCTGGTAGTTTTCATACCAAATCTTATAAAGCTCTTTCGCAATTTCGCATCCTGCGTTTGCAAGGATATCATGATCTATATCGATTCCATTGGCTTTGACGTATTTTTCCAAGTATTCATCAACATGTCCTGCCAATATTGTGACATATAACCGCGGAACGATACCTTTCGCTTTTTTGCAGCCACGGACATAGGCCTCCATTGCTTCCACGCCATATCGTACGGAAAACCCGCAGGTTGCAAGCGTCGCTTTCCCTTCGGCAGTCATCGTCTCAAGCGCTTGTATTGCTTCCGCCGTTGCCGGAAATTTAACACGCATATTGGGAATGCAGTGATAGAAACGTTTAGCTTCCGCAATCATAAAATCATAGTCCGTGTCACGGTTGGGGTTTCCCTGTATTGCCGCCCATCCAAATTCGCCCTGTGATTCTTCATACATCGGCATGAAGTATTTTGCGCAATTGCCTACGGCATGCTGGGCTGCAAGAGCAACAATCAGTTGGTCGTCCTCGATGCCTTCTTTGATATATTGGTCAATTACGGCAATCGTATCGTCCCGCGTCTCCGGCATTGTCAACATCCGCTGGAGATAATTACCATTGGTGACCATGCCAATTACATTGCCAACTTCCAGCGCGTCTTTCGCTTCGGAAGGAGTCGGATTATTTACAAAAAAGCGGGTTGGGCATTCCTGTTCAAGGCGTTTGGAATAAGTCATACTATACCTCCTGTATGGGTAGATTTTTTTCAGTTTTCCGGATTATACGTGGGTATCTGTGAATTGTGCACAGCCTTCCGGTTGGTTCGAATTCATTTTACATTTGGAGGCATCCAATTACATTGTCCTGCCTTAAGGAATACATTGTCGAATCATAATGAGTGCGTTGACATACCGAAATGAGTGGATTAAGATCGAAACAAAGGAAACGTCCTATCGAAAAATTCTCGCACACAGGGGGGAAATAAGATGGAAAAGAATCAGCTGAACCTGCTTGCATTAGACCTCGGGTCCAGCAACGGGAGGGGAATACTGGGGCGCTTTGATGGAAAAAAAATAACACTCGAAGAAATTCATAGATTTGAAAACAGTTATATTGAAATGGGTGGGATGGTATACTGGGATATCCTGCATATCTTTTCCAATATCAAATGTGCGTTTCAAAAATTCGGTCTGATGGATGTCGGCGCGCTATCATGTTTTGGAATCGACGCGTGGGGAAACGATTATGGATTGATTGATAAAAACGGATATCTGCTCTCCGATGCGCGCAGCGCCCGGCATACGACTGCCGAAGATATGGATCGAGTTCATAAAATCATTCCGGGCCGTGAGCTTTTTTACCAAACCGGGAACTCCAGCTACACGATCAATACGCTCTATCAGCTCTACCGCAGGGTATACGAAGGTGACCCCGGCATAGAAAATGCACAGGCAATGCTCATGATCCCGGACCTTTTAGCGTTCTTCTGTACCGGGGAACTGCACAGTGAATATACCATCTCTACAACAACAGCCATGTACAATCCAACCCTAAAAGACTGGAACCGTGAAGCAATCCGCAGACTCGGCATTCCCGAACATATCCTGCAGCCGCTTATGCCAGCGGGTACGCTTTGCGGAGAGCTCCTGCCCTCGATTGCAGAAACAGCGTCTTTAAGGCATGTTCCCTGCGCTCTTGTCGGTTCTCATGATACAGCCTCCGCTGTAGCGGCGGTACCGGTATCGAGCAAAAATGAAAGCTATGCTTTCTGTTCCTCCGGTACATGGTCTTTATTTGGCATCGAAACCGACAGTCCTATTTTTCAGGATGAAATGTATGAAAATGGTTTTTCTAACGAGGGAACGGTGCAGGGGGGCTTTCGCCCGCTTAAAAATATAACCGGGCTCTGGTTGCTCCAGGAATGCCGAAAAGAATGGAAACGCAATGGGAAAGATTGGTCCTATGGCGAGATTACAGCCGCAGCGGAACTTGCTTCTCCGCTTCGCTCTCTAATTGATCCAAGCCATAGTGATTTTTTTGGCGTAACAAGTATGCCGACACAAATCGCAAAATATTGCAAAAGAACCGGACAGCCTGTTCCTGAAACGGAAGGTGCGCTCGCCCGCTGTATTTATGAAAGTCTGGCTCTCAAATATCGTTGGACTATAGAACATCTCGAATCACTGACTGGCAAATCCATAGAACATATTTATATCGTCGGTGGTGGAACACAAAACAAATTATTGAACCAGATGACTGCCGATTGCACCGGGAAACCGGTTACAGCCGGACCAATCGAGGGAGCATGCGTCGGTAATCTTTTGACACAGGCAATGGCTCTCGGCGAAATCGCAAATATCGGTGAATTACGTGAGGTTGTCCGCAATTCCTTTGTTCTTGAGGAATACGAACCGAAACAGAGCACCGTTTGGGACGACGCCTCTGAAAGAATGAAAATTATTTCCAAAGACGGAAATATATCTGGAATATAGGGCGTTTTCCCATTCCGGCAACAAATATTTGCTTTACATTTTTCTCAAATTCAAAGCGCCGACTGCCGGAAGGAATTCGTGCGGAATTTTGAAGGAAGCACCTTGTATTTTTCTTTAAATATCCTATAAAAATGGCTGATGTTGGAGTATCCGACGAGCGAAGCAATTTCGCTGACCGGGATTTCAGAATGGTTGAGTAAAAGGCAGGCCTTTTCCAGTCTGTAACCGCGGACCAATTCAGTGAAATTCTTTCCCGTTTCCTTGCGCAGGAGTGCGCAAAGATAGTTTGGATGGTAATTGAACTTTTCCGCTGTTTCCTTCAGCGTCACATCAGCATAATTGCAGCGAAGGAAATTAAGGATTGGCAGGATCACATTATTCCTTTGCATATGCACATTAAGTATTGTGCAGTTCCTTGCTAGCAATGAAATCAGCGTTACGAACAGTCCGTCCAGAACACGCGTATAAAATCGATCCATTCGGGTATATTCAAACAGGATATTTTCTATGATCTGCCGTATATCGATACTTTTTTTTCCTTTTACGACCATATATTGCCCGATATTTCCGCTGCTCAATGGGTTCATAAAGAAATGCAGCATGTCCGTATCTTCCGGTATATACGATAAATAAGACCGCAGGCAAAGCTCCTTTTTTATTGCGAAATAGACGACACATGTATCCTGGGCAACCGGAGAGAGTTTTTGTCTGGATACACAGTGGCTGACATTTGGCTGCGCAAGGAAGGTGTCTCCTTCCTGGAGCAGCAGTAATTTTCCATTTATATTTTCATACACATATCCCCTATAGATATATTGGAATACAAAGAAATCACGTTCACGTGGTATTCCTGAAATATTGTCGCCGTCATAAACCCATATCACCACATCGTCCTTCCGGTGTGGCGGAACCGACGGCGGCATTTTTCGCGCTACTTCGTATTCATTTTTTAAAAAACCTTCTTTTGACACTTTCTGGAGAAAAAGGGCGTCTCTTTTTAGCTGTGTCAAAACGCCAGCCAAGGCCTGCTTCATGAACGTCCCTCCTTTTCTTTTAAACCTGAAGCCCATATCTTCTCAAGCTTTTTACATGCTCGCTTTGTATTTGATAAAAAAGGACGCCAGAGCCTGATTGAAATTGATTTCTTTCCGGCCCCGGCATCATATTTGTATGCAGCCTTCAACAGGCAGCCTGTTTCATCCTATCCATCTTGTCTTTTTATACCCTGGCTTCCGTCTTAATCTCAAGAAGAAAACCATCCGGGTCCTTAAAATAAAAAGCGCGTACTCCTTCGTGTGTTCCTCCCTCGATGCGGACTGCTTTGCTCGCGCAAAGCTCTACACCTTTTGCACTAAGCTCTTCGTACGCCTTATCCGCATCCTTGGCATGAAAACAAAGATGTGCTGTTCCTCGTATATACGGCTTCGTATCAATTACGATCTCCTCCGGGTAAACATACTCCAGAAATTCAAGGGTTATGCCATAGCCCTTCATAAACATAATCTTAAATTTTACCCCTGGAACCCCCGTCAGGTCTTCATAAGAAGGGTATGCCAGCACGTCGTCTCCGTTTTCCGTTTGTAATTGGCCTGCAAACTCGAATCCCAATATGTCTTCATAAAATTCTCGTGTCTTTTTCAAATCGCGTACAGTGATCGCATAGTGGTCAATCTCAAAAATATTATCTTTCATCATATCTTTTTCTCCTTTGATATTTTCCAAACCTTTTCTTAACTTTTTGTATCATCTGTTACCGCGGGTCGGCCCCGCAGAAGCCCCTTCCCCTCCGACTCAGCTTTCCGCATTTTTGGCTTTTCTTACCGGCCTGCGTATTGTATTAATATAGACAGAGAAGATAATAATGAGCCCTTTTACAATCAACTGTACAAATGCGTTAACTCCAACCAAATTAAGGATATTGCTGATAACGCCCATCAATACGGCACCAATCAGGGTCCCTGTCAATGTGCCCGATCCGCCCGAAAGGCTTGTGCCACCTACGATACAGGCGGCAATCGCATCCAACTCGGCGCCTTCGCCGATCGTCGGCTGGCCGGAATTCAGGCGTGATACCAATATGATTCCCCCGAAGGCGGAAAACACGCCTGTCAGCACATAAGCAAGAAAAATCGTCTTATCCGTATTAATCCCCGAATATTTAGCGGCCGTAAGATTTCCGCCTACCGCATAAATATGGCGTCCAAACCTTGTCCGGTTCAGAAGCATCCACAGAAAGACGAATGCAATCACTACATAAATAACTGCAATCGGCACTTGGCCCAGAAAGCCCGCTCCAATATTTTCAAACAGGCTATCCGCTGTTACGGAGACAGGCTTGCCTCCGGTGATTGTATAGGATATCCCACGCATTATGTTCATCGTCGCCAGAGTTGCAATAAACGGAGGCATATTCATTTTGGTAATAATCAGACCGTTTGCCGCACCAAACGCCAGTCCCACTCCAATTGAAACCACTATAGCCAGAAACGACGGAACCGCATACCATGAAATCAATATCGTAGTCAGGCATCCCGCAAGGGACATAAACGAGCCTACCGAAAGGTCGATTCCGCTTGTAAGCACGACAAAGGTCATAGCGAATGCACATAGGGCTGTTGTAGAGATTGTCCTCAGGATAATCATCTGGTTATTGAACGTTAAAAACTTTGACGAGACAATTGAGGCGATAAAAAATACAATAATAAATGCAAGAATAACGCCTCCATTCGTTTTTAACGCCCCCATAAAACGGACTTTAAAATTATTGAATTCGCTTTTTCCCGTTGTAATCTGATTCATTCTTCATACCCCCAAGGCATATTTCAGTATGGTGTTTTGTTCCAGTTCATCTTTATCAAGACACGCCTTTATTTCACCGTTACACATTACATAAATGCGGTCGCTCATGTTAATAAGTTCGGGCATTTCGGATGAAACCATAATGATGCTGACGCCGTTTTGCACCAGTTGATCGATCAGTGCGTAAATTTCCGCCTTAGCGCCCACATCGACACCGCGCGTCGGCTCATCAAGAATCAGGATATCCGGCGATATGGCAAGCCATTTAGACAGCACAACCTTCTGTTGGTTCCCACCCGACAGGTTCAGTGTCTTTTGCTGTATGGAAGAAGCTTTTATAGAAAGCATATCGACATATTTTCCGGCTATTTCATCTTCCTTCTGCCTGTTCAGACGGAATGTCGATAAAAATTTATCCAATACGCCGATTGTAATATTGAATTCGACGTCCCGTTCCAAAAAAAGTCCTTCCAGCTTTCGGTCTTCAGAGACAAACCCAATTCCCAGTTTCATCGCATCCCTGACATGTTTAATCCTGACAATCTGGTTATTAATCCTGATTTGCCCCGTCGAGGCCTTGTCTATTCCAAAAATCACCTTCATCAGTTCGGTCCGTCCCGAACCAACCAGACCGGCAAAGCCGATAATCTCTCCTTTGCGCAGTTCAAAGCTTGCGTTTTTCACCCGTTCATCCAGTCGCGTTACATTGCTCACTTCCATCAGGGTTTCGCCGATCTTGTGTTCGGTGCGCGTATAATATTCTTCCAGTTTTCTGCCAACCATCATGTTGATTAGTTGTTCATTTGTCGTCTTTTGGGTTTCCAGCGTATCAATCTTTGCTCCGTCGCGTAATACGGTGATTCTGTCGCAGATGCGAAAGATTTCTTCCATTCTGTGTGATATATATACGATTGAAATTCCTTCGGCCTTCAACGTTTCTATCAGGTGGAACAATGCGTCTACCTCTCGGTTGGAAAGCACTGCTGTCGGTTCGTCCATAATAATAATTTTCACATTCATACTGAGCGCCTTTGCAATTTCCACCATTTGCTTTTGCGCTGTCGAGATCATTCCAACCAACGAATAGGCGCTGATGTTTCCTCCAACTTTATCAATTAGCTCTTGCGCTTTCGAATGGAGAACTTTCCTGTCGGTCAAGCCAAATTTTCCTATCGGTTCCCTACCCATAAAAATATTGTCTGCAACGGAAAGCTGTTCACTTAAGGCAAATTCTTGATGGATCATACTGATCCCGTGATCCATGGCATCGTTCACTGTATTGATTGCAATTTTTTCCCCAAACAGAGTAATTTTTCCGCTGTCCGCCGGATATACACCGCTCAGGCACTTCATCAGTGTTGATTTTCCAGCCCCATTTTCACCCAGTAACGCGTGCACCTCTCCTGCCCGCAATTCAAAGTCTACATTTTGCAGTGCTTTTACACCGGGAAAGCTTTTTACGATGGATTCCATTCGCAAAATCGTTTCATTCATATTAGCCACCTTTTTTCCGGCCGGAGACCAAGGAGGTCCCCGGCCGGGACAATTTTCCCGTCTCTTCTAGAATTTTCAATTTTTAAAGATATTCGTCTACGTTGGAAGCGTCCACAAAAATTGTGGGGATATATACTTCCCATTCATGGTCAATAGTTCCGCCATTCAGCACAGTATATACATCTTCTGCAGAAGAAATTGCCATTTGATCCGGCTGTTGTTTGCTTGTGCCTGTCATTTCCCCATTTTTGATTGACGTCATTGCATCCGGCGATCCGTCTACGCCATAAACCAAGACGCCGTCCAGCATATTAGCCGCTTTCAGCGCCTGTACAGCTGCCAGGGATACCACATCATGATATGCAAAAATTGCATCGATATTATCGTACTTTTGCACCCAGATTTCCGCCAGTTCCAGCTTCGCTTCCACAGAATCCGCGCTGGGCTGGGACTGTTCCAGGATTTTGATGTTGTCATGTCCTGCAATCGTGTCGACGAATCCATTAACCCGCATCATGCCGCTGCTGTTTTGTTTCATTTCCATAATACATACATTCATTTCTTTGCTATCCGCGCGTTTGATCAGGTCTTCCGCCACGGCTACCCCAGCCTCATAATTCTGCGAAATCGTCTGCGAAAGAACCAGCCCTTCGTCTTCCGTTGTTTGCAAATACATATCGGCGGCGGCTACCGGGATACCCATTGCCTTGACTTCCTTCAGGATAGCAATAGGCGCTTCATCGTCGCATGCTTCAAGCACAATGCCATCCACCTGCTGCGACATCAAATCTGAAATACAGTTGATTAATGTTTCCGGATCGCCCACCGCATCCAATACAATCGCTTCGTCACCGTATTTGTCTTCCACAATGCTCCTGAAGCCTTCTTCAAATAAGGTACAATGCGGGTTGGTTCCATCTAGAACGACTGTACCGATCGTTCTTTTTTCTCCCGATTCCACTGCTGCGGAAGTCTCAGTCTCTTTTTCTGACGTTGCTGTTTCCTCGGCAGAGACCGAAGGTGCTTCAGACTCTTGTGCAGCGGGTTGTTCCGCGCCTGAGCACCCTGTTAAAAGCGTTGCAAAAACAATTAGCAACGCGAGCGATAATACTACTAGCTTTTTCATTTTCTTCCTCCTCATATTTTTTTATTCCGCTTTATAAGCGGCAAACAGGGATTGATTCAATTTAGTTTTGATTTATTGTCTTTTTGTTTTGATTTGTTATTTATTTTTTGATTTTTTATAATAGTAGCACAATGATTTCCATATTGCAATAGAAAAATTATATTATTTTACTTTTTCTTTCATTAATTTTTGAAATCACTTCCTTTTACTTTACTTATATAAACTTCTCAGAGGTCACTTTTACAGGATACCTTATCTCCTATTTTTTATTTTGATTTTATTTGTTTTTTTTAAATTATTTTTTATAACTTGGCGAAATGCTTATTTTATTGTATAATTTAATAAAGAGTTATTGGAAATTCGGTGGTGATGATAGCAGATGTTTGCAGGGCAACGCATTAATATTATAAAAAAAATATTGCTGGAGCAGAAGCAAGTAGATATCAATACGTTGACCTCCCTCCTCAATGTCAGTGATGTAACCGTCCGCAAAGATTTGGACAGCTTGGAAACCGATGGATTTCTACGCAAGGTTCATGGCGGAGCGATCCTGCTTGAAGATGCCCCTTTGGATATACCCAAAAGTGATATTCCGGACCTGCAGGAAAAAGAGATGATCGCTGATCTTGCAATAACTCTGATTGACGATGGCGATAACTTCTATCTGGGTCCCGGCTCTACCTGCTTAATACTGGCAAAAAAACTAAACCAGAAAAAAAATCTTACCGTCATTACGAACAACGCTTCCGCCCTTTCCTATATTGATTGTTCCTCTGTAAATTTGCTCTTTATTGGCGGGAATGTTGTTGATTATAATAATATGATGTTTACCCACGGGGAAAAAGCGCTGGCTTACCTGGAAGATATTTTTGTGAATAAAGCCTTTATCGGTGCCGATTGTGTTGATCTTGAAGCCGGCCTTACAATTAACCATTCCTATTCCTTGGACGTTTATAAAAAAATTCTCGACAAATCCAGACAGACCATCCTGCTGGCGGACAAAAGTAAATTCGATAAAATCGCCCTCCAGCTCCTTTGCCCTATCAGTGCAATCTCTGCTCTTGTTACGGAAGGGGACCTCCCTGAAAAATATAAGCGCTATTTATATCAAAATGACATTAAGCTGTTAACATCTTTTGATTTGTAAACATTTTTAGGAGAAAAAAATGTCTTCCGCAAATTCAGAATTATATGAGTCGGTTTTCAAATTAGCCGGTATATCAAAATCATTTGACGGCAGGCCCTTACTTAAAAATATTGATTTGGATTTTTATCCGGGCCAGATTTGCAGTATCCTCGGGGAAAACGGCGCAGGGAAATCGACATTAATTAAAATCATGGCAGGGATTTTGCAGCCAGATCAAGGCGACATTTTTATACAGGGTAAAAAGGTACGTCTTAAAAGTCCGTATCTTGCCAAAAAAATGGGAATTCATTTTGTCCTTCAGGAGCCCCATCTTGTTCCATTCCTCAATGTGGAGCAAAATGTCTTTTTGGGGAATGAGATGAACCACGGTTTATTTATTGATCAGAAAAAACATCTTGATGCCTACCATAAGGTAATACAATTCATGGAATTGGATATTGATCCTGCGATCCCCGTTTCCGAGCTTAATCCTTCCCAGAAAATGAATGTTGAATTAGCAAAGGCCATCGTTATGGGCGCGCAGGTTCTGTTACTGGATGAAATCACCGCGCCCTTCAGTGAGCAGCAGACCAAGAAAATGTTTCGGATCATCAAAAAATTGGCACAGCAGGGTGTCTGTGTTATATTCGTCTCACATAAAATGGACGAAATACGCGATATTTCCAAACGCCTTGTTATCATACGTGATGGAAATATTACGGCAGATATCGAAAACACGGAAGATGTCGTTTCCGATAAAATTGTACAGCTCATGACAGGCGATAGTTTTCGTAACCGTTATCCCAAGACCCGTGCACCCAAAGGCCGTATTTTACTTGAGGTTAATCATGTTTCCAACACCTCCGGAACAGTAAAAGATATCGATCTAAGACTCCATGAAGGCGAAATTGTTGGTCTTACAGGCCTGCGCGAATCCGGGAAGGGTACGTTGGCTCAAATGCTCGTAGGGATGGAAAAAATTGCCTCCGGCACATTGAAAATCAATAATGAAGCCGTCAAATTAAAAAATCCGCATGAGGCCATGAAGAATGGTATTGTTTTTTTCAGCGGCAATGATACGAATAATTTGTTTTTACAAAAAGACTCTTATTTCAACGTTACGATATCCAATCTGTTTCGTCTGGCTCACGGCGGTTATCTTTCGCCCCGTGAAGTACAGAAGGCTTCTGAGTCTTATTTGCATAAACTGAAGGCCGAAGTGGACCCCAATCAAAAGGTTCACGTCTTAAGCACGGGCAATAAACAAAAGGTCGCTTTTTCCAAAATTCTTTTTACAAACCGTAAGATATTGATTCTGGAAAATCCATCGGCCAATCTGGACATCCCGTCAAAGGTGGAACTTTACAACATCATGAATACGCTGGCCCATAAGAAATGCGGCATTCTCTTGATTTCCTCTGATATCCACGAATTGATCGGCATGTGTGATCGTATTTACATCATGAATAAAGGACAGGTTAAGAATGAATTGGAATATGACGAAGCCGATATCCACAAAATTTTTTACTATTAACTTATTTTACTGGTTTTTCCAAATAAAATACATTTTATTCGAAAACCAAACAAAACGGCGCAACTGAGTTGCGCCGTTTGTTTTATCCCTTTTCCGCTATTCCTTTTTTTCGGGCTCTGCTCCCGCAGGCGCATCCCCTGCCTTGGGCGCTTCCGGCACTGCTTCCGGCTTAGCCGCTTCAAGCTTGGGCGCTTCCTTCGGGCTGATTTTTTTGCCGAGGAACTCAGGAAGCTCCATCCCCGCCATCTCAAAAATTTCATTCATAGGCGGAATGCTCTTCATAAGCCCGGAAAGGAAGTTGGCTGTGGACGATTTCCCGTCTTTTCCTTCGCCGCTGTCCCATACGGTAACCTTGTCGATCTTAAGGTCGCGGATTGCTTCCACCTGTACCTTCATCAGGTCTTCCATCTTATCTGCAAGCATCAGCATCAGCGCATCCTTGGCGCTTCCGCCTGCCGCGTTTACGATGTCCGCAAAACCGGCGGCCTGCTTTTTCAGAATTTCCTGCGTACCGCGCGCTTCCGCCTCCATTTTCGCATAGATGGCGTCCGCTTCACCAGCGGCCTGCCTGCGCAGGCGTTCCGCCTCCGCCTCGGCGGCAAGCTCGATCTGGCGCTTCTGGATTTCCGCCTTAACGATAACATCCGCTTCGAGCGTCGCTTTCTCGCGTGACGACCTTGCAAGCTCCGCCGCTTTTTCCGCCGCATACGCTTCTTCAAGGGCCTTTGCGGATTGCACTTTTTCCGCCGCGGTTGCGAGCCTCATGGCCTCCGCTTCCTTTTCACGCCGCGCGGCGTCCGACTGAGCAATTTCAATCTTCGCCGTGTTTTCACCCGTGATCGCCTTGGAGTTCGCGGTCGCCACCTCTACGCGCTGGTCGCGCTGTGCGTTCGCCTCGCCGATGGAGCCGTCGCGTACCTTTTCGGCAACCGACTTCTTCGCGTCGTTGATGGCCTTCGCGGCCGCTTCTTTACCAAGCGCCGTGATGTAACCCGATTCGTCGCTGATATCCGTCACGTTCACGTTGATGAGCCGTAGGCCGATCTTCTTGAGCTCGGATTCCACGTTGCGCGAAACCGCCTCGAGGAATTTATCCCTGTCCGTGTTGATCTCCTCGATATCCATCGTGGCGATCACCAGACGCAGCTGTCCGAAAATAATATCCTTGGCAAGCTCCTGCACCTCTGCCATCTGGAGCCCCAACAGACGTTCCGCCGCGTTCTGCATCACACCCTGCTCCGTCGAAATGCCGACCGTAAAAATGGAAGGCACGTCGATGCGGATATTCTGGCGCGAAAGCGCGCTCTTGAGGTCCACCTGGATGGAAAGCGGCGTAAGGTCAAGGTACTGGTACGCCTGGATCACCGGCCACACGAAGGCCGCGCCACCGTGGATGCACTTTGACGTACGGTTCGTCCCGTCCGTGTTCTGCCCCACCTTACCATAGATGACCATGATCTTGTCCGACGGACATTTCTTATATCTCGTCAGGAAGATCAGCAGGCACATGAACACCAATACAACGATTACGACTATCAGGATTAATGATTCAATACTCATTTTGTCTACCCCTTCTCCGCATCTGCGGAAAACTCAGAACCTACTATTATTACATACCCTACCGTTTTGGAACAAGGCCTTGCCTCCGCTCCAAAAATCTTTTATTTTTTGGCCACGATCAGCGTGTTTCCATTGGATATTCCCACAACCGTCACTTCCGCGCCGGTCGGGATGGCCTGATCCCCGTCTGTGACCGCATCCAGCTCCACCAGCCTGTCCTGCACCATAATGGACACCTTTCCTGCCGCGCTCCGCTTTTCATGGATAGGCAGGTACACCGTACCCGACTTTCCAAGCGCGTTGCGGATATCAAGCGTCCCGTCGGACTGGAGCCGCATCATCGCGCGCATTGCGATGGCAATCAACACCATGGCAATGATACCGAAGACAATCGCCAGGATCACGCTCGCCACAGGCACTACGTCGGACTTGAGCATCAGCAGCCCCGACCAGCCGAATACCGCGAAAAACGCCACCAGGCCCTGCAATGTAAACAGGTGCAGCCCGCTTTCGCCAAAGTGCGTATGGCCTTGGCCGTCCATCGAATCGACACTGTCCGCCATTCCGCCATGGATATCCGTGCCGGACGAAATGTCTACATCCGATATTCCATCCGCCGTGATGTCGCCAATATGTATGTCCATATCCTGCGGCATGTCGGCATCTCCCGGCGCGTCAAGGTCAAAATGCGCATCCCCGGGGGAATCAAAATGTACGTCCCCGGAGGCGTCCGCACCGCCCACATCCGCGTCGCCGCCATGTCCTGCGCCAATCAGCAGCAGGATGACCTCGATCACAAGCAGTACCGTTGATGCAATGCCGACCACCGCGAAAATTTGTTCAATCAGCGTCATGGCCTCCCACCAAGCCAACATAATATGTTACCTCCTTCCTTCGTCGAAACACGCCCTTTTGCTCGCTTTTTCCCTTCGGTCAAACGTCTCGATTACAGGCGGTTTCTCCTCTTCCCCACAAAACTCATTGCGCTTCGCGCCATTCGAGTTTCGCGGGGGCCCCGTCTTATAAGCGTTCGCCTTGCTTGCTTTCTTAGGGCGAAACATGCCCTTTTGCTCGCTTTTCCCTTCGGTCAAACGTCTCGCTTACAGGCGGTTTCTCCTCTTCCCCACAAAACTCATTGCGCTTCGCGCCATTCGAGTTTCGCGGGGGCCCCGCCTTATAAACGTTCGCCTTGCTTGCTTTCTTAGGGCGAAACACGCCCTTTTGCTCGCTTTTTCCCTTCGGTCAAACGTCTCGCTTACAGGCGGTTTCTCCTCTTCCCCACAAAACTCATTGCGCTTCGCGCCATTCGAGTTTCGCGGGGGCCCCGCCTTATAAGTGTTCTTCCAAACAAGGGCGCTTTCTTATTTATTCCCGATACGGCGTGGCTTTCGCCGTTTTCTTCAAATGCTCGTGGGAATAGGAAAAACGTAGCTTTCGCCTTTCCCACTCCCGCGAATTCCGGACCGGCTTCTTTTTCATTCCAGCGCGCCCAGAAGCTGGTTCGCTTCCGCTTTGATTTCGGCGGATAAATGTGTGAGCAGCATAATTTTCAGCACCTTTTTGAGCCGGTCTCCCGCCTCGAGGCCGCCCGGTATTTTTTCGTCGACCACCTTCCCGATAATATCGTCAATTCCCGTCGCTTCACGAATCGCATCTCCCGGGACCTGCCGCAGCAGGTCGACAAAGCAGGTATAAATCAGCGTCGGAGCTCCCTTTCCGCACAGGGTTTCCACATAGCGGATCATCTGTGTTACCTGATCGATCTGGAAGATATCATTCATCATGTTAATCATCACAATGGTGCAAAACTGGTCGCAGTCATATTTCTTATTCACAGGCGGGGACACAAATTTCCGTTTAACCCAATTTTGGATCGTATGCGCCGATAGTCCCGTAAGCTGCAATACCTGCGAAAGCACCAGCCCGTTTGCCGCAAACAGGGAATTCAGGAAATCCTGTATGCCGTGGTCAATATTCATCTCAACCGTCGTGCCCGGTAAAAACCGTATCATTGGCTATCAGTCCTCCTTTTCCAGGGCCGGCCCTTTCCGCAAACCGGCAGGGCACCCTGTTGGACAGCTCCAACCCGTATCAGTCCGGTACGCCTTCCCCATGCCATGCCTTCGGGCGCCCGCGTGTTGTTTCCCGCGGCACGCCTTCTCCCGGACTACGCAGGTCTTTCTCCGTTCCTTTTATGTCCACATTATAGCACGTAGTCATATGACTGTCAAATAATTTCGCATGACTTTTCAGAAATATTTTTAACCAGATCAAAAAAGCTGCTTCCGTCTTTTGGAAACAGCTTTCCTTTCGTCTATTGAATGACATTTTGCGGCGTTCCCGCCAGCCACTTTTCCACATTACCGAGGACAATCGCCGCCCGTTTATAAAGCGCCTCTCCTGTCGCAAACCCCACATGCGGGGCAAGCACCGTACGCGGCGCATGCAAAAGAGGCTCGTCTCCCGCAAGCGGCGGCTCCGAGTCAAATACGTCGATCGCCGCCCCGCCAAGCTTCCCTTCGCCCAGCGCCCGGGCAAGCGCCGCATTATCCACCAGCGGCCCGCGGGCCGTGTTGATAAGCACCGCGCCGCGCTTCATCATCGCAAGCTCCCTTTCCCCGATCATATTCCGTGTCTCGCCGGTAAGCGGCGCATGCAGGGAAATAATATCGCAGGTCGAAAGCAGCTCGGGAAGCCCCACATACCGCACGCCCGGCACGTCCTTTTCCGTGCGGCTGTACGCGAGCACCTTGCAGCCAAACGCCCCGGCAATCCGCGCCACCCGCAGGCCGATCGCGCCCGTGCCGACCACGCCAAAGGTCTTTCCTTCAAGTTCGCTTCCAACAAGGCCGTCCCGCGTCTTGCCCGCACGCACCGCCCCGTCGCATTCGATGAGCTTCCGCTCCAGCGAAACCAGCATACCGAACACAAGGTCTGCAACCGCGGCCGTCGAATAACCCGCGCTGTTGCACACGGTGACCCCATTTCTACGGCAGGCGTCAAGCGCGATGTGGTCGACGCCTGTAAACGCCACGGTAAGCAGCTTCAAATTCTTGCATCCGTCGATCACCTCCGCCGGGAGCGGCAGGTTTGAAACCGCAATCACCTCCGCGTCCCCTCCGCGGCGTATGAGTTCCCCCGTGTCTGCCGTGCGCGTATCATAAAGCACAATTTCAGCGTCCCCCGGCAATGCCCTTTCCGCCATTTTCCGCAGCGTTCCTTCCCCGACCCCAAGTGGTTCTATCGCAACAAATTTCATGTCTGTTTCCTCCGCATCCAAATCTCTTATTTATCATATCACATCCGTTCCGGTTTTCCAGCCTGCATAAAAAAAGAGCAGCCTATGGCTGCCCTTTCGTTCGGAATCTAAATTACAGCGAAAAATTATCCGGATCGTTCGTGGGGCCGTCCGGGTCGACCATTGCGTTAATCACCGCCATATCGTCCGCCGCAATTTCAAAATCAAATACCTTGGCATTGTCTGCGATCCTCGACGGCGTAACCGATTTCGGAAGCGGCAGCACATCGTTTTGGAGCACCCAGCGGATGCAAATCTGCGCCACTGATTTTCCATATTTGTCCGCGATACCCTTAAGGGTTTCATTGCCGAGCATCTTGCCCGTGCCAAGCGGGCTGTAGGCCTCGATCAGCATGCCTTCCTTCTGCGAATATTCCACAACCTCTTTTTGCATCAGTCCCGGATGATATTCAATCTGGTTTACCATGGGCATAATTTTTGCCGTTTTCTTCAGCTCCTCCACATGGTGGGGAAGGAAATTGCTGACGCCGATCGCACGAATGCGCCCTTCATTATAAAGCTCTTCAAAAGCCTGCCATGTTTCGGCATTTTTCTTCTGCCAGTCGTTTCTGAATTTCACCGGAACCGGCCAGTGGATAAGGTACAGGTCGAGATACTCGAGTCCAAGGTCCTTCAGCGTCTTGTCGAACGCCCGCAGCGTGGTTTCATATCCGTGCTCGTCGTTCCACAGCTTGCTGGTCACAAACAATTCGTCACGCGGAACGCCCGACTCCGCAATTGCCCGTCCCACGCTTTCCTCGTTTCCATAGATAGCCGCCGCGTCGATGTGGCGGTATCCGTCCGCAAGTGCCGCCTTAACCGCATTCACTGCCGTTTCGCCGTCGGGTGTCTGCCATGTGCCAAAGCCTACGCATGGAATCTCCACGCCATTTGCCAATGTAAACGTCTCCATTAAACCTTTCAATTAAACCCCTCCTCTTATTTACATAATAATATGGATTATTCATACCCATTCTGTTTTAATCTTAAACGGTTTTGGAAAAGAAATCAATGGAAATCGCCGCCCGCAGCGGGTATAATAGCAAAGAGGTCATTTCAAAAATTCAGGAGCCGGGAGTATTTTTAATGCGGAAACAACAAACAACGCAGCTTTATATTGTCATTCTTCTTGCGACTTTTGTCTGTTATGCGCTGTATGTCGTGCTGTTTGGCACGCTTTCCACCACCATGATGGACTTTTACAGCATTGGCACCAGTGCGCAGGGCGTATTTACCATGGTCGGCAGCATCGGCGGTATTGCCGCGGCGCTTTTTTGCGCGCTGCTCGGCGAGCGTTATTTCAAACCGCGCGTCGTTGCCTTCGGGGTGCTGATCCTCGGAATCGCGACGACGCTGATCGGGTTTGCCCCGCCCTACCTTATCGTGTGCGTGTGCGCGCTGCTCGCCGGCGTCGGCTTTACGGTGATCGACGTCATGGGGCAGGCGACCGTCACGGAATATTTCCCGGATAAAACCAAAACCTTGCTGCCTATGGTGCAGATTTTCTTCGGCGCAGGCACCATGATTGGCCCTATTATGATGGCGGCCATGCTTTTTCCCGGTGATTCGCGCAGCTTTGTGAATCCGTTCCTGTTTGTGGGAATCCTCTCCCTTGCCGTCACGCTTGTGTATGCGCTTTCCCTCAAAAAAGCAATGCCGGAGCTTTCCCGCGTTGATCTCACCGCCATTGCGCAGAGCGCCCGGGAAAATCCTGCGGAAATTTTTAAATCCCCAAAATCCTGGGTCATCCTTCTTGGCTGCGGGCTGTTTTCCTGCTTCACCACTACTATGGCGGCATGGTATCCGGCATTTTTTTCCACTGTCCGCGGCTTTTCCGTGGATACGGCGGCGCTCATGCTTACGCTTTATTATGTAGGGACGCTCGCCATGCGGCTGCTCGGGCCGTTTATCTTTCGCAGGCTCCAGCCGCAGCGCGTATATGTGCTGTTCAGCATTATCAGCATCGCCTGCATGTTCGGCGCCGTCAATATTGCGTCCATCCCCGTCGCCATGGTACTGACCACCCTCGGCGGCGCGTTCTGCGCCCTCAATGTGGTCAGCGTCGTTATGATCTCCACCGCGCTTTTTCCTGCGCGCAAGGCGTCCGCAACCTCCCTTGCCGTATTTGCCTACAATATCGGCGGCATGGTGGCCCCGGTGGCGGTCGGCGCGCTCGCCGAGTCCTCCGGCCTCCAGCTTCCGCTGAACATGTTTATTGCCATATTTGCCGTAAGCGTCGCGGTAATGGCGGTATTGTGCGTCAAGTGCAAAAAAGAACTGGCGGATGCGTAGAACCGCCAAAGTATATCCGCACGGGAAGCCCCGCCAGCGGAAGTCCCTGCTTATGCAAAACAAACAATGCCGCATACATGAAGCTATGCGGCATTGTCATTATTGAAGAGCCCTGTTGCGTAGTTGAATTTTCCCGGCAGCGTTACGGCATGCGCCCTGCCTCAGGCCAGGGTGTCATACTCGTTGCAAAGCACGTATTTCCTGTCTTCGTCTTCCTCGATTTGTGAAAAGCGGCGTACCGGTTCTGCAAAATAGTTGTCGGTTTTATCGTCGTTCGTGGAGGAAACCTCTCCCACAACGGCGATGCCGCCCTTTCCGCCCCAAAAAGTATGGTACATATACGGGGTAAGCGTAATGCTTTGCCCGTTTTCGATTGTGATGCATTCTCCCGCATGCACCATCCGTTCCACACCGTCGCAGAACACCCGGACGTCTTTTTCCCGGTCCGGTTTTCCGTCGCTTCCGGTATTCCACAGGCGTATTTCAAAGCCCGCGCCTGCGCGGCTGATGATATCTTCCGTCTTGGTTTTGTGCATATGGATGGGAAGCCGTTGCTTTTCCTCGAGGATAATCAGCTTTTCCGCATACGGCGTTCCCGTTGCCGTCCCCGCCACGCCATTCCTCAGCGTGAACAGCACCGCGCCGGTATTCCTGAAATCATCATTGCCGAAATCGGTCACATCCCATCCCAGCATGCACCGCTTCAGGGAATCGATGCTCCGTCCCATTCCCATGTAATCTTCCCGGGACCATCCCGCAAAGGGCGGAAGCGAAATCCGGAAGGCCCCGAGGGCCTCCCGCGCCTTTTCGATCGCCGTCTGTATTTCCGAACGTTTCATAAACAGTCCTCCCGGATCAATCCTTTTTCTTGTTTTGGAACGAATTAATCAGCACCGCGCCGATAATCAGGGCGCCCTGTACAATATACTGGACATATTCGTCCACCCCGTTCAGCGTCATCGCATTGTTGATGATGCCAAGGAACAGCAGCCCGAGGAACGTCCCGCTGGCCGTACCCCGGCCCCCTGCGAGGCTGGCGCCGCCGATAATGACCGCCGATATGGCCGTCATTTCCCAGCCTCTTCCAAAGGAAAACGTCCCCGACATAACCTGGGAGGAAAGCAGGATGCCGCTGATTGCGCAGCATGCCTGCACAATCATCATAACGGACGTTTTGACTTTATTTACATTGATCCCCGAAAGCCTTGCGGATTCCGGATTACCGCCCACGGCGTAGACGGCGCGGCCAAACCGCGAATATTTGAGGATAATCAGAACAATGATAAACACGGCGACAAGGAACACCGCGGGTACGGGCAGTATCCCGCCGATCGAGCCTGCGCCGAACACGCTGTACCACGACGGCAGCGTCGTAACGGGGAAACCCGACGATATAACTGCGGCCACTCCATAAAGCAGGTTCAGCATGCCCAGTGTAATAATAAACGAGGGCATTTTGAATTTCGTCAGCAGGAAGCCGTTGAACAGTCCGATGCCGATCGACACGATGACCGCAAGAATCATTCCCAGCACCACAGCGCTTTCCATAGGCATAATCCCCGCTTCGGAAAGCTTCCCGGCGGTAAGGGCCGTAATTACGCCGCTCAGCGCGACGGTCGAGCCGACCGAAAGGTCGATCTCCCCGGCGATAATCACAAAGGTCATCCCAAACGCGATGATACCGGTCATGGAAACGTTCCGCAGGATATTCAGCAGGTTCCCCGGCTTTATGAATGCGTCCGACGTAATCGCCATGATAATAAACAATAAAATCAGTATGATCTCCAGCATATGCTTGCTGAGAATAGCCGGAGCATTTATTTTGGTCTTTGCTTGTGCGTCCACTTTACATACCTCCCATGCAATATGTATAAAGCTGTTCGTTGGTAAGCTCGTCGGGAATGACTTCGCCCACGAATTTCCCAGCCTGCATAATCAATATCCTCTGGCATACCTCCAGCAATTCTTCAAGCTCGGTCGAAACCATAATGCAGGAAACCCCTTTTCTGGATTGCTCCCATATGATTTTGAATATCTGCTGTTTTGCGTTGATATCGATGCCCCTTGAAGGCTCGTCGAAAATGATAACCGACGGATCGGTATTCAGCCAGTTGCCGACCACTACCTTTTGCTGGTTCCCGCCCGAAAGGTCGCTTACGGGCATGGAGGTGTCGGCCACCTTTATTTGCAGGTTTTCAACCTGCCTGTCAATGTATTGCTTCTGCTTGGCCTTGTCGATCATCCCGTTCGGGGTCAGCGCCTCAAGGCTCGCATAGCACAAATTATCCCCGATGGGCGCGTCCAGGATCAGCCCTTCGTGCTTCCTGTCCTCGGGCGTCAGCGCCATCCCGAGTTTTTTCATCCGGATCAGGTTGGCGCTTTTCACATGCTCGCCCCTGAATATAATTTCCCCGGAATGGAACGGGTCCGCGCCAAAGATGGATTTCAGCAGCTCGGTCCGCCCCGAACCCAGCATGCCCGCGATTCCAAGTATCTCGCCCTTTTTCAGCTGGAAGGAAATATTTTCAAATTTGTTCCTGCGCGTAAGGTTTTTTACCTCCAACACAACTTCGTCCGAAACCATCAGGTCGTCCGGCCGCTTGGGTATGCTCACCTGCCCGAACATCATGTTAATCAGGTCGCTGTGCGAGGTCTCCTGCATCATAACCTTGCCGATCAGTCTGCCGTCCCGCAGCACCGTGCATGTGTCCGCAACCTGCCACAATTCATCCAGCTTATGCGATACATAAATAATAATGACGTCTTTTTCCTTCAGGGAACGGATGATTTTGAACAGCGATTCCACCTCATGCTTGGCAAGGGAGGACGTGGGTTCGTCAAGCAGCAGCACCTTGGGATGAAAGCTCATCGCCTTGGCGATTTCGATCATCTGCATCTGCCACATGCTCAAATCCCCGACAATTGCGTCCGGCGATATTTCTATTTCCAGCTGTTTCAATAATTCCCGCACATTTTCCCTCGCCGCGTGCCAGTCCAGAAGACCGCCCTTTTTCACCGGAATGCGGTTAATAAGAATATTTTCCGTTACGGTAAGCGTAGGAATCAGACTTAACTCCTGGTATACGGTCGCAATTCCCTTCGACATAGCGTAGGTCGTATCAAATTTTTCGATTTTTTCGGAATCGAGGACAATTTCGCCTTCCGTCGGCGCGTGGGCCCCGGAAAAAATTTTCAGCAGGGTGGATTTCCCCGAGCCGTTTTTTCCAACCAGCGCATGGACCTTCCCGCTTTCAAACGAAACATTGATGTCATCCAGCGCCAGTGTGCCGGGAAATTTTTTTACAATGTGATGGGCTTCCAGTACACTACTCATAACAACCTCTTTTTATCAATTTATTACGGGAATGGGCGTCGGCCCATTCCCGTAACCAGTTTCTTCCACAAACAATCGGTATGCCTGTCCTCAGTTGCCCGTACGTTCTTTCAGGTTTGTCAGGAAGGTCTCGATTCCGGCCTGGTCCGCCCTGTCGAGCAGGATGCCGTCAACCGTGAGGATATCCCCGGTGGCGTCCGCGGTCCCCATAATGTTCTGGATCAGCATTTCCATTGATTTGTAGCCCATGCTGTATGCGTCCTGTCCGGTTACCGCCTGGAGGATATTGTCGTCCTCCTGGAGCATCGCGGCAATCTGTTCGCTGGCGTCGATGCCGAATACGAACACTTCGCCTGCCTTGCCCGCGTTTTTAACCGCCATGGTCGCGCCGACCGTGCCGCCGTCGTTGGCCGCAAATATGATATCCACGTCCGGATGTGCCGTCAGGATGTCGTTGGCAACCGTAACCGCCTTATCCTGCACCCATGCGTCCTGGTCCGCGATAACCTCCACGCCGTCCATTCCTTCAAGCTCGCCGAGGAAGCCGTCTACGCGCGCCGCGCTCTTTTCGGGAAGCAGAGATTTAAACTGCACCACCGCGATCTTGGCTTTTCCGCCCAGTTTTTCCTCGATGAATTTCTTGGCGATTTTGCCCGTGGAAGAGCCGAGTTGGCCCTGGTCGGACGTATAGCCGCCTACGATAAAGTCCGCATTGGAAAGCGTGCTGTCCGTAAGTGTGATTTTCATTCCCTTGGAAGCGGCGTCCTTAAGCGTCGTAATAGAGGATTCCTCGTTAAGCGGCGCGATCGAGATGCCGTCGAGGCCCTGCTCCACATAGGTGTTGATGAGCTGTGTTTCCTTGGACTGGTCGTTATTGACATTGCTGGTGGAGCACTCCACGCCCGCAGCGTCCGCAGCGTCCTGGTATCCTTTTGAAAGCAGCTTCATGAATTGGTCCTCAAGGTAAACGATCCCCGCTACCTTGATGTCCGCCGGGTCCTTCGCCCCGGCCTGGGATACCTCTGCGCCCTGCGTCTCCTCTGCCGGCGCCGTGGTCTCTGCCGACGGTTCGTTCGATGCCTCGGTCGATGTTGCGGGCGCGCCGCAGGCTGCCATTGATAATACAAGGACAAATACCATGCAAAGCATCAGAACTTTACTCATTTTTTTCATAATGTCTTCTCCTTTTTCTTTTTTTATTTTGAAAAACAATTGATGGTGAATTGATCTGTTGGTTTTATTGTATTGAAAACAAAAAACAATCACAATATGACTGTTTTTTGTTTTCTTGTATTATTTTTACCAATATGGGGCAAACGCAGTTATCTTACAACAGGAATCTTGATAAAGACTCCCGTGCCGACATTTTCCTCGCTGTAAATATCGAGGCCGTAATTTTTCCCGTACCGCAGCTGGATTTGGGTGTTGAGGTTTTTAATGGCAAAATTCCCGCTCTCTTCCATATTGTTGTCCCGCAGGGCTTTCCTGATCTCCTCCAGCTTGGCGGCAGGAATCCCGACGCCGTTGTCTTCCACGCAAATCTGGAGCGTTCCGCCGTCTTCATGGGCCGTAATGTTGATGGTTCCTTCCCCTTTTTTGGCTTCAAGCCCATGGTAAACCGCATTTTCGGCCAGCGGCTGCAAAAGCAGCTTCAATACCTTGCAGTCAAGGAGCTCCTCCGGAACGGAAAGGGAAAACCGGAATTTTCCGTTGAAGCGTATATTTTGTACGGTGAGGTAGCTTTTGACGATTTCCAGCGCTTCCTCCAGCCGGACAATTTCCTTTCCTCCCGAAAGGCTCACCCGGAAAAACTGGGAAAGTGCAAAAACCATTTTCGATATTTCGGGCACATCGTGCAGCTGCGCGATGCTGTAAATCGAGTCCAGCGTGTTGTAGAGGAAATGGGGGTTAATCTGTTCCTGCAAAAGCCTTATTTTTGCTTCCTTATTAAGCGCTTTCTCGTTGGTCAGGTTGCGGATCAGCTCATTGAGCTCGATCACCATGTCGTTGAAGCCCTGGAACACCTTTTGATATTCGTCCTTCCGCGGTTCGTTGATGCGGATGTCGAGGTTGCGGTTTTGTATTTCCTGCATTGCGTACACAAGCTTTTCCGTGGGCTTTATGATGGAACGGGAAATAATAATGGAAATGACGGGCGTTGCAATCGCCATCATCACAATAATAAGGATCAGCAGCTTTTTGGTTTCATAAAGACCGCCCAAAAAATCCGTCGTTTCAAGGATTGTCGTATAGGTCCAGCCCGTATTGGACGACCGATCGGTCACAACCAGATATTCGTTTCCCCCCTCGTTTGTCATGAAATACGGCCGCGGTCCGTCGGGGAGGCGCGCTTCTATATCCTTTTCAATCCGCAGCAGGCTGCTGTCCGTCAGATCGGGCAGGTTGTTCCTGCTCAAAAGCTTTCCGCCCGCGTCATAAACTGCCATGCCGCCCGGGACATTCAGCATCGTGTCGTTGTATGCCGTCCGGAATACGCTGCTTTTCAGGTTCAGGGCATAGATTCCAATCACCTCGCCCGCTTCGTTGTAAAGGGATTGGTTGTAGGTCAGCAGGGTTTCATCCACGGGCCGCCCCTGCAGCGTATCGAAGTTGATCGGGCTGCTCACATACCATTCCCCCGCGCCGGGGCTTTCCAGTTCATGTTCAAGGAAGGATATGTTTTCGTGGTCTACGCCCTCATAATAGGTGGTATTTGTGGTAATCACCGTGTTGCGCCCGGGCAGGAACAGGTACAGGGAATCGATATCCTGCACAATGTTCGGCGCTTTGATGCTTTCAAGGAATGAATTCAGTTTCGTATACAGCTCCGCATAGGCCGTATTCTTTTCCGCCTCGGAAGCCCTGTTCGCCTGCTCAACAGAAAGGATAAAGCCGTTGTCGTTCTGCATCCTTTTGCTCAATGAGACAAGCGCTTTCAGGCTCGAATCAAAGGACGACATGGCTTTATCCATCCCGGTAATCACGCCTGCCGCCGTCTGGTTGACCACCGAATTTTCCGCCTGCGTATAAATCAGCAGGTTGGTGATAATCGCGGGCAGCAAAATCGCGAGAAATATAACAAAAAACGTTTTGATTTTAAAACTCATATCATAATCTTAGTCGTTTATCATCACGGCCTTGACGGCATTCTCCGCATCCTTGAGGTACCGCTCGAGTCCCTCCACGGATTCAAGCAGGGGGAACGTATGGGTAATCAGCGATTTCGTATCCACAAGGCCCGCCTTCAGCATATCGATGCACATCGGGAAATAGAGGGCCGGTATGGCGTTCGAGCCCCTGATCTGGAGCTTATCCAGATGGACCTTGTTGGAATCAAACGAAACAACCGCGTCGGGGCCGTAGCTGATCCCGAGGAACGCCACCACGCCGCCGGTCCTGCATACATTAACGGCGCTCGTGATCGTGGAAGGCGGCGCCGATACCATGACTTTATCGACTCCTCCTTTTTCAAAGCCGTAATCCTCCAGTTTCACGCGGTCGGTATAGATCAGCTCGTCGGCGCCGAATTGCTTTGCCAGCTCGCATCTCTTTTTGTTGGCCGAAAATTCCGCCGCATAAATTTTCCTTGCCCCGCTTGATTTTGCCATTTGCAGCGCCATCAGGCCAATCGGGCCCGCCCCCAGCACAAGGACGTCGTCGTTCAGGCGGATATCCGCCGTTTTCACGAGGTCGAGCGCCACTCCGAGCGGCTCGATCACACTGGCTTCTTCAAAGCTGAGCCCGTCGTATTTCACGCAAAGCTCATGGGGAACGATGGCATATTCGGCAAACCCCATGCTGTTATCCTTAAGCTCCATGAAGCTTGGCCCGTTGACGGAAAAATCCACCCTGCCGTCGCGCGAGCAATCGGCAAGCGGATCAAAGGTCGAGGTTTCCACAACCACCGTGTCCCCTTCCGCGAGGCCCGCGGTTCCCTTCCCGGCCTTGGCGACGATACCCGAAAATTCATGGCCGAACGGCTCCCATTCCTTGGCGGCGTATTTGGCGAGAATATTGTCGTGTCCGCAATAACCGCATGCCTTGATTTTGACTAAAACCTCGCCGTCGCGCAGTTCCCTCAGGTCCACGTCCCGGATTTCAAATTGGTACGGCGCCCGTAAATAAACAGCTTTCATTGATACATCCTCCCCGAATTTAATATTGTATAGGAATATCATATACCGGCGCAAAGCCGGTAAGCCATAGTCTATCTTTGTTTTTTTTATATTATCTTATCCCGATACTGCGTAGGAGACATCCCCTTGAGCGTCTTGAATATCTTGGTAAAATACTGGACGTCGTTGTACCCGACCATATTCGCTATCTCGTATATCTTAAGCGTCGGGTCCTGCATAAACTCAATCGCCTTTTTAATGCGGTAATTCATAATGTATTTTGAAAACGTCTGCCCCGTTTCCAGTTTGAATATCTTGCACAGGTAGGTCGGATTCAAAAACACCTCCCCGGCAACGTCCGTAAGGACAATCGGTTCCCGGTAATGCTGTTCGATATATTCGATCACCAGCTGGATCACTTTCCTTTTATTGTCCGATGCGGACCGGCGGATATGCCCGGACAGCATTCCCAGCATGGCCAGCAGGCTTTCCCTGAAGCCGTCCGGGCTTTTAAGCTTATCGAGGTGGGTAAAAAATTCAAGGTTAAAGGAGGGGTAGGTTTCGGATATTTTTTCAAATCCATACGAGGTATTGACGATCCCCATAATAATTTCGGTGTACAGCGATTTCAGGTCGACAGGCTTGATTTCCTGCTCCGCAATCCTCCGCACCAGCTGGTCGACGTGCTGTTCGAGGCTGTCCGCGTCCTGCGTTTTCAATACGCCGAACCATTCGTCCGCATCGAAGGCAAATTTAATCCTTGCCCGGCTTTCGTCATTGACCCCGTCATACCGGTAAACCTTGTTTCCGCCTAAAAAAGACCGGTACAAAACGGCCTGCTTTGCCTGTTCAAAAGACCCGGCCAGGTCAAGGACGTCGGAGCAAAATTCCCCGATTCCTATGGTTACGGTAATTCCAAATAGTTTTTCGACAACGCTCTGTATTTTCCGGGAATTTTCTTCGGTCAGCGCAAGCGCCTCGCCGTCTTCCTCTTTCGTAAACAGGACGAACGCAATTTCCCCAAACTGCATAAATACGGATTCGCATTTCCCGGTCATCGAATAAAATTCGGCGGCAATATCCTTGATTCCCGCGCACATAAGGTGGACGTCCGGCTTCTTCGCGGAGTCGTCGTCCGGCTGGATTACAATACAGGCGCAGCGGTATTCCCCTCCGGCCGGGATATTAAAATATTCCAGGTCATACCCGATCGCCTGTTCATCCACATACCCGTTCAGCAGGTCAAACAAAAAACGTTCCTTCAGGACGGGCCTGTCCCGTTTCAATTTTTCCTGCAGGTCTTTCAGAATCGCCTTTTTCTTGCGCTCGTCTTCGATGTCGGCGATGCACCTTTTCACGATGCCCAAAAGCTCTTCGCCTTCGGCCGGCTTCAGCACATAATCATACGCGCCCAGCTTCAGCGCCCGCTGCGCATATTCAAAATCGTCGTACCCGCTCAGGAAAACCACCCTCGGGTTCATCCCGTGTTTCTTAATCTCATGGATAAAGTCAAGGCCGCTTAAATCCGGCATCCTGATATCGGTAATGATAATATCCGGCTTCGCCTCCAATGTGGATTGAAGCGCCTGCCGTCCATCCTCCGCTTCAAGGACGTCCCGGATTCCAATGCTGTCCCATTTTATCGTGTCGATCAGGCGGCGGCGAATCCACTCTTCGTCATCCACAATCAAAAGCTTGTACATAAAAAACTCCCCTTGCCGTGTCGTTCCCTTACTATAATATATCCTTTGTCCTTGTTTTTCCATGAAAATTCGCAAACGCGGCACGGAATGCCAAAAAACGCATCCCGCCGCCGGGCGGCACAGCCGCTTTACACCAGGCAAACAGGATGCGTTTTCATTTTATAATTGATCGGTTCTATTTCTTGGCCGAGGCCACAATCCCCCATTCGACGATGCTGAGGATGCCGTAAATGGTCAGGCACACGCCGAGCAAAATGCCAAGCGCGTTGGAGCCCGCGATGATTCCCACGATCATAATGATGCCAAGCACCAGCTCCGCAAGGCCGCTGATAAGCGCCACCTTCCATGCGCCCGTGCTGAAATCCTTCACCTGGGACGCTTCCATCAGGCTCATCACACCCGTAATGATCGCCCATACGCCGATAATAAACGGCAGGATCACATTTGCAACGCCGCCCCGGAAGACGATCAGCAGGATACCGATAATGATTGCGATTACCGGAATGGCAAGGCCCGCGTTGGCGTCGCCCCGGTTGCGTTTCGAAAGGTTGATTAACAGCTGGATAATACCATAGGCAAGCACCACAATGCCAATGATTACCACAATCACTTCCATTGCAAACGTCGGCGCGCCGAGCAGGATGAGACCAATAATCAAAAGAACGATGCTCAATATCAGACGTATCATTTCCCTGGATTTCCAAGACTCAGAATTCATAATTTCCCCCTCCTGTTTCTGGTGTGGATGATGCGATGCAGCACAAGCCGATTCAAATATGCCGCATCAGTTTCCCTGCAAGCAGCCCTGCGCGGCCGTTTTAGGGCTGTTATAATAATACCCTGCTAATGCCGCTTCAAACCGTTTTCATTAATCACATCTTATCATATTCTTTGGGGATAAGCAAAAGGCTTAATACCGCCGCAACAGCGGTCAGCGCAAAGATAACCCAGTAGGCCGCGTCGATGGAGGCAGCCTCGATCACATTGCCCACAATCACCGGGCCGAGGAAAATGCCGATCGCAAAAATGGACTGCAAAATCCCGGTTGCCGTGGAACGGTAGCGCGGTTCCACCGCCTTGATAACAAACCCGGCCAGCGCGCCGCAGGTAATGCCATAGCAAATGCCGGAAAGCGCCTGCATCACATAGATCGCCGCGAGGTTCATGTGGTAAAACATGGGCAGGCACGAGAACGCGCCGATCGCAAACGACAGCGCGATGCACTTGATCCCGCCGATTTTTTTATACAGCTTTGTTCCCACAAACAGGGACGCCGCGCTCGTCACCAGGAAATATACCACCATCAAAAAGCCCAGCTGCGAGGAATCCGCGCCGAGGTTCTGCGCCGCAACCGACGTGAAATAGCTCGGCAATGCAAAGCACAGCAGCTGCCCGAATACGGCAAGGATGGAAAAAATAATCAGGTGTTTGTTTTTCAGGAGGGCGACAAGCTCCCTGCCGCTTGGCGGCACGATTTTCTGCGTCTCCTTCGGCGTTTTGAACAATAAAATACAACCGATTCCCACAATGGCTACGATAAACGCAAAGTAAAACGGCGCGTGCAGGCCGAATGCCTGTGCGAGGAGCCCTCCCGCAAGGGCCGCGACCACCTTGCCCATGTTGGACGATGCGTTGAGGATTCCCTGCGCCTTCACCTGCTTGTCCTCGTCGTTATATTTCGCGTAGGATGCGCAGATCACGACCCACCACGCCGCGGCCGCCCCGCCCACGCCCCGGGCCATCATCACCCAAAACGTATCCTTCGCCATAATAAACATCAGTCCCGAAACGGCAAGGATCACAAACCCCACCAGTAAAAGCAGCTTATCCCTGCCAATTTTGTCGGATATAATTCCGAGCGGCACGCGCAGCGCAATCTGCATAACCCCGTATGCCCCGCCAATCGCGCCCACCACGGCGGCCGTCGCCCCGAGGGACGTCGCATACGCGGGCAGCGTCGGCACATAGGAATACATGGACATCCATAAAAACGCCGCCACCAGGTTGATAATAACAATATTCCTTTTCAAATCCTTCTCCAAAACCTTTCATAAATTCCCATATCACAGGCGTGCATGGGGCGGATACCAATCCGCAGCAGGCCGGACGGCCGTGCCGGGGTGCGCTTCATTTATATTCGCGTCTCCACCTCAAAGCTGTTCCACGGGATATCCACTTCTTTTCCGTTGCTGATAATATCGTCCACATGCAGCATCAGGGGGAAATCCTCCGCATTCGCCTCCCCCCGCGCAATCAGCTTCCTGACCGCGCGCGCCGTGCGTGTGGCGATCACAATGGATTCGAGGGTAATGCCGTCAAGCTCTTTCATGGCCTCGTCAAAGCTCATCCCGCGCCCGAGCAGCGTGCCGATCAGGCGCGTGCGCCCCCCGAACACCGTTACATACAGGTCTCCCGCGCCATACACAATGTTGTCGTCCCCGCCGCCCGCCAGCGCAAGCAGCTTGCGCATCTCGCGGACGCTCTGTCCAAACAGCGCCGCCTGCGAATTGTAATGCAGGGTGCCGCCCACGCCCTCCAGCCGTTCCGAAAGGCCGACCGCCAGCGTCACCGCCAGCGCGTATGCATTTTTCATGGCTACCGCGCACTCCACGCCCACAACGTCCGTGGAAAGGCTGATGTGGTAATAATCCGTTTCAAACATCGCCTTGATTCTGCGCAGGGTTTCCATATCTTCCCCGCAGAAACACACCTCCGTCGGGTCGTGGTCCGCAAGCTCATAGCTCGTACACGGCCCGCCGACCGCATTCAGCGAAAGCCTGCGGTCCAGTTTCTGTGCATAAAGGTGCGGATAGGGAACCAGCTTGCCCTCCTCCGTATCCTGCATCCCCTTCGTGACCGCAAGGACGGGCAGCGTTTCCGGGATCACCGGCAAAATTTCGTCAAGGAACCAATCCACACCGAAGCTCGATACCCCGCTTACCAGCAGGTCGGCGCCGGAAAGCGCCTCCTCCAGCTCTTCAATCTGGTAATATTTGTATCCCGCAGGAATTTTGCGTTTCAGGGTCAGGTGTTCCCCCGTTTTGCGCGCATGCCCGATGATCTCCCGGTCGAGCGGCGTCCCCACCAGCCGGATTTCATTGCCGTTGTCGCTCGCTGGGAAGCCGATGGCCGTTCCCATCATTCCCGCTCCTACAATTGTAATAATACTCATTGACCGCCTTCTCCATCCTTCGTTTTCTTTCCGGGGGAAAGCGGGATGTTTTTCCCGTGCTTCCTGTCCCGGAGCCATTAAATTTCCTTATTTATTTTACTCCCATTCCCCCGCAATGGAAAGCCTATTCACAAAAAAAGACCGCATATTGCGGCCTTTTCCCCATACATTATGATTTCTGATAAATGTTTAGAATGCTCTTACGGGCATGTGCTTCGGCCCCGTCTTATCCTCGAGGTATATCAGCACATCCTCCACCGTATCCAACAGCCGCAGGTCCCTGTCCGGAATTTCGATCCCGAACTCGTCTTCAAACGCCATCACAACCTCCATCAGTCCAAACGAATCCATTTCGAGGTCGCTGACTAAATGCTTTTCCGGCGTAATCTCTTCAATCTCCCTCGGAGAGGCCATTGCCAGAAGCTGCTGCACCTTTTCCAACTCTACCATTGTGGTTCCCCCCTTTCCATGGCGAAGGCGGACCCTCCTGCCGGTGTTCCGCCCGGCTCCTTATTCCCGCAGCCTTCCGCGCCGTATTTCCTTGGCGCCCCGGTCGCGTCTTCCCGGTTTCATTATACCACTTTTTACATCCCCGGGCACATATGCCCGCGTTTTACATTGCAAACCGTTTGATTGACTTTTTCGTGGTTTTTTCAAACTCCCTGCCGCGCACATGGAAGCGTCCGATGTGTTTATAGGTAGGCAGCGTTTTATTCACCGCGGAAATATCCTTCTCGAGGTTTTCCTCGATTTCCCGCGCGCTGCGGCCCGCCGAATATTCCTCCGCCACAAAAATTTCCGCGCAAAGCTCGGTTTCGTTGAGGCCGTCCGTAAGCGGCGCGTACACAACCACTTCTTTAATATAGGGAATCCGCATCAGGTATTCCTCGATTTCCTCCGGATAAATATTTTTTCCGTTGGAGAGGACGATCAGGTTCTTTTTGCGCCCCGTGATGTGAAGGAACCCCCCGCCGTCGATGCGGCCGATATCGCCGGTATTGAACCAGCCGTCCTTCATCACTTCCTTTGTGCCTTCCTCATTTTTGTAATACCCGAGCATCACATTCGGGCCCTTGACCCAAATTTCCCCGTCGCCGTCCTCGTCCGCGTTTTCCACCTTCACATCGCAGCAGGCGATCGGAATCCCAACCGCCCCGTCGCAATAGTAACGGTTTTTATTGACCGAAACAAGGGGGGCGCATTCCGTAATTCCATACCCGTTTAAAAGCAGGATACCGAACTCCCGGAACTCGCGCATCAGCCGCGCGGAAAGCGGCGCGCCGCCGCAGATAATAAGCTTCAGGTTCCCGCCGAAAGCGTCATGGATGTTTTTAAAATATTTCCCGCGGTTGTCCTCGCCGCGGCGAAGCTCTTCATTGCTTTTCCGGAGCAGCCCGCGAAGGGCGTCCGCCTGCCCGTCCCGCTCTGCGTTCTGCCAGATTTTGCGGTGCATCATCTCTACAAAAAGCGGAACAAGGCACAGCGTATCCGGCTTAAAAAGCTGGAGGTTCTGCATAAAATGCCGCAGGCTGTCATTCACACAGATCGTCGTGCCGTTTTGGATCATCATGGTAATGCCGTGCGTGCTTTCAAACGAATGGTGGACGGGCAGCACAGACATGCAGACCTGCCCGAGGTCAAGCAGGGAAAGCCCCCCTTCCGATGCGGAAAGGATGTTTTTCTGGGTCAGCATCACGCCCTTGCTTTTGCCTGTCGTGCCCGACGTATACAGCAGGGCGGACATTGCGTTTTCGTCAATTTCCCGCTGCTCATAGCCGCACGCCTCCGCCTCGCGGATCAGCTTGCGGAAACCGTGCGTTCCTTTGCCGTCTTCCCCTGCATGCATATCGATGTAATATTTCACCCCCGGCAGGCCGCCGCGGATATTTTCCACCGTATCCCCATACTCCGGGGAAAACACGAGCGCCTGCGCGCCGCTGTCTTCAAGGATATTCGCGATTTCATCGTCGGGCAGCTCCTTGTCGACCGGGACAATTACGCCCACGCCGCACAGCACCGCGTAATAGGTAAGCAGCCACTCATAGCTCGTCGGCCCGACCACCGCGATATGCGCATCCGCAAGCCCGAGGCCTAAGAGGGCATTCCCAAGCGCGTTCATGTCGCGCAGGAATTCCTCCGCGCCGATCCCCCGCACCGTTTTTTCTTTCGTGCGCACACGCAGCATATCCCTGCCGCCGTACGCCTCTTTTGCGGAAGCAAGCATTGTCCGCATATTCTTTTCATTCCTCAGGGGATAATTCGGATAATTTTCCATGCTTTGTTTCATTCCTTCATTAATCTGGAAGTCATTATAGCACACCCACGGAAAGATTTCCATATATGCCTTTTCTAGTCTGCTTTCTTCGCATAGATTCCCGCAAACACATAATATTTATATACGCAGTCCATCTGTGAAAACCCGGCCTGCCGCAGCCACGAAAGCTGGTCCGAAAGTGTGGACGGATCGTCGAACGCCTGCCGCTCATACGCCTTTTCAAGTTCCTTTTGGTCGATCCCGCTCTGCCCGACCTTTTCCTTCCACAGCCGGGAAAACAGTTCCTCCGTTTCCGGGTACGGGCTTAATACCTGGTCCGCGTTCAGGAAAACGCCGCCCGGCGCGAGATGGCGGAAGCACTTCCGGTAAAGCTTTTCCTTGTCCGCGGCATTCAGGTGGTGGATGGAGAGCGCGGAAATAATTATATCGAATTGGCCTCCAAAGTCGTGCTCCAAATAATCGGCAACAATATATTCAAAGGAAGGATAGGCGGCAAAACGCTTCTTTGCCACGCCGAGCATCCCTTCGGAAAGGTCGATCATCGTCACCTGCGCATTTTTATATTTTTCGAGCACAAAGGCAGCGAACAACCCCGTTCCGCTGCCGATATCCAGCACACGCGGCGCGTCTCCCCTGAAATCGAGCGTCTCCACCGGCAGCCTGTAAAAATCGTCGAAGCACGGAATAAGCAATTTCCGCTGCGCATCATATTTTCCGGATACCGCCTCAAATTTTTCCCTGATTCCCATTGCTTCACCCCTTTTTTGCATTATTATACCATATTTATCATATTTGGTTCCGCCACAAAAAAAGCAGGGTGTTTCCACCCTGCTTTTGCTGCTGTTTTTTTATGAATTCGCCGCTTTTTTTGCAGCAGTTTTGGTTGCGGCTGCGCTCTTTTTTGCAGCAGTTTTAGTAGCTGTAGCGCTCTTCCTTGCTGCCGTTTTGGTCGCTGCGCCCGTTTTTTTCGCCGCGGTTTTCGCAGCAGTTCCCGTCTTTTTGGCGGCTGTTTTGGCTTCCGTTCCGGTTTTCCTTACGGCCGTCTTGGTTGTCGTGCCCGTTTTTTTCGCTGCGGTTTTCGCAGCCGTTCCGGTTTTCTTTGCGGTGGTCTTGGTCCCCGTTCCGGTTTTCTTCACGGCCGCTTTTGCAGAGGACGCCGTTTTCCTGGCGGCTGTTTTGGTGGCGCTGCCCGCCTTTTTCGCCGCGGTTCCCGTTTCTTCCGCCTTTTCCTTGGCGGTGTCCATCCTGTCCGCCGCCTCGTCGTCCGCTTCGGCTTTCACCCGTTCAATTTCTTCGTCGATCTTTTTCAGTTCCGCTCCGTTGTTTTTGATGCGGTCTCCATGCTCTGCGAGGTCTTTTTTCAAATTTCCGGATTCATAGGTCGCTTTTCCAATTGCGCGGTAACTCTCGTCAATCTCACCGGAGAGCTTTGCTTTCTGCGCATTCAGCTTTGCTACGTCCATCATTTCCTTCGACCGCGTTGCAACGGTCCCCCCGAATGCCACGATGCTGTCCTTTGCCTTGCTCAAAACATCGCCGATCTTTTCCCCCGCGCTTTGCAGCGTGGATTTTGTACTGTCCTTTTTTGCCTGTGCCATTTTTGTACCTCCTGCCCGCCCTTGCGGTATATATTTCAAATTTCCCCATGCGTCCCGGATTTATTCCCTTCCGAAACCGGGTTACATTAAAATACACAGCCCGCATTTTCATGAAACCGTTTTTTTACATTTTAATCTTTTTATCCGCCGCAACGCCGGAATCCCACCGGCCTTCCATTTTCCGCGCTGTATTTTATGGTATAATAACTTCTGATTCCTGTACTAAGAGGTGTTTTCATGAATTCGTCCCAGCTCAGGCATTTTGCACGGTCGGGCGCGGAGAGCTTTGCCGGCGATCCGCTGTATGTAAGCTGTATTCCCGATGAAAAGGAACGCAAGAAAGTCCTTTACCACCTGCTGATGGTCCGCTTGTCCATTTCAAACAGGGAGGATATCCTTGTGGTCGATGAAAAGGAACGCGGCTTATGCGTTTTCCGGCCCGCCGGTCAAAAATATTCCATCGGGGATTTTTTCCGCTGCTTTAACACCCTGCCTTTGATAACGCGGTATATCCTCCCGGCCATGCGGATTTTGTCGTTTTCCAACCGGCTCGATCATTCCGTGTTCGGCGAGAACACATTGCTGGTCGAGCCGGTATTTGTCGTGCCCGAATACCAGGGCCAGGGGGTTGCGACCGGCTTGATTTCCAAAAAAACGGAAGAGTTCAGAAAAGCGGGAATTCCCTGCGGACTTATGATCCAAAACAAAAATAATGTGGGTTTCTATAAAAAATTAGGCTTTCACGTCATCAAAAAGGAATCCGTCGAAAGATATGGATTTGATAATTATTATATGAAAACGGAATAACCGATGTTCCAAACAAAAAAGGAGCCGCGTAAATACGCGGCCCCGCCGTTCTGTTCTGTTTACATCACGCGTGCGCCCACCGCACGCAGCGCCTTCTCATATTTTTCCTTGCAGTCCGAAAGCTCATATTCTTCCTTGATATCTCCGCGGGCAAGCTCGCCCATGTGCTCGCGCGCCGCTTTATTCCTAAGCTCCATCATGCAGTCGCAGCAGCGGTCCACATTTCCGACCTTCACAAGGTAGCCCGTTACGCCATTGAGGATATATTCGCTCGCACCCACCGTGTCCGACGCCACCACCGGCACCTCGCACGCCATGGATTCAATTCCCGGTACGCCGAAGGCCTCCGCGCTGCCCATCTGCACCGTCGCATCCATCGTATTCAAAACTGCCGGGATATCCGCATTCTTCACGTGTCCCGTAAATTCCACCTTATCGGCGATACCCATGCTTTGCGCTTTTTGCTTAAGATTGTTTTCAAGCGACCCCGTGCCCACGATCTTAAGGGTCGCCGCGCCCGTCGTTTTTTCGAGGTACTTCGCAAAAGCGTCCATCACAAGGTCGACGCCGTTCCCGTACTCAAGCGCTTTTAAAGAACCAAAGCACATCGAGTCCCCGGGCTTTTCCGTGTCGAGCTTTTTAAATACTTCCGTATCCACGCCAAACGGGGCTACAAAATATTGCTGCTCCTTTTTATAGAGGGACTGTACGCGCGTAATCACATTCGGGGCCGCCGCCAGCACGCCGGACGCATGCTTCACGCTTTTCTTCACAAGGCCCTTTCCGCCGCGGTCCGCGCCCTCGTATACGTCGGGGCCAAGCACCGTTAAAAGCACATTCGGGGCCTTTGCCTTTGCCGCCAGCACGCCGTATGTCATCGCGCCGAATGCGTTTACCACGCCGAAGCCGCCGGACGCGAGGTCGCTTTTCAGCTGTGCCGCATTTTTCTTATAACCGCCCTGCGCCGTGGTGAACGGAAGGTATTTCACCGTTACCTTTTCGCTGAGTTCACCCTGCTCGTCCTTTTGCTCGGGCAAGGAAAAGACCGTAACGTCGTGATCCTCCGCGAACGCGTTCGCCCATTTGATTGTGTGCGGCGAATTTGCCGCCGCCAGAAATGCGATTTTCATTATGATACTATCCTTTCCTACTTTAAATTTGCAAGGCGTTCAATTGCCTTTTCCGTATTTTCCTTGGTGTTGAACGCGGTCAGGCGGAAATATCCCTCGCCTGCGCTGCCAAAACCACTGCCCGGCGTTCCCACGACGTTCGCTTCCGAAAGGAGCTTGTCGAAGAAATCCCAGCTTTTCATATTGTCCGGCGTTTTCAGCCACACATAGGGGGAATTGACCCCGCCGTATGCCGTAATACCGATTTTTTCAAGTCCCTCGCGGATGATCTTCGCGTTTTCAAGATAGAACGCAATGGTTTCGTCCACCTGCTTTTTGCCTTCCGCCGAATAAACCGCCGCCGCGCCGCGCTGCACGATATAGGAAACGCCGTTGAATTTGGTCGTGTGCCGCCGCAGCCACATCGCGTTCATGCTCACCTTCTCGCCCCTGCTGTTTTCGCCCATGAGTTCTTTGGGGACGATGGTATACGCACAGCGCGTGCCCGTAAAGCCCGCCGTCTTGGAAAAGCTGCGGAATTCAATCGCGCACGTCTTTGCCCCGTCAATTTCATAAATGCTGTGCGGTACGTTTTCATCCGTAATAAAATGTTCGTACGCGCCGTCAAAGAGAATCAGCGCGCCCGTTTCGTTGGCCCAGTCCACCCAGACCTTAAGCTCCGCTTTCGTCATTGCCGTGCCCGTCGGGTTGTTGGGCGAGCACAGATACATCACGTCCACCTTTTTCCCGGGAAGCGCGGGCACAAAGCCGTTTTCCGCCGTGGTGGGGATGTAGGTGATCTCCGTGAATTTGCCGGTCTCCCCGTCAAATTCACCCGAGCGGCCCGCCATCACGTTGGTATCCACATATACGGGATACACCGGGTCTGTCACGCCGATTTTGCAGCCCGGCGCAAGCAGTTCCTGGATGTTGCCCGTATCGCATTTGCTGCCGTCCGACACAAAAATTTCATCCATGCCGATCTCCACCCCGCGCGCCGCATAGTCGTTCTCGCGGATGGCCGCGCGCAGGAACTCGTAACCCTGCTCCGGACCATAACCCATAAATGTTTTCTCGTCCGCCATTTCCTGTGTCGCCGCGTCGATCGCCTGCAATACCGCGGGCGCAAGCGGCCTTGTCACGTCGCCAATGCCGAGGCGGATAATTTCTTTATCGGGGTTCGCTTCCGTATACTCGCTTACCCTGTGCGCAATCTCCGAAAATAAATAGCTTCCCTGGAGACGGCCAAAATTGTCGTTTACCTTAAACATAGTTCTTTCTCCTGTCCCTTCCACGGACGCGCAGGCGTCCGGTTATTCAGCCAATACAGTGCTATTGTAACCCATCTTCCGCATAAAACTCAATAGATTTCATGAAATTAACGCAACGCCTCGCGTGCGGCAAACGATTTACCGGAAAAATTCCCCCTATGGCCGTTTTTTATACCGCTTTCCGGAGCCTTTTCCATGCACGCTGCAAAATCCGGCGCCGCTTTCCCAAAAATCCCTTGCGAAAAAAATGCGTATGTTGTATGTTTATTCTAATGAAGATAATAAAAGGACGGGGCTTCTCATGAAATATGCAATCATCGGCACTTCCTGGATCACGCAGGCCTTTATCGACAGCGCGAACACGCTGACGGATTTTACGCTGGGCGGCGTCTATTCGCGCAGTCTTTCGCATGCGGTGGAATTCGCTTCCAAAAACAATTGCGATTACGCTTACGACGACCTGACCACGCTTGCAAAGAGCGGTGTGGACGCGGTTTATATCGCAAGCCCAAACTCCCTGCATTACGAGCAGGCCAAATTGTTTCTTACGCACGGCAAGCATGTCATTTGCGAAAAGCCCGCCGCCGTATGGCCCGAGCAGCTTCGTGAACTGCACGACCTCGCGCAGGAAAACGGCCTCGTATTTATGGAAGCCATTATGATGCTCCACCAGCCCCATCTCGGCACGGTGAAAGAGGCCCTCAAAAAGCTGGGGAAAATCGGCATGGCGCGCTTCGATTTCTGCCAGTATTCCTCGCGCTACAAATTGTACCTCGAGGGCGGCCTGCCGAATATCTTTAACCCGGAATTTGCAACCGGGTGCATGATGGACCTGGGGATATATGTCGTTTATCCCGCCCTGTGCCTGTTTGGCCGCCCAAAAGAAATCATTACGCGTGCCACCCTGCTTCCCTCCGGCGTGGACGCCGGCTTTGCCAGCCTGTTCGTGTACGAGGATAAACAGGTTGTGCTCACGGCTTCCAAGGCGGCGGAAGACCGCATCGGTTCCGAAATCCTCGGCGACCGGGGCACCATGACCATTGACGCGCTGTTCGAGCTTTCAAAAATCGGTATTGAATATACCAACGGCAAAAAAGAGCCCATTATCGGCGAAGTTTCACGCCTTACGCTGATGGCAAACGAAGCCAGGGATTTTATCCGCTATATAAAGCATCCCCAGGAGTCCGCGCAGGAGCTCCGGGACGCGCAGCAGCTTTCCCTCGACGTACTCGAGGCCCTGACCGAAATGCGCAGGCAGGCGGGCGTTTCCTTCCCCAGGTAAAATCCTGCCGGGGTGCCGGTTTTGACGGTTGTCCAAATTCGCATACAAATAAAATAGACAGGAAAGCAAAAGAGGGAAACGGTGTCTCCCTCTTTTATTCTTTCGCGTCTTTTTCCGCGTAGTTATACGCTTTTTTGCCGCCCGCGGTTGAAGAAACCGTCTTTTTTTGTTATACTGTCCATAAAGTTGTCTATGACAAACTGTTTTGTGAAGCTGTTTACTGTCTATTATAAATGAAAAAAAGCGGAGAGGTTTATTCTGTTTGAATAAGAATTTAGCGGCAAAATTTAAAGAGGCCCTCGTATCGGTTCTGCCGATCACTGCCATCGTTTTGCTGCTCAATTTTACCGTTGCTCCCATGACGGGCGGTACAATTGCGCTCTTTCTTGTGGGCGCGCTGCTCCTGATCGTAGGTATGGCGCTTTTTTCCCTCGGCGCGGACATCGCCATGATGCCGATGGGCGAGCGGATCGGTTCCCAGCTTACCAAAACGCGCAAGCTTGGGCTGCTGGTCGTCGTCGCGCTTATTATGGGCATTGCCATCACCATGGCGGAGCCCGATTTGCAGGTGCTCGCGGACCAGGTCCCCTCGGTTCCGAATATGGTCCTCATCGTCGCGGTTGCGGTGGGGGTCGGCCTGTTCCTCGTGCTTGCGCTCCTGCGCATCATCTTCCAGAAGAAGCTTGCCGTCATCCTGATTTTGCTTTACGCGGCTGTGTTCGGCCTTGCCATTTTTACCTCCGAGGACTTCCTCGCCGTGGCCTTTGATTCGGGCGGCGTAACCACCGGCCCCATTACGGTGCCTTTCATCCTTTCCCTCGGCGTCGGCGTCGCGGCGGTGCGCGGCGGGCGCAACGCCCAGGAGGACAGCTTTGGCCTCGTCGCCATCTGCTCGGTCGGCCCCATTCTCGTAGTCATGATTATGGGCATGCTTTTCAATTCGTCGGGCGGCTTTGCGGCCGATCTCTCCATCCCTGAAGTAAACGATTTCGCAGGCCTCATGCACGCGTTCGGCGAAGGCTTCCCCGAATATTTCCGCGATGTCGGCATTGCCATCGCGCCTATTATCGCATTTTTTATTATTTTCCAGGTCATATTTTTAAAGCTGCCGAAAACGCAGCTCTTAAAAATGGCTGTCGGTATGGCTTACACCTATATCGGCCTTGTTCTGTTCCTCACCGGGGTAAGCGTCGGCTTCATGCCCGTCGGCAACTATCTCGGCGCGCAAATCGGTTCCCTCGGTTATAATTGGGTGCTGATTCCGCTCGGTATGGTCATGGGCTTTTTTGTGGTCATGGCCGAGCCCGCGGTCCATGTTTTAAACAAACAGGTGGAAGAAATCACCGTCGGGGCAATCTCCCGGAAATCCATGCTTTTAAGCCTTTCCATCGGCGTTGCGGTGTCGGTGGGGCTCGCTATGGTGCGCGTGGTGACGGGCCTCAGCATTTGGTACTTCCTTGTGCCCGGCTATGCCATTGCCCTCGGCCTTTCCTTCTTTGTACCGAAAATTTTTACAGCCATCGCGTTTGACTCGGGCGGCGTCGCGTCCGGCCCGATGACCGCCACCTTCCTGCTTCCCTTCGCAATGGGCGCATGCAGCGCGGTGGGCGGCAACATGCTGACGGACGCGTTCGGCATCGTTGCCATGGTCGCCATGACCCCGCTCGTTACAATCCAGATTATGGGTCTTTATTACAAAATCAAAACCAGGAATGATTCGGCGCAGCTCACAAAGGGTATCAAAGAAGCAGCGGCGGCGGACGAAGATGAGATCATCGATCTTTAAAGGGGGAGGAATATTTATGGCGGAACCGATGCACCGGAAAATCAAAATGCTGATTACCATCATAGACCGCGAAAAAGGCGAGGACGTCGTACGTGCGCTGCGGGGCGAAGGGCTTCACTATAATATGATGCTTATGGGCCGCGGCACCGCGCCTTCCGAGCTCCTTGACATTTTGGGGCTTGGCGAAACGGAAAAATATGTTATACTGAGCTTTATAAAGGAAGAAAAGGTCCCGCAGGTCATGCATATGCTGGAAACGCGCCACGAGCTGTGCGAGGCAGGGAACGGCATCGCTTTCACCATCCCCCTCGGCAGTGTCGGCGGGCCGACGACGCTTATGTTTCTCTCACAATTGGCTGAAAGGTTGAAGGAAGAGGGTAATATCCATGGAAACATCCCAAAGAGAATTTGAACTGGTAATTACGATTGTGAACCGTGGGTTTGCCGACGAGGTTATGGACGCGGCAAAGGCGGCGGGTGCGACGGGCGGCACCGTATTATATGCGCGGGGCACGGGCATACACGAAGCAGAGCAATTCTTCGGCATTACCATCCAGCCGGAAAAAGAGGTCGTCCTCATCCTGGCAAAGCACGAAACCCGCAACGCCATCATGAAGGCCATCTGCAAGGGCGCGGGCCTCACCACCGAGGGCCACGGGCTTTCCTTTTCCCTGCCGGTGGACGATGTGATGGGCATCGTGCATATGAACAGGGAAGGATAAGGCTCTTCTTTGGTATCGCCCCGGATAATTTTTGGAAATTTGGATGATACACAAAAAAGCCTGAAATAATATTTCCGGCTTTTTTTGTACATCGTTTAAAATACAGACGCAAACTCTTCAAAAAACGCATCCGGGTTTACTTCGTAAGCGACCTCATGCCTTCCGTTCTCATCCTCTTCAAAAAACGTATATCCCAGGAGGTCCCTGCTGGTCGTTTCTACGGTAATATTCCCTCTTTGGAACTTACAGATATTCTCGTTAAAGATCGTCGCGATAGCAACCGGATCATGGTAGCATAATTTCTTCGCTTCCAGCGGATCGTAGTCAATCCACGCTTTCGACATTTCAACCAGAATCGGCGGCATTTTTTTGGCCAGCGTATCTTTAAACTGCTCCGGCGTAAGATATACCTGTTGCGTAATATCCTCCCCGACAGCCCGGAAAAGCGGCAGGGTATGCCCCATCACCATAGCGGTCGCGTAACCGTCAATGCTTCCGTTCCAGTCCAAATTGCATCCCTTGGTCGCGATGCTGTAGGAATTATCGTTTACCTTTTTTGTCCACGTCCTCAACTTATACTGGGAATATTTCCCTCCCATCATATACATCCCCTTAAGAAGAGACGGCAGCTCGGGGTCCATCTGGAACAGTACGCCGATATTGCTGAGCGGCCCGATTGTCGCCAGGATAATTTCACCTGGGTTCTCCCGAATTGTCTGCTGCAAAAAATGCAGCGCCTGGTTCATCGGGAACTCTTCCTTATGTTCCCAGTGGTCCAGCAAATGTGTCTGGGGGCAAAAGCTCTGATGCTGCTTTTTCAGGATGCACGTTTCCAGCCCGGGATAAATCGGTATGTCCGGCTTTCCCATGGAATTACACACCGCGCTGACAAGCTTTGCCCGCGGCACGGCGTCCCCGGTGACGGTTGTAACTCCAATCAGGTCGCTTTCAGGATGCGCGCACAGGTAAGCGATTGCGCATGCGTCGTCCATATCCTGTCCAATATCAGTGTCCAATAGAATTTTCTGTTTCGCCATATTTAAACTCCTCTCCGTATTTCTTTTGAAACCCGGCGTCCGCTATAGCTTCCGGACGCCGGATTATCCACAGGTTGCTCCTGTCTCGCGCGTATTACGAAGGAAGGTCTGCAAGATACTTAATCTTGTCAAGGAATTCCTGTACGTTGTCTTTTGTGCAAAGCTGCTGGTCGATCGCAATATCGGATACCGCCTCGCCCTGAATGGACTTCAGTGCAAGATCAAAGGCATTCGTTATAATCTGTGTCCCATCCTGATAAAGCGTCGCCGAAAGCGTTCCGTCCTTTACGCCGTTTACGGCGTCTTCAATTCCGTCGATCCCGAAAATCTTGATTTGATCCTGGAGTCCCGCGCTTTTAACGGCCTCTGCCGCTCCAAGGGCCATTTCATCATTCTGGGCGATTACGGCATCAATGTTTTTCCCGCTGGAAAGCCAGTTTTCCATCAGCGCCAGTCCTTCCTCACGGGAATAGTTTGCGCTTTGATCGAATACGATGTTATATTTGTCGGGGTTCTGGTTTATCACATTGTCGTATCCCTCCGAACGCAGGATTTCCGCCTGGTGCCCAATTACCCCGCGCATAATTGCGACGTCGATTACTTTGTCGTCGTCAAACAGGGACGTCATATATTCAACCTGCTTTTCAGCGCCCGGAATATCGGGGCAACTGCTCCACACCTGACCGACTTTTTCGTTAATATCGGTTCCGACCGAAACAACCGGAATCCCCGCGGCGATTGCGGCTTCATAGGAAGGCTGCAGGGCCGTGCTTTCCTGGGGGTTGCAGATAATCGCATCCACCCCCTGGTTGATGAAGTTTTCCATCTGGCCGACCTGGTTTGACGCATCGCCCGCGCCATCAAGGATGAGCAATTCAATGTTCGGATAATTCTCCGCCACATAGGCCGTCAGTGCCTTTTTCTCGTTTGCGACAAATTCGTTGCTCAAATCCTGGAAGGTGATTCCTATCTTCGCCGTAATATCGTTTCCCGCGCCGGTATTATCCGCGCTGCCGGAAGCCGACGGTTCTTCTGCGGCAGGTGTTCCTGCGGCGGACTCCGTTTCCGCAGGCTCGTCTCCGGTTGTCTGCGGCTGCGAACATGCGGCAAACAGCCCCACGCACATAACGGCAACCAATGCCAAGGTTAGAATGCTTTTCATACTTTTTTTCATTTCTCTTCTCCTGTAATTTATTATTTATTGTCGGCCGCTTGTTTGCGGCCGGATAAACCGGGCGATATTAAACTTCCGAATTGTTTTTCCGGTCGAGGAAAACCGCGATTACAATGATGCAGCCTTTTACAATCTGCTGGTAGTAAGAGGAGACGTTCAGTATATCGAGTCCATTGCCGATTACGCCGATCAGCAGCGCCCCGATAATCGTTCCAAGAACATTTCCCCGCCCGCCGGAGAGGCTGCATCCGCCAATAACAGCCGCCGCGATTGCATCCAGCTCATATCCGTCGGCAGCCTGCGGAGAGGCCGCATTCAGCCTTGAAGTCAGCGCCACGCCGGCAATACCGCAAATAACGCCGCCTATTACATATGCAAGAATCCTTACCCTGTCCGCGTTGATACCGGCGGCAACCGCTGCCCGGTTATTGCCGCCGACGGCGTAAACATGTCGGCCGAATTTTGAATAATGCAATACAATAACCGAAAGCACAATCAGCACGATAAAGATTACGACCGGCGTCGGTATTACGCCGACAAAGCCCTGCCCGATCGCCTTGTAGGAGTCGTTCAGGTTTGTAATCGGCCGGCCGTCGGAATATACGAGGCTGATACCCCGTATAATCGTCATAATACCCATTGTCACGATAAATGCGGGCAGCTTTCCCTTCGCGATAAGCAGGCCGTTAATCAGACCAAACAATGCGGCGACGCCTACGCCGGCCAAAATGGCCAGCAGGATCGGCGATTCATCGGCTGCTCCGCTGACGGAGTAGTGGGCGGATACAAGTCCCGCCAGGCACAGCATCGCCCCGGCCGAAAGGTCGATACCCCCGGTAATAATAATGAAGGTCATGCCGAGCGCCACCATGCCGTTGAATGAAATTTGCCTCAGCACAGTCATCATGTTCGCGCCCGTCAGGAAATTCGGGGTCGCGATGCTGATAATAATGAATACCGCTGCAAATGCAATGTAGATACCAAATTTAGATATCGAGAGAGTGTTTTTCTTTGACAATGAATTGTTCATTGTGCATACCTCCAGTCAAAATGTTAATTTATTGGGTAATTCCTGAAGCAAATCGCATAATACGTTCCTGCGTAAGTTCATCCCTGTTGAGCGTCCCCGTAATCCTGCCCTCGCACATCACAACCGCGCGATCGCACATGCCGATAATTTCCGGCATTTCAGAGGAAATCATGATAATTGCTTTTCCCTGCCGGGCCAGCTCCCTGATTACGGTATAAATCTCATATTTTGCATTGACGTCGATTCCACGGGTGGGATCGTCCAAAATGATAACGTCGCTGTTTGTCAAAAGCCATTTCGCTATTACTACCTTTTGTTGGTTTCCACCTGAAAGGCTTTCCACAATTTGGGACAGGCCCGGTGTTTTAACATTTAATTTGCGCACCATCTCCGCACATGCATTTTTTTCTTTCCGGCGGTCCACCAGGCCGAATTTCGTATAATCCGACAGGCTGACAATAGACATATTGTCTTTTACGGAAGCAATAAGGTTGAGGCCGGTCAACTTCCTGTCCTCGGGCAACATGGCAATCCCGTTTTTGATCGCGTCAAGCGGCTTGCCGACCAGGATTGTTTTTCCATCCTTTTCTATGGTTCCCCTGCTGATTTTGTGCATCCCGAAAATGCTTTCCACCAGTTCCGTCCTGCCCGCGCCCATCAGTCCTGCAATTCCCAGTATTTCCCCGCGTTTCACAGAAAAACCGACGTCATACAAAAGATGATCCACACAGAAATTTTTTACTGTAAAATATGTTTCTCCCGGCTCCGAAAGGCTTTCCGGAAACATCATATTCATTTCCCTGCCCACCATGTCTTTAATCAAGCTGTTTACCGTCACGTCCTCTTTCCTGTTTTCACTGATTTTTGTTCCGTCGCGCAAAACGGTAATCCTGTCTGAAATATCAAATATCTCTTCCATCTTGTGGGAAATATAAATAATAGCAACGCCGTTTTTCGTTAATTTCCTGATTTGTTCAAATAGGTGATCGCTTTCCTTTTGTGTGATGGCCGAGGTCGGCTCATCCATAATGATAATTTTTGCATAACGCGAAACGGCCTTTGCGATTTCCACAAGCTGCATTTGGGCAACGCTTAATTCCTTCATCTTGGTTCTGGGATTGACTTCCAGATGAAACTCCGCCAGCAGCTTTTTCGTATCCTCAAGCATCTTTTTTCGATTCACAAGGCCGCCTATTTTGGCAACCGGCTCCCTACCCAGGTAAATGTTTTCCATAACGGTCATTTCCATGACGGGCATAAGCTCCTGATGTACCATGGCAACCCCGTGTTCCAGCGCATCGACGGTACGGTGGAATTTTACCGGTTTTCCCTCTAAGATGATTTCGCCCGAATCCGCGTGGTATAAGCCTGCAAGTATTTTCATTAATGTCGATTTTCCCGCGCCATTCTCTCCAACCAGCGCATGCACTTCACCGGCCCGTATATCGATGCTCACATTGTCAAGCGCCTTTACGCCGGGAAAGCTTTTGCTGATATTTTTCATGAATAAAACCGCATTCATAATCTGTACTCCTATCCGAATATTAGTGATTCCGCTATAACGTCGCCATATTTTATCGTATTTCTATTGTTTTATTTTCATTTTGCGAATTTTATATTGAATTAAAATTTGAAAACTTGGTTTTTTATCGTTTTTCGTGATCTCACCCAGAATTCTAATAAAATTATTTTCGTTTGTCAATACTTTTTTAATAATTTTATTAATTTACAACCGTGTTTTAATCTTTTTGCCGCATTTTCTCTTGATAAATTATCGTTTTTTTATCGTTTTGCTAATATTTACTTGACAATCGATAATTTTTTGGGTTATATTGAAAATATAATTTCGCAAGCTCCGCTGCAGAAAAGAGGTATCTATGAAAAAACCAAGAATCCTTGTTGTCGGAAGCATCAACCACGATATCATTTATCAGGATATGCAGGAAGAGGGTATGAACGGCAACGGCATGGTCCATGCCCGCTACGAGCATGCAAACGGAGGAAAGGCATCTATCCAGGCCGGAGCCTTGGCACGCTTGGGCGCAACGCCTTATCTTGCGGGATGTATCGGGCAGGATGCCTATGGAAATGAACAAATCGCCGAGCTTAAGCGTTTGGGTGTACGTACGGAATATATCAATACGTGCCCTGGGGAACAAACCGGATTAACCTTTATGCTGATGCTGAAGGATAACAGCTATCATAGTGCAACAGTGCTCGGCGCCAATCTTAAGGCGTCCCCTGAGCTTGTCGAAAAAGCGCTTTCCCAGACAAATTTCGATATGGTAATGATGCAATTTGAAATACCGATCGAAACCGTCTTTTATACCTACGAAATGGCCTCCCGAAAAAATATTCCCGTCATACTCGATCCCGGTCCGCCAAGGCGCGTCCCCCTGGAACGATTCAGGAACATTTTTATGATTTCCCCAAACGAGCATGAAGCGGAAGCTTTGACGGGAATTCCGGTTAAAACGGAACGGGATGCTTTAGCCGCTTCGCAAAAATTATTTGAGGAAACGGGCGCAAAGCGCATCGTTCTCAAGTGGGGAAGCACCGGCGCATATTATTATGACGGGCATTGCGGACGGCTGTATCCTTCCTTTAAGGTACGGGCCGTCGATTCCACAGGCGCAGGGGACTCCTTTACCGCCGAACTCGCGGTCTGCCTGGCGGCAGGCTGCCGCATAGAGGAAGCCATCCGGAAAGCAAATGCCGCCGGAGCCATCTGCGTTTCACGGTACGGCGGATTGCCGTCGGTTCCTTCCGCGGCGGACGTCGACCAGTTTATTGAGAAGTATCTATAACATATATTCGCCGGAACACAAAAAAACAAAAGGAGAAATAAACCATGAAAAAAAGTCAATTGGCCCTGTCGAATTATCCGTACTATAAGCACTCTTGGAAATATACGCTCGAGTCGCTGCACAAGCTTGGCGCGGAAGCCATAGAGCTCTATTGCTGCGACCCGCATTTCCACATCGACGATGTTGGGCTCCCCGAAGTATCGGCAATGAAAAAAGACCTCGGAAGCTATGGAATGCATCCCGTCTGCCTGACACCGGAGCAGGTCATGTATCCCATTAATATTGCCGCCGCCAATCCTTTCGCAAGGAAGCGCAGCATTGAAACCTATGTAAAGGTCCTGCAATATGCAAGCGAACTGGAATCGCCGCTTGTCCAGTTTCACGCAGGCTTTGCGCTGCTTGACGAGGACCGCGATATCGTATGGCAGCGTTCTGTCGAGGCGCTTTCCTATCTTGCGCATATTGCGGAAGGATATGGCGTTACGATTGCTATGGAATCCGCCCACAAGCTTTTTACCGTTTTGAATAGCAGCGCCGATATTGCCAGGATGCTGCATGATGTAGGCTCCCCTTCTCTGCGCGGTATGGTGGATACGCTTTGTCTGGAATTTTGCAATGAAGATATAGACACGCTAATCAGTAATCTGGGGAAAGAAAATATCGTTCATTTGCATATAAGCGATTGTATCGTCGGCGAGCCGCACGACCACTTGATTCCCGGGGAAGGCACAATGGACCTTGAAGGCGTTATGAATGCTCTCGACGCAATTGGTTACGATCAATATGTAACGCTGGAGATGATTTCCCCGCACGAATACCATCCCGAGGAGGCTACAAGAAAAGGCGCCGATTGGCTCCGGGCGCGCATGACGGATTAACCGCAATTGAGACCCGGTAAGAGATTTGTACAATTTACTGCATATCTTATATTGAATAAAACAAATTCAATATGAAATCAGTAAAATTCTTATCGATTTGGGAGGCGAATTCTTGACATGATTTGTGGTTATCTATAATATTGTAATTGTAATCAATGCATGGATTTCCCACCAAATCAATATGTCGAGGTATATAAAAATGGCTGATAACAATAAGGCGGCAAGACTGGAATTACAGGATTATGCTTTTTCTAAAAAAGGAATTCGGCAAAACAGGATTTTATTTCTGCTGCTCAAGCATAAATCCATGAGCAATAAGGAACTTTGCGATGAATTAAAATGCAGCGAGGCGACAATCCGCAACGACTTGCGTGAATTGGATCATCTGAAGCTTATTAAACGCGTTTTCGGCGGTGCCAAGACTCTGGATGACACGTACGGCTGCATCCCGATGTCGGAGCATCTCGAATATGCATACGAAGAGAAAGAGGCGATCGCAGCTTACGTCGTTGCAAATATCCTCAAGCCAAACCAGTCTGTTGTTCTTGACATGGGCTCGACCTGCCTCGCCCTTGCGCGCCAAATCGCGCAGCTGCCCTTTGATATCAACGTAGTAACCAACTCCCTGCTCAATGCGGAGGCGCTGTCCAAAAATCCGCATGTCTATCTCTCTCTTCCGGGCGGGACCTATAATATTACCGCCGATACGTTCGATTCGGCGCGGACGCTGGAATATTACGATAATATCCATCCTGATTATTACCTGATGTCCGCAAATGGGCTGACAGCCGACGGCATCACCATAACGATGACTGCCGATTCGACAAGGTCCATCATAAAGCAGCGCATTGCGCAGAGTGCTGAAAAGGTAATTCTGCTTTGCGACCATAACAAATTAAATAAAACCTGTTTCTATAAAATTTGTGATATTGGAGACATTGATTTGATCGTTACGGATGATAAATGTTCTCCCGAGGAACGCAATATCCTGACAAACCTCGGCGTTGAGGTCGCGTTTGCGCCAACCGTCGAACCAGTTTTGGAGTAATTGCGTGAAAAAGCGATAAAGGAAAATAACCATGCAATATACATCTGTTCAGAAACAAATTGTTGACGAATGCAGTTTTGCTTTGTCAAAAATCGATGAATCGGATACTGAAAAGCTTGTAGACGCCATCGTAACCGCAAAAAAAGTATTCTTTGTCGGCGTAGGGCGCGTCCTGCTTTCTTTGCAGGCAATATGCAAGCGGTTTAACCATATTGGCATCGAATCATATTTCGTAGGGGAAATCAACGAGCCCGCAATCACGCCCGACGATCTTCTTATCGTTGCGTCCGGCAGCGGTGAAAGTGCGATTCCTGTGGTAATCAGCGAAAAAGCGAATAAGATGGGCGTAAGGATCGGATTGATCGGCTCGAACCCCGACAGCACATTATCCCATTTAGCCGATATGTTTATACGAATTCCCGTTCAGACAAAGCTTGCCCTGCCGGATGAGCTGCATTCCGTGCAGCCCATGACGTCATTGTTTGAACAGTGCGTCCTCCTTTATGGGGATGCGCTGGCAAAAATGATTATCGACAGGAAAAAGCTGGACATGAAACTGCTATGGAAACACCATGCAAATTTGGAATAACATTTTCTTCATACTGCCCGGCCTTTCCTCCGCCGCAGCCGGTATGGGCCCGAAATTAATAACCGTTTACGGTAAAAGCCGCCTCATATGAGGCGGCTTTTACCGTTATGCTTCCGTTTTTATTGTTGTTCTTTTTGTGCTTCGATTTGCTCTTCAAGCGCCGCTGCCGCCGCACGGAAGGGCTCCTTCCCAAAGCTTCCGAATCCTTCGCCGATCAGGCAATAGGTGAAGCCGTCGTCGCCCCACTGGGCAATCTGCGTGCCCTCGAGATATCCCAGCCATGTATCATGGTTTCCGATTTTATGCATGCCGCCGTCTTTTGCACCCTCGATGCCGCAAATATCGTCGTTTACTTTTTTCACACGCAGCCGCAGCACCCTGCCGTCCGCATTTTCATAGATAATCTGCCCAAGCTCGCCGTCAAGCACCTGGTAGTTTTTCGCCTCATAGCCTTCAATCGACAGCGTCACCATCGAAAAGCCAAGCTGCTGCGACATTTCATCCTCCGAAGAAAACTCCATGACTGGCGTAACCGCGGGCGCTTCATCCGCAGGCGCGCATGCAGCCATAACGCCCGCAACAACCATCACTCCCACAATCACCGATAAAATCCGTTTCATAATTCTTCTCCTGATTCCCTGATGTCTGTTTCATTATAACAATAATCCCGAAATCATGCTGTAAACTTTTTATGAAAATAATCTTAAGATGCATTTTTCATTTTGGCGCGGTTCCCCATTGACGTTATACTCGTTCCTGCGTTATAATGTGACAAGACTGACCAGTCAGTCAGAAGCGTGCCCGGCAATCAACCGGCGGCAGGTTTCGCGGACGGCGGTGCCCGCAGCGGGCAAAACGGCGGCCCGGCCTATCGCAGGATGGAAGGCTCGCCCGGCGGCGAAGCAGTGCGGATACCGGCAGGCCGCGCCGCATTGATTTTGGATTTATAGTTTGAGATAAATTTATTAAAACGGCAACGGAGGAACGGCAATGTCAAAATTCAGTGTCAAAAAGCCAATGACCATCTTTGTGGTGGTTGTTTTGGTGTGCATCCTTGGCTTCATCTCGTTTACGAGCATGACCACGGACCTGCTTCCCAAAATGGACCTTCCCTATGTGATGGTCCTCACCACCTACCCCGGCGCAAGCCCGGAAAAAATCGAGCAAACGGTCACGAAGCCGCTTGAACAGACCCTTTCCACCACAAGCGGGGTGAAAACCGTCACCAGTTCGTCCAACGAAAATTCAAGCATGGTGCTCCTGGAATTCACCCAGGGAACCAACATGGACAGCGCCATGATCGAAATGAGCGGCAACATCGACATAGTAAAGGCGAACTTTGACGATGCGGTGGGCACGCCCACGCTGATCAAGCTCAACCCGGATATGATGCCCGTTATGGTCGCCAGTGTGGACATCGACGGCAAAGACATTACGGAGACGTCGAAAATCGTGGCGGACACCATCCTTCCCGAATTCGAGCGCATTGACGGCGTTGCCTCCGTGACCGCGACCGGCCTTGTGGAAGATTCCATCGAAGTCACCCTAAGCCAGGAAAAAATCGACGAACTCAACCGCCGCGTCCTCGCGTCCGTAGACGAAAAGCTCGCCGAAGCGCAGGAGAAAATAGACGACGCCAAGGCCGAGATCGAGAGCGGCAAGCAGCAGGTGAAATCCATGGGCCAGACGCAGTCCCAGCAGCTTGTGGACATGGGCCTCCAGCTTTCGGCGGGCAAGGACCAGATCGAGGCGGCCCTCGCAAGCCTTCCGCAGGCGCAGAAGGACCTTGAAGCGCAGCTTGCGGACCTGAAATCACAGCGTACGGAACTCGAAACACAGAAAAGCGCCCTCGAGGCGCAGCTTGCGGACGCAAAAACCGCGCTGCCCGCGCTCGAGCAGCAGGTTGCCGCCCTGGTGGCGGCGGGACAGCCCGTGCCGGACGAGCTTACCGCGCAGCTTGCGGCATTACAGGAGGGCATTCCCCAGCTTGAGGCGGGGCTCCAGCAAATCGAAGCGGGGCTTCCCCAGCTCAACGACGGCATTTCCCAGATCGAGGCGGGGCTTGCCCAGCTTCCCGGCCAGAAGGCGCAGCTCGAAGAAAAGCTTTCCGAGCTCACTGAGGGCGAACGCCAGCTTGAAACGGGTAAAATGACGCTGACAAACGAGCTTGCGCAGGCCTCCGGGCAGCTGGCAAGCGGCGAAGCGCAGCTTTCCCAGAAGGAACAGGAATTTGAAGACCAGAAGGACGCCGCCTATAAACAGGCGGGCCTTGACGGCAAGATTACGCAGGAAACCGTGAGCCAGATTCTCGCGGCGCAGAATTTTTCCATGCCTGCCGGTTACATCAGCGAAGGAGACCAGCGCTACCTGGTCAAGGTCGGCGACCAGTTCAAGGACATCGGCCAGCTCAAGGACCTGGAGCTGTTCAATATTGATGCGGACGACATCGGGGTTGTGACGCTCGTGGATGTTGCGGATGTGCAAATGACCGACAACCGGGACGATATGTACGCCAAAATCAACGGCAATGACGGCATCCTGCTTACCTTCCAGAAGCAAAGCACCTCGTCTACCACCGACGTTTCGGACCGCATCGGCGAGGTCATGAAGCAGGTCGAAGCGGACAACCCCGCCGTACACCTTACCGCCCTTTCCGACCAGGGCGTGTACATTGGCATTGTACTTGAATCCGTGCTTAACAACCTGCTTCTCGGGGCCATCTTCGCAATCCTGATCCTGTTCCTGTTTTTAAAGGATATAAAGCCCACGATCATCGTCGCCATCAGTATTCCGTTCAGCCTGCTCGCGGCGCTGACGCTGATGTATTTCTGCGGCGTGACGCTGAACGTTATTTCCCTCGCGGGCCTTGCGCTCGGCGTGGGTATGCTGGTGGACAACAGCATCGTGGTGATCGAGAATATTTACCGCCTGCGCTCACTCGGCGTCCCACCGGCGAAGGCGGCGGTTAAGGGCGCCCAGCAGGTCGCGGGGGCAATTTTCGCTTCCACCCTGACCACAATATGCGTATTCCTGCCCATCGTCTTTACCGAGGGCCTTACGCGCCAGCTTTTCTCCGATATGGGCCTTACCATCGCGTTCTCGCTGCTCGCCAGCCTGATTATCGCGCTGACGCTGGTGCCTGCCATGGGCTCCACCATGCTCAAAAAGACCAAGGAGAAAAAGCATCCGCTGTTTGATAAATTTACCGCAGGCTACCAAAAGCTGCTTTCCGGCGCGCTGAAGCGCAAATGGATTGTGATTGTAATCGTGATCGGCCTGTTTGTGTTCAGCGTGTCGAACATCTTTACGATGGGCACGTCGCTCATGCCAAAGATGGACAGCTCTGAAATCATGATAACCATGGAAATGCCCGAAGACAGCACCACGCAGGAAACGCGTGATATGAGCGACGAGGTGCTGGCCCGCCTGACCGAAATCCCGGGTGTGGAAACCATCGGCGCGATGGAAGGGGGCGTTATGTCGACTATGGGCATGTCCTCCGGCGGCGGAAACAACACCACTATGATGATGTACGCCCTGCTGAAGGACGAGCGTACGGAGTCCAGCGCGGAAATTGCGGAGGATATGAGGAACGCCGTCCGGGACCTTCCCGCCACGGTGGACGTAAGCGATTCCACGATGGATATGTCCGCGCTTTCCGGCTCGGGCCTCGAGGTCGCAATCAAGGGCGACAACCTCGACACTTTAAAAGAGATCGCGCAGGACGTCTCCGGCATGATGCAGGAAACGGAGGGCCTCACAAATATCGACGACGGCCTTTCGGACGCGACCATGGAAACGCGCATCGTGGTCGATAAGAACAAGGCCATGGACTTTGGGCTCACTACGGCGCAGGTTTACCAGCAGGTCGCGGCGGAGGTTTCCGCGGGTACGACGGCGACCACCGTTACCTTCGAGGCGGAGGATTACCCGGTAATCGTGAAAAACAGCCCCGCGGACACCGTATCCCTCGAAACCCTTAAGGACTTCGAGCTCAAGGGCACCAAGGACGGCGAGGATACGGACGTGAAGCTTTCGGAAATCGCCGATATTTCGCAGGAGCAGAGCCTTTCCTCCATCAACCATGTCGGACAGGTGCGGACCATGTCCGTTACGGCAGGCGTGGACACAGACCACAACATCGGCCTTGTGAGCAGGGATTTTTCGGCGAAGCTGGCGGGATATTCCGTTCCCGTGGGGTATACGGTGGAGATCGAGGGTGAAAACCAGACGATCACGGACACCTTTACAAACCTCATTTATATGTTCATGCTGGCGGTGGTGCTGATCTACCTCATTATGGTGGCGCAGTTCCAGTCCTTGAAATCGCCTTTCATCATCCTCTTCACCATTCCGCTGGCGTTTACGGGCGGGCTGCTGGCCCTGCTGATGACAGGCTCCGACCTCAGCATGATCGCGCTTCTCGGATTCCTGATCCTCGCGGGCATCGTGGTCAACAACGGCATCGTGTTTGTGGATTATGTGAACCAGCTGCGGCTTTCGGGCATGGAAAAACGCGAGGCGCTCGTGAAGACGGGGAAAGCGCGTATTCGCCCGATTCTGATGACCGCGCTCACCACTATCCTCGGCCTTGCGCCCCTTGCCTTCGGCATGGGGCAGGGTGCGGAAATGCTCCAGCCTATGGCAATCGTTACCATCGGCGGCCTCATTTACGCAACGTTTATGACGCTGTTCTTCGTGCCCGTGCTGTACGATATCCTGAATAAAAAAGACCTGAAACCGGTCGTAATCGAGGAGGGATTAGACGATGACATCCCCGTCTTATAAGGAAAAAGAGCTTCTTATCATGCGCGCGCTGCTGCGGCTCCTTTCGGGCGGCATGAGCATCGTGGAAATCAAGACGTCCGATATCGCACGGGAAGCGGGCATTGGCAAGGGCACGCTGTATAACTATTTCGACACCAAGGAGGACATTTTTGCCCGCACCATCGTCTACAGCATCGATACGCAGATGCATGACATTTTCGAGCAAATGAACCGTGCGGAGGGCTTCAAAAACAAATGCTATACCGTCCTGCGCATTGCGCATGAAATTGCGTCGAACGAGCGCTCGGATTTCCACCTGCTCCTTTTCAACCTCGGGGGCAGGGATATGAAACAGCTGATGGGCGAAGATATGTCGTTTGCGTGGAGGTATCTTGCCATGATCCGCGGCAAGGTGATGCAGCTTGCGCAGGCGGGCGTCGCGGAAGGGCTTTTTCCGCCGTTTTCCGATGAGGAATATACCTACAGCGTATTTGCCGCCGCTCTCATGAGTTTTGTGCACGCGCGCTGCCGGATGAACCCTCCGACGGATGAGACGCTTAAAAACGCAATGGACAACGCTTACAAGCTGCTGCTTAAGGCGCTTTGCTGAACGCTGATGTAAAAAAGACGCGGCCCGCAAATGGGCCGCGTCTTTTTCTTCTATATTGTCCTGCCCGTATTTACCGTGCAAAGCCTGCCTGCTTAAGGTCCGTTTCCCGCCGGTCCGTCCCCGGCCCGTAATAAGGACAATTTTTTCCAAGACACTGCCTGTTTTCATTTGAAAAACCGCATTGTATCTTTTCGGGCAGCTCCATCGCGATCCCAAGGTTTTTCCTTGTGAACAGGACGGCCTCTTTTGCTGCCGTAAAGGAATTCCGTTTACAGCACCTCGGACCGCCAAGTCCTGCAATCGCATCAAGCGCCCGGGCCGTCATTTGGTTGGAAAGGGCCCACGGCTTACTGCTGAGGGGCGTTGCCTCCGTAACAATGCTGACAAACATTCCCGCGCTGGCCGCAGCGCCGCAGCATCCCCACAGCCCGCATGCGCCGCCGGGATATCCGCTTCCCCTCGATTCCATTTCCCGCAGCGCGGCATCCAGGTTGATTTGTCCGCCGGAATTGCGGTAAGCTGTCAAGAGAGCCGCGCCCACCAAAACATGATGCTCCGGCCCGTGCATATAGATATAGGGATTCTCCATCACCGCCTGTATGATGGAAACGGGATTTTTAAGCGTGCTTTTTCCACATTGTTCCACGATCGCGCCAAGACCTTTTTCTTCATGGCACCGGTCGCATACATAATGCCCATGCCTGCAGCTTGCATAGCCGGTATATTTTTTATGGCAGATACTGCATTCCATTTCCTGCGCTTCCCTGAAATATTCCAGGGCTTCCCCGCATATCAGGCATGCGCCTTCGTTTCTTCCCATATCTTTCCTCCTTGTTACTTCCGGTTTTAAAACACGAACTGCACGAGCAGCATATAGCAAATGGTACCGCCCGCAATGGAGAGCAGCATCTGGCGTTTCCACAGGTGCAGTCCCACAACGAGGGCAATCGAAATCAATTCGGGAATGCCGTGGCTGCCCGCGAAAATGGAAACGTCCTTCAGGCAATAGACCACCAGCAGGCCGAACACCGCCGCCGGAAGCACCCTGCCTAGGTATTTGACGAATTTGGGCGTGGGTTTTCCCGCCGGGAACAACAGGAAGGGCAGGAAACGCGTGAGCATCGTGCCCGCAACGACCATTGCAACCGTAATAATTTGCTGCGCCAGCGTCATGCGGAATCACCGCCCTTCGCAAGGGGCTTTTTGAGCAGCGCCAGGATGCCGAGAATCGCAAGCATGGCGGGAACGATAAAGTTATCCGCCCCGAACGCAACCAGGAACAGGAGCGACAGCCCCAGCCCGAGGAGCGCGCTGGTGTGGTTTTTGTCCTTCAGCCACTGCTCGAGGAAAATGACGACAAACATGGCCGTCATTACAAATTCGAGCCCTTCGGTATTGAAATGGATCAGGGAGCCGAAAATCCCGCCCAGGGTCGAACCGGTAAACCAATACATATGGTTGAGGAAGGTCACAAAAAACATGAACCAGCCGCGGTCCACATCCGGGGGAATTTTGGCGGTGTAATTGATGGAAAAGCTTTCGTCGCACATCCCGAAAATAAGGTACGGCTTTTTCCACCCCGTCCCCTTATACCGGTCCAGCATGGAAATTCCATAAAACAAATGCCGCGCGTTAATCACCAGCGTCATGGCCAGCGCCTGCAAAGGATTGAACGCCCCCAGCAGCAGGTTCACCGCCACAAACTCCATCGAACCGGCAAAAATGGTCAGGCTCATCAGCATCGGATACCAGAAACTGAAGCCGGATACGTTCATATAAATACCATAGGTAAGCCCCAAAAACAAAAATCCCGCGAGGATCGGGATGGTATTGGGGAAGGCCGCTAAAAACGCTTTCTTTACCGTTCCCGCGGGACGGGAATCCGTTTTTTTTCCGGGAATTAATTTCATAAACAGCATCCTTCCGTTTTCCGGATACTATTTTACCGTTGTTTCCGCCGTAATTCAACGGTATTTTCCGGGAACCCTTCTCCCGCCGTTCCGGAACGCCTTTTACCGGTTTCCCGAAAAATTTCCAAAACATTTGTTAGAACGCGCCCTTTTGTGTCCACGAATGATATAGGAACGGAGGTAAACAAAATGTTTGAAAAAATATTCGACCATATCAACGAAGTGAACAAAGACCTGATCCTCGGCGCACTCAAGGAATGTGAAACGCCGGAAGACATCGAGCGCGTTGCGCAGGCATACAATGTGGAAATTTCCGATGCGGAAATGGATTACCTTTTAAACCGCAAACGCGGTGAGTCGTGCTCAGAATAAGGCACGGGAAAACAAACTGCAAATTTCCCTACGGAAATAAAAAGGACTGTTTCCCATAAAATTTTGGGGGAACAGTCCTTTTTTTACCGTTATGCCATTTCTTTCCGGATCAGCCGGGCAAGCTCTCCCGACGCCGGGATGCCCATATACGTTTCGATCACCGCGTCAAGGCCGTCTGTTTTCAGCGCCGTTTGTATCCCGGCCGCCGCCTTATCGCCTTCCGGCGCGAAACGGAGCGCCGCGGCGATCCCGACGACGATATTTTCAGGATCGATTCCCTGCTCCATGCAGTAGAGCGCCGCGCCCACGAGGCGGTCGTCACGGCGCAGCTTGCGCACCGGGTCCGCGCCCACGCGCACCGTCGTGTCGCGGAGCGCCTTGTTGCCAAAGCGGAACAGCAGGTCGCGCACATGCTCTTTGAGCTCGTTTTCCGGCACGCCGTATTCCTTTGAAAGCGCCGCCGCGCTGCCGTCCATAGCGGCCTGCGCGGTGTTTTTGATTGCGTCGTCCGCCACCGCCTCATAGATATATTCATATCCTTTCAGCCAGCCGAGGTATGCGCAAACCGCATGGCCCATATTGTGCACGAACAGCTTGCGCCGGATATAGAAAGAGAAGGGCGCATACGGGACGAGCCCCTTCAAATCCGGGATTCCCCCGCGGAAGGCTTCCCTGTCGACGGGAAGCTGGCAGTACGGCTCCACCGCAATGAGGAGCGGATCGCCCGCGCGGTCCTCCGGCGAAAGCGGGGGCACCATGCGGCCGATGGACGCTTCCACCAGCCCGAGGTTTTCGTCCGCCCACTTTTTCTCGTCCTCGTTTAAATACTGGTAAATATATCCCCGCATGATTTTATCCGCATCGAGCTGGTTTTCCGCAAGGATGATATCAAGCGGCCTGCCGCTTTCCTTCATGCGCAGGCGCATGCCCTTTGCAATATTCTCCGCAATATGCGGGAGTACGTTCACGCCTACCGCGCTCGCCATGATGTCGCACGCCGCGATGGTTTTAATCGCTTCCTCCGTGTTCGCGTTTACCGCGCGTACATTCCCGACCGTATCCAGCCGCTCTCCCTCGTTTGAGACGACGCGCACCCGGTATTCATGGTCCTTGTTGAACGCCTCGATTACCTCCGGCACGATATCGAGGAAGCAGACCTCGTATCCGCTTTCCGAAAGCGTTTTCCCGATAAAGCCCCTGCCGATATTCCCCGCGCCGTACATTACCGCTTGTTTCATTGTCCGTTTTCCTCCGCTGTTTCCTTGCAATCTTTTGCCGCACTGGCTGTAATTCCATTATAACAGCAAAAGCATTGGCCGTCTCCGGTCAATGCTTTTGTTTTTTTACTGGTTCAGTTCAGCCGTTCAGCAGCAGCTCGATCACATACATTTCGAGCTTCTCGAAGTTCTGCGTCTTTACGCATTCCTCCTGGAACTTGTAATCGAACTTCTTAACCTTTTCGAGCAGCAGCTCAAACGTGCGCTTGCTGTTGATGATGTGGCGGTAGCAGTCTTCCGCGGGCTGCGTGCGCATTGCCTTTACATCGAGACCCACGCATTCGCCGTTGTCGCCGAAGTTGTTTTCATACAGCACCTTGACCTGGTTGAAGTCTGCGCGCAGGTTCTCCGCGCCGAAGGTCTTATCCTGGTCGTAACGGATGCCGTTCTGGTCGTTGAGGTGAACGCCCCACAGCTTGCCCCACGCGATGGCGAACGCCATATCGGCCGCCGGGTCGAGCCCCGCGAGGATGGAGTGCGCGCTCTCGATGCACAGGCCCACACGGGACGGGTCAACCGTCTGTGCGCCGACCGCGAGGGCATGCCCCGCCGTTCCGCAATAGCTCCTGTCGATCGGTTCGTTCGGCTTGGGCTCGATCAGGATTTGTACGTCCGGGTCATATTTCAGGATCGTATCAAACGCGTCGCGCATTTGGATGATCTTTTCCACCGGGTTCTTGCCTTCCGCGCACAGCGTGCCTTCGCGTGCCAGCCAAAGCTGCACTTTTTTCGTGCCGAGCGCTTTCGCGATATCGACCGAGCGCAGCGCGCGCCAGATTGCGAAATCATAGTCCTCTTTCCTGCTTGCCGTAAAGCCGCCGTCGTTCGTATGTGCGTCGAACCACAGGCGCGGCGCAACGAATTCCGCAAAGAGGCCGTATTTGTCGAGCATCGCCTTTACATCCTTGGCATAATCGATGATCGCCTGCTCGGTCATGTTATTCATATCCGGAACTGCGTCGTCATCATGGAACTGTACGCCGTCCATGCCGATCTCTGCAAATGTCTTAATCTTTTCCTCGAGCGGAATCGACGGGCGGATTCCCGGTCCGAACGTTTCATTTCCTTCGTGAACGTTCCACGGTCCTACTGTAAATCTGAATTTAGCCATGTTACAATCCCTCCTATTCATTTGTCTATGGATTTTTCTGTTGGCTTGTCGCTTCTGTTTATTATAGGAAATCCCGCCCCTTATCTCCGGGACATCTTTGCTATTTTTCTGGGACAGCTTTGCGCATCACAGAACGCCGCGCCCGCCCAGGAATTCCAGTGCACGGCTTACTTCCATGACCGTATGCTGTTCATTCTGTTCGTCTACGCGCTGCGTGCTCGTGCGGTATTTTTTGCGGTATTCGCCCGGCGTACAGCCGAACTCCTTCATAAAGGTTTTATTGAGGTATTTGTAATCCGAAAACCCGCATTCCATGCAGATATCGATATGGCTGAGGTCCGTATGCAGCAGCAGGTATTCCGCCCGTTCGACCCGCATGCGGTTTAAATAGTTTTGGAAGGAAATTCCAAGGTGCGTCTTGATGAAATGGGAGAGGTAATACATATCGAGGTTTTCGTGCTCCGCGATTTCCTTGAGGGTGATGGGGTACATATAATTTTCGCGCATATATTCGATGATGCGGCGCAATCTTGTCTTGTTGCGGTTTTCCGCCGCCGCCGTCTTTTCGTCGAGCACCGTATATTCGTCATACCGCAGCATACAGAACAGCATGTGGTTTAAGAGCGACATCATTTCAATCGCGTATCCGTCTTCTTTTTTGCAATAGCAGGAAACGATCCTGTCCATGCATTCCCGGAACATGCCCCAATATTCGGGCGATGTGCTTTTCAGGATGTGCGTCTTGTTAAACCTTATGCGGGAGATGCGCGGGTAATATTCCTTGCACAGGTTCGGATCGAACTGGAGCACCATCAGAAGGTTGTTTTCCCGCGTCCGGCGCAGGCTGTGCACGGCGTTGCGGTTGCTGAGGAAGATATCGTTCTTTTTCAGCAAATGCCGCTGCTGGCCGTCGTCGATATTCACGCTTCCGTCGAGCACCAAAAAAATCTCCATATCGCTGTGGAAGTGCAGCTCACGCCAGTTAATGGTGACGACAAAGGTTTTCAGGCTTGTTCCCGCGATATGTTTTACGAATTCATATTCCATAAGATTCCCCGCCCGTGACAAAGTGATCTTGAAAAAATGGCAAACCTGTCATACTTTTTGTTCGCTTACCAAATTAAAATAGGTTATAATCATTATAACACTATTGTATCGGCATGCGAATTGTTTTTATCGCTTCCGCCGGTCTCTCTGGAGGAGTAAAAAATGAAAAATGGTATTTGTGTCGCCGGAAATGCGATTATCGATATTTTATATCCGATCGAGCGTTATCCCGGCAAAGGAGAGCTCACCACCATCACCGAAGGGATTATGCAGGCCACAGGCGGCGCGCTGTGCAATGTAATCATGGACCTTGCGCGGCTCGATCCGGCGCTCCCCCTGACGGCAATCGGGCGGATCGGCGACGACCCCGAGGGCAGGGTCATTATGGAGGAGCTTGCCAAGTTCCCCAATATCTCTACGGATCAAATGGTATATGAGGGGAAAACCTCGTTTACCGCCGTGATGTGTGAAAACGACAGCAAGCAGCGCACCTTCTTCCAGTACCGCGGCGCGAACGCGCAGCTGTGCGAGGAGGATTTTGACTGGAGCCGCATCGACTGCGGGCTCCTGCACATCGGGTACATCCTCCTGCTCGACACCCTGGACGAGGAACATGCGGAATACGGCACCAGGATGGCGAAGCTGCTGCATGACGCGAAAGCAAACGGCATCAAAACATCCATCGACGTTGTGAGCGAAACGGGCGACCGCTTCGCGCGGCTCGTTCCCCCCGCCCTGAAATACACGGACTATTGCATTATCAACGAAATCGAAGCCCAAAACGCAACGGGCGTCCCGCTGCGCACGGAGGACGACGCGCTTCTGGAGGAAAACCTTGAAAAGGCGCTCCGCCGCTTATTTGAAATGGGCGTTTCCACGTGGGCTGTGATTCATTGCCCGGAGGGCGGCTTTGGTATGGATGCGGACGGGAATTACACCCGGCTTCCGAGCCTCGTCCTTCCCAAGGGCTACATCAAGGGCACCGTGGGCGCGGGCGACGCATTCTGCTCGGGCGTGCTGTACGGCGCTTACGAGGGACGTCCGCTTAAGGACGCGATCCGGCTTGGAATCGCATCCGCCGCATGCTCCCTTTCGCGCGAGGGTTCCACCGAGGGAATGCGTACCGCAAAGGAAGCCATGGAGCTTTATACCGGAATGTCGGGCAAATAAAAAGGATACTGAAAAGGGCCGTCACGGGATGCTGTTTAGGCGCCGGGGCGGCCCTTTTTTATTGCAGGTCAGCCCCCGCTTTTAAGGCGTGTGTGGAGGGTGCGGTATTCCTCGAATTTCTCCTTATAGAATTCACGGTGTTCGCCGTTCGGCTCCAGCGTATCCACAATGTGGGTCATGCTTCCGGCCGCCTCTTCCACGGAGCCGTATACGCCGAGGGCAACCGCGCCGAGCGCGGCGCAGCCAAGCGCCCCCGCCTCGCGGCAGAGCGGCGTTGAAACGGGAAGCTGCATCACGTCCGCTTTTACCTGCAGCCACGGCCTGCTTTTGCTGCCCCCGCCCACGCAGGTCAGGCTTTCCGCATGGACGCCTTGCGCGCGCAGCAGCTCGAGGTTCAAATATTGGTCGAGCGCAAGCCCCTCCAATATTCCGCGATACAGGTCAAAACGCGTTGTTTCAAGGCCCGCGCCCGTCAGGGCAAAACGCGCGTGCGTATCGAGATACGGCGTTCCGCTGCCCGTAATATACGGCTGCACCATCAGCTTCGTCGGTTTTTTGGGGAAATTTGCTTCAAACAGCGCAAAGGGCGGTCCGCTCTTTTCCGTTTCCGCCGCGGCGAACGTCCTGAAAAACCATTCGACCAGCACGCCGCATGACGGATTATAGGCGAGTGTGCAGTATTTTCCGTTTTCCCACACCGGCTCGCTGGAAAGGCCGTTCCGCATGATGGCTTCCGGCTGGAATATGCCGGTAAAAATGGGGGTCAGGCACTCGGAGGTGCCCATGGAACAGGCGACGCTGCCCGCCGCGAGTCCCGTGCCGATTGCCGAGGCCGGCTGGTCGTGGATGCCCGCCACGATCTTCATGGTTTCGGGCACGCCCAGCTCCGCGGCCACTTTGGGGCTCACCGTGCCGATCACCGTGCCCGCGGGCACAGGCCGCGAAAAGAGGCCCCGGTCGATGCCGAAACGGTCCATCATTTCCCCGCTCCATGTGCAGCTTCGCGCATCGAACAGCATGGACCGCGACGCGATGGAATAATCCACCGCCGCACTGCCGCTGAGCATATAGCCGACATAATCCTCGATGAATAAAACCCGCTTTGCCCTGCCGTACAGCTCCGCCTTGCGTTCCTTGAGGTAAAGCAGCTTGGAAATGCTGTATGTGGGGGAAAAGGGCAGACCGCAGACGCGGGCAATTTCCCCGTGCGGAATATCCCGCGCCGCACGCAGGAATTCTTCCTCGCCGCGCGGATCGGTAAAGATCATGATATCGTGCAGGGGCTCGTCCCTTTCGTTGAGCATAACGAACGCCTCGCCGAATGAGGCGGCCGCAAGCGCGTCAATCTTTCCGGCTTTCGCGCATGCTTCCCCAATCACTTCTTTTGTCTTTTTCCATATTTCGCACGGGTCAAGGCCGCGCAGTCCATCCGGGTCGTATTCTGTTTCGTAGGCGCGGTACGCATCCGCAAGCTGCGTCCCCTGTTCATCAAACACAACCGCCTTTACGCCGCTCGTTCCCACGTCAAGTCCGCAGAAATTCATAATATGCCCCCCTTGCTTCACAAATGGCATAAAAGAGAACCGGCGAGCCGGCTCTCTTTTGTGCGCCTGGATTTTAAAATTGCAGCGCGGCTTCCTTATTCCCCAAACAAAAGGGCGCGCGTGCCGCTGATGCGCAGCGTGTCGCTCAAAAGTGCGCGTACCGCTTCATAAACCGCTTTGCGGCCCGCTTCGATATCGTCCCCGCTTGCCTTCATTGCCGCTTCATATGCCTGACGTACTTCCGTGCCTACGTTGATCTTCGTGATGCCCGCTTTAATGCCCGCGCGGATGTATTCCGGGTCGATTCCCGAGCCGCCGTGCAGCACAAGCGGAATACCCGTCGCCTGATGGAGCGCCGCGATATGGTCTACGTCAAGGCGCGCCGTGGGCTTCTTCTGGTCGCGCGTGGCGTCCGCAATCGCGCCGTGGATATTGCCAACCGCGACGGAAAGCCAGTCGCATCCGCTCTTTTCCACAAACTGTTTTGCTTCCGCAAGGTCTGTGAAGCCCGTTTTGGTCGCAAAGATTTCTTCATAGGGCATCATTTGCCCGCTTTCGTGCCCCATTACCGCGCCAAGCTCCGCCTCGCAGGGAATGCCTGCCGCATGCGCCTTATCCGCTACCTTTTTGGTTGCGGCGGCGTTTTCCTCAAAGGACAGGCGGGACGCGTCCACCATCACCGAGCCAAAGCCCGCCTTGATCGCGCGGTCAATGATCGGAAGGTAATCCACTTCCTTATAATCCTCGTCCACCACCGGGACGTGGTCAAGGTGCAGCATGGTGTGCTTTCCGTCCGCGTATTTCCTGTATTCCTCCGCCACTGCTTCAAGGCTCTGCGCGCAGAATTTTTCCCACTCCACGCGCGCCACCTCTACCATGGCGACCGAATTTTCATCCACAATTGCCTGCACGATCGGTTTCAGCATCGGGAGGTGCGGGACGTTGAACGCCGGGATTACCGTTTCATGCCGCCGCGCAAGCAGCATCGTTTCTTTCGTATCAATAGCCATTCGTGTACTCCTGTTTTTTTAAATAATAATTAGACAACAGGTAATAAGTGAGGATACCGGCTTCACCGGCGTTTTATTTGTGTCCGAAGGACTCCTTCTTTATTCCTTATTACCTGTTCCCTTCCTTCTCAGTCCATCACGAGGACGCCCTTGATCTTGTCCTCCTTGGATTCCTTCATGAACACAATCCCCTTTTCCGCATCCTCAAGCGAGAAGCGGTTGGTGATGATGGGGGAAAGGTCTACCTGGCCGGAGGCGATGACCGCAAACACATTGTCCCACACGAGGGGCGCGAGCCACGCGAATTTCAGCGTACGCTCGGACTGGATCGCGTCGAGGACCGGCACCTGCAGCTTATCGTCCGGGCCCGGGAGGCCAAAGTATACGATGGTCGAGCAGGGCCCCGTAACCTTGAGGGCGTCCTGCAGCGCATCCATATTGCTGGTCGCGACGATGGCGCGCGGCGCGGCTTCGCCGTTGTTGATTTCGGCAACGCGCGCGGCTACGTCCGCCGCATAATACTGGGAATTCGCGTCCGTATTGTTGATTACATGGGTCGCCCCGCACTCGAGGGCTTTTTTAAGGCCGTAGTCTTTCCTCGCGACCACGATCACCTTGCCGGCGCCCGCGGCTTTCGCAAGCTGCGCCTGCATCAGGCCAATGCCGCCCGTGCCGTAAACGACAACCGTCTGCCCGAGCTGTACATTAAGGCGCTGGACTGCGTGCGTCGCGCACGCAAGCGGTTCCGCAAGCGCCGCGTCTTCAAAGCTGACCTCGTCCGGTATCTTATATACGTGCGTATATTTTACTTTTACATATTCCGCGAAGCAGCCGTTCACGGAAACGCCGATGGTCTCCACATGGCTGCACGTGTTAAATTCGCCGCGCATGCATGCCGGGCAGGCGTTGCACTGCTGCACCGGGTTTAAGGCCACGCGGTCTCCCTCGTTGAAAAGCCCGAGCTTTTTCGGGATGCTTCCCACTTCCGCAACCACGCCGGACGCTTCGTGCCCGAGGTACATCGGGCCCTTTCCATTCGGCGTATCAAGCGGGCTGTGTCCGTAATAATAGGAAATGTCCGAGCCGCAGATGCCCACGGCCTTTACCTTAACCAGAACCTCGTTGTCGGCAATCTGGGGAATATCGTGCTCCTCCAGCTTCATGACCATGGGTTCATAAAAATTCTGAACTTTCATTTTTCCCTTCATAAGCTTTTCCTTTCTGGCTTGCGGCGCGCCCCGCGGCGCGCCTGCTAAACTTTTTCCTTTCGCAAAAAAACCACTGAACGATCACCATTTGCCCGCCGCCCTGCGGCCCCGGTCAAATTGGATATTTCATACCTGCGGCATCCCGCAGTCGGGGCCAAAGTGCTTTAAAATTACGAGCGGCTCCACAGGCGAGGTGTTTTTCACGAGCACGCCTTCCCGCGCACGCGCGTTTGAAACAAAGAATTCGTCCGCTGTCAGCTGGCCGTAGCGGATAAGCGTGGGGGATTCCACAACGAATTTCCCGAACTGGCCGCGGCCCTGCACCGCAAGGCAGCCGTAGGCCGCCGCGTCCTTAATCAGAACCTGGGCGCCCGGCTCGACCGTCAGCTCCTTTGCCGCGACAAAATCGTTGCCGTAGCAAATCCAATCCTGCTTATAGCCCTCGCCGGTTTCGTCCGTGACCGGGGGACGGAAGAACTTCTCGCGGTAATTTGTGATCGTGTTGAGCTCCCAATCCGCCGCGTCCATGATCGCGTCGAGGTCGCGCTCGCTGCCCGCGGGCACATAGCCGCACAGGCTCTGGTAATCAAACACTTCGCCTTCCACGATGTTTTCCCACATTGCCATGACGTCGCTGTTCCACTGCGGCTCGTAGGTGCACAGGGAACCGGGCGCGTGCACCACGCCCGCGGGCGTGAACCAACCGGTGCCAAGCTCCATACGGAACGCACGGGACAGCTCGAGGATGCGCCCGTCCGCCGTCTCAAACTTCGCCAGGCGTTCCTTTACCTGTTCCTTCGTGACCGACGGATCGAACCCAAAATACGTCACCGGGCGGATGCCCAGGTGGTTGTTATATTGCTTGGGGAAGAAATAATGCTCGTGCTTGGGGTTGACCCCCACCTTTTTGCACGCTTCCTCGCGGTGGTGTACATGGTGGAACAGCGGCTCGTTGTAATCGTAAAATTTGGAATACATCGGCCATGTGCCGTAGTCCCGGATCAGCTTTTCACCGATCAGTTCCGCGCCCAGCGCTTCGACAAATTCCTTGAACAGCACAAGGTGGTCCGCATTCCCGTCCACGTTGACAAAGCTCATTCCCTCGAATTCTTCCGCGCCTTCCGTTTCCACCTTTGTGATGGATGAGAACCAGCGTTCCACGATTGCTCCGCGCTTTAACCCCATCGCGTAATAATCATCCGGATGCAGGCGAATTCGCTTGCCCGGGCGGTTGAACGGCCGGGGCACCCACGTGGGAGCGAGGGAAAGTATGCCCTCCCCGCGCTCCAAAATATTCCTGATTTCCTTTGTTTCCATGTTGTCCACCCTTCAGCCGCAGTATTTTTTGTTGAATTTGTCCACGAACGCCTTGCAGTCCGCCGTTACGTTCCACGCATCCGGCCATTCGCACAGGTCGATCGCCCACCAGTCGCCCTTGTAATCCGCCTTATCGAGCAGCGCGGGGATGATTTCGTCAAAATCGATTTTGCCGAGGCCGAACGGCGCGTGCGTGCTTGTTTCCGCCACATTGAGCGTGCCATCCGAATCGATCACATGGACAAGGCCGATTTTTCCTTTCAGCATCTCTGCAAATTCCACAAGGCCGCCGTCGAGCTTATTCGGCTCGATATGCCGCGCGCCCATTACCGCGGACATATACCCGTGGCAGGTGTCGAACAAAACGCTGAAGTTCGGCTCGTTTACTGCTTCATACGTTTCCAGGATATACTTCGGCTCGTTAATCATGAAGCCGGGCTCAAATTCCCAGACCACCTCAAGGCCATAACCCTGCGCAATCTTCGCGATGCGCTTAAAGTTGTCCACAATTTTTGCACGCGCCTGCTGATACGTCATCCCCTCCGGAAGAATCGGCGGCGTGCCCGAATCCACACGGATGGTTTTAAAGCCCATCTGCGACGCAAATTCGGCGTTTTTCTCAAACAGCGCAATCCATTCCTCGGGCTGCTTTAAGGAGTCGAGGCTCCACAGGTCGCAGGCAAAGTCCGCAACCTCGAGATTGTATTTTTTGAGAAGCTGTTTCAGCTCTTCCCTTTTTTCGGGCGTATCATATAATTCAGGATTTGCATGCGGCTTGAATCCGCCCATGCTGATTCCGTCAAATCCGAGTTCGTTCAGTTTGTCGCACAGTTGCGGGAGCAAAACCGGATCGTCCGCAAACGCCCCAAATACATATGCCCAGCTTCCAATCGATACTTTTTTCATATTGTCCACCTCTCTTTTTGGATTTTATTTGAAATATAGATCATGGCCCCGCTGTAAACGAAGCCTCAATTTCCAGTTGGCGCGCATCCTTACCCTGCCGCTTCCCACGTCGCGGAAAGCTTTTGCGGCCGTCCATTTAATCGATTAAGCAACCCTTATAAAGAAACACACATTTTTCCCTTGCCGCTCTATCCTCTTTTTATGTACATGGCCTGTGCTCTATATGAAATAAAATTAAAAACATCACCACATGGAAAGGTTCCAGTCGCCGGGCTGGTCCGCAACAGTGGACTGGCGCACAACCAGTTTGGCTTCGAGGATAATCGCCCGCGGAGCCGCCTTTCCTTCCCCATCCATCAGCCGTTTCAGCTCTTCAAACGCCGTATAGCCAAGCTCGTATTTCGGGAGGTCAATCGTCGTGATCTGCGGGCTTACTAGCGTGCTCGCAAAAATATTGTCACAGCCTGCGATCGCCACCTGACCGGGAACCGCGATTCCCGCTTCTTTCAGCGCCTTGAGGGCGCCGATGGCCATCTGGTCGTTCAGTGTCTGGATGGCGTCGAAGCGCAGGTTTCTTTTCAGGGCCGCTTTCGTCGCATCATACGCCGAGAGGGCCGAAAAATCCGCTTCAAGCACAAACTCGCTGCGGAACGGAATCTCATTTTCTTTTAAGGCGTCCAGATAGCCCTGGTAGCGCTCCTGCCCATGTACAAGCTCTTTCCCGACCTTAATATAGAGGATGTTCCTCTTTCCCTGCTCAATCAGGTGGGAAGCGGCCGCTTTGCTGAGCTTCTCATAATCCACCAGCACCGATGAAATCTTGGACGAATCCATGATCTGCTCCATAGACACCACCGGGAAACGTTCCCCGCTGTTTTCCTCCGCCAGTTCCCCGGCCCATTGCGCCAGGTACTCCGCCTTGCAGCAGGAATCTATGATAATCCCGTCCACATAGCTTGCTTTCAGGTATTCTACGCTTTCCTGCTCCGTCACAAAATCAAAATTGCTCGACAGGAAATTCACCCGGTAACCCGCTTTCTTTGCCGCCGTCTCAATTCCCTTGAGGACATTCGGAAAAAATATCTTCGTGATATCGGGGAGCACGACGCCAATGGTATGCGTTTGCTTTACCTTAAGCCCGCGCGCGAGCAAATTAACCTTATAACCGAGTTCGTTAATCGATTTTTCTACTTTTTTTTTACTGTGGGGCTGACAAAATTTTTCCCCGTAATTACGTTGGATACCGTTGCGACAGAGACACCTGCATGTTCCGCAACATCTTTCATTCTTACCATCGTCTGGGTTCCTCTATTATACGAACGCTTGCGCACCGGCCTGTTTTCCGGCGCACTGACTGAAAATTGTTAGAGTCAAAGCCTTCTTAATCGTTTAATTAGACTATACCACATCACTTTCAATTTTGTCAATCATTTTATACGTTTCGGGGCGGATTGCGGCGCTTGCGCCGGGCGCGAAACATAGTCCCGACTTTTTGCAATATCGTGCGCGCCGGGCATGGGAATCCCGCCGAAAAAATGTGCCGGAAAATCATAATTATCCATTTTATCGGCGGCTGGACTTTTCCCGCCGGGGATACGCGCGGAAAGCATATTTTAAAAGTTTTACGGAACCTGCGGCCCGTACGTACCGCGCTTCCTGCCGCCCTTTTCCGCAAAAAAAATCCGCACACGCTGCATGCGGCGTGTGCGGATTTCCCGGTCTTATTTAAATACTTTTTTCAGGAACGGAATTCCGTTTTCCGCAATCGCTTCGGGGGATTCCGCAAACGGACGCCATACGGACGCCGCTTTTGCGATCTCCTTGCAGTCCGGCGTGAAGGACTCGATCAGGCAATAATCATCATAGCCCGCGTCCTTGATTGCCGCGGCAATCGCTTCCCAGTTGAAGTTATCTTCACCCGGTGTTCCACGGTTGTTCGCGCAGGTGTGGAAATCAAAGATTTTTCCTTTTGCGGCGCGAATCGCAGCGGGAATGTTGGATTCCTCCACATTCATATGGAAGGTGTCGAGCAGGAACCCAAGATTATCATAGCCAACGCGGCCGATGAGGTCGAGGCCCTGCTCTACCGTATTAATGAAGTCCGTCTCAAAACGGTTCAGCGGCTCAATCGCAAGCTTAACGCCTTTGTCCTGCGCATACTGCGCGCAATCCTTCAGGTTTTCCGTCGCCCAGTCCCAGGCCTGTTTCTTTTGGTCTTCCGTGATCTGGCGCGCCTTGCCAACCGCGGAATACAGCGGGCCTGCAACAACCTTTGCGTCAATCTTAACCGCGAAATCCACCATATCCTTGATATACTGGACGCCGCCCTTGCGGTACTCCGGGTTATCCGAAGACATATCCCGCGTGTCGCCGAACGCGCCCGTGATTGTAGGCGTTTCGATACCCGTTTCCGCTTTTGCGGCGTTGATTGCGTCTGCGTCGATCGTAGACCAGTCCTCGGGTACGATCTCATAGATGTCGCAGCCGTATTTTTTTGCCAGTTTGAACTGCCCGAGCGCATCGCTGAACGGCGACTGCCAGGCGAGTGATACCATACCAAATTTCATATTATTGTCCTCCTGCTTCTTAGCGCGCCAACGTGCGCCGGTGCGGGAGCCGCGCTCCCCTTTTCCCGAATCCTTCGGCCGGGTCCGCCGCACGCTGGCATTATGATGTCTTTGTTATTTTTCCATTGTCACCCATGCGCAGCCGGCTTCGGAGCTGTCTACGCACTTGTTCGAGAACTCCACGCCCTCGATGCCCATATCGATGGTCGGATAGCCATAGGCCGCTTCGTCCACCTGTTTTCCGTCGAGTTTATCGCGCAGCGCCGCGCAAAAATCTTTATAAATATTGGCGAACGCTTCCGTGAGGCCCTCCGGATGTCCGCAGGGAACGCGCACATATTTTGACGCTTCCTCCTCGAGGTATCCGCAGCCCCGGCTGTAAATCTTCGGCGGCTCGTGACGCATGGAAACGCGCAGGTAGTTGTTTTCTTCCTGTACGAATTCAAGAGTGCCCTTTTCGCCGAAAATACGGATTTTCAGGGCATTGTCAAACCCGATTGCAACCTGCGACGTCCAATACATCCCCGTCGCGCCGCCCCGGTATTTTACCATAACCTCAACGTTATTGTCGAGGACGCCGCCCTTGCCGAATACGTCAAGGTTGCAGCACAGCTTATCGATTTTAAGGCCCGTTACATAATTGACCCAGTTTTCAATGTGCGTTCCGAGGTCCGCAACGCATGCGCCGCGTCCGGAAAGCTTCGGGTCCGCGCGCCACGGCTTATTGTCCTCCGTGATCGTCTCCAGCGAGTCGAGCAGCCAGTCCTGCGGATATTCCGCCATCACCATGCGGATATCGCCGATCTGCCCCTTCCGGACCATTGCGCGCGCCTGCCGCGCCATGACGTGGCCCGTATAGGTGTAGGTCACGCAAAACAGGCAGCCATGCTCCTTGGCGGTTTTTTTCAGGTCTTCGCCTTCTTCTACCGTGAAGCACAGCGGTTTTTCACATACAACGCTGATTCCCTGTTCCAGGAACAGCTTCGCCGCCGGATAATGGAACCGGTTGGGGGTTACGATATCAACCCAGTCGATTTTATCCTCGCGTTTTCCTTCCGCTTCCGCCATTTCTTCAAATGTCGTATAGTTGCGGTCCGGATCGATGCAGAGCTCGCGCCCTGCCTGCTGGCGCTCCTCTTCAATATAGGAAAAGCAGCCTGCCACCAGCTCCGCCTCGTCGTTCAGGCGAACCGCCGCACGGTGTACGCCGCCGATAAACGCACCGGGGCCGCCGCCGATCATACCATATCTCAATTTACGTTCCATGATTCAATCCTCCTTATAACAATTTGTCAAAAGATTGGTTGCAACCTTTTGGTATAAATTGCATATGCAAGCGGTTTATCAAACGTTTCGCATAACCTGTGTTATGTTAAACCGCCGCAAAGCATCAGCGCGCCGCGGGAACGGCCCGACCGTCCCCACGCGCCCTGCAAATGAAATTTCAGGTTCCTCAGTCGTTTGCGATTGCTTTGTCGAATGCTACGTCGGACGGCTTGAAGTCAACGTCGCGTACAAAATCGCACGCTTCCGTCGCGCCATAAATGCGCTCCATGCCGCTGTCTTCCCATTCTACGGAAAGCGGTCCTTCATAACCGTACTGGTTCAGCTCACGGATAATTTCTTCAAAGTTCACGTCGCCGTGGCCGAGGGAACGGAAGTTCCAGCCGCGCGCCGTGTCGCCAAAGGTAATGAAAGAGCCGAGGATGCCCGCGCGTCCGTCGAGCGTTACCGCCGCGTCTTTCATGTGCACATGATATACCCTGTCGATGAAATCGCGCAGGAAAATTGTCGGGTTCACGCCCTGCCACAGCAGGTGGGACGGGTCAAAGTTGAAGCCCAGCGTTTCCCTGTAATCGAATTCGTCAAGAAGGCGCTCCGCCGTATAATAATCGAATGCGATTTCCGTCGGGTGCACCTCCAGCGCGAACAGAACGCCGTTTTTGTCGAACTCGTCAAAAATGGGAGTCCACAGGTCCACGATTTCCTGATAGCCCGCGTCGATCATTTCTTCCGTCGTCTGCGGGAAGGAATACCAATACGCCCAGATCGGCGAACCCATAAAGCCCGTTACAACGTCAACACCCATGTTCTTTGCCGCCTTAGGAACATACATCATTGTCTCGATCGCCCACTTGCGAATCTCTTCGGGCTTGCCCGCCAGCTCCGACGGCGCGAAATTGTCGAGACGCGGGTCCCATTTGTCGCCCACGCATTGTCCGACGATGTGCGCCGCAAGCGCCCATGTTTTCAGGCCATATTTCTCCATCGTGCCTTTGAGTTCATTGCAATAGTCCATGTCCTCCGCCGCGCGTTTGGGATCAATGTGCGAGCAGCACATGATTTCGAGCCCGTCATATCCCATTTCCTTTGCCGTCTTGCACAGGGTTTCAAAATCCATGTCGCCCCACTGTGCCGTCATTAATGTAACTGGTCTTGCCATCACTATTACTCCCTTCGTTTTTAGTCTTTTTATCGTCAGCTTGAAAAATTCAAGTTGGAACCTGTTTTTTTGGATTGTGTTTCTGCTTCTATTATAACAAGATCGTTTTAATTGTGCCCGTTTTTTTAGCGAAATGCGGAAAGTTTTTTCCGGGCCGCGGGCAGCGAAACGCCCCGGAAAACGAGCCGATCCTTCCTTACTTTATAGTGTAACGCCGGAAAATGAAATAACCATGACACATTTGTCTTTTCCGCAAGATGAATTTGTCGCGGAAACCATCTCCCTGTAAAAAAAGGCCCTTAGAGCATAACGCTCTAAGGGCCCTGTTTTATCCCTTTTGTAAGTGAATCAATTCGTTATACTTTCTAACTAATAGATTCTTTTCCTTAGTTAAACGTGATGAGCGCTTCCGCATCTTCAAACTTCGGATCATTGATGTCCGTAACGATGTCGGGTCTCAGCGTCATATAAGCAGTCGCGTCATAAGGCACAAGCGTCAGCTCCGTAACATTGGAGGAGTTGTAAGGGGTCAGATACGGGGAAACATACTTTCTGTATTCCTCGCCGTTGAAGTATGCTTTCAGCATCTGGTAAAGGGCGTCGCCTTCGAGCGCGGGCGTCTGGTTCACGTCCATCGTTACGCGGCCTTCTTCAGCCCATTTCCAGGACTTTTCTTTGCCGTTGGAGGAACCAAGCCAGTAATCAGCCGGGTTGAGGCCAGCTTCTTCGAGAGCCTGGATCGCGCCGTCCATCATTTCGTCGTTCTGTACATACATTCCGTCGAATCCGTCTGCGCCCAGAGCCGTGATTACGTCGGCAACAACCTTCTTGGCCGGGTCTGCCATCCAGTCGCCGGAGGACCACTGAACGATCTGCAGGTCCGCGCCGCCTTCGGTTTTGTTTACAGCAACGTCATTTGCCGTGCCGCCGATGTCCTTGCCCGCCGCTTCATAAGCCTGCAGGAAACCGAGGGACTGTGCGGAAGCCGTGCCCTGTCCGAGTTTGCCTTCTACCATAACCAGTTTCTTCACGCCTTCGCCATTGTTGTAGTTAAGGGCGTCTTCGCCAGCCATAACGCCCGTCTTAACGAAGTCATAACCGATGAAACCAGCGAGCTCACCGCCGGCCGGAACCGTCGGGGCATGCGTGAGGGCAAAGTACGGGATACCCGCGTCATTTGCCTTCGTGATGCACTCTGCCGTAATTTCCGGGGAGTTCTGAACCACAACGATCGCGTCAACGCCCGCCGTGATGAAGTCTTCAACAGCAGCCAGCTGTTCCTGGGACGTACCCTGGCCAACCTTGTCGATTACTTCCCAGTCCGCCGTCGCCGGGTCTGCCTTCAGGCATTCCATGAATACTTCGTAACCGGCTTTGTAATAGTCGTCAGCCGCATCCTTGTAGTAACCAATCGTCTTTTTTTCGCCGGAAGCAGCCGGTTCGGACGCTTCTGCGGACGCTTCTGTGGACGCTTCCGTCGATGCTTCCACGGACGCTTCCGTTGAAGCTTCCGCAGACGGAGTCTCAGTTGCCGGTGCGCAAGCTGCAAACAGTGCGACCGACATTGCTATGCATACAACAATAGCAATCATTTTTTTCATACTTTTTTTCCTCCTATAATTTTAGTTCCATGTGTGCTCACTTACACAAATTACAGGGATAATGTAATTCATACACACACCTTTATATCAACAGGGTCTCCTGTTAATATCCCTTTGGGATTATTTGTCTTCCGCAGTAGCAGCCTGTTCTGCCAGCGCTTCCTGCTTCTGCTGGCGGATTTCACCGCGCGCCGCAATCCTCGATGAAATCGCGCCGGCCGCAACCGCCGCGATGATGATCGCGCCCTTGGCGACGAACTGCCATTCGGACTGGAGCTTGAGCACCGTCATGCCGTTGGTAATCGCCCCGAGAAGGATGACGCCGAGGAACGTCCCCATGGCGTTGCCCTTGCCGCCTGACATCGCCACCCCGCCGATAACGACCGCGGCGATTACGTCGATTTCCATACGTTCACCGTTGGTAATAATAGCCGTGCCTACGCGGGAAAGCAGAAGCACGGAGGCGAGGCCCACCAGCAGGCCGTTGATGATATAAGATGATAGCTTAATGTTTTTAACATTGATACCCGCCAAATATGCCGCGCTCGGGTTTGCGCCAACCGCATAAATCCTGCGGCCGTATTTGGTATATTTCAGCACCCACCATACAATGACCGCAATCACAATAAAGATTACTACATAGATTGGCAACGTCATGCTAAGGCCGTCCGGCGCTTTGGCGCCCTCGATCAGGTTGGTTTTAAAGCCTTCGAGCTGGCCGCTCATGACAACCTCACGAGACTGGCACATCAAAAGAGCGATTCCGCGGAAGGCAATACTGCCGCCGAGTGTGATGATGAACGGTTCCACCTCCAGCCGGGCGATGATTGCGCCGAGCATTGCCTCGAGGCCAACGCAGATCAAAATCCCGAGGATGACAGCCGGGACGATCGGGATGCCCCAGTCTACCACACCCTTGGCGATAAAGATGCCGCCGAGGGACGCGAGATAACCGACCGAAAGGTCGATGCCGCCAGCGATCATAACGACCGTCATGCCCATCGCCATGATGCCGACAACTGCATTCTGCATCAAAATATTGAGCCAGTTGTTTGCCGTGAAAAATTTAAATTGTCCGCCGGCCAGTTCGATTACAAACATGACTGCTACGAAGCCGATCAGTATGGTAAGCACCATCGCCAGATCGCTTCTTCTGAATATGGATGATTTCTTGCCGGAAACGGCAGGCTCCTGCTTCATATTTTCTTACCCCCTATTGAATACTCAAGAATATTTTCTTCGGAAACCTCGTCGCGGTTAAGCTCCCCGACCAACTCCCCGTTTTTCATGACCATGACGCGATCGCTCATGGAAACAACCTCCGGCATATCCGAGGAAACCATGATAATTGCCTTGCCCTGTTTTAAAAGGTCCATCATGATCTGGTAAATTTCCTGCTTCGCGCCAACGTCGATTCCGCGGGTCGGCTCGTCAAAAATGAAAATCTCCCCATCCGTATTAAACCACTTTGCAAGGACGACCTTCTGCTGGTTTCCGCCCGACAGGTTGCCTGCCAGGACGGATGCGTCTTTCGCTTTCGTGCCCAGCTTTTTAACAAAATCGTTTCCTACTTCCATTTCCTGTTTCGGATTTATAAAAGACCCCTTCGTATTCACCATATTGGCAATCAGCGTATTACGGGCGATGGTGTGGATCAGGAACAGGCCCGTATGCTGGCGGTCTTCCGTAATATAGCACATCTTATTTTTGATCGCGTCGCTGGGGTTTCTGTAATGGACCTTTTTGCCAAGCACCCTGACCTCGCCGGTCAGCTTTTCCGCGCCGCCGAAAAGCAGCGTCATCAGCTCGCTCCGCCCGGAGCCGACCATGCCCGCAAATCCAACGATTTCCCCGCGGTTCACCTTGAACGACACATTCTTTACGCCGTTGCCGGTGAGGTTCCTGACCTCGAGGACCGTCTCGCCCTTGGGATAAAATTCGCGGCTGTAAAACGCGGAAGCGTCGCGGCCGACCATATCGCGGATCAGGTGCGGCTCGTCCGTTTCGTCTACGCCGATCGTTTTAATATACTGCCCGTCGCGGAGCACCGTGATTTTATCCGCAATACGGAACACCTCATCCAAATGGTGGGAAATATAAACGATGCCCATGCCGCGCGCCTTTACCTTGTGCACGATCTCGAGCAGGTTGTCGATCTCTGACGCGGAGAAGGACGCCGTCGGCTCGTCGAGGATAATAACCTTGCGGTCAAACACCAGAGCCTTTGCAATCTCTACAATTTTCTGTTCGCCGGAGGAAAGCTCTCCCACAATCTGATCCGGTTTCAGGTCGCTGTGCAGGTATTCGAGGACGTCGCGCGTTTTCTGCTCCATCTCCTGCTTCTGCATGACCCCGCCCTTTGTGATCTCCATTCCGGCAAAGATGTTCTCGGTGATGCTGAGTGTCTCGAACACGTTGTGTTCCTGGTAAATTGTCTGGATACCAAGATTCATCGCTGAAAAGGGGTCCAGTTTCACCTGTTTTCCTTCAAAATAAATGGCTCCGTCCACATCCGGCTGGTATGCGCCGGAAATAATTTTGATCAGCGTCGATTTGCCTGCGCCGTTTTCGCCGCAGATACAATGCACTTCACCGGCATTCAGGCTGAACTGAATACCGTTCAAGGCTTTCACACCAGGGAAAGTCTTAGAAATGTTTGACAGCTTCAAAATTTCTTCTGCCATTTCCTCACCTCCATACAAAATTTTCGTTTAAATCAAGCCTTTTTAGTCATATATATCATTATAGTTTTTTTTCGCATCGATACAACTATTGTTTTCTGCATTTCGTTCAATCCCGCACCACATTGCATTTTTGTACAAAAAATTACAGCGCGGCAAAAGCATCCGGTTATGTCAGTCCGCGGCAGGCTTTTCGCAATCTCCCGCCCCTGTGTTTTCCTTCTTGTCCAATGCTGTAGCCTTATGCTCCGTCAGTCTACAAAACCGGCCGCAACGCCGCCATATCATTCCAGTGCTTAGGATTCCGGTATTCAATTCCATGTTCCGCGTAAAAATTAGTTATATTATAGTTTACCATTAAAAGTCTAAGCGGCTATGACAATCTTGTCTTTTCTCAAAGATGGATTTGTCACAAATGGATTTTGAATTCCGGCATCGTTTCTTTTTCCATTTGGTTTCCCGGAATTCCTTCTCTCCCTATGCCCGGCCCATACCTCCTGATTTCTTTGGCATACACAAGGCCCATGCGCCATGAAAATTTCTTTGCTCTTTCTATTGTGTGCCCGTGCACACGCTGGTCGATTTTTTCCTCATCCTTTTAACAACGCCTGTAAATTCACCGGCGTTTTCCCCGGTTTGCAGCAAAAAACCTCTCCTTTAAACTAAACTGTCTTTCCTGTCAAATCATTTAGTTCGTCTTGCTGGGTGTCAAAGCAAAAAACCTCTTAATCGTTTAAACAAAGGATATCATACTGCATTTTTGTTGTCAATCTTAAATTTCCATTTTTTACATAAAAATTTTTCCCTCCTTTTTTTATTTTGATAGTCTATTGCCTTTGGGGGAGACTGGTGCTAGAATGAAGTTAATTTTTTCCAATAGGGGTGAAATTTTATGAAAAAAGTTAATGTTGCTGTAATCGGAATGAACTTTGGCAAGGAATTTGTCAAGCTTTACCAGAAACACCCGAATGTCGGAAAGGTTGCGATCTGCCAGCGCAACCCGGAAGCGCTGCGCCAGACCGGGAAAGAGCTGGGGATCGAAGAATCCATGCAGTTCACGAGTTTTGACGATGTATGCGCCTCCAAAGAAATCGACGCAATCCACATCATCACGCCCATCCTCGACCACTACAAGCAGTCGCTTGCGTCCCTTAAGGCCGGCAAGCATACCGCATGCACGGTTCCCATGGCAACCACGGTGGACGAACTCAAAGACCTGTGCGACGCCCAGGAAAAGAGCGGAAAAGTGTATATGATGATGGAAACCGCCGTCTATACGCGCGAATACCTGTATGTAAAGCATCTTGCGGAAAGCGGACAGCTTGGGCGTATCCAGCTTGTACGCGGCAGCCATATGCAGGATATGGGGCTTACCGGATGGCCGGAGTACTGGCTTGGCTTCCCGCCCTTCTGGTATGGCACACACGCGATTTCCCCGCTTTTGATGATTAACCAGACGCAGGCTGAATCCGTTATCGGCCACGGATCGGGACATATCTCCGAAGACCTCGCAAAGCGCTACGGTTCCCCGTTTGCCTGCGAGACGCTGACGTTCCGGCTGAAGGATACGGACGTTGTTGCGGAAGCGACGCGTTCCCTGTATGAAACGGTCCGCCAGTACCGCGAGAGTTTTGACGTATACGGCACCAAGATGTCTTATGAATGGGACCAGATTGCAGAGGAAGGTTCCGTCCTCTTCGAAGGCGGCGAATCCGCCCGCAGGTTCCATGCGCCCGACACGGACGATTTGTTGATTGATGAGCTGAAACCCTTTACCAAACGGGAAGTGATCCTCAACAAGGAAAACGTTTCCTTCATCCAGGGTTCCGGCCACGGCGGTTCGCACCCGCACCTTGTGCAGGAGTTCATCGCGTCGATTGTTGAAGAACGGCAGCCCCTCCTGAACGCAAAGATGTCTGCCAATATTACGGCGGCAGGTATTTGCGGCCACGAATCGTGCATCAGGGGCGGCGAAAAAATCATGATTCCTAAATTCTGATTCCAGCCATTGTAAAAAACCGCGCCGCAATTGCGGCGCGGTTTTGTTTTATCATAGAAAATCCATCAGTCCGTCCAAAGCCTGTACGGTAAAAGTGGGCTTCAATTCCTCATAAACACGCCGCTTGTCCTTCGCCCAGCCAATAGGCACATCCGCAAAACAGGAATCGCAGCCGATTGTGTTCGCAATCTCGATATCCCGTTCCGCATCCCCCACATAAAGCGCGCGTCCAGCGTCCACCCCATACTTTTCAAGCAGGCTCCGGCACCGCTGTTCCTTATCGAGCGAATGCCTGTCCGCGCCCGCTACCTCCGCAAAACAATAGCCGATCCCATGCAGCTCCAGGATTTTCTCCGTCAGCTCGGTGAAAGAATTTGTCACCACGCTCATCCGGTAACCCTTTTCGTGCAGTGCGGAAAAGGTTTCTTTGGCCCGGTCCCCGAAAGGGATTTCCAGGATCAGGTCGTCCGCATCCGTCAGGTAGAATTCCGCCAGGTGGTCGAAAGCTTTTTCCTCTTCCGCGCCTGTGATGCCAATCCTGTGGAAAATATCCAGTATCGTTACCCCCAGCGCGTCTTTTACCGCTTCCATATCCACATCTTTTCCGCATTGTTTAAAATACCGCTGGAACGCAAGCCCGTGGAAATTCCTTGAATCAACGAACGTCCCGTCCATGTCGAACATGATATGATCGTATTTAAGCATTATTCCTCCGTCCAAAGCGAAAATGGCCTTGCTGCGGTCCGGCCATTCCCCATGATACTTCCGTTTATATTCCGGCAAACCTGTTTGCGCCCCGGCACGGAACAATCCCGGAACCGTTTCGTCCCTCCGGGTTTTATCCGCGCGTTTCCGCCGCCCTGCGTCCCTTACTTCCACAGGGAAGGCACCCGCGTCCGCGTCCCGTGCCAAAGCCCCAGCTTTTGCGCTTTTTTCCCGTCCGGCGCCAAAGCAGGTTTATTCAAATGATTTTACAATCTCGATTGCGGACTGTGTGTTGATGCCGAAACGCTCCACTCCCATCGCCAGCAGCTCGTCGAATTCCGCGCGCGTGCGGATGCCCCCCGCCGCCTTCACCTTCACTCCCGTTCCCGCCAGCTTCTTCTTGATCCTGCGGATTCGTTCGATGTTCGCGTCTCCCGGTACCCAGCCCGTGCCTGTCTTGAGGAAGTCCGCTCCGCTCTCCACAACGATCTCGCACGCCTTGTCCGCTTCCTCTTCCGTTAAACAATTCAGCTCGATCAGCACCTTTGTGAGGATCGGCCGTCCCGCGTTCCGCGCCAGCGCGATGATCTGCTTGAGTTCGTTCAGGACGTAATCGTATTCCCGATTCTTAAAACGCCCTACGTTCATCACGATGTCCATTTCCTCGATGCCGTCCTCGATCAGCCCCGCCGCCTCGAGGATTTTCGTCTGTGTTTTATGCGCCCCCGACGGAAAACCCACCGGGCCGCCCGCGTACACCCCGTCCACGTCCTTCAGCATTTCCGAAAGCTGCTTCATCCAGTTCGGAAGCACATGCACGTTGATGAACTTAAATTCCTTTGCGTAGCCCACGATTTCTTCAATATCCGCCATCGTATGGTGCGTCCTCACCGCGCTGATGTCGATCAGGTGCGCCGCTTCTTTTGCATTCATGTTCCTGTTTCTCCTTAAAATCATATTTTGAAAGGATATTGCTCCTTTTCACGCGAAAATAAATTCCACACCCGCACGGCTGAGTTCTTCCTGCGCGTCTGCGCCCCTGCCCCGGCGGTCCGTTACAACCGTATCGATCCGTGAAACCGGGCAAATGTTATACGACCCAACCTTGCCAAGCTTTGTGTAGTCGCACAGCAAAATTACCCGCTCCGTGTGGGAAAGCACCGCTTTTTTAAGTTCCGCGAGCTCTATGGTGGGCAGCGTATAGCCGCGCCCGACCGTAAGGCCCTGCACCCCTAAGAACGCTTTTTTGAAATTGAAAGCGGAAAGGCCGTCGAGCGTCATTTGCGATGTCATGCTTTCGTCGAACGTTTTTACGATTCCCCCGGGCACGATTACCTGGAAACCCGGATTTCCCATAAAACAGTTTGCAATGTTCATCGCCGCAGTTACCACCGTTACATTTTCAAGGTTTGACCGGTGTGAAAGCGCCGAGGCGAAGGCAAAGGTGGAAGAGCCTCCCCCGATGTAAATCATATCGCCGGATTCCACAAGCCGCGCCGCGCGCCGCCCGACCGCCTCTTTTTCCCGGGCATGGCGCACCTTGCGCTCCGTAAAGGGCTCGTCGCCGATTTGCGCGGAAACGCCGCCGTGGAAGGAAACCACCTTCTGCTCCTCTTCCAGCTTTTTAAGGTCGCGCCGCACCGTGGATTGGGACATGTGGAGCGCCTCGCTGATATCCTGTATGGTGGTCAGGTTGCGGCCTTTGATATATTCGTAAATTTCATTTTGCCGGAGCTGTATCAGTTCGCCGTTCATGGTTTTCCGCTCTTTTCCCGTGGTCTTTCTTCTCTCATTTCCATGATACCGTTTTAGAAATAAAATGTCAATATGAAAATATATTTTCACTTTATAGCAAAAAAAGCTGCCTTTTTGCGGCAGCCGTTCCACACGTCTTACAATTTCAGGGAAAACCATACCTCTTACTCAGTTCCCTTTACGATGGCGAGCAATTCCTCCGGGCGGTCGATCATATAGTCGGCCCCCGCCTCTTCAAGGACCTCCCTGTCGCGAAAGCCCCATGTGACCCCCACGCAAGCGACTCCCGCGTTTTTTGCGGTCATCACATCCACCTCGGAATCTCCCACATAAAGCGTGGTTTCCGGTTTTCCGGAAAGCTCCCCGATTGCCGTTAGCACGCCGTCCGGCGACGGTTTCCTGCGCACCGTTTCACTTTCACCCACCGCGCTTTCCACAAGGCCGTCAAAATATTCCCTGCCCAGCATCTTCACCGCCCGGTCAAATTTATTCGATACGATGGCTGTGCGCACCCCCATATCGGCCAGGGCTTTCAGCAAAGGCAGTACGCCGTCATACGGCCGGGTTTTGTCCTGTAAATGCTGCGCATACCGTTCTTTGAACTCGCGCAGGCACCGTTCCATATCCGCCGCGGCCGTCCCTTCCGGCAATGAGGATGTAAGCAGGACCTTTACCCCATTTCCAAGGAAGCTCCTTACCTCCCGTGCGGTACGCGCAGGAAATCCATTTTTTACGAGTACATAATTCAGGCTGTCCTTAAGGTCCATGAGCGTATCGAGCAGCGTGCCGTCCAGATCAAAGATCACCGTATTATACACCATTTATGACTTTTCCTTTCTGTCCGGCATAGGGGCCGGAAGGCTTTACTGAGCCGAATTCGTGAATAATTTGTAAAATCCACTCCCTATTGTAACACAAATTTTCTGTATCTGTTATAATTGCATTACAAAGAGTACCAACAGCGGAGAAGCTGTATGATTTCGACGCTTAAGACAATATAGGAGCCCTTATGAAAAAATTTGTTGTGCTGACGGCCGTCCTGCTCGTTACGGCCCTCGGCGTTACGGCCTGCGCTGTTCCCAGCATGGGAAAGCTGGAAATTGTGGGAACCCCGGAACCCGCCGAAGCCGCGGCCGGCGAGGCTGAAGGCGAGGCTGAATCCGCGGATCAATCCGAGGAAGCTGCCGCCGCCCCGGCGAAGGAGCCTTCCGAGGAAGCCGCCCCCACCCTCGACCAGCAGCAGGTGCAAGAGCTGGTGGAAGACGGCATCGTTCCCAAGGACGCCGTGAAAGAGGAGGACGGAAATTCCGTCTATGACGAGCAGGAAGTGAATAACGCGCTTCAGAAATATGTGGACCGTATCAGCTGCAAGACTACGATGATCAGCGGAAACAACATGATTGTCCAGGTACAGAACGGAAACGACGTTACGATTCCTTTGGTTACGGTGCATGTGAACTACCCGGAGGGGGAGAAGCCGTATGACTTTTACCAGTTTGTGCCGGGCGGCCAGATTATTATTCCAGTTGAGAAAGGGAGCGGCGAGCTTCCTCCTGCCGTTACGGCAAGCGTATCTGTGTCGATGAACGCCAACCAATATACGGATATTTCACAAGACCTGACGATGGCGGAAAACAGCACCGGTACGGAATATCGGCTGACAATTACGAATTCTTCGACGCTTGTGTGCCAGAAAATCAGCGCGACGGTATTGTTCTCGGATGATTCCGGAATAATTTGCGCACAGATGACCTCGTCAGAAAACACAATCGCGCCCGGCAGGACGGTTACGCTTACGTTCGCCCTTCCCGAAAGCATGACGGCTGAGGGAAAAACGTTCACCAGCGCATCCTACCAGATCAACGAAGCAATCGGTTGAGGCCTGCCAGAGATTGACCGGTTCCATATAAAAAAGCGGGCAGCCTGTGCGATGGGCTGCCCGCTTTTTTGTGTTTATCTTTTATGCTGCGGTTTCCTCTTTTACAGCAGGCCACGGCATGGTTTTCAGACTGGTAAGGTTATTTTATCAAGCATTGATCCGGAATTCTCCGGTTCGTTTTAGTATGTCCAGTCTTTAATATCCTTCCATAATTCGGCCTTGCGCTCCGAGTCGCTGATGTTTCCGGCCAGAACAATTGTTCCGTCTTTCTTTAATCCCACCACTAAATCCGCGGAAGGCTCCAGCGTTACAATATCCGTCCATTCTTTTGTTTCAGCAAAATCCGGAAGATTTCCCAAGATTTTATCCGGATCATAAAAATCCGTCGAAAGCACCGTCCCATCCGTTTTAATTCCCCATGTCCGGTATTCTCCCGCCGCGACATAAGCGATCTCCGTCCAATGCCCGACATTTCCCTCTCCCGCACGTTTCCCGGCTTCTGTTCCCCCGGCAATCAATACGGTGCCTTCATTGGTTAATGCAGCAATGTAATTTAATCCGGCACTGATTTGTTTTATGTCCTTCCAGCTTTTGACTTCCCGGGCCATTTCATCATCTTGTGTAAAGACTTCAACTGTTCCGTCCCGTTTCAGGGCGGCAATACTTTCCATAACCGGATCACATGAAATAGCAACAACATCACGGGCCGTTTCCAGTTCCTTTTTGCGTTCCGGATTGGTCGTTCCTAACGTTCCATCGTTAAACAACGCAGTCGTTTCCGCAAAGCCTGCCGCAATCTGCTGCACGTCCTTCCAATTGCCGACATCGCATTGCCCGTAACGGTTATCTCCTGCAGCCACTACCGTCCCATCTTTTCTGAGGCCTGCCGTATGCGTACCGCCTGCTGTAATTTGGCGAATATCCTTCCACCCGTCTGTTTTATATTTATCCATGCCGGCCCCGCGGCTAAATCCCGCGGTCAGGATTTTTCCTTCACCTGTTACAGCCGTTATGATAGACGGACCTACAGCAATTTTCGAAGATGCGTTCTTATCAGGATTTTGCGGCGCTTTCTCAACGCCGCAACCCATACTTGCAGATACAATCAATACCGCAATCAAAATCGCGTATATTTTCCTTTTCATTTCCGACTCCCATAACCCTCTCTTCCTTTATATTCAGGCGGCAGCATTGCTTCTTGCATTTTATCCACTCCCCATTCCACAAATCCCCACGGATCAGATATGAGGGAAGTCCAAAATTTGAGCTTATCATTTGCTTCCCCATAGCCTTCCCGTTCCTGTAGGGGGCTGCCCCATCCCGCATTTCCGGTGTGCCGTCTAATTCACTAATCGTCATTGGTCTATTTTCGTCCAGTTGCTTTCTTAGATCATCGACTTCCTGTCGTTCATATACCGGCAGAATATCGTCTTGTTGTCCTGTATCCTCACTTTGTGCCTGAGTCATTTGCTTGTCCAGATATTTTGGAATGCCTGCACGTCCATCCCATTCGGCAATGTCACATCCGGATGCTCCCGCAAATACTCCCTCAACTCATCCATTCCGCCCGGTTTTCTCCGCCGCCGGGATCATTCGTCATTTCTCCTGCGCTTCGCCTGTTTTTATTGGGAGGCTGTCGAAGCAATCATGCAGGATATTCCGCCCAATACCAATTATCCGTTATCTTACGTGCATCTCCGAGCCCATAATACACCAAGCTCTTTCTGTTTAATGTAGAGTGAATCAACTCCCCCGGAAGATAAAATATTTCTGTGTGTAAAACCGGTCTTTTCCCTAACGTAAAACTTTGTATTTCATTCCCCGGGGAAATTTGTGTAATTCCGTAAGTTTTGTATAGACGCTCCACCTCAGGAAGAATTTCTTCCGCACATTTTTTTCCTTTTTCCCCTGCCCGATTCCAAAAAATATAATATTTCCAATTATACTGGATTTGCAGCAAATCGTCTTTTAACTTATTCCCATCTCTTTCTCTGGATTCTACAGTGCAATAGGCAAGACCGCCTGCCTGCATTTTTCCGCTTATCTCTTCAAGTGCCAACGCTTCTTTTTCTACTATTTCCTGCACACGTTTTTCTTCCATTTGCGGTTGCAGCCTCGCACACGCAACAATACTGATTACAATGACCACAGCAGCAATCAGCAGAATATAATATATCTTTACATCCGTCGATAACTCTTCGCTCCTTTTATTCTTTGAAATGTTGGTCATAATAGTCTATCCCTCTCTGAATAACACTTTGATCCTTTGCCTCATTTTCTTTCTGTTTTCTCAGTCTTTCCCAATAGTTTTCCCTTGTTGTTGGATTAGTTAAATTTCGCACTGTATCTACGCCAAACTGCACCACTTCACTTCCCATGTTTAGTGCAGTGGGCGAAAATCTTGTAACACCCGGTATAAAGATATAAAATTCCCAGAATATGTAAGATTAACGTCTATTTTTTCATTTGCTACTCTTTTTTGGATAACCTGTATGCACCCTCCGGGGTTCTGCATTGGTTTACTCTAAGTCCATCCGCTTTAAATAGAGTCCAAAGGGGACGTCGTAATAACTGTCCCCTTCTGTTATTCTATAACGCGGGGATTCTCCGTATAAATAATCTTTATTTTTGTCTTGTGACATCGCTGAAATCCCATAGTATATTCCTTGTTCAACAACTTCCGTGTCGTCCGGATTCCAGACATAGGCAAATGTCCCCTGTATTGTTCCTAAAGATTCCATCGGAAATTCATCTCCTGGAATACGTTCATAAAAAACCCCGTCTATTTCCACTCCGCCGCGTTCTGTGTCATATTGATAGACCGGCAGGTCCTCATAGGTGTCCATGCCCTCCAGGCTCCATGCCGGGCAAGAACGCATATAAATCACGCTTCCAAAAATAAATATTCCTATAATAGATAGGACTATAATAATAACTTTTTTCATTCTTTCCCCTCCTTTTTGGATAATCCGTATGCCGCGACCAGCATCCCGCCATTTTTCTTTGCGATATAATCATGCACACTATTATAGGATTGTGGCTCCGTATTTCTTTTCCCTGTATCGTCCACATAATCGTACACCCAAATTTTCCCGCTTTCCGGGTCTTTCTCTACCGCTACATAATGCGCGCCCAAACTGCCGTCTGAATTATTATAGGTATAACATATTATCCCATGCCCGTCCTCACCGATTACGCGCTGGGCGCGTTCCTCGAGCGGCAGGGTATTCTCTGTTTCCGGAACAACGACCGGATACTCCGCTGCCGCGTTTCGTATATTTACCCCTGGAACTTCCTCTTTGATATATTTCTCCACCCGCCACGGAACCGTTCCCGGCCAGTTTTCATCTTCGTTCTCCCGGTGCCACGCATAGGTTTCCTCAAACGGTACATCTATTCCCATAAGTCCCAGTGCGTTATGTGTCGCCGTCGTCGAGCATCCGTTTGCTCTCATACCGCTTTGGTCAAACGGCAGCCCCGCAATCCTTTCTTCATCCTGATAGATCAACCCGTCCGCCTGGTCCATCCGCTCCTTGTAAGCAAGATCAGTCTCACCATCCCAAATTCCTGTCTGCGCCACGCCCAAAACTTCCTGCATCTCACGTATATCGTCCTGCGTTTTCAAATAGCTGGGAGCAGCAGGATTCAACTGCTGTCCTTCTGTTTTTATCTTCCTATATGCGTCTATCCCACCAAGAATATCTGCGTTCATCCCATTCGGCAATGTCACATCCGGATGCTCCCGCAAATATTCCCTCAGCTCATCCATCCCGCCCTGGAAAAACAGCGGAACTTCTTCCGTTCCGTCCGCCTTCGCCTGCACTGCCGCGTTTGTTTGCCGCACATCGGACAGCTGTATCTTCTCGGCGTTCAGTCCGTTCGGAAGCGTTATGTCGGGGTTCCCCGCAAGATACTCCCGCAGCGTTCCCTCGTCCGTTCCCATTTTTCCTGCCGCTTCCGCAAGCGCTTCCCAGGCGTCGTATCCCTTCGTGTCGGCAGACCCTTCCCGCGGTTTCCGTTCCCCCGCGTTCCATGCATCCCGCGCTTTCCGGCCTTCCCCCTTGTGGACTGCGCGGAGCCGTCCCTTTGCATCCATTGCCAACCATTCCTGCTCCGAAATCCCTTCCGGTTTCCCGATTCGGTACGGCCCGCTCCACACCGCGTCCTTGTTTTCTTCCGGCCCGCGGCCTTCCTGCGTCCCACGCCCCGCGTTGCCTTTATTATATACCATTCCCGTGCTTTCCGGTATGCCTTTTCTCCGTCTCTCTTGCTCCTCCTGGATATACACCATCCGATCATACTTCCCGCTGTCCGTCAGCTTGTCCCAATTTCGCGTCCGTTCTACACGCCTGTTGAAATCCTTCCCGCCTTCCGGCATTCCGAACAGGTCGTAATAGTTTTGGTTATACACCGTATCCCCCGTGCTCCTGTCAAGGTGGTCGATAAGCCCTAAATCCCTTTCCCGCAGCATCTTTTGGGTTTCCTCCATCGCTTTGTTGAATTCCGCGTCAATTTCCTTCCGGTCCTTTTCCCGCTTCTTCCGTTTCTCCTCGTAATAATCGTTCGCCGTTTTTTTCTTTCCCGGCTGTGCCGTCTCCCATGTTTGCGTCCTGCCTCCCGCGGGCGCTGTGTTTGCCCGCGCCGCTGCCCGTTCCCGCCGCCGTCTCGCTTCTGCCTTTTCCCTGCTTCGCCTCTCGTTTGCTTCCCGCGCTTTCCTGCTTCTCTCTCCTGTCATTTCCTTTTCCTCCATTTTTTTCCATAACAAAAGAGAGCACGCTTTCACGTACTCCCTTCACTTCTTCCATACTAGCATTCTATCACAAATTCCCGGCCTTTTACATGACATCCTCCCGACATCTTTTCATTCCTGCCCGGTTTTTCGCCGCCGGGACCATCCGTCATTTCAGATGTGTGCCTTCCTTCATACGCTTACTCCGTTCGCTTCCGAAAGGCGGAAACGCTTTCCCCTTTCGGGACCCCGACGTACGGATAATCGTTGCAGAATGCCTCCCTTTCCTTCAAATCGCATTGCCGATCAATACCGGCATCATGTGGTTTCTTCTTTTTTCAGAGGCTTGGAACAGCCACCTCTACTTCCACGTCCGCCGCATAGTCCACGCCGTCCATGTGGAAGCCGAACATTTGGTAGAAATCCTCCCAATAACCGTCGATATCCGCCAGCCGGTCGAGGTTTTCATCCGTAATTTCATCCCATGCGCGGAGCACGGCGGCCTGAACGTCCGGCTCCATCTCCCAATCGTCAAGGCGCAGCATGCCGCGCCCGTCCACCGCCCGTGCGGGCAGCTTTTCCGCGTACAGGCGGTACATCTGTTCAATACAGCCCTCGTGCGTCCCCTGTTCCTTCATCACCTTATACAGGATGGAAATGTACAGGGGCACGATCGGAATTGCCGCGGACGACTGCGTAACCAGGGCCTTGTTGACGGAAATATAAGCCGTAACGCCGGGAAATTCCTGCGATATTTCCCGCGAGGTTTGGAACAGGTGCTCCTTCGCCCGGCCGATCGACCCATCCATATACATCGGATGCGTAAGCTCCGGCCCCAGGTAGGAATACGCAAGCGTCACCGCATCCGGCGCCAGCAAGCCTTTTTCGGACAGCAGGGAAATCCAGTCCTTCCAGTCTTCCCCGCCCATCACCTTTACCGTATCCGCAATTTCCGCTTCCGTCGCGGGCGTGACCGTCACTTCCGTAATCCTGCGCGACGCAAGGTCTATGGTCTTGTTCGTATAGTCCTTGTCCGTGGTCTTGAGCACGGAGGAAACCGTGGTGCCGTCCGCAAGGGTCCGGCGCGGGGACGCGAGGCTGTACACCACCATATCCACCTGCCCGAGGTCCCCGGCGATCAGCCCTGCCGCCTCTTCCTTTACCTCGCGCGAAAAGGCGTCGCCGTTGATGGTCTTGGCGTAAAGCCCGTCCGCCTGCGCGAATTCCTCGAACGCGGCGGTGTTGTACCAGCCCGCGGAAGCCGTGCGCTTTCCGTTCGACGGGCGCTCAAACATCACGCCGATGGTCGCCGCGCCGGACGAAAACGCCAGATCGATACGCGACGAAAGCCCGTAGCCGGTGGAACTGCCAATGACAAGCACCCTTTTGGGGCCGTCCGTTTTCGGACGGCTTTTTACATATTCTATTTGCTGCTTCACGTTTTCCCTGCATCCGGTGGGATGCGCCGTGGTGCAGATAAATCCTCTTACCTTGGGTTCAACGATCATAAAAACGTTCTCCTTTGCATGATTTCCCATTCATTTTACCACAGCGCGCTTTTTTTTTCAGCAAATAATCTCCCGCGGTTGAATATCCGCCGCGAATTGTGTTATCTTCCATATATAGGAAGGAGGACAGGTTTATGGAAACAAAGGAATACCTGCAAATGATGCGGGAGATGAAGGATTTTACATTCGCGACGCTGGACGAAGACGGCAGGCCCGCAACGCGTATTATCGACGTGATGCTTGTGGATGACGACCGTTTGTATTTCCTTACGGCGCGCGGCAAGGAATTTTACCGCCAGCTGATGGACCAGCAGTTCGTATCCATGACGGGCATGACCAAAAATTGGGAGATGCTGACCCTTAGCGGCAGGGTGAAACGGGTTTCGCAGGAGATGCTGACGCCTGTTTTTGAGGCAAACCCGTCCATGAACGACGTTTATCCCGGGGACAGCCGCGGCATCCTCGAAGTGTTTTGCCTGTATGAAGGACAGGGCGAATATTTCAACCTCTCGAAAACGCCCATCTACCGGGAAACCTTTTTCCTGGGAAATCCTGTGGAGCATAAAAAGGGCTATGAAATTACGGATATATGTATTTCGTGCGGGATTTGTGCCGGGCTGTGCCCGCAAAAATGCATCGGCGAGGGCGAACCGTATATAATCCGGCAGGAAAACTGCCTGCACTGCGGGCTGTGCGCGGAAAACTGTCCTACGGAAGCAATCAGGAGGCGGTAATATGGCTTACAGGATTATTTCGGGCGACATCACGGAGCAGCAGGTGGACGTGATCGTGAACGCGGCGAACACCTCTCTGCTCGGCGGGGGCGGCGTGGACGGAGCCATCCACCGCGCGGCCGGGCCGGAACTGCTCCGCGAATGCCGTACACTTCACGGCTGTAAAACAGGGGAAGCCAAAATCACGGGGGGCTACCGCCTGCCCGCGAAATATGTAATCCATACTCCCGGCCCCATATGGCGGGGCGGAAACGCAGGCGAGGACGCGCTGCTGCAGGGAAGCTATTTGAGCAGCCTGCGCCTTGCGGCGGAAAACGGCGCGAAATCCGTCGCCTTTCCGTCCATCAGTACGGGCGTGTACCATTTTCCCCTTGACCGCGCGGCGGGAATCGCCACCAGAACGATCCTCGGTTTTATGCAGGAGCATCCTGATATGGACGTTATCATGGTATGTTTCGACGAACACACGCGGGCGGCCTATGAAAAGGCGCTCGCCGGGTTTGGAAATACCGGCTGAAAAAACGAAATCCCCAAACACAGGTTTGGGGATTTTTCGTATGGTCAAAAAACGCATTTCCGCTATTGCAGCTGTTCCAGCCAATTCCGCGCCATAATATCGCCTGCGAGGTCCGCCTGGTCCTCGAGCGCGAGTTTTTCGCGCACAGCGGCCGGAAGCGTAAAATCATACTCCCCGTTTATCTCGTCGACCCGCATGCCGAGCGTCATTCCCCTGAGTTCCACGCTGTCCTTGTCAAGTCCCCTCGCCTCCAGCACCGCTTCCAGCGCTGATTTTACAACGTCCTTCAGGTCTATCTCATATTCCAGCATTTTTTTGTTTTCCGCATCCAGCCAAATCGTATACGCCGCCTCTGTTCCCTGCGTTTGCTCCCCATCGATTCCAAGGCTCTCGAAAGCTACCCCGGCAAACTTTTCCGCATCCACAAACCCCTTTATTTTCAGTGCCGCACGGCCGTCGGACGTATCCGTTTCCACAGTCTCCACCCGGAATTCATCCATACCGAGCATCCCGTTTACAAGGTCCATCTCCCCGGCGCTCTTTTCTTCAATATCCTGTGTCTCTATCGTCCAGTCCGAGGGGCGGTCCGTATCCCCGGTGCAGGAATAAACCGTTTGCGTCCCGTCGCCGTTGCTCAGGCTGTAGGCCTCCATCTCCGTGGGCACGCCGTCCATCGCAACCATTCCTTTAATATGCATTTTGTCCGGCGCTACCGCAACCACGCCCGTTTCGCTCATCTCCTCAAAATCGATCACCATACTCATGATATGGGTTTGCCACGACTCACTGAAGGAATAATTCATAAATATTTCCCCCTTGATGCTTTTGGCCTCCATCAATTCCTTATTGGCCGCAAGTACCTGCTTTTCAATTTCCGCTTTCTCCGCGTCGTTTACGCCCGCGCACCCGCCGGAGAGAACGGCTGCCAGCGCAAGCAGGCAGGCTATGGCTGCTGTGAACCGTTTTTTCTTTTTCATTTTACTTCCCCGCCTTATTTTGAGTAGCTTAATTCTACCAAAAAAGCCGCCCTGCGGCAACCTTACAGGCTGCCGCGGCGGCTCTGTACAATTCAAAATTCAGTCGTCCACAAACCGATAGCCGACCCCCACCTCCGTCATAATATAGCGCGGTTTTGCGGTGTTTTTCTCGATCTTGCGGCGGATATTGGCCATGAATACGCGCAGCGACTGGGAATCCTCCGTATACTCATATCCCCACACCTGTTTGTTGATATAGCTGTGTGTCAGCACCTTCCCCCTGTTTTCCACCAGCAATACCAGCAATTTATATTCGATGGGCGTCAGGTGCACGTCCTTCCCGTCCACCGTTACCTTCCGTTTTTCAAAATCGATCACCAGCCCGTCCAGCTCAAAGGTTTCTTTTTCCGCCGGGTGCGGAGCCCGTTTCCTGAGCGCCACCCTCACCCGGGCAAGAAGCTCTCCTATGCTGAAGGGTTTTGTGATATAGTCGTCCGCGCCCGCGTCAAGCGCCTCCACCTTCTCGCGCTCCTGCCCGCGCGCCGATACCACGATAACGGGAACATCCGACGACTGGCGCACCTGCTTTAACACCTCCAGCCCGTCGATATCCGGCAGCCCAAGGTCCAGCAAAATCACGTCCGGATGATTGGCAAGCGCGAGGGAAATGCCGTCAAGCCCGGTCTTTGCCGTTTCAAACCGGTATCCGTTCGTTTTCAGAGAAATACTTAAAAAATTAAGGATCGTCTGGTCGTCTTCTATAACCAAAATACGCGTATCTTCCATATTTTCCTCACTCCATAGGCAGCGCAAACTTGAAGGTCGCCCCGCCGCGGTTATTATTCAATGCGGCGATCACGCCGCCGTGCGCCTCAACGATAGACCTGCAGATGCCAAGCCCGATTCCCATACCCCGTTTCGCATCCCCGCTGACCGCGGGAGCGGTCACAAAATTGTCGAACACCTTATCCAGTATCTCCGGGGCGATTCCCTTGCCGTTGTCCGACACCTCAAACACCATATAGCCGTTGTCCGGATAAGCCCGCAGGTCGATCCGCGCGTTTTCAGGCGTATACTTCACCGCGTTGTCGAGGAGGTTCACCAGCACCTGTATGATAAGCCGGCCGTCCATCGGCACCTCCATTACCGTATCCGGCATATGGATGGCAATGTCGCGGTTCCCCCGGAGCCGCTCCACACGGCCATAGGCCTCGCTGACAATATCGTCCACAACCTCGGGCTGTTTTTTGAGGACGAGCTCCCCCTCCGAGATGTGCGTCATATTGAGCAGGTTTTCCACCATATTGTTGAGCCACTGCGCGTCGTTCCCGATATCCCCCACAAGGCTCAGCACCTGCTCCCGTGAAAGCTCGTCCAGGCTCTCCGCGATAAAGTTTGCCGATCCGGCAATACTGGTGAGCGGCGTGCGCAAATCGTGCGAGATAGCGCGCAGCAGGTCGTTCCGCAGGCGCTCTTTTTCGATCCGCAGCTTGCTCTCCTCCTGCTGCTTATACAGCATTTCACGCTGCATCGCCCCCGAAATCTGTGAAGCCACCGTCTGGATCAGCATCATTTCCCCGGCGGACGGCGGGCAGCTGCCGCAATGCACGCCGGCCACGCCGTACACGTCGTTTCCGCTCCGCAGGGGCAGGTACAGCCACTGCGACTCCGAAAAATATTCCGTTCCGCAGCCGCACGGCTTTACGTTCTCAAGGCACCATTTTGCCGCCTCATTGCTCTCGATCTCCGCGCCGTTTCCATCCCCCGCATGCGTTCCCTCCGTGAGGTCTTTGCCCGTATAAAGGATGCACTGGCGGCCCTGTACCCGCGAAAGCCCGGCAAGGCCGTGCCGCACGATGTCGTCCATGTCGGACACATTGAGGAGGCTTGTGCTGATCTCGTACAAAAGGCTCATCTGTTTTTCCCTGCGCTGCGCTTCCGCCATATGCCTGTGCAGCTTGCTGGTGAGCGCGCTTACAAGGAACGAGCCTACGAGAAGGATGACCAGCGTAACAACATAGTTTGGGTCGCTCACCCGGAACGTAAGCGTGGGCGCCGTAAAAAAGAAATTATAGGCAAACACACTGGCCACGGACGCCGCAATGCCGTATAAAAGCCGCTCTGTCGCCATCGTAACGAGCAGCACGCCCACCAGGTATACCATGGAAATATTTTCCGTGCGCAGTCCCGCAAGGTTAAACAGCCAGGCCACAACCGTGCACAGCACAAGGCCCGCCGCCGTTTTCAGTATATTGATCCATACTACTTTTTGTTTCGATTGTTCCATTTCATACCTGCCGTTCGCTTCGGGCGGCCTTGCGGCCAAAGCATTTTTTGATAGTTCCATCATAATACATCTGTCCCAAACTGCAAGCCTTTCTTATTCTTCATGGCTCAGCCAGTCTTCCCTGAGCTTTTCGCGCTGGAGCTCGAGGTTGTATTTAAGCTGCTCGTCCGACAGCCGCTGGCGTTCGAGCGCCATGGCAACCTGTGAGGCGATCATGCGCAGCAGCATCCGCTGGTCCTGTGAAAGCAGGCCCTTTTTGCACGATACCCCCATCACGCCGAGCACGGCGCCCTGCGACATAATCGGCATATAAAACGCGCCCGCGCCCATCAGGGTGTCCGTACCCGCGCCCGCGCGTTTTTTATTGAGAAGCACCCATTTTGCCACTGCTTTTTCATCGTCGCCAAGAAGGAAGGAGGCGTCTTCGTCATATTCCGCCTGCCACATCATCCCCGGTTTTTCCATATCCTGTAAATAGAAAATCACCGAGCGCTCCAATATTTTTGAAATATATTCGTTTATCGCGGAGATGATATTCACAAGGCCGCGCGTCGCCAGCAGTTTTTTGCTGATCTCGTACAGAATCTGCGTCCGCTGTTCAAGCAGCCCGAAATCCTTGCGCTTCTTCTGCTTCCCGTGCTTCCTGAACTCACCCGCATGGTCGGAATCCGGGATAATATGAATCTCCGCATGCTTTAAAAGCGCAATCAGCCGGTCCTCGAAATCTTCCCGGAAGAAATCCCGCAGGCGGCGCTTGTTCCGGGTCTTTCCGATGATAATGTTGGTCGCGCCCGTAAGGTTCGCATACCCGGCGACCACCTCCGCGAGGTCTTCCCCATACATGGTCACTACGTCCGCGCCCAGCTGCTCGGCAAGATTCATGTTGTCGCGCAGCAGCTTTCCCTGCCCGGGGCTGAGCTTCACGCGCGTTTCCACATACAGCGCTTCCCATGCCGCGTGGTAGGCCTCCGCCATACGCGCGCCCACGCGCAGGTTTTTGGCCGAGGAGGGGGAGGGTGAAAGCAGTACCAGCACTTTCGCGCTCACGCTTTTTACCTCCGCCTTGCCGTCCCGTCCGTAAATCCGGTCCGCCGTGCGGCGCATGGAGATTTCGCGCAGGGTGGAAAGGTTCTGCCGGGTGAAAAAGTTGTTCATCGCGGTCACGACCCGGTCGGGCTTATAAATTTTCCCGTCCGCAAACCGCTGCAGGAGTTCCTCCGGCTCGATATCCACAAGCTCCACGCTGTCCGCCTTGTCGAAAATATAATCCGGGATCGTCTCGCGCACCTCGATGTGCGTGATATCCTTGATGATATCGTTCAGGCTTTCAAGGTGCTGGACATTAACCGTTGTATATACGTCAATCCCGGCGTTCAGCAGTTCTTCCACATCCTGGTAGCGTTTTTTGTTGCGCACGCCCACCGCGTTCGTGTGCGCCAGCTCATCCACCAGGATCAGCTGTGGACGGCGTTCGAGCGCGCCGTCGAGGTCGAATTCACTGAGCACGATATTTTTATAGGCAACCTTCCTGGTGGGCAGGACAGGGAGTCCTTCCACCAGCTTCATGGTTTCGGCCCGGGTATGCGGCTCGATATAGCCGACCACCACGTCGGTTCCGTGGCCGAGGCAGTCGTGCGCCTCCCGCAGCATCGCGTAGGTCTTGCCGACGCCTGCGGAATAGCCGAAGAAAATTTTCAGTTTTCCTGTACGGTCCTTTTTTTCTTCCGGGCCAATCTGCCGCAGCAACTCATCCGGGTTCGGCCTTTCGCTTTCATCATACATGGTTTGATCCCTCATTTTGGCATTCAACTGATTTTTCCATCCAGTTCAAGGTTTACCATCAGCACATTCACACGGTCCTCGCCCAGGAAGCCAAGGTCTTTGCCGTCCGTATGCTTCGCAATCACGGCGCGCACCTCGTCCTCGCCCATCCCGCGTTCACGCGCAATGCGGGAAACCTGGTATTCCGCCGCAGCCGGGGAAATATGCGGGTCCACGCCGCTCCCCGACGAGGTAACAAGCTCCATCGGGATATCGGCCGTGTTGCCGGGGTCAAGCTCGTGCCACCATTGGATGCGCTCCCGGACGAGCTCTTCCTGCCCGGGCGAAACGGCGGACAGGTTTGAAGGCGAACCGTCGTCCGGCCTGCCGATCAGGTATTGCGGCTGTGTAAAGGTCTGCCCGATGAGCTCGGAGCCATAGCAGACCTTCTGTCCGTCCTCCTCCACTACAATCAGGCTTCCATTGGCCTGGCGGGGCATGGTAAGCTGTGCGATCCCCGTCATGATAAGGGGATAGACGAGGCCGCAGAACACGGTCATCACCGCCGCGCAGATGAGGCCGGCAAGCCATATTCCCCTCTTTTTGCTTTTATCCGTCTTTTTTTCTTCCATGTGAGACTCCTTCTTCCTTTTTGCAGTCCGGGGCCGTTATGCCACGCCGCAAACCGTGAGCAGCATATCCAGCAGCTTGATCGCGATAAACGGCGCGACCACGCCGCCGAGGCCGTAAACCAGCATATTGTGCCCGAGTATTTTTTTCGCGGGTTTTTCCGTATACTTTACGCCTTTGAGGGCCAGCGGGATCAGCGCCACGATGATCGCCGCATTATAGATAATCGCCGCGAGTATCGCCGTTGTCGCGCTGGTAAGACCCATGAAGTTGAGGGTCGAAAGCTGCGGGAAAATGCTTGCGAACAGCACCGGGATGATCGCAAAGTATTTTGCGATATCATTCGCGATGGAAAACGTGGTCAGCGACCCGCGCGTCATCAAAAGCTGCTTGCCGATGCGCACCACGTCGATCAGCTTGGTGGGGCTCGAGTCGAGGTCCACCATATTGCCCGCTTCCTTTGCGGCCTGCGTGCCCGAGTTCATCGCCACCGCCACGTCCGCCTGCGCCAGCGCGGGCGCATCGTTGGTGCCGTCGCCCGTCATGGCGACGAGATGGCCCTCCGCCTGGTATTTGCGGATCAGCTCCAGCTTTGCTTCCGGCGTCGCTTCGGCCATGAAGTCGTCCACCCCCGCCTCCGCGGCGATCGCCGCCGCCGTCGTGGGGTTATCGCCCGTTATCATGATGGTTTTGATTCCCATCTTGCGCAGGTCTTCAAATTTCTCTTTGACCCCGTTTTTTACGATATCCTTGAGGTAAATCACACCCATTACCCTGCCGTTTTTCGCCACGACGAGGGGGGTGCCGCCCTTTTCCGCAACCTGGCGCACCAGCCTTTCGCAGTCCTGCGGATAGGCGCCGCCCTTTTGCTGCACATAGTCTTTCACCGCGTCCGCGGCGCCTTTCCGGATTTCGTCCCCGCCAAAATTAATTCCGCTCATCCGCGTCTTGGCGGAAAATTCAATGAACTCCGCGTTCATTTTGGAAAGGTCGCGTCCGCGGATGTTAAAGCGCTCCTTCGCCAGCACCACGATGCTGCGTCCTTCCGCCGTTTCGTCGGCGATGGAGGAAAGCTGCGCCGCGTCGGCAAGCTCCTCCTCAGACACGCCCTCCGCCGGAAGGAATTCGCTCGCCTGGCGGTTGCCAAGCGTAATGGTCCCCGTTTTATCGAGCAGCAGTACGTCCACGTCGCCCGCCGCCTCGATTGCGCGCCCGCTCATGGCGAGTACGTTGGCCTGGTTCAGCCTGCTCATGCCCGCAATGCCGATCGCGGAGAGCAGCGCGCCGATGGTGGTCGGCGCGAGGCAGACCAGCAGGGCGATCACATTGGTGAGGCTGATCGCATGCCCCGCCCCTTCAAGGCCGCTGACGAAGCTCGAAAAAGGGAGCAGCGTCGCGCATACGACCAGGAAGATGATCGTGAGCGTTACCAGCAGGATTTGGAGGGCGATCTCGTTCGGCGTCTTTTTGCGCGCCGCGCCCTCGACCATCGCGATCATTTTATCGAGGAAGCTCTCTCCCGCCTTTGCCGTGATCTTTACGACCAGCCAGTCCGACACCACGGTGGTGCCGCCCGTGACAGCGCTGCGGTCGCCGCCCGATTCCCGGATCACCGGGGCGGATTCGCCCGTGATCGCGCTTTCGTCCACAGAGGCTACGCCCTCGATGACCTCGCCGTCCATGGGAACCTGCTCATTCGCTTTTACAAGTACGATATCCCCGGGCTTCAAGTCCTTGGACAGCACCTCCGTATATTCCGAATTGACGTCCGCACGTTCCAGTTTCCTTGCCGCAACGTCGCGCCGCGCTTTTTTGAGGCTGTCCGCCTGTGCGCGCCCGCGGCCTTCGGCAACCGCCTCCGCTATGTTTGCGAACAGCACCGTCGCCCACAGGATGACCGCAATGGTAAGCACATACCACGGGGCTTCCTCCCGCATCCCCGCAAAGCCGAGGAAATACAGCACCGTTACGAAAATCGCGCCGATATACACTACGAACATAACCGGATTTTTGACCTGCGTCCGCGGCGCCAGTTTTTTGAGCGACTGGACGAAAGCATCCCGTCCAATCGATTGATTCATCATTCTTTCTTTCATCGTCTCAACTCTCCTATCCTAACGTCGGCAATGTTTTGAAGAACTCCGCGATCGGCCCAAGGGCCAGTGCGGGCAGGAACGTGAGCGCTCCTACGACGAATACAATCAGGAGCAAAAAGATGATAAACATCGCATTCGACGTGGAAAGCGTGCCGCCCGATGCCGGTATCCGCTTTTTCTTCGCAAGGTTCCCGCCGAGGAAAATGACCGCCGCCATGGGGATAAACCGCACGAGGAGCATAACCGTGCCGATTCCAAGGTTGCTGTATACCGTATTTGCGTTAAAGCCCGCAAACGCGCTGCCGTTGTTCCCCGCGCCGGACGTATACGCGTAAAGCAGTTCGGAATACGCGTGTGCGCCCGTGTTGGTGAAGTCGTCCGTAATGGTCGGCACAAAGGTCGAGAGCGCCGTGCCAAGAAGCAGGCACAACGGCGGCGTCAGGATCACGAGGCATACCATTTTCATGTCGAACGCCTGTATTTTCTTGCCGAGGTATTCGGGCGTGCGTCCCACCATCAGGCCCGCGATAAACACGGTGAGGATCGCGAAGGCCAGCATGCCGTAAAGGCCGCAGCCTACGCCGCCGAACACAACCTCGCCAAGCATCATCAGGAACATCTGGATACCGCCCGCAAGCGGTGTGAAGCTGTCGTGCATCGCGTTGACCGACCCGTTCGAGGCTGAAGTGGTCGCCGTCGCCCACAGGGCCGACGTATCGACGCCGAGCCGCGCTTCCTTGCCCTCCATACTGCCGGAGACCGCAACGCCGTCATACTGCGGCGCGGCCACGTTCTCACTCATGGTCATGCCAATGAGGGCCATCAGGAAAATCACCAGCATAACGATGAAAATCGCCCTGCCCTGTTTGGAATCTTTTACCGCGCGCCCGAAGGAGAAGCACAGCGCCGCCGGAATCAGCAGCAGCGACAGGCATTCCACAAAGTTTGAAAGGGGCGTCGGGTTTTCCAGCGGAAACGCGGAATTTACCCCGAAGAAACCGCCGCCGTTGGTGCCAAGCTGCTTGATGGCGATCTGGCTTGCCGCCGGGCCCATGGGGATAACCTGCTCCGCGCCCGTTTCCAGCGTCGTCGCGTGTACATAGGCTCCGAGGTTCTGGATCACGCCCTGTGAAACGAGGATCAGCGTCACAATAATGGAAAGGGGAATCATCACATAATAGGTCGCCTTGACGAGGTCTACCCAGAAATTCCCGATGGTGTTGCTTTCCCTGCGCTGGAACCCGCGGATCAGCGCAAACAGGACCGCCGTTCCAACCGCGGGCGATACCACGTTCTGCACCGTAAGGCCCGCCATCTGCGTAAGGTAGGAAAGCGTCGTTTCACCGGAATACGCCTGCCAGTTTGTGTTGGATACAAAGCTGGCCGTGGTATTGTAGGCAAGGTCCGCGCTCACCCCGGGAAGGCCTTCCGGGTTAAGGGGCAGATAGCCCTGCAAAAGGTGCAGCAGGAACAGGATGGCAAAACCGAATACGGAAAACGCAATCGCGGAAAGCGCATATTTCCCGGCGGTTTGTTCCTCCTCCGGGTTGATGTGCATCACCCTGTAGGTAAAGCGCTCGAGCGCCGCAATGGGTTTCCACGTAAGCTTTCCCGTCATTACCTTGTAGATGTACAGCCCAAGCGGTATCCCAATACCAATCAGGGCCACCACATATACGATGTCCTGAATCACCCCGCTGCTCATAGCTTCTCACCTTTGAATAAAACACAGAAAAGATAGCCGAGCAGGGCAAGCATTACTACGCCTGCGACGATCATAACCGTTCCCATAATTTACTCTCCTTTACTCCTGAATTTTTTCACACTACGGATTATAAAGCGTTTTCCATAAATACAGTGTTAAGGATGGTATGGGCGGTGTTAAGACGGTGTTAAGATTTTTCCGGTAAATATGCGCAGCAAAAAACCGCCCGGGGGGCGGTTTCGCTGCAAACGGTAAATTTTATTTTGTATTATGCCGGGGCGGTAAAAGCCCCTTGTTTCCGCCTATTCCAGATTGGCGTGGTTTTTGAACATTTCTTCCGAGCTTATCCCGGAAAGCTCCATCATACGGACGATGGCGCCGTCCAGGAACAGCAGCAGGCTTTGCTCGAACAGCGAACCCATCGGCTGGATGGACGAAACGCCCGTTTCCTCTTCGGATTTGGCCGTAGGGGCATTGATCCACACCGCGCAATCCGCCATCCTGCCGATTGTCGCCCGGGGATAAATCGTTACCGTGGCGATCTTCGCGCCCAGCTTTTTCGCCTTATTCGCATGGGAAACAAGGCTTTCCGTTTCTCCCGACCCGCTCGCGATCACAAGCAGGTCCCCTTTGCGGATGGACGGCGTGGTTACGTCGCCCAGGACGTACGCCGTTTTTCCCATGTGCATGCAGCGCATGGCAAATGCCCGCACCATAAGGCCGCTGCGCCCGCAGCCCGCAAGGAATATGCGCGGCGCTTCGTGCACCATTTGCGCAAATTTTGCCGCCTGCCCTTCATCGATTTTCCCGAGCGTTCCCTTAAGTTCCCCAAGAATTCCCTTAAGCCTGCTATCCATTTCCTTTACCACCCTTCGTAATCGTCCTGTTGCCTGCCGCAAACCTGAAATTAATTTTATCGTAGCACCCGCATATGCGGTTGTCAATTGCATGCTTCTCTTTTCCGTTGACATTTACCCGCCCATACGTTATGGTAAAGAAAATGGCTGCCACAGGCTCCGGCGCCGGGGTGGGAATCCCGCCGGGCAACCGGACCGGGGCGGGCCGGAGCATTGTTATTCCAATTAAATTAAGAGGAGCGAGGATATGAAATACGGTTTATTGTACCACTACTGGTCGGACGGTTGGTCCTGCGATTACCCGAAGACTGCGGAGAAAATCAAAAAGGCCGGCTTTGACGTGATGGAGATCGGCGGCGACCACCTGAGCAGGATGGACGCGGCAGGGATGGACGCGCTCAAACGTGCGGCGGAGGACCTCGGCCTCGGGCTGTCCGTCAATATCGGCCCTGCGCGCGACCAGGACCTTGCCTCCGAAGACAAGGCCACGCGGGAGCACGGAATTGCTTACCTGACGGATGTGCTGCGGCGCATGGACGGCATCGGCTGCAAAATGATGATCGGCGCCCTGTATACCTTCTGGCCTGCGGATTTCAGCGCCGAAAACGATAAGGAACGCGCATGGGACCGTTCCGTCGCTTCCCTGCAAGAGCTCGCAAAGGTCGCGGAAGACCTCGGCGCAACCTGTTCCCTCGAAATCCTCAACCGCTACGAGGGTTACATCCTCAACACCTGCGAAGAGGGGCTTCGCTATCTTGAGCGCATCGGCAGCCCCAGCATGAAGCTTTTGCTCGACACCTTCCACATGGGCATTGAAGAGGACAGCCTTCCGGGGGCAATCCGCCTCGCGGGCGATAAGCTCGGGCACCTGCACCTTGGGGAAGGCAACCGCAAGCTGCCCGGCCTCGGCTCGTTTCCGTGGGCGGAAATCGGGCAGGCCCTGCGCGACGTCCGCTTCAGCGGTTTCGCGGTGATCGAGCCCTTTATGCGTTACGGGGGACAGATCGCAAAGGATATCCACCTGTGGCACGATTACTTCCCGGACGCCACCGAGGCGGATATGGACCGGATGCTGGCCGATTCGCTCGCTTTCCTGAAACAGAATTTCGAGGCGTAAGCCTGGACGGGCGGGGAATACCCCGCCCGTTTTTTGTGCGCAATATTTAACCCTGCGGTTGAATTGAATGCATATTTCCCCTGTTTGGTTATTGCCCGGCGCGGCGCTGCCCACCTGTTTTTGGCCCCGCTGCGCGGAAAATCCATGATTTTAATGATAAGTCCCGAAATTATGGTTACAAATAAATTGTTTTTATTTGAACATAAGGAGTGACTATTTTGAACTATTTTAAACTGCGGACGACCGATACGGACGTCTCCGTGATGGCGCTTGGCTGCTGGGTGTTCGGCGGGGGCGATTACTGGGGAAACAACGAAGACGACGCCGAGTCCCTCCGTACCATAGACAAGGCCCTTGAGCTTGGTATTAACTTTTTCGATACTGCGGATTCCTATGGCGACGGGCACTCAGATGAGGTGCTTGGCCGTGCCATGAAGGGACGGCGCGGCAAATTTTTTGTCGCATCCAAAGCATATCTCGACCAGCTGGGCGAAAAAAACCTCACTGAAACGGTAGAGCGTGGGCTTAAGCGCATGGGCACGGATTATATCGACCTTTTTTACCCCCATTTTGCGAGCAGGGAAATCCCCTTTGAGGAAACCTTCGGCACATTGCTGAAGCTTCAAAAGCAGGGGAAAATCCGCGCCATCGGCATGAGCAACTTCGGCGTAAAATCCATTCGAAGGGTTGCGGAGCTCGGGCTCATGGACAAAATCGCCATCCACCAGCTTCCCTACAGCCTGCTGTGGCGCGCCATTGAATTCGGCATCCAGCAGGAAACTGCTGAAAACGGCGTGGGGATCATCTGCTACAGCACCCTCGCGCAAGGGCTTTTGTCCGGGAATTTTGCGGAAGCAGACGACGTGCCGTCCAATCTTAAGGTGCTGCGCTTTTTCGACAGTGCGCGCGTGGAAGCCGGGCACGGTGAAAAAGGCTGTGAAAAAGAAACGTTCCGGGCCATCCGCGACCTGAAGGAGCTTTGTGCGGACGCAGGCGTTACAATGCCCGCCGCGTCCCTCGCGTGGCTGTTCCTCCAGCCGGATGTGCAGTGCGTCCTCACCGGCCCGCGCTGCCCGCAGCGCCTGCTTGAAAACGTGGAGGCGCTTGAGACAAAGGTGTCGCCCGCATTTGGGGAACAATTGAGCGCCGCAACCGACAGGCTCAAAATCTGCCTCGGCAAGAACCCCGATATGTGGATGTCCGAGAAAGACAGCCGTTTCTTCTGATCCTGGTTTGGACACAAAAAAAGCTTTCCTTTCGGAAAGCTTTTTTGATTACCGGAAATATTTTACGCCGCTCTCGAAGATTTTCTGGTCGTAATCCCCGGGAATATTTTTGGCGATGTTGAGCCCCGCGCGCTCGCTGTGGCCCATTTTGCCGAGCACCCTGCCGTCCGGGCTCATGATGCCCTCGACCGCCGCCATCGACCCGTTGGGGTTGAATTCCACATCCATGGTCGGGTTGCCGTCAAAGTCCACATACTGCGTAGCCACCTGCCCGTTCTTTATCAGCTGCTTCAGCTCCTTTTCCGCCGCCACAAACCGGCCTTCGCCGTGTGATACGGCGACCGACTGGATTTCGCCGGGCTCGGACAACGCCAGCCACGGGGAATTCGCGCTGGTGATGCGCGTGCGCACGATGCACGAAACGTGCCGCCCGATGTTGTTATACGTGAGCGTGGGCGAATCGTCCCGCATCTCGCGGATTTCGCCGTACGGCACAAGGCCCAGCTTGATAAGCGCCTGGAACCCGTTGCAAATGCCGAGCATCAAACCGTCTCGGTTCTTAAGGAGGTCGTGCGTCGCATCCTTGATGCGGTTATTGTGGAAGGTGGTCGCGATGAATTTCCCGCTCCCGTCCGGCTCGTCGCCGCCCGAAAAACCGCCGGGCAGCATAATCATCTGCGCATTGCTGATTTCGCTGGCCAGCAGCTTAATGCTTTCCTCGATCGCCAGGGGGGAGAGGTTGCGCATAATAACCACGCTGGCGATTGCGCCCGCTTTTTCAAACGCTTTTGCCGTATCGTATTCGCAGTTGGTCCCGGGAAATACCGGAATTACCACCCGCGGAATCGCGGTCTTATATTTGCTGGTAAAGATATCCTTCTTTTTATAGATGGGCGTTTCTATCCTGCCTTTATCCCCCGTTTTGGTGGGGAATACCGGCTCGAGGACGCTGGTGTATACTTCAAGCGCCCGCCCAAGCGGGATACTTTCGCCCATTGCCTCGATAAACGGCTCTTCGCGGATTTCGCCCACCAGCGTAAAATCCGGATCGGCAATATCCGCCGCCTCCACAAGCACCGCGCCGTACGCCTTGCGCGTAAGCTCCGCCAAGTCCTGCGGGAACAGCTTCACCCCGAGGCCGTTGCCGAACGCGCATTTCGCCGCGCCCGCCAGCACGCCCCCGCGTTCCACCGCGTATGCGGAAACCACCGCCTTGTCCTGTATCATCTTATGCAGCTTATCATATTTTTGTTTGACGTCCTCGAAATCGGGCATGCCGTCCTGGTCGCGCACAATATCCAAAAGGTAAAGCTTGTTGCCCGCCTGCTTGAACTCGGGCGTGATGACGTTTGCCGCCAGCACCGGGGCCACGCAGAACGAGCACAGCGTAGGCGGCACATCGATATCCTTGAAGCTGCCGCTCATGGAATCCTTGCCCCCGATTGCCGCAACGCCGAGCTCCTTTTGCGCGTAATACGCGCCGAGCAGCGCCGCAAGCGGCTTGCCCCAGCGTGCGGGATCGTCCGTCATGCGCTCAAAATATTCCTGCAATGTCAGCCATGAATCGCTGACCGCGCCGCCGCCCGCCGTAAGCTTTGCTTCGGAAAGCAGTATGGCATATACCGCGCCGAGGAACGGGCTTTTCGTCATGAGGTACGGGTCCATGCCATAACTCATCAGCGTCGCGGATTTGCTGTCCGTATCCTGCACGGGAATCTTCGCGCACATCGCCTGCACGGGCGTCATCTGGTGCTTGCCGCCGAGCGGCATGGTCACGCTGCCCGCGCCGATGCTGCCGTCGAACATTTCCACGAGGCCCTTCTGCGAACAGATATTGAGGTCGGAAAGCAGGGAAAGAAGCGTTTTTTCCACCGTATCTTCCGTTTTTTCCTCGAACAGACCGTCCGTATTCCCCTGCTCGACTATGGCCTTCGCGTGCTGTGTCGCGCCGTTGGAATTTAAAAATTCGCGGGTAATGTCCACGATGGTTTTCCCGTTCCACATAAGGCGCATACGGCCCTTGTCCGTCACGCGCGCGACGAGCGTCGCCTCGAGGTTCTCGTCCCCGGCCAGCTTCAGCACCTTGTCCTTGTCCTGCGGACGGATCACCACCGCCATACGCTCCTGCGATTCGGAAATCGCGAGTTCCGTGCCGTCGAGTCCTTCATATTTTTTCGGCACCGCGTCGAGGTTAATATCGAGCCCGTCCGCCAGTTCGCCGATGGCCACGCATACGCCGCCCGCGCCAAAATCGTTGCAGCGCTTCACCAGCCTGGAAAAATTCCTGTTGCGGAACAGCCTTTGCAGCTTGCGCTCGGTGAGCGGGTTGCCCTTCTGCACCTCCGCGCCGCATTTTTCAATCGATTTTTCATCGTGCGCCTTGGACGAGCCTGTCGCGCCGCCGCAGCCGTCGCGCCCCGTGCGTCCGCCGATCAGGATCACAAGGTCGCCTTCCGCGGGCTCCTTGCGTTTCACCTGCTCTGCCGGCGCCGCCGCGATGACCGCGCCGATCTCGAGCCGCTTTGCCTTGTATCCCTCGTGGTAAACTTCCTCTACCAGCCCTGTGGCAAGCCCGATCTGGTTGCCGTAGGAGGAATACCCGTGCGCCGCCTCCCGCGTAATCTTACGCTGCGGAAGCTTATATTCCATGGTGTCCGCGAGGCCCTCGCGCGGGTCCGCGCAGCCGGTCACGCGCATGGCCTGGTATACGTACGACCGCCCGGAAAGCGGGTCGCGGATCGCCCCGCCAAGGCACGTCGCCGCGCCGCCGAACGGTTCGATCTCCGTCGGGTGGTTATGGGTTTCATTTTTAAACATAATGAGGTAATCGCGCTCCCCGTCGTACGTCTGGATTTTGTGGCGGATGGAGCATGCGTTGATCTCTTCGGATTCGTCCATATGCGAAAGCCTGCCCGTACGCTTTGCTTCCTTCACATAGATGGTTGCGAGGTCCATCAGGCAGACGTCCTTTTGGCTTCCCAGTTTGCGCCGCGTATCGAGGTAATCTTCATATACGCGCTGCGCCGCCTTGGAAAGCGGGTCGCTGCCGAATTCCACCTCGTCGAGCCTGGTTAAAAACGTTGTGTGGCGGCAGTGGTCCGACCAATAGGTGTCGAGCACCTTTAATTCCGTCACCGTGGGGTCGCGCTTTTCGCTTTTAAAATAATCCTGCGCACACAGCATATCCTCCGCTGTCATGGCATAGCCGTTTTCCACAACATAAGCGGCGATCTGCGGCTTGGTCATTTTGATAAAGCCCTTCACCGTTTCGACCCCGGTGGGGACGTCCAGTTCCATTTTAAGCGTATCGTAGGGTTCCATGGACGCTTCGCGCGAATCGACCGGGTTGATAACGTACTTTTTGATGGCCTCCGCCTGCGCCTTGGTCACGCCTTTGAGCATATACACCTTGGCGGTGCGTACGTCCGGGCGCTCCCCGTGCGTTAAAAGCTGCACGCACTGGGCCGCGCTGTCCGCGCGCTGGTCATACTGGCCGGGCAGGTATTCCACCGCAAACACTGTGTAGCCCTTGGCGTCCGGCAGTTCGTCCATATATACCATATCGACGGCAGGCTCCGAGAACACGCCCCGGACCGCGGCGGCAAACGATTCATCGTCCATGCCCTCCACGTCGTAGCGGTTTAAAATCCGCACTTCCCTGACCGGCACGCCGAGGTTTTGCGTGAAATCCGCATATCTTTCCTGCGCCTCAACGTCAAAGCCCTTCTTCTTTTCCACAAACAGTCTCTTTACGCTTTTTTCTTTCATACTATATCTCCGATAAAATATTCGGCTTTGCCGACGATTCCGTTTACGCCCAAAGGGCGCACCCTGATTTTAAATTCTACATTTATTATATCATAACTTATTCCCGCGACGAACCCCAAAGCGCAAAATCATAAATACGTGAACAGCAAAATATAAATGGGGATGGTAATAAACGACAGCAGCGTCGTGACCGCGACGCCCCGCGCGGCAAATTCCGTGTCCGCGCCCGCCGCCTCGGCGAAGATGGTCGCCGTCACCATAGCGGGCAGGCTCATTTGGATGGTAAGGACCTCGGACGGGAAGGCCGCAAGGCCCATGCACGCCGTTACGCCCAGCATCACGAGCGGCGACACAAGGTACCGTCCCACCAGTGTCCACGAAATTCCCCGGTCGATTTTCCTGACGCACGAAATTCCCGTGCGCTGCAAAACCATCCCCACAAACATCAGCGCCAGCGGCGAGGTGATCCCCCCGATATACGAAAGCGCGGAATCGAGGAACACGGGAAGCCGCACGCCCAGCATCACAAGGATAAAGCCCAAAATCACCGCGATCATGGGCGGCTTGAATATTTTTTTCAGGATATCTTTTGCGGTAAAACAAACGCCCTTTCCCCCGCACGATAGTTCCATCCCGTCCCGCGCGATTTCCACAAAGCCGAGGCTGTTCATAAAAGTGGTGTTCGCCACGTAGTAGAAAAGCGCGAATATCAGCGCGTCGTCCCCAAAGATCGCCGTGGCCACCGGAAGCCCGATAAACACCGAATTGGAAAATGAAAACAGCGCCGTAAAAACGCCGCGCTGTGTTTTTTCGATTTTTGCAATTTTGATAACCAGCTTTGCAATAAGCCACGTTATCCCGATGGCCAGAAAGGAAGCGAGGATATAAATCCACGAATCCGCAAGGGTTTCCGCAGTGAAGCTTGTCAAAAACGCCGTCACCGCCGTACACGGCAGCGTCACATTCACAATCAGGTTACTGATGAAATTCGTGACGGTTTTGCCCGCCCAGCCCTTCCATGAGACAAAATATCCGACAGCTATGATGATAACCACCATAAGCACTGCCTGTATCGCCTCAAAAATCATTATTTCCTACCCCATCGGAACCGGCGCTTTCGTCGATCCATGAAAAAATTTTTTAAGAACCCGGTTTCTTCTTTTGAATATACCGGCGGGGCTTCCCGCCTTCGGACAGGGCAAACCTCTCTCCATTGATATACAGGAAACAGCAAAACTCCCCCCGTATGAGCGAATGCGCTTTTCCGGCGGCGCTACACGAGCGCGTTATAGATCGCGCGCACCGCCTTCTCAAAGTCGTCGTTCTCCACGCCCACGATGATGTTGATTTCACTCGAACCCTGGTCGATCATGCGCACGTTTACGTGGCTTTGGGCAAGCGCCGCAAACAGCTTTGCCGAAACGCCCACCTGACGGATCATGCCGCGGCCCACCGTCGCGATGATCGCCATGTTAGAGGAAACCTCCACGCTGTCCGGCTGGCAGACCGAGTGGATTTCGTCGATCAGCTCCTCGATGCAGTGGCGGATACGGACGTCTGCCACCACGATGGATATCGTATCGATGGAGGAGGGCATATGCTCGAACGACAGCCCGAATTTTTCAAGGCAGGTAAGCACCTTGCGGCCAAAGCCGATCTCTGTATTCATGCCGTCCTTTTCAATGGTAATGACGGTAAAATTCTTTTTGCCCGCAATTCCCGTAATGCCGTCCGAAGCGCCGTCCCGACCTTCGATGGCGGGTATAATCATGGTGCCGTTGTTTTCCGGGTCGTTGGTGTTTTTCACGTTGATGGGAATCGCCGCCTCGAGCACGGGGAAAATGCTGTCCTCGTGCAGCACGGTCGCGCCCATGTATGCAAGCTCCCGGAGCTCGCGGTAAGTCACTACGTCAATCTTTTTCGGGTTTTCCACAATGCGCGGGTCGGCCATCATGAAGCCGGAAACGTCCGTCCAGTTTTCATACAAATCCGCGTTTGCCGCGCGCGCCACAATGGAGCCCGTGATGTCGCTGCCGCCGCGCGAGAAGGTTTTGATCTTCCCGTCGGGCAGGCTGCCGTAAAAACCCGGGATCACCGCGCGTTCATGCAGCTTTAAAGCCCCCGGCAGTATGGACAGCGTTTTCTTCGCGTCATAGTTCCCGGCCTCGTCAAAAAAGATGACGTCCGCCGCGTCGACAAAATCATACCCCAGCAAATCCGCAATTAAAAGCCCGTTCAGGTATTCCCCGCGGGAAGCCGCATAGTCTTCGTTCGCGCCCGTTTTAATCGCGTTGTACATTTTTTCAAGGTGTTCCTCAATTTTGATGGAAAGACCGAGCTCGTCGCGGATATCCGTATAGCGGCGCACAATCTGGTCATAAATTTCCTGCGTCTCCTCGAAATGCATCGCCGCGTCCTGCAGGGAATACAGCAGGTCCGTCACCTTAACGTCGTCCTTGAACCGTTTCCCCGGCGCGGAAGGAACGACAAATTTCCTTGCCTCGTCCGCCTCCACAATCTGCTTCATTTTCAGGATTTGCTCTGCGGATGCAAGCGAGCTCCCGCCAAACTTCGTAACCTTGACTGCCATGTTCATTCCCCCACCGATTTATTCTCTTCCGGCGCTGCCGGTTCTTCTTCCACTGCATAGGGCGCAATCAGCCGCCCTTCGAGGTAATACCGTTTTTCTTCCGCTTCCCCAAGCGAAAACGTCTTTTTGGGCAATACGCCGCATTTTACGATCAGGTCGAAAAATTCGGATTTTTCCATCGCCTCAAAATAAAAGCCGAGGTTGTCATACTGCCGCGATAGCTCCATAAAGGCTTCGTCGCCGTGGATATAATCCAGCTTTACGGACGGGTTTTCGCGGATATAATCCTCGAACACCTCCTGCACCTCCCCCACCACCAGCGGATGCCCGGGGTTCTCGATGATGATGCGCCCCGCGCCGTCGTGGTACAGGAACGGAATCTGGTAGGTGCCGTCGTGCTCGATTTCGCTGCGCCAGCGTCCGAACACCAGCTTTGCCTTTTTGCCCTTTTCGCGCAGGCGCTCCACAATATACTGCACGCAGCCCGCCGCGTTGACGCCGAACAGCACGCGGTGTATGGGCATAAATTCCACCGCGCGGTCGCGCAGGTTAATGATCTCGCACAGCGCATACCGGAGCGGATGGTCTTCTTGTTCCTCCGCGGAAAGCGTTTCCTTCGTTTCCTCCCAGATGGTCTTGGCCGTGGCGAGCGAATGGTTCCCGTCGCCCACGCAGAACAGCATATTATCCCGGCGCGGAAGGCTTTGCAGCGCATCCGTAAGGTCTTCAAGCATTTTGGGATTGTTCACAAGCCAGCCTTCGATGTGGCCGCCGTCCATCATCAGGTCAAAATCATAAAGCTTCGGAAGCGTATTCCTCTGCATGTGCAGCGGGCCGATCACGCTGTCTTTTTCATCGTCCATCAGCAGCATCACATGCGGCAGCTCCACCGCCGCGCCGCGCCGTATTTCCGCACGCGGGGGAATGCGCGTGAGCACCGTCTGCTCCGTCGCCCGCAGGAGCGGTTTATTCTCAATCCTGTAATCATACTGTTCAAGGTCCATCGCCAGCAGGATGCCCTTGCGCACCTTGCCGCCGATCTGCCGCTCGGTTAAAACCACCCCTTCGGGCAGTTCCTGCAAAATCCCCTCTTCAAGGTATGCGTGCATGGTTTCCTTCATATCCGCAATATGGTCATGGACATTTTCATCCTCGAGATAAATTTCGGGAAGCGTAATATGCAGCGTAGACGGCGCGTTTCCCACGAACCGCTCCACCGCCTTCCAGTAATCCGGCTGGGACGTAAACTGGTCGCATGCGATACAGGCCCATTTTGCAAGGTTGACATTCTCCGCCGGCAAAAGCACGCGCGGTATTTTGAATCCCTGCTCTTTTTTTTCTTCCATGGTTTCCTCCACTTTCCTGTCTCCCCACCGGTCAATTCGGCATAAAGTTACCGATACAATAGTATAATATTTTAAGGCTGCTTTTTCAAGCGGAACACATAAAAAAAGCGCCCGAACGAGCCATTCCGGGCGCTTTTTTACAGATTGTTTACTTCTTCCCGCCTAATTGACGAGCGGTTTCCCGTCCGCATCTGCCGGAATGCTGCCAACAAGGATCATAATTCCTTCCACAAGGCCCCAGATTGCGGAAATCCACGTTGTGATGCCGAATGTCACAATGCCGAGAATCCCGAGGACGAGCTGCGCGATTGCCTTGGACTGGAACCCGAGGTAGAAGTTATGGATACCCAGCCAGCCGAGGAAGATGCCGAGGATGCCCGCCGCAATTTTGGATTTTCCCATCTGCGGCGCGCCCGCCTGCGCCTGCTGGGGCTGCCCGCTCTTCGGGACCACGCCCGCGCCGCAGGTAACGCACACCACGGCCTCCGGGTCCGTTTTCCCGCCGCAGTTCCAACAGTAATCGTGTCCTTTTCCAACGGGAACGCCGCAGCCCATGCACACCGTTTCGCCGGGCTGGAGCTGTCTCCCGCAATTCCTGCAATATTTAAATTCCGCCATTTGAAAAACCTCCTTAACACGCGGGCCTTCCCGCATGCTTTTCCTTTCATGGTTTTAGTATATGGGCGGAAAATCCGCAAGTCAACGGCCTTAAGGTTATCTTCATAAACTCTTAAGGGGTTCGACCTTTTTCACCATAAAACGATGGAAAAAAGCCCGGAACAGTTCTTATTTTCCGGTTTGCATAGAACTAATGTGCTTTTTATCTGAAAATATAGAAATACAACATTTTTGTTTCCGCTATCCCACCGCTGGCGGCGGCCGCCAGCGGAATAAAAAAGCGGCTTTCGCCGCTCAATTCATTTTTGCTTTTTTAGATAGTCTTTTAAAATTGTCTCAATCAAATTAGACAAGTTGCGGTTTTCCTTTTCGGCACAAACGCGCAAATCGCGAATCATTTTTTCGTCTAATCTGATGCTCAATACTTTCTTTTCAACACCCATGACTATCTCCTGTTTACATTCTACATACAAAGTATTACAATAATCAAAGATTACATTGTATTACTTTGTAATTTTAATATTCCTGTAATCGGAGATTAACATGAAAAAATATACCTGCTGTTTCACGGGCCCCGGCCCGGAAAGGCTCCCGTTCTCCATGACGTGCCGCAGCCTGCGGCGCGACTTCCTGTATGAACGCATCCTTTCCGCCATCGTCGAAAAAAGGAAGCACGACCATTGCCGCACCTTCCTGTGCGGCATGGACCAGGGCGCGGATTTGCTCTGCGCGCAGGCCGTCCTTGAATTGAAGGAGGAGTTCTGCGCCTCTATACGGCTTGCCTGCGTCCTTACTTATCCCGGCCAGGCGGAGGACTGGCCCAAAAAGGCGCGGGAGCAATATCAAAGCATCCTTGAACGCGCCGACAGGCGCATTGTGCTCCAGGACGAGGAAACAAACGGCTGTTTACTCGCGCAAAAGCGTTTCATGATAAAGCGTTCCTCCCACCTGATCGCCGTGTCGAACGGCATATACGGCGGCCTGCCCGCCTACGCCGTGGACTATGCCCGCAAACGCGGCCTTTCCATCACGGTCATCGAGCCCGCTCTGCCTTCGGGCCATATACTATGATAATCAAAAATTCCTTTTCCCTGTCCCGCGGTTGTGCTGCAGCGGAAAGGGGCGTTTTCCCATGTTTATCGGGGGAAGATTATTGACATGGAACGTATAAAAAAAACACGCGTATGAAACGCGTGTTTTTTTATTCCTTGCTTAATTTATGGTTTGATATAGGCAAAGCCTTCCTGCTGTTTTTTAATGAGCTCCACCGCCCCCGCCGGAACGACTTCCACAAACGGGATCAACGCGCTCTCCCGGATTCCCGCGCCCGCAAGCGCATTCCTGCACGCCGTGAATTTAACGGTGTCGAGCGCAAGGTCGCGAATCGTGTCATAGCGCCCGTCCTTTTTTGCCTGCTCCTCGCACAGGTCCTTCACCGCTTCGCCGTTGGCCACAACTTCAATGGTGAAATCCGTACCTGTCTGTTCGCCGTATTGCATAATATTCCCCGCGTTTTTAAGCGCAAGGTCCCATTTTTTCGATTCGTCCACATGTATCACTGCTTTCATCACGGTTTCCCTTCCTTTTCAGCGTTCCCCTTCTTAGATACTTATTGATAAGCATTTTGCAGGGGTTTTAACCCGCATGGGAAAAATTTTAATTGTCCCTCCCGGGATGGACAATTAAAAAACGCCCGCCCTTTACGGCGGTCAGGGCCTTCGGCCGAGGTTCTCCAATATCTCGTGGTAACGCTTCGTGGCAAGCGCGCTCGGTTTTCCCTTTTTGCAAAAGGACAGTTTTGCCAGCTTCGGGACGACGCGCTCCACCACCACCTGCCCCTCCGCAAGCTTATCCTCCAGGGCGCAAAGCGCCTCAAGGAAACGTTCGTCCTTTTTGGCGCGGTCATAGAACGAAAGGACATACACATATACGAACAGGTTGTAATTGCGAAACGGATATTCCACCTGCATGAACAGCGTACCCATTCCGTAGTGGCACGGGCCGACGGGCTTTCGGACCGTCCAGTGCCAGAGCAGGAATTCCGCCGCGCGGTCAAGAGCGGGTTCCTTATTCAGGTATTCGCTGAACCGGAACGCGGAGAGTGCGGTAAGCGTAGGAAAGGGATTGGAATACTCCGTCTCCGGGCCACGCCCAAAGCTGTATTTGTTACACTTCCACCCGCCGTCCTCCTGCTGCGTATCCAAAAGGTGCCGGAACGTCTTTTGCATCCGCGGGTCCGCGGCATAGCCCATACGGCACAGCGCCTCCGCAATATGGATGGTCTGGCACGGGTAAATCCCGCCCGTGGGATAGACCTTAAAGCGCCCGTCCTCCTGCCACGCACTGAAAAACAGCTCCGCCATTTGCTTCATCAGCGGGTCTTCGGGCTCCATTCCAAGCTCCAGTAAAAACATAGCGCTCTCGAGGGCCGACCACGGCGCGCCCTTCAAAAGCCGCCTGTCCGGCGTCGTCCAGAGATCGGCCCCGTTATCGTGCCGGTGTGAAAGGATCGCTTCCGCGTCCGGTAAATATTGTTTTTCTATCGCCATGTTTCCTCCTGCCCCGCATCCATATCAAACACGCTCATTTGTCCGGCGCGGTCTGATTTCGCCGCCCGCTGCGCCACCTTATCGCCTTGCAGCAGCGTGCCGCACAGCATGGGCGCATGCGGGTCGTAGCTTTCCATATTCTTTTTCACGGTTTCGTCCGACACATTGGCGTAGCAATACCGGCAGCCGTTGCCGCACGTATCATATGCGCCGACATCCACGCTTTTTACACAATAACAATCGCTGCGCTGGCCGGGGTCTTTTTTCAGGCGGTAGCGGTATCCCGTGATTCTCGAGATCAACGCGTCGTCAATACACTTTGCGGGGGGCACGCCCGCCGCGGCAAGGTCCAGAGTTCCGCATGCCGATACTTCAATGCCGTTTCTCCGCCCGATTTCCGCAAACTCCCGCGCAAGCGCGATTTGTTCTCCCGCCGCAACGGCGGAAACGCCGTGCGCCGCCATGCACTTCCTGATTTTTGGATAGAGGTCAATAAAGCTCAGCTTACACTGCTCCGTATATCCCTGAAGCGCCTCCGCCGTTTTTGTAAAAAATTCAAGGTGCGCCTCCGCCGTGTAGGCTTCGTTCAGCAATACGGGACTGTACCGCCACACCGCCCGCGGCGGGCCAACCTTTTCCGCAAGGTGCCGAAACGTGGTAATAAGCCGTTCCTTGGGCGGAAGCGCGCATTCCATTTCGTTTCCATATGGATTGAGCGTAAATTGCACATAATAGGGATAACTCCCCAAGCAATCGAGTTTTTCGAGCATTGGCTCCGCGTTTTTGGTCCAGAAAACGATACAGTCCACCACTTCCGGCGAAAGGGGCACCCGGCTCACCTGATGGTAATTCATCGGGTTACGCACCAAAACAAAACCGTCCGCAAGGCGGTTCAAAAACCATTCAAAGTAAAAACGCGGGATATCCGTGCGCCTGCTTGCGCTGATAATCATAGGCTTGCGCTCCTTTTCCTTATTATACCAAAAAAGCGCCTGCAAGGCGCCGTTTCGCATATTTTTAATGGTTTTTCCGCAATCGGCTTCGTTTTCCCCCTGGATATCTGAAACAAGGAAGCGCAATGGCTTCCTTGTTGTAAAATACAGCAATGCTATTCTACCTGTTTCACACAGGGCCGATTACCCCCAGTTCCAGCAGGGCGTGGCAAATCCCGTCATGATCGTTATCCAGCGTAGTACGCGCCGCCAGCCGCCTGATCTCTGTCGGGGCGTTGCCCATCGCGACGCCGCAGCCCGCGAATTGCAGCATTTCCAGGTCATTATACTGGTCCCCGAACGCGATCACGTTTTCCACGTCAATGTTCCTCAGCCCGCACAGGGTCTTAATCGCCGTTGCCTTGTTCACGCGGTTTTCCATGATCTCCAGCAGGATCGGGGACGATTTTGCAACCGAACATCCGGGGAACCGTTCCCTGACCTTTTCCTCGATCTGCAAAATTTTCCCTTCGGCGCATATGCAGAGCACCTTATTGATTTCCGCATCTTCCGGCAAATCGCCAAGGCTTCCCTGCCGCGCCTGCGCCTGCACGGCTTCCTCCTCGCGCCGTATGCGGGGGTCCTGTTTATCCCTGACAATCCATTCATCCGAAGTAAACAGGTTCCAGCTCAGGTCGAACCGCTGCTCTTCCAGGTACCGCAAAATTTCTCCTGCCTGGCGCTTGTCCATGCCGCAGTGGTATAACGTCCTCCTGTTTTCGTCGAGGATCAGCCCGCCGCTGTACGCGACGACCGGGCAGCTAAAGCCGTTTTGTTCAAGGATCGGCCAGATCGCCGCCGGGCTTCGCGCGGAAACGATAACAAAGGGAATCCCCCGCCGTCCGAGCGCGCGGATCGCTTCAAGCGTACGGCGTGTGACCTTGTTCTCCGTATTCAGCAGGGTGCCGTCAATGTCGCTGAACACCGCCTTATATTGTTTCATAACGCCTCCCGCGGCATTGCCGCAAATGCAACAATGGCCTCCCGCAGGCGCGGAAGGCCGTTTTGATTCCATAAAACATCCTCAGGCAAACGGATTCACGAAATAATGCCCCGCAGTGAGGGACTCCACAAGCACAATGGTGCCGATAACCGCGGTATAGATCGCGAAGCCGTAAAGCTTATATTTGCTAATCAGCTTGAGCATGAATTTAATGGCGATAAAGCCGCACACCGCCGCAACGATGGTGCCCACAATCACCGCGGGGACGGAAACATCGCCCATACCCGTTTCCGTAAGGTCCTTCACGCCGAACACCACACCGCCAAGGATTGCCGGAATGGACATCAGGAACGCGAACTTCGCGGCCCGCTCGCGGCCCACGCCCGAAAACAGGCCGCCCGCAATCGTCGACCCGGAGCGCGAAAGGCCGGGCAAAATCGCCGCCGCCTGCATCAGGCCCATTGCCATAGCCTGCGGGAGTTCTACCCCGCGTTTATGCTCGATGCGCTGCGCAACCAGCTCGCACGCGACAAGCACGCCCGTCGTCGCGTAAAACCCGAACGCAAGATATTTTCCATCCAGCACATTCGCAAACGTATCGGGGGCCACCTTTTCCGCAATCAGCGTGACCACAACCGCCGGGATGGTCGCAAGGATCAGCATTCCCAGCTTGTTCTTGACGGGATGCGTAATGATCGCCACAATTTCCGGCCAAAGCACGATAAACACCGCCACAAGCGTGCCCACATGCAGCATCACGTCGTAAAAAATCGGCACCTCGCCCACACCGAGCAGCGCCTGCATTAAATTGAGGTGCCCCGAGCTTGAAACGGGCAGGAATTCCGTAAACCCCTGGACTGCCCCTAAAATAATCGTATCCAAAAAACCCATAGTTCTGCTCCTTACATAGTAGCCTCTTTAACCGATAATGAGTTCCTCCAGCCATTTCATTATAACAGGCCTCCCCGGTTTTCACAACCGCGCTTGCGAAAGAATCCATTACAGATTATAATAATATGGTTCTTTATTTATAATGATTATAACGAGGAGTTTTTCATGAAATTAGGGGTTGTCGGACTGCCGAATGTCGGCAAAAGCACACTTTTTAACGCGCTCACGCAGGCGGGCGCGCAAAGCGCGAATTATCCGTTCTGCACCATCGAGCCGAATTACGGCATCGTTTCCGTGCCGGACGCGCGCATGGATTACCTGGCGGAGATTTACCATCCGCAAAAATTCACGCCCGCGCAGATCGAATTTGTGGATATCGCGGGGCTGGTGAAGGGCGCGAGCAAGGGCGAGGGCCTGGGCAATAAATTTTTGTCGCACATCCGCGAGGTGGACGCGATCATCGAGGTGGTGCGCTGTTTCGAGGACGACAACATTACCCATGTGGACGGCAGCATCGACCCGCTGCGCGACGTGACCACCATCAATTACGAGTTGATTTTCGCGGACATGGAAACCGTGCAGAAGCGGCTCGACAAGGCCGTGAAAATGCAAAAAACGGGCGACAAAAAATTCAAACTCGAGGCCGGGGTATGCGAAACGATCCTCGCGGAGCTTGAAAAGGGAAACTTTGCGCGAAACATTGAATTTGACGAGGAACAGGCGGAAATCATGCGTTCCATGTTCCTGTTGACGGACAAGCCCATCATTTACGTAGGCAACATCGCGGAAGACCAGGTGGGCAGGGACGACCTTCCCGTTTTACAGCCGCTGCTTGATTACGCGGCCGAACATAACAGCGAGGTTGTAACCATTTCCGCAAAAATCGAGGAAGACCTCGCCGAAATGGACGATGAGGAAAAAGCCTTGTTCATCGAAGAGCTGGGCATCGGGGAATCCGGTCTTTCCAAATTGATTAAGAAATCCTATTCGCTCCTTAGCCTCATCAGCTACCTCACCGCGGGGGAAAAGGAAGTGCGCGCGTGGACCATCACCAGGGGAACAAAAGCGCCGCAGGCCGCGGGCAAAATCCACAGTGATTTCGAGCGCGGGTTCATCAAGGCCGAGATTATCGCCTTTGACACGCTGAAAAACGAATGCAACGGCGATATGCAGGCCGCCAAGGAAAAGGGACTTGTGCGCCAGGAGGGCAAGGAATACGTCATACAGGACGGCGACGTTGTTCTCTTCCGGTTCAACGTATAACGCGCCGAGGCACGCTTTTTTGCTTCGCTTCCCCATGCAAATCCATTCGCTGGCAGCAGGCTGTTCCCGGAGTAATCCTCCGGGGGCAGCTTTTTTGTTCCTTGCCGCGTCAGGGGCGTTCTGCTATGATAATGTTAAACTGGCTTTATGCCGCCACATCTTCATTCCCATTTTCAAAATTATCTCACGCTTCGCAAAGGAGGCCGGATATGAAAAAAGCCGTATTGATCCCGAATTGTCTGGTAATCGCGCTTTCCCCGCTGCTTTTATTGCTGCTGATGGGCTTCATCAACGCCTCCATGCGCGGGGCCATAGAAAGCGCCGATGCCGATTCTTTTTCCATCGTTTACTTGAATTATGCCCTGGGAATCATTCAATATGTTGTTTTGGGCGTGCTTGCTTATTACATCTGCACGCTCCGGTTCCAAAAGGCGTTCCTGGTTCCCTTCATCGTTGCGGTTGTTTATTTGGTGCTGATCGCCGCCCTCTATCCTGTCGTGCCGTTTGTATGGAGAACCTTTACGGCGACCGGCCTTCCGGCCCTGCTTGCGGCCGTCTATTTCCTCAAGCTTATTTTCTCGCTCCGCAGGCGCCCGTCCGGCGCCTGATCGTCCGACATCAAAAGACCCGTGCGGATTCGGCGGACTGCCCGTATATCGACAGCGGCTGCAAAGGAGAAAGCCATGGAAGAATTGCTGGAAGACGTTTTTATACCTGAACGGGAAATCATCTTAAGCAGGCCCTTTTGCGTACGCGGGCAGGACGCGGTGCTCGCGGCGCTCACCTCGGGCGGCGGCAAAAACAGCCTGTGGCTCTTTTATCACCGTCCCATCCCGCAATGGTTTTTAGACGGCGGCGGGTTTGAAGCGACCACCCACCGCGAGGAACAGGAATACACCTTGCTGGATACGCAGGTAAACAATTTCTGGCCGCAGTCCCTTTGCGTGCAGGGAAAGACTCTTTCTTTCACCTCGAGCGGCACAGTCCCCCTGTTGCCCGACAGCCGCAGGGAACATATGATATTCCAGCATTTCGCGGAAAAGGGCGTTTGTTTCGGGAACCTCGCGCAATATCCGGCGGCCTCCGTCTCCGTTATGCACTGTGAATTTGACGGCGACGGAATATTTTCCGCGTTCGACCCTTCCCGTCCCCTCGGCCTGTCCCTTACCGCAGGGGCGGGAAACAGGGAGCTTCCCATCGGCAAAACGCACGTCATGGCGGTGGACGGGGGCCCGGCGAACGGGCGGTTTTCCTTTCCCGGCGAGGACGGAACGGAATGCGGCTATTACCTGGACGGCCTTTTCCTGTACGAGCCGCCAAAGCCCGACCCGCAGCAGGAACGGGAAGCCAAGGCGCGGATGCGCGCGCAGGGCCTTACGGAAGGACAGATCGCGGATATCCGCAAAATTGAGCTTGACGCCTGCCCCAAGGGGCATAAGCTCCTGGTCCTCGAATACGAAGCGGAAGGGGATACGCAGCTCAACTTTTACACAAAGGCCTTCCTTGACAGTCCGCTGGAAACCGCAAACGGAGCGGCGTCCATCTTCGTCCTCGTTCCCGGCCACGAAAAAGGCATGCACGGCTTAAGGCGGCAGACCTGCACGCTCGGCCCCGTACCGCAGGATTTAACCGGACCCGTGGAAATCGAGCTGTTTTCCCGCTGCGAGTCCTTCCCCGGGGAAACCATTGTAATCAAATAAAAAACAGGGGGATAAGCCTCCTGTTTTTGTTGAACGTAAATCCGCCGTTTTTTTGCAGCGGAAATTTTTATTTCCCCGCGCGCAGCTTGTCGCCCACCGACCCGCCGGGATGCGTCAGGTAAAATTGCTCTTTGGTAAACCCATTATGCCGCATCACGGTAAAGGCGATCGCATCCCACACCGCAATCGTCGCCACAATGCTGCCCGAAGCGATCAGCTTCCACGGGCAGGGCTCGCGCTCCACCACAATTTTCAGCAGGATATCGCAGTTTTTGCCCAATATGGAATTTTCGTCTTCCGTTACGCCGATAATCACCGCGCCCTTTTCCCTGCACACGGGAATATAGTTCACGATCTCGCCCGTATTTCCACCCTTGGTGAACAGCACCACCACGTCGCCCTTTTGGATTGCCCCCATGCCGCCGTGGATGGAATTTGCGGGCGACAGGAAAAAGGACGGCACCTCCACCACGCTCAGGGTATGCGCGATTTTCTGCGCCGCCATCCCCGACGTGCCGCAGCCCGCCGTAATCACCTTTTTGCTGTTCGGTTTTACCGTGCGCAAGAGATCGACGATCCGGTCTAGAACGTCCCTGTCCACCGTTGTCAAAAGGGAATCCAGCGTGTCGCGCTCAATGCGCAGAACCTCTTCGTATGATTGATCGTATTTTGCCATGAAGCCGCTCCTTTCAGGTCACCGCATTTCTTTTTTAATCGTTTTCAGGCGCTTCATCACATCGTTTCCGCCCCTGCCAAAATAATCGTGCAGCGTTTCATATTCCGCATACAGCCGGTCGTACACATCCGCATGGGCAGGATTCGGCGTATATACGGTGTCTTTCAGCTTTCCCATTGCGTCCGCCGCGTCGAATACGTTCCCATACCCGCCCTTTTCCGCGCCTGCCGCAACCGCGCCGTAAATTGCCGCGCCCAGCGCAGGCCCCTGCGGGCTGCCCGAAATCCGTATCCTCTTTTTAATGATGTCGGCGTAAAGCTGCATCATAAAAGCCGATTTTTCCGCAATGCCCCCCGCGGCGTAATATTCGTCTACCCGCACCCCGTGTTTTTCAAAGTTTTCGATAATTTTCCGCGCGCCGAAGGCCGTCGCCTCCACAAGCGCCCGGTACATCTCTTCCGGCTTCGTCTGGAGCGTCATGCCCAGCATCATTCCGGTAAGGTCCACATCCACAAGCACGCTGCGGTTGCCGTTCCACCAGTCGAGCGCCAGCAGGCCGCTTTCCCCCGGCTTCAGCCCGGCGGCAAGCTCCTGCATATAGGTATGGATATTTTTCCCCTGCCGTTCCGCTTCTTCAAAATACCCCGCCGGAACGCAGTTTTCCACAAACCATGCAAAGTGGTCGCCCACGCACGACTGCCCGCCTTCATAGCCATAGAACCCCGGCAGCATGCCGTCCTCCACATATCCGCAGATTCCCGGCACCGCGCACTCCTCTTTGCCGAGCAGCATCATGCACGTCGACGTTCCCATGATCGCCAGCACAATCCCCGGGCCGCCGATCCGTACCGCGGGCATACAGACGTGGGCGTCGGTGTTGGCGACCGCGACCGCCGTGCCTTCCGCAAGCCCCGTCTTTTCCGCCATCTCCTTCGTGAGGTATCCTGCGCACGTATCGTGCGGATAAACCTTCCGCGCCAGCTTTTCATCCACCACATGCTTAAGCCGCGGATCGAGCGCCGCAAAGAAATCATCCGGCGGATAACCGTCCTTTTTGTGCCAGATGGCCTTATATCCGGCAATGCACGCGCTCCGTTTCTCCACGCCCGTCAGCTGCCAGACAATCCAGTCCGCCGCTTCGATAAAGCGGTCCATTTTTTCGTAAATGCGGGGGGCTTCGTCCAGCACCTGCCAAATTTTGGGAAACGTCCATTCCGAGGAGATTTTCCCGCCGTAACGCGCGATCCATTTTTCCTTGCGCGCATGCGCGGTTTCGTTCAGCCGGTTGGCATATTCCTGCGCCGCATGGTGCTTCCACAGCTTGGCGTAGGCGTGCGGCTCGTCCTCGTATTCCGGCAGGAAGCAAAGCGGCGTTCCGTCCGCAAGGGTGGGAAGCACCGTGCAGGCCGTGCAGTCGATCCCGATCCCGATAACGTCCTCTTTTTTCACCCCGCTTTCTGCAAGCACCTCGGGAATCGTGCCGTAAAGCACCTCAAGATAGTCGCGCGGGTGCTGGAGCGCCCAGTCCACGCCCAGTTTTTTCCCGGAGGGAAGCGTATCGTCCATAACGGCGTGGGGATAATCGAGCACGCTCTGCGCGACCTCTTCCCCCGTCGCCGCGTCCACCAGCACAGCCCTTCCCGAAAGCGAGCCGAAATCTATTCCGATTGTGTATTTTGACATCGTTTATCTCCTTTTATGCCGTGCAGCGGAAAATGCAAGGGACCCCTTCCCCTGCATCTTCCACGGTACAATAAAGCCATATTTCAGGGAGGAAACCTGTTTTCCGGTTATTTCCCGGTGGCAACCCATGTGTTGCCGTTTTCCTGGCTGTCCACGCAGGCGTTGAAGAACCTTACGCCGTCCGCGCCCATATCGATCGTCGGATATCCATAGCTGTCCTCGTCGATTGCTTTGCCGTCCATCTTGTCGTAAATCGCGTCGGTAAAGGATTTGTAAATGTTGGCGAACGCCTCTGTCAGCCCTTCCGGATGGCCTTTCGGCGTGCGGACATATTTCAGGGATTCCGGCTGGCAGTATGCGCTCCCGCGCGAGATAACCTGCATCGGCTGGTTGCGCAGGCGCAGGGTCAGGTAGTTGTTGTTCTCCTGCCAGAACTCAATCGAGCCTTTTTCGCCGAGCAGCATCACCTTGAACGCATTGTCGTAGCCAATCGCCACCTGCGATCCCCAGAAAAACCCGGAAGCGCCGTTGTCATATTTCACGATTACCTGGAAATTGTTGTCCAGCATGGTTCCCTTGCCAATCGCCTCGAGGTTTGCGAGCACCTTTTCCACCCGCAGGCCCGTTACAAAGTGAACCCAGTTTTCCATGTGGGAACCGATATCGCCGATGGCCGCCCCGCGCCCAGACAGTTCGGGAACCGACCGCCATGTTTTCGTCTCCTCCGTTTCCTTCTCGAGCGCGTCCACCAGCCAGTCCTGCGGATATTCCACAACCACGGTGCGCAGCTCGCCGATCACGCCCCTGCGGTAAAGCGCCCGCGCCTCGCGCGACACAAGGTGCCCGGTGAAGGTGTGGGTCAGGCAGAAAAGCACGTTGTTTTCCTGCGCGGTCTTTTTCAGGTCTTCCGCTTCCTGCGGCGTAAGGCATAACGGCTTGTCGCACGCCACATTGATTCCTTTTTCCATAAACGCCTTCGCGGCCGGGTAGTGGTACGCGTTCGGCGTGCAGATCACAGCAAAATCGATGCCGTCCGGCCTTCGCGCCTCCTGCTCCGCCATATCCTCATGGGAATGATAGATGCGGTCCGTCGCGACGCCGAATTCCGCGCCCTCTTTTTGGGAGGTTGCGAAATCGTGCGAAAACGCGCCGCACACAAGCTCCGCGTCCCTGTTGAGGCAAAGGGCGTTCCTGTGGATTACGCCGACGCTCGTGGGCGCGCCCCCGCCCACCATGCCATATCTGAGTTTCCGTTTCTTTTCCACCATTTTCGTTGCTCCTTTTCCTTTGTTCGAATCCGCGCCCGCGGCGCGGTTTGTTTATTTGTCCAGCAGCCGCCGGCCGACCGCGCCGCCCGGATGGATCACCGCAAATTTTTCCTTGGAGAAGCCGTTGCGGTCCATCACGCAGATTGCGATTGCGTCCATCACGGCAATCACGGTAAGGGTGCTCGCCGTGGCCAGCATGTTGAATTTATCGGGCTCGCTTTCCACGTGGATTTTCAGCAAAAGGTCGCTGCTGTTCGCAAGCTCCGAATCCTCGTTTTCCGTCACCGCGACGATTTTCGCGCCCCGGCTTTTAAGCCCGGGAACCAGCTGCGTAATCTCCGGCGTGGCCCCGCCCTTGGAAAGCAGGATCGCCACGTCGCCTTCCCGTACGGTTCCCATTCCGCCGTGCACCGCGTCGGCCGGGCTCATAAAAGCGGCCGGGCAATCGACGCAATTCAGCGTATGCGCAATTTTTTTCGCCGCCGCGCCCGATGTGCCGCAGCCCGCGGTCACAACGCGTCCTTCCAGCGCGCACAGCATCTCCACCAGCTGTTCCGCCGCATCCATATCCAGCTTTTCAAAAATATTCCCGACGGATTCGCTTTCCTGCCGGAGCGTACTGCGCATTGATTCTTTCACCGTTGCCATCGTTTCCTCCTTATTGCCCGTAATAGGCGTCCGCGCCAAATTTACGGTTGTAATGTTTTTTTAACAGCTCGTCGTCCACCAGCGGCGCCTGCCCGGGGATTTGCCCGTCGGTCAGGAACGCCATTTTTGCCACGTTTTCCAGCACGACCGCGTTATGCAGCGCATCCAGCGCGGAATTGCCCCACACAAACGGCCCATGGCAGCGCACCAGCACCGCGCGCATGACGTCCGGGTCAAGCTCCCGGAAGGTTTCCACAATCACTTTCCCGGTGTTTTTTTCGTACTCCCGGCCAATCTCTTCCTTTGTCATCTTGCGGGTGCAGGGGATATCTCCTTTAAAATAATCCGCGTGCGTCGTGCCATAGCAGGGAATGGCCCTTCCCATCTGCGCCCACACCGTCGCATAGGTGGAGTGCGTGTGCACGATACCCCGCACGTTTTTGAAATTCCGGTAGATTTCAAGGTGCGTGTCGAGGTCTGTCGAGGGGTTGCATTCCCCCTCCACCACGTTTCCGTCAAGGTCCAGGACCGTCAGGTGCTGGGGTTCCATGATGTTATATTCCACGCCGCTGCCCTTGATGACCACCAGCTTTTTTTCCGGGTCAAACCCCGAAACGTTTCCCCATGTGAGGATCGCCAGGTGCTCCGAGCTCAAAAGCTTATTCGCTTTCAACACTTCTTCTTTCAGTTGCTCTAACATAAGTTTATCCTGTCCTTTGCTGTATTCCCGTTCATACCACGATGTTGTTTGCCTTTACCTTCTGTGAGAACTGCGCAAACGCAACCGCCGCGACGAGTACGATTCCCTTGATGACCTGCTGTACATAATCGTTGATATTGTTCATAACCATGCCCGTTGAAAGCGTACCCATAATGACTACGCCAACGATCACAAGCCAGATGTTGCCCTTGCCGCCCGCGATGCTGACGCCGCCCAGGACGACCGCCGTGATCGCATCCATTTCATAGCCCGTGCCCGCGCTTGGCTGGCCGCTGTTGGTCCGCGCCAGCAGCATGAGGCCCGCGAGGCCGGAGAGCAGTCCGCTCACCGTATAGACAAGGTATTTGATTTTTGTTACGCCTACGCCCGAAAGGCGGCTCGCTTCTTCGTTTCCGCCCACACCGTAGATGTAACGGCCCGTCCGCGTTTTCATAAGGATAAACGCGCCCACAAGGAACACGGCCGCCATCAGGATCACCGGATAGGGAATCGGCCCGACCGACCCCTGCGCAAAATATTTGAATCCCTCGTCGAAGCCATAAACCGGAACGCCGTTTGAAATCAGGTAGGCCACCCCGCGCAGGGAGGTCATGACGCCCAGCGTCCCGATGAGCGGGGGGATGTTGAACACATTGACGCAAATGCCGTTGACGAAACCGAACCCGGCGGCGAGCAGCAGGCAGATGACGACCGCGCCGAAGATCGGGACCCCCGCAACCATCAGCACCGCGCCGAGCACGCTGACCACGCCCGCGATGGAGCCGACCGAGAGGTCGATGCCACCCGTCAGCATAACGAACGTCATGCCGACCGATATAATGCCCGTTACCGCCACCTGCCGCAGGATCGTAAACAGGGTGCTCGCGCTCAGGAATTTATCGGATGCGATGGAAAATATAACCATCAGCGCCACAAGGACGATTACAATGCCATAATCCAGCAAATAGTTGACCATGGTCTTTCTTCTATCATTTATCATTGTTATTCCCCTCCAAAACCAATTTGCTGGAAGCATACTCCAGTATTTTCTCCTGGGAGAATTCCTCCCGGCCGAGCTCGGCCACATGGTACCCGTTGCTCATGACGGCGATGCGGTCCGACATGCCGATCAGCTCCGGCATTTCCGAGCTAATCATGATAATCGCCTTGCCGTCGTCGGCCAGCGCGCGCATCAGGGTATAAATCTCCTGTTTCGCGCCCACGTCGATGCCGCGGGTCGGCTCGTCAAAAATCAGGATATCGCAGTTGATCGCCATCATTTTCGCAAGCACAACCTTTTGCTGGTTCCCGCCCGAAAGGTTTTTGACCAGCTGCGTATCGGCCGGCGTTTTGATTTTCAGTTCGCGGATATACTGATCCGAATATTCCGTTTCCCGCTTTTTGCTGAGATACGGTTTTTTATTTGCTACCTCGTCGAGTACGCCGATGGAAATATTTTGTTTCACGGACATTTCCATAATCAGCCCCTGGTTTTTCCTGTCTTCGGGTATGAGGCCGATTCCGGCCCTGAGGGCCGCGGCGGGCGACTTGGGTTTATATTCTTTTCCTTTTAATGTAATTTTTCCGCCGGTAATTTTATCGGCGCCGAAAATTGCCCGCGCAAGCTCGGTGCGTCCCGCGCCGATCAGGCCGCCAAATCCGAGGATTTCCCCCTTCCGCAGGGAAAAGCTCACATCGTGGAGCCTCGTTCCATTGAGGTTTTCCACCTTTAAAACTTCCTCGCCGGGCCGCTGCGCCGCCCGCGGGTAATTTTCCCCGAGCTCCCGGCCCACCATATATGCAATCAGCTGCTTTTTATCCAGCTCCTCCGTTTTTTTCGTCACGACATATTTTCCGTCGCAGAACACCGTAATGCTGTCGCTCAGTTCAAAAATTTCTTCCAGGCGGTGCGAAATATAAATAATCGTCGCGCCCTCCGCCTTCAGTTTTTCAATAATCCTGAAAAATATCTTCGTTTCCTTCAGCGTAAGCGGCGCCGTCGGTTCATCCATAATAAACAGCTTCGCGCTTTGCGATACCGCCTTCAGGATTTCCACGATCTGCTGCTGGGCGATTCCAAGCGCCTCCACCTTTTCCCTGGGGTTCAGGTCCACGCCGATTTCCTCGCACAATTCGCGCGTCCGTCGGTTCATGGCCTCGCTGTCCCGGACCACGCCCTTCATCAGCTCGTGCCCGTAAAACAGGTTTTCCGCAATAGACAGGTAGGGGATCAGCGTAAATTCCTGGTATATCGCGCGGATTCCCGCCTCCATTGCCTGGTGCGGCGTCATTTTATCATAGGCCTTCCCGTCAAATTCAAAGCCGCCCTTCGTCGGGTGGATCGCCCCGGTCAGCACCTTAATCAGCGTCGATTTTCCCGCCCCGTTTTCCCCGCAGATCGCGTGGATTTCCCCTTTCCGTACGGAAAACGAAATGTCGTCCAGCGCCTTTACGCCGGAATAGTATTTCGACAGGTGGTCGATCTTCAGTAAGTCCATTCTCTTTCTCCCTTCCGGCCGGTCCAATGCCGGCGTCCCGCCCCGCGTCTTTCGCACGGGGCGGTTGATACGCCGGTTTCTGCTTACCCTTCCGCCAAAACCTGGGCCTGGGTGATCGGTTCCATTTCGAGGGGAACCTGTACCTGTTCCGCCGGGAGCCCGTCCTTCAGGTATTCGAGCGCCATCAGCACCGCGTTATAGCCGCTCTCGTAAGGATGCAGGTCCGCCGTGCCGCGGTAAATGCTGTTTTCCTGCTTCATGTAGCCCACCGCCTCGTCGGTCTTGTCGCCCGAAAAGATCGCGCGGTCGTCGCCGGAAATTCCCGCGTTTTCAAACGCCTGGAACGCGCCTACGCCGCCGGAGTCGTTGCAGGCCACGACCACGTTGAGGTCGGGATGCTGGAGCAGCAGGTTTTCCGTAACGCTGAGGCCGAGCTCGGGCGTGTTCGCGTGCTGCCGCGCGACGATTTCAACGTCCGGGCAGCCCTTTTCGATTGTCGCCACAATTGCGTCCCCGCGGGCGATGGAGGACTGGATGTTGTCTTCCGCCAAAACCGCAACCTTGCCTTTTCCGCCGAGGTTTTCATTGATCCAGTCGACCGCGTTCTGCCCGATGACCGCGCCGTATGCGGCATCGTCCAGCACGATCCCCGCCGTCGCTGCGTCTGCCGTCTGGGCGATCGTTACGCTTGCGATTCCTTCGTCCGTCGCCTTGTTCAGTACCGTTTCAAGCGCCGTTCCGTCAATCGGGTTGAAAACCAGCGCGTTATAGCCGCTCTCGATTATGTTTTCCACGTCCGCGACCTGCTGGTCCACGTCGCTGCCCGCGTTTAAGGATACGAATTCAATCCCGTTGTCTTTGCACGCCGCTTCAAAGCCGTCTTTTACCATCGCGACCCACGGGTTGGCGAGCTCCGAGCCGGAGAACGCCATTTTGTATTGCGATTCCCCGCCCCCGTCCGCCGTTTCCGCCGGGGCGCTTTCCGCCGCCGAAGCCGAGGCTTCCGCCGAAGCGCTTTCAGACGGCGCCGCAGGCTGCTGCGCGCAGGCCGTGAACATTAAAATGCCAACCACTAAAATTGCCAGCATACAAACAAACTTCTTTTTCATGTTTACCTCCAATTTTTCCCTTTAAGATTTTTTATATAGACCCGATTCGTACGCAATCGGGGGTATATCGGGCAATAGGAAAGACACCCTGCTTTTCATCAGGGCTTTGCCGTTTTAAAATGATGTTTGGAATTCGGTTAGGGTTCGGTTCTACTTATTTGCAATAATCGCGGAAATCGTCTTTTTGATCCTGGGTTTATATTTTTCCGCATCCCTTGTTATCATACCCATATAGAGGGTTTCAACAATCGCGTGTTCCGCGGCCCTCCGCGCGATTTCATCGTGCCCGGCCGTCATGTCGGTCGTGGCCGTGAAAAGCTTGATGTCCGCATATTTCGCCAGCTTTGATTTTTCAAAGTGCACGATACAAATTGTTTTTGCGCCGTTTTCCCGCGCGATCCTTGTCGCGTCCACAACGACGCGCGTATCGCCCGAAAAGGAAATGCCGACCACTACGTCGTCTTCCCCCAGCAGGCTTGCCGTCGCCAGCATCAAAGCCGTATCGCTGTAGGCCGTGCAGTTGATCCCGATCCGGGCAAACTTCATCTGGGCCGCTTCGCACACGAGGTGCGCGTCCCCTACGCCGAAGAAATGGATTGCCTTTGCATTGCGCATCGCTTCCAGCGCCTTGTCATAATCGTCGTTATATAATGTAAGCGTATCTTTCAGCGTCCGCTCGTAATACCAGATAATTTTCTGGAAAATCGTCCGCAGGTCGTCCTCTTTTGAAATCCGGTATGCGCCGTGGTCGTAGGTGTATGTGGTGACGTCCGCAAGCTGCTGCTTGAGGTCGGCAAAGCCCTCCACCCCCAGCCTCCGGCAGAAACGCAGGATGGAAGCGTCGCTGCATCCCGCCTTCTCGGCATATTCCGCCATGGTATAATTGGTGACGTTTTCCCCTTCGTCCAGCAGGATATCCGCAACGGCTTTTTCCGATTTGGACAGGGAAGGATACAGGAAACGGACCTTTACAAAAATATCATTATCAATCGATGTCATACAGACGTCCACCTTTTTATTGTTATTCTTAATTATATTCGTGAATGGATGGATAATGTCCTTCTTAACTTCGACTTCATAATATCAACTTCTAGTTGAAGTGTCAATACTTTTTTATAATTTTGAAGTTTATTTTGAATTATTTTTGTTTTGCACGTCTCTATATTTCTTGAATTTTTCTTTTATTACAGCCAATTTATCCGTATTTGCTTTCGGTTTCTTCATGGTTTCTCCTCGTCATTTTACTTCATTTTTTATATTTTATTTTGAAGTTTCACTTCATTTTTTTATATAAAATCTGTCGCAAGTCCTTTTGAAATAGCGCGCTTTTTTCTTCCGGCATAACGCGCGCGCGGCGGGTTTCCCCGCCGTTTCCATGCGCCTCATTCCCGCCCCCTTGGGGCGGCATTTCCCTTTTTCGTCCCTTCGTCCGGGAATTCCACGCGGTACGGGTTTAAAACAGAATGTGATATCTTTTCCCAATATACACATTTCCCTTGTTATACAGGCCCATCATGTGTTACTATTGGAAAAAGGGGTGGTGGAAAATATGCCCTTCTGTCCAAATTGCAAAACCGAATACGACGAAGGCTATACCGTGTGCGCCGACTGCGGCGCGCGCCTTACGGATAAACTCCCGCGCGAGGCAGGGAAACCCCCGCATGCGCCGGAGGAAAAAACCGTCCGGTATGCCCCCATGAAGCGCACCTTTCTCGTTTCCACACAGGGGCCGGTTGAAAGCGCCATGATTACCGATATCCTTGGCCAGCATGGCATCCGTGCGTTTGTGCAACAAAAGGAAGCCGGAAATTACCTTAATGTTTATTCCGGATTTTCTATCTATGGCGAAGAAATTTATGTGGACGAGGCGGACTATGAAGCCGCCGCGGCGCTTGCCGGGGAATTTTTGTCCCAGCCGGAAACAGCCGTGGACCTTCCGGAAAAGAATCCGGGTCGGCGGCGCGTGCGCATCCTGATCGGATCGTTCGTTGCTGTCTGGCTTGTTTTTCTTGTCATTACGCTTGTCTTCTTGTCCAAATAATATCCAGCGGAGGCGAAAACAATGCCTTTTTGTCCGAATTGCAGAACCGAATATGATGAGGGCTATACCGTATGCGCCGACTGCGGCGCGCGCCTGGTGGAGCGGCTCCCCGCAAAGCCGGACGAAGGGCCTCCCCCGGCCTATGGCGATGAAGCAAACCGCGTGTTCCTCGTTTCCACATGCAGCCGCGAATCGGGCGCCATGCTCGTCGGCCTGCTGAACGATAACGCCATTCCCGCGTTTGTGCGCGAACCGCAGGGGGTTGCGCAGGAAGAACCGCCGGGGGGATGCGATATTTTTGTGGACCGGATGGATTACGATTCCGCCATAGAGCTTGCCGCTTCCATCCTGGAGGACGGCTGCGCCGGGGCTTCGCAGGAAGAGCCGGAAGAAGAGCAGGCCTCGCCCGACCCGGCCCGGCATATCCGCATCTGGATTACAGCCGCCATTGTCACGGCGCTCATTGTCTGTGCCGTTCTTTTTTCCAATTAACCATTACCCAACCTGAAAGGATGATCTCTTATGGAAAAACGTGTCCTGCTCGCGTCCACAGCGAGCGCTGTTGAAACCGCAATGATCGTAGACGTTCTCGGCCAGAACAAAATCCCCGTCGTCACACAGCCCAGGGACTTCTTCGGCCAGGCGCTCGACGCTTATATGGGTTCGTCCCCGCAGGGGGACGACATCTTTGTTTCCGAAGCAGATTTTCCCGCCGCGCAGGATGCGGTGGAAGGCATGATTTCCGGCGAAAAATAAATATTGCTGTCGAGGTATTTTTGCGGTCCTTTAGGTTAGCATTTGCTAACCTATTATTTTTATACTATGTTTCTTCCCGGAAGCGGCCGGGAGATCACGGAAAACCTCGAGCGGGATGGCCGGGGAAAACGCTTATCCCGCGGCGTCCCTCCTTCACCGGGATTAAATTACGCCGATTTCCCGGGCCTTCGCCACGGCGTCGGCCGCATTCGATACGCCCAACTTCTGGTAGGCGAGGAAAAGATGCGTCTTGACCGTGCGCACGGAAAGACCGGTTTCGTTTGCGATATCCGTATTTTTATAACCCCTGGCCAAATATTCAATCATGCATTTTTGCTGCCTGGATAATTTTTGGAGGGGCTCCGGCGGCGCGGGCAGCCCCTTCCGGCGGCCCGCCTGCTCCTGCGCGGCGATGTATATTTCGTTCACATAACGCGCTGAAAACCCATAGTCTTTTTCGTTTCGTTCCACCTGTGAAAGGCATTTTTTCAAAACGGGAACGACCGCCGCCCCTTCGATGGAAACCGGCCTTAAAAACCCATACGGATGCAGGGCACCGATGACCCCGAGCATCGTTTCGGCGGCCTCGTCCGGCCGGGACGAGCGGTACAGGCAGACGGACAGCAGCACATCGGCCTCGGCTACGTCGATCACCCTGTCAAAATCAACCGCCAGCAGCTTGACGCGGCGGCAGTAATCCATAGCGTCCGCAATCCGGTCGAGGGCAATCAGGGCGCGTATGGTGGCAAGGTATTGGTACATCCGGTACAGCATCAGGTGGTCTTCCCGGTGCACAAAATATTCGTCCAGCCATTCCTCCGCGGCCGCCCGGTTGCCGCTCCAGAGGGCCATGTCCGTTTTAAGCGCCTTGAAATTCGGCGCTAAATAAAGCGCGTCCTTTTGCACCAGTATTTTTTCAATCTTATCGTGCAGGTCCAGGGCTTCCGCGTCCCTTCCCATCGCGTAAAGCGTCGTCCAGCGGTGCGCAAGGGTGGCAAACAGCACCTCGTCAGACGTGGTCTCGTCTATCTCCCGTTCCGCCTTGTCGCAGAAGGGAAGCGCGTCCTTCCATTGGTTTTTCTCATAGGCAAAGCCGGATTGGATCAGGAGCATTGCGGTCTTGAAATATTTCTTGAAAATGGTGCCCACCGACCGTTCGAGCTTCTCTTCAAAGCCGTCGTACAGCGAAAACTCCGAATAGTCCCGCAGGCAGCGGTGCGCAAAGGGCATATTGACCGTAATGGAAGCCCCCTGCTGTCCCCCGTGGCGTATTTTAACCGGCGGCAGCTTGCCGTATTGCCGGATCATGTCCATAAATTTCCTCCGCGGGTCGAGCGTGCACACAAGGATCGTAAGCTCGAGGAATTCGGGATACCGCAGGGCAATCCGTTTGAGGCTGCCGTAAAGCCGGTCCAGCGCTTCCTGCATTTTATCCGCGTAGCCCGTCAGGTAATAATACCAGACAGCGGAAATGTTGAGGTAGGGATATTTTTGGTACGCTTCGAGGGGGATTTTGCTGATATACGACCCCACGCCGCCCACATACGCGCTGATGGAGCGGTTGTTGGCAAACCCCGTATATTGGGATTCGCCGTATATCTGGTAGGAAAGGAATTTGATATGCCCGCCGAGGATCGCATAGTGCCGGGCCGTATACAAATCGCCTTTTTTACTGTAATATTCGGCGGCCGTTTTATAAAGCTTGCGTTTGTCGATCCGGGATTTCTCCTGCTGTTTCCGCAAAAAATCCAGGAACAGGGCGTGGAAACGGTAAAGGTCGTCCCCGATCCTGCTTAAAAACAGGTTCCTGCGCAGTATGCCGGAAATGGCCGCCCGGGGCTCTTTTTTCCCCGTCAGCCGCCGGAACAATTCCGTAGAAAAATCGCTGACGACGCTCACCTTCATCAGCATATCCTTATCCGCTTGCGCAAGGCCTTCCCAGATTTGTTTTTCCATATAGCCGTGCAGGATGTCGCTGCCCTCCCGTTCAAAATCGGGCAGCTGCCTGTTTGCGGCAAGCGTGCTGACGGCAATGGCCCAGCCGCCCGTATGCTCCAGGACAATATCCGCTTCCTCTTGCGTAATTTCGTGCCCCGCAAGGCGGAACAGCTCCAGAATCTCCGTTTTGGTAAACACGAGGCTGTCCGCGCCGAAGAAGCCCGCGCGGTCCCCGAATACGTCGGCAACCTGCGGGGGCATATCGGTCCGGCTAATCATAATAAACCGGTATTCGGCGGGCAGCCGCCTGATGAAATACGGCAGGGATTCAAGGATATCTTCCTGGGTAATGGAATGCAGGTCGTCAAGGACGATATACACGGGCCGCCCCGGCGACGTAATTTGCATCGTCAGGAGCATGGCATACTCCACCGGCGCGCTGGAAAAAGCCCCGCCCGTATCGAACGCTTCCGCGCCGCCGTCCGGCTGCGTATGCGTCACCGCGGAGCAAAGCAGCCTGTAAAACAGCTCCGGGTTGTTGTCGTATTCGTCGAGCGATATCCATACGTGGCGCGCGCCGCTTCTTTGCAGCCATAAATTCGCCGTAACCGTTTTCCCGTACCCGGCCGGCGCCTGGATATAAAGAAGCCGTTCGCGGCACATTTCGTCAATCTTGTCCAGCACCCCGCCCCGGCCGGTACATACCTCCGGCAGCGAGGACGGAATATATTTTTCACTGCTGAAATCCATATGGCTCACCTCTTAAAATCGCTTGGGACTGTGTTTTTGGAATTGTCCTTATTATACCATAAAAATCCGGTTAAATTTCAAAAACCTAATACCGGTTGGATTTACTTTCTCACGGCCAGGCCATAAAATTATACTATCTATCGGAAGCCATATGTAAACGTACTGTTACCTATTTCCAATTTATATTGCTTATATTGCGCGGCATTGGGGACGCATTAAACCGCCTACAACGGAGGATGGAAGAATGAAATGTAAAAAGAGCAGGCTGGGACTTATGATGTTCCTGATACTGGCGCTTGTGTTTGTGGGAACCACGGCGTTTGCCGTAGTCGGGAGCCAGATGTTTACCTGGGAGCCGGAGACGCCTTTCGCCGGGGGAAACCAGGGTTCCCCCGTTGTCCGGCCGGACGGGACAGTTTACCAGGGCGTGGATTTTTCGATCCCCGATGACCTGGAGTTCCACTTTACGACGGGACCGTACTCCCACTGGACAGCCGATCCGGGCCAGCCGGGCTACCAGAGTTGGGGACCCGCGGAGAATTTGGAGGGATATGGCAATTATTTAGATCGCTACCTGACCAAGTCGCAGCTGGACGAGATGCAGGCGACAGACCCGGAGGCACAGTTAGCTTTTAATTGGAGCATCCAGTATGACCCGGACAAAAGTCCGTATGAAGCCCGCCAAAGCGAAGCGCCGGGGGATTTGTCCTTCGGGTTTCCCATACCGACCGAAGCGGAGGTAAAAGTGCATGCCGACTTCGTTTGGAAACTTCCGGAAAAGGTGCCCGGCGAGAAGCAAGACCCGCCCGAGAGGACGCTCGAAAGCGACGTCATCTCGACCACCGTCCCCGTTGGGAAGGGCCGTCCGGCCGTCTGGGGAGAGATGAAGGCAAAGCTTGAGGATAATACCGACTTCACGTTCATTCCAATGAACGACCTTTCCCTCACCGTGGGCGATACGACCGTGAGGAGCCCCTACGCGGACGGGGACCCGGAAGGGCGGATCGACTTCGGCTACGACCGGATGCAGGCGGGCGCTTACGTGTGCACCTACTACAGCCTGGCGGGCCAAAGCGACAGGTCCGTGCCCGAAAACTTTGTCGCAGTGACGGTTTATGTGAAAGACGCGGACGGGGACAGGGTGGACCTTGGCTCCAAAATGTTCACGGCCGTGCCGCTGAACCTGTTCGGCGGCCGGACGAACAGCACGGAGGCCCAGGCCGCGCTTAACGTGGTGCCTTGGAACGAACCGTGCGACCCGCCGACAATCGCGAGCACGACCCCCGCATTGAAGGGAGAACCCAACCTTTCCAAGCTGGAGCCCGGCGTGTATACGCTGTTGGCAGATTCGGCCGCGAACGGTTATAACGAGGCTTCTACGGGCAACGTAATCGGCTCGATCACAGTAATGGGGATCACGGGGGTTTCCGTCGATCCCGCGTCCTCCTCCGTTGAAAAGGGCGGAACACGGCAGTTTACGGCAAACGTGGATGTTTTGGAAACCGATCAGGACAAGCTAGGCGACAAAACCGTCACGTGGTCGGTTTCGGGCCAGAAATCCAGGGATACGAAGATCGACCCCAAAACGGGATTGCTTGCCGTCGGCGAAGATGAAAAGGCCGGTACGGCGCTTACCGTAACGGCGGAAAGCGTTTTCGACAACAACGGCCAGGGCAGGAAACAGGGCGAGGCGCAGGTGACAGTCACCGAGCCCGACCACAGCGTAACCAACGGCACATCGGAAATACAGCCGGGCCATGACGGGCACTGGGAATTTTCCGGTAAATTTGCCAACCTGAGCAGGCTGAGCCTGAACGGCACGGATTTTACGATCATTCCCGAAAGCGCGACGAAGGCGCAGCTGAAATATCCGGGTTATAACGGCGTCGCGGGCATCGCGGAGGAAGGCAGCGTAAAGGTGACGCTGTATAAGGAATTCCTTGCCACCCTGCCCGCCGGGGAATATAAGCTGGAGGCCGCGTTTGACGACGGCGGGGTGCAGAACATCGGTTCCGCACAGTTCACCGTGATAAGGGAAGAAACACAGCCGACCGCAACGGCGACGGCAGCACCAACAGCCACGACGGCGCCAACCGGCGCTCCTAAAACGGGCGACGAAACAAACGTTTGGCTGTGGCTTGTCCTTGCGGCGGCAGGAAGCGCAGGGATCATCTGGTTTGTGCATCGGAACAAAAAAGCGGAAGCGCCGAAATAAAACGAACGCGTCATACAGGCAAAAGGGGCCTTTTGACAGGATCGGCAATCGGCGCGGCCCGAAACGGGCGCGGTAAAAATTTTTCACAGGGGGCTATAAAATGAAAAAGGGAAAGAAGAGCAAAATGACGCTGGGGATTATCCTCATATTGGTCCTTATGTTTGTGGGGAGCACGGTGCTTGCCGCGGGCGAGGACCCGCGTATGTTCACTTGGTCGCCGAACCCGATCATCGCCGGCGGGGACACCTTAAGGAGTGTCGTTTTCAATCCGCCGGAAGAGATGGTATTCTTTAACGACGAATACGTGCCCGTCTACGACACGGACAACACCACCATAATAGACTGGAAACTCGAAAGGACTACGTTCACCAAGTCGCTGAAAGACTTGAGGGATATGTACGCGACGGACGCGGGGGCGGACCCGAGCTTTGTATGGGAATACCCGAACCCGACGTACCCGGGACAGACGCTTAATTTCAAAAACGACAACAAAGACCCGGACGATCCATTTGCCGGCAAGACCTATTTCCTGGTACCGCAGCCGACATTCGAGATGTCCCTGAAGGTCAGGTATTACCTTCCCAGGCCGTCGGTATGGAACAGCGATGACCCCAACCCAACCGACCCGAGCGCCTTGGGGAAGAACCCCGGCCGCAGCAACTTCGCGGCGTTCAACTACGGCGGAGACCTTCCCGACACAGGCGTCGTGACCCAGGTTTCCGTCGATAAGGGGCAGCCCATCCTCTCCGGCACCTGGCCCCAGACAAACGAGCCGCTCCAGAATATGATCGAGATGAACAACCTGGCGATGCCCGCGGGCGCGACGGATATACCCGATCCCAACAGCCCGTATACGCTGAAGGACAAAACATGGTACCGCAACGGCTTTTATGTGTACGCGGCCAAGAGCGTCGCGGGCGAGGGCTCGGGCTCGCAGTACGAAGTTCCGGTGGACGTTACGGTCTATGTGGAAGACGGGGGCCAGCGCGTAGACCTGGGCGCGGAGGAGATGATGCCCGCTGTGATCAACGATATTAACGGGAAGGCTTTTCCCGCTCCCGACCAGTATACAAAGTTTGACCTTCCAACGGTTCCCTTTGACGGGGCGGCGCTCTCCAAGCTGAAGCCCGGCGAGTACACGCTGCTGGCCGATACGGGGGCCAATATGAACAACGAGGCGACGCATGGGCAGGAGATTGGCACGCTTAAGGTGGCGGGCATATCGAAGGTTTCCGTCGATCCCGCGTCCTCGTCCGTTGAAAAGGGAGCGGCGCAGCAGTTTACGGCAAACGTGGACGTTGTGGAGACCGATCAGGACAAGGTGGGCGACAAATCTGTCGTATGGTCGGTTTCCGGCCAGAAATCCAGGGATACGAAGATCGATCCACAGACCGGGCTGCTGACCGTCAGCGCGGACGAACAGGCAGGCACGATTACCGTGACGGCGGAAAGCGTTTTCGACAATAACGGCCAGGACAAGGTGCGCGGCGAGGCGAAGGTGACGGTCATCGAGCCGGACCACAGCGTGACCAACGGCACAACGGAAATACGGCCGGGCCAGGACGGGCATTGGGAATTTTCCGGTACATTCTCCAACTTAAGAAGGCTGAGCCTGAACGGCACGGATTTTACGATCATTCCCGAAAGCGCAACGAAGGCGCAGCTGAAATACCCGGGTTATAACGGCGTCGCGGGGATCGCCGAGGAAGACAGCGTGAAGGTAACGCTGTATAAGCAATTTCTCGCCACCCTGCCCGCGGGAGAATATAAGCTGGAAGCATTTTTTGACGACGGCGGGGTGCAGAACATCGGCTTTGCGCAGTTCACCGTCGTAAAAGAAGAAACACAGCCGACCGCAACGGCGACGGCGGCACCGGCAGCCACGACGGCGCCAACCCCAACGGCGCCAACCGGCGCTCCTAAAACGGGCGACGAAACAAACGTTTGGCTGTGGCTTGTCCTTGCGGCGGCAAGCGCGTGTGCATTGCTTATGGTGGCACAAAAAAAGGCAGTCGTGAATAAAAAATAATTCCGGGCAAGACACGCGCCATAGCGGGAACAGCTTCCGGGGCATATTTCCTGCAACAGAAATCATATCAACAAGGGGGTGTCATCGTATGCCGCCTCTCACGGAATCGGAATAAAGAACCTGCACTGGAGGGACACAAAAATGAAACGCAAAAAGAACAAACTGGGACTTATCTTGATCCTCATCCTGGCGCTAACCTTCGTGGGGACCACGGTGGTCGCCGCGGCGGACGGGGACACGCCCGCGTTTACCTGGGACCCGGAAACGATCATCGCCGGCGACAGGGACGCCATTATTGGCGATAATAAGGACGCCAGGACCGTCATATTCTCCTGCCCGGAAAAAATGGTGTTCGAAGCGAAGTACGACTTGCCAGTCACCAACGGGCAAGGCGAGGTAATAGACTGGCTGCCCGAGGCGACGTCGGCGTTTTTTACCATGACGCCGGATGACGTATATAACAAGCTGCCTGTGGCCGCGGAGCCGAGCACTATATGGCACTATATGTCTGCTCAGCAACCGGAGCCAACGCAGACCATCGGACAATACGGCACCGACGGCAAAGCGTGGCATGCCTTCAGCGTACCGGACTACTACAAGGTCTGGGTGGACGTCCAGTACAAGTGGTCCGGCATGCCGACGGATAGTCAGGAGTATCGGTGGGCGAAGTACCATACGGAGGGCATTATCACCGTCGAAAAAGGGCAGCCGGTCCTCAGCGACCACTTGCACCAGGCGGTCAACAGGGACACGCATGATGAATATAATATGAACCACCTGACCATTCAGGCGGGCGCGCAGCAGATAAACGCCCCCGACAAGTATGAGAGGTTCTACACAACCTGGCACCGCGACCCGCATGGCCTTTATGTGACTGCGAACAAGACCGCCGCGGGCCATGGCGATGATAATTATATTTTGATTATGCAGGGGGGGGGCGCCTCCTCTTGACGTTACGGTTTACGTGGAGGACGAGGACAAAGGCAGGGTGGTGCTGGGCGCCAAATCCTTTGCGATAGACCTGATCAATGGTTACGACGGGGAGAATGTAGGTTTTCAAGAGTATAAGCTTCCCACGGTTGACGTTGACCCTGCGAAGCTCAGCAGCCTCAGGCCCGGCGTGTACGTTCTGAAGGCCGATGCGGCGGCGAATAAGTTCAACGACGCGACGACGAGCGAGATCGGCGAACTGACGGTAGTGGGCGTGTCGAAGGTCACTGTCGAGCCCGCGTCGCTGTCCGTGGAAAAAGGGGAAACACAGCAGCAGAAGTTTACGGCGACCGTGTACGTTGTGGAATCAGACCAGGATAAGGTGGATAAGAAAACCGTCACATGGTCGGTTTCCGGCCAGAAGTCCAGGGATACGAAGATCGATCCACAGACCGGGCTGCTGACCGTCGGCGAGGACGAGAAGGCGGGAACGATCACCGTGACGGCGGAAAGCGTTTTCGACAACTATGGCCAGGGAAAGACAAAAGGCAAGGCGCAGGTGACGGTCACCGAGCCGGACCACAGCGTAACCAATGATACGCCGGAAGTGCAGCCGGGCCAGGACGGGCACTGGGAATTTGCGGGGAAATTTGCCAACCTGAGCAGGCTGAGCCTGAACGGCACGGATTTTACAATCGTGCCGAAAAGCGAAACGAAGGCGCAGCTGAAATACCCGGGCTATAGCGGCGTCGCGGGCATCGCGGAGGAAGGCAGCGTGAAAGTGACGCTGAATAAGGAATTCCTTGCCACCCTGCCCGCCGGGAAATATAAGCTGGAAGCATTTTTCAACGACGGCGGGGTGCAGAACGTTGGTTCCACGCAGTTCACCGTGATCGGGGAAGAAACGCAGCCGACCGCAACGACGACGGCGGCACCGACCGCAACGACAGCACCAACAGCCACGACGGGGCCGACAGTCACGGCAGCACCGACAACCACGACAGCACCGGCAGTTGCGACGGCGGCACCGACCCCAACGGCGCCAACCGGCGCCCCCCAAACGGGCGACGAAACGAACATATGGCCGTGGGTAATACTGGTTGTTGCTGCGGGAGCGGCAATCCTGGCTGTCGTAATCTACCGAAGGAAAAGACATACAAAATAAAGACCTGTCCTTTTCGAATGGATGGCGGGAACCAAAACAGGAGGAAAAAGCATGAGGAAAAAACACATAATCTTGACAGCGGTCCTGATTCTGGCGCTCGCGCTGGCGGCGTGTACGCCGCAGCCCACAGAGGGCGGCGCAGCGCCGTCTGCACCGGCCCCCGCGGAAACGGTGCAGGCAGAAGAAGAAAATACGGCGGCGGAATTCGACGCTTCTTCCAAGCTGCCGACGGAGCAGACCATCGCCGCGCAGGACGGCGTGTACGCGCTGCTTGATTTCACGGACGAGCAGGAAAAGGAATTCGCGCAAAAAGGGCTTTTGGCCGCGCCGGACGAACTGGAACTCAAGGACGATACCGGAAAAGTGGTATGGAGCCAGAAGGCGTACGACTTCCTGGACGCCGAAGCGCCGGATACGGCAAACCCCAGCCTGTGGCGCAACGCGCAGCTCAATCATCTATACGGGCTGTTCGAGGTGGCGGACGGCGTCTACCAGGTGCGCGGGTACGACATGACAAATATCACGTTCATCGAGGGAGATACGGGCTGGATCGTGTTCGATCCGCTGATGAGCACGGAATGTTCGGCGGCGGCGAAAGCGCTGGTAGACGAAACACTGGGCGAGCGGCCGGTTACGGGCATCGTCATGAGCCATCCGCACGTGGACCACTACGGCGGCATCAAGGGCATTATTACGGAAGAGCAGGCGGCGGATATTCCCATCATCGTGCCCGAAGGGTTCCACGAGCACGCGGTCAGCGAAAACGTATATGCGGGCAACGCCATGGGGCGGCGCGCGGGCTACCAATACGGCACCATCCTTGAGCCGGGGGAGGCCGGTTCCCTTTCCATCGGCATCGGCATGGGGCAGTCCAAGGGAACCGTTTCCTATATTACGCCCAACGACACGATCACCAAAACCGGCGAGACGCGCACGGTGGACGGCGTGGAAATGGAATTCCAGATGACGCCGGGCACGGAAGCGCCCGCCGAGATGAACACGTGGTTCCCGCAGAAAAACGCGCTGTGGCTGGCGGAAAACTGCACGGGCACGCTGCACAACCTGTATACGCTGCGCGGCGCGGAGGTGCGCGACGGCAACGCGTGGGCGGAATACATCATGGAAGCCATCACGCGCTACGGCGACAAGGCCGAAGTGGTGTTCCAGGCGCACAACTGGCCGCACTGGGGCAACGATTTTATCAACGAATACATGCAGAACACGGCGGCCATGTACAAGTTCATCAATGACCAGACGCTGATGTATTTAAACCAGGGTTACACGTCGGACGAAATTTCAAATATGATTCAGCTGCCCGAAGCATTGGAAAAGAACTGGTACACGCGGCAGTATTACGGCACGGTGGCGCACAACTCCAAGGCGGTTTATCAGAAATACATGGGTTGGTACGACGCGAACCCGGTAAACTTAAACCCGCTTGCGCCGTCCGACAGCGCCCAAAAGTATGTGGAATACCTTGGCGATACGGAGGAAGTACTGAGGAAGGCAAAGGAGGACTTTGATAACGGGGAATACCAGTGGGTGGCGGAGATCACGAACGTGCTGGTGTTCGCCGACCCGGGAAACGAACAGGCGCGCTACCTTTGCGCCGACGCGCTGGAACAGCTTGCATACCAGGCGGAATCCGGCACGTGGCGAAACGCCTACCTCTCGGGGGCGAAGGAACTGCGGGACGGTACGACGAACGATCCGGACAAAAAGGCCAACGCCAGCGCCGATTTGCAGCGCGCGATGACGCCGGACATGATGTTCGACCAGATGGGCATCCTGCTGGACGCGAACGCCGCGCAGGATTTGAACCTCAAAATCAACTTCAACATCACGGACGAAGAGCCGTACCTTGTGACCGTGGATTCGGGCGTACTCCTGTACCAGAAGGGCGCGCAGGCGGATGACGCGGACGCGACGCTCACGCTGCCGCGCGCGGCGATGTTTGCCATCCTCGCCAAAGACGCGGAGCAGCAAAAGCAGAATATCACCATCGAAGGAGACCGGGACGTGATCGGCAAGCTGACGGAGCACATGGTGACCTACGACTTTTTCTTCAACATCGTGGAGCCGTAATCCGCGGCCTGCGGCGCTCTGCAAGTTGAGGGAGCCAAAATTTTTTCACAATAAAAAAAGAGGAAAGGCATCCCCCTTTCCTCTTTTTCATTGCTTTACTCCACCTTCTTCACGGGGAACTGTATCTCCGTCATCCATTCGGCTTCGGTTTCCTTGTTCCAGATGCCGTCGATATAGCTTTCGCGCGGCTCGCCGCACAGCTCATACCCGTTCTGTGCAATCCATTCCGCAACGAACGCGTGGGCCGGGGCAAAGGTGTCGTAGCCTCCGTAATGCCTGACGCACACCGCCTCCGGCACCTCGGGAATGGTTTTAAAGGTCACGAGGTCCGAATCCTCCTTTGCTTCCACCACCGCCTCGCACATCTCCATATCGATATCCGTTTCGCGGTATTCGCCGTCGCGGCAGATATTGAAGCAGTACGCGGGCTCCGCGCATTCGCAGCCGAGGCGCATCATCTCCGGGCCCATCACGTTCGGCATCAGGTCAAACAGCGCCCCGTGGTCCGGGATCACCCGGCGCATAGACGCGACGGTGCATCCCGGGATTCTTTTGATAACCGGTTCATATTCCTGCATGGCTTCTCCTGTTCCGTACAGCAGGAAATGTTCAAGCCTCGCGGCCTTGCCGTTTTCCTCCGCAATCCGGTCCCCGATTTCCTGCTGCTTGCGCACAATGCGGCGGTAAAGCTCCCCGCTGCCGGGCGCAAGCTCGATCATCCCCAATATTTCCGGCAGGGAAAACCCCATTCGTTTGAACTCGAGGATGCGCCGCAGGCGCACCGCCTGTTCGTGTCCGTAATAGCGGTAGCCTGTTTCGCGGTCCACATAGCCGGGCGCAAGCAGGCCGACCTCGTCGTAATGCCGCAGGGTTTTGGGCGTAACCTGATAAATTTTCGAGAACATCCCGATGCTGTACATTGTTAAAATTCCCTTTCAAACGCGCGTGTTTAACGGGTGATATCAGTGTAAACCTTCCCGCACGGGGAGAGTCAAGCTTTTTTCGTCAAAAAAATCCGGCGCTTTCCCACGCCGGATTCGGGTATCCCTTTTCATTCGTTTGGGGGAAGCGCATTTTTGTTTTTATATGCCCGCCATTCCTTTTGGAATGAAAAGGTTCCCAGCATGCCGCACACAAGCGCATAGCCGAACACCACAATCAAAATCCATTCCATCACGCCAAGCTGTATAAAATAGGCGCTTATCCCGTTTGAAAGTACAAACAGCACCAGCAGGACCAGCGCGCACACGCGGCTCTGCTTAAAATACATGCCCAGCGTAAGGCCGCCCACCAGCGCCACGCTGATCAGCGCCAGCGCGCCGTAAAACGACATGGAAATGAGCGCGTTGAGGCACAGGAACGCCCCGCCCAGCACGCCCCATATAATATAAGATTTCGTTTTCTGCGAGGTCTGTTCCCGCCAAAAGGTTTTCTGGTCCATATGTTTATTCTACCATATTTTTATGGGATAGTCATATAAAAAAACGGCCCCGTCCGCAATGGATGGAGCCGTTCCCCTTTTCCAGGTAATATACTTTGCTATTTCTCGCAATGCCGCCTTTTCCGCACCACTACGGCCGTTCCTGCCACGATCGCCGCTCCCGCAGCCACCGCCAGCAGGATGTACGGCGCCATATCCGCCGTATCGCCCGTCTTTGGCGTGCCCGCCGTTGACGGCGTTTCCGTGCCGCCCGCTTCCGTCATGCTTCCCTTTTCGGCCAGCGCGTATTTACTGAAGTGTTCTGTCTGGATGTAGGCCATGCCCTTATCCTCTGTCACTCCGTATTCCGCCGTGGTCTTATCGTCATTAATACGGTGCACCGCCAGCTTCGCCGTATCATATCCTTCCGGTACCGGGATGCCCACTACCACCGGGCCTTCCGGCTGTATCGCGTTTCCTTCCGCATCCACCAGCGTGATGTCGTACAGCACGAATTTGCCCGCCTTATCCTTCAGCAGTTCCTTTGCGTCCGCATACGCCGCGTCTGTTTCCGCAACCGGTTGCACAACCAGGCGCGCGCCTTCCGGCACCGCCGTGGTGTCCGCGTGCAGCGTTACCCCTGTCGTCGGACACTGGTAATAAACGTCCTTTTCAACGGGCTGGGGTTCGCCCGTCGCCGGGATCACCGTATCGGCAAGGCTGACCTCCTGTGCCAGCGCTTCATCGCTGAAATATTTCCCGCAATCCGGGCAATACCAATATTCAATATTTCCGGGCTCTATTGCCGTCGCTTCTTTTGCATCCACCCTGACGGCATGATGGGTATGCGTAATGATTTCATCTCCCGCCGCAACCGCAGACCCGTTGACCGCCACTTCGCCGCCGCCTTCATTTTTTACGGTAATGCCGTCCGGCATACCGGAAAGGCTTACATCGCCGGACAGGATATTGATTTCATCTCCCGCCGCGGCGGAAGCGGCTTTTTGGCCAATCCCTTCCGCGCCGACAACGTATGCCGTCTCGCCCGTGCCTGCCGCGGTAAATTTCGCTACCGTGTTGTCTTCCCCCGCCGGGACATAATCGGTGGGGTTCGCCTCATGCGTCCCGCCGGTGACCGCCAGGGCAGACGTTTTATCTTCTACGGTGCCCAGCGTTCCAAGGATACTGCCGCCCGTGGACGTTCCTCCGGCCACCGTGATACTCCCGGTTTTCCCGTTTTGGCCCTGCACCACAAAGGGCATTGCCTCCGCGTTCACAGCAGCAGTCGAACCTTCCGGGAATGTAATACTGCCTTCATTTCCGTCGCCGGTTACCTTCGCCACTACGCCGTATTTTCCTTCGAGCGTACCGCCGTTGACGATCGTCTCTCCATACGATATGACCGCCCCGGCAGCGCCGCCGTTGAACGTGCCGCCGTTGATTTCCGTTGTCGCTCCGGCTGTCGTGCTGATTGCCGCATTATACGCCGCGCTGCCCGCGCCGTTGCAGGCAAACGTACCGCCCTCGATGGTCAGGTTATAGCCCGCATTGTTGACCGCCGCCAGATACTGGCCGCCGCTGTAAATAACCGATCCGCTGCCCTTGATGGTCAGGTTCCCCAGGTTCGCGATCACGATGCTCGGCCCCGTGATGGTTTTTCCGTTCAGGTCAAGGATCATGCGGGGCTGCCCCGCGCCCAGGGAATATTCGCCGAAGTTAATATTTTGGCCCTGCCCCATCCCGATATTTTTAAGCAGGGTAACCGTATATGTCCCGTCGCCGTTCGCCGCAATGCTTGCCGCGCCTTCGCCCCATGCGGCTATAATTTCCTCATTTGTGGTTCCGGGCTTAAACGTAAACGTTGCCGCATCCTCCGCCGTATCCCCGCTGTTTGCCGCCAACAAGGGCGCAGGAGCCGCAAACATGGCCGGCCCTGTTGGTATGTCCGCAGACCCCGGCTCAGTTGTCTTATCCGGCTCTGCCGAAGGTTTTTCCTCCGGTTCTTCTCCGTCCATTACAGGCGTGGCGTCACATTCGCCCTCGTGCCCCGCTTCAAGGACGCATCCCTCCGTAAGCGCGCATCCCTCCGGGACGCTTTGGGATTCCTGTGCCGTCGGCGCGCTTTCCGTTTCCTCCCCGGCGAACGCGACGCCGCCGAAAAGCGTCAGCACAATTGCCATGCACAAAACAATACCCAGCCATGCTTTGCATTTATACTTTTTCATACAACACTCACTCCCTATTTATTATTTTATATTCACTGTCTTTTTTACTTTTTCGTTGACCACGTTTCGTTTATCTTTTATACTTTATATATCGGGATATATTTGCCAGCCCGGCCAAACCTTCTTTTCCAATCTAAATTCGCTGTGTCATTTTTTAATTCGCGGCGCAGCGGCGTGTTTATTGCGATAATATACATTTCATAAATAAAAACCGCGCAAGAATCAGGGAAATCTCCCACAAAAATAAATTTTTTTACTGATTTTGCCGATTTTTGTCAAAAAGTGATAATTTTGTCTTGTAATAATTGACAAAAATGGCTTCGAGATGCTATTCTGTCCTAGTAGGGTAATATAATTTTGTACCTTATAAAATTAGTTAATGTATATTATCGCAACAAAAAAGCAGGGGGGAACTTTCGTTCCGGCCTGCTTTTTATATGACCGCAATAATCCAGATTTCTTATACTACCATTTTTCATCCTTTCGTGCAACACGGTTTGTTTTTTGCAAAGCAAAAATCCTTCCCCATACGGAAGGCGCAGGGCTTGGGCGCGGCGTGATTGCCGGATTGCGTGTTTTCCAAAAACGTGCTATGCTTTGCAAAAGGAGGTGCATGCCAATGGGCGAACTCTCAAAATGCATCAACATCGGAAGCGTGCTGGAAGAACAGCTTGAGCAGGCTGGAATCCATACGCCGGAAGAATTGGAAAAGGCCGGAAGCCGCGACGCATGGCTGCGCATCAAGGCGGCCGATCCTTCCGCGTGCCTCAACCGCCTGTACGCGCTGGAAGGCGCAATACGCGGTGTGCGCTGGCACAGCCTTCCGCCCGAAGTAAAAACGGAACTCAAGGATTTTTACCAAAAAATGAAATAAGCGAAACCAAAACAGGATGCCCCGCGAAGCGGCATCCTGTTTTTCGTTCCCGTCTTACATACCCCGCATTGCCGCGTCATACGTGCCTGATGTCCGTATGGTCCGAAATTTCGGAGCTCAGCGTTTCAATATCATCCACGGAAAGCCCGTGGATATCCCCGTGCCCCGTGCACCGCGCAAACACCCGCAGCTCCTCCGCCGAAGCGTTGAGGAAATTTGCCACGCGCTGCGCTCCCTTGTCCACCAAAAGCCGCGCGCGCAGTTCCGGGTCCTGTGTGGCAATGCCCATCGGGCAGGTGCCCTTGTGGCACACGCGGTACCGCTGGCACGCAAGCGCGATCAGCGGCGCCGACGCCATGGCAACCGCGTCCGCGCCCATGGCGAGCGCCTTCACAAAGTCGCGGCTGGTGCGCAGGCCCCCGGTAATCACAAGGTCGATATCGAGTCCGTTTTCCCGCAGGAATTTCTTCGCGCGGTAAAGCGCGTACACCGTCGGCACGCTGCTCGCGTCCTTCAGGAATTTAGGCGAGGACCCCGTCGCCCCGCCGCGCCCGTCCACCGTCACAAAATCGGGGTGTGCGGGCGCAAGGAACGCAAGGTCTTTTTCAATGTGCCCCGCCGCGATTTTCACGCCCACGGGCCGTCCGCCGCTGCGTTCCCGCAGCTCCGACACCAGCCGTTGCAGGTCGTCCGGCGTATTGACCTCTTCAAAGCGGGACGGGCTCACCACGTCCTGCCCCACCGGCTTCCCGCGCAGTGCCGCAATTTCGGGCGTTACCTTGCCGCCGGGTAAATGACCCCCCATTCCCGGCTTGGTCCCCTGCCCGATTTTAATTTCAATTGCATCCGCGCCGCGCAGGTTCTCATCCGTCACGCAATAACGGTTGGGCACATACTCAAAGATATACCGGTACGCCTCCGCCTTTTCCTCCGGAAGGATGCCGCCCTCACCGCTGCATATGGCGGTTTTTGCCATTGCGCTTCCCTTTGCAAGGGCAATCTTGGTCTCCCGCGAAAGCGCGCCAAAACTCATGTGCGAAATATAGACCGGGCTTTCAAGCACCATCGGCTTCCGGGCGTTCCTGCCGATGACGGTGCGCAGGCTGACCGGCGCGCCGTCATCAAGCGGCGGGGTTGCAAGCTGCGCGCCCAGGAGCACGATGTCGTCAAAGCCGGGCACTGCCATTTGCGTATTCATGGGCTCGGTAATCGATTCGCCCGTTTCCGCAAGCGCGTGGATTTCGTCTAAAAGGCCGCCGTCATGATGCACGAACTCCTCCGGCCATGCAAGCGGGTCCGGGGCGCTTTTTTCCGGTTTTTCCGCGGCCGCGGGCGGCGCAGCCGCTTCCCCGTCCCGGCCTTTGTACATCGCCTTCGGCCCCATACACACGGGGCATTCCCAGCTGTCGGGGAGCTCGGAAAATAAAACGCCTTCCGCGTCCTCGTCATAGGTATTGCCGCAAAGCGCGCAAATATATTTTGCCACGATCTTCAATCCTCCCCCGGGTTCAGCCGATTAGTAGTTTTCCGCTTTGATCTGGAAATATGCCTGCGGGTGCGCGCACACCGGGCACATCTGCGGCGCCTTCGGCCCGATCACAATATGGCCGCAGTTTGCGCACTGCCAAATCCTGTCGCCGTCGCGCGAGAACACCAGCCCGTTTTCGAGGTTCTCCACCAGCTTACGGTAACGCTCCTCGTGCTCCTTCTCGATCTTCCCGACCATCTCGAACAGGAACGCAATGCGGTCAAAGCCTTCCTCTTTTGCTTCCTTGGCGAAGGTGGCGTACATATCCGTCCATTCGTAATTTTCACCGTCCGCCGCATCCTTGAGGTTCGCAGCCGTATCCGGGATATCGCCCTCGTGCAAAAGCTTAAACCAGATTTTCGCGTGCTCCTTTTCGTTTCCGGCCGTCTCCTCAAAAATAGAGGCAATTTGGTTCAGGCCCTCTTTCCGCGCCTTGGACGCATAATAGGTATATTTGTTCCTCGCCTGTGATTCCCCCGCAAATGCCGCCTGCAGGTTCGCTTCCGTTTTTGTTCCCTTTAAATTTTCCATTCTGATCGACCCCTTTTCTTTAATTTGTTTTCTTTATCTTGCAGCCGGGGCAGAGCCCGGCAAATACAATCTCATGCCCGTCCACGTCAAACCCGTGCTTATCCGTGATCCTGTCTTCCAGCCCGGAAAAATACGGCATATCCACGTCAAACACCCTGCCGCATTCCCGGCAGCGGATGTGGTAGTGCCTGTGCGTCACGGGATCAAAGCAATCCGCCCCATCCGGTATTTTCACGTGGGCAATTATTCCCTCGTTCGTCATTTTATTGAGGTTCCGGTATACCGTCGCCTTGCTGATTGCCGGGTGCTCCTGCGCAACCATGGCATACACCTCTTCTGCCGTCGGGTGATGCATTTTTTTCAGCTGTTCGAGTATGATGTTTTTCTGTAATGTATTGCGTGTTTTCATTTCCGTTTCCTTATCGATAATTATTATCAATTAATATTATATATCATTAATTTCATCTTGTCAAGCGTGGTTCCATATTATTTTTAAAAAACAAAAAAGGCTGTCCGGCCGTATAGGGCCGGGCAGCCTGGAGCTTTTCTGCCCACAAGGAATTTTTTATTCTTCTCCGCCGTCCATATGCATTGCGTCGCAGAAGGGTTTGTTGGCAGAGTTTCCGCACCGGCAGAGGGTCACGCGGTTCCTGACCTCGTATACCGTTCCGTCCTCGGCTTCGATCTCGATGCCGCCGCGCACCCAAAGCGGGCCGTGCATGCCTTCCGGCTCGTCCTCGACCACCGCAATTTCTTTGGGCAGCTTTGGCTCGATCTTTTTGCCGTCTTTTACGGCCGTAAGCCGCCCGGACGGGCAGTTGCATGCCTGCCTTACGGCGGTCTCCCCGGTTTCCGCATCGTTAATCAGCCGCCACGTGCTTCCCGCCGCGTCGCAGAACCGCGCGACCGCGCACAGGCCCTCCGCGTCCATCAGGTCCATTCCGTCGCCGCGGTAAACGATCGCCGCTTCGTCGTAGCTTATATTATCCGCCGTTTCCGTGCCGTCAAAGCCGTGCATGTGGCTGCCGTCGCAGAAGGGTTTGTTCTTGGAGTTTCCGCACCGGCACAAATGATATGTTTCCTCGGTTTCAAACTCCCTGCCGTCCACCCAGTGCGTGGATTCGCCCGCGCCGTCCGCGCCGATCTTCATTTCCTTCAGGGGCACGTTCCCCGTGACCTCATACGGTCCGTCCTTCAATACTTTGATCCGCATACGCTTTCGCTCTCCATATCGTTTTTATTTTTACCTATAACCGTGGAGAAAGCAAGGTAAACATGGAGTCTTGACGCAGGGCCGCGGACAAAAAAAACAGGAGCCGCGCCCGGTTTCCCGTCCGCAGCCCCCGCAGCTTTGTTTCGTTACTTTTTCGCAATCACTTTTTTAGCCGCCGCGGCGATGTCCTCCGCACGCATGCGGAACTTTTCCATCAGGAAGGGCATCCTGCCCACCTCGCCGAAGTGGTCCTGTATCCCGATATATTCCATGGGCACGGGGTACTCCCGGGCAAACGCCTCCGCAAGCGCGCTTCCCAGCCCGCCCACAACATTGTGGTTTTCACAGCTTACCGCGCAGCCCGTTTTCCGCACGGAAGCGATTGCCGTTTCCGTATCGACCGGTTTTAATGTATGCACATTGATTACCTCGGCGCTGGTTCCCTCTTTTTCAAGCAGCGCCGCCGCCTTCATGGCTTCCCCGGCTTCAATGCCCGTGGCGAACAGTGTCACGTCCGTCCCCGCGCGCATCACGTCCGCTTTCATCAGTTGGAACCGATATTCCGGGTCCGTGAAATAGCTCTGGGCCGGGGCCTTGCGGAACAGCCGGATATAGACGGGGCCTTCGTACGCAAAAATTTCAGGCATGGCCTTGGCCAGCTGGTCCCCGTCTACCGGCTCGAAAATAACCATTCCGGGAATGGAGCGCATCACGCCCACATCCTCCACACTCATGTGCGTGCCTCCGTTAAGCTCCGCGCTGATGCCCGGGTCTGTCCCCACAATTTTCACGTTCCGCTTTGCATAAGCAATGGAGATTGCCGCCTGGTCGCAGATGCGCCGCGTCACAAACGGGCAGAACGAGAAAATAAACGGCTTGAAGCCATAGCTCGAGAGTCCGGCCGCGATACACGCCATATTCGCCTCGGCAATGCCGACGTCAAGCGCGCGTTCGGGAAATTCCTGCTGCAGGCCGAGCGTCCCGTTCGCCCGCGCGAGGTCCGCGTCCAGCACCATCACCGTTTCATCCCTGCGCATTTCTTCTTTCAAAAGCCCGGCGAGTACCGCCCGCATTTCCATTGTTTCATACATGTCAGTGCACCTCCCCGAGTTCTTCGAGCGCCCGCCGGCGCATTTCCGGGCTGATTTCCACATTATGGTTGTTTTCCCATTTTTCTTCCAGGAACGATACGCCCTTGCCCTTCCACGTATGCAGCAAAATCATGCTTGGTTTGCCTTTCTGCGTCTTTGCGAGGGTGATTGCGCTGTCGATCGCCTCCACATCGTGGCCGTCCGCTTCGTATACATTCCAGCCGAACGAGCGCCATTTGTCCGCAAGCGGCTCGAGCGCGTTGACGTCGGCAACCTTCCCGTCAATCTGCATCTTATTGTAGTCCGTAAAGGCAATCAGGCGTTCCAGCTTTTTGTGGGCCGCATACATCGCCGCCTCCCACACAAGCCCTTCGTCTGATTCCCCGTCGCCGATGACCGCGTAGGTATAAGCGCCGTCGCCTTTAATCCGGGAACCGAGCGCCACGCCCACCGCGCAGGAAAACCCCTGCCCGAGCGACCCGGTTGTCATATCCACGCCCGGGGTGCGGTTCATGTCCGCATGGCTCGGGAGGTTCGTATTCGGCTTGTTGAGCGTATACAGCCATTCCCGGTCAAAATATCCCTTATCTGCCAGCACGGCATACAGCGCCGGACCGGCATGCCCCTTGGAAAGCACCAGCCTGTCGCGGCCTTCCATCCGGGGATTTTCGGGGTCCACGTTCATCGCCCTGTAATATAGCACTACCAGCGCATCCACGATCGACATGCTTCCGCCTACGTGTCCCACGCCGAGCTCCCCGATTTCGTCAATCGTCAGGTAGCGTATCTGCCTGCACTTATCCTTCAGCTGTTCCTTTACTTCACGTTCCATTCTCTTTCCCTTTCCGCCATATTATTCCGCTATTTTCAGGAGGACCTTCAGCGCTTCCCTGCGGATCACCATATCCATCGCCTTTTCGATTTCCTCAAGGGGCAGGATATGCGAATAATAATCCTCCGGCCGCACCTTTCCTTCCTGGATATACCTGATGTTTTCATCCATTACGTCGTATTCCCCATAAGGGAAATTCAGCATATGCAGCCGCGTATTGTTTTTGAGCCTGCTTACGTCGACCAGCAGGTCGTTATTTTTCAATACGCCCATCGAGCCGACGACGCCGTACGGCTTCAGGTATTGCGACGCCTGGATCACCACGCTCGAAAGGCCGACGGCGTCGATTGCAACATCGAACAGCTTTCCTGCCAGCGCCCCGGAAACGTCCTGTTTCAGGAAATTGACCGTCCCGCACACCTTCGCCACGCGCACCGCGTTTTCAAGCCGGTCTTCCTGCCCGTCTACCATTACAACGCTTGCCGCGCCCAGCATCCGGCAATAGGTCGCCACCGCGGTTCCCATCGGGCCCGCGCCGAAAATAAGCACGTCCTTGCCCGGGCCCACGCCAAAATTGCGCGCCGCGCTGAGGCTCTCGCTGAGCGAAAGGAGCATTGCCCCATGCTTAAAATCAAAATCGCGCGGCACCTGGTGGAATTTCTTATAGAAAGGCAGTTCCCCTGTCGTAAAGCCGTCCTCAAGCATCGCCTTATGGTCTGCCGCAAGTCCGTATTCCGCCATGCCGCCATAGGTTTTGGAATATCCGTTTCCCACATCCGGGCGGAGGTTGTTGTGGATAAAGCGGTCGCCCTTTTTGATGTAGCGCACCTTTTTTCCCACATCCACCACCTCTCCCGTCCCTTCGTGCCCGAGGATGGTGGGATAGGGCTGCATGCCTTCCTCTTCGGACAGCGTGCCGCGGATAATGTTGAGGTCGCTTCCGTTGCAGAAGCCGCAGTAGTGTATCTTAAGCAGCACTTCATAGTCCGTGCATTCGGGAACGGGCACGTCGTGCACAATTTTCACTTTGTTCGGCCCCGTGACCGCAACCGCCTTCATTGTTTTCGTCATTTCCGGTCTCCTTCCAGTATCCTGCACACGCCTTCCCTGCGCGGCGCGGCCGCGGGCGGCTCCCCGTCGGCATGCCCCACCGCAAGCGCGCCGCACACATCATGGTCCTGCGGGAGTCCAAGCTCTTTTTGTAAAAAGCGTTTCAATCCCGCGTCGCCGTTCAGCCACGTAAGCTGGTTGATCCAGCACGCCCCCAGGCCGAGGGCGTGGGCCGCGAGCAGCATATTTTCGATTGCCGCCGCGCTGTCTGCCATGGCATTTGTGTAACCGATTACATTTGAAACGATAATTAAAACGGGCGCAGAGTAATAAAATACATAATCCTCCTTTGCGCTGTTCCGTTTTGCCGCGAGCTTCGCGGGATACGCATCCCCGGAAAATTCCGTCCGCAGGAACGCTTCCTTCACCCGGCGGTTCAGTTCGGGCAAAAGCCCGCTCCCGCGCAGCGCGGTAAAGCGCCAGCTTTGGCTATTGCTTCCGCTGGGGGCAAAGGAGCCCGCGCGGAGAATCTCTCCAAGCTGTTCCCTTCCAACCTGCTCTTCTGTAAATTTCCGCACGCTCCTGCGCGAGCAGATCAAATCAATCATGGCTCCCATATCGTTTGTTCTTCTCCATCCTGCGGTTGCGCACCGACCTCATGGCAATGGCAATTTCAACCGCCTCCTCCGCTTCCAGCAGGGCTTCGTCCGGCAGCTTTACGCCAAAATGGAATTCCATCATGGCAAGCTGCTGCTGGAACAGCATCCCCCGTCCGTCGATGGTGGGCATTCCGCGCTTCTTCGCCGCCCCGAGGAACGTCGTCATGGGGTAAAGCACGTCCGCCGCGACGCAGCCCTGTGGAAACCGGGAAACGAATTCGAGCGAATCAAAATCCCGTCCATGCCCGCTCCCAAGGGAGGTGCACTGCACCGCAAGGGTAATTTCCGGGGCCACGGCGCAAAGGAAATCGTTTTCCAGGGGGCCGTAGCTGCAATCCACCCCATAAAGCCGCGCCAGCGTATCCGCAATGTATTGCGCTTTTTCAACCGTGCGGTTTACCACGGTGACGCTGCCGATCCCATATTCGCACAGGCTCGCCGCAATCGGCCCGGAAACCGCGCCCGCGCCAATCATCAGCACATTCCTGCCCCGCAGGGTGTCCGCCAGTTCGTTTTTGATGGAAAGCGCCATGCCTTCCCCGTCAAGGCCCTTGCCGACCAGCCTGCCATTCACAATATTGACGTGGTTGACGCAGCGGAACGCCTCGCTTGCGGGGTCGCATTCGTCAAGATAGTCGAGGATGTCCGTCTTGTGCGGCATCGTAATGTCAAACCCTTTTGCGTCAAGCGTTTTCGCCGCCTCAATAAATTTTCCGAGCTCTCCTTTTTTCACAACGGCCGGCATGCACACCGCATTCAGGTTCGCGAATTCATACATCGCGTTGTGCAGGTATGCGGCGCAGCCCTGGTCCAGCGGGTCGCCGATCTGGAAAAAAAGCTGGGTATCTGTGTTGTATTTCACTCTCATCGGTCTTACCTGATTTCCTTATTTAAAATTTTCAGCCTCAATTTCCGCGATCCGGTCAATCTGTTTTTTCAGGTTATTTTTGCGGGTCTCTTCAAAGTTTTCCGCAAATCCTGTGTTGATAAACGTTTCCGCCATTTGCAGCGTCATGTATTCGCCGAGGATATATACGCCGAGGCACAGCACGTTACAATCGTTAATCAGCCGGCAGTGCTGCGCCGAAAAAACGCTTTCACAGACCGCCGCGTATACGCCCTTGAACTTATTTGCCGTAAGGGAAACGCCCATACCCGTGCCGCAGAAGAGTATCCCGCGTTCCGCTTCGCCGCTTTGGATGGCGCGCGCCACCTCGCTGCCCGCCTGGGAATGCGCCTTGGGCTCGTCCGGGTCCTTCGTCCCGTAGTCGATCACCTCATGCCCGTCCCCGCGCAGCTTTTTTACGACCGCTTCCTTCAGCCGGAACCCAAATTTGTCGTTTGAAATTGCAACCTTCATAATTGCCTCCTAAAAATAAAATTGATAAAAGGGGCTTTACGCTCCAATTTTAACCAGTGTTTTCATCACCTGTTCCGCATGGTTTACCGTATAATCGAACGCCTCCTGGATTTGTTCAAATTCAAAAATCCCGGGGTCCACGCCTTCCAGGCTGATCTGCCCCGAATCGAGGGCCTTTATGGCGATGGGAAACATATTCCGGTAACGGTATATCGGGCGGATATCCGCCTCTTTTACCATCAGGCCCATCAAGTCGAGCTCCACAGGTTCCGTCACGTTGCCGACAAGGACAATATGCCCGCCCCGGGCCGCAAGCGCCCCGGCCTGCTGTACGGTTTTCGGGTTCCCGGCGGTTTCCAGCACCGCCTGGGCGCCCATTCCGTCCGTTTCTTCCAGCACAATCCCCGGCACGTCGCATTCCTGCGGATTCAGGGCGTAATCCGCGCCCAGCCCGCGGGCGCGCCGGAGCCGCGAATCGATCAGGTCGGTGATGAAGATTTTTGCCGCCCCCATTGCGCGGCAGGCCAGCATGGCCATGATGCCGATGGGGCCCGCACCGAGAATCACGACATTCTTTCCCAGGGCCACCCTGCCCGTTTTGGCCGCGTGCAGGCCCACCGCAAGCGGCTCGATCATCGCCCCCCCGATATCGGAAATGTTGTCTGTCAGCTTATGGATCATGCGTTCCGGATACCGCAGGTACCGCCGGAAACAACCGTCGTAGGGCGGGGAGGAAATAAACTGCATATCCGGGCAAAGGTTATATTTTCCGTTCCGGCAATACCAGCACTGCCCGCAGGGCACCCCCGGCTCGATCGCCACGCGGTCGCCCACATGGAGGCCGCGGACGCCCGGCCCGGTTTCCACCACCGCCGCCGAGCATTCGTGCCCGAGGACAAACGGCCTGTCGATTACCTTTTTACCAATCTTCCCGTATTGGAAAAAATGGACGTCCGATCCGCAGATGCCGACATACAGCGGCTTTACGACAACCTCTCCTTCTCCCGCCCTGGGCATTTCGCACGGACTGATTTCAATGGTTCCAAGTCCCGTCATTTGCGCCTGTTCGTTTTTCATCCCATGCTCCTTTTCAGCCGATTTTTACGCCGCGCGAATCCGACTTTGTCGTAAGGATCACCACAATCAATATGATCCCGTTGAACACCGCCTCGATCCAGAACGGCAGCCCGAGAAGGCTCAGCCCGTTAAAGCCGATGGCCAGCATCAGGATCGATACCAGCAGTCCGAGCACGTTGAACTGCCCGGCCTTGTGCGTCGTGATGCTGAGGAACACCGCCGCGTATGCGGGCATCAAATAGGATGGGCCGGTGGCCGGTTTTGCGGAGCCGGACTGCCCCAGCAGCATCAGCGCCCCCAGCGAAACGAAGAAGCCCGCCAGCATGAACGACATGATTTTAAGGCCCTTTGTGCGGATGCCCGAAAGGTAGGACGCCCGTGGCGCAAGGCCGGTCGCATACATTTGCTTTCCCATCGGCGTATGCTCCAGGAAATAAAACAGCCCGAACGCGCACGCGACAATAATCCAGATGGAAATATTGATGTTGAGGAATTTTTCCTTGGCGATGAACTGGAGTACCTCGGGGATGTTGCCCGTAATGGTGTGTCCGTCCGAAAGCGCCATGATAAGCCCATACATCACAAGCCCCATGCCCAGCGTAACCACCGTGGAATTCATTTTCAAAAAGATGGACAGCGCGCCGTTCACAAAGCCCATCAAAAGCCCGGAGCCAATGACCGCGAGAATGACGGCCGGGGCCGGCGCGCCCGTCTGCGCGACCACCGCGCCCACCATGGCGCAGAAGCCGAGCATATACCCGAGCGAGAAATCAAATTCGCCCGCAATCAGGGGGGACAGCGCCCCCAGCGCCACGCACAGGACGCCCACCTGCCCGACAATCAGCGCCGACCAGTTCTGCGCCGTCAGGAACGACGGGGACATCAGCCCGAAAAACGCCACAAACGCCGCGATAATAACCAAAAGGCCAAATCTGGAAAAAAAGTTCCATGTTTTATATTGAACGAATTGTTCCTGTCCGAGTTCCTTATTCATGCGTAACACCACCTTGCAATTGCCTGTCTTGTGAGCGTGCCGTCCTCCTGCTTCATTTCATGCACGATCTCTCCCTGCCGCAGCACGACCACCCGCGTGCACAGGCTCGCGAGCTGTTCCGGTTCGGTCGAAAAAATCACGATGGAAACGCCCATCGCGGACGCGTTCCTGATATCGGCAAAAATCTTTTTCCGCGCCGCAGGGTCCACTCCGTAGGTCGGGTCGTCCATAACGAACACGTCGGGGTGCAACTGCAGCCATTTCCCGATGATCGCTTTCTGCTGGTTCCCGCCCGAAAATTTTTCGAACGGCATATCGATAATCCGTGGACGCACGTCGAACTCCAGGATCGCCTCCTGCATCACCTGCCGCGCAAGTTTCCCTTTATGCCAGAACCGTTTTTCATTGGGAAGCAGCATGTTGTCGCGCAGGGATTCCGACATCACGCCGCCCTGCCGGAAACGGTCGGTCGGCTGGAGCATAATGCCCGCGCGGATCGCGCGCTGGGGCGTCATCTTCCGCGGAAGGCTCCGCCCCTTAACGGCGATTTCCCCGCCGCTGCGGCTCAGGCCGCCGCCGAGCACCATCGGCAGCTCGTTGACGCCGCTGCCCTGGATTCCCACAAAGCCCACGATTTCGCCGCGCCCGACCTCAAAACTGATTCCGTTGAGGTTTTGCGCGCAGAGTCCTTTTACGGAAAGGCTCGCGCCCGCATAATCGTCTTCCGCGTCCCGTCCGCAAAGCTCCCACAGCCGCTGCAGGGCTTCCCCGTCCTGCTTTGCGCATGCTTCATCCACAGGCGACTGGTCGCTGCGCAGCATTTTTGAAATAATAAAATCGTCGTCCGTTTCCTGCATCGCGCCCGTATAAATCAGCTCGCCGCCATTGAGGATCGTCACCTTGTCACAGATGGAGCGCACCTCCTTCAAACGGTGCGTAACCATAATCACCGGGATGCCCATATCGGCAACCTTGCGCACATACCCGAGGAATTTTTCCGCGTCCGCTTCCGGAATGGACGCGTCCGCCTCGTCGAGGATCAGCGCCTTCACCTTCTTCAGGTCGTCGCCCTTGCCAAGCGCGATCGCCATGGAAACCATGCCGCGTTCCGCCGCCGACAACTCGGCCACGCGCATCCGCGGCGTGAGTCCTATTTTGTAAAATTCAAACAGTTCTTCCGTATAACGGAAAAGGGCTTTCCAATCAATCCGTCCGCCCGTTTTTTTGGGATAGCCTTTAAAAAGCGCCACCGACTCCGCCACCGACAGCACGTCGATCAGCGGGGATTCCTGGTGCACCACCGTAATCCCTTCCTCGCGCGACATCATGGGCGTATCAAATTTCCCGAAATGCTTCCCGTCCACCAAAATATCCGCGCCTTTTCCCGCGTCGGGCTGGTAAATCCCGGTCAGCACCTTTACCAGCGTGGATTTTCCGCTGCCGTTCGCACCCAGCACCGCATGGACCTCTCCCGGTTCAAAACCGATCGATACATTGTCAAGAGCCGTGACTCCCGGGAATGTAACCGTTACGTTTTTCAGTTCAATAGACACAATCCATCCCCCCTATCTGCTTTCAGGCTGCTTTTGTACCAGCCTTCTTTGTGCCTTGGTGCTTTTGTTCACCAGGAATATCGCAACAATAAGAATGCCGCCGTTATACACAAATTCTGCCCACGACGGCGCGCCGATCATCTGGATTCCATTGGTCCCGACCCCGAGCAAAACAATCGCCAGCAAAAGGCCCGGAACATTGTAGGTTCCGAGCGAAAAAGACGTTGCCGCCAGGAATACGATGGCGTACGCCGGCATCAGCAGCGAAAACCCGAACGACGGGTTCGCCGCGCCCGACTGCCCGAGCTGGAACACCGCCGCAAGGCCGGTAAACGCCGCGGAAAGCACAAACGCCAGGATGCGCACCTTATCCGTATTGATACCCGCCATAAAGGCCACCTTCTGCGAACCGCCCACCGCGTAGAGGCTCCTGCCGAAGGTCGTATGGTTGAGCACAAAATACATGACCACCGCAAGCCCGATCAAAATCCAGAAGGAATACCCGATCCCAAGGAACTTGCCCTGTCCCATCTCCGTAATGAAATCCGGGATGCCGCTCGAGTGCACCTCGCCGTTGCTGATGGCCTGGGTAAGGCCGTTCATCAGCATCCCCACGCCCAGCGTGGAAATGAAAGAGTTGACCTTGAATTTCACGGTGAGGACCCCGCTCACAAGGCCGAACGCCGCGCCTGCCAGCACCATCGCCGCGATGACCACAAAGGCGTTCGCGCCGTTTTCCGAAAGGATAGCGCCCAGCATCATGCAGAACGACACCATATATCCGAGGGAAAGGTCGAATTCCCCCAAAATCAGGATCGACATCGCCCCGAGCGCCATGCATCCCGTCGTCACCTGTACGATCAGCAGGTTCGACCAGTTTTGCCCCGTCAGGAACGTGGGCGACGCAATGCTGAAAATCACGACCAGTGCCGCAAACACGATCAGCATGTAATAATTTTTGACCGAGCCCCTTCCTGAGGCTGCGTGTCCTTTCACGTTCTCATTCATAATCGCTTTCCTCGCAAATTCTCGTGCGGTGTTCCCGCTCTATTTCCGCGCAGGCAGCGCCTGCCTGCGTTTCATTCTTCTTTGCAAAAAAGACCCGGGCAGAAGGCCGCTTTCCGGCCTTCTGCGCAAAAGTCTTCCATATCTGTTTTTATTTCCAAAGCTCCAGGAATTTGTCTTTGTAGTCAAAGCTCGTCGCCCAGTTGCCCGCCTCGTCCGGCAGGTTGCCCGCGTCGATTACGCAGTAGGGTGTGTTTTCACCGTGGGGGGAATACAGCTCCTGGTCGTTCAGGAGACGGATAATCTGGTCCGCAAGGCCCCAGCCCATGTATTCCATGTCGTATGCCGCGGAGGCCGCTGCGCTGCCCGCGCGGATCAGCTCCTGCATCTGCGCCGTACCGAGTACGGAGCAAACCTTTACATCCGTATAGCCTGCTGTGGAGAGGGCCTCCGTCACCTCGATCGCCGCCGGGTCATACGGAAGGAAGATGTATTTGGTGTCCGGATTGGCCTGTAAATAACCGATTACCTGCCTGTTCAGCGTATCGCCGACCTGGCCGCCCGTGAAATACATCACGTCGCTGATTTCCATATCGGATTCATTTAAGGATTCGAGCACGCCCGCCTCCGTCATCATGCAGGACGGATATTCCTTTGCGCCGAATACGGCCACCTTGCCTTCATTGCCCGCATCCGCAACGATCCAGTCCGCGATGGCGACGCCGATTGCCTTATAGTCCACGCCGACGTCCAGCAGGAAGTCAAGCTGGCCTTCCTCAAGCTCTGCGGGTGTGTTCGGGTCGTCCGTGCCGTTTGATCCGCTTACCACCGGGATGCCCGCGTCCGCGGCCGCCTTCAGGCCCTGCTGTACGCTCGCCGCATCCACGGAGAAGCAGCAGATTACATCCGCGCCCCACGAAACCGCATCCATAATGCCCTTGTTCTGGTCAGCCGGATTTCCTTTTCCGTTATACCACTGCACTTCCCAGCCGAAGTTCTTACCGGCGTCTTCCACGCCCTGTGCCGGAACAACCGGCCCGTCGAGGGCGGAATCGCTCGGAACCAGCGCAACCTTAATGCCTTCCGGTGCTTTTGCCGGTTCCGTGGGGCCGCCGAATTCCACCGGGTTCGGCTGTACCGCCGCCGCGCCGCGGGCCGCCCAATCAATCCCGCCCGCCGCTTCCGGTGAGGAACCGGCGCTCTCTTCCGCCGCCTGCGTTTCACTTGGCTGTTCCGAAGCTTCCACGCTTTCGGACGGGCTTGCCGCCGTGCTTTCCTCAGCCTGCGGCGCACCGCAAGCCGCCAGCGAAATCACCAGCGCACACATCAGTACTACTGCCAAAACTTTTTTCATTTCATTCTCTCCTTAACTGGTATTTTGACTTCCGCATTTTCCGCGGAAACTTGATTGTATTGTAGGTTTTATCGGCATTTCTCAATTTTGTAATCGCTTACAAAATTGGGTCTTGTAATACATTTTTAAATTCCCAAGCCGGAATTTTTATTATCTCAAATTACTTTAATAAAGCAACTTCGAGACTGTCGTCCGATCTGTTTTCAGTTTAATAAAATGTAAAGGGTTTCATTTCTTTGGATTAAATGTATTATACACTAGGAATTTTTAAAAATCAATACCTTTTCGTGAAATTTTTCGCAGCCTGAAAAGCCTTTCCTGCCGCGGGAAATTACAGTTCCGGAATAGGGGCGCACGATTCGCGCTCTAAAATTTTCGGTTCAAAGACGACGACCCTTTCGGCGGGCTCGCCCTTTACAATATGCAGGAGGGTATGCGCGGCCGCCTCCCCCATTTCCTGCGCGTACTGCGCCACCGTGGTCAGGGCGGGATAAACGCCGAGGGAAATCGGCGAGCCGCTGAACCCGATCACCGAAATATCGTCCGGGATTTTCAGCTTGCTCGCATGCACCGCGCGGTATACGCCCACGGCGATCTGGTCGCCGGCGGCAAAAATGGCCGTAGGTTTTTCGTTCAGCTGCAGCAGCTGCAGGGCCCCGTCGTAGCCGCCGGAAAAATGGGGTTCCACCGTGATGCGGTACTTGTTCTGCACCGGTATCCCATAATCCCTCATCGCCTGTTCAAAGCCCTTTTTCTTGTAATAATAGGTGGTATACGCTTCGTCCCCGTTCAAAAAGGCGATCCGCGTATGCCCCTTGCGGATCAGGTATTCGGCGGCCAGGTATGCGCCCCTCGCTTCGTCGGCATGGATAGTGTAGAGGCTTTCCCCCTCGATGGGATAGTCGAGCGTAATGATCGGAATCTGCCGCGACGCCCCCCGGATCATATCGTTGCTCGACGCCCCGATCTGCCGCGCGCCCATCAGCACGATTCCTTCCACGCGCTTACGCAACATCATGTTGATATACGAGCGTTCCTTATCCGGGTCGGCGTCCGTAAGGCACACCATGATGTTGTAGGAATATTTTTCGAGCTCCTTGGAAAAGCTGTCCACGATGGACGGCGCAAAGGTATTGGTAATGTCCGGAATCAGAAAACCGAATACATTCGTATTCTTGGTAACGAGTCCCCGCGCGAGCGCGTTGGGCGCATAGTGAAGCTTTTTAATCGCCCGTTCGACCTCCGCTTTCCGTCTTTCGGAGACCTTTTCCGGGTTATTCAGCACCCGCGAGACCGTCGCCGTGGAAACCCCGGCCTCCCTTGCTATATCGTTAATCGTTGCCGCCATTCTTCCGCATCCTTTTATCGTTTACTTTGTCTAGTTATACCATTTTTTCGATTGACTTTCAATATAAAGTGTGCTAAGTTTATAAAAAAATGTAATCGCTTACTTTATTTGATTCAAGGAGAGAAAAATGAATATTCAGGGTGTATTGGGTCCGATTAAAACGGAAGATTTAGGGTATACGTTAATGCACGAGCACATCCTTGCCGCCAACCACACGATGCGCAAGGTGTGGCCCGAATGGTACAACCACGAACAGTTCCTGGAATTTGCGGTCCGCATGATCGCCCGCGCGAAGGCGCAGGGCGTAAAAACGCTTGTGGACATGACTCCGTTCCAGCTTGGCCGGGATATCCACGTAATCCGCGAGGTTGCGGAAAAGGCGGAGATCAATGTAATCGCCTGCACGGGCTACCACTATTTTGAAGACCTTTGCCTGGTCGACAAGGGGTCCGGATTCCTCGCGGAACGCCTGGTCCTCGATATTGAAAAAGGCATCGAGGACACGGACAGCAAGGCGGGCATCATCAAATGCTCGACGGACAGGGCTGGCATCACCGACTTCACCCGCAGGATCATGATGGCGGCGGTCATCGCCCATAAGGCGACGGGCGCGCCCATTTCCACCCACACCGCCTCCATGCAGAACGCAATCGACCAGATGGACTTCTTTGAAGCCGAAGGGGTGGACCTTGGCAAGGTTATCATCGGCCACATCGGCGATATCGACGACGTCGGGTTCCTCGAATCCGTCGCGGACCGCGGGTGCTTTATCGGGCACGACCGGTTCGGCGTGGATACGCGCCATCCGGATATGCTTTCCTCCGCAAAGCGCGCGGAAAACGTCGTGCAGCTGTGGAAGGACGGTTATCTCGGCAAGGTGGTGTTCAGCCACGACGCTTCCTGCTACCTCGATTACTGGGAAGGCCGGGAAAACATGGGCAATCCGTGGGAAACCACGCGCAATACAGACCTTGAAACGTGGCAGTTCCAGTTCGACTACATCAGCCGCCATACGCTTCCCCTGCTGCGCGATGCGGGCATGACCGATGCGGAAATCAATACCATCCTCGTCGATACGCCCCGGCGTATTTTTGAAGGCAGATAAAACAGGCCGACAAAAAAACAGACTGCTTTTGCAGCCTGTTTTTTATTTCCGCTGATTACCGCCGCAGCCGAAGGTCCGTGCCGTCCAGCATCAGCACCGCGCATTCGCGCGATTCGAGCCGCGACGAAATGCGTTCGCCGTACCTTCCCTGCAAATCGTCCACATTGGTCGCGACGGCGGTATGCCGCCCCGCCTCGAGCCTGCGGTTTAAGAGGTCGAACAAATATTCCGTGGTTACGTTCTGCGTCATCGGCTCCGTTCCGAGGTCGTCGACCAGCAGCAGCTGCGCGTCCTGCAAAAAGGAGAGGGGCATTTCCTCGCCCATGCGGTGCCTGAAGAACGCGCCGAACAGCTCGCCCGCACGAATGAGGCACACGTCGATCCCGCGTTTCTTTGCCGCCGATGCCACGCACCGCAGCAAATAGGATTTCCCAAGGCCCGCCTTGCCGCGCAAAAGAAGGTTCAGGCGTGGGGTGTCCGGAAAGGCGTCCACATATTTTTTACAGATTCCGTATGCAAGCTCCGCCAGGGCCCGCTGTGTTTTGCCCATGGCAAGCTCTTTTTCCCCGTCGAACACAGACATATCCGCACGCTCGAAGCTCTCCGTGAGCGCGTCCACGTCGGCCGCGCCATAGATGCTTTGATAGACCTCCCGCAAAAAGCAGGCGCAGTATTTCCTGCCCACAAGGCCCGTATCCCGGCACGCGGGGCACGCATAGGGAATGAGCAGCCCTTTGGCCCGGGCAATTTCATCCTGCCTGCGCCCAAGCTCCGCGATCTCCCCGTCAAATCCGGCGGCGTCCTCCGCCAAAAAAGCGCGTTTCAGCTTTTCCGCAAGCAGCGCGCGCTTCTGTTCCTCGAGCTTCATAATTTCCGCGTCGTTCTTCATCCGGCGCTCGTTTTCCTGGTCTATCTTCGCATGCCGGAAGGAAAAGTCCTCCAGCAGGTCGATCACGGTCTTATTCGCCATACAGCCGCTCCATATCCGCATACGCTTCCTGCTCGCGCTTCTTCTTTTCCTCGTCGGTATATTCGCGTTCCACCGCGACCGGCGTTTTTGCGAACAGGTTGCTCAGGTTTTGCTTCTGCGCCTTTTCCAGCGTATCCACGCCTTCCTCCGCCCAGCGGTTCAGCACCTTCATCATGTATTCAAACGGCCGGTCTTTGAGGGAACTGTATTCCGCCGCGTATAAAAGCACATCGTGCGAGAGCCCCTTTTCCTGGGTCAGCCGCAAATAGGTCCGGCGGTCGGCCTCGCCGATCGTCCGCTCTACCCCCGCGCTCTCATAAACCTGCGCGATCTTGCGGTCGATGGTGTTTTGCTTGCGCAGATATTTTTTGATCTCCTCCTCGGTTCCAAGGCCCTGCTGCTTCCAGTCTTTCAGGAATCCGTCCACAGACTCGAACCGGCGGCTGCCGATCTTCACAGACTGCGCGCACGCAAGCAGGATGATCTGCTGCGGAAATCCCGCCGACCGCCATTCATCGTAAAACTGCTCGTGCTTGGGGGCGACCACGATACGCGAATATTTGAGCGCGGTCAATATCTCCTTGATATTCGCGCGGCGTTCCTTTTGCGCGGTATAAAATTCACTGATTTTGCGGGAGGACGTAATGCCCCTGTCATACAGGGAACGCAGGATCGCATCGAGGTATTTAAAGGGCTGGTCCTTGGAAAATTCCTTGCCCTTCATCACGAACTCAATCGCCTCGTGCGTGAAGCCCCATTTTTCCGTCCATTTGTTGTAAAGGTCCATCTCGGTCTTGCCCGGATATTTGCCATGAAGGCCCATCAGCCGCATCAGCCGGTTTGCGCCGCCCGAAACCGCCTTGTATCCTTCAATTTTCTGCTGCGCCTTTTCGAGGGTATTAATCCCCTCCTCGCTCCAGCCCTCGGCCACCTTGTCGAGGTACGCCACGCTGATACGGTTGCCGCGTTCGGCCACGCAGTATTCCACCAGCGCGAGCACCACTTCCTGCGGCAGGCCGAACACGTCGGTATAATCGTAAATTTTATTCAGCTCCGCGGGCGAAAGATCGCGGTTCAAAACCGTGCGCAGCATGTTGTTGAAATTCTGCATCTCATAAAGGGGCGCGCGCCGCTTTTTCGGCTCGTCCTCCCTTGTGGTGCTGTCGGGCATTACGAACGCGTACTTTGCGCCGCTTTTTGTCATCTGACCCTTGAGGCACCAGTAATTGAGCGCGGCCTCGATCTGCGAAGCCGTCATATGCAATTCCGCTTCGAGCTCCACATCAGAAAGCTGCGTGCCCGCATTCGCAAGGCACAGCCCATACAGGTAGACCTTTACATAATCCGCCGGCGCGTCGCACATATATTTTTTTAAAAATATGGTGGGAACGGGCGTTGTCGCCTGTTCGTCCAGCGTGAATTTAATCATTGCCTGCGCTTCCTTACCCCTGCTTTTTCGGCTTGCAGAATTCTACGACCGCCTCGTTCACCTTGTCCGGCTTTTCCTCGTTTACAAAAAATCCGCAATTCCGAACGGTAAGCGAGCTTGCCGAAGCAAGCGGGAATTGGAGGAATTCGTTTTTCTGGCCGCCCGTAATCTTGTCCTCCGCACCGAGGATCACAAGCATCGGGTTTTTTACGGCATGGATATTTTGTTTGATTTCATCGTCAATAAAATTGCCCACGCACATCTTCGCGATCACCTTGTAGTCGCGGTCCATGAGGCCCATCGCATATTCCTTTGCGACCTCCTCCGTGACGAGCGTGCGGTCGAAATAGCAATCCTCGAGCACGCCGCGGATCGCGTTTTCCGAAAGCATCATTTTTCCCGCCGTCATGCCCAGGATGGAGGGCAGCCCCTTTGTTTTGGCAACGCCTCCGCCGTTTGACGTAAGCATGGGCGAAATAAACACCAGGCGTCCCGCGCGGTTCACATTATGCGCCACAAAATCCAGCACATAGGCCGTCGCTTCCCCAAATGCGCAGAAGTGCGCCGCCGGGAGCTCTTTCACGTTCATGAAGGATTCGAGCGCGAGCGCAAACTCCTCGATACTATAACTCATCTGCGGTTTTCCGGAAAATCCGTGGCCCGGGAGGTCGATTGCGTAAACATGGAAGGATTTCGCGAGTTCCGCAAAATTGTTGCGCCATGCGTAAAGGGACTGGCCGATCCCGTGTACCAGGATCAGCGGTTCGCCTTCCCCCGCCTCAAGATAATGCAAAGGCAGGCGGATATCTTCCACTTCCTCTTTTCCATGGTCGTCAATATATGTATCGAATTCCACTTCGGCGTATTCGCCCACGTGCTCCCTGTTGAGAAATTTTTTGATGCTGATCGGTTCAAACACTACTGCTTCCTCCCAATATTGATGCAGGCATTCCTGTCAATTATTCGTTTCCACGAGTATTTATTATTTTAGCATATCTGATTAGATTTTTGTAGCTATTTTGAGACGGTTTTTTCAAAGCGTACGCGTGCAGTGCAAAAAGGATTTCTCCCACGCGTTTTCCGGGCGGGATATGAAGCTCGCGCATCACGTCGTCTCCGTTCACGGCAAGCTGCCGGAGCGAGAGGGGCGCGTCCTTTTCCCGCAGCTCACGCAGCGTCTCCCGCCACTTCCCGGCGGAAAGCGCAGGGGCCCCCATGCCCGAGCCGCAAAAGTCTGCTTCCCGCACATCCGCGAGACGTAAAAACTGCCCTTCCCCGAGCTTCACGATCATGCGTACCACCGCCTTGCGTTTCGCGCGGTTGTCGAGGTCAAACATATGCGCCCCAACCAGCGCGCATACCTCGTCCACGGTTTCCCTGTCAAAGCGCAGTTCCCGCAGCGCGGCCCCGGCCAGCGCCGCGCCCGCCCGGTCGTGCCCGTACATCTTTCCCGTTTCGCGGAATACAGGCGGTTTGCCGAGGTCGTGCAGCAGGGCCGCGAGCCGCGTGACAAGGTCGGGCGGGGCGCACGCGCACGTGCGCAGCGAATGCTCCATCACGTCATACGCGTGGTATTGCGTATTTTGCCCCATGCCGTCCCCTTCCGTAAGCGCGGGGACAATGTAGGAGAACGCGCCCAGTTCTTTCAGCATATGCAGGCCGCAAAGCACGCCCTCCTTGTTTCCGTATTTCGTATCCGCCATGAGGATTTTCACAAATTCGTCGCGAATCCGCTCTTTGGAAATATCCGCCAGCCCGCGGACGTGCGCCCTTGCGCATTCCCACGTACCCGGTTCCACCGCAAAGCCAAGCTCGGCGGCAAAGCGCACCATGCGCAGGATACGCAGCGCATCCTGCGTGAGCGTCTGCGGCGTTACCTGCTCAATCGTTTTATCCTTTACCGCTTGAAGCCCGCGCCCGGTGGGGTCCGTAATACCGCCGTCCGCGTCCATATAAAGCGCGTTTACCGTAAAATCACGGCGGAGGGCGTCCTCGCGGATGTCATCCGTAAAGCGCACCGTTTCGGGCGTATGCGCGCCCCCGCGGCCATAATTGTCACAGCGGAAGGCAGTATATTCATACACGTAAAGCGCATCCCTAAAACGCTGCTTTACCACCACCGTTCCAAGCCCAAACGCCCGTTCCTCGAGAACCAGCTCGGGCGCGGGCAGCGCGCAGAGCGCCTGCGGCGGCGCGGGAGAGGTAAGGTCGAGGTCCGTCCCCGCAAGCCCGAGCAGGGTGTTGCGGGGATAGCCGCCCACAAGGTAACAGGGGGGCAGGCCCGCTTCGCTCCATATTTCAAAAAAACGTTCAATATGTGCTTCCATTTTTGCGCTCTATTCTTCTCCTTGTGGGCGGAACATTAACGAAGTTCTTTTTTGCGGAACAAAAAAGAACCGCTGGACTATCTCAATTTGCCCGTCGCCTCCGGCTCGGCTAAATTGGATATTCCATGTGCCACAAGGCAACAAGGGGGCAGGCCCGCTTCGCTCCATATTTCAAAAAAACGTTCGATGTGTGTTTCCATAAATTTAAATAACAGATAATAAGTAATAGATAATAGTAAATGTGTCCGCCAAGGGCGGACGAAACATATCTGCTGGCACCTTCCCTATTCCTTATTACTTCTTACTTATTACTTGCCTTTCGTATCCCCCTCGAACACATACTCCGCCGCGCCCGTCATAAAGGCGCGTCCATCCGGCGCAAGCTCAATGTGCAGCGCGCCCGGCTGTACATGCATATCGATCTCGTTTGCGGCAAGCCCCTTTTTGAAAAGAACCGCCGCGCATCCGGTTGCGCCCGTCCCGCAGGCGAGCGTCCTGCCCGCGCCGCGTTCCCATGTGCGCATATGCGCGGTGTGTCCGTCCACAAGCTGCACAAAGTTCACGTTTGTCCCCCGCGGGAAGAGCGGGTCTTTTTCAATCCGCGGCCCGAGGCCGTCGATGTCCGCACCTTCGAGGTCCTCCACCAGCACCAGCGTATGCGGAACGCCGCAGAGCACGCTCGCCGCCCGCAGGCCGCACACCTCAAAATCCAGCGGGTCGTCCGCCAGGACGGGGATATCGCCGCCCGCAAAGGACGGAATTCCCATATCCACGCGCACCGCCGCCACCTCGCCGTTTTCTACGATAAGCTGGGGTTTTACCACGCCCGCAAGCGTCTCGATGGCCATATCCGGCGTTTTTACAATCCCCTTATCATATACATAGCGGGCAAAACAGCGCACGCCGTTCCCGCACATCTCCGCTTCCGATCCGTCTGAATTGATGATGCGCATTTTCACATCCGCAATTTCGCTCGGCTCCACCAAAAGCAGGCCGTCCGCGCCCACCGCAAGGCGCCGCCTGCATAAATCGCGCGCCAGTCCGGCAGGGTCCGCCGCTTGCCCTTCAATCACAATAAAATCATTTCCGAGTCCGTGCATTTTTGTAATATGCATTCTTTACACCTCGCTGACCATTCGCCTGTTTTTTATCTTCCAATCTTTCCCGCCGGAAATATACATTATAAATTCGTTCCCGCGCATCCATCCGCACCCTTCGGGGCCATAAGCTGTGTCCTGCCCTTCGGGGCCATAAGCTGTGTCCTGCCCTTCGGGGCCCCCGGGCGGCTCGAACGCAGTGAGGCGCCCGGGGTGAGGCGGAACCGGCCGCAAGGCGAGTTTTCCCGCTTCGCGGGGAAACGAGGACAAGGCCGTGTTCCGCCGAATGTGAATTCTTCTTTAACTTCTCATATTATATCACATTCCTTTCGCATTTTATGGTACAATAGATTAAAATCAGAAGTTTCTGCTTTACGGGGTAACCATCATATGTACATGAGACCTTCGCGCCGGAAGAAGCGGCGCAGACTCACAAACCTCATCATATTAATTGCAATCATCGCGGCTGCGGCAGTGGGCGTGTTTTTCCTTTTGTCCAATTTTACGGATATCGAGCTGTTCAGCCCACCGCTGAAGGAAATCGAAACCGTTTTGCCTGAAAGCGCTGTGGCAAACGAAAACGGCATCCTTTACGAAGAGGATGGCTCCCTTTATTTAAAAGACCAGAAGGGCGGCGCCCTGTGGGATTTGAAGCTGGAGCCCGCAGACGCAAGGTTTGCCCAGTCTCCTTCCCTGATCTGCACATGGGCGCAGGCCAACCTGCAGGTGCTTTCCTACGCCAGGGAACAGCTTTTCACCGCATCGGTCGCCTCCGACATTATGGATGTGCGCTGCGGGAAAGAAACGGTTGCCGTTTTAACGGGCGCGGCGGACGAAGCAGGCCAGACGCTTTATTACCTTACCCTCTTTAACAGCAAGGGTACGCAGACGGGGCAGATCGAGTTCAAAACGCGCCAGGTGATCGATTTTGGGTTCACCGGGGACAGCGACATGCTTTGGTCGCTTTCGCTCGATACCTCAAGCGTCGTTCCCATTTCCTATATTTCCACCTACAAGGCGGACGGTTCGCCCACCAGCAGCATCGAAAACAACACCCAGGTGATCGAGCGCGTATATGTCACCTCGGATACGATCTTTGCTTCCGGCACCAACAACCTCTTTTCCTACAACTATTTCGGCGAAAAGCAGGGCGAAGCATTGATCTACGGGTGGAAGCCCGAGGTGTCGAGCATCGGAGGCAGCACGCTCGAGCTTGCCTATGTGCCGCGCGGCTCGGCCGTTTCACTGGAGGCGGCAAAGCTGTTCTCCAACGACCTTGCGGAGCGGATATTCTACCTTCCGCAGAACACCTTTGCAGTTGCGGTCACGCAAAATCAATTTTACGCATATACGCCCAACGCGGTCATGACATACCAGCTTTCGGGCGAGCTTGTGAAAACGACAAAATTGGATTATACTTTAACGGCTGCAAAACAGCTTTCCGATACCCTCGCCGCCTGCTGGGACAAGGAAGGCAAATGCTACCTGATGCAGCTGAATTAAACCGGAGGACGCATGGATATCATCAACCTCAATTGGATCATACTATTCCTGATCGCAATCTATATTTTGCAGGGGCTCCACAAGGGCTTCCTGATTTCGGTCGCAAACACGGTGGGAATGGCCGTTTCGTGGCTCGTTGGCTTCCTGTTTTCCCCCCTTATGTCGCAGGCCATTGCAAAGGGCTCTTTTTACAACTTCCTCTTTTATTTCACCAACGGGGTCGACCAATTGCAGGCGTCGGGCAACCTTGCGGTTACCTCCCTCTCGCAAACGCAGATCGGCGATATCGTATCGACTGCGGGGCTCCCCTTCCCCTTCGACCAGCTGGTCTCGAGCAATATGACCAACCAGGTGTTCGAGGCGCAGGGCTTCCATACCGTATCGGAATATTTCGGCTACACCATCACCAATGTCGTGGTGAATATTTTCTCGTTCCTGGTCATCTACCTGATTGCCCGCATCGTGATTTCGCTGCTCGTTAATGCGGTCAATTATGCATCCCCGCTCCCCGTTTTGCGCAAATGCGATTCCCTTGCGGGCGGTGCGGTGGGCGTGCTGCGCGGCTTCCTCGGCATGTTCGCGCTGTTCATGATTATCCCCGTGATCCTGATTTCCATGCCTGCGGATTTCATCACCCCGATCCTGAACGATTCCCCGATGGCCACATTCTTCTATGAATCAAACTTCCTGCTCGGCGGCATTTCAGGCGTGATATAGGCGGATTCCGCTTTTTTCCGGGCCCTGCTGTGGATGCGGGGCCTTTTTTTGCGCCTTCTTCCATGCCGCATGCTTGACAGGGGCTGCTTTTTTCACTAAAATGGTTCACAAATGAACCATTTCTTTTTTTGGGGATAAACCATGAACGAATATGACGAAAAGAATTTACGGCCGCTGCTGTTTTTAAGCCGCAAGCTGAAAAAGCTCTATGAGAAGGAATGCGCGGAGGCGGGAAGCGCCTTCGGGCTTACGCAAAGCGAAATAGACGTGCTTCTTTTCCTTGCGAATAACAAAGGCTTCGATACGGCGATGGACATTGTCCGCTACCGTTCCGTTTCCAAGGCGCTCGTTTCCAAGGCCGTGGATTCCCTCACGGCGCGCGGGTACCTGAAAACGCATATAAACCCGGCGGACAGGCGGTATACGCACCTTGTAATCACGGATAAGGCCGCAGGGGCGGTGCGCGCCCTGCAAGGGGCGCAGGACGCGTTCGCAGGGCTTTTGAAAGACGAAACCACGCCGGAGGAACGAGCCGTAATCGCGGCTGTAATGGGCCGCCTGTACCGAAAATTTGAAAATGACTGAGGAAACAAAAATGGCAAACCAAATTGAAACCGACCTCGGGCAGGGCAGCGTCGGCAGGCTCCTGCTCCGGCTGGCGGTGCCCACGGTAACCGCGCAGGTCGTCAACGTACTGTACAATATGGTGGACCGGATGTATATCGGCCACATTGAGGGAATCGGCGCGCAGGCGCTCACGGGGGTGGGCGTTTGTATGCCGCTGATTATGATTATCTCCGCTTTTGCCGCGCTCGCGGGCATGGGCGGGTCCCCCCGCGCGTCCATTATGATGGGCCGGGGCGACCATCCGGCCGCGGAAAAGATACTCGGCAACTGCACAACCCTGATGCTGGTTATTGCGGGCGTGCTGACGGCGGTGTTCCTTGTGTTCGGGCGGGATATGCTGCTCGCGTTCGGGGCCAGCGGCGACACCATCGGCTATGCGATGCAGTATATGCCCATTTACGCCTGCGGTACGGCGTTTGTGCAGATCGCGCTCGGCCTCAATTCCTTCATCACAGCGCAGGGCTTTGCGAAAACAAGTATGTTCACGGTGCTGATCGGCGCCGTCATCAACATTATCCTCGACCCCATCTTTATTTTTACGCTGGATATGGGCGTCGCGGGCGCGGCCGCCGCAACGGTAATCTCGCAGGCGGTTTCCTGCATCTGGGTGCTGTCCTTCCTTGCGGGCAGGCGCGCGGTGATCCGTTTGCGTCCGAAAAACATGAGGCTCCGGGCTTCCGTAATCCTGCCATGCATCCTGCTTGGCCTGTCGCCCTTCATCATGCAGTCCACGGAAAGCATTATCGCCGTGTGCTTCAATGCGTCCTTGCAGGTATACGGCGGAGACATCGCCGTCGGGGCCATGACCATCCTCACGACGGTGATGCAGTTTTCCATGCTGCCCCTGATGGGGCTTTCGCAGGGTGCGCAGCCCATTATCAGCTTTAATTTCGGCGCGCGCAGCGCACAGCGGGTAAAACAAGCCTTCCGGCTCCTTTTGATTGTCAGCGTCGCCTATTCCGCGGCATTGTGGGCGCTCGCCATGCTCGCGCCGCAGGTGCTCGTCTCCATTTTCACACACGACCCGGCGCTTTCGCAGGCGGCGGTTTACGCCATGCGCATTTATATGGGCGTATCCCTGCTGTTTGGCGTGCAGATCGCGTGCCAGCAGACCTTCATCGCCATCGGCAATGCAAAAACGTCGCTGTTCCTCGCAATCCTGCGCAAGATCATCCTGCTGATCCCGCTCATATACATCATGCCGCACCTCCTCGCGGACCCGGTAACGGCGGTTTTCTCCGCGGAGCCCGTAGCGGACGCAATTGCCGTGGCGACAACCGCCGTCCTGTTTGCCGTCCAGTTCAGGCAGGCAATGAAACGGCTTGGCAGCGAAGCGCCGCAAGACCCGCCGCGCGCAGGCGCTCCCGCACGGCAAAATACATAACAATAAATCACGACGAAAGGTGTTCCCCGACATGGCAATAGCGGAGCAAAGGAGCGAATCTGTTTTTCCAGCTTGTTGCCAAGCGCTACGAGAAAAACTCGACGATCCTGACCTCCAATAAAGCTTTCTCGGCATGGAACGAAACATTTTCGGATATTACGATCGCTTCGGCGATCCTTGACAGGATATTGCATCACTGCCAGGTTGTCAGCATCAAAGGGGAAAGTTACCGTTTGAAGGAGCTCAAAGAAATTATGCGTCAAAGGCAGCAGGTTTTGAATACTTTATTCACCACCGAGTCTTGATTTTTTTGCCTTTTACCTACAATTTTTAACCGCTATAAACTTCATTTTTACTCCGCGATTGACAGTCCGAAAACCATGCAAAAAGCAGCCCTTAAAATGCCAAAAACCCGCTCATAGAGCGGGTTTTCAGACAAATTTTGGCGGAGAAGGAGGGATTTGAACCCTCGCGCCGATTACCTCAGCCTACTCCCTTAGCAGGGGAGCCCCTTCAGCCGTACTTGGGTACTTCTCCAACTGAATTCATGAACCTTTCTTTTGTTTTATTCGACTGCCTCCGCACATTGGCGGAGAGAGTGGGATAGCGCGAACTTCGCCTTCGGCTCGTTCTTGGCCTTCGGCTCGTTCTTGCATGAACCCACGCGGTTTCAAATCCCTAAAATTACCGGGACACAGATGCGCGTTGGTCCATCTTCCCGACGCCCTCCCATAAATGGCGGAGAGAGTGGGATTCGAACCCACGGATGGGGTAAACCATCGCCGGTTTTCAAGACCGGTGCCTTAAACCAACTCGACCATCTCTCCATCCAAATACGCTTTAATAGTATAGCAAACAGGGAGCCGCGTTGTCAAGCAAATCCCCTCCAATTTACTCCCTCTCAATATCCGGAATGCCCAATGTATTCTTCCACATTTTCCTTTGTAATCACCGGGCACTCAAGCTCGATATAATCCGGGATTTTTTCCCCCTCCATCACCTTCACACCCGCAAAAATACCTGCCGGCATGGGAATGGGGTACGCCACCACCGCGTCGATATCCCCCGCCTGCACCGCGCCGAGCGCCGACTCCTGCGCGTCAATGCTCACGATGGGAATATCCCTTCCCGCAGCCTTGAGCGCCTGGATAATTCCCATCGTCATTACGTCCGATTGGCTGAAAATCGCGTCGATATCGCCGTCGTCCGGAAACCTTTGCAGGAGGTCTTCCATTTCCCCGAGCCCGCGGGTCTGCAAAAAATCCGCGTACGGCGCGGCGATCACCTCGATCTCCGTGCCCGCAATTCCCTGTGCAAAGCCGATATGCCTGTCGTTGGTGTTGGAGGCGGCGGGCGCGCCCTGTATTTCCACAACCTTTCCCCTGCCGCCAAGGAGCTCCGTCATGGCTTCCCCCGCTTTTTGGCCGATTTTCATATCGTCCGCCTTAACCACGGATTCATAATCCGCGGGCACATAGCGGTCCACGCACACCACGGGAATTCCCGCCGCCTTCAGGCGTTCAAACGCGGGCACCATCGCCTCTTTTTCCACCGGATCGATCACCAATACGTCAATCCCCCTGGCAATATAATCGTCGATCAGCGCGCTCTGCGTCACCGGGTCTCCGTCCCCGTTGCCGATCAAATAATCCATATTCGGAAAATACTTTTCCAGCGTTTCCTCGGCCATTACCTTCGTGCCGCCGCCATAGGGAAACCGCATAGAGGAAACGATCACTCCCATGGTGCCGGTGTATTCGCCAAGCGCTTTTTCCGGCACAAGGGACCCGGCCGCCGCCTCGCTGCAATAAATACCGAAATCAACGGGCGCCCCGTCCACGGTGTAAAGCACGGTCTCTTCCTCCCCCGCCGGCCTGTTCACCGGCGATTGGGTCATGTGCCCGCAGGATACCAGAAGCAGGACCGCCATGGTAAGAAGTGCGGTTACGGTTCGTTTCATAGCCCCCTCCACGCTTCCTTGATGCGCTGTCTGAGCCCCTTGGTGGAAAGCAGGATTGCAAGGATGATAATGACTCCCTTGACGATCTGCTGGATATAGGTCGGGACGCCCGTAAGGTTCAGCAGGTTGGCGACCGCCGTCATAAGCAGTACGCCTACCACCGTCCCCACGACGCTCCCCTTTCCGCCCGAAAGGCTGGTGCCGCCGATTACGATGGCGGCAATGCTGTCAAGCGCCGCGGTGCTTCCCGCCACCGGATGCCCCACATACAGCCGACACGCCGTTACGATGCCCGCGAGCGCCGCACAGATGCTGCATATGATGTAGGTAAGCATAATGATCCGCGTGGTGCGCACCCCCGCGAGGCGCGCGCCTTCAAAGCTGCTTCCCACGCTGTACACATACCGTCCGAACGGCACATACCGCAGGATCACAGCCGAAAGCACAGCCAATGCGGCAAACAGTACGAACGGGCCGGGAACGGGTCCCACGTTTCCATTTCCGAAAAAGTCGATCACCGGGCTCGATACGGTCGTGAACTCCACGGGAATTCCGTCGCACAAAAGAAGCGCTATTCCCCCGGTAACCGAGGAGGTCGCAAGCGTCATAATAAATGGCTGTATACCGAAAAAGATCGTACCGAAGCCGTTGATAATGCCCACGATCGCGCCGAGGAGCAGGGCGCACAAAACCGCAGCCCACAACTCATAGCCAAATTTTGTGAGGATGGAAAACGCAATACCGGTGGCCGCGAGCACGCCGCCCACCGAAAGATCGATGCCGCCGGTAATAATGACGAACGTCATGCCGATGGCGATAATGCCTGTGGTGGAAGCCTGCCGGGCGACATTCGTAATATTCTGTATGCTGAAAAACTGTGGTGCAAACAGGGCGATCAAAAGCAATACGATGACGAGAAGCGCGATCATCGCGGCATTGTTTTTCAGGAAACCCGCTACATTTTTTTGTATTTCCGCCCCGCTGCCCGGTACGCTGCGCCTGTTCATGATATAGCTACCCCTTTTACGCTCCTTTTTTTGTTATTGTAACAAATAAAACCCATCAAAAAAACTAACATTCTTGCGGACTTATCCGAATCATATGAATCCAGGGGGGACAGGCGGCGGGGCTCCTGGAATTCGCCCCCGGTTCGGGCCTTGTATCGCTAACAGGCCCGTTTTGCGGCGGGGCTTCTTCCCGGCAAACAAAACAGCCGCCAGTCGGCGGCTGTTTTAAGGAAAAAAAGTTTTGTCCTGCTTACGGCTTATAGCTGAACCGCGGGAAGTTTGTGAGCGGTTCCATTCCGTCTTTATGGATGACGATCGGGTCCTCCGTACGTACGCCGGTAAGGTTTTCGTCGATGGCGGACAGCTCATACGCGAACGTCTGCCCTTCCACGAGAATGTCGTCCGAATCCGGCCCGATGATCGGCATTGCCTCCTCGGGGTCCATCCCGGTTCCATGCGGCCCGAGGCGGCCTTCGCTCGGGGATACGATGAACTGGGTAATGCCTTCCTTGTCTGCCGCCGCACGAATAACCGCATCCGCTTCGCGGCCCGTCATGCCCGCGCATATCTGCTCGAGGCCCGTTTCAAATACCCGGTTCAGTTTTTCAAGCAGCTCGACCTTTTCTTTCTGTACATCGCCGAAGACGTATGTCCGTGCGGAATCGGAGCAGTAATCGTTGATCCGGCAGCCGTGATCCATCATCACGATATTTCCGCGGGTGATTTTCGTGTCCGTGGGCCGTTTGAACAGGGAAAGCAGGTTATCGCCCGTCTGTACCATGATGTCAAACGCGATGCTGTGCGCGCCGGAGGCGAACATCGCCGCGTATACGAGGCTCTGCGCCTCTTTTTCCGTAATGCCGTCCTCTATCACGTCGTAAAGCATCTGCGCGCCGATATCCGCAACGCGCCCTGCCCTGCGCATCGTGCGCAGCTCCTTTTCCGTCTTGATGGATTTATAATATTCGATCATCTGGCTTTGTTTTATGTCTGCGTCCGGGATTCCCTTTTTGATTTCGTCCCAGATTTCGAGGTCGCAGTACGTATAGCCGCACAGCGCAACCTTTCTGAGGGGCTTTTTGGAATTGTAGTCCGCGAGGAATTTGCTCAGCTCGCCGCGGATTTCACGGATATCGTCGCCCATATACTTCATCGCGGATTCCTCGTGCGCCGAACGAATCTGGCTGTCGGGCAGGAAGAACACCGGGTCTGCGCCCGGGGCGAGGAACACGATTTCCGGCTGCGGATACACGCCGTCAATGGTGCGGTAGTTAACCAGCCAGCGGATGTTGCTCATGCGGTAGCAGTCGCCGAACACGAGCATCGCGTCCCATCCTTCCTCCTCGATTTTTCCTTTTACCATTTCAACGCGCGCTTTATATTCCGCGCCCGTGATCGTTTCGCCGAAGCCGTCCCAAATGCTTTCATTGATAAGCTGTTCAAACTTCGCGGGTAACATGTCTCTCGTTTTTTTTGCAATCATTTGTTTTCCTCCTTTTGATTTTTTATGATTGTTTGCTGTATGCAAATTGTTTGACAAAAGCTCTGGTTCATTTTATCTCCGGACAGGCCGGAAAATTCGCTGCCGCCGGAATGCGGCGTTCCGGATATCCTGGATTTTTGAGGCGCGCCCGGGTGTATGGAGATGCGTCCGGGCGCGGCCTCCCGTTCACTCAGTTATAGCTTTCCTCTGCCGCAAGCGCCCAGTCCACATACGCCTCGGGGATATCGACGTTTTCCTTGTCCACGAGGATCGTGGGTACGTTGATAACCTTATCGATGCTGTAGCCGAGGAGCTCGTGCATAAAGATCGCCTTAATGGCCTCGCGGCCCTGGTCTACGCTGCCCACGTCCACCGTCGCGGTGAGGCCGCCGCTGCGAATCTGCTCGAAGCCGGATTTCAGGCCGTCCGCGCCGACTACGATAATGCCCTCGTTGCCGTCCCACATTTTAAGGCCCATTGCCTGCACGGCCTGTACGGCGCCCTGCGCCATCTCTTCATTTTCACCATAGATGAAGCTCACGTCCGGATTTGCCTGCAAAAGGTTTTCCGCTGCCGCCATGCCCGAATCGCGCACATACTCGCCGCGCTGTTCGCCCACGATGGTAAGGCCCGGATATTCGGATACCGCTTCCATAAAGCCCTCGCGGCGGGAAGTTGTCCAGTGTCCGTCGTTGCCGGAGATAAAGAGGATTTTTCCTTCCCCATTCAGCTTTTCAGCCGCATACTGGCCGACAAGGTAGCCGGACTGGCGCGCGTTGTCGTAGCTGATAACGGAGGTCGCCTTGATGGTATCGACGTCCCACAGCTCCGCCGGCATATTGAACAGGTAAACCGCCGTGCCCGCCGCCGTCGCTTTTTCATAAACGGCGTTCATGGAGTCGAAGTCGCCCGCCGTGCATACGAGAACCGCGTCGAATTCCTTGGTTGCCCAATTCTCGATCGTCGAAACCTGGGATTCCACCGCGTCGTGCTCGCTCGGAGCCACAAACTCGAATTCAAAATTTACGCCGAACCGGTCGTGCAGCTCGTCCATCATGGTGTACGCGCCGTGCATGATGATGTCGTAAAATTCGGATGCCGCCGGCGGCGTGAAACCGATTTTGAAGGTTTTCCCTTCCACCTTGGCGCGTACCGCCGCTTCCCAGGCCGGGTCGCCCCATTGCCATGTGCCGTCCGCGGCGGAGACCGCCGCCGTTGTTCCCGTATCGCCGACGCCGCCGTCCGATGCCGCCGGGGTCTCCGCCGGGTTATCCACGTTTCCGCAGCCCGCGAGCGCCACGGTCATCACCATGAGCACCGCGAGGACGAGTCCTGCCACTTTAAAATGCCTTTTTTTCATATTTCATTCCTCCTGTTATTTTTATGCATAACGATGTATGCAATTCTTGGTCAGTCCTTCTTGTTGCGGTGGCTCAGAAACTCCACCGCCACTACGATCAGTATGATGATGCCTTTTACAATGGTTTCCCAGTCGGGGTCCACGTTCAAAAGGTTAAGCGCGTTGCTGATGAGGTAGATGATGAACGCGCCGAGCACCGTGCCGATCAGCGTTCCCTTGCCGCCCGAAAGGCTGGTGCCGCCGATAATCGCCGCTGCGATGGCATCAAGCTCATAGCCCTTGCCCATTTCCGGATGCACCGTTTCAAGGCGGGAAGCGAGCGTGATCCCCGCGATTGCCGCCATCAGGCCGGACAGCGCGTATACCTTAATCAGCAGCTTATCCGTGTTGATGCCGGAAACCCGCGCCGATTCCTCGTTGCTGCCATACGCCGTCACATGCCGCCCGAACGCTGTGCACCGGTATACGAACTGCAGGATGACGAACGCCACAATGGCGATTACAATCGGGAACTGGAGCCCGAAAATATCCCCCTGCCCGATGAAGCGGAACCCGCCCACCATGTAGTTGCGGAAGGGGATGGAGTTCGTCCATACATACATTACGCCCCGTCCGATACTCATCGTGGCAAGCGTGGCGATAAAGGGCGTGATGTGGAGCTTGGTAATCATCAGGCCGTTGCCCGCGCCCACAAGCATTCCCACAAGGATTCCCGCAATAACCGCCGGGACGATATTGACGTTCATGGAAAGCAGCCAGCCCGACATGCCGCCCGAAAGCGCCAGCATTACGCCCACCGAAAGGTCGATACCGCCGGTGGTGAGCACGAACGTCATGCCAAAGCCAAGAAGCATGATAAACACCGACTGGCGGAACACATTCGTGAGGTTCGAGACCGAAAGGAAGCTCGGTGACAGGAAGGACATTACGACCATCATGATGATCACAAAGATCAGCAGGCCGAGAAGCTGCCGGTCTATTTTCTTTTTTGCCTTTACCGCGAGAGGCGCGGTCATTTCATTGTTTTTCATATGCCCTCCTTCCTAGACCCGTTCGGTTTTCAGCGATGTAAACCGTTCGAGCGCCACGGCGATGATGATAATTGCGCCGACAATGATCTGGCGGTAGAATTGGTTCACCGACAAAAGGTCGAGTCCGTTTGAAATCATGCCAAGGATCACCGCGCCAATAATCGCGCCGATAATGCTGCCCTTGCCGCCCGCCATGCTGGTGCCGCCGATGACGGCCGCCGCGATTGCGTCCATTTCATAGCCTCCGCCCATTTCAGACTGCACGGCCGTGAGCCGCGCGGCGAGCAAAATTCCTGACAACGCCGCAAGGAGGCCGGACAGCATATACACGCCTACCGTGATCTTGTTGCACGATACGCCCGACAGGAACGCGACCTCGCGGTTGGAGCCGATGGCCGTGACATTGCGTCCGAAGCTCGTGAATTTGAACAGGAACAGCAGGATCACAAATACGATAATGGTGATAAAGACCGGAATGGGCAGGCCGATGATGTAGCCCTGCGCAAGGTAGGTGAACTCCGGCACGGCAAACCCGCTGACCGCCCCGTTGGTGGTGGACAGCAGCAGGATTCCTCGTACCACGCTCGACATGGCGAAGGTCACAAGGAACGGCGCGATCCTAAGCTGCGTAATGAGAAGCCCGTTTATAATGCCGAATGCCGCGCCCGTACCGAGCCCCGCGAGTATACCGAGGAAAACGTTGCCCCCCGCCGCGATGATAATTCCGGTTACCGCGCCGGAGTAGCCGAGGATCGACCCGACCGAAAGGTCGATGCCGCCGATGGTAAGCACAAACATCATGCCAAAGCCGACGAGCATCACGAACACCGACTGCAAAAGCAGGTTCTGGATGTTCTCCACCTTCAGGAAGAAGGGCGACGCGATGGCGAGGAACACGAACAGCGCAATCATCACAATCAGGATGCCCAGTTCATCAAATTTTTTGGTGTGTGCAACTGCCTGCTTTTTCATGATTCATGCCCTCCCGACGCATACAGCGTAATATTTTCCTCCGTCGCCTGCTCGCGGGTGAACTCGTGCACAATCCGGCCCTGGTGCATAACATAAATGCGGTCCGCAAGGCCCATCAGTTCCGGAAGCTCGGAGGACACGAGCAGTATCCCGCCGCCTTCTTTCACGAAATCCGCAATCAGGCTGTATATCTCGTGCTTGGCGCCCACGTCAATTCCCTGCGTCGGTTCGTCGAAAATCAGCACCTTCGGCTTCGTAAACAGCCATTTCGCGAGGATCACCTTCTGCTGGTTGCCGCCCGAAAGGGATTTTACCTTCTGGTAGATGGTCGGCGTTTTGACGCCCAGCCGCTGCACATACTCCTTTGCCGTTTTAACCTCTTTGTTTTTCCGGATCACAAAGTTCCCGGCCAGTACCTCTTTGAGGTTCGCAAGCGTGATGTTGTCTTTTACGTCCTGCTCCACGAGCGCGCCCTGCAGCTTCCTGTTTTCGGGAAGCATGCCGATCCCATGCGCAATCGCGTCCCCCGGGGTCTGTATGCGGCATTTTTTGCCGTCTACGGACACCGTGCCCGACGCCTTGTCCGCGCCCACAATGGCGCGCACGGTTTCGGTGCGTCCCGCGCCCGCGAGGCCCGCAATGCCCACGATTTCGCCCCTGTTCACATGCAGGTTCACGTCGTCGATCACGCCCTTGCGCGTGAGATGCTCCACGCGCAGTATCTCGCCACCCACGGAAACATCCTCTTTTACGATGAAGTTGGTGATGGTACGGCCCACCATGCGCGCCACGAGATCGCCCTCGTCCGTGTCCCCGGGGCCGACCTCCGCCACGTTTTTGCCGTCGCGCATCACGACGATACGGTCCACAAGCCCAAACAACTCGCGCAGGTGGTGCGTGATATAGATTACCGCAATGCCCTGCGATTTCAGCATATGCACAAAGTCGAACAGCACCTGCCGTTCATGCTCCGCGAGGGCCGCGGTCGGCTCGTCCATGATGACGAGCGAGCACTTTATGGACAGCGCCTTCACGATCTCGATGACGCGGTTCTTAAGCGCCCCCAGCTGCCCGACCGGAATGAGCACGTCCTCCACCGTCGGGAAAAATTTCGCATATAATTTCTGTGTTTCCTCGAGCATTGCTTTTTCGTCCAGGCGTTTTACCGCCCTGCCGATAAGTCCCTTCTGCGTTTCTCTGCCGAGATATACGTTTTGCACCGCGTTGAGGTGCGGCGCGAGCGACGGTTCCTGGAAAATCGTGCTGATGCCGAGCGCCTGCGCGCATTTCGGGTCCGTGATCCGGACCGGCCGCCCGTCCACCCTGATCTCCCCTTCGTCGGGATGATAGAGCCCTGACAGCATCTTCATCAGCGTAGATTTCCCCGCGCCGTTTTCGCCCACAAGCGCGACAACCTCGCCCCTGCTTACACTGAGCGAAACATCGTCAAGCGCGACCACGCCGGGAAAACGCTTGGTGATGCCCGTCATTTCAATGAAAGCGTTGCCGCTGTTTCCCATATTCTTCCCCCCTGTTCTGTTTGATCGTTCCTGCGTATCCAATGGAAACTGGATTTTGAATTGAACCCGGCCTGGGCCGATTGATTTTATCTTAGCCGCCTTTCTTTTGCGTCACAAGCAACAAGCTTGTTTGCTTACCTCTCAATTCTTGCGGCGGGCCCGCGGCGGGAAAAATGCAAAAAAAGCGCGGCGCAAAAGGCTTCTCCCTTTGCGGGGGAACGCCCTTTACGCCGCGGCGGCAATATCTCATTCTTGCGGCGGGCCGCAAAAATGTGTAGGTTTTCCTTAAAACTTCCTTTGCTTTTTTTCCTGTATTTTTTAGTCCGGCCTTCCCCCGTCCGCCTTACTATCGTATAATAAAGTAAAGCAGGTATTATTCGATCATACTTGTCTTTTTAACAGAGACGCGAAACAGGAAAACGGGAATTTTCCGCAGGCTGCCTTGTGAAGCCCGCCGATTACCGCGGCATTCCGCGGATTATATCCTTGGGTGGCCAAATCAAAAACAGCCGCCCGGACATGGAGCTCAGGTCATGAAAAAATTTGTTTTTGTGCTTACCGTTGTGCTTTTGCTCTGCTTCGCGTGCCTGCCCGGCAGCGCGGCGGATTCCTATACGCTTGAAGATTACAACATGGTGCTTTCGCTTCCGCAGGGATGGTTTGTGGTTGAGCGCTATATGGCGACCGAAGAAAACGAATCCGCGTTCTTCCAGCCCGATATGGAATACAATACGGCGGATGCGCTTGTCTTTTCCGGCCCCGAAACGCCTGTTTTTTCATTTAACACATTTTTGATAGATTCCCGTTTTTACGGCGTATACAACCTTGCGGACGCCTCGCCCGAACAGCTTGGGCAGGTGTCGGCGCTTTTTGAGGAAGGCTTTTACCAGAACGCGCCCTCCGGCGCGATCCGCTCAACGCCGGTGAAACTCGGCGGCGTGCTTTATATAGAGATGGAATATGAAAAGGACGGCGCCCACGTCGGCTATGCGACCATCCGTGACGGAAAGCCCTTTCTGGTCGCCGCGCTGCCGCAGGAGGACGGCGCGGTTCTCTCGCGGAGTGCGCGGGAGGAATTTCTCGGCAGCATCCGCTATGGTGAAAACCGCTATCCGTTCGGCATATTGGTTACCGCGCTTGTGATGGCGGGCCTGTTTGCGCTGATGACGCTTGGCGCGAAAGGAACGCGCGGGGCCCTGCGCGATATCCGCGTGAGCACAAAGCAGTACAATTCCGGCCAGCATATCAGGGGAGGCATGGTTTACCTCGTCATATTTATGGTACTGATGCTGATTTTCATCATTCCCATGCTCGAGCTCGGCGCCGGATGGATCGTCCTTCCCGCCGTCTATATAGCGGGATTTGTTTTGCTTGGCCTAAAAAAGAGGGCGTTCCTTGCCGTTTATCCGGCTTGTCTTGCGGCGGGGGCTTTCTTCTGCCTGTATTCATTCGACTACCCCCTGCTGATTTTCCTGATTATTTCCGCGGGCTTTACCCTATGGCACCTTTTCTTCTCCCGGCGCGCTCTGGTCTATTTCCGCCGTTATGTGCGTCTTACGGTCACCGATACGGGGCAAACCTATACGCTTCCCGGGAAAAAAACCACGCCCAAGGCGAAGCGTCCCGCGCCCCGGGGCCACCGTGCGGACCGGCCGCGGCAGGCAGCGCCTGCGCCGCCGTATGTGCCGCCTGCTGTGCAGCATGAAACCCCGGCGAAAAAAGTTCCTTTTGCCTTGGAAGAACAACAGGCTGCGCCAATCCCTGGGGAACGCGTTGCGTCCGCGGAGGAGGGGCGGGCTGCGCCTGTTTCGGAAGAACACGCTGCGCCTATGCAGGAGGAACAAATTGTTCCCGCGCCGCAAACCGAAGCCGCTGTGCCGCCCCGGAGTCCGTCCGCGCCGGAAAGGCCTTCCCTTACGCAGGCGCCGCGCTATGCAAAGCCCGACCTGAGCGGCCCCGCCGTCACTCCGCCGCCGGATGAAAAGACTGGCGGCAATGTATAAAAAAACGGATCACGTTTGTGATCCGCCTGCGGATTTATTTTAATTTTTTCCCGCCCTGCCGCGAGCAGCAGGTTGCGGCCCGGGGCCGGGGGGTCGGCTTCCTCTTTTGCCGCTTTTGCGGCCGCGGCAATACGGCGCGGAATAAAGGGCTGTTTTTCTTCATTCCCTTTGGTTTTGGCAGCGGCGTGCTTCCCCGTCTCCCGTCTTTTTCCTTTGATCCCGCTCCGGCGCGCCTAAAGCAACGGAATCAGGCGGCGCTTTTTGCCAAATCCTCGAGGAGCGCTTGCATTTTTTCAATCACCGGGTCTATGGAAAGGCCGTAGGCCCCGGCGATATACGACATGCGCGGAAACGCAAGCCACACCTTTCCCTTTTCGTCCTCCCACACGGAAATACGCAGCGGGAGCTCGATGGAAACGCTTTGGTTCTTCTGCATCAGCCTTGTGCCCGCCTCCGGCGAACCGAACACCAGCACCTGTGTCGGCCGCAGCAGCAACCCCACCCCTTCCGCATTCCTTTCGTGGTCGAATTTCGCGAATATGGGAATATTCCGTCTGTTAAGCTCCTGTTCTATGCGCGCAACCGTTTCCCGGGAATCGAAAGCGCTCTCATAGATACACAGGCGCCCGTTTTCTTTTGTTTCCGTCATGGCCCTGTTCTCCGTTTTCTTTTATAGCATTATAATAACACGGAAAGCACCCGGGGAAACATTTCTGTCCGTTTACATATATTCCGTGAGCCGCGGCAGGTCCTCCTCCGTCAGCTCGGCGACCAGCCGCCCGTTCTTCAGCACAAGGACACGGTCGCATAGCCCGGCGATTTCGTCGATGTCCGAGGAGACGAGGATAATCCCCTTGCCGTCCGCGGCAAGCTCGTTCATCACAATATAAATTTCACTGCGCGATACGATGTCGATTCCCTTGGTTGGCTCGTCAAGGAGCAGGATACTCGCGTTTGAGATCAGCGACCGCCCCACCATTACCTTTTGCTGGTTGCCCCCGCTTAAAAAGCGGATTTCCTGGTGCAGGCTGTCCATCCTGAGGTTAAGCTCGATGGACTGGTCCACCACCTCCTCCATTTCCTGTTTCAGGTCAAGGAAAATTCCCTTGCGGATGTCCTCGAGCGCGGAAATGGTCAGGTTGGCCGCGACTCCCATGTCGGGGAACAGGCCCGCGTCCATGCGGTTTTCATTCACATACCCGAAGCCGTGGTTCACCGCGTCCGTCGCGTTCTTAAGCTCGAGCTCTTCCCCGCGCAGCTTGAGGAGGCCGGAATCCATCTCGAATTCGCCGAAAATGGTTTTGATGAGCGCGGTGCGCCCAGAGCCCGTAAGCCCCGTAATGCCAAGTATTTCCCCGGCGTAAAGCCTCAGGCTGATATCGTGCAGCACAAGGCCCATGTTCATGTGGCTGATTTCAAGCAATATTTTATCCTGCCGCACAGCCTTCGGCGGGTACAGCCGCAGGGATTCGTTCCCCGAAATAAGGTAGCTGAGCCGGCTGGCGGAAAGGCCCTTCGTGCTGCATACGGCGACGTTTTTCCCGTCGCGCAGCGCCGTCACCCGGTCGCACAGCGACAGCACCTCGCCGATGTTGTGCGTAATATAAATGATGGATTTCCCCTGCGCGCGCATTTCCTTCATGAAACGGACAAAGATTTCCTTTTCTGCCGCCGCCAGATTAATCATGGGCTCGTCCATAATAAATACCCGGGCGTCCGAAAGATAGGCCCGGGCGGTGGAAACCATATACCGCTCGCTGATACTGAGCTCCTGCACCTTCCTTGTCACGTCGAGCGCATATCCCATTTTTTCAAGTTGGGCGCGCGCGTTCGCATACATTTTTTTATAGTGAATCATGCCGCCCCGTTTGGGCATGCCGTTTAAAAAAATGTTTTCCGCAACCGTAAGGTCTGGGAGCAGGTTGGTGGCCTGGTATACCGTGAAAATTCCCTCTCCGAGCGCTTCGCGCGGGCTTTCAAACTGCACCTTCCGTCCGCAGAAGGTGATGGTGCCGCTGTCGGCGGGAAACACGCCGGAAAGAATGTTGACCAGGGTGGATTTTCCCGCGCCGTTAAGGCCCACAAGCGCGTGGATTTCCGCATCCGCAAGCTCGAATCCCACATTATTCAGGACCGGGTTCCCCTCAAACGATTTGTTGATGTTGTTCATAGTCAGCAGCATTTTGTATCTCCCTTTATGCGCCGCGATTTTAATGCGCCGTATGCCTGTTTCGTATATACTATAATTATATCCTCCCATGGTCAAGTCTAGCGGGATACCGTGTTTCCAGATATGAACAAACTTGTGGAATCAATGCAAGATTATTGCGCAATTCCCCGGAGTTGTTGTGTTCAGGTATTTTCACATGCTAAATTAAGGATGGTGTAGCAAATAAGAGGTGCAAATAATGAATTTAAGCCATCCCATTTTGGTTAGGCCGCCTCAGATACTTTCAAACCAGGTTACCTTGAAAAACAATTTCGAGATGGAACGCAAAGACCTCACGGAAGCAGAGATTGTTTTGGTGCAGCAGGGAAATGTCAACGCGTGGTTTGACGGTATTTCCTATTCCCTTGGGAGCGGCGACATCGTTCTGATACCCGGGCTTGCGTATCGGCTGTCCTCCTTGGGCGAAAATCCGTGTACGCTGATTACGCTTTATTTGTCGTCCTTTCAATATGCCGGGCAGGAAGAGGGCCGCCTGCCATACGTCCCGCGTGAAACGCTCCTTCCGTGCAGCAATTCCACCGTGCCCATGACGGGCATCATCACGCAGGTCCACGCCGAATTATCGGAAAAACGGCCGGATTATAAAATTGCGGCGGGAAAGCTTACCGAATATCTTTTGATCCTTTTGCAGCGCAAGCTGATGGATAACGACGTAAGCTCGGAGCCTGCGTCCCTCCTGTCCGGAATCAAGGAATATATTGAAAACAATTACGAAAAAAACATCACGCTTTCAAGCCTTTCCGACGTTTTTTTTGTAAGCCCGTTCCACATTGCGCACCTGTTTAAGGAAAAATATGATATTTCCCCGATCCAGTACCTGATCAAAACGCGCATCAAAATCGCTGCCGAGCTGCTCGTGCAGACGAGTTATACCGTATTTGAAATTTCAAACCTCGTCGGATACCCGAACGCCAATTATTTCAATATTATCTTCAAGCGGTTTACGGGCATGAGCCCCGGAAAATACCGTAAAAAAATGCAGAAAAAGCTGTAGCCGGCCGTTCCATCTCCCGCCCTTCCCCTGCGGCAGGGAATAACATTATTCCATATCCGCGAGCAGCTTTTCCAGCAGCACGTCAAGCGTCTTTTTTTCCCCGGCGGAAAGATTGCGCGTCATATAGTCCTCCCACTCCGCCTCAACCGCGCGGATCGCGTGATAGGCTTTCTTCGTTTTCTCCGTGGGATAAAGGCCGTACTGCCTCCTGTCTTTTGGGGAAACAATGCGCGTAATATAGCCGTCCTGTTCAAATTTGCGAACCGCGCGCGCCACCGCGCCCTTGTTAATCCACAATTCCTCCGAGAGCCCTTCCTGGGACATCCCCTCATGGTCGCAAATGCACATCAGGTACACAAGCTGTCCCCGGGTGATTCCAATATCCTTCAGCTTCCTGTCCAGGTTGATTCCCGCCCTCCGCGACAGGATCGAAAGTTTTTTTGCGAGTTCGCGCATATCCCTTCTCCCTTCAATATAGCCGTCCGCACGAAACCGGCGTGCCGACGGTTCCCATTTTAGCCGTCCGCCGCCGCGCTGTCAAATATCGACAAATCACTTGACTTGTCCGGTTTTCCGCATTATAATAGTTGCACAGGCAACCAATTGGTTGCCTGTTATTCTGGATATATAGTTGCCCAGGCAACTTTAAAGGAGTTTAAATAATTATGGAAACAGCATCGGAAACAAAACTTTTGGGAACCGCGCCCATCGGGAAACTGGTGATGAAGTACGCGGTGCCGAGCGTCATTTCCCTTTTGGTAAATGCGCTTTACAATATTGTAGACCAGATTTTTATCGGCCAGGGCGTCGGTTATCTCGGCAATGCCGCCACCAACGTCATCTTCCCCTTAACCGTCATTGTGCTCGCCTTTTCCCTGCTGATCGGCGACGGCGCGGCGGCCTACCTGAGCCTGAAGCTGGGCGAGGGCCGGAAGGACCAGGCGCAAAGGGGCGTGGGCAATGCACTGACGCTGCTGATTGTTTTTGGCGCGGCATTCCTCCTGCTCGGCGTCTTTTTCCTCGAGCCGCTCGCGCACCTCTTTGGCGCAACGGAAAATTCCCTGCCCTATGCGCTCGATTACGGCAGGATTATCGTCCTCGGGTTCCCCTTCGTGATGATCGGCACAGGCCTGAATTCCTGTATCCGTGCCGAGGGAAGCCCCAAGGTCGCCATGCTTTCGATGATCGCCGGCGCGGTCACCAACACCATCCTCGACCCGATTTTTATTTTTGTTTGCGGCTGGGGCGTGGAGGGCGCGGCACTCGCGACCATCCTCGGCCAGATACTCACCTTTGCCGTCAGCACGCTTTACCTGCGCAATCCAAAAATCCTCCGTATTTCCCGCAGGGATATGAAGCTGTCCCTTAATACGTCGAAAACGGTGATGGGCTACGGCGTTTCCAGCTTTATTACACAGATCGCCGTTACGGTTTCCATCCTTGTCGCCAACAATATGATCGTTCAATACGGCGCGGCCTCCGTTTACGGCCCCGATATCCCGCTTGCCGCATTCGGCATCGTGATGAAGGTCTACCAGATATTGCTTTCCTTTATGGTTGGGTTCGGCATCGGCGCACAGCCTATCGTCGGGTTCAACTATGGGGCGCGCAGCTTCCTGCGGGTGAAAAAAGCATACCTGCTTGCCATCGGCTGCGCAACCGCCGTCGCCGCCATAGGCTTTGTGATGTTCCAGTTTTTCCCGCAGGCGATTATCAACCTCTTCGGCTCCGAGGATGCGCTGTACAACGAATTCGCGCAGAAAAGCTTCCGCATTTTCCTGATGCTGTGCATCCTGTCCGGCTTCCAGACCGTAACGGGCATCTTTTTCCAGTCCATCGGCAAACCGGTAAAGGCCGCGGTCGTTACCCTTTCACGCCAAATCCTGGTGCTTGTTCCCGCAACCCTGATCCTGCCCGTCTTTCTCGGCCTCGACGGCGTTTTGTGGGCCGGTCCCGTTGCGGACGGAATTTCTTTCCTGATTGCCCTCATCCTCGCCCTTTTCGAGATAAAACACCTTACAAGCCAGCATGCGCAGGAGCAGGAGGCGGCGCTCTGTGCGGAACAGGGCTAAGCACTACAGCTCAATCGTTTTCGCCTCAGCAGAAATTGGCTTTTAGAAAACACAAGGCGCACATTCTGCGCCTTGTGTTTTTTTGCCGCATAAGATACTGCTAATTTGTAATTTTCAACATTTTGCCAGCGTTTTTATAAAAAATGTTTTCCAGATGCGAGGTTTCATTTTGCCCATATACCGCCTTTGATGCGCGCAAAAGTTCGCGTATTTCTTCATAAATATAGAAGGTGAATTCTTGAATACTGCCTCCCATGGGGCCTAACCCCCACGGTACAGGATGCTCGCTTACATAATAATGCTTATTGTTGATCTCAATATCCTTTCCTCTGCAGAAAGCCAGCGGTGCATCCGACCCAAACAGTATCCGCGTGCTGTCAACCCTGTGCAACAAATATTCCAATACCGGGCCGCTGTTAATAAGCGCGGTATCGAACCATACATTTTCGCGGCCTACCAGGAAATCGATCAGCCCGTCGATATCCTTATAGCAGAATGCACGCCCCACATGTGCAAGGATAAACTTTGCATCGGGATATGTCCGGGTACATTCGTCAAGTTCGCGTCGGTTGTCCGCATCATGCAGCCGTCCTTTCCTGGGAATATGCAGTAAAATAAAAAGCTTATTCTGTTGCGCATACTCCAGCGCGGACTGGTTGAGCATATCATATATGCCGCATTCGCGTCCTTGTACAACCGGTATGTCCGGATAGGGCTTGAGGCCCAGAAATCCTTTTCGCCCAAGGAGGTTATATTTCTTCTCCGTTTCTTCCATATCCTCATACTGCCCCGGAATATAGTAAAATCCCAGGCCGTATTTTTGCGCATGCTCCATGACATATTCGTTCACCATCGTTCGATCTATTTGCGGAAACGGCGATCCGAATACAATCGGAATAACCGTTTTGGGCGGAAACGCACTTTTCGCACAAAACAGATAGTCTTCAATTGTGAACTCCTTCATATAGTCGAAGTCTGTCCACGGCTTATATTGCTTATACTTCCCATATTCTTCTTTGGGAATAGCCACACAGGCGTGCGTCCATACATGCACATGGCTGTCAATAATTCGTGCGGGCAGGCGTACGAGGAATTCCTCAGCAAATTGCTTCCTGTCATCTTCCCGAATTTCAAAATCTGAAATCATTCCTGTTTTCTCCTGTGTTATTCATACCGCTTCATCAATGCGGCATAGGCTTCATAGTCACCAAGCAAATGCTCGTAAACCGAACAAAACAACTGGAAGTAATCCATATACATTTCGTGTGTTTTTGGATCAGGGTCCATGTGGTCCACATATTCCGCCCATTGCTTCGCAACAGAATAATCAGGCAGGTATCCGGTGGAAACTCCTGCCAGGATGGCATTTCCATACGGAGCTCCCGTCCTGTTTTTCAGCATAACGGTTGGATGTCCAAAAACATCGGTAAATATTCTCCGCCACAACCTGCTCTTTGCACCGCCCTCGTTCATCACAATTGCTCCCTTGGTTGTGATTCCCTGCGCGCAAATTGCCCGGTATTGGCGAAAGGCTGAAAAGGCAACGCCTTCCATCATCGACCGTACCAAATGCCCCTTCGTAGTGTTCATCCCCCAGCCAAACACACTGCCACAGGCGTTGACATTAAACTCCGGCGTTCTTGCTCCCATAAAATAAGGCAGCGTAATCAGGCCGTCCGCTCCCGGACGAATATGTTCGGCATCCAGGTTCAGCAGGTCATATGCGTCATATCCGCCGTTCTTTTCTACAAACCGTTCGTAAGTGGAAAAATTGTTCCGCAGGTGCCGCATCACATAGCCGCCGGTTGTCGTGGTAGAAAAAATAACGTAATTATCCTCCGAATGAACGGGATAAATACAGTTCCAGATGTTTTTTAGGAACGTGGGGGCGCCCAAAATCACACCCAGGACGGCCGCCGTACCAAGGTTGATTTGCGTTTCTCCCGGTTCCGTTGCTCCACCGGCCAGCCAGCCGGCAAATGCATCCACAGTGCCTGCGATTACAGGCGTTCCTTCTTTTAGTCCAGTCAGGCGCGCAGCCTCCTGCGTCACTTCCCCAATCACCTGTTCGCACGGATATAGTTCCGGAAGGTGGTCCGGGTTAATTCCAACCCGTTCACACATTTCCATATCAAATTTTTTATTCCGGATGTCAAAAATCGTTCCAAAAAATGTTCCTACGGAATAATTTGCGCACATTTTTCCGCTGAGTTTATAGGTCACGTATCCATCCGGGGAAAGCACCTTATAGATGCGCTTATAGTCATCCGGACGGTTTTTCCGTTCCCACAACAGGCTTGTACAAATTGATTGCTCGTCAATATTATAACCGCTCAAGGCAAAGCAAGCCTCTTCGCCTACCTCTTCCTTCAATTCCCGGACAACCTCTTTCGCGCGGTTATCCAAAAAATTGTAAGCTTTATTAATAACCTTACCGTCCCTGTCCACCATCACAATTGCCGGTACGGCCGAAGAAACGCTTACTCCACGGATTTTCGTTGTATCAAGGTGGTTCTCCGCAATGATTTTCCGGATAATATGATAGATATTGCGCCAGTATTCATCCGGGTCTGTCTCCGACCACGTAGAGGAGTGGGAAACTGTAATCTTATGTTCCGAAAAACCATAGCCAATCGTGGTTCCCTCGTCATCGATGATACATGCTTTTGCTCCACCGCATCCAATATCAATTCCTACAAAATAATTACTCATACCTTATTAATACATAATGCGCCGCATTATGCGAATCCTTTCTCTGTTTGATCGTTATGGATATTGCGCTGAAGCGCAATATCCATAACCTGGCCTGCTCTTGCTGTAACAGGATGGCCGTCCATTGGCCACTATTCTCCCAACATTTGCGCATATGCCTCTTTCGCTGTAATTCCTTTACGGAAAATATCTCCTATCGCCCGCGTCATGCCGATCGGATTTTTTGCTTCGGAAATATTCCGTCCGATCAGGCAGCCTTTTGCACCCCTCCGGGCCACGATTTCGATCATATCCAGGAATTCATTTTCCGGTACTTTCGTCCCTCCGTTAATTAAGACTGGTATCTTGACATAATTGATAATTTTTTCAAAAGAATCCGGATCGTTTGTATAGTTTGTGGAAATGACATCCACTCCCAGTTCGGAACATACCCGGCCGGCAAACATCAGGTACTCCGCGCCGTATTTTTTAACATTATCATCGTTGGTATTATAGAAGGTAGGGAATTCTGCCTCTACGATAAATGCAAGCCCATATTTCGCACATTCCCTGACATAGCCGGCAACGGTTCGCATGGCGGCCCCTGCACTTTCCGAATAGAAGTCTACCGGAAGAACAAGGCCATCCACGCCGTTGGTCACCGCTTCTTCCACCGTACTGGTCACAATCATTTCATAAGGGTTCTCCTGGCTATACGCAGGATATACCGGCAAATAGGTAAGCACTGCCACTTCCGGTTTCAATACATTGATTACCTTTTGCACCATTCCCTTTCCAATATTGATACAGGTCGCTCCGCCTTTCATTGCAAGGTCGCAGGACTGTGCCACGTCAAATTGTCCCGGATAGATTTCTTTGCTCGTCATCTGATGACATCCCGCGAAGATAATGCATGTGTCCGTTTCGTCAAAAATGCGGTTCATACGAACCATTTTTCCTGTAAATGCTGTCATTTTTCTGTTGCCTCCTGATAATAATATGTAATTTTATTTAAAATACGCCTTTTTCCGCATCCTGCACACATTTATCTATGACTTCAAAGGTTTCAAAACCGTTTTCCGCATCGATCATTGGCTTTTCCCCCGTCTGGAGGCAGTGCAGGTAATGTTCCATTTCTTCCCGGTAAACATCATCCCAATCGATCGCCGAATCCATTTCGATCCATTTGTCTTTCTTGCAATCATAGAATTTGATACTTTCGTTATCGCGCCACCGGATTGCTCCTTCCGTTCCATAAATCTCAATGGACCGCCCAAAATAGGGCTGCAGGAAATCCATGTGGATCGCAATGCACAAGTCGTCTTCACATGAAATCAGCAGTTCGGCCGTATCCAATACGTCCCACTCCTTATGAATTGCCCGCGCTCCAAAGCACTTAACATTTTTTACAGGTTTTCCGCCAAACCAGAGTGCATAATCGATTTCATGTGAAAAATCGCTGATGACTCCGCCTCCCAGGGCCCGTTTTGTCCTGTAATCTGTTTTTGCGTCGGTTATTGCCTTTTTGCCCGCGACCGATGCATGGATACCGAATACTTTACCAAGCTTTCCTTCGGTCACCATCTTTTTGATCCGCTGGTATGGCTGCGCGAACCGCAGACAATAGGCGACAAACGCAAACTTGTCATATTTCCGGCACAGCTCCCTCATCTCCCGCGCCGACTCGAGCGTGCTGCTCATTGGTTTTTCCAGCATAACGTTTAATCCCGCTTTGACGCATTTTTCCAAATCGTCTTTGTGCGCAAAATTGGGCGTACAGATCACCACACCGTCAAAGGAGTGCTTTAACGCTTCGTCAAGGGAGGTATAGGTTTCGTCGATTCCATATTTTTCCGCTACCTCCTTGCGCCGCTGTCCGTTCATTTCGCAAAGCGCCACTTCGCATAAATGGTTATTGAGTACCGTTTTCAGGTGTACCTCCCCAATATATCCGCATCCATGAATCAATAGTTTCATTTTTTCTCTCCTTATATCTCTTTCTTGGTCCGGATGGTATCCGCGCCGATTGCCGCCAGCAAGATCAAGCCTTTTGCAAGCTGCTGTGCAAAACTATGCACATTCAGTATCATCATCCCGTTGGATATAACGCCGATAATCAGGCAGCCCAGTACCGTCTTTTGCACCTTTCCACTGCCTCCCGCAATGCTTGCTCCGCCCAAAACAACCGCCGTAACAACATCAAAGTCCATATTTTCTCCAGCCGAGGCAATTCCCACGCCTAACCGTGAAGCGTTGATAAATGCCGCAAGCCCTGTCAGCAGTCCAATAATTATATAGATAATAATCAAGTGCTGCTGGGTTTTTACACCGGATAGATAGGCCGCTTTTTCATTCCCTCCAATTGCATAGGTCTTAAGGGAGAACGCCGTTTTTTGTTGTACGAAAACGAATACAACCACGACTGCTATGGCGATGATAACCGGGAGCGGCACAATTCCCACATAACCGCGGCCAATAACGTCGAATCCTTCCGGCAGTCCAAAAATTGTGGCGCCGTCGCAAATCAGGAATGCCAATCCGCGCATTGCGGTAGACATACCAATCGTTGTCAGCAGGGGAGGAATTTTCACCTTCGTTACCAAAATGCCGTTTGCAAGGCCAACGGTTCCACCGATCAGGATACTGATTACCAGGCCCAGCTCAATCGGTACGCCGCAATATTTAATCAGCATGGCTGCGACAACGCCGCAAAGCCCCATAGACGCGCCCACGGAAAGGTCGATACCGCCGGTGATAATAACCCATGTCATCCCCATGGATATAATAATCATTGTCGAAACCTGGAGCAGGATATTCAGCAGGTTCGCAACCGTCAGGAACGTACTGGAAAGCAAAGAGAATACAACGCATAATCCAACGAATACCAGTATGGTCCCAAATCCCTTGCTTTTCCAAAAAGCTTCTTTTCCACTTATCGCAGTTTCATTTTTCATAATTTTTTCTCCTATTGCGCAAGTAATTCATTGTAAATTAATTCTTCCGACAGTTCTGTTCCAGAATATTCTTTGAATCGTTTCCCACGTTTGAGCATCAGTATCCTGTCGCAAATCTGTACCAGTTCCGGTATTTCCTGCGATATTGCGATCACCGTCTTTCCCTGCCTCGCACAGTCCAGCAATATCTGGTAAATTTCATATTTGGCCCCAACATCGATCCCTTTGGTCGGGCTGCTCAAAATAATGATATCCGTATCGGCCAGCAGAGACCTCGTAAGTAATATCTTCTGTTGGTTCCCGCCGCTTAGGAATTGCACTTTTTGCTCCCGGTTTACAATCTTGATGCCGAAGCGGGTTACATATTCCATAAAGGCTGTGTCGGCGGCTTTGCCGTCAAGCAGGTTTAAGGTTCCTTTCTGAAATTTCTTTACTGCGGTTATAATCGAATTCTGCTCTACGCCGAGTTCCATAAATAAGCCCTGGGCCCGCCGTTCGTCAGTAACATAGGAAATAGAGTTTTTCAGCGCATCCCCGGGCGACCGGAATTTTTGGCTTTTTCCATTTACGATAATATCTCCCGTATAGTTCTCCCGCGTCCCGTAAAGCGTCTTTCCGAGTTCTACGGTGCCCGAGCCAACCAAACCGAGGACGCCATAGATTTCTCCCTTTTTCACAGTGAACGAAACATTCTCCAAATAGCCGGGGAGCGAAAGGCCTTTTACTTCCATAATGGCCGGTGCATCATAGGATTCCCGCATATTCAAACGGCTTCCTGACACCTTTTTGCCCGTCATCAACTCAATAATTTCCTGCTGGCTTGTCTCCGTGACCTTCTTAGTCGCAATCATCATCCCGTCGCGGAGGATTGTGACCGAATCACATACGCCGAATATTTCCTCAAGACGATGCGAGATATAGATGACTGTGATACCTTTTGCTTTTAGCTCGCGGATATGGTCCAGCAGCACGTCCAGCTCGTGGTTTGTAAGCGAAGACGATGGTTCGTCCATAATCAATATTTTTGCATCATGCATCATTGCCTTGCTGATTGCTACCATTTGCTGCGAAGCAATCGGCAGTGCGTCTATCCGGGCGTTTACATCAATTTCCAGCTTCATGCTTTGGAAATATTCCTGCGCCTGCCTTTGCATTTGCTTTTTATCAAGCAGTCCATATTTTGTTTTTATTTCGATTCCAAGAAAAATATTTTCTACGACTGTTAATTCAGGAAGAAGGTCCAGTTCCTGGTAAATGACCGCAATTCCTTTATGAAATCCATCTCTGGGACTTTCTATGTGTACAGGCTCCCCGCTGATATAAATTGTTCCGCCATTCGGTTTGCTGGCTCCTGCAATAATCTTTATCATTGTGCTTTTACCCGCACCGTTTTCTCCAACCAGCGCCCGCACCTCTCCGGCGCTTACCGAGAAATTAACGTCCTTTAATACATGATTTGCGGCAAAAGACTTCGATATGTTTTTTAGTTCCAAAACCGTGTCCGGATTATTTTCCATTTTTAACCCCCACATTTGCCCTGTTTTCCGCTGCTTTGCATGCCTTTGCGGAGTAATGAGCGGCGGTCCTGACATCCGTCCGGCTCCGGGGCCGCCGCCCTGTCTTATTCTCCTGTCCCCGGAAATCAGAAGCTCAGTGTTTCCAATCCCGCCTTTTCCAGCCATTCATTTTTGTCTGCCACATATTCATCCACATTGTCACGTGTAAGTGCGAAAAACCCAAGGTCGATAATGTTATAGTCGGCATTTTCCGGGTCCATAACCAATTGCACCGCACCCGTAAGCATCCTGTAACCCAATTCCACGGGGCTCTTTGCATAGGCGACCTCGAACGCATACCCGCCCTTGTCTTCCGTCAGCGGTTCGTACAAATAAGGAAGAATATTATCTTCACCGCCGCATCCGGCGATCGCGATATCTGTGCGTCCCGCCGCCTCAATCGCCGCCATTGCGCCAATTGCATTGGAATCTACGCCGCAGAATACAAAGTTCATCTCCGGATTGCTTAAAATAAAGGTTGAAACGATATCTGTTGCTTTTTCTACCGCCATTTCCGCATCCTGCTGTCCTACGATTACCGCCTCCGGCATATTCTCTTTCACATATTCCACAAAGGCGTCGGGCTTTCTCTGGAATGCTTCCGAAGTCGGATTATCCAGCACCAGGATATGCGGTGTTTCATCCGGCCGGTTCTCTTTCCACCATTTAACAAACATTTCACCGCCGAGAAGGCCGCCATCCCGCTCATCGGTTATCATCCCCATTGTTTCGTGAGGCATGTTGTTGCCCTCCGTCAGCATATAGATTCCGGCCTCGTCCATCTCCTTTGCCACACTCTCCATAGCGCTGCCATTCAGCGGATACCCTATCCATGCGTCAATTCCCTGTTTCATATACGTTTCCGTAATTTCCAGTTCTTTTTCAATACTTCCCTGGGCATCCTCCGTGCTTACATCGACCAATACTTCTTTTCCATCATACTCGATTGGTAAATTCCACCCGGCTGCCATTTGCTGCTGGAAAGTGTGGTCCATAGACATTACAATTCCAAGAATTTTGATCGGAACATCAACGCCTTTTACTCCTCCCTGCGCATCGGCCTGTGCGCTTTCGGACGAAGCAACTTCCTGTTCTGTAGCGGGAGCGTCTCCTGTTGCCGGGACACTTGCACAGCCTCCAAGAGTAAGCGAAACCAAGAGAGTTACGATAAGAACAAACACGACTACCTTTTTCATGCTTTTTCCCCTTTCGATTCAGTTTTGTTGTTTTTTTTGGAATTTATTGTCTGATTTACTGTGTTAATGCCATAATAATACATAGATTCAGTCAAGTCAACTGCTTTTTTTACAAAAATACACATTTTTTTGCTTTTTAATTTTAATTTACACATATTCGGTCAAATCTTTTCGGCTAATTTGCCCTGTTCGGGAATATTTGTTTTGTATTATTGATATTATCGATATAAGTGTGTACAATAAAACTCATAGCAGAAAAATATAGCATATATAATGGGGTGATTCCTATGTTAGCTCAGGAACGTTACAAAGTCATTTGCGAAATGTTGCAAAAACAGCGTACTGCCAAGGTTACACAGCTTTCAAGCGTCTTAAACGTATCTCGTGAAACGATTCGCAGGGATTTGGAATATTTGGAAAAAGAGGGTTTGCTTGTCCGGGTCCACGGCGGAGCATCCCTTGTGCGGTTTGATACTGCGCAGGCTTCTTTTGATGCAAGATTGCATGAAAAGTATTTACAAAAAGAACAAATTGCCAACACTGCCCTGCAATATATCTCGGAAGGCCAGTCCATTTCTTTGGATTATTCCACAACCAGTCTTGCGCTGGCCACAAAATTAAAACAGCATTTTCAGCAGTTAACTGTCGTAACAAATTCAATAGAGGTGTTCTATACACTATCAGACGTTCCTTCTTTTAACCTCATCTTCTGCGGCGGCATCTTTAATCATATGGAGCGTGGATGCTTTGGCGAACAGGCACACAATGTAATCCGCCAACTGAATATTGATACTGCTTTTATCGGCATCGGCGGTATTTCCCTGCGCGACGGATGCACGGAAACATTTTATGAAGGCGTGCAAATGCTAAAACTGTTTCTGCAGGCCGCACAGCAAAAAATAGTTCTTGCCGACAGCAGTAAGTTTGATATTGTAACGCTTATTAAGGTGTGTGATCTGGATAATATTGATCTTATTATAACAGATTCCCTTGCCAAGAAAAAGATTTTGGAAAAATATACGGGGGAAATTGATATTGTTTTTGGAAACGACCCACCCTTGCCCTGACGTTTTTTCCCTGGGCGGGCTTGTATTTTGTTTTTAAAAGCACAGCGGATTGGTATTATTCCCGGTATACCAAATCCGCTGTGCTTTTTATCCTTTGCCGACTCAGGTTGTTGCCAGGAGATAAGCTGCTTCTTCCAAAATTTCAAACATATACTTTTGGGAATAACGTGTAATCGGAAGCCGCTCTTTCACTTCAACCTCCAGCAGGGACAGTGTATATGCCAAATGTTCCAGACAGCGAATAATTCCGTTCCCTGTCCCGCCTGCAACTGCAAGAATTATTCCCTTTTTTCCTTTGAGCCAATGATTCCCCTCCCTTAAATCGCATCTCCGTATGCGGTCCAGCAGGCTCTTCATTTTTTCCGAAGCGTCATGCCAGTATACCGGGCTCACCACGGCAAGGATATCCGCCCTTTTTATGTCCCGGTAGACCTCCATAAAGTCGTCCTTTTTTATGCATTTTCCCTGCGGGCATAGCCCCCAGCCTTCTCCGCAGGCATCGCATAAATCAATCTCTTTTTCATAAAGATTGATTGTTTTGGCGTCCTGTCCTGCCTGTTCAAAACCTTTTTGCAACTCTTTCGCGCATTTCGCCGATAATCCGTTGACACGCGGACTTCCCATTAAAATTACAGTGCTCATTTTTGCCTCCTTTTTTGGCTTTTTATTGCAATATAGCATATATTTTGTGTAAAGTACACAATTTTTATGTTGATTTATGTTTTTTTGTGTGCTATCTTTAGATTATCCTCATATACAGGTGGTATTGCCATGTATGATTACCATATTCATTCCCGCTTCTCCCCGGACAGCACCTCCCGCTTAAGCGCTATTGCATCCTACGCGCTGGATTCAGGCCTGCGGGGGATTTGCATTACCGACCATCTTGAATTTGATGAATGCTACCGTCCGGACCATGTTTTGGATATTGACGCCTACGCAAAAAGGATTGCTGCACTCCGTCGGGAATATCCTTCCGGACCCGCCATAGGTTTTGGAATTGAAATCGGTTTAAAGGATAAAGCTTCCTTTTCACGCGCCCGGGCGCATATAAAAGGGTATGAGGACAGCCTGGATTTTGTGATTGGTTCCGTACATTATACAAGTGAAGGAGATGCCTATTCCGCGGATTTTTTTAAAAATCGGACCCGGATTGAATCTTATTCAGCATACCTTGAGTGTGCTGTATCCCGGTGCCTTTCTTCTTCGGATTATGATGTCCTGGGTCACTTCGATTATCCGGCAAAATGTGCGCCCTATACTAACCGTGCTATGCGTTATTCGGATAATCCATGGGCTTTTGACCGGATTTTTAAACATTTAATTGATAACGGAATTGGTTTGGAAATCAACACCTCCGTATATCCGACGCAGAAGGAAATGTTATGGGGCAAAGATATTCTGAAGCGGTTTGTCGCTTTGGGAGGAGAATTCGTTACCCTGGGTTCTGATGCGCACATCGTTTCCAAGGTTGGCTGGCGGTCTAAGGATGCGCTTCTTCTGGCTCAGGCCGCCGGCGTTCCCTATTTGGCAACCTTTCATAAGCGCAGGCCCACAATGCATAGATTAACCGGTATTTAATTTCTATTTAAAGGAGGAATATCTGATGTATACAATAGCAATTGGCTGTGATCCAAACGCACAAGAGGTGAAGGCTTTCATCATCTCATCTCTGGAAAAAAAGGGGTATTCTGTAAAGGATTTCGGCAGTACAGACCCTATTTATGCAAATGTAGCAATTCAGGTCGCGGAAGCTGTTGCCCAAAAAGAATATGACCGTGGTATTTTGATCTGCGGTACCGGAATTGGCGTTTGCCTGGCTGCAAATAAAGTAAAAGGAGCATATGCCGCATTGATTTCCGATGTCTATTCCGCGGAACGCGCACAAAAAAGTAATAATGCCAACATTGCCTGTTTTGGTGCTTTTACTTTGGGAAACAGGCTCATGGAGAAACTGATCGACGTTTTCTTATCATCGGAATATACTCCCGGCGGCCCTTCGCAAAAAAAGATTGACCGTATTTATGCCTATGAGTCGCGGAATAATCTATGAGCCTGCTTCGCATAAGGCGGGGCAGACAGCTTCATTCGGATGATATAAATTTAGTCTTCCGGAAAAACACCGCCCTGCGCATCATGAGGGTCAGGGCGTCTGGCAGTCTTTTATTTCCAGGTAGATAGGACCGCCGCACATGAGGCGATGCCGGAAGTTTTAACCTACAGCAAAAAGGGAACGCCTTACGGCGTTCCCTTCTTTTCGCAAATTCCCCGCTACGGCTTCTTTATCACCCGGCACGGATTGCCTACGGCCACGCAGTTTGCGGGAATATCCTTTGTTACCACGCTGCCCGCGCCGATCGTGGTGTTTTCCCCAATGGTCACGCCCGGGCAGATAATCACGCCCGCGCCCAGCCAGACATGGTCGCCGATGCTGACGGGCTTTCCATATTCAAGGCCCCGCGCCCGTTCCGCCGCGTCCACGGGATGCGTCGCCGTAATAATCTGGACCCCCGGCCCGACCAGCACGTCGTCGCCAATGCGCACCTCGCATACGTCGAGCACCATAAGGCCGTAATTGATATAATCGCCGTCGCCAAAATAGGTGTTGCTGCCATAGTCGAAACGAACGGGCTGTTTCACCGTAATTGTTTTTCCTTCTACATTCACGAGCTCCCGGATAATACGGTCAAGGTTCGCGTCGTCCTCCGGATCGGCGTCGTTGTATTCCTTACATAGCCGCAGCGAGCGTTTGTGTTCCGCCGCAAGCTGTGGGTCGCTTGCCCTATAAAGCTCTCCCCGCAGCATTTTTTCCTTCTCGGTCATCGCCTTATTACTCCTTTTTCCTTTTGTATACAGATACAAAAGGCGCGGAAAACCGCGCCTTTGCCTTTGCTTCGTTTATTCCTGTCCCGGCGCTTCCGTTTCCGGCCTTGCCGGCGTTTCGCCGTCTGCCGCGCAGCCGCAGCCTTCCGGGTCTTCCGTCTCGTCGTCCTCCGACTCTACGATCTTCGCCACGCACACCACCTTGGTATCCTCATCCACGCGCATCACGCGCACGCCCTGCGTCGAACGTCCGATCAGCGAAATTTCATCCACGCTCATGCGGATAACAATCCCCGCGTCGTTGATGAGCATGATATCCTCTGTTCCGTCCACGATCAGCAGGCCGCACATCTTACCCGTCTTTTCCGTAATGTTCATGGACTTAAGGCCGATGCCGCCGCGCGTCTGCAAACGGTACTCCGCCGCGTTCGTGCGCTTGCCGTAGCCCTTTTCCGTGATGACAAGCACCTGCTGCTCCTTCTCGCAGATGCATGCGGACACAACCTCGTCGCCCGGCCGGAGCTTGATAGCCCGTACGCCCGTCGAAACGCGGCCCATGGGCCGTACGTTCTCCTCGCTGAAGATGATGGACATGCCGTCCCGCGTTCCCACGATGATATCCTTGCTGCCGTCCGTCTCCATGACGGAAATCAGTTCGTCGTCCTCCCGCAGATTGACCGCTTTAAGGCCGTTCTGCCGGATATTGGAATATTCGCTGAACGGCGTTTTCTTGATGATGCCGCCCTTTGTGACAATCACAAGGTTGGAATTCTTTTCCAGCTCCGACTCAATCGGGAACACCGCCGACACCTTCTCGTCCGGGTCGAGGTTCAGCATGTTCACAATCGCCGTTCCCTTCGCCGTCCTGCCCGCTTCGGGAATCTGGTAACATTTTTTCATATAGACCTTGCCCTTGTTCGTAAAGAACAGCAGCTGGTTATGCGTACACGTAATGAACACCTGCTCCGCAAAGTCTTCCTCGCGCGTGGACATCGCCGTCACGCCCTTCCCGCCGCGCTTCTGCGCGCGATAGGTCTCGAGGCTGATGCGCTTGACATAGCCGTAATGCGTGAGCGTCACCACCATATCCTCGCGCGCGATCAATTCGTCGATATCGATATCGTCCTCGTCAAAGGTAATTTCCGTGCGGCGGGCGTCCGAGAACTTTCCGCGGATTTCCATCAGGTCCGTTTTGATGATATCGATAACCATCTGCGGCGTGGAAAGCACGGAATTGTAATACTCGATGCGTTCCTGCACTTCCTTGTATTCCGCCTCGATTTTGTCGCGTTCGAGGCCGGTCAGGCGCTGCAGACGCATATCGAGGATGGCCTGCGCCTGTATCTCCGTGAGGCCGAAGCGCTCGATCAATGCCACCCGCGCGGAAGCCGCATCCGCCGATTTTTTAATCAGGTCGACGATCTCGTCGATATTGTCAAGCGCAATAATCAGGCCTTCCAAAATGTGGGCGCGCTTTTTCGCTTTTTCCAGCTCGAACTTCGTGCGCCGCACGATTACGTCCTTCTGGTGCTCCACATAATATTCGAGGACCTGTTTTAAATCCAGTACGCGCGGCTCGCCGTCCACCAGGGCCAGCATAATCACGCCGAACGTATCCTGCATCTGCGTATGTTTATAAAGGTGGTTTAACACCACGTTGGCATTGGCGTTGCGCTTGAGTTCAATCACAATGCGCATGCCCGATTTATCCGATTCGTCGCGCAGGTCGGAAATGCCGTCAATGCGCTTGTCGCGCACGAGCTCCGCAATTTTTTCCACCAGCGTCGCCTTGTTGACCTGGTACGGGATTTCCGTCACGATGATGCGCTCGCGGTCCTCCCCGTGCTTTTCAATTTCCGTTTTGGCGCGCACGCGTATCCTGCCGCGCCCCGTTTTATAGGCCTCGCGGATACCCGAGACGCCCATGATAATGCCGCCGGTCGGGAAATCCGGCCCGGGAATAATATCGATCAGCTCCTCGATGGAAATATCCGGGTTATCCATCAGCGCAATCGTCGCGTCGATCGCCTCGCCCATATTGTGCGGGGGAATGTTCGTCGCCATGCCCACCGCAATGCCGCCCGTGCCGTTCACGAGCAGGTTGGGGAAGCGGGCGGGAAGCACCGCGGGCTGTTCCAGCGTTTCGTCAAAGTTCGGATAAAAGTCCACCGTGTCTTTCTCGATATCGCGCAGCAACTCGAGCGTTAATTTCGACATCCTTGATTCCGTATAACGCATGGCGGCCGCGCCGTCGCCGTCCACCGAACCGAAGTTCCCGTGGCCGTCTACCAGCGGATAGCGGATGGAGAAGTCCTGCGCAAGGCGGACCATTGCGTCGTAAACCGCCGTATCGCCGTGTGGATGGTATTTACCAAGAACGTCGCCCACCAGGCGCGCGCTCTTGCGGTACGGCTTGTCCGGATACATATTGAGCTCGCTCATCGAATACAAAATGCGCCGGTGCACCGGCTTGAGGCCGTCGCGCACATCCGGCAGCGCGCGGTTGATAATAACCGCCATCGCATACGCAATGAACGACTTTTGCATCTCCTTGTTTAAGTCAACGGGCACAATGTTGTTGAATGGTGTTTCCAAATTACTCGTCCTCCACGTCGTCGCTTGCCTTTTATGTTCGCTTCCGGCTGATGCCGAAAGCTCACTTTTCAGGCAGCTCCTCCTTTACCCCACGAAACCCATTTCATTGGGCTTCCGCGGGGGCCCCTTTCGCTTCGCTCATTCGATTTCCATGGGGCTCCTTGTCAGGTAGGAATAGGTTATAAGTAAAGGGGAATAATGATTGTGTATTGGCTCCGCCAATCATTTCAATCCATGCGCGTCGGCGCATCCCGCACCTATTCCCTGTTCCCTGCCGTTATATATCCAGGTTCGCGACCAGCTTCGCGTTCTCCTCGATGAACTCCTTGCGCGGTTCCACGCTGTCGCCCATCAGCACGGAGAAGGTTTCCTCCACCTCGATGGCGTTGTCCATATCCACCTGCAAAAGCGTGCGCGTCTCCGGGTCCATAGTGGTTTCCCACAGCTGCTCGGGATTCATTTCCCCAAGTCCTTTATAGCGCTGGATGGCCGCGCCGTCGCCCACTTCCTTCAGGTATTCCTGGAGCGCCTCGTCCGTATACAGGTATTTATCCTCCGTACCCTTTTTGCTCACCTTATAAAGCGGCGGCTGCGCGATATATACATAGCCGTTTTCGATCAGCGGGCGCATATAGCGGTAGAAGAACGTCAGCAGGAGGATGCGGATGTGGCTGCCGTCCACGTCTGCATCCGTCATGCAGATAATCTTATGGTAGCGGAGTTTCTCCACGTCGAAATCCTCGCTCATGCCCGCGCCGAAGGCCGTAATCATGGCCTTGATCTCCGCGTTTGCAAGCGCGCGGTCATGCCGCGCTTTTTCCACATTCAATATTTTCCCGCGCAGGGGCAAAATCGCCTGGAACCGCCTGTCGCGTCCCTGCTTTGCGCTGCCGCCCGCGCTGTCGCCCTCAACGATAAAAATCTCGCATTTGCTCGCGTCCTTTTCCGAGCAGTCCGCCAGCTTTCCGGGCAGCGACGCGGATTCAAGCGCCGTTTTCCGGCGGGTCAACTCCCGCGCTTTTTTCGCCGCCTCGCGCGCGCGTTTTGCCGTCAGGCACTTATCCACAATGACCTTGGCGGTCGCCGGGTTCTCCTCGAGGAAGGTGTTCAGGCCCTCCGCGACAGTGCTGTCCGTAAGCGCCCGCATTTCGCTGTTGCCAAGCTTGGTTTTGGTCTGCCCCTCAAACTGCGGCTCCGTGAGTTTGACGCTGATGATGGCGGTAAGCCCCTCGCGGATATCCTCGCCCGAAAGGGAAGGCTCATTTTCCTTCACCATCTTCATACGCTTCGCATAGTCGTTCACCACGCGCGTCAGCGCGTTCTTAAAGCCGGAAAGGTGCGTGCCGCCTTCATGCGTTGAAATGTTGTTTGCAAACGAAAAGATATTTTCCGCATATCCCTCGTTATACTGCATGGCGACTTCCACGACTGACGTGCCTTTTTCCGCACAGAAATAGACCGGCTCCGGAAAGAGCGGGTTTTTGTTCTTATTGAGGTACTGCACGAAGGACTTGATGCCGCCTTCATAGCAATACACATGCTTTACGGGCTTTTCGCCGCGCAGGTCCTCGAGCGTGATGGAAATGCCTTTATTGAGGAAGGCCATCTCCCGCAGGCGTACGCGCAGCGTATCATAAACGAAATTAACGTCCTCAAAAATTTCCGGGTCCGGCCAAAAACGGATTTCCGTACCCGTTTCCTCTTCCGGGCAGGTATCCACGACTTCAAGGTCCGTCACGCGGTCCCCGCGCGAAAATTCCTGCCGGTGCACCTGTCCCTCGCGGCGGACTGTCGCCACCAGCTTTTCGGAAAGCGCGTTCACCACGGAAACGCCCACGCCGTGCAGGCCGCCCGAAACCTTATAACCGTCGCCGCCGAATTTTCCGCCCGCGTGCAGCATGGTAAGCGCCACCTCGAGCGTGGAAACGCCCGCCTGCGGGTGGATTCCCGTAGGAATCCCACGGCCGTTGTCGCGCACGTAAACGCTGCCGTCCGCCTCGATCCCCACGTAAATATCCGTACAGAAACCGGCCATCGCCTCGTCGATGGAGTTATCCACAATTTCATATACCAGATGGTGCAGGCCGCGAAGGTCCGTGGAACCGATATACATTCCCGGCCGTTTGCGGACCGGCTCGAGCCCCTCGAGAATCTGTATCTGGCTTTCGTCGTAATGTTCGTTTTGGTTGTTCAAATTCATCCCTCTTTTTTCTGTCCAAACTTATCCCTGCGGGTCCTGCCGCAGAAAAGCGTCCTCACCCCCGCTGCTCCGCTTCATCAATGTGCGCGGTGAAATCGGGGACAAGTACGCTTTTTTCATTCCTTGTTCTTCCGTAATAACCACGGCCCGGGGTTCCCCGTCAAGCGCCGTCGTTTTTAGTTTCTTTAAAAAAAGGCTTGTATCTTTGTTGCGCGCCGCCTCTTCGTAATCCAATATCATCAGGATTTCTTTTGTTTTTACAAAGGAATCGCCGCCCAGATGCAAAATCATAAAACACCTCTTTAAAATATGTCTTTATTATACCACAAAAAGACGTGTTTTGGAAGGTTTTTTTCGGTTTTCCGCGATTTAGCGGCAGGGTTAATAGGGGGAATAGGACGAACCCTTAAAAACGGTTTCAGGAGCCGTGAGGATATCAAAAAACGAAAGGCGCCGTTTATTTACGCTGTTTTTGCCGGGGAAAAAGGCGCCACTCCGTCGCCGGTAAATGATTCCCCGGCAGTCGTCAGTAATGCATGCAGGCCTTTTCCATAAAAAACAGGCCGTCGCCGCCTGAAAAACGGCTCCGGCCTGTTTCCTCCAGTCCTGAATAAAATATTTACCGCCCTTATTGCTCCCGGAATATTTACTTTTTCCTCGCAATTCCAAGGTAGGGCAGCGCGACGAATACAATTCCCCCGATCATGTTTCCGATCGTCACCAAAACAAGGTTATACACCTCTCCCCCCAGGGAAACCGCGGCGTCCGCAGCCGGGGAAAGCAGGCTGATTGTCAGCAGCGTCATATTTGCGATGCTGTGTTCAAACCCGGTTGTAATGAACGCCAGCAGGCACCAGAACACCATAATCAGTTTGGCCGCCTCCGATTTACAGCGAAAACCGCACCACACCGCAAGGCATACCAGCATATTGCACAATGCGCCCCTGCAAACCAGCGCAAGGGGGGAAAGCGACATTTTTGTTTCCGCGGCGGAGGACATAAATTCCCCCACGCTTCCCGTTGCCAGTCCGCAGCCTATGAAAATGATTGCAAGCAGGACGGAGCCAACCAGGTTTCCAACATAGCTCATTCCCCATACCTTCAGGCACGCGCCGGGGGAAACCGTCTTTTGGGCCGCGCCCACCATCATAACGAGGTTATTCCCCGTAAAAAGCTCGCCCCCGGCGATCACAACCAGGCTGAGCGCGATCCCAAAGGTGCATCCCATCAATATTTTTGCAATGGGGTCCCCCGTAAGCAATCCGCCGACGGTAAAAGCGAGAAGTACGCCAAACCCGATAAAAACTCCCGCCAGGATGGAGGCAAGGAAATATCCCCCCGGATTCGTTTTTAATAAGTTGTATTTTCCCTTGGCGGCATTTGACGCCGCCATAATATCTTCACCAAACATAATTGCCCCCCTTCTGCCGGAAGGACGGGCGCATCCCTCCGGCGTATTCCCCAAAAAACATGCGGCTTACCACGGATATTCTCCCATTTTGCTGTATTTCAGCAATTTTCCGTTCCATGTAATGACCACCCGGTCTCCATGTTCGTCGGGAACAATGTCAACGTCGATCGCAAAATCAATTGCGCTCATAATCCCGTTCCCGCCTTTTTCATGAATCAATTCCTTGATCGCCGGGCCATAGGTGTCCAGCACCTCGTGCAGGCGGTAAAGGATCGGGTCCGTATTTCCTTTATAGGGATGATTGTTCAAAAACATCGTTTGTTCTTCCGGTATTCCGAGTAATCCCGCGAGTTTCACGCAATATTCCTCGGGAACCCACTGTTGTCCCTGTATCGCGCTCGCCAGCCAAACCTTGTTTGTCCCGAGGTCTTTTGCCAATCCTTCATACGTATACCCGGCGGCTTTCACCGCTTTTTGGAGGCCGGCGATCTCTTCCGCAAACTGTACCCTCGTCAAATACTCCGAATTACTCATAGGTGTCATAATAAACAACCCTCCTGAAAGATTTTTCAAAAACAAAAGGCGCCGTTGATTTTTCAACAGCGCCTTTGCTTTTGTTATCTCTAAAATACTCCTGTTTTACTGTTTAGTCAAGTATTTTTTGCAATTTTACTAATTAAATATTTCTTTATTATTCTAATTTTCTTCTATTTTTCCTGTTTATATGTGATTTTTTGCATTTTTTAATTATAGATAATTCATATTTATAATTTATCTTTTTCCTCTATTTTCCCATTTTCCACATAAAAAAGATGCGCCCGGGCAAGCAGCCTGGCGTCCGCGTCGTCCGCAGTGGTAATAAAGGTCTGTATCCCTTTGAGGGTTTTCAGCAGGTTTTCCTTGCGCGTCCTGTCAAGCTCGGAAAATACGTCGTCCAAAAGCAGCACAGGCATGTGTCCCGTGCTTTCCTCCAATATTTTCAGGCATGCCGTTTTAACGGCGAGCATCAGCGTGCGCAGCTGCCCCTGGGAAGCAAACACGCGGATATCCTTCCCGTTAAGCAGGATTTCAAGGTCGTCCCTGTGCGGGCCGGACGTACAGCTTCCTTCAAACAATTCCTTCTCGCGGAGCTGCCTCAGCGCCTCCGCAATCCCCGTTTCAGGAATCGTCTCCTTATACAAAACGGAAATTTCCTCCGTACCGCCGGAAATCGCGCGGTGGGTCTCCCGCACATATTCCCCCAGCTTATTCACATAGGATTTCCTGTTTTTGAGGATAATGCGGATATATCCTTCAAGCTGCGCGTTATACGCATCGAGGATTCCGCCCACATTCTTATTATCCCGCCGCCGCAGGGCCGCGTTTTTCTGGGCGATAATCTTCGTGTAATTTTTAAGGGCGTCCACATACGAAGGCCTGATCTTTGAAATTTCGCCGTCCAGGAATCCCCGCCGCAGCGAAGGAGCCTCCTTTGCCATTTTCATATCCTCCGGGGAAAACACCACCACAAAGAGGTTTCCCAGCAATTCCCTGAGGCTTTTCGCGGGCGCCCCGTCAATTTTAAGGCTCTTTTTCCGGTCCCTGCCAATCAGCACCTCAATCGAACGGTCCATGTTTTCCACATATTCCGCAAAAAGGTACGCCCCCTCCTTGCCTTCCATCACGGTTTTACTGTCCGCGTTCACGCGGAAGGATTTTCCGTTCCCGCAAATATGGATGGCCTCGAGGATATTCGTCTTTCCCTGCGCATTTTTTCCATAAAGCACGTTCACCCCGGGATAAAAGGAAATATTCAATTGCTCGTAATTCCTGAAATGAATCAGCTTCAGCCTTGTTAAATGCATCGGAACCCTTTCAAAAAAGGCGCCCTGCAAAAGGGCGCCTGGGATTGCCGGTTTTATCGGCAATTCCAGCGGACTGTTCAGAAATCTGCAAGTCGAGGAAGCAGAAAACACGCAAAAGAGCGAATAATATATGCAATATATGAGCGTTTTGCGCGTTCGCTAGCGCTGAAAGCACCGAAGTCTACATCCCTTCGGTGCGGTTGCAGAGAATTTCAACAGCCCGGCGCGCCCTGCATGAGGGCGCTTTTTCCTGCATATGGTCGTTCTCGGTTTTTTATTCCTCCCGCAGCTGCACGGGCAGGATCAGGTATTCATACGCATCCGAATTTTCCTGCTTCACCACGCACGGGCTGACCCCGGTATTATACTGCATCAGTACCTCAGGCTCCTCCACATTTTTCAGCACATCCAGCACATATTTCGCGTTGAACGCGATCTTGAGGTCCTTGCCCTCCGTCAGCACGGGTATCTGCTCGTCAATATTGCCCATTTCGGAATTGGACGTAATTTCCAAATTTTTCTCGCTGATCTCGAACTTAACCACGTTGTTATTACCTTCCCGCGCAAGGATGGATGCGCGCTCGAGGCTGTCCTTCAGCATATTTGTTTCCACCTTCACGCTGGTCGCGCAGTCCGCGGGCAGAAGGTTCCTGTAGTTGATATATTCCCCTTCGAGCAGCCGGGTATAAATTTCCGTATTGCCCGCTTCAAAGAGCGCCATATTGCCGCTGATCGAAATTTTAACGTTTTCCTCCGTATCCGCGACAATCCGCGACACCTCGCGCAGGGTCCGGGCGGGAATCACGCATTTTTTCTCGATATCCGAAATGGCAGGCTGCTTCCTGACCGCCATGCGGTAGCCGTCGAGCCCCACAACTGTCAGGCTGTCCTTTCCAATATCAAACAACAGGCCGGTCAATATCGGTTTATCCTCGTTGACCGCCGCCGCAAACAGCGTCTGGTTAATCATGGTCCGCAGCACGCACTGCGGAATCTTAATCTGTTCCTTATCCTCAAGCTCGGGGAACACCGGAAATTCATCCGCGTTCATTTGCTGGAGCACCACTTTTGAATTCAGGCAGCTGATCTCCACCGAATTTTCCCCGATGCTTTTAAACGTTACGTCGCTTTCGGGAAACCGTCCGATAATCTCATACAGGAGCTTTGCGGGAATCGCCGCGTCTCCCGTTTTTTCAACCTGGGCGTTCATTTCCGTTTTGATGGAAAGGGCGATGTCCGTTGCGCGCAGGGTAATCACATCCTCCCCGCAGGAGAATAGGATACATTCCAGGATGGTCTTTTGCATTTTAGAAGCCGCACGGTTTACCGTACCGATGGCTGTGAGTAAATCTTCTTTCGCACAAGTAAATTGCATGTCGCGTTCCTCCATGTTTTTATTCTAACAGATAGGCAGTAATGGCTGTATTAGGGGTTGTGCATTCTGTGGAAAACCCACTTTTTTGTTAATACGAAGCCATTTTTTTACATTTATCTACGAGGATAACTTCTGTGTAAAACGGCAAAACCGGTTGACGGCCTGTGCCCTTATTGTGCATGGTTTAAAACCGTCCGTTTTTGCCCGTTTTTTTATCCACAGGTTATCCCTTGATTTTCGCCTCGATATCCTCCACCACTTTTTTCAGCTCGGGATCGTCCTTCATCTGCTTCTTTATTTTTTCCTCCGCATGCATGATGGTGGAATGATCCCTGCCGAAGAATTCCGCAATCTTGGAATACGAACTGTCCGTCAGGTCGCGCAGCACAAACATTGAAATCTGGCGGGGGAATACATATTCCCTGTTTCGTTTCTGCCCGCGGATATCCTCTTCGCGGATGGCGAAATATTCGCACACCACGTCGATTACGCTTTTTGGCGTAATGGCCCGTACGGCGGGGGATGCAAAGAAATCCTCGAGGGCCCTCTGCGCGACGGAAGTGTCGATCTCCCCGGAGGGCAGGGAATCCTTATGCAGTTCCGCATACATGATAACCTTTTGCAGAGCGCCTTCCAGCGTACGGATATTTGAATTTTTCTGCTGTGCTATATAATGTAAGGCGTCGTCCCGGATGGGAAGCGCGGATGGATTAACCGACCGCAGCGCCTGCACCTTCTTTAAGAGGATGGCGACCCTCGTTTCATAATCCGGCATTTTGATATCGGCAATCAGGCCCCATTCAAACCGGCAGCGCATTCGTTCCTCCAGCTTTTCCATCTCCTTCGGGGGACGGTCCGAGGAAATAACGATCTGCTTGTTCATATCGCGCAGCGCGTTGAAGGTGTGGAAAAATTCATCCTGTGCCACGTCCTTCCCCGCAATAAACTGGATATCGTCGATCAGCAGCACGTCGATATTGCGGTATTTCCTGCGGAACTGCTCGCGCAGGTCGATGTTTGCCCGGTTGTTGGTAAGCTGGATCATGCGGATCAGCTCGTTCATAAAGGTTTCGCTGGTTACATATACGATTTCAGCCTCCGGGTTTTCCTGCAAAATGTGGTTTCCCACCGCGTGCATCAGATGCGTTTTTCCAAGGCCCACGCCGCCGTAGAGGAACAACGGGTTATAGGCGCGGCCGGGCGCCTGCGCAACGGCAAGGGCCGCGGCGTTGGCAAATTTATTGGCTTCGCCCACCACAAAGGTGTCGAAGGTATAATTCGGGTTCAGGTTCGTCTTATGTTCGCGGGCCGGCTGCGGCTCCACTTTCTTTTCATTGATGTTCAGCTTGGAGGAATCCTGGGGCGTAATGAACTCCGGACGGATTTCCGCGCCCGGCACGCCGTAAAGCTCTTCATAAGCGAGCTGCATGGTAAGGCGGATTTTCTCCGCATATTTTTCTTCCATCAGGCTTTTATGCATCGGGCTTGACACTTCAAAAAAATAAGTCCCGTCTTCCTCGTGCACAGGCTTTAGTTCCTTGATCCATACATTAAACTGAAACATCGGGAGGTCTTCCTCCAGATAATTCAGCGTTTTTTCCCATAAAACATTAAAGACACTCATGTACGCTTTAACCCCGGCTCCGTATTTGATCGATTGTGGATAACTTTTTGCACAGGCCGGAGGCCCGCGCAGAAACCTTTTTAAAAAATAAGTCCGGAATTATCCACAAAGTTATCCACAATATGTGCGAAAATGTGCATAAAATAAGGCTTTCCGCGAGGTTTATTATACCACAGGGAACGCTGAAATGGTAGAAGAAAAAATGGTTTTTTGTTTTCGCAGGGGGCCGGTAAAAAGTGAAAATACTAGATATAGTTGCCAAATTGTGGAAAAAAGGGGAACAAAGGGAAGGGCACCCCAATATCTATGGATAAAAAGGAAAAGAAAACGGCTGGAACGGCGGCCTCATGCGGCATTTGCCTTGACACTTGACAGTAAAAATTATATAATAATAATCGTCTTTTTATCGGGAAAAACGTGGAGCTTCCGGGCTGGAAGCAAGGGGGCGTCCGCACTATATTATATGTAGAAAATGGAGAGATGTAGCTATGAAAATGACGTATCAACCGAAAAAACAGAAACGCAGCCGCGTTCACGGCTTTATGAAGAGAATGAAAACGAAAGCCGGCCGGAACGTTCTCAAAAGAAGGCGCGCAAAAGGCCGGAAAGTCCTGTCCGCGTAAGCGAAAGTGGATTTATGCACGTTAAAAAAGAACAAAGAGTTTAACTTTGTTTACAGGCGGGGGAAACCCGCGGGGTCCCGCGACATGACGCTCGTCGCCGCAAAAAGCAGGTATGGCGGCGTCCGTGTCGGGTTTTCCGTCAGCAAAAAGGTGGGAAACAGCGTGGTGAGGAACCGCGCCCGGCGGCGTATGAAAGAAGCATACCGTACCCTCCTGCCGGAGCTTAAGGGAAACCACAGCCTTGTTTTTGTGGCAAGGGAAAGCATCGCGCGGGCGGAGTTCCATGAAATCTGTTCGCAGATGCGCAAGCTGGCGCAGCGTGCGGGAATCCTTTCAGGCGACCCGGCTTGCCGGGCCTTCCAGGGTAAACCTGTGGGAGGAAAAAAATGAAAAAAGTGATATTGGCGCTGATCCGGTTTTACCAGAAAGCAATTTCGCCGTATACAAGGCCGTGTTGCAGGTTTACGCCGACATGTTCGCAGTATGCCGTTGAGGCAGTTACGAAATATGGGGCGCTCAAAGGGTCATTTTTGGCGATTAAACGTATCTTGCGGTGCAATCCGTTTTTTAAGGGCGGATACGACCCGGTCCCGTAAAGCGGCCGGAGGCGCGGGAACGCGTGCATTGCGTTAGGGGTATTGAGATCGGGAACCGGCGGTCAAACATAAAAGCGGGTAAGAACGAAGAGCCGTGTTCCGACCAGGAGGATGTAAATTTTGGATTTTCTATACAATAACTTTTTATCGGATTTCTTTGTAATCTGCATGAAAGGAATGCACAATATCTTTGCGGATTATGCCCTGGGTATTGTCGTTCTGACCGTGCTGATCCGTCTGTGCCTGCTGCCCCTTGATTTGAAGCAGCGCGGAAACCAGGCCAAGATGGCGGCGCTCGGGCCGGAAATCCAGTCCCTGCAAAAGCGCTATGCGAATAATCCGGGCCAGCTGCAGAAAAAGCAGCAGGCGCTGTACCGCAAGATGCACATTCATCCGATGCTCGGATGCCTTCCCATGCTGATCCAGCTGCCGATCCTGTTCGCCTTCTTCGGCGCGATGCGTGTCATCGCCAGCGAGCAGACAATCGCCCTGATGCTGGATGCGGCGCAGAACGGTGCGGAGACCGTAAGGCTTACGCCGTTCTTCTGGGTGCACAACCTCTGGCAGCCGGATTCGTTCATCGGCGGCAATGCAAGCATCCTTCCGTCGGCGGAAAGCTTCCTTTCCTATGTGCAGTCGAACCAGACGTTCATCCAGCCGCAGACGCTGGAACTCCTGAAAAGCCAGGGGCTGCTCGACTTTTCCTCGGGCGTGATGCAGGTGCCCGCCGATACGTATAATGCGCTGACTACGGAAATCCTGAAAGCAAACGGGTATTGGAATACCGCGACAAACGCCGTAACCAACATGAACGGTTACCTGATCCTTCCGGCGCTTGCGGGCGTTGCGTTGTTCCTGCAGCAGAAGTTTAACCCCGCGGCGGCGCAAAACGCGATGATGGGCGCCACGGCCCAAACGCAGGAGCAACAGGAAGCACAGGGCTGCACCAATAAAATGATGATGTGGATGATGCCGATTTTCTCGGTATTTATCTGCGCCACGTCCAACACGGCTTTTGCTCTCTACTGGTTTGTATCGAGCCTTTACGCGTTCGGCCAGATGAAGGTTGTCGACCTCATTAAGAAAGCAAAAGCGAAAAAGCAGGAAGTGACTGTTTCTTAAAGCAGGAGGAAATAAAAGTGGATTTTGTGGAAGCAAAGGGAAAGACTGTTGACGAGGCAATTTTTAAAGGTCTTGAACAAATGGGGCTTTCGCTTGACGAAGTAGAAATTGAAATTGTGCACGAAGGCGGAAAAGGGCTTTTCGGGCTCGGGAAAAGCGCCGTTGTGCATCTGGTGAAAAAGCAGCCGCAGCAGGCGGAAAAAGGCGCTCCCGAAGAATTTTTGAACGGCCTGTTTGAACGCATGAAGGTTGAAGCGGAATGCACGACGGTTGAAGAAGACGAAAAGGCGCTTAAAATTGAAATAACGGGCAAGGATACGGCCGTACTGATCGGCCGCCGCGGCGATACGCTGGACGCCCTGCAATACCTGACGGGACTTGCGGTCAACAAGGGCCGCGAGGACTATAAGAAAATAATGCTGGATGCGGAAAATTACCGTGAAAAGCGCGAACGCACGCTTGAGAAGCTGGCGAAACGGCTGGCAAATACGGTGGCAAAAACCGGAAAACCGATTACGCTCGAGCCGATGAACCCGTACGAGCGCAGGATTTTGCATGCGACGCTGCAAAACCATCCGCGGGTCGAGACGGTTTCCGAAGGGGAAGAGCCGTACCGCCGCGTGGTCATCCGGAGAAAACGGCGCGAATCATAAAGCGTGGGGAAACAGCGAAAATACCCGGTGGGAAATCCGTCGGGTTTTTTTGAACCGTTTGCGGCGGTTAGGCAGCATCCCGGGGCGGGGCGGCATACGATACGGCGTAAAAACACTTCTTATTGTATTTGAGAGGAAATCCAGCCTCTGGGTAGGAGAAACCCTATGCAAAAAGGGATAGGAACTTTTGCAAAAGCTCCGCTCTTGTAGCTGATGTACTTTTTCTATCTGAAAAAGTACCAAAAATATCTTCCGCGACCGACGTCGCGGATTATTCCGCCGCAAACCGTTTGCGGCGGTTCGGCAGAGGAAGCGTGCAACATAAGTGTGCTGATGGTATTAAATATAAATAATTTTTAGACGATGATTTCTTTTTTGGTTCTTTTTTCTTTTTTCAAAGAAAAAAGAATATGGGAGGAAATATGCAGAGCGACACAATTGCCGCGATTGCGACGCCGCCGGGAACGGGGGGCGTCGCGGTAATCCGCATCAGCGGGCCGGACGCGGAAGCCGTTTTAAAAAGGGTGTTTCCCCGTGATTCGTTTGCGCACGGGCAGATGGTCTATGGAAGCGTCAGGCGGGAAGGCGAACTGCTGGATATGGTGATGGCGGTGATGTTTTATGCGCCAAAGTCTTATACCGGGGAAAACACGGCGGAGCTCCACTGCCACGGAAGCGCCGTGGGCGTGCGGCAGGTGCTTGACTATGTGCTGGAATGCGGCGCGCGTCCCGCAGGGCCGGGTGAATTCACGCGGCGGGCGTTCCTGAATGGAAAGCTGGACCTTTCGCAGGCGGAAGCGGTATGCGATTTTATTTCCGCGTCCTCGCAGGCGGGGGCAAAGGCGTCGCTTGGGCAGCTCGCGGGAAAACTGAAAGAGCGCGTGCTCGCTTACCAGGACCAGCTCACGGATGCCCTCGCGCAGGTGGAAGCCGTAGTGGAATATCCGGAGGAAGACCTGGAAGAGGAAACCGCGGAGAAACTGCTTCCGGTTTTGAAGGAGATGCGGGAAGGGCTGTTTGCCCTTGCCGGGACTTACCGCGCGGGACGGATTGCCAGGGAAGGATTGCGCGTCGCCATTGCGGGCAAGCCGAATGTGGGAAAATCTTCCCTCCTGAATGCGCTCGCGGGCATGGACCGGGCGATTGTCGCGGATGTTCCGGGTACGACGCGCGACACAATCGAGCAAAGCATCAACATTGGTGGAATTGCGATATATTTGACGGATACGGCTGGAATCAGGAATGCGAAGGATAAAATCGAAGCACAAGGCGTAAAACGGTCTGAAAATGCAATAAACGAAAGTAAATTGGCGATTTTCATGCTTGATGGAAGCGGTGAAATTACGGAAGAAGACCACTTAGCCATGAGAGCGCTTAAAAAAAGTGAAGCCGACCTTCTGGTCGTTTTAAATAAATTAGATGCGTGTGAAAGGCTGTCAGAAGAGGACGTAAAAAGGGAGTTCGGCATGTCCCCGCTTCGTATTTCGGCAAAAACGGGAGCGGGAATCGATGCTTTAAAACAGCGGCTGCTTGAATATGCAGAGCAGGATAAAACGGCAGGTGAAATTTTAATTACAAACGAGCGGCATGTGTTTGCGCTCCGGCAGGCTGCCGGGCAAATTGGCGAAGCGATCCGGGCGATGGAAGAGGGAATCGATATGGATTGCGTGACGATCGACCTGAATGCGGCGTGGGCAAGCCTGGGAGAGGTCACCGGAAAGACGGTGAGCGAGGAGATCATCGACAGGATTTTTACAAAATTCTGCTTGGGGAAATAACGCGTCGGAGCACGCCTTTTTGCTCCGTTTCCGCCTCATGGCGAAAACTCGCTCTTTAGGCGGCTCCTCCTTTACCCCACGAAACTCACTGCGTTCGAGTTTCGCGGGGGCCCCGGTTAAGTCCCTGGCGCTGATAGCGTTTGAGATTCGCGGGGGCCCCGGTTAGTCGTCTATGGATTATGCTTCTGTTTCTACGTGGTACCGTGCTTGTCCGGCCCTTGGGTAGGAGTAACCCTAAACAAAATGGATAGGAACTTTTGTTAAGGCCCCTCTCTATTAGTCCATGTACTTTTTCTATCTGAAAAAGTACCAAAAAGATCTTCCGCGACCGACGTCGCGATTTATTCCGCCGCAACCGTTGCGGCGGTTGCACAGAGGAAGAGTGAACGTAAGTATGCTGACGGCAACAGATACATGCTTGACAATGATTTAAGGCGGACAGCTAAGATAGGAGTATAAATGACGGATTATTCGGCAGGAACATACGACATCATTGTTGTGGGCGCGGGGCATGCGGGCGTAGAGGCGGCGCTTGCCTGTGCGCGCATGGGTAAAAAAACGCTGCTCTCGACGATTAATATGGATGGAATTGCGCTGATGGCGTGCAACCCGGCAATCGGCGGCACGGCAAAAGGGCACCTGGTGCGCGAAATCGACGCGCTGGGCGGGCAGATGGGCCTTGCGGCGGACGCGACTTTTATCCAGATCAAGATGCTGAATACGAAAAAAGGCCCGGCGGTTCATTCCCTGCGCGCGCAGCAGGACAAAAAGCTGTACCAGCGCTATATGAAGGAAACGCTTGAGAATACGGATAACCTCCTGCTTGTGCAGGACGAGGTCACGGAGCTTTTGACAGACGATAAAGGCGTGACCGGCGTGCGCGGCGCGATGGGCGCGCGGTACCTTTCCCGCGCGGTAATCCTTGCGACAGGGGTTTACCTCAAAGGCAAGGTCATTGTGGGCGAATATACCAAAAGCGCGGGGCCGAGCGGCCTTTTCCCCGCAGAATATTTGAGCGCGAGCCTTGCGCGGCTCGGCTTTTCCCTGCAGCGCTTTAAAACGGGAACGCCCGCGCGGGTCGACGCGCGCAGTATTGATTTTTCAAAAACACAGCCGCAGTACGGGGATGAAAAGATTGTTCCCTTTTCCTTCCTCAGCGGGAAAATCGAACGCAAGCAGGTTCCCTGCTATCTCACCTATACGAATGAAAAAACGCATGAAATCATCCGGGAGAATATCCACCGCAGTCCCCTCTACAGCGGCATGATCGAGGGAATCGGGCCGCGCTATTGCCCGTCCATTGAAGACAAGGTGGTGAAATTTCCCGATAAGGAGCGGCACCAGCTGTTTTTGGAGCCGGAGGGCCTGCATACGAATGAGGTTTATGTGCAGGGGATGTCCTCAAGCCTTCCGGTAGAGGTGCAGGTGGCGCTGTACCGCACGGTGCCGGGACTGGAAAACGTGCACTTTGTGCGCCCGGCCTACGCAATTGAATATGATTGCATCGATCCGACCCGCCTGCTGCCCTCGCTTGAAACGAAAGAGGTGCCGGGGCTTTTTACCGCCGGACAGATCAACGGGACGTCCGGCTATGAGGAAGCGGGCGCGCAGGGTCTTGTGGCGGGCGTCAACGCATGCCGGTTCCTGGATGGAGAGCCACCCGTCGTTCTCGGGAGGGACCAGGCCTATGCGGGCGTGCTGATTGACGACCTTGTGACCAAGGGAACCAATGAGCCTTACCGCATGATGACCTCGCGGGCGGAATATCGCCTGTTGCTGCGGCAGGATAATGCGGATACGCGCCTCACGCAAATCGGGCGGAACATAGGCCTTGTATCGGACGAACGGTATGACCGTTATATGTATAAAATGGAAAATGTTTCACGTGAAACAAAACGCCTGCAGTCGGTGACGGTGAAGAAGGCGGACGCGGACGCGTTTTTTGCAAAGCGCGGCATGGAAACGCCGGAACGCGGCATGAAGCTTGCGGAAATGCTTGCGCGGCCGGGAATTTCCTATCACGACCTCGCGGAAGCGGACAGCGGAATCATGGAGGCCGACGACGATATTACGCTCCAAATTGAAACGAATATCAAATATGCGGGCTATATCGGGAAACAGCAAAAGCAGGTCGAAGCCGCCGCGGGACTGGAAAAAAAGAAAATCCCCGCGGATATCGATTACCGGGAAATCAGCGGCCTGCGCCTTGAGGCGCGGGCCAAGCTGAATGATATCCGGCCCCAAACCGTAGGCCAAGCGTCACGGATATCGGGGGTATCGCCAGCGGATATTTCGGTGCTTCTGGTGTATCTGGCGGCAAAACGCGAATCGTAGCGCGGCCTACGGTTTGGAAGACATGGGACCCCGCGCAACTCGAACAGCGTGAGTTGCGTGGGGAAAGGAGCAGCCGCGTGAAAAAGCGAAGTTTTCCTGCAGGGAAATGAGCAAAGAGCGCATGCTGCGACGCGGGCCAGGCGTCGCGTATATCAGGGGTATCACCGGCGGATATTTCGGTGCTGCTGGTGTATCTGGCAGGCTGGAAAGGTAAGGAATAAGGAATAAGTAATAAGGAATAGAGAACAGTGAAGGAGTCGGCTGCGCCGACGATCCCTCATGGGGTACGCTTTGCGCAACTCGAACAGCGCCTAGGCAAGGGCCGTCCATGAAAACGAAGGTAACGAAGTTTGAACGGGAACGGCCTACGGTTTGATAAAAGGCCGGGAAATCCATAAGCGTCCGCGATCAAAGGTCTGTCGTCAGGAATAAATCGGTTTTGTGAGCGCCTTTGTGCGCGAAACGAAACAACCTAAAGGAAGGAGAGAACACGGGGGAATGCATTTCCGCCCGTGAAGCGAACCAAGTGGGCGTTCAGGGGAGGCCCCCGCGCAACTCGAACGAAGTGAGTGGCGTGGGGAGAGGAGGAGCAGGGAAGCGAGCGGAGATTTTGCCGCAGGCGAAAACGGAGCAAAGCGTACTTTGCGACGACGTGTTTCACGTGAAACAATAAGGGGGGCGGCTATATGGCTGCGACATGGATCATATCGGCTATTCTGCCTGTGGTGCTGCTGATCATTGGCGCGGTGATGAAAAGGCATATACCACGGGATCGCAATCCAGTGAACGGATACCGAACGGAACGTTCGATGCGTTCGCAGGAAAGCTGGGAATATGCGAACAGGCGCTTCGGCGAACTCTTATTTTCCTGGGGGATTATCGCGCTTGTTCTTGTCGCTCTTTTTAATTTGATTTTACCACTGCACCCGGATATACTGGTTTTAATAGATATGATCCCTCCGGGAATTTGCCTGGTCGTTCCCATTGTATGGGTGGAGCGGGACTTAAAAACTTTTTTTGATGAAAACGGACGTAGAAAGGAAGACGTGTAAGTGGAACAGGTTTTATTTGAAACAGAACGAATGGCGTTTCGCCGGTTTACGCCGGAAGACCGCGGGGAAATAAGCGTATTCCTCAAAGACCCGGAGGTTATGTACGCATGGGAGCACGGCTTTTCCGAGGAAGAGGTAACAGACTGGATGGAGAGGAATTCCGCCCGGTATGACCGGTACGGATACGGCTGGCTGTATGCGGAGGATAAAGAAACGGGCGAAAACGTTGGCGCAATCGGGCTTATTTATACGGAAAACATCAATGGCGAGGACGGCTGGGAGCTGGGATATATCCTCAATAAAAGCTTTTGGGGAAAAGGCTATGCGGCGGAAGGCGCCCGCGGATGTATCGACCATGCGTTCCGCGTCATCGGGGCGGAACGCGTTTTTTCGCAGATGCGCACAAGCAACGAAAGCTCGCGCGCGGTTGCCGAGAAAATCGGCATGGAGTATGTGGCGACCTACGACCGTTTCTATCATGGCAAGATAATGCCGCACCACGTTTATGCAGCAGAAAGGGAAGCCTGGCAATAATCACCCGGAAATATTCCGGGGCGATACAATAAAAAGCGGAAAAAAGAGAGGAAAAGCCGCCCTCACCGGGAAGGCGGACAAATAGGCAAAGAGAAAACAGGAGGGACAAGTAAAATGCATCTGGCAGGAAGAACAGCAAAGTGGCTAAACATGCCCCATCAGGCAACGGTGACGGATAAAAGGATCGTAATCCATGCGGAACCGGGGACGGACCTCTGGCAAAATACCTATTACAACTTTACGAAGAACACCGGCCACGGGCTCCTGGCCGAGGCGGATGAGGAATGCACGTTCACGGTGAAGGCTACGCGCGACGGCAGCAGCCTTTATGACCAGTGCGGAATCCTCGTTTACCTGGACGAAAAAAACTGGGCGAAGGTCTGCATGGAATACGGAAGCGAGACAAACCAGACGCTCGGAAGCGTCGTGACCACCGGGGGCTATTCCGACTGGGCGACGCTGGACATTCCCGGGGACGTCCGGGTGATGTATTACCGCGTGAGCCGGCTCAAAGACAGCTTTTTATTTGAAAATTCGTATGACGGGAAGCGATATGAGCAAATGCGCATATTCCATCTGCGCTGCAAAAATGCGGCGGTGCGCATCGGCGTATTCGCCTGCAGCCCGACGGGCGACGGCATGAAGGCGGTCTTTGAGGAAGCGGCGTTTACGCCCCCGGCATGGAAGCCGTATAAGGGAGAATAAAGGCGTATGTCGGAATTTACGCAGGAACTGAAAGACCTGTCCGGAAAAAGCGGATACGCGTTTACAGACGCGGAGCTTTCCCGGATGGAAGCCTATTATAACGAGCTTATAGAGGTGAATAAGGTGCACAACCTGACCGCGGTCACCGCCCCGCGGGATGCGGCGCTGAGGCACTTTTTCGACAGCATTGCGCCCCTCGGGCTGGTCCCGGAGGGGGCGAGCGTGGCGGATGTGGGAAGCGGCGCGGGTTTTCCCATTGTGCCGCTGAAAATCATGCGCGGGGATATACGCGCGACGGCGGTGGAATCCGCCGGGAAGAAATGCGCGTTCATCGAGCGCGGCAGCAAAGCCGCGGGAATCGGGGTAGAGGTGCTGTGCGCCCGTGCCGAAGAGCTTGCCCGCGGGCCGCGCCGGGAAAGCTTTGACGTATGCGTTTCACGCGCGGTGGCGCAGCTTCGCGTCCTTGCCGAGCTGTGCGCGCCGCTCGTGCGCCAGGGCGGCCTGTTCCTGGCCTATAAAGGGGAATATGAACAGGAGCTTGCGGAGGCCGGGAACGCGGCAAAGGCATTGAACCTCGAGCTCGAAGAGGTAATCAAGCTGCCGTGCGAGGGCTATGCCCACCATGTGCTGGCGTTCCGGAAAACAGGGACGCTTTCGCCAAAATACCCGCGGCGGTATGCGCAGATCGTGAAAGCCCCGCTGTAGGGCGCGGCGCCGGAGCGCGCCCCGGCATAAAAAGCAGCCGCCGCAAACGGGGCTTTTCGCACAGGCTTCCAATAAAAAAAGGATTTTGTTATAATCAGTTCATATTCGGATGGTAAAATAGATTAAAATCCTTAAAAGAGAAGAAGGCTTATCTATGAACGGCTTTAGAAAATTTATGATGGGACGGTACGGCGGCGACCAATTCGGAATGGCCCTGATTATCCTGTCGATTATTTTATGCGTGGTGTTCCTGTTTGTCCCCCTTCCATATGTCAGCCTGCTGAGCTGGATTCCGCTGGTGTTTGCGATTTACCGTATGTTTTCCCGGCAGATTGAGAAGCGGCAGGCGGAAAATTACGCATGGCTGCGCAAATGGGGCGCGGTGCGCACATGGTGGTGGAACCTCAAAAACCGCGTGAGGGACAGCAAAACCCACCGCTTCTACCAATGCCCGGAATGCGGCAGGAAACTGCGTGTTCCAAAGGGGAAGGGCAAAATCAGCATCACCTGCCCGGAGTGCGGAAATAAATTCATCAAAAAGACTTGAGATCAACATTTAGATGGAAAAATGCCAAGAAGCTGCGCAGCGGCACAAAATGTTGTGCCGCCGCGTTTTTTTGCATCCCGCCGGGGCGCAAACAGAACTTTTCAACAGCGCCTTTTTCCGATATAATATTACAGGAACGGACAAACCGGCCGAAAGAAGGGTTTGCCCCGGAAAAACGTATCGCATTCCGGGTGGGAAGTGCATCCCGCCGGGGCGATAGAAAGACGGGCCGCCGGGAATTTTCACATGCGCCGGCCGCCACGTCAAAAAACAGGGAGTGAAACAATTTTGGGCAAAACGATTGCGATTGCAAATCAAAAGGGCGGTGTCGGCAAGACGACGACGGCCATCAATTTAAGCGCGTGTATTGCAAACCGGGGAAAGCGTGTGCTGCTCATTGACATCGACCCGCAGGGCAACAGCACGAGCGGCCTCGGCGTGGAGCGTACCGGGCTGAAAAAATCATCGTACGATGTGCTGGTGGGCGGCGCGTCGGCGGTGGAGGCGATCCGTCCGACGATGATGCAGACCCTCGACCTGATGCCCGCGAATATCGAACTCGTCGGCGCGGAGGTGGAGCTTGTTTCCATGATGGCGCGCGAAACCATTTTAAAACGTGAACTCGAAGAGGTAAAGGGCCTGTACGATTATATTTTTATGGACTGCCCGCCTTCCCTGGGGCTGATTACCCTCAACGCGCTGACGGCGGCGGATAAAATCCTTGTCCCCATCCAGTGCGAATATTACGCGCTCGAAGGGCTCACGCAGCTGATGAGCACGGTGAAACTGGTGCGCCAGAGCCTCAATCCCTCGCTCGAGGTGGAGGGCGTGGTGCTGACCATGTTTGACGGACGCACCAACCTTTCCCTGCAGGTGGTGGAGGAAGTGCGCAAATTCTTTAAAAACAAAGTATATGAAACGGTGATTCCGCGCAATGTGCGCCTCGGTGAAGCGCCGAGCTACGGCCTGCCGATCCTTTTGTACGATGAGAAGTGCCTTGGTACGGAAGCGTATAACGAGCTGGCAGTGGAATTCCTGACAAACGATATGAAGTAGGAAGGGCACGGAAATGAAAAGAGGACTCGGGAAGGGCCTGGGCGCGCTGATGGCGGACGCGCAGGCCGGGACAACGGAAAAAGAAGGGGTCAATGAAATCGATATTTTCCTGCTGGACAACGACACCAACCAGCCGAGGAAAAAATTCGACGAGGCGAAGCTGAAAGAGCTGGCGCAGTCCATTAAGGTGCACGGCATCATGCAGCCGATCATCGTCTATAAAAACGCGGGACGTTACACCATCATTGCGGGGGAACGTCGTTTCCGCGCGGCCAAGCTTGCGGGGCTTTCCAAGGTCCCCGTGATCGTGAAACAGCTTGAAAAACGCGAAATACTCGAGCTTTCCCTGATCGAAAATATCCAGCGCGAGGACCTCAATCCCCTGGAACAGGCCGCCGCACTCCAGCAGCTGATGACGGATTATAATTTAACGCAGGACGAGGTTTCAAAACGCGTGGGCAAAAGCCGCAGCGCAATCGCAAACCTGCTGCGCCTGCTGGCCCTTCCGGAACCGGTGAAAAAGATGGTGACGGGCGGGAAGCTGTCCGCCGGGCATGCGCGCTGCCTGCTGCCGCTCGAGGACAATAAAAAAATCGGCGAGGGCGCAAAATATATCGTGGATAACGACCTTTCCGTGCGCGAAGCGGAGGCGCTGGTGAAGGAATGGATGAGCCCCGCGGCGCCCGCGAAAAAGGCGCAGAAAGCGAAAAAGGCCGTGCCGGTGGAACTCACCGAAGCACAGGACGAGCTTTCCCGCGCGCTCGCGACCAAGGTGCAAATCAAGGGGTCGCTTTTAAAGGGCCGCATTTCCATCGAATATTATACCGCCCAGCAGCTTGAGGAGCTGTACGAATTCCTGAAAAAAATGGAATTGGAATAGTCGCTCCCAGGACGGAACTTCAAAATTGCCCACAAGGCAGCAGGGGACGTATGAAATGCGTTCCCTGAAAAAGCAGGTCGGGGCCAGCCATGAATTCAAAGCAAATCGAAACCGTATACCATTATTGCAGCGTGGAGAGCTTTTACAGCATCATCTCCAATAAAACGCTGCGCCTTTCGGATATCGGGAAAAGCAACGATTATATGGAACGCCGCTGGCTCCAGCAGTTCATCCTCGAGACGACGATGGAGGAGTATGACAAGGACCCTTTTTCCATCCGGTTTGAATACGAAGGGAAAGAATACCGCAGCCACGAAGCGGTGGAAGAATTGATGCGCTACGAGCTCAAAACCATGGGCCAGCACTGGTACGACGACTATATTACCTATGCGATCTGCTTTTCCGAGAAGGGCGACAGCCTGAGCCAGTGGCGCGGCTACGCGGACGACGGCTCGGGCGTGTGCATTGGCTTCCGCGCGGACCGCATCAGCGGCATGTTGGGCAAAAACCGCGAATCGGCAGACCCGGGGCATACCTTTGAATTTGGGCGCATCCGCTATACCCCGGCGGCGCAGAAGGCGCTGATCCGTCCGCACATCCGTAAAATTTTCCGGCACCTGCATACCCTGGTCGACCGGGGACAGCAGCCCTCGGGCGAGATTATCAAACTGCTGCGCGCGGTCAACGGGGAAAGCGCGTTCTGCAAAAATCCCGCGTTCAGCGAAGAGCATGAATGGCGGCTGGCCGTCAATTTTCCCATTCCCACAACGGACGCTTATGCAAAATTCAAGGAGCGGCAGGGCCACGTCGCCCAGAACGACCTTTTCAGCAAGCTGAAAACCGTGGTGGTGGGCAAAGCCATCAAATCCTATGTGGAGCTGAACCTCAAAACGCTCGGCATGGACGCCCTTACGAGCGTGCGCCTTGGGCCAAAATGCCAACTCAGCAAAAACGATATGAAGCTTTTCCTGTTCAGCGCGGGCGTGGGGCTTGCGGAAGAAAGCATCCTGTCCTCCTCCGCGACCTACCGGTAAACGGAGAGGCAGAAATTGCGATGTTCCGGCTTCCGCTTCGCAGCCACCGGCGGCAGCCGCAAGTGAAATAAGACCGACGGCAGCGGGCCGTTTTTTTACGCTTTTTTAGCGGTACTTAAAAAAAGGATGGTTCCACCAAGGCGGGGCGCTGCAAAAAATTTTAGCCGCCCTGCATTGTGTCCCGCCCGGTGCGGAGGCCGGGCGCGTTTTTTCGGCCAAGAGGATGCGTTTGCGGAAGGCGCGGGGCAAAGGCTTGCTTCGCATGACACAGAATAAAAATATTTGTTGACAAAAGATTCTTTTATTACTATAATCATAGTAATAAAACGACAGAAATAGTAACTGCCCGTATTTCTTTGGAACACAGGAGGAAAAAGAGATGAAAACGACACTGACGAACCCCGAATGGGCGGTTATGTCCGCGCTGTGGGGGAAAGAGCCGCAAACGCTTTCTGGGGTGATCCGTTCCATGGGCGACGCGGTCTCGTGGAGCTACACCACCTACGCGACCTACCTTTCCAAGCTGTGCAAAAAGGGGTTTGTGGGCTTTGAGCTCAAAGGGCGGGACAAATTTTATTATCCGCTGGTGGAAATGGACGAATGCATCCGCGCGGAAAGCAAAAACATTTTTGAAAAAATGAGCGGCGCGGGAGCAAAACAGCTTCTTGTGTGCATGATCCGCGAGGGCAGGCTTTCGAAGGACGACCAGCAGGAACTAAAGGCGCTGATCGACGAGCTTTCGGAAGGAAGTGAGTGAGATGACGGCGGTTCTCACAGCCCTGCTTGGCATCTCCGTCTACGCCGCGGTGATCTTCTGCGGCATCATGATCTTCAAAAAGTGCGCCAAAAACAAAATATCGCCGGTGCTGCAATTCGCACTGTGGTTCATCCTCATTGCGCGGCTCGCGCTTCCGTTTACAGCGGAAACGGGCTTTCATTTTGTGAACCTGCCGCAGCAGGAGAATCCCGGAATTACCGCCGCGGCCCCGGCTGCGAAGGGCGGAACCCCGGCGGGCGCGGCGGCCGGGGAAACAGCGGATACCGGAGGCGCGATGCGGGTGCAGGCCGTAAACAATGGCGCCGCGCCGCAGGCCGGGCATCAGGCGGCTGGAAAGGAACGAACCGGACAACCGGCGGCCCCCGTTGCGCCGCAGCCTACGGCCGTGCGGACGCTGCCACCTGCCGCGGCCGCCGTCCTCGGCTGGCTCGCGGGGATTTGCGCGGTGGCGCTCGTCATGGCGGTATGCTGGGGGCGGATGTGCCGCCGGATCAGGAAAGGCGCGCTGCTCCCGGACGAACGGATCAGGGGGATATTCGAGGCCTGCAAAAAGGAGCTTGGCGTTAAGGGAAGGATCAGGCTGCGCCTGAGCGCGGCGCTTTCCACGCCCGCGCTTACGGTGTCGCTGCGCCCGGTGCTGCTTTTGCCGCTCGACCTCTACCGGGAAGACGAGGCAGTGCTGCGCTACGCGGTTTTGCATGAGCTTACCCACTACAAACGCGGGGATTATGCGGTGCGCTTTGTGATGAACATCCTCAAGGCCGTATGGTGGTTTAATCCCGTGGTGTGGCTTGCGGACAGGCAGATTGTAATGGATATGGAGACCGCGTGCGACAGCATGGTTGTGCGGCGGATGGAAAAAGAGGATAAGAAGCGGTATGCAAGCACGATCCTCGCGATGTTTTCGGAGGAACGGGAAGCCCGCTATATCCTCGGGATGGCCCTCGGCAGCTCGAAACAGGTTGCCGAAAAACGAATCAGGGGGATTTATATGAAACGGAAAACAAAACGCGGCGTGAAACTCGCGGCATTGGTACTCACGGGAATCATGGGAATCGCGTGCTTTACAACGGCGTGCGCGCCCGCACAGGCTGCGGATACGGAGCAGCCCGGGGCAGCGGAGTCGCCGTCACTCGAGCCGGTTGGAGCGGTTTCAAGCGAAGCGCAGGAGACAGAACACATTTCAAGGACGCTCGATTCGGGCTATGAGAATATCAAAATCGAGATCGACGCGGACGTTATCAGGCCGGATACGGACGACATTCCGGCGCGCGGCTATGTGACGCGCGAGTTTACCCAGGCGGACGTCGACAACGCGATCGAGGTGCTGATGGGCGGCAAGGAGCTTTACGCGCCGATCCGGACGAAGGCAGACGTCCGGGAAGACCTTGAAAATGCGGAACCGGCGGGAGAGCGGACGATCGCCGCGCTGGAGGAAGAGCTGGAAACCGCGCCGGAAACGGAGACGAAGGAACCGGCAAACACTACGCTCGAAAGGGTATCGTCCGTGGGCGAAGATATTGGAGACGGGATATTGCAGCATAGCTTTACGGTCGAACAGGACGAAGTGCACGTATGGGCAGACGCAGGGAATTCGCACGATACGCTGGATATATCGGCGAATTCAAACCTTTGGAACAGCAATCTTACGTTTCAAAGCGGGCTGAAGACGTTTGACGCGCAAGGCGCTGAAAAGCAGACGTGGTACAACGGCATCGCCTACGAGGGTGAAGCGCGCGGCATGGGTATGTCCCGCGCCGAGGCGGAAGCGCTGGCGACCAAAACAGCGCAGGCGCTCGACCCCGATATGCGGCTCGCCCAGACAAGGCTGGTCCCCATCGTAAACATCCCGGAATATGTCGAAATTTCACAGGAAGAGTACGAGGCGGACCCGGAAGCCGCGCAGGCAAAAATGGAAGCGCCGAGAAAGCAGGCGGACGAGGAAGCCAAAACCGCGCCCCAGGTCTATCAGTTCTACTTCGCGCGGGAAGTCGGCAATATTCCGGTGACGTACACCGATACGGATATTTATATGTATACAAGCAAGACGCCCAATATCGTCGGGGATACGGATGTGTCTGCGCTGTATGAATCCATGGCCGTTACGGTGGACGATAACGGCATCGTGGAATTGAACTGGCGTGCGCCGGGTGAGGCCGGGGACGAAATACGGGAAGGCGGCCTGATATCCCTGGAAGACGCGGTCACGGCCATGCAGGAAAATTTGCTGAAAACAGACGGCATGCTCGCTTCGGCCGGGGATATGCCTGAAGACACCACCATCGACGGGACAGCGCAAATCAGCGAAATCAGGCTTGGATATGCCCGCGTGATGAACGAGGACGAGAGCTTTACGCTTGTTCCGGCATGGGATTTCTTCGGGACCTACCTGATTAATATGAACGGGGAATCTATGGGCGAAGCGAACGGGTATGGGAACATGAATCCGGCGCACAGCCTGTTTACCGTAAACGCGCTGGACGGCTCCATTATCTTCCGCGGGGGCGTGCCATATCACTGGCAGGAAAACGGGGGCGGGGAAGCGCCCGCACAGCCATCCGCAGAAGAAACCGAAGCGCCCGCAGATTCAGGCTCGGAAGAAACCGGGCTGGCGGCAGGAACCGGGGAAACTCCCGTTCCGTCTGCACAGCCGTCGGCGGAGGAGTTTCCGGTGTCCCCGGAACTCCCGTCGGCTGAGGCAGAGTAGATTATTTCATGTTTCAGCCATTCGCAAAGGGGTGATATATAACATAACAACAACTCAACTGAATCTATATAACCGGAAAAAGGGAGCGAAAGCTCCCTTTTTTCGCGGCCTTCGGCCTATGGATAACACTGCGGTTACTTCTTTTTCACAGGAATCCAAATTTCGCTGTAATAATTTTCGTCCTGTGTGCCATTGGGATAAGCGGAAGGATCGTTGTACATTTCGATATTGTATCCCGCTGCAAATTCATAGTCCTTGCAGTTTGGCAGCCATTCGGAAAAAATTTTCCGGTTCACGTCCTGCATGGCGTCCGGCATTTTTCCCGTGCACGGGAATACCGCCCAGGTGAATGCGGGAATTGTTTTTGTCACAAAACCGTCCGGCACCTCCGCGCCTTCCTTATAATCGTCCGCGATCAGGTATTCAAACTCCTTGCCGCCCATGCTCTCGTCGATATTAACGCCGTACATGCCGCATACGGTATCGCCCCCGCCGGATTGGTAATGCCCGGCCCAAAACTTCGGCACCTCTTCCATCGCATTGTCATACGGGAATTTTTTTGCCGCGCCGATCACCGTGAACGCGTCCTTTTCAACAATTTTGTAATCCATTGTAAAACCGCCTTTCAATGTAAATGAGATTTTAAGGGGAGCAAACGATTTAATCATTGCCCCGTCCTTCCGTACAGCCGTCGGCGTGACGCCGTGAAAACGTGTAAAAGCCTTGGTAAAGCTGTCGGGAGAATCATAGCCGTACTTCAGGGCAATGTCGATAATTTTTTCATCGGAGGAAACCAGTTCGCTGCCGGCGAGCGCCAGCCTCCTCTGCCTGATATAATCGGCGACGGTAAAGCCACAGAGCATGGAAAACCCCTTTTGGAAATAAAACGGGGAAATAAGCACTGTGTTTGCAATTTTTTCAATGGTCAGCCCGTTTGTAAGGTTCTCCTCGATGTAGTCGATCGCCTTGCCGATACTTTTAATCCATTCGATAACGTTCACCCCCTGCCTGTTTATCCATTATAACACCGCGAAAGCGCCCGTTCCCGATTTATTGTGCTTTTCCCTGTCCGTGAAACGGTTTTTTATTCTTAAATTCCTATTGACAAACGGATATACGGGCGCTATATTGTATATAGCGTATATATACAATATTTAACCAGGAGGCTTGATGAGTGGATATCATCATCAGCAATTCCAGCGGAAAGCCGATCTATGAGCAGATTACCTCGCAGATTAAAAACATGATTATCGGCGGGGAGCTCCGGGAAGGGGACGCCCTTCCGTCCATGCGGCTGCTGGCAAAAGAATTACGAATCAGCGTTATCACGACGAAGCGCGCGTATGACGACCTTGAACGCGACGGGTTTATCGAAAGCTTTACGGGCCGGGGCAGCTTCGTAGCGCAGAAAAACGTGGAGTTCATCCGGGAGGAACAGCTTAAGGTTGCGGAAGGGCACCTGAAAAATGCGGTTTCCGTGGCAAAGAGCAGCGACATTTCCCTCGAAGAACTGGAAGAAATTTTGCGCGTCCTGTATGAAGAATAAGGGAACGGCGCAAGGGTCGAAAGGAAGCTTATCATGGACAGTATCATACTGAATCATATCACCAAGCAATACAACGATTTTGCCCTGCGGGACGTAAGCTTTGCGGTTCCACAGGGCAGCATCATGGGCCTGATCGGCGAAAACGGGGCAGGCAAGACCACCACCATCAAGCTGATTTTGAACATGATCCGCGCGGACGCGGGCAGCATTCGGGTCTTTGGGCTCGACCATGTGAAGGACGAGCGGGAGATTAAGGAACAGATTGGCGTGGTTATGGACGAAAGCTGCTTTTATGAAGCGCTGAAGCTCCGGGATGTGGCAGCCATCATGCGCAATATGTTCAAAACGTGGGACGACGCCATGTTCTCTTCGCTGGCGAAAAATTTCGGACTGCCGGGAAATAAAAAGCTCAAGGAGTTTTCACGCGGTATGAAGATGAAGCTTTCGATTGCGGCGGCGCTTGCCCACCGCCCGAAGCTGCTGATCCTCGACGAGGCGACGAGCGGGCTCGATCCCATTGTGCGCAGCGAGATACTGGATGTGTTCCTGGATTTCATCCAGGACGAGGAGCATTCCATCCTCATCTCGTCGCATATCACCAGCGACCTCGAGAAGGTGGCGGACTATATTACCTTCATCCACGAGGGCAGGGTGGTCCTTTCCGAAAGCAAGGATAAAATGCTGTATGAATACGGCATTTTAAAATGCGGTGCGGACGATTTCGCAAAAATCGACGCGGGGGACATTGTAAGCTTCCGCAAGTCCGGCTTCGGGTACGAAGCCCTGACCGCGGACAAAAACGCCGCCGCGCATAAATATGGAAACATGGTGATCGACAGCGCATCCCTCGAGGACATCATGCTGTTTACAGTAAAGGGGGAACGGAAATGAAGGGCCTTTTAGTAAAAGAATTCCTCGGAACCAAGAGTTTTTTCCGAATTTATATTTTTATCATTGCCATCTGCCTGATTCCCATGATCGCCACGGGGGACGGCGAATTTTCAGCGGGATTTGCAACCGGGATATGCACGTTCATCGGCGGGATGATGTGCTTCACGTCGTTTGCGTACGACGCTTCGAGCCGCTGGGACAAATTTGTGCTTACCCTGCCCTATACGCGCAGGCAGATCGTCGGCTCCAAATATGCGTTTTCACTGATTATGGTGGGCATTGGAATGGGGATCGGGTTTGCCTTGAACCTCGTTTTCGCGGCGGCGAGGGTCGCGACGATCGACATGGAAGTCGCCGCGGTGATGGCCATGCTCGTAAGCTTTGCGTTCCTGTTTATCAGCATCGTAATCCCGCTTATTTACAAATTTGGGGTGGAAAAAAGCAGGATCGTTGTAATTATTATTTTCCTCGTGCCGTTTATGGCTTTTATCGCCATCTCAAATACCATGGAAAGCGGTGTGGAGGGCGGTTTTGCCGGGTCCCTGCAAAGCATGCTGCCCCTGCTGATGTGGCTCCTGCCCCTGATTGGCGTGGCGGCGCTGGCGGTTTCCTACCAGATCGCGGTGCGCGTTTACCGGAACAAAGAGGTGTAAGGAAAGCAAATGAAAGGCCTGGTTATCAAGGATATCATCGTCATGAAGTATTACCTGCCGGTATGCCTCGCCCTTGCGGCGTGCGCAGCGGCCTTCGTGGCAGGGGCCGCCATCCCGCTGCCGGGCTTTGCCACGATGCTCGGTACGTTTATCGGCGGGATGGCCGGACTTGCGGCATTCGCGTATGACGAAACCTCCCGGTGGGACAGATACGTCCTAGCGCTGCCCTGCACCAAAAAACAGGTGGTGGGGGCAAGATTTTTGTTCCTGCTGCTTACGGCGGGGATCGGCATGGGCGCCGGAGTGCTCGCGGAAGCCTTTTTCGCGCGGCCGGGATGGCCCATTGCTTCGATATCCGGGGGATGCGTGGTGTTCCCGATCTTTGCCCTGATGACGGCGGCGTTCTACCTGCTCGGGCCGGAAAAGGGCCGGATTATAGGCGTACCCGCCGGGGTGGCGCTGGGGATGCTGCTGTTTCCGAGGCTGGGCGTCATTTCCCCCAGGATCGCGGTCCCGGCGGCGTTTATCACGATGCTCGCCTCCTTCCTCGTTTCCTGCCGCGCTTACGCAAGGGAAAAGCGGAAAAAAGGAATTTCGCAGATGAGGCTTTCCTGAGCGGGGGCAAAAGCAGCCAAAATTCTGAAACGTCCTCTTTTTTTCGATTTACTTCAGGGACCGCATATAATGCGGCCCGTAGATTGAATGTCATTGATTTGCCGTGTATTCTTGAAGCATCCTATGCCCAGGGACCACCAGACCTGTGATTCGTCGCGAATGCGACACATTTCTTTTATTATTCATTATTCGCTATTACTTATTCATTTTACCGCAATTCAGCATTTATCGAGTTTGGCCCGGAAGGAAATGGCGCGGGGGGTATCCATTTTGTCAAACTGGACGATATGGGCCGCTTTAACCATGTCAACATCCACGATCACGCCGGGCCCGAAGATGCTGTGCTTCACACGCTGCCCGACGGCAAGGGGCTGCCTTTGGGAATCTTCGGCCAGCCAGCGGCTGCTGAGGGTGATATAATCCCGCGCCTCGGCGACCAGCCCGTCGCGCGGGGGCTGCGTAAAGGAAAGCAGTGCCGGGTCGATATCCAGCACGAACCGGGACGGATAGCGGGGCGAGCCGTCAAAATTCCGGCCGTCGGCACTGGAAAGGTACAGCGCTTTTTCCGCCCGCGTCATGGCGACAAAGGCCAGCCGCCGTTCCTCCTCCATCCCCTGCAGGGTGCTTGTTTTTTTGGAGGGAAAAATGCCCTCGTTCATGGCGCACAGGAACACATAGGGAAATTCCAGACCCTTGGCCGCGTGGACGGTCATCAGCTTCACCTTATCGCCCGCGTCTCCGGCGTCGCCGTTCGAGAACAGCGCCACATGGGCGAGGTAATGCTCGAGGGTGCTTTCCTCCCCGCAGGAGGTTTCGTATTCGTAGACCGACTGCTTCAGCTCCGCCAAATTATCGAGGCGTTCCTGGCTGCCCTCGGTGCGGAGCATTTTTTCATAGCCGCTTTCGTTTAAGATGGCCGACAGGACCTCGGAAATGGGACGCTCGGCATAGTCGGCGGAAAAGGATTCGACCAGGGAAACAAACTGCGCCGCCTTCGTACCCTTGAATATATCGTGCTCGATGTTCCCGCGGAGCGCCGCGTAGAGGGAGCACTGGTTTTGCGCCGCGTATTCCTGTAAAAATTTCATGCGCCGTTCGCCCAGGTTGCGCCTTGGCACATTGGCGATGCGCAGGAAGGAAAGGTCGTCCTGGTAGGCGATCATGCGCAGGTAAGAGAGGGCGTCCTTGATCTCCATCCGTCCGAAAAACTGGACGCCGCTGTATATGGCATAGAGGATTTTTTCCTTTAAAAAGACCTCTTCGACGGTTCGCGTAACGTAATGCGCGCGGTAGAGAACCGTGATCTCGCGGTAGGCGGCGCCCCCGTCGTGCAAAGCCTTGATCTGCCCGGCAATCCACGCGGCTTCGGCCTGCGCGGTTTCGGCGTGGTGGCAAATGACCGGGCCGCCCGGCGGCAGCATGGGAACGAGCTCTTTTTTGATACGGTTCCTGTTTTTGCCGATGAGGGAATTGGCCGCGGCAAGGACCTGCGGCGTCGAACGGTAATTCTGCATCATCAGGATGGTTTTGACGTTTGGGAACGCCTTGTCAAAATCCAGGAGATACCGCACGTCGGCCCCACGCCAGGTGTAGATGGTCTGGTCCGGGTCGCCCACGATGAACAGGTTTTTGTGGTAACCGCACAGCACCTCCATCAGCTGGTATTGCAGCGCGTCAATATCCTGGAATTCGTCGATCATAATATATTCCAGGCGTTTCTGCCACTTGAGCCGGATGGCCTCGTCCTGCCGGAAAATATACAGCGAAAAATTAATCAGGTCGTTATAGTCGAGACCGAAGCATTTCTTTTCCTGGTACAGGTAGCCGTAGAATATGATATCGGAGGCCTCAGTGGCGTCGTCATATTTTTGTTTCAGGGTGTTTATAGACATGTTGATCATGTCAAGGTAATAGTCTTTTTCCGTGAAGGTTTTGCGAATCTCGATCATATCCCGCGCACGGCCGAAGGTCATGTTGCGCAGGGTCAGCCCCCGTTCCTCATAGATGATTTTCAGCATGGCGTCGATATCGGAATTGTCCAGCACCAAAAAGCTTTTCGGATACTGCACCGCATGGCTGTCCTCCTGCAAAACGGAAACGCAGAAGCCGTGGAAGGTGTTGATGTAGCCGGTATCGTTATCGCCGGTCAGGTTGTGGATGCGCTGGCGCATCTCGCCCGCCGATTTGTTGGTGAACGTAACGCAGAGGATATTGCCGGGCAGGATGCCGACCTCGTTTACCAGATAAGCGAACCGCCGCGAAAGGGCGCGGGTCTTGCCGGAACCGGCCCCGGCGATCACGCGCACAAAGCCCTCCGTTGCGGTAACGGCTTCCCGTTGCGCCTCATTGAGACCCTGCAAAATATCTTCCACGCCCTGCCCCTTTCCCTGCGTAATCATTGGTATACTCATTATACTGTATCCCCGTGAGAAATCAAGGGCGGCGGCCCCGGGCGGGCCCATACGGGAGCAAGGGCGGAAAAACCGGACCTTTTTTCGGATTTCCCCCAAAAATTAAACATAGGTTAATAAAAGTAGTATACTATTCCCGTGAACGGAAAAACTAAAAAATTTCAAGGAGGTTATATTATGGAAACAATGAAAGCGATCAACAGAAGAAAGTCGGTCAGGAGCTATACCGGCGAAAAGATTTCCAGGGAAGCGCTGGATACGGTTTTGCAGGCGGCCTATGCGGCGCCCGTGGGCATGGGGAAATATGAAAATTTTCACCTGACCGTAATCGAAAACCGGGAATTTATGCAGGCAATTGAGGAAAAGGCCTCTGCGATGTTCGGAAAGCCGGATTTGCACCTTTTTTACGGCGCGCCTACGTTTATCCTCGTTTCTTCAAAGCCGGACGGCGCGGAAAAGGTCGGCGGCATCGATTACTGCAATACGGCAGCCATTGTGGAAAACATGTCCCTGGCCGCCACAGACCTCGGCGTGGGCCATTGCTATATCTGGGGCGGCGTTGCGGTGCTTAACGCAAACCCGGACCTGGTCGCCCGGCTTAACCTGCCGGAAGGGCACACCCCGTGCAGCGGAATTATTTTGGGCGTGACGACGGAGGAATACACCGACCGCGATATTCCCGGCCAGCGGATCGGGACAAGCTATCTGAGATAAGGAAAAGCCGCAGGGCTTCCTGCGGCAATGATCCCGTCCCCGGTGGGCGGGATTTTTCTTTGCGGGGAAATGCACAATATTTTCCCGCCGCGCGTTTACCCGGCCATCCCGCTGTAGCGGTACACCCGGATGAAACGGGACAGCGCGTCAAACGCGTCCGGTGTCAGCGAATGTTCGAGGGTACAGGCCTGCGAGGCGGCGGATTCACTGCCGATGCAAAGGATTTCCTCAAAAAAACGTTCCACCACGGCAAAGTTTTCCTCCAGGGTATACGCTGTGCACATCCCTTCCTCGGTCAGGAAAACCTTGTGGTCCACACTCCTGGTGGCAAACCCCTTTTTTTCCAGCGCCTTCACCCCGTTGCAGGCGCTGGCCCGGGAAACGCCGAGCGCCTGCGCGATATCGGAAACCCGAGTGCCTGCCGCGCCGCCGCCCAGACGGTAGACGGCCTTTAAATAGTGCTGGTTTGATATGGTAAGCCGCAGCATAATCCCACCTCAACTTCCCCGCCCAGCGGTTTATAATCCGCCAGGGACATATTATAGCCGACTCCGTCAAAACAGACGGTAACCGTGGCGCAGACAGGCCGGACGCCGAAAATCCGGTGCTGTTCCCGGAAGCGGGAACGGTAAATGGTGTGTTCGACGGCTGTCAGCGTGTCCGCGTGGAGCTCGTCAGGACGGAGCCGGAAGGTCTGCACGTCGGTTTCCGGATGCCGGAGCGCGAGCCGGAACAAATAATCGACCAGCGCGCCGGGCAGCGCCGCTTCCACGGATTTCATTGCGTATGTTGTCATAGGATAAATCCTCCTTGTGATTGATTCGATGCTTTCAGGATAACCGTGCGGCTTAAACAAAAGTTCAACGCAATGTAAATGGAAGGTAAACAAAAAGAGGGCCGTACGGCCCGCCCCAGACTGCCTAAAATCCCCGCAACCGTCGTCTGCGGCGACGAATTTTTGAACGGTCTGCTGATCTTATCGGTAAGACCGGGCGGGCATTGCCCGCCCGGAATTTGGCCGGGGGCTTACCCCGGTATGCTTACGGTGAAAGCCGCGCCCTGCCCGGCGGTGCTTTCGGCTTTGATTGTTCCACCGTGGAGCCCGACGATTTTTTTGACGATGGAAAGACCGAGCCCGTTTCCGCCAGCCTTCCTGTCCCGCGCCTTATCGACCTTATAGAACCGCTCGAAAATGCGCGGCAGGTCGGCTTCCGGAATACCGATGCCGTTGTCGCGGATCGTGCACTGCGCGCCGCCGTCCGCGGAACGCAGGCATACCGAAATGGTTCCGCCCCTGTGTGAAAACTTGATTGCATTATTCAGCAGGTTGATCCACACCTGCGAGAGGAGGTCGCGGTCCCCGGATATTGTCAGGGCCTGCAAATCGACGTTGAGCTCAATCTCCTTTGCCGACCACTGCGGCTCCAGCAGCAGGAGGATTTCTTCAAGCTGCTTATCCAGCCGGAAGGGCCGCGGGTCAAAGGGCGCGCGGTCCGCATCGAGGGCGGACAGCTTCAAAAGATTGTCGCTCAGCCCGGAAAGGCGCTTGCTTTCCGCTTCGATGATGTCGAGGTAATGATTCCGTTTTTCTTCCGGCAGCGTTTCGTCGTGCAGCAACGCCGCATATCCGCCGATCGAGGTCAGCGGGGACTGGATTTCGTGGGACACATTGGACACAAAATCCTGGCGCAGCTGTTCCATGGATTTCAGGCCCTGCGCCATGCTGTTGATGCGGGAGACCATCTCGTTATAGTGTTCGTTGTAAGGATTACTGGCGTCCTGGTCGATCAGCACGTCAAAATCACCGGCGGCAATCCGGTCGAGCGCCCCAAACACTTCGTCCAGGAAATTCGGCTTTGGCATATGGCGGCCGCCCGGATGGTGCTTGTGGCGGGCCAAAATCCCAAACAGCCTGAGCAGCGCAAACGCAAGCGCAACCCCGATTGTGGTTACGATAACGAGCCCGGCAAGCAGGGGCGGGCTGCCTACGGCGGAAAAAACAGCCGTGCAGAGGAAATAGGCGGGAACGATGCACAGCAAAACCAGCAGGAGGGTAACAAGGAAGCCCCCGGCCATCTTCCACAGGCTGAAACGGCGGGACGGCTTCTTCATACGGTCACCTCCAGGCGGTAGCCAAGGCCGCGGATCGTGGTGATCTTAAACCCGAACGCTTTTTCGGGAAACCGTTCCCGCAGGCGGCCGATATGCACGTCGAGGGTGCGTTCGTTTCCGTCGAAATCATAGCCCCATACGTCCTCGATCAGGCGGTCGCGCGGCATCGTTTTGCCGGGATAGGAGCCAAGCAAAGCCAAAAGCTCGAATTCCTTGAGCGGGATATCCAGCATACCGCCGTCTATAATGATCGCGTGGCTTGACGTATCGATTTGCAGCCTGCCCACCTGCAGCGTCTGCGAGCAGGCGATCTGGTAACGCTTAAGCAGCGCCTTCACGCGCACGACAAGCTCCTCCGTTTCAAAGGGCTTGGTAAGGTAATCGTCCGCGCCGAGTTCAAAGCCTTTTACCTTCTGGGCGGTTTCGGCTTTCGCCGTAAGCATGAGTATGGGAAAATCATAATACCGCCGTACGGACCGGCAAAATTCGTATCCGTCCATATGGGGCATCATGATATCGAGGATGCAAAGGTCGACCTTCTCCCCGCCGAGCATGGCGAGGGCGTCGCGTCCGTCGCAGGCCTCAAGCACATCGAAGCCTTCATTTTTGATTACCGTGCTGACGAGCTCGCGGATATACGCGTCGTCGTCAACGATCAAAATTTTGTTCATCAGCCGTTTCCCCTGTTTTTTGATGCCTATAGTATACCATCAATGTAAACGGGATATAAATAAAACCGCGTCAAGCGCCGCCGCCTTTTCGGTTTTCGGCGGGCGCAGAATAAAAAATTACCCGGTTTATGCCGCGCGGGACGTATAAAGGCTGTACAAGCGGGCATAAAGTAATATAAAATATTACGGGACGGCAAATAATTCATATGGCGGCGGGAGCTTCAATTGGCCGCGCCGGATAACAAAGGTGGAGCGGGATGAAAGAGACAGGTCGGCTGATAAGGGAACTCGAAAGCGGGGAGCATGACAAAAGGCTCCGGGAGCTGTATGCGGATGCGGAAAAGGCCCGGCGGCGGTATTGCCGGGCGGCCGGGGAGTATGAACGGCTTTTCGGCGGGGGAGAAGCGGAGCTGTACAGCGCGCCGGGCAGGACCGAGGTGAGCGGAAACCACACGGACCACCAGCAGGGCATGGTGCTTGCGGCGGCGGTCAACCTGGACGCGCTCGCTGTCGCGGGATATAACGAAGAAAACAGGATCAGGGTCGTGTCGGAAGGCTATGGAATGATCGATATCGACGCGCGGGACCTTGGAAAAAAAGACGGGGAGGCGGAAACCTCCGCCGCCATCGTCCGGGGAGTGGCTTTTGGCCTCCGGGAAAAGGGATACCGGGTCGGCGGCTTTAACGCCTATATTACGAGCGACGTGCTGATCGGCGCGGGACTTTCTTCCTCGGCGGCGTTCGAGGTGCTCGTGGGGACGGTTATTTCCGGCCTGTTCAACGATATGGAAATAGAGCCGCTTACAATTGCGAAAACGGGCCAATATGCGGAAAATGTTTTTTTTGAAAAGCCGTGCGGCCTGATGGACCAGACGGCGTGCGCCGTGGGCGGCCTTGTGTTCATCGATTTTGAACAGCCGAAGGCCCCCGTGGTGAAAAAGCTGCCCGTGGATTTTAAGGATTTCAATTACAGCCTGTGCATCGCCGACACCAAGGGCTCGCACGACAACCTGACCGCGGACTATGCGGCGCTTCGCTCGGAAATGGAGGACGTTGCGAAATTTTTTGGGGAAAAAGCGCTGCGGAAGGTGGATGAAGCGCTGTTTTATAAAAGCATCCCGGCGCTGAGGGAACGCCTCGGAGACCGGCCCGTGCTGCGCGCCATTCATTTTTTCAATGAGGAAAAACGGGTAGAAAGGCAGGCGGAGGCGCTTACGCGGGGGGATTTCAACGCGTTCCTGCAAATGGTCGGGGAATCGGGCAGCTCGTCGTTCCAGTATTTGCAGAACGTATATACTGCGCGCAACCCGAAAAAGCAGGAGGTTTCCATCGGGCTGGCGGTAAGCGGGAGCATCCTCGGCAAAAACGGCGTGGCCCGCGTGCATGGGGGCGGTTTTGCGGGCTCCGTGCTGGCGTTTGTCAAAAACGGGTTTGTGGAACGCTACCGCGCCGCGATGGACGGCGTGTTCGGGGAAGGGGCGTCCCAGGTGCTCCAGGTGAGGAACGAAGGAGGAATCCGGGTTTTATGAGGGCGGCGCCACGCCAACCCGGATGGGAAGGAAGCGGAATGGAACAGGAAGAGGGCATGGTTTACAGGCGGGTAGAGGCGCTTGTACAATATGGGGTGCATACCGGGCTGGTTGGACGGGACGACGCCGTATACACGCGGAACAGGCTGTATGGCCTGCTTCACCTGGACGGGCCGGAAGGGCCCTGCGCGCCCGCGGAGGAATTCCTCGTGGAGACATTGGACGGGCTGTGCGGCTTCGCGTATGAAAAGGGACTGATCGGCGAGGATACGGTTTCGTGCCGCGACCGCTTTGATACGGCGCTGATGGGCGCGCTTACGCCCCGCCCGTCGGAGGTAATCAGGCGTTTCCGCGAGGAATACCGGAAATCCCCCCGGCAGGCGACGGATTTTTTCTACCGGTTCAGCCAGGATACGAATTATATCCGCCGAGACCGCGCCGCAAGGGATATCAAATGGAAAACGCCGACGAAATACGGGGAGCTTGACATCACGATCAACCTTTCCAAGCCGGAGAAGGACCCCAAGGCCATTGTCGCCGCGAAAAACAGGGTGCAGGCGGGATATCCGAAGTGCCTGCTGTGCCGGGAAAGCGAGGGCTATGCGGGGCGCGCCGATTATCCCGCGCGGCACAACCACAGGATTATTCCAATCGGCCTTGACGGGGAGGAGTGGTTTTTCCAGTATTCCCCCTATTCCTATTACCGGGAGCACTGCATCGTATTAAAAAAAGAGCATGTGCCGATGAAGCTTACAAGGCGCACCTTTTACAGGCTGCTCGGCTTCGTGGAACAGTTCCCGCATTATTTTATCGGCTCGAACGCGGATTTGCCGATTGTGGGCGGCTCGATCCTGACCCACGACCATTTCCAGGGAGGGTGCTTTGCGCTGCCCATCGAACGGGCGGAAAATCTCGCCGGATTTAAAATCAGCGGGTTTGAAGATGTGCAGGCGTGTAAAATCAAATGGCCGATGTATACCCTGCGCCTGCGGGGAAAGGATGAAAAGAGGCTTGCGGAAGCGGGCTTCCACGTGCTTTCCGTATGGCGGGATTATACGGACGCATCCGCCTTTGTTTACGCGCGTACGGAAAACACCCCGCATAACACGGTCACGCCGGTTGCGCGGTTCCGGGACGGGATGTTTGAACTGGACCTGATTTTGCGCAACAACATCACCACGCCGGAGCATCCGCTGGGTGTTTTCCATCCCCACGCGGACAAGCACCACATCAAAAAGGAAAACATCGGGCTGATCGAGGCGATGGGCCTCGCAATTTTGCCGCCCCGCCTGAAGGAGAGCATGGAGCTGATCCGGGACGCGCTGCTTTGCAAAAAAAGCATTTCCGAAATTGGGCCGCTGGCCCCGCACCGGGAATGGATTGATGCCTTCCTGGAAAAATACGGTGAAATTGGTGCGGACAACATCGATGGAATCCTGCGGACGGAAATCGGCCTTGTATTCGAGGCCATCCTCGGGGATGCGGGCGTATTTAAGGATACGCCGGAGGGAAACCGTGCCGGGGAACGCTTTTTGGCCCGCCTTGGGGCGTAAACGAACGGAATTCGGGGGGAGCCGGGCATGAGTTGCCGGGCTCCTTTTTGTTTGCAAAAATGATGCAACTTTTTTTTATGATGGACATAGGATTATAAAGTTTGTGGGTTTTGTTTGCCGAAAGGAGCCGCCGGAATGAAAAGGACAGTTTTAATCCTGCTTATTGTCACGCTTGTTTTTGCGTTTGCCGCCTGCAAGGCCACGCCGGAAAAACAAACTGTGGCGGGGAAGGACACGGAGCGCATGACCCGCAAGGTTTCGGAGGGGGAGGAAGGCGCGCGTTCCCTCGCGGAGCTCGGCGTCCCCGCGGGGCCGTATACCTTTGAAACGGAAGGCGCGGGCGGAAAGCTACGCGTCTCGGTGGACGCGGAAGTGGAAACACCGGATGCGGAAACGCTTCCGGTTGCGCGGGTATCGATGGATATCTTCACGCAGGAACAGGTGACGGGAATGTTCCATTATCTGTTCCCCGGGGAAAAACCGACGGAAATCATGCCGCAGGCGGAAACGAAGCCACAGATCGAAGAAATGATTATAGACCTGCGCAGGCGGATGGAAGAAGCGCGGGCAAACGGGGAAAATACGGCGGATATGGAGGAACAGGCCGCGGCGCTGGAAGCGCTTTACCAGGACGCGCCCGAGGCCGACCCGGTGGGCGGCGCATCGGACGGGACGCTGGCGGCGCCCCCTGGCGATCCCGGCGAACCGTTCCGCAGCCTTACCGTGAACGGCAGGGACGCGTTTTTTACAGTGTCTACCTATGCCGACGCTTCTGCAGTGGGGAAATGGGGCGGCGGGTCATATCTTTTGTATTATGTGGATCAAAGCAAGGGGCGCGTTTACAGCAACAGGGTGGCGGAGCTTGACGGCAATGCAAAGCTGCCGGAGGACGCCGCCCAAGGGCTGGCGGTCAGCTTCGAAGAGGCGCGGCAGATGTGCGAGGGCTTTTTGGAAGCGGCGGGCGCCGGGGATGAGGTATGCCTTGGAAGCGCGTTCCTCCTCGACGGCTACAACTCCAACCTGGAAACGGATTCCGGGAATTTTGCATATGAATTTTACTATACCCGTACCTTAAACGGAATTCCTTTGTTCTATTTCGACGACACCGGGCTTATGACCGATACAAGCGGGGAGGAAGGCTTTGAGGTTCCGTGGAGTTATGAAAGCATTCGTTTCCAGGTCGATAACGATGGGATTGTGAACATCGAATGGAGCGACCCGGTCGCAATTGGGGAAACGGCGCAGGAGGCGCCCGCCCTCCTTCCCTTCGGCGAGGTCATGGACGTGTTCGCGGCGATGGTAAAAATATATTACGAGCCGGTGGTTACGACCATTTATAACGGGGAAGTGGAACTGGACATCACAGTGGACGAAATACGGCTGGTCCCGCTGAGGATTCGCGAACAGGGGGCCGCGCAGACCGAGGGCCTGGTCGTTCCCGCGTGGATATTTTACGGGGAGAACAGGGGAACCAGGGGGGACGAAGTGCGGTATCTGGGCAACGAAGCGTTTTTAAGAAGCCAGACGGACGCCGGCAGGTTTGCGGCTGAGGGATATGAAGATACGGCCCCTACCGCGCTGGAGCAATTCGACTGGGCGTCCGAACAGCCGCGGAAGGCCGCCCTGATGGCGGTCAACGCCATCGACGGAAGCGTGATCGATCTTGGCAGGGGATATTAGGGCCGGAATGAAAAGCGGTTGGTATACCCTGCTGTTATCATCGCCTTGACTGTGCGCGGCGGTTCAGGGACGCCTGCTCCGGGTATAAAAAATATTCCGGAAATTGCTTGACACGATGTAACGATAGCATTACACTTGTAATTATAAGATTACAAGTGTAAGAGGTGCGCTATGGAACAGGTTAAAAAAACGCTGACAGGCTCGGAGTGGATGATTATGTCCGCATTATGGGGCAGGGAGCCGCAGATTTTGTCGGAGATCATCGATTCCCTCAAGGGAAAGGTGAAATGGGGCTACCCAACCTATTCGACCCATCTTAACAGGCTCTCCCAAAAAGGGATGATCGCCTTCCGCCAACGCGGACGCAATAAATATTATTATCCGCTTGTCGGGAAGGACGACTGCATCAGGGCCGAAAGCCGAAGCATTATGGAGCGGCTGGATGAGGAAGGCGCGAAAAAACTTTTGCTCTGCATGATCCGTGAAACCAAATTAAGCAAAAGCGACCAGGAAGAGCTGAAAAGCCTGATCGATACGCTCTCCGATGCGGCGGAGGACGAATAAATGGACGCCGTCATAGGGCTGATGCTGGAAGTGGTAATCTATTCGGGAATCCTGTTTGGCGCGGTCATGCTGGTGAAACGGCTGTTGGGTAAAAAAATATCGCCTGTATTGCAGGCGGCGCTGTGGCTGGTCCTGGTGGCGCGCCTGTGCGTCCCCGTGACGATCAACAGCGGGATTCATTTCTTTGTGGTCCCGGCGCAGGAATACCGGGTACCGGCGGCGGAAACGCCCGAACAGCCCCTTTACCCGGAGTTTGGGCAAGCACTGGAACCCGGGGAACCGGCGGCTCCCGGGAAACCGGAACCGCAGGCGCAGTCCGCAGTCCGCGCACCGGAGGGGAACGCGCAGCCTGCGCACCGGCCGGTCCGGATCGATTGGGACGTTGTGGTCCCGGCGGTATGGATCGCCGGAGCCTGCGCGATTGGGGCATGGTTTTTCCGGTCGGCCCGCCGTTTAAGCCGTCTTTTACGCCGGACGGGAAAGAAGCCTGACGAGCGGACAAACGCCATCCTCGGGCGCTGCCAAAGGGAGCTTGGGATCAAAAGAGGGCTCTCCGCCGTGCTGGCGGACGATATCAGCACCCCGGCGATGACGGTTTCCCTGCGGCCCGCTATTGTCCTTCCGGCCGACATGGCCGGCGGCATGAGCGACGAAACGCTGTATTATGCGCTCCGGCACGAATTGATGCATTATAAGCGGAAAGACCATATGCTTTGCACGATTTTGCGCGTGCTCGAGGCTGTCTGGTGGTTTAATCCGTTCGTGTGGCTTGCGTCCCGTGAAATGAGGCTCGATATCGAAAGCGCGTGCGACAGCATGGTGGTGCGCGGGATGGCAAAGGAAAGAAAGGCGGGCTACGCAAGGACCATCGTTTCCCTGTTTTCCCAACAGGAACGGGCGCGTTTCATGCTCGGTATGGCGCCCGGAGCCACAAAAAAAATCGCGGAGCGCAGGGTGCGCGGGATTTTTCGCCGCGCGAAAACAAAGGGCGGCGTCAAAACGGCCGTTGTGCTCCTGGTCGCGGTCCTGGCGGTAAGCTGTTTTACCACGGCGTGCCAGCCTACCCCGGAAAAAGCGGCGGTGGTGGAAAAGGGAAACGCGGAAGAGCAGCTTAAGGATTCCTCGGAAAACATGGATTCGGGCCGCAAGGCCAGCGATATGCAGTTCCCGGCCGGAAATTACACGTACGATACCACGGCGGCGGACGGCGACCTGCGGATTCACGTGGACGCGCCCGTCCTTGTGCCGGAGACGGGGAAGGTACCGTCCGCGGAGGCCGTGCCGATGGATTTTACGCAGGAAATGGTGACGGGAATGTTTAACTACCTGTTCCCGGGCGAAAAACCGGTCGTCAATGACGAGACCGTGACGAAGGGCGATATTGAAACCCATATACTGAACCTTAAGGAAGCCCTGGCCAAGGGCGAAATCGGCGGGGAGGAAATGACGGAGGAAGACGCCGCCGCGACCGAGGAGGAAATCGGGCGGTTGGAGGCGGAATATGAGGACGCGCCCGAGACCAAAAACGAGCCGTACGCGTCGGACGGAACGATGACGCATGACGACCGGCTTGGATGCTATACGCTGTACGCGCAAAGTGCGGATTACAGCACGTATTTTTCCGTTATGACCGGGTTCGACAGGGAAAACGGCAGCGAACCGGAAGCGGCGCCGTCGGACCGGCCGGACGGGAGCAAGGTCCCGCCAATCATGGACAGCACCCTGACCTATAGCCGGACGAAACGGGAATCCTACCAGCCCTTTACGATGGAGGGCGCGGTGCGCGTAAAGGAAGGCGGCCCGCTTCCCGACGCGGCGCAGGGCAAGCTGGCCCTTTCCTTTGAAGAGGCGAAGGAAACCGCGGACGGGTTGTTCGCGGCGGGCGGCATCACCGACGTGCAGCTGTTCGACGCATATGTGGTGGACAACCACGGGACGGGACACGTGGATTACAGCTATGACCCGGCGTCGGATTATGCCTACCGGTTTTTCTATACCCGCACGCTCTGCGGCGCTCCGCTGGCCTATGCGGCAACAGACGGCTATTCGTCCGGCGGCGATGCATACGATGTGCCATGGATGCAGGAAAAAATTGAAATTACAGTCGCCGGCGACGGCATCACGGATATCGAATGGAGCTCGCCCTGCAAGGCGGCGGATATCCTTACGGAGGATGCGGATATCATCGATTTCGATACGGCGGTCGGCGCGTTCGAGCAGGCGGCGGTCAATACCTACGCGCCGCTCACGAACATGGGAAACGAGCAGCACCCGCAATATAACACGATAGACGTGGAGATCGACAGCATCCGGCTTGCGCCCCTCCGTATAAAGCAAAAGGACCGCCCGGGGGAATATGCCGGGGTCTACGTGCCCGCGTATGTGTTTTACGGCTCTGTAAAAAAACACGACAAAGCCGATGAAAACGGGGAGTTTGATACCTATGTGACCACGGAGGGAACGGGAAGCGACTTTTATCCCGGCCCGTTCGCGGTGTTCGCCGTCAATGCGGTGGACGGTTCCGTGATCGACCTCCTGCATTCCTATTAAACGGACGGGACGGAGACCGGCTTTGCCCGGCGAAAAACGGACCCTCGCCGGAGCAATAAAATTACCCGGTATAAGTAAAAACCGTTTGGAAACGCCCCATTATCATATGGGGCGTTTCCATTGGCGCCGTAAATTGTGCCTGCCGCGAAACAAAAATGATACAAACCCTTTTTATGATAAGACCAAAAGAAAAAACATGGATGTTTACCCAGCGAAAGGAACCGGTCAAATGAAAAAGAGTTTGAATATGATCCTGATTTGTATTTTATGCGCGGTGTTTTTACTGGCGGGCTGCCAGCCTACGCCGGAAAAACAGGCGGTCGTGAACCGCGCGGAGGGAATCCCGCAGGAGGCCCTGAAGGAAACGGGAGCCGCGCCCACGGCGGACGGCGGGGAAGGCGCGGAGCGTTACGAGCCGGTGGCCTATAAGGTTTCCGAACACTGGAAAGAAGAAATTCCCAAAAGCGATTATTTTACCGTACAGGCGGATGTGGACGTGATGGTGCCGGAGGTGGATGCATACCCTGTGCAAAAGCTGGAAAAGAACGACCTTACGCAGGAACGTGTGGACGAGCTGGTCGCATACCTCACGGAGCCGGGGGCAAAATTTTACCAGATGCCGCTGCCGCTGACCAAGGAGTATTACGAGGGCGAGATTTTAAGGCTGAAGGAGGAGCTTGCCAAGGTAGAGGCGGGCGGCGACGGGGAAACGCCGGAGTCCATCCGCAGCTATATCGCGGAAACGGAGGAGAAATGGGCGGAGGCGCCGGAAGAGGTAACGCCCGTGGAAACGGATACGAATTTTACCTATATGTACGATTATGAAACAGGCGTGCCGGACGAGACCTCGGGCAAGAACTATATTTACGTTTCCGTCGAGGATGGAAGCGGCCTCAATAAACGGATCAGCGCCACGCGCCCGGACGATAACGGATACGGTTCCTACTTCTCCTACGGCGACTGCTCTTACGACAACGAATCCATGCTGAAAAGCCAGGAGCAATGGCACGCGGAAGACCAGGCGCGCCTGCAATATTTTGAGGACGAGCCGTATAAGTCGGAGGAAGCGGCGCGTCTTGCGGAGGAGGCCGAACGGATCAGCACCCAGAAAGAGCTGTATGCCCAAAACAATATCGACCTCGACGCGATGCGGGAAAAGGCCATCGGCATGCTCGAGGAACTGAAAATATCGGGGGTGCAGGTTACGACGTGCGAGAAAGCGGTTTTGGGGCCGCTTTCGGAGGAGTTCAGCAGCGATATCCCGGTGAACGACCAGCCGGGCGTCTATATCGAATTTGCCCGGCAGTGCGGCGGCGTGCCCTGCTTTAACCAGACGAGCGGGGGCTGGTCGGACAATATGTCGATCGAGGGAATGTATTCCGCGCCCTTCTATCCGGAACAGGGAACGATTATTTTCGACGCGGACGGAAACGTGCGGGCCTTTTCGTGGAGCGACGCTTCAAAGGTTGTGGAAACCGTCGCCGGGGACAGCGATATCCTTTCCTTTGGCGAGGCCAAACAGAAGGCGGCCGACCACCTGTATTGGAGCAATATCTCACAATATTCGGACGATTACACGGAGGAGGACGCGAACATGAAGCTGCGCTTCGAGGTCGAACAGGCAGACCTTGTGATGTCGTATATCAACGTCGCCAACGAGCCCGAGCAGGTTATGGCCGTGCCCGCGTGGCGCTTTAAGGCGCAGGGCTATGGCACATACCTCGGGGAGGACAGCATAATGAAGGGGCAGGAGACCCTGTATAACAGGGAGGAAGTGTTTATCAACGCGCTCGACGGTTCGCCGATCCTGATGCCGGGAATGGAACGGATGATGCAGAAATCGGCGGAAGAAGGCGCGTAACAAGAAAGGATAAAACGGCGGGAAAAGGCGCAAGCATGACGCTAGGCCATTATGTGACAGGCCCGGGCAGGGATTTTGCGGCCCCGTTTTGCCGGAAAGGGCAGCTGGAATGAGAAAATATTTGAGCATCGTATGCGCCTGCATCCTGAGTGCGGCATTTTTACTGGCGGGCTGCCAGCCTACGCCGGAAAAGCGGGCGGTTGTACAGAAAAATGACGGGTCGTTTGAAAAGGCGGTCGGTGAAACCGCGGATACGCCCTATGAAACGCCCGCGCGGTATGAAAACGAGCTTTCGGGGGCGGCGGGCGTTTCGATCCGCTTTGCGGCGGACGTGGAACCGTCCGGGCTGGCGGCCTATCCGGTGTATTCCGTGCGGCCCGCCCCTTTTACGCAGGAACAAGTAGACAGCGTGCTCGACGTGCTCCTCGGTGGGGAAACGCTGTACGAAAACAATACGGAGCAGCGCAGCAGGGACGAAATCCAGCGCGATATCGACTATTATACCGAAGAGCTTGCCGCCTGCGGGGACAATCCCGAATTCGCGGACGCGGCGGCTACCTACAAGCAATGGCTGAAGGATTTTATGGTCGAATATGAAAACGCGCCCGAACAGGTGGACCTCAAAGAAGCGGAACGCACGCTGAAATTCAACGAAAACGATCTTTCCCTCCAGGCGCACTATGGTGAAGAACAACCCACGGAAAACGAAGGGGAAACCAGGATTGCGCTAACGGAGGAAGGGAAACGGCGCGCGGAAGCGGATGGAAACACCTGCGTTACGGGCGTGTTCTGGAAAGAGCTGGGCGGTAAAACAACCAAGATGCAGTTTGTTGCCACAAACCATATGGGCGAGCTTGGAAACGGGATGGACTCCAGCCTGTATTGCGAGCCGTATGAAAGCGGCATCCCGCAGGTCCCGACCAGCCTCACGCAGGAGGAAGCGGAAAAGATTGCGCGGGACGCCCTTGCGCAAATGGAAATCGACGCGGTGCCGGTCTCCACGCAGCGGGAGGCGGTGATCGACTGGGAAGACAACGAGGACGGGACGGCGGACCCCATCGACCGCGGCGCGGCATGCTATGCGGTCACCTTCAGGCACAACGTGCCGGGCACGGTGCAAAGAAGCATTTTTCCTGCAAATATGCATGGGGAAGAGGAAGATTTTGCCGCACACGTTCCCAATGAAACGATTGTGGTACGCGTAAACGGGGATGGCATCGTCGGGTTCTCGTGGGATAACCCGATGGAAGTCGCGGAGGTGGAAAATGAAAACACGCCGCTCCTGCCCTTTGAAGAGGTTGTGCAGCGTATGGAGGAACAGGTCAGGAACGTCACGGCAAACCTTTCCATGGGCGATCCGGAATCGGACGGGCAGCGCGTACAGGTCGACCGGCTTACCCTTTCCTACCTGATGACCCGCAAGCCGGACAGCACGGACGAATATTACTTTATTCCCGTATGGGATGCGGTCGGCAATATATTTTACCATTACGCGGACGATTATCCAGACAATACGAGCAACCATTATGTTGTGGACGAAAACCGGGAACGGGCGGAATACAACATGGACGAGCTCTGGGGACAGCAGCCCGTTTCGCTCGTCACGCTGAACGCAATCGACGGCAGCGTGGTCAAACGGTCATATTACTGATTTTACAGGAGGGATTGGGATGCGGGGGAAAATCAATAAACGGATATTGGCGGCGGCTGCGCTTTTGCTGTGCGGCTCGCTGCTGGCGGGCTGCCAGCCCACGCCGGAAAAGCAGGCGGTTGTACAGAAAAAAGAGGATATCCCGGTTGAAGCCGTACCGCAGCCGGACGGGCCGACGGAACACGAAGCGCATTATGCGCCGATGCAGTACCAGGTATCGGAACACTGGAAAGAGGATATCACAAAGGACGAAAATTTCACTGTGAATGCGGATGTGGACGTGGAAATGCCGGAAGCGGCGGTTTATCCGGTGCAGGAGCTTTCCATGCTGGAGCTGACACAGGAACGCGCCGACGGCCTGATCGCATATTTTGCAGGCGGGGACGCGGAATTTTACCAGATGCCCCTTCCCATGACCAAGGCCGACTGGGAAGAACGGATTCTGGAACTCAGGCAAAGCCTCGCGGAGGAAGAAGCAAACGGGCACAGCGAAAGCGCGGAAGAGCTTCGCAATTATATCGATGAAGCGGAAAAAAGCTGGGCAAACGCGCCCGAAGAAAACAAGATGGAACCCGCCGACACCAAATTCACCTACCAGCTCGATTATGATACGGGCGAGCCGATGACGGAGGAAGGCGAAAATTATATCAACCTCGCGGTGAAAAGCGGCGATGGAATCAACCGGGTGATCTCGGCGTCGCGCGCCAACGCCGCCGACGGCACGACCTATTTTTCTTACCGTGAATGCATGGAGTTTGAGCGGGAATCCACAACGCTGATGCAGGAGGAAGCCAACGCGCAGGACCGCGCGGCGGCGGTGAATTATGAGGAACCTTCCCGCTCAGAGGAATTGGAGCGGATTGATAAAGAGGACGCCCGCATCGCCTCGCTCAAGGAAAAATACGCACAGAACGATCTCGATATGGAGGCTATGCAGCAAAAGGCCGTCGGTATCCTGGAAGAGATGGGCGTCACGGGAGTGCAGATCGAAAATTGTGAAAAGGCCCTTTACGAGCTGAATACGCAGGAGCTGACCAGTGCGTGGGGGCGCGAATACACCGAGCCTGCGCAGGAAGGCTGCTTTATCGAATTCGGGCGCGAATGCGGCGGCATCCCCTGTGTCGCACAAAGCGGCGGGCATTGGGGCCCCGGGATGTCTGTGGACGGGATGTATTCCGCGCCCTTTTACCCGGAAAGCGGCTATATGCTGCTCGATGCGGATGGAAAGATACGGGAATTTTCCTGGGCCAATGCGGCGCAGGTCGATGAAACAAGGGCGCAGGACAGCAGCATTATACCGTTTGACGAAGCCAAGGAGCGCCTTGTCGATCACCTGTATTGGTACAATATGCCGCAGGAATCGGACCTGGCGGACCCGGACGCCCCGAAGTACAAATTCCGCTTTGAAGTGGAAGAAGCAAAGCTTGTGATGGCCTACGTCAATGTGAAGGACGAGCCGGACAAGGTATTGGCGGTGCCCGCCTGGTATATCCGGGTGCAGGGGTATGTAAGGAATATGGACAGGGATACGATGGAGTACGGCGATGAAATAGAATCCAACGGCGACGAGGTTATGGTCAACGCGCTCGACGGTTCGCCGATCCTGATGCCGGGAGTACAGCAAATGATAAACGATTGGAATGCAATCGCAAATTAAGGAGAACAATGAAGTGCAAGCGCTGAGGACAGACTTAAAACGTTCCCTTACCTCGTGGGGGTTTCTCGTAGGGATCATCGGCATGGCGGTGGCGGCATTTTTCGGCGTGTTCGAGCAGATGCTCCCCGTTTTCCAGGGACAGGCGGAGGGCGGGCTTGCGGCCGGGTATTCCATCCAGCTTTCCATCGATTCGCTGAAAACGGACGTGGTGCTGCTGGTGCTGCCCATCCTTGCCGCCCTGCCCTTCACGACCGCCTTTGTGGACGACCATAAAAGCCGTTACCTGCGCGAATACCTTCCGCGCGCGGGCAAACGGCCCTATCTTGTTTCGCGGGTGGCGGCAACCGCGCTTTCGGGCGGGCTGGCGCTCTTTTTGGGCGTGCTCCTCGTCTGTTTCGTGTTTGCCCTGCTCTTCACGCCCATGGAGCTCGTGCCGCAGGAGGCGGAGGAAGCGCTGGGCGGCGCGGCCATGATAGGGGAGCCGGGCGGGGAGGTCGACGTTGCCGCCCAGCTGACCTTTACGGACCTGATGGGGCGGGCGCTTTTGTTTTTCCTGTCCGGGGCGCTGTGGTCCCTTGTGGGCGGGCTGTTCGCAACGCTTACCCAAAGCCGCTATATGGCGTACGCGTCGCCGTTCATCTTTTATTATGTGCTGGTGATCCTCTCGCAGCGGTATTTCAGGGACGCATATGTGTTAAGCCCGCAGGAGTGGCTGAACCCGTCCGGACTATGGAACGCGGGCATTTGGGGCGCGGCCCTCCTGGTGGGCGAGCTCGCGGTTCTTACGGGGATCGGGTATGGGCTTTTGATGCAAAGGAGAATGCAGGATGTCTAAGGTAAAGCAGTCGTGGTCCGTGGCAATGTATAATTTCCGGCAGTGGAAAAAGAACCCGCGCATCGTAGTGACCTTTGCGCTGGCTTTTATCCTCTGTTTCCTGCTCTCGAACAGGGCGGTGCAGTTCGCGCAGGAGCAGGGCACGATCATGCAGCTCGTGGAGGCGTTCGTGTGGACGTTCGGGGACGCGAACAATATCCTCATTTCCTCCCTGCTGCTGGTGCTGCTGTTTGCCGATATGCCCTTCATCTGCGAGGGAACGCCCTTTTACCTGATGCGCACCACGCGCGCGTCGTGGCTTATGGGCCAGATCATCTATATTTGCATGGCGACGGTTCTTTATATGGCGTTTATCCTGCTCGCGACCTCCGCGCTGTGCGCGCACAATTCGTTCATTGGCGACCAGTGGAGCGAAACGGCGGCGATGCTGGGATATTCGGGCGCGGGGGAAGCCGTCGCCCTGCCCGCGTTTGTAAAAACGCTGGAGATGAGCACGCCCTATGCGTGCATGGGGACCATCTTCCTGCTGATGCTGCTGTATACGCTGCTGATGGTGTCCGTCATGCTGGCGGTCAACATCCGCAAGGGGCAGTTTTGGGGCGTAATCAGCGCGTTTTTATTCAGCCTGTACGGGCTGCTCCTAAACCCGCAGGTGTTCGGGCAGATGTTCGGCCTGCCGCAGGAGCTGATGTACAAGGCCAATGTGGCGGTGGGGTGGATGTCGCCCCTGAACCAGGCGACGTACCACATGCATAATTTCGGGTACGACCTGCTGCCCCGGCTGTGGCAGACCTACCTGATTTTCGGCGCGGCGACCGTCCTGTTGTTCCTGACGGCGCTGCGGGGCATGAAGAAATACAATTTCAATTTTACGGGGAGCGGCGTATGAAGGATATTTCAATCAGCGTACAGCATGTGTATAAGGATTTTAACGGCGAAGAGGTGCTGCGGGACGTGCACCATGATTTTGAGTCGGGAAAAATCCACGGCATTGTGGGCAACAACGGCTCGGGGAAAACGGTGCTTTTCAAGTGCATCTGCGGGTTCCTGTTTCCCTCGAAGGGAAGGATTATGGTGGACTACGAGCAGGTGGGGAAAGACATGGATTTTCCGGAGGACATGGGCATTATCATCGAAACGCCGGGCTTTTTGCCCACGCTTACGGGCATGAAGAACCTGCAACTCCTGGCTTCCCTCAAGCGGAAGATCGGGGATAAGGAAATCCGGGAGACGATTAAAAAGGTGGGACTTGACCCGAATCTTAAAAAGCATGTGGCCAAATATTCCCTTGGAATGCGGCAGCGCCTCGGCATCGCGCAGGCGATCATGGAAGACCCGTCCCTGCTGATCCTCGACGAGCCGTTCAACGGACTCGACAAAAAGGGCGTGCGGGATATGCGCGAACTCATCAAGGAGCTGCGCAGCAAGGGCAAGACAATCCTGCTGGCAAGCCATAACGCGGGCGATATTGAAGAGCTGTGCGATACCGTGTGCGAAATGGACGCGGGCATATTGACGACGGTGCGGTAAAAAGGGGTCCCCGCGCAAGCCCAATAAAGCGAAGCGAATGCCTGACGTTCCAAGAGCCGGAGGCGATTGGCAAACGGAAGGTATGCAAAGCGATGGGTTGCGTGGTGAAAAGGAGCGTATGCGTGTGAATACGGGAGGGCAGATGGAGCTTTACGGGGAACAAAAAACGGAACATAGCGGCCTTGGCGGCGGCGCGGAACCTATCATCAGCATCAGGAACCTGGTTAAGATATACAAAACGAAAAAGGTGCGCTTCCGGGCGCTCGGGGGCGTTGACCTCGATATCTGGCCGGGCGAGTTTGTGGCGGTGGTGGGGACGTCGGGCAGCGGAAAATCCACGCTTTTAAACCTTGCCGCGGGCCTCGAAAAGCCGACGGCGGGGAAAATTTTTATCCGGGAAAAACCGATCCATAAAATGAAGGAGGACGACCTGGTGGAATTCCGGCTTAACCACGTGGGCTTCATTTTCCAGAATTTCAACCTGATGGATACGCTCACCACCCTTGAAAACGCGGCGTTCCCGCTGATGCTGCGCGGGATGCCGCCGCTTAAGCGGGAAAAGCAAGCAAAGGCGGTGCTTTCGGGGCTGGGGCTTTCGGGACATCTTGCGCACGACCCGGACGAGCTTTCGGGCGGTCAGCAGCAGCGCGTTTCCATCGCGCGGGCCATTATCACCAAGCCGGAAATTTTGTTTGCGGACGAACCGACGGGAAACCTGGACAGCGAAACGGCGGAGCAGATCATGGAGGTGCTGCGCGAAATTGTGCGGGAAAACGGCACCACCCTGCTGATGGTTACGCACGATATGGAAAAGGCGCGGTACGCGGACCGTATCGTGCATATCGCGGACGGGGAAATTACAAGAATCGAGGAGCGAGGAGAATGGCAATGAAAAGAGGACTTTTGATACTGCTTGCGGCAATCATGGTATTTACGGCGGGAGGAACGGCGCTTGCGGCGGATACGCCCGGTTCGGCAGGCGTGCAGGGGCAGGAAGCGGGCACCGTGCTTTCAATCGACAACAACAACCTGTACCCGGGGATGGACAAACCGTACAGCAGCGGATATATGCCCGCTGTGGCGAATGGCAGCGCGTCCATCGTCCTTCCGCTGATATCGGCGCAGGAGCTGCAGGGCGGCAGCATCAACATGACGGTTGATTTGGGCGACGCGGCCTCCTCGCCTTTTATATTCCAGAATTACGACAAAACGGTGCCGCTGAAGGAACACGCGGTAAATAACGGGGCGGGCAAGGCAAAGGCCTACCTTGTGGACCTTTCCCTGCCGCTCGCGGAGGGCAGGACGAACGGGCGCTATCCCGTGACGGTAAACGTGCAGGGAAAAGCGCTGGACGGGACGCAGTTTGCGCAGGCCTTCACCCTCTATGTGACGGTTGCGGACGGGATTGACCCGAATGCCCCGGCGCCGCAGGACCCGGGCGGTACGGATGTGCCTGCGGGCGATACGGGCGGCGGCGATGCCGGAGGCGGAGACACCGGCGGCGGGGGTTCCGGCGGCGGGGGCGGCGAGGAAGCCAAGCCAAAGCCCAAAATCATGATCGGCAGCTATTCGGTGAATCCGTCCCCCGTGCTTGCGGGGCAGGAGTTCGACCTGTCCGTTACCCTGCAAAACACGAACGACAGCCAGCCGATTAAAAACATGAAGGTTACGGTCAGCGGGGAAACGGCGGATATTATCCCCATGGGTGAAACCAATTCCTTCTACTTTAAAAAGGTGGCGAAAAAGGAAAGCGCCGCCGTGAATACCAAGCTGATGGTGCAGCAGACGGCGGAGCCCAAACCGCAGAAAATATTGCTGCATATTGAATACGAGGGAGACGGGGCGACGGAAATTACCGCGGACGAATCCATTGTGATCCAGGTGAAGCAGCCCGTGCGCATCGAATACGACGAGCCGGAAATCCCGCAGGAGGTCAACGCGGGGGATACGATGTCCGTTTCCATGAACGTGATGAACATGGGCAAGGGGACGGTCTATAATGTGCGCGCGGAGCTTGAAGCGCCGGGCCTTGTGCCCGAGGGCAGCCTGTTCCTCGGCAACCTCGAGAGCGGGGCCTCGAAAAAGGGCGACCTGTATGTATTTGTGGGCACGCTCGATTCCGGAGGGGACGCGGACGCAAAATATGGCTATACGGGCGGGAAGATGACGCTTTCCTACGAGGACGAGTTCGGGGAGGTTGCCACGCAGGAATTCGATTTTTCAACCAACATCAATCCGCCCGTGATTAACGCCCCGCAGGAGGAGGAAGAGGAAGAAAAGCCGGAAACGCAAAGCCAGTGGTGGATTTCCGTCATCATCCTCGGCGCGGTGATCGGCGGCATCTTCGGCATCCGGTACGCCCTGAAACGCAGGAAGCAGAAAGCGGAAGAAAATGAGGACGCCTGATTTATTCAAGCTGGCGCTGATTAATTTAAGCAGGCGCAAATCGCGCACCTTCCTCACCGTCCTCGGGGTGATCGTGGGAACGGCGTGCATCGTTTTGATGCTGTCAATCGGGTATTCCAATTATAAGCAGTTTGAAGGGATGCTGACGGACAACACGGCGCTCACGCGGATCGAAATCGACGATTATTCCCAGTCCGCCATGTCCGGGCGCGGCGGCATCACGGACAGCACGGTGCAGTCCATTGCGGCGATGGAGCATGTGGAGGCGGCGTCCCCCGCGGTCCAGATTCCCGTTACCATCCGTACGGGCGCTTACGAGGCCAATACGCAGGTGACGGGAATCGACCCCGCCGTGCTGGACCTCGAATTCGAGGAGGGTGGAATGTTCGGACAGGGGGGAACCATGCCGGTGCTGGTGGTGGGCGGCGACGCGGTGCAGAATTTCGTCGACCCCAAGAATCCGCCCAATTATGCGGACTGGGAGGAGTTCAGCAAATATTCGCCGGAGATCGACTGGCTGGGGACGGAGATGGAAATGCAGTTCGGGTTTACAAGCGAAGACCCGGAGGTGCCGAAGGGCAGCCTTTACCGCGCGTCGGTTTCCGGGCTGACGAAAAAGGCGCAGTCGCAGGAAAGCGGCAGCATTTACATGGACCTTGCCGTCGCAAGGCGCATGCTGATGGATAACCGGGAGCTTGCGGATTATATGGGCGTGCCGCTGAATTCCTACCAGCAGGTGATCGTGCGCGTGGACGACATGGACAATGTGCAAAGCGTCATGGACGAAATCAAGAAGCTCGGGTACCAGACGTACAGCGAAACGGAATACATTTCGCAGATGCAGGAGGAGCAGGGCCGCCAGCAGGGGCAGCTGTTCGCCATCGGCCTCATTTCCCTGTTTGTATCGGCCATCGGCATTGCCAACACCATGTATGCGAGCATCCTCGAACGGCGGCGGGATATCGGCATCATGAAGGTCGTGGGCATGAAGATCAAAAAAATCCGGCAGCTCTTTTTGGCGGAATCCGCGATGATCGGCCTTTTGGGCGGGCTCGTCGGGCTGGGGGTAAGCTATATCGTGGTGCTTGCGATCAACACGGGAACCGAGCAGACGAGCTTCCTCGGGATGGTTTTTTCCGAAGGGATGAAGGTGGAAATACCCGCATGGGTGGCGCTCGGCGCGGTTGGCATTGCGGTGCTGGTGGGGATTGTGTCGGGCGTTTACCCGGCGCGCAAGGCGACGAAAATGAGCCCGCTCGAGGCGATGCGCAGCGGGAATTAGGCGAAATTCAACAGGAAAACCCAAGGGATATGCGCCCGCGGGCGGGATTCGTTCCGCTTCGGGCGCATATTTCGTTCCGCCGTCCGTTTTCATTCCTGCTTTTGGAAAGGGAGGGAAACCCGCGGAATGACAAAGCGTTCCGTGTCCGCTATAATATAACCAAACGGTACAAGGAGCTGCTTTGAAATGGGCAAGATGATGAAGGCGGTTGTTTTTCAGGAAAAGGGAAGATTTGCGCTGGAAGAGCGCCCGCGCCCGGTATTGCGCGGGCCTGCGGACGCAATCGTCCGGGTGACGCTGGCATCCATCTGCTCGAGCGACCTGCATATAAAGCACGGGAGCGTGCCCCGCGCGAAACCCGGGGTGGTCGTGGGGCATGAAATGGTGGGCGTGGTGGAGCAAATTGGCGACGGCGTGCGCACGGTCCGCGTGGGGGACCGGGTGACGGTCAATGTGGAAACCTTCTGCGGCGACTGCTATTTCTGCCGCCGCGGATTTGTCAACAACTGTACGCACGAGTATGGCGGCTGGGCGCTGGGCTGCCGGATTGACGGCGGGCAGGCGGAGTATGTGCGCGTGCCCCTGGCGGACAACGGGCTCGATGTGATCCCGGAAGGGGCTACGGACGAGCAGGCGCTTTTCACCGGGGATATCCTCGCCACCGGCTATTGGGGCGCGGAGATCGGCGGAATCCGGGAGGGGGACACGGTGCTGGTGATTGGCGCGGGTCCTACGGGCCTGTGCACGATGGCCTGCGCGCGGCTGTACCGCCCGGCCTGCATCATTGCTGCGGACATATGTGAAGAACGGCTTTCCCTCGCGCGGCGCATGGGAATCGCGGATTTGACGGTGAACCCCGCGCGGGAGGACCCGGGAGAAACGGCGCGCAGGCTTACGCAGGGCCGCGGCGCGGACGTCGTATTCGAGGTTGCGGGCGGCGCGGACACCTTTGAGATGGCGTGGAAAGCGGCGCGCCCGAACGGGACGGTGTGCGTGGTTGCCATGTACGGACAGCCGCAGGCATTGCCGCTTCCGGATATGTACGGGAAAAACCTGACCTTTAAAACCGGGGGCGTGGACGCCAATTCCTGCGGGAAAATTTTGGAACTGATCCGGCAGGGCAGGCTCGACACCACGCCGCTGGTGACGCATCGGTTTCCGCTCGGCCGCGCAATGGAGGCGTATACGCTTTTTGAAAGCAAGGCGGACGGCGTCATAAAAGTCGCGCTGGAACCGTAAGATGCTTTCCAGGTATGGAGAAAAATAGAATATAGGGATTAGACCTTAAAAAGCATACCTCTTATCCTTGGGATAGGGGGTATTTTTTATGGGACAGGATATGAATAATTTGTAAACAGCAAAAAGAAGGCCTTGACTTGGAGTTTACTCCAAGGGGTAGAGTTTTTATATAGAGACAAAACCACAAGAAAAAAAACGGGAGGAAAATAATATGAAATACCAGATGTATATACCGACAAGGACATTATTCGGCGCGGGCGAGCTCAACAACCTGAACATCCAGGAAATGCCGGGCAGGAAGGCGATGGTCGTTATTTCAAACGGCAAATCCGTCCGGGAGAACGGCGCGCTTGCGCGTACGGAGGAACAGCTGCACCTGGCCGGGGTGGAAACGGCGGTATTTGGCAAGGTGGAAGCCAATCCGCTTAAATCCACCGTGATGGAGGGGGCGGCGTTCGCAAGGGAAAACGGCTGCGATTTCGTGGTGGCGCTCGGCGGCGGGAGCGTGATGGACGCGGCCAAGATCATGGCGATGATGGCAACCAACCCCGGAGACCTGTGGGACTACGTGGCGGGAGGAACGGGAAAGAACAAGCCGCTTGAAAACAGGCCGCTGCCTGTGGTCTGCATTACCACCACGGCGGGAACCGGTTCGGAGGTGGATGCGTGGGGCGTGGTGACCAACCCGGAAACGCAGGAAAAGATCGGCTGCGGCGGGATGGACAGTCTGTTCCCGGTGCTTGCCGTCGTCGACCCGGAGCTGATGACAACCGTGCCGCCGAAATTTACCGCATACCAGGGCTTTGACGCGCTGTTCCACAGCACGGAATGCTATATTTCCAAAGCCGCGAATCCTATGAGCGACATGGTGGCGCTGACCGCGATCGAAAATATCGCCAAATACCTGCCGGTGGCGGTGATGAACGGCGCGGACCTCAAAGCGCGCGAACGGGTGGCCTTTGGCAACACCCTGTCCGGGTATGTGATGAGCCTCTCGTCCTGCACGAGCGAGCACTCCATGGAACACGCGCTGAGCGCTTTCCACCAGGAGCTTCCGCACGGCGCGGGCCTCATTATGCTTTCCCGCGCATATTACGAATACTTTATTGAAAAAGGCGTTTGCGGCGACAGGTTCGTCCGCATGGCAAGGGCGATGGGCATGGAAGCGGCAAAAAAGCCGGGGGATTTCCTCACCGCCCTCGTAAAGCTGCAGCAGGACTGCGGCGTGGCGGACCTTAAAATGTCCGACTACGGGATTACGCGCGGCGAGCTTGAAGGCCTTGCCGTGAACGCGCGCGAAACGATGGGCGGGCTGTTTGCCGCCGATCCCTGCGAAATGCCGCACGCAGACTGCACGGCAATCTATGAAAGGGCCTACCGGTAAGGAAGGGAGGATAAAAAATGAGCGATCTTTCAAATAGTGTAATTTTTCCAAGGGGCGGGAAGCTGCCCGAAGCGGTCGGTAAAAATTTTACGGGACAGGCGTACCTTGAAATGCTTGCGGAGGGCGGCGGCGAATTTAATTGCCCGATCGGCAACGTGACCTTTGAGCCGGGCTGCCGCAACAACTGGCACAGGCATCCGGGCGGCCAGATATTGCTGGTGACCGGCGGACGGGGCTGGTACAAGGAGGAAGGAAAGCCCGCGCGGGAACTTCGCCCGGGAGACGTGGTTAAAATCCCGCCGGATGTGAAGCACTGGCACGGCGCGGCCAGGGACAGCTGGTTTGTGCACCTTTCCATCGAGACCAACAGCAGCAGGGGCCCGGCGCAGTGGCTGGAGCCGGTGACGGACAGCGAATACGACAGGCTGGACCGGGAGAAATAGACGCCGCACATCCGGCCGCGATGCTTCCGGGACGGGATGGGGCGGCAAAGCCGGCATAGTAGTGCGGGAGGTTCAAAAGAACCCGGCATCGGAACACATCGAAAAGGGGAGAAAATGAATATGAAAAATATATTGATCGCATACTATTCCCATTCGGGGAATACGGAAGAGCTTGCGGAGCTGATCCGCACGGAAACGGGAGGGACCCTGTTTGAAATCAGGCCGAAGGTTCCCTATCCCGCCGCATACCAGGCGGTGGTCAGCCAGGCAAAAGAGGAAATACACGCCGGGTTCCGCCCGGAAATCGGGGAGCCCGTCGATACGGGCGCGTATGACGTTGTGCTCGTCGGCTCGCCGAACTGGTGGAGCACGATAGCGCCCCCGGTCGCGTCGTTCCTCGAAGGCTGCGACCTTGCCGGGAAAACTGTCGTTCCGTTTTGTACGCACGGCGGGGGCGGTATGGCCGGGCTGGCGCGCGCGATGGAGGAACTCTGCCCGGACAGCGAAATGGCGGAGGGCTTTGCCGCCTATGGCAACAGCGGCCCGCGCGCCCGGGACGAAGTGGACGCATGGCTGCGTGCAATCGGCCTGAAGGGCTAAGGGGGATGCGAATGAACCGCGCGGAGAAAGGCAGGCGGAAGAAAAATGAATTATTTGGCGAAGCCCTTTCCGGCGCGGGCGGGCCAGACCCGGAATTGGTCTCGGCCATTATGCGGTGCCTGCCGTATATGGGCTTCCCGAGGACGCTGAACGCGCTTTCCTGCATCAACGAAATCCTGCCGGAGGCAGAGTAGGCCGTTATGCTGTTACCGAAAAGAAGGAAACTACAAAATCCGCATATACTTGTCGCATATTTTTCCCGTTCGGGAAATACGCGCAGGCTGGCGGAGGTCATCTGCCGCCAGACCGGGGGAAGGCTGTTTGAAATACAGCCGCAAAATTCCTACCCGGCGTCATATGAAAAAACGGTGGTTCAGGCCCGCGAAGAAATACAAAAGGGGTTCCTGCCCGCGCTCCTGAAACAGGCGGAAGGCTTTGATCAATATAAAACGGTGTTTATCGGCTCGCCGAACTGGTGGGGCACGCTTGCGCCCCCCGTTGCCTCTTTTCTGGCGGGGCGCGCCGCGGCGGGGAAGATACTCGTACCCTTCTGTACGCACGGCGGCAGCGGCGGCGAAGAAATTGGCGGGGAAATTGCCCGCCTGTGCCCGCAGGCCCGCGTTTTAAGCGCGTTTGAGGCATACGGTCCAAGGGTGAAAACAGGCGCGGTTAAAAAACAGCTGGGCAAATGGCTTCGCCGGATCGGTATGGTACGCTGAACGACTTGGAGGAAACCGATGGATTTTGCAAAGATAAAAAACGGAAGGGCCTACCAGGCGCTGCGCGATCTGTGGATGAAGCGCGGAAAAAAGGAGGACGAACGGCTGGGGGTGGATTTTTCCCTTTGGGAGGAGCCGGAGCAAGCAGGGTTTGATCCAGCCCGCGGAAACCGCTACCAGCCTTCTACGGACGGCCTTACGGAGGTGCTGGGAAGGCTGCCGGTCAGGGAGACAGATGCGATCATCGATATCGGCTGCGGCAAGGGAAGGGCAATGCACCTGATGAGCGCCTTCCCGTTCCGGAGGATAGACGGGATAGACCTGTCGGAGGAGTTGTGCAGGACGGCGCACAAAAATTTCAGCGCGCTCGGCCTTCGGCACTGCCGGGTATGCTGCCGGAACGCGGCGGCATTCGAGCAGTATGACGATTACAATTATTTCTACCTGTTTAATTCCTTTCCGGCGGCGGTGTTCCGCAAGATGCTCAACCACATCCTGTACAGCATCGCAAGGAGGCCGCGGAAGGTATACTTTATTTACCTGAACCCGGTATGCCACGAGGTATTAACGGAAACCGGCGTTTTCCGGCTGCTGTTCCGGAAAGGGCACCCGGTGAAGTGGTTCCGCTATCATTGCTATACCAATGAAATATAAATGCGGCGCGTAATAAATAGTAATATATGCAGGAACAAAAAGAGGATATGCGGGGCAGGCTGTCGGGTGAATGCCGGATGTATGTCATGGTAAAGGCCGGGAATGAAATGCTACACTTTGATTCCGCGGAGATGTATAATGATAAGAAAACGGACTGGGCTTATGCGTGCCAACAGTGGGATGCGCCGCCCGCGCGTATCGACGGCGAAATCCGCGGGGACGATCCGGCTGTCCTCCAGGCAATCGCAAACGGGCAATCGCGGGACGGGATCGCCTATGGGACAGTCAAAAAGAAGGGGATCGGGCAGTATACCCTCGCGTGGAGCTATGCGCCGCAGGAAGGAAAATGAAATGGAACGGGAAACGCCGACACCCGAGCAAAAGAAGTTTATTAAAATCAAGCTGGTGGCGATATGGCTGCCGATTGTGTGGGGTTTGGGCTATTGTTTCACGGCCGTTAATTTTCCCTTTATGTGGCTATGGCTGCCGGACATTGCGTTTGCCGTTATCCAGATGGTTTGCTGCGCAACGGCAATCGCGCTCAGCATCTACTACCTGGCAAATTACAGCAGGACGGATGGGCGGATGATGGCGGCCGTATTATGTATTGCGTTTAACCTGCTTGTATTTACATCCTTTTTGATCGGATGTCTTACGTAAAGGAATGGGGCATTCTGAAACATAAAAACCCGTGGCGGATGAAACCATCCGCCACGGGTTTGCGTTTCCGCGGTTTATGCGTTTTCACAGCTTACGAGCGTATAGCCCGCGTCCGCGATGGCGTCCGCAAACACCTGCCCGGGCACGTCCTTTGAAAGGGTAACGACGGCCTGCTTTTTTTCAAGGTCCACCTCCGCGCCTGTAACGCCGTCAAGCGCCAGGAGCGTTTTTTGCACGTTCATCCGGCAGTGCGCGCACATCATTCCGTCAATCGTCAATATTTTTTTCATCACAGTTTGTCCTTTCGCGTTTTCCGCCGCTTTTGCGGCGGTATTTTGTTCCGCGCCCGAAAGCGCTTTGGACGCGGGAGTTACCGTTTTGTTTTTATCCTTAAAGAACCGGAGCCGCAGCGCGTTCAAGACGACGCAGACGGAGCTCAGGCTCATGGCGGCGGAGCCGATCATCGGGCTTAAACGGATGCCGAACGCCGGGAACAGCACGCCCGCCGCAAGCGGGATGCCGAGCACGTTATAGAAGAAGGCCCAAAACAGGTTCTGGTGGATGTTGCGCACCACCGCCTTGCTGAGGTCGATGGCCGTCGCCACGTCGAACAGGGAATCCTTCATCAGCACCACGTCCGCCGATTCGATGGCGATATCCGTACCCGCGCCGATGGCAATGCCGATATCCGCACGGGTGAGCGCGGGCGCGTCGTTCACGCCGTCGCCCACCATGGCGACCTTGTGGCCCTTCTCCTGGAGCGCGCGCACGCTTGCCTCCTTATCCGCGGGCAGCACGTCCGCAATGGCTTCCTCCACGCCGACCTCCTTGCGGATGGCTTCCGCGGTCACGCGGTTGTCGCCCGTCAGCATCACGACGTGCAGGCCCATCCTGCGGAACCGCTCGATAGCCGCGCGGCTGTCCTCGCGGATGGTGTCCGCCACGGCGATCACGCCGAGGAGGCTTCCGTCCGCCGCAAACAGCAGGGGCGTCTTGCCCTCGCCCGCAAGGCGTTCCGCAATTGCTTTTGCTTCCGTGTTTTCGCGGAGGCCGGATTCTTCCATAAAAGCAAGGTTGCCCGCCACATACCGCCGTCCGTTTACGAGCGCGCGGATGCCGCGGCCCGCCTGTGCCTCGAAGTCCCCGGCGCGGGGCACGCTAAGCCCCTGCGCCTGCGCTTTTTCCACCACCGCCTGCGCGAGCGGATGCTCGCTTCCAGCTTCCGCCGCCGCCGCTTCCGCGAGGAATTCGTTTTCCGTCAGGGAAGAATCCAGCAGCACGATATCCGTGACCGACGGATGGCCGGAGGTAATGGTTCCGGTTTTATCGAGCACAATGGTGTCCACGGAGTGCAGGTTCTCGAGGCTTTCCGCCGATTTAATCAGGATGCCCTGCTCGGCGGCCTTCCCGGTGCCCACCATGATGGCGACCGGCGTCGCCAGCCCAAGAGCGCACGGGCACGAGATGACCAGTACGGAAATGGCGTTTCCGAAGGCGAATTCAAAGCCTTGCCCCGCCACCAGCCACACGATGACCGTCGCGATGGCGATGGCGATCACGACGGGCACGAAGACGCCGCTGACACGGTCCGCAAGGCGCGCGATCGGCGCCTTGGAATTCCCGGCCTCGTCCACCAGCCGTATGATCTGCGCGAGCGTCGTATCCTCGCCCACACGGGAGGCCTCGAACCGGAAGGTTCCGTTTTTGTTGATGGTCGCGGAAATCACGGTGTCGCCGGGGTTTTTCTCCACAGGGACGCTTTCGCCGGTGATGGCCGCCTGGTCCACATAGCCGTAGCCCTCGGTGATGACGCCGTCCACGGGAATGCTTTCCCCCGGACGGATGACAACGATGTCGCCCGCCTGGACCTGCTCGGCGGGAATTACGAGCTCCTCGCCGCCGCGGACAACGGACGCCGTTTTGGGCGCGAGGTCAACAAGCTTGCCGAGCGCGTCCGAGGTCTTGGATTTGGAACGTGCCTCGAGGTATTTTCCTACGGTGACCAGCGTCAAAATCATGGCGGCGGATTCAAAATACAGCGCGTGCGCATATTCGTGCACCAGCGCCATATCGCCGTGCCCGAGGCCGTACGCCATGCGGTACATGGCAAAAATACCATATACCAGCGACGCGCCCGCGCCGACGGCAACCAGCGAATCCATATTGGGGGCGCGGGAAGCGAGCGCCTTGAATCCGTTTTTAAAGAAATGCCCGTTGATAACGATGATCGGGATTGTGATAAGCAGCTGTGTCAGCGCCGAAATCAGCGAGTTTTCCATGCCCACAAGGAACCCGGGCGCCGGAAGCCCCATCATCGGCCCCATCGCCACATACATCAGGGGAATCAAAAGGATAACGGAAGAGATAAGCCGCCGCTTCATTGCCTCGCGGCCGTCGTCCGCGAGCTTTTGCCGGGCTTCCCACTCGCTGCGGAAGCCGCCCTGCCGGGCGCTTTCCGTTTCGCTGCCGTGGAGGGAAGCGCCGTAACCGATTCCCTCCACGGCTTCTATAATTTTTTCCGGGGTCAGCTTCGCCTCGTCATAGGTAACCGTCATGCGGTTGGCGAGCAGGCTGACGTCCACATCGCTCACGCCGGGAAGCTTTTGCACAATGCGGGTAATGTTGGCCTGGCATGCCGCGCAGGTCATCCCGGTGATGTTGAATTTTTCTGTTTTCAAGCTTACCGCCTCCTTACTTCAACTTTTTGACCAGCTCTACCGCTTCATCCACAATGCCGGTGTTTCCCTTGCGGATTTCCTCCACCACGCACGTCTCCATGTGGTCCTGCAAAACCAGGTAGCCAAACGACTGGAGCGCGCTTTCAACAGCTGCGACCTGCGTGAGGATATCCCCGCAGTAGCGGTTTTCATCCAGCATTTTGCCGATGCCGGAAAGCTGGCCTGCCATCCGGTTCAAGCGGTTCTTTAAAAGGCGCAGCTCTTCCCCGCTGCGCGGTGTGGTTTTCTGGTGGCATGCGCACTGCGCGTCCATATTGTTTTGTTTGTTTTCCATCGGCGTCCTCCGCACTGCACAATATTTGATACCGTATCAATACCCCGTACAGGTATTAAATAACAACAATTATAATATACCCCCATGGGGTATATGTCAAACAGGAATGCAGCAAAAAAGAAGCGCGCCTTGGCCTGCGGATAAAGAGGATTCTTGAAATTGTGCGGCGGGGACGGTATAGTAGTATAAAAAGGATTAATAGGCGGCCTTGCCGCAATCAACGGCAAAAGAACGGGTGTCAACCGGCTGCCCGGGGCAATTTTTACCGATCATGCCTTATTTCGTCCCGTTTGTTCCGGAAACGGGACATTTGGGGAACCTCCGGCGTATAATAAGTAAAGCAAACGGCTGTCCGGCACAGGGGCCGGCGGCTGTTTCAGATAACAAGTAAAAAAGATATTGACTCGGGAGGAAAAATAATGAAACGGAAATTAACGGCGGTTATTTTGGCGACGCTCCTTGTGCTTACGCTGTTCCCCGCGGTAGCGGGGGCGGAGGAGGAACCGGTACAGCCCCTTGCTGCGACCTATGCCCTCGATGTAACAGTGAACGGCACAGGCTCGCTGGACGTGAAAATCGGGGAGGCGGCGCCTGTAACGGTGGACGGCAGCCAGCAATTTGATGTGGACGAAGGCGCGCAGGTAACGCTTATGTGGAACGCGGAGGAAGGATCGTACCTTGACGTCCTTTCGGTCGGCGGCACGGACGTCCCGGCGGGCGAAGGGGAATACGCGGATTCCTACACGTTCACCATGGATCAGGCAAAGAGCGTTACGGCTACGTTTACGGAGTATGCCATGGTCAGCTTCGATGTCAGCATCAAAGGGCCGGGCGTACTGCATATGCTCGAAAATGGGGTATGGGGCGGCGTGGCCCCGATGGAGGATTCCATCGAGGTGCAGGAGGGCAGTACGCTGACCTTCCGGGCTTCCGCTAAGGAAAACGGGGTCTTTGCGGGCGCGTACGTGAACGGGCAGCCGGTGGAGGCGACTCCGGCGGAGGACGGCGGATACCAATTTGAGGTTGAAAACGTACGGGAGCACGGCAGCATCGAGGTCGTATTTACGGAGATGGCCAGCATCGACGTAGACATCGAAGGGCCGGGCAGCCTGTTCATGCTGGAAAACGGAAAATGGTTCGGCGTTGCCGGGGGAGAAGGTTCTATTTCGGTACCGGTGGGAAGCACCGCCACCTTCCGGGCTTATCCGGACGAGGACGCGTCCTTCCTGCTCGCGGTTGTCAACGGGCAGCCGGTGAACGCGACGGAAACAGGGGACGGCGGCTATGAATTCCAGGCTGCGGACCTCAGGGAGAACGGCAAGGTAGAGGTTGCGTTCCTGGGAGCAATCGATATCGGCGTATTGAACCAGGACGAGGCGACGGGCATCAAATATTTCCTGCCGAGCGCGATGGTAACGCCGGGCAGCAATATTACCCCCGATTCCCTGCTCCAGATCGGCGCGGTGACGGGCGGCGACGCATATGAGGCGGTGAAAGCCGCCGTCGCGAGGTTCGGGACCGTGTTCACGGCGTATGATATCACGCTGGTGAACAGCAGCGGGGCGTACCAGCCGAATGTTCCCGTGTTCCTTGGGTTCCCGCTGCCGGACGGCTACAGCACAAACCCGGAAAACCTCCATGTCGTCCATGTTGCGGCGGACGGCTCCGGGGAAGAAATGCCCTTTGAGCTTGAAACAGGCGAGGATGGCAAAAACTACCTGACGGTGGAAGCGACAAGCTTCAGCGTCTATGCAATCGTGGATTCTTCACAGGCCGCGGCGGCGGATACTCCCGGAAATAAAGCGCCCAAAACAGGGGACACGGAAAACATGATGCTTTTCCTTGTGCTTGCGGCGGTTTCGGCGGGGCTGATCGGCTGCACGGTTTACCGTAAGGTAAAGAACGGGAAAGCGCAATAGCGCAGGCCCGGCGGTAAACAGACCGCCTTGCCCGTAGGGTGAAAAATGCAGGGAAACGGCGGCTCCGCAAAGGCCGCCGTTTCACGTATCGGAAATATTCGGAGGGAAAACCATGAAAAAAGTATTGAGGAATGTTGCCGTGCTCGCTGTTTTGCTGGCAATCCTGCTGCTTCCGTCTTTTGCATTCGCGCAGGCGGAACCGGATTATGTAATAAGGAGCGAAGATATTGCGGTCAAGGTGAACAAGGACAATACGTATGATATCTCAAAAAAGGTAACGGCGGATTTTTCAGGCAGCATAGGGGAGACGCACGGAATCACGGAAACGGTTCCCGTTGATATGCAGCTGAAGCGCATGGTGAACGGGAATTTTGTGGAAAACGGGGCGCATGCGGTTCTTTCGGACCTGACCGCCAACGTACCGGCCGATATGGAGAAGGACGGCAACAATATGGTCGTCCGCCTGGGCGACCCGGATACGGCGGTTACCGGGGTGCAGGAATATGAGTACGGTTACCGCTACGACCTCGGCGCGGATACCCTTCCGGGCGCGGATGAATTTTATTACAACCTCGTCAGCCCGGAAAATACAATTCCCATTGAACACCTTACCTTCACCATCGAAATGCCGGAGGAATTCAATGCGGAAAAGATCGGCTTTACCACCGGGGATTCCGGCAGCGGGACGTATGATACGGAAGCGCTCCGCTATACGGTGGAGGGAAACACCATCCGGGGCGAGGTGGTAAAAACAATTGAAGGCGGCTATGGCGTGGGCGTGCGGATCGAATTGCCGGAGGGCTACTATGTGGGCGCGCGCACCGCGTTTTCCTCCTTCCTCCCGGCGTTGGCTGCGGGCGCCGCGGCGCTTGTGGCAACCATTATCCTGCTTGCGGCGGCCGGAAGCAGGCGCAGGGAAGTGGAAACGGTTGAATTTGAAGCGCCGGAGGGCATGAACAGCGCGGACGTGGGTTATATTATCGACGGGGAATCAAGCGATAAGGACGTCGTTTCCCTGCTGATTTGCTGGGCCGACCGGGGATATATCGAAATCCACCAGCCGGACGAAAAAAACATGGTCTTTAAAAAAGTACAGGATTTGCCTGCGGACGCCAACGACTATGAAAAAATCATTTTCAGCAAGATGTTCGTACTCTCGGACAGCATCGGCATCAAGGAAATGAAATACGAATTTGCCGATACGATCCGTTCCGCCAAAAAGCGGATCAAGGCAAAGTATAATACGGCGCAAAACCGCGTGTATACCAAAAAATCGGTTGCGTTTGAATATTTGTCCACCGTTCTGGCGGCGGTTCCGCTGGCGGCAATTGCCATCGTTGCGTCTTACCTCGACAGCATGGATGTGTTTAACTCCGTGCTGATGGGCGTGATCTTCGGGCTGGTCTGCTGGTTCGGCGCGCTGCTGGTGTGCGACGCCGTCAGCAAACGGAAATCGGATAAAAAATCGGCAAGCATCGGCAAGACGATCGGCGGGATTGTGCTGATCGCCGCATGCTATGCCGCCGTTTACCTGTTCTTCCCGCTGATCGCCGGGCTGTGGCTGTGTATTCCGGCGGTGGCGTCCTTCCTGATGGCGCTTATGGCGGGATCGATGCCCCGGCGCACAGAGCAAGGCGCGCAGTGGGCGGGGCGCATTCTTGGCCTGAAGCGCTTTATCGAAACGGTGGAAGCCGATAAACTGAAAACAATGGTGAACGACGATCCGTCCTATTTTTACCACATCCTGCCCTATGCCTATGTGCTGGGCGTTTCGGACGTATGGGCAAAACGGTTTGAAAGCATCGCCCTCGAGCCGCCGCATTGGTATTATGGCTATTACGGAGGCGTTTACTCCACCGTATGGTTCACGCGCTCCATAGACCGGGGCATGCGGGACGCGCTTGCCAGCATGACGGCAACCAGAAACTCCGGCGGCAGCGGTTCCGGCGGCGGGGGCTTCTCCGGCGGCGGCGCGGGCGGCAGCAGCTTTGGCAGGTGGTAAGGGCAAACATTTGAAAAACGGAAAAAGCTGCAAGGCTGCGGCCTGCGGCGGATAAAACAGATCATTCTTTAAACGGGAAGCCAGCCTTATTATCGGCCTGCTTCCCGTTTTTTATTGGAGGACGCGCGCCCCGGCCGCAAAAAAGAATACGGAACGAGACCCCTGCTGCGGGATTGAAGCGGCAGGGGCCTTTTTTTTTGCAAATAAATTTCCGGTTTTTGAGGGCAGGGCCAAAACGGGCGGAACAACAGCCTACTGTTCCGGCAGGGCGGGCGGCATGCGGGCGGAGGCATGGCCGCCGTGCCGGATGCTGCACAAATAAAAGACTCGAAAAATAATTATTGCAAGATTAATTAAAAAACTTGCATAAATCACACATGTGTCACACAACGCGCGTGAGTACTCAATATTCGTCTTAAAATGAATAATACTTTACCTTATGATAAAAATATAAGTTTTTCGAGAGTGAAAGCAGGGAAATATAAGAGCTGCTTTTGAACGAAAAAATGAAATATGAATCTACGGAATTGCATGAAGGAGAAGAAATTGCCGGTTTGAAAGAATCAGGACATAGAACGGACTGTGGAAGACAAAACACATTCGGGAGAATGTGTTTTAAAAAGTCCCAAACGAATATAAGCAGTGGGTTATATCCGTTCCCGCAGACGGGGCGGACGCTGGGCAAGGGCTCTCATATAAAGAGGAAAAAACGATGCAGCTGACAATAACAACCGATTATGCGATCCGCGTCATTATGTATCTTTCCAAAACCAGGCGCGTTACGTCTGCCGGGGAAATATCCGAGCAGGTCGGAATTGCCAAAAAATCCTTGCTGGCGACGGCAAACAAGCTGCGCAGCGCGAAGCTGATTGCCGGACATATGGGCGTATCGGGGGGCTACAGCCTGATGCGGCGCCCGGAGGACATTACCCTCCTCGACATTATGAAGGTGACGGAAGGGTCGATCAAGATAAACCATTGTCTCGAGCACGGAAAGAACAACCCGTGCTTTCGTTCGGAATATTGCCCGGTCCACGAGTTTTACTGCGGCCTGCAGGAAAAGCTGGAGGGATACTTTACCAGTGTGACCATCCAGCAGCTGCTGGACAGGGCGGCCAAGCTGCCCAAAGAAACCTTCAAGGAGAAAACCAGTGAACATAGCGCTTTGTGACGATTGCAGGGAAAACATCATGCTGTACACCGACCTGTTAAGCTCTATCTGCGAGAAACACCGGATTGAACTTAAGATCGACCCATATTTAAGCGGAAAGCAACTATTGTTTGAACTGGGCGACCCGCAAAGGCAGCCGGACCTGATTTACCTCGACATCGACATGCCGGGGCTGGACGGGATTGAAACAGCCGGAAGGCTGCGCGAAAGCGGGGTTGAAAGCGAAATTATCTTCCTTACGGCGAGCACGGCGGTAAATGTTATTTTAAGGGCGTTTGATGTGGATGCATTCCACTATGTGGTTAAAGAGGAGACCCCCCGGGAACGGTTTGAACAAATTTTTCTCCGGGTGCAGGAGAAATGCGAAAAGAAAAAGCGGGAAACGCTTATCTTCTCCTGCGCGGGGGAAAGCCGCAAGGTGTTTGTAAAAGACATTCATTATTTCGAAGTGCAGGGTCATTGTATCAATGTATATTACAAGGACACGAGCTTCGCATTTTATTCTACCTTCAGGAAAATCGAGAACATGCTCTCGAACCAGGGATTCATACGGACTCACCGCTCTTATATCGTGGCGGTGGAAAAAATCGCACAATTTAATGCGGGTCACAAACAGATTGCACTTGTAAACGGAGCGATGGTGCCGGTCGGAAGGGCCTATATGAAGGCCGTACGGGCGGTGTGCACCCTGTAGCCGGATGTGTCGTTTAAGGGAAAAAAATGTCGTTTGCGTGCCGAAACAGGTTGTCTGCGTCATGTTTTCTCTCAAACGGACCCCTTTGCTGTAAAACTATACTACGAAAGAATAGCAGGATTTTGACGTTTTACAGAGAGGAGCGGTTACGACGAAAAAGCAAAGGCATTACAAATTCATTGCAATATGCATCGCGTTTCTGTTATGCCTGTGCTTTCCGTTTTATGCCATGGCGGCACAGCAGGACGGATACCACCATGTCGACTGGCCGGATTTCTGCCTCCAGGCGTGGGATGTTACCATGACCGGCCGCGAAGCGTATGAGCTGAACGGACAGGGAGTGCTGGAACATGAGGTAATCAGGCGGTCGGGAGCGATCATCCGGCATATGCCGGGGCTGGCGCCGTATGAAGGAACCTTTGAAGCGGCTGACCTCGGTGAATTAACGGACCGGCAGCAGCCGGGGGATTACCCGGTGACGCTGTACCTGCACGCCGAAGACACGCGGCAGAATTATATTGAGATCACGGTGCATGTAACAGAGCCGGGGCCGGAACCGACGCCGACGCCAACGCCGACGCCAACGGCGGGGCCGACAGCAAAACCAACGCCGACTCCAACGGCAGGGCCGACAGAAACGCCCGAACCGACGCCGTCGCAAACAATAATGCCGTCGCCGGTTCCCGAACCGGCAGGGGAACCCTCGGCCGATCCGATACCCGAACCGACAGAAGAACCCCCGGCAGAACCGACGCCCAAGCCGACTGCGGAAAGGGCGGGCGCCGCGGGCGGCAGCATAAAGCAGCAGGGCGGTCCGCCCCCGGACGGGGAGGCGCCTTTGGAAACACAGGAACCGGCCCCGGACACGGAACCGGAACCGGAGGAGACGGCCGACGCCAAAGCGGCAGAAGCGCCCGCGGCATCGGAGGAACCGGCGGAACCTGCCGGTGAAGAAGAAAAGGACGGCGGGACCCACGGCGAATGGACGCCTCTTGCAGTCACACTGTTCGGCGGCGCCGGAGCGCTCGGGCTGTTGTTCGGAATCAGTATCGCAAAAGATATCGGAGCAATCCGTTGGTATAACAGCAGGAAGAAATAAAAGGAGAAAAGGGATGAATCATCTGGAACTGATCGGACTATTACTGCTCGTGGGCATCGCGGCGGCAGGTACGGTTATAAAATGCATCACCCGCAGGCAGCTCGGGGATATGGATGGAATCAGCGGCGTTTTTACCAGCAGGCATGATGAAAACGTCGTAGGGAAATTCTGATGGGCAGCCGGGGCAGGCTGGCACAGCTGCCGCAGGAACCGGGAACGTACCCGGAGATCGCGCAATATTTCAGGATGCTCGTCCTTCCAACGGCACTGTTTGGATATAACAAGAAACGCGTGATCGACGCGTTGCAATGCCTGGATGGACTGTATAAAAGTAAAATTGCCGAATTAAAGGAAGAATTTGCACGGAAAATTGCGTGGGAAATCAGCGGCAGGAAAGAAGACACGCAATCCTCCGTAACAATAGATCAATCAGGAAAGGGACTTGGTATGAAAGAGCGTATGGAATTTCAACAATTAAGAAAAATGGGGAAGAACGATTTACTCCGTCTTTTGCAGGAATGCGATGATGAAAACCGCGGGCTGAAATTGGAAAACGAAAACAGCGAAAGAAAAATACGGGAGCTCAGAAGCCTGATTGAAGAGATGGAAAAAGAAAAGGACAAACAGAGGATCGGCCATATCGAGCCGGGCTCGCTGGCGGAATCCATGATCCAGGTGAACGGCGTGATGGAAGCGGCGCAAAAGGCCGCGGACCAATATATCGCCCGCATCCGGGAGCTTGAGGCGGTGAAGCAGCAGGAAGCGGATAAAATCGTGGAGACGGCGCGCGGGCGGGCCGAGCAAATCCTTGCCCAGGCCAAGGCGGGCGCACAGCGGATGAAGGCCGCGAGCACAAACGTGCTGCAAACGCTGCAGGAGGAAATCGACCATATGCTGGTGGGCGCGCGGGGCGCGTTCGAGCAAAAGGGCGAAGTGGAAGACCTGCATGAAGAGGCCGCGCCCATACAGCGGCAGGCGGAAGAAAGCGAACGGGTTCCCCACCTGAATGAAATATTGGGTTCCGGCGAGGGCGCGCCGAAAACGCACACACCGGACGAAACGGATTCGTGGAAGAAGGATTCGGCCGCGGCGGACCCGCAGGGCGGGGGGCAGGAATATGAACAATATGAAGCGTTTCTGGACGAGGTCGATAAATTTACTGCAAATTTGAACGACGAGATCAAAAATGCGATGGACGATATCACAAATAAAACACAACAGCCCGGGCAATAAGCGAAGGGTCCTGAAGGGAGGCTCCCATGCCGGAGACCACGCGTGAAATGAAAAAACTCCAAAAGCTGAACCGGGGAGACCTGGTTATCCTGCTTGGGCAGCTCGAAGAGGAATTGGGAAAAACAGAACAGGAAAACGAACGCCTGCGGAGCAGGATCGGCGACCTCACGGCAAAGAACAGTGCGCTGGAACAGGAAAAAAACGGGCTTGCCCGCCGGAACGGCGAAATCGTCGATGTACTCCGGGAGGTGAACAAACAGCTCCTCGAGCGGGAGAAACAGGAAAGACAGGAAACCCGCCCCGCGAACTGGCAGGCGATTGAAAATTTTGCCCGGCAGCTGAGCGAGGCGTCGCACCAGGCAAAGGAACACGTAACGGCCTTAAAACAGCTGGAACAAATGCGCCGGGAAGAGGTTGAAGCCGCAAAGGAAACCGCGCGGCGCGAAGCGGCAGGAATCGTGGAAGCGGCGCGGCAGGAAGCGGTTGTGATTATGCAGCGGGTGAAGGCGAAAAACATGGAGATGCTTTCCAACATACAGGAAGCCGTAAACAAGGCGCAGCAGGGATACGACAACGCGGAAAAGGCCAAACCCGCGCCCACGCCGCCGCAGGAAGCGGCGCCGGAGGGCAGCGAAGGAACACGGTCGGCCTTCAGTACGGACCAGGTAAAAAAGTTGCTGAAGGTATTGAAGCGGCTGGATAAGGATGAAGCGGAAGAAGTGCAATAATCCGGCCGCAGGGAAGGAAATTACGAAGGGATACTTAACATTTGGCTCAGACGAGAAGCGGAAGGCGGCCAAGCCTTGAGGCGATACATGCTGAAATCAAGCGGATTGAACAACGCCGGGAGCGGCAAAAAGAGGTGGGTGGAATCATCGGGCGCATCCTTTTTGTCGTCATGGCGGTTATGCTGCTCAACATTTACGTCCTGCGCATCGCAACCGTTTCCGGCGCGTCCATGGAGCCGACCCTCCGGGGCGGGGACGTGGTACTGTGCTCCCCCCTTGGATATAAACCGGACTACGGCGATATCGTCGTTACGGAGCTGGACATCGGGGAGGGCGACCTGGCGAAGCGGGTAATCGCGCTCGCGGGAGACACGGTGGATATCGATCCCGGCACGGGCGCGGTAAGCGTCAACGGAAAAGTGATCGACGAGCCCTATATCGCGGAGCCCATACATGAAAAGCCCGACATGGAGTTTCCGGCGGTGGTGCCCCGCGGCAGGGTGTTTATCCTGGGGGATAACCGCAACAATTCGGTAGACAGCCGCAAGGAAATCGTGGGGATGGTGCCGGAATCGACAATCCTCGGGAAAGTGGTTTTCCGGATATGGCCGCTGGGCGGCTTCGGGCCAATATAAATAGAGAGAGCAACAGGCGAAGGGGCCTGATGATTAATAGAAACGCAGGACGGGCAAAGCCCGCCATGAGAATGTTTGATAGATTTGCAGAGAAACAAAGGAGAAAAGCGATGAACGGGAACTGGCAATCAAAGAAAGAAGAGTATCTCCAGAAAAGCAATAAGATTTCCGCCAAGAAACGGGTGCGGAATATAATTTTGCTTATTCTGGCTGTCGTTATTGCGGCCAGCAGCGTAATCACGGTATTCGCGCAGACGGATACCGGGATGTTCGGCGCGCCTGCTGCGCAGGAAAACGGCGGTGAAGCTCCCACGCAGGACGGCGGAGAGGGCGAGGCGCAGCAAACGCCTTCGTCAGACGAAACGCCGCCCCCGGCAGAACCGGAGGCTTCCGCGTCCACGGACGCAGCGGAGGAAGCGGCGGAGGCCGGAGGGCTGTGGATTTACAACACCATCACAGGAGAAAACATCGCGGAGGATGAGGCGGCGGAATATGTGCTCAGCGTTGGCGGAGCGATATACGCAAACCAGCCGTACCGCCTGTTTGACGTGACGAAAAACCCTGCCGAAGAATTGGACATTGCCTACGCGACGGACGCGGAAGGCAAGTTCATGCTGAAAACAGGCCAAACGGCGCTGTTTGAGGGAATTGAGCCGGGAACCGAATATATGGTGGAAGGAAGCGCGAAAGAGGGCTTCTCCTTTGTTGCCCCGGAAACGGGCGTGCCGGTCGAAAACACGGCGGCGCTGGCCATTGGAACGGAAGGCGGAGCCTCCGCAATCGGAACCATGACGGAAGCGGGCAGCGCGGCGCAGTTTGAGCTTGCGCAGGACCCGGCGGAAGAAACCGAGCCGGAACCAACCCCGAGTGAGGAACCGGGCGAAGAGCCGGAGCCAACCCCGAGCGAGGAACCAAGCGAAGAACCGAGCGAGGAACCGACGGCAAGTGAAGAGCCTGCGGCTCCGAGCGAGCAGCCGCAGGCAACGCCTACCCCTGCCCCGACGCAGGATGTGCCGCAAAATGACGCTGATTCGGACAACCTTGTCACGCCGTTTGCGGACGAGGAGACGGAGCCCTATAAATTTGAATTAAAGTGGATCGCGTACGACAGCCTGCCGGGCACCAAGTCGGACAGCGACCTTTCGCTTACCGGTTGGAACAGCCGGACGGCAAGGACAATCAAGGCCCAGGTGACGTTTTCCAACAACGTGGATTACGCCATCGGCGAGGTACAGATACGCATCCCCGCGGCCCTGCTGAAATACCGCGACGGAAAGCCAATGAACGGCGCGGACTGCAAATTTGTGGATATCGGCGTAAAGATGGCGCCGGAAATGGTCACCAAGTCCGATTTCTGGTATACCATCGACCCGGAAACGGGCGACATTATCCTCACCAACTGCAAGCCCATCAAGGCGGGCGGCAACAACCTGATCCAGGTTGCCTGGGGCGTGGACGCCATGGGCGTTGAAGACGAAACCGATTTTGGCTTCGCGGCGGGCCTTACCACCAAGGGCGAAGAACAGCCGCCGAGCAACACCATCACGGGCAGCATCGATACGTCCGCGACGGTAACGTCCGCGACGAAGGAAGCGATCAACGGCGGTAAGGTTGCGAACTGGACCACGGTCCAGAGCTATGCGCCGAACCTCAAGGGCGAGGAAAAACCGGCGGACTTTGACGACTACTGGTATCTGGTTTACCGGATGAGTTATAATACCAGCTTTACGCAGCCCTACAATATCAAGGTGACGGAGATTCCCGGAACGGGCGGCGAGCTCGTTGGCGGCTACACCGAAAGGCTCGGCTCGGGGACGTCGGCAAGCGCGCTTGCGGGCCGGTGGGACCTCGATACGAACACCATCGACTTTTCGATCGACCAGACGCTGTACAGCAGTAGCAGCTCCTATTACGATAATATCGCTTACCCGGGCAGCAGCAGGTATTATATCTATTCCGTGGTGCGCTTCCCCAAGGACCAGTACGATACGGGAACCAGCGCCGAAAATACGTTCCAGGTGGACCTCACCGGGGTAGATGACAACATCACGAGCACGCAGTCGAAGACCATCGCGACGCCCATCGTGGAATGGACGCCGCCGCGGCCGACGGGCAGCCTGTATGCCAACTATAAATACCGTTCGGGCAACAACGGCCTCGTTCCCGTGCTGCAGACGGCGATGAAAAACGGCAAGGATTATTCGATGCCTTCGAGCAATGTCAGCCTCGGGGACGGGACATACCAGCCGTACAGCTTTTATATGTATACGTACGGCCGGAAGTACCTGAACGAAACCAATATCCCCACGCCGGAAAACAGCCAGATGAACTTAATTGTCGAGGACGGGCGGTTCCTTGCGGACAATATTGAGCTCGGGCCGGAGGATTACTATATTTCGAACTGGGTTATTACCCTCGATGATAAGCTGTGGATCATCGACCCATCAATCGAGATGTCGGATTATTCCAATTTTAGTTCCCCCACGGGCAAGCCGGTGAAGCTTTACGTGCAGACGGCGGCGGCCCCCAATGCATGGCAGGCTGCGGGCGAAATCCCGTACGAGGATACGGTTAAGAAAGCCGCCGATTACAACGGGCACGAACGGTACGTTCCCGTAGGCGGAGTCGACGCGATGTCTTATGTACCGGCTTCCCTGAAAGCGGAAGGCATCTATAAGGTGAGGGCCGAGCACCTGTCGGATTCGTCCAACGGATGGTCGTCGCAGATGTATATGTATATCAACCCGACGATCCGGCACGATTCGCCTGTCTTTAAGGCGCGGATCGAGAGTTCCATTGAAACCGGAAACCGGATCGCGTTCCAGAACTATGAAACGGGCCGGATCGAGCTGAACGGTTCGCAGGTGTATACAAACGAATATTACCAATATAAAGAGTTTGTGCCTATGTACACGGTGAATGGCTTCAGCAAATCCGTGGCGTTGACGGACGACAGGACAAACAGCCAGGTCAAGGCGGCGGTAACGCTTACCGGCACGCAGTCGCTGCTGTACAATTATAGGGAAAGCAATTCCTACCGGAGCAACGTGACCTTCCAGATGCTCAAGGATGCAGGCGATAACGTAACGCTCGACGAGATGGGATGGACGCAGAAGGACTGGGTGTTTTACGACCTGCTGCCGGAGGGCTACGCGTTCGACCCGAACGTGCCCATCCGGGCGTACAGCAACTATAACAACACCGATAACCGGACCTACTTCCTGGCCAACCAGGACGTGACGGTCACCTCGTACGACGTCATCGAGGATTACCGGGGCAGTGGGCGCACGATGGTTAAGGTGAACGTACATACGGAATTCAACCCGACCCCGACCAGCTACGGCGAGCCGTACTTAAGCGACTCCATATACGCCAGTATCTATGTGAGCATGGGGGCCTATTTCCGCTACACGGATTACAAGACGGCAAACGGGAAGGAAAACGACGCGGCGTGGCAGCCGCTCGAAGGAGAATTCCTCGGCATAGGCAACCAGTACTCCAGCAATGAATATGTGCGCCCGGACAGCGGCGCGAACGCGCCTTCCGGCGTGGGCAAGGACGACGAGGGAAAATCGTATTTCTACGACCTGAACGAAGACGGCGACGCGGATTCCATGAATACGCAGTATAACTCCGCCTCGAGGACGATCGACATCACGGTGGCGACGGCGACGGGCATCGACAAGGCGGTCAAGGAGGATGCGGACAAGTTTGCGTCCTATGACGAGGAAGCGCGCGTCGCGACGAGCGAAACATACAGCTACCGCCTGCAGGTGCAGAACACGGACGGCGGCACGATGAAGAACGTCGTGATTTACGACCGGCTGGAGCGCGCGGCCATCGATCGCGCGGGCATGGAAGATTTTACGTTCGACAGCACCTATTGGCAGGGTATCCTGCAGGATGTGGACACCATCCAGGCGCGGCGCAAGGGCATCGAACCGGTGGTGTATTATTCCACCAACCCGACGGCGGCATACGACCTCACGGACGCGGCGTCCGGCTGGACAACGACGAAGCCGGCGGATATGAGCACGGTCAAAGCGGTCGCGGTGGACCTTTCCAAGAAAACGGACGGCACGGATTATGTGTTCGCGCCGCTCGAGGGCACCTATGTAATGCTGAAAATGAAGGCGCCGGCCCTTCTTACCGAGCCGACGATCCACGCCTACAACAACCCGGCGTGGGTAAACGAGTTTACGGCGGCGACGGGCGAAACCAAAACAGAGACCACGCTCGGAAACAGCGTTATCGTGGAACTGTTCGAGCCGGCGGAGCTGCGCGTCACCAAGCAGGCGACGGGCGTAGACCTCGACGCGATCGATTTCAGCTATACGCTTTTGCAGGACGGTGAGCCCTACGGCCCGGCGGAATATACATTATATGATATCAGCGACCCGGCGAACCCGACGGAAATTCCGGGCACATGGGCGACGGACGCAAACGGGAAATTCACGCTGAAGTCAGGCCAGATGGCGGTGTTCTCCCGCATGGAAAACAAGCTGACCTACACCGTGACGGAAGCGGAGATGACGGGCAACACCATAGTATCGCCGGAAGGCGGCGTGGCGACGGGAACGCTCGACAAGAATAACCCGCAGACGGCGGCGTTTGTCAACGATTATAAAGGCAACCTCGCGAGGCTGAGGCTTACCAAGACGGTAAACACCGTTTCGGGCAGCGTGGCCGCGCCGGCGGACGACGAGTTTGAGTTTACCATCAAGATGGGCAAAACGGCGACCACGCTTGCGCCGTACGCAAACCAGGAATACAAGCTGTATTTGTCGAACGGCACGGAAATCACGGAAGGCGGCCCGTTCAAGACGGACGGCGAAGGCAAGTTTACGATCAAGGGGGGCCAGTATATCGAGTTCCCGCAGGTGGTCAAGGGCTGGCGGTATGAGATTACCGAAACGCCGAAGGACGATTATACGGTAACCAGCCCGAGCTCGGGCGTATACAGCGGCGCGATCACAACCAGCAGCGCCCTCCTGCCCCTTACGTCCGTCGGATTTACCAACCGCTATGCGGCATACCGTCCGCTGAACATTGAAAAAACGGTGACGGCGGCGCAGGGCTTTACCGCGCCGGAAGACGCAGAATTCAGGTTCAGGGTTTTGGTACGCGGCAGTTATTATGCAAATAAGCCGTACAGGCTTTACGATATTTCCAACCCGGCCAGCCCGGTGGAACTGATCGGCAGCTATGAGACGGACGCAAACGGGTACCTGACGCTGAAAGATAAACAGCGCGCGGTATTTGAAGACCTCATCGCGGGCTATACCTACACGGTGACCGAGGATGCGAAGGAAAACTTTATTACCACGAAGACGGGCGATACGGGCGCCATTTCCAACGGCGCAAACGGATCGACGGCGGCGTTTACGAACCGTTTCGAGCCGAGGAACAAGCTGACGGTGGAAAAGAAGGTCGAATCCGTATCCGGGCTGACGGCTCCCACGGGCGACACCTTTGAATTTACGGTCAAGCTGGGCGGGCAGCCGCTTGCGGATACTCCGTATATCCTTTACGGAACGGACGGAAACCCGGTCAGCGGAAACTACAAGACGGACGCAAACGGCAAACTGACGCTTGCGGCGGGCCAGAAAGCGGAGTTTTCGGTGCTGCGCGGCGCCGCCTATACGGTGGAGGAAACGAAAAAAGCGGATTACACCACCACGAAGACGGGCGACACGGGTAACATCGCGGACGACGACAGCTCGAAGGCGGTCTTTACGAACAAATACGACCCGAAGCGCAACATCGGCCTCACAAAGCTGGTAACCGCTTCCGCGTCGCTGCCCGCGCCGCTGGACGATGAATTTACGTTCACGGTAAGGGTGAACGCGCAGACGTATATACTGAAAACCTATAAGCTGTATTATGCGGAAAACGCGGCGGACGGCCCGGGTGCGGCAACCTGGATCGAAGTGCCGGGCACACACATGACGAACGAGCGCGGCGAGTTGAAACTCAAGGCAAACCAGCGCGCGGTATTCGAGGACATTCCGGTGGGCAGCACGTATGAATTTGTGGAATCCGCAAAGGACGGCTATACGTCGCAGTATCTAACGGGCAACGGGCTGAGCCCGGCGAGCGGGACGGTCAGCCTCAGCAACATCGAGGTGTATGCGAACAACACGTACGAGCCCAGGCAGGGCCTTACGGTAAAGAAAGTCGTATCGGGCACGGATGCGCCGGCGGGCGATGCGTTCTCCTTCACGGTGAAGGTAGGCGGGCAGGCTTATGCAGGCCAGGAATATAAGCTCTATGGCGCGGACGGCGTGGAAATCACGGCGGGCGGCCCGTTCAAGACGGACGGCGAAGGCAAGTTCACGCTTACGGCCGGACAGTCTGCGGTATTCGGCGGTATCCTGCTGAATTCGACCTACGAAGTCAGCGAGGATACGAAGGCGGATTACACGCAGGACAAAGCGAGCGCGAGCGGGACTATTTCATCCACGGGAAGCACGGTGCAGTTTGCGAACAATTATGAACCGAAACGCACGCTGACCGTACAAAAGACGGTTACGGCAAGCGCGGGACTTCCCGCCCCCACGGACGCGGAGTTTGAGTTTACGGTCAAAATCGGGGACGTTCCCTATGCAAACAAGGATTACACGCTGGTTGAAACAAACGGAAACGTGGCCAACGGGAGCCACCAGACGGACGCAAACGGCAAGCTGACCTTAAAAGCGGGCGAGAAAGCGGTCTTTGACGGAATTTCCGCGGGGCTGAAATACGAAGTGACGGAAACGCCGAACCCGGATTACCAGACCACGTCGGCAGGAACGGAAGGCCATATCGCTGTGGACGGCAGCTCGACGGCGGCGTTTACGAACCACTATGCGCCGGAGCGCGACCTTGAAATCAGCAAGACGGTCACGGCCAGCCAGGGCTTCATTGCCCCGGACGGAGATACGTTCACGTTTACGGTCAAGATCGACGGCGTGCTGTATAAGTATAAACCATATAAGCTGTACGACATCGCAGACCCGGCGAATCCGGTCCCGATACCCGGCGACCGCATGACGGACAAGGACGGCAAGCTGACGCTGGAAGCGGGCCAGAAGGCGGTCTTTGAGAAAATCGCCGTAAACAGCGTATATGAAGTGACGGAAGACCCGAAGGACAATTACACGTCCTCGGCGTCATCGATATCAGGGCCGGTCACCATAGACGGCGGCGAGGCTTCGTTTACCAACAATTACGAGCCGAAGCAGGGCCTTACGGTCAAAAAGACGGTAACAGGAAACAATGCGCCGCAGAGCGACGAATTCACGTTCACCGTGAAGGTAGGCGGCGAGGCTTACGCAAATAAGTCCTATAGGCTGTATGAAAACGGCGTGGAGCAGATCGGCGTATACCAGACGGACGCGGACGGCAAGCTGACGCTCAAAAACGGCCAGGAAGCGGTATTCAGTAAGGATATCACCGTAAATACGCCGTACGAAGTGACGGAGGATGCAAAGGAAGACTACGAAACGACGAGCACGGGCGCGGCGGGAAACATCGCGGCGGCAGGCTCGACGGCGTCCTTTGTAAACAACTATGCCCCGCTTCGCGGACTGATGATCGCAAAAGAAGTGACGGGCACGGACGTTCCGGCAGACGCGACGTTTGAATTCACGGTCAACGTAGGCGGCAGCGCGTATGCGAATAAGGAATACAAGCTTTATGACGCGAGCAATAACGAAATTTTGGACAACGCTCCCTATTGGACGGACGGAAGCGGCAAGCTGACCCTGCAGGCGGGCCAGAAGGCAATCTTTAACGGAATCCTTGCGGGGACGCCCTACGAAGTGGTAGAAACGCCGAATGCGGATTATGTGACAAGCGCGACAGACGCAACAGGCCAGCTTGCCACAAACGGCAGCGCGGCAATGTTCACAAACAGCTACGAGCCCAAACGCAGCCTGCAGATCACCAAAATGGTGACGGCCGCGCAGGGGCTGACCGCACCTGACGGCGACGAATTTACGTTTACGCTCAGGATCGGCGGCGCGGAATACCAGTATAAACCATACAAGCTGTACGATGTTTCCGGCTCGCTGGGCCCGGTGGAAATCCCGAACGCCAGCGGTTATATGACGGACGGCAAGGGACAGTTCAAGCTCAAAGCCAGCCAGATGGCGGTATTTGCGGATATCCCGGTCGGCACGACATACAATGTTGTGGAAAGCGGCAGGAATGGTTATGTAGCGGACGACCCGACGCACGAAGGAGCAATCGCAGACGGAGAAAACAGCATCGTAGTAACGAACAACTACGAACCGAAGCAGGGCCTGACCGTTGCCAAAACGGTGACGGGCGAAAGCGCTCCCGCGGGCGACGTATTCACGTTTACCGTGAAGGTCGGCGGTGCGCCGTATGCAAGCCAGCCGTATACGCTCATTGGCGCGGACGGCAATGAAATCACGGCGGGCGGCCCGTTCTCAACGGACGCGGACGGCAAGCTGACGCTGCAGGCGGACCAGAAGGCAGTGTTTGAAGGCATCCTGCAGGGCACGGCTTATGAAGTCATCGAGGAAGCGAAGGAAGATTATACGGCGGATAAAACGAGCGAAGGCGGAAGGATTTCCTCTGAAGGCAACCTTGCGCAGTTCAACAATAACTATGCGCCCCTGCGCGACCTTACCATTACCAAAACGGTAACGGGCGAGGGCGTTCCGGCGGACGCGACGTTTGAATTCACGGTCAAGGTGGCCGGGCAGGCGTATGCGGCAAAGACCTATCGGCTCTATGGCGCGGACGGCAATGAAATCACGACGGGCGGCCCGTTCGCGACGACGGCGGAAGGCAAGCTGAACCTTAAGGCGGGGCAGAAAGCAGTGTTTGAGAACCTTTCCGCAAGCTGGCAGTATGAAGTGACGGAGACGGCGAACGCGGATTATGTAACAAGCGCGACCGGAGCGACGGGCACGGTTTCAACAGACGGCTCGGAAGCGGCGTTCACGAACAGCTACGAGCCCAAACGGAACCTCGAAGTGAGCAAAAAAGTGACGGCTTCCGCGGGCTTCACGGCCCCGGACGGCGACAAGTTCACGTTTACGGTCAAGGTGAACGGCACGCCGTATGTGTTCAGGCAGTACCGCCTGTATTATGCACCGGAAGGCATGCCCGAGACGGAGATTTTGGCAGGCCCGTATACGACGGACAAGAACGGCCAGCTGACGCTGGAAGCAGACCAGAAAGCGGTATTTGTCGACGGCATCGCGGTCAATACGCCTTATGAGGTTACCGAGAGCGTGGCGAACGGCTACGTTGCGGACGGCCTGGTGAAGGACGGGAACATTGTGGACGGCGCGAACAGCGTGGTATTCACAAATAATTATGAACCCAAGCAGGGCCTGACCGTACAAAAGACGGTTGTGGGCGAAAACGCCCCGGCGGGCGACACGTTCACGTTTGTTGTCAAGGTCGGCGGCGTACCGTACGCAGAGCAGGAATATAAGCTTTACAGCGCGGACGGCACGGAAATCACAGCGGGCGGCCCGTTCAAGACGGATACGGACGGCAAGCTGAGCCTCACGGCAGGCCAGTACGCGACCTTTGGCAGCATCCTCCAGGGGACTGCATGGGAAGTAACGGAAGAAACAAAGACGGACTACAGGACGGATAACGCAACGCAGAGCGGCGCAATCGCTGCGGACGGCTCTATGGCGGCATTCACGAATACCTATGAGCCGAAGCGCGGCCTTACCATTACCAAAACGGTGACGGGCGACGCCCCGGCAGGCGCGGCGTTCGAATTCACGGTGAACGTGGCGGGCGCTCCGTATGCGGACAAAGAATATAAGCTCTATGGTTCGGACGGAAACGAGATCACGGCAGGCGGGCCGTTCAAGACGGACGCAAGCGGCAAGCTGAGCCTTACGGCAGGCCAGAAAGCGCTGTTTGAAGGCATCACGGCGGGCACATCCTATGAAGTGGTGGAGACGCCGAATGCGGATTATGTGACAAGCGCGACGGGCGACAAGAGTACGATTGCGGCGGACGGCAGTTCGACGGCGGCGTTTAGCAATGCTTATACGCCGAAACGCAGCCTCGAGATCAGCAAAACGGTAACGGCTTCCCCGGGCTTCACGGCCCCGGCGGGCGACGTGTTCGAGTTCACGGTTACCGTGGAGGGTGCCGTATACCGCTATCGGGAATATAAACTGTACGACATCAGCGACCCGGCGGCCCCGATTGAAATCCTGGGCAACACCTACCAGACGGATATAGGCGGCAGGCTGGCGCTTGAGGCAAACCAGAAAGCAGTGTTCATCGACGGCATCGCGGTGGGCGCATCCTATAAGGTGGAAGAGACCGCCAAAGGCGGCAGCTATGTCCAGACCTCGCCTTCCGGCGCGGCCACGGGCAGCATTGTGGACGGCGAAAACGTTGTGGCGTTCACGAACAACTACGAGCCGAAGCAGGGCCTGACGGTCAAAAAGACGGTAACGGGGGCAAACGCCCCGGCGGGCGACACGTTCGAGTTCACGGTGAACGTGGCGGGCGCTCCGTACGCAGGCCAGGAATACAAGCTGTATCGTTCGGACGATACGGAAATCACAGCGGGCGGGCCGTTCAAGACGGACGCAAGCGGCAAGCTGACGCTTACGGCAGGCCAGTACGCGGTATTCGGCGGCATCCTGCAGGGAACGGCGTACGAGGTTGTGGAAACGCCGAAGGCGGACTATGTACAGGCGGCGACGGGCGATACCGGAACGGTATCCGAAGCGGGCTCGACGGCAAGCTTTACAAACAGCTATGAGCCGCTGCGGACCCTCGCGGTTGAAAAGCAGGTGACGGGCGACGCCCCGGCAGGCGCGGCGTTCGAGTTCACGGTCAGCGTAGGCGGCAGCGCGTATGCGGACAAGGAATACAGGCTCTACGGCTCCGACGGGATCGAGATCACGGCGGGCGGGCCGTTCAAGACGGACACAAGCGGCAAGCTGAGCCTTACGGCAGGCCAGAAGGCAGTGTTTGAAGGCATTGTGGCGGGCACGGCGTACGAAGTGAAGGAGACCGCGAACGCGGACTACGAAACGACGAGTACGGGCGATACGGGCAGCGTTGCGGAAGACAACAGCAGCGCGGCGGTGTTCACGAACAACTATGCGCCGAAGCGCAACCTGGAAGTGAGCAAAACGGTAACGGCTTCCCCGGGCTTCACGGCCCCGGACGGCGACACGTTCACCTTCACGGTAAGGATTGACGGTGCGTTATACCGCTATGCGAAGTATACGCTGTACGACATCAGCGACCCGGCGGCGCCGGTTGTAATTCCGGGCGACAACTATATGACGAACGGAAGCGGCAGGCTGACGCTCACCGCAAACCAGAAAGCGGTGTTTGAAGGCATCGCGGTTGGCCGGAATTTCGATGTTTCGGAAAACGCGAAAGATGGTTACGTCCAGACGCAGCCACAAGGCGGCTTATCCGCAAACGGCGAGATCACCACGGACGGCGGCAGCGCGGAATTCGTGAATAATTACGAACCGAAGCAGGGCCTCCTGGTACAGAAAACGGTATCGGGCGACGGCGCCCCGGCGGGCGATACGTTCGAGTTCACGGTGAACGTGGCGGGCGCTCCGTACGCGGACGAAGAATACAGGCTCTATGGCGCGGACGGCAATGAGATCACGGCGGGCGGACCGTTCTATACGGACGCAAGCGGCAAGCTGACGCTCAAAGCGGGACAAGCCGCACTGTTCGAGGAAATTCCTGTCGGCACGGCATACGAGGTAACAGAGACGGCGAAGGACGATTATGTCCAGACCCAGCCGGAAAACGGCGGCCCGGCAACGGGGAACCTTGCTCCTTCCGGCAGCACGGCGGGCTTTACAAACAACTATGAACCGCAGCGCACCCTGACGCTTGAAAAACAGGTGACGGGTGAAAACGTCCCGGGAGACGCGACGTTCCGCTTTACGGTAAGGGTAGGCGGCAGCGCGTATGCAAATAAGGAGTACAAACTCTATGGCGCGGACGGCGTGGAAATCACGGTGGGCGCTCCCTATAAAACGGGGCCGCTCGGCAGGCTGAACCTTAAGGCGGGCGAAAAAGCGGTCTTTGAAGGAATTACGGCAGGCCTTGGCTATGAAATAACAGAGGATACATACGCGGACTACGAGACGACGAGCACAGGCGATACGGGCAGCATTGCGGAAGACAACAGCAGCGCGGCGGTGTTCACGAACAACTATGCGCCGAAGCGCAGCCTGGAAGTGAGCAAAACGGTAACGGCATCCCCGGGCTTCACGGCCCCGGACGGCGACGCGTTTACCTTCACGGTGAAGGTGGGCGGCACGGTATACCGCTACGCGGAGTACAAGCTGTACGACATCAGCGACCCGGCGGCCCCGGTCGAGATTCCGGGCGGCAGCAGCGGCTACATGACGGACAAGGACGGCAGGCTGACGCTTACGGCGAACCAGAAGGCAGTGTTTGAAGGCATCGCAGTCGGCACGACCTATGAAGTGACGGAAAGCGCGAAGGACGGTTATGCGGCGGACCATACGTCGCAGGACGGCAGCATTGCGGACGGCGAAAACAGCGTGGTATTCACGAACAACTACGAGCCGAAGCAGGGCCTGACGGTCAAAAAGACGGTAACAGGGGCAAACGCCCCGGCGGGCGACACGTTCGAGTTTACGGTGAACGTGGCGGGCGCACCGTATGCGGACAAGGAATACGACCTGTATGAAGGCGGCGTACAGCAGATCGGCGTGTACAAGACGGACGCGGACGGGAAGCTGACGCTGAAGGATAACCAGGAAGCGGTATTCGGCGGCATCCTGCAGGGAACGGCGTACGAGGTTGTGGAAACGCCGAAGACGGACTATGTACAGACGGCGACGGGCGATACCGGAACGGTATCCGAAGCGGGCTCGACGGCAAGCTTTGAGAACGCCTACAAGCCGCTGCGGACCCTCACGGTTGAAAAGCAGGTGACGGGCGACGCCCCGGCAGGCGCGGCGTTCGAGTTCACGGTCAGCGTAGGCGGCAGCGCGTATGCAGATAAAGAATACAAGCTCTACGGCTCCGACGGAAACGAGATCACGGCGGGCGGGCCGTTCAAGACGGACGCAAGCGGCAAGCTGAGCC
>NZ_MAIQ01000004.1 GCF_001678845.1 Christensenella intestinihominis
TTGCGGCTTATTTATAATACCAAACTCCCCTCCTCCTGTCAACATCTTTTTTCAGAATTTTTTGTTTTTTTTAGAGACCTTGTGTTTATCATATGAGTGCGCTATTTATACGCAAAAACGGACACGGCGGTTTGCCGTGTCCGTTTCCGTACTAAATACATTATTTAATCCGCCGTAAAGCTCTTTACAATTTCGGTTATAATTTCCTTCATTATATCCATATCCCCGCCGTGGGAGGAAACCGTAAATGTATAATGATAGTCCTCCGCAAGGAAAAACACCTGCACTGAATCCATCGCGGAATTCCCTTCCTTCATCCTTCCTTCAAGCAGCGCATTTTCATAGGGGAAGCCGTCCACCGTTCCCGTTTCCGTAATCGTGTTTCCCCGGTCTTCCAATGCCTTTTTGTAAACGGGAAGCGCCTGCGAAAGGGTAACGTCCTGGCCGCTGAGGTTCAGCCGCGTGACGTTGAGGGCATATTCCTTCCCCGGAAGCAGGAAGGATTTTACCGTTTCTTCATCGCTGAGGATTTCCGTTCCCTTCGGATAATAAAACGCATACCCGTCTCCTTCATAGCGCTCGCTGTAGATAAAGGCCCCGGGCGCTTCCTGCGCGGACGGCGGGTCCGACGAACCTGCCGCCTCCGGATTGAACTCCCCGGTCACAGTCGTGCCCTCAGGGTCGGCGCTCTCCCATGCTTCCCCGGCTTCCTGCATGGCGGGCGACGGCGATGCCGTCCGCTCTTCTTCCTGCACGGTGGAAACCGACGCCGTGGCAACCGGCCCGCCCGTTTCTTCCATGCAGCCATAGAATAGGAATGCCGCAAGGACAGCGCATATGATACAGCATAACTTTATTTTCATATAATTGTTTCCTCAAAATATATCCGGCGTTTTTGTCCGGCGAGGCGATCATAGGCATTTGCATTTTTCATATGTATTGTTTATCATAACGTCACCGGGGATATGTGTCAAGCCGCGGGCCGCGCCCGCAACGCCGAGGACATACAAAAGACCGGCCCTGCCGTAAGGACCGGTCTTTGACTATTTTCTGCTTTATGTTACGGATACAGCCCGCGGCTTATTCCTTCTCAAAGGCAGACTTATCTGCGCCGCAAAGGGGGCATACCCAATCGGCCGGGACGTCTTCCCACTTTGTGCCCGGAGCAACGCCGTTGTCCGGATCGCCCGCTTCCGGATCATAAACATAACCGCAAACTGTGCATACATACTTTTCCATTCGCCTAACTCCTTTTGATTTGTAATGTAAACGGCCGCGGCCGTCTTTTATTTTGCTTCCAGATATGCGTTGAGCTTTCCTTCAAGCGCATCCGCATCAATTCCGTGCACCGCGCATGCCTGCTCAAGGTTCTCAAAGTGCGCAGCCGCGCAGCCAAGGCATCCCATGCCCGCTTCCATAAAAATCGGCGCGAGTCCTTCGTCAATCTGCAGGATGTCCATAATGTTCATATCCTTCGAAACTTTCTGTGCCATTTCTCTTACCTCTTTTCCCTCAATCATTTATCCATAACAGGCGGCGTCTGCCGTCTGCAATGTGGTTCATTTCATTGATACCCACCGGGGCGCCCGGGTAAACTGCTTTTTATGCCCCAAACGTAACGATTAATTCCGGCGATCCGTTTTCCTTATAATATTGTACAAAATCCTGCGCGCTCGCAATTCCGTCCGGCAGCATTACGCCGCCCCGCCCGATATCCTCCTCGCCGTGCGCGTCGCTCCCGCCGATTACAAGCAGGTCGTGCCTGGCCGCGAACTCAACCGCAAGCGCGTTGCGGGAAAAATGGCGCGGATGCGTGTTGACCATCTCGATCCCGTCATAGCAAACGGGCTCCACCGGATGGCGCCCATAGCGGTAAGGATGCGCCTGGAACACGAGAAAACCGTTTTCATGCATCCTTTTATAAAATGCCTCGTAGCCGAGTCGGTAAAGGTAGGGTTCGTCTTTCAGGAATTCCTTCGTGACCCCGTAAACAAGGAAATCGTCGCCAAGCCCGCTCTCTTCCTGGATGTTCAGCGCAACCTCCATTGCGGGCAGCACAACCAGGTCCGTTCCTTCCATCGCGCTTTTCGCCGCTTCATAACCGCTCCAGAAATAATCGATGCGCTCCGCCCACGATTTTCCGTGCAAATCCGGCTTCTCCAAAACGATCGGATGGTAGTGGTCGGTGACGATCATATAACGGTACCCCGCATCCGCATAGCCCCGCGCCAGATACTGCGCCGGAATACGCGAACAGGGACTGACCTCGCTGGTATGGCAATGTGTTTCCGCCTGGTAATATTTCACGCCGCTTCCCTTCCTTCCAATCTCTATCATAGTATAAAGAAGCGGCGCGCGCAACGGAAAACTTGCGCTGTTCATGCTTTTTTTCTATAATGGAAAAAACGCCAAAGGAGGCTGGCATGCAAAAGCAGCATTATTTCTATGTATCTGACAGCAACGATCCACACCGTACGCTTGCGGTGGAGGAATATATCCTGACCCATATAAAGCCGGGCGACGTCGTGCTTTATTTGTATACGCACAAGGATTCGGTCATTATCGGTAAAAACCAAAACGCCTGGGGGGAATGCCGGCATGAAAAGCTCGAGCGCGACGGCGGAAAGCTTGCGCGGCGCATTTCCGGCGGCGGCGCGGTGTTTCACGATACGGGGAACCTCAATTTCTCCTTTATCGCGGATAAGGAGCGCTATGACCTCCACCGCCAGTTAAAGGTCATGCTGGACGCGGCCAAGGCGTTCGGAATCGACGCGGAATTTTCCGGGCGGAACGATATCCTGGCGGAAGGCCGGAAGTTTTCGGGTAACGCTTTCTGCGTGCGTAAGAACGGCGCGTTCCACCATGGAACCATCCTCATCAATTCCGATATGGGTAAGCTGGCCGGATACCTTGCCGTTCCCAAGGATAAAATCGAATCCAAGGGAATCTCCTCCGTGCGTTCCCGCGTAGTGAACCTCGCGGAGCTGAACCCGGAGGTTACGCCCGCCAAAATGACGGAAGCCCTGAAAAAAGCGTTTGCCGCCGAATACGGCGAGCCGCAGGAGTATCCGTTCACGCAGGAAGCATGGGACGAAATCGCCGGTCTTGAAAAGCGCAACGCAAGCTGGGAATGGATTTTCGGGGAATCCCCGAAATTTGACATCACCATCAAAACGCGCTTTCCGTGGGGCGGCATGGAGCTGCTTCTGTCCACAAAGGATGGGAAGGTGACGGACGCAAGACTCTACTCCGACGCAATGGACGCGGATTTTATCGCGGGAATCGCCCCCGCGCTCATCGGCTGCGCGTTCCGCAGCGCGGATTTGGCGCAGCGGCTGCGCGCCCTGCCCCAAACGGAGGAACAGCAAAAAATTATTGCGGATATCGCGAAATATATCGAGGGACAGGGATACTGATATGGGAAAAAACCTTTCCCTGCTTCCGCTCAGCGAATTGTGGGAATTATTCCCCATCGTCATACGGGAACACGATCCCCTATGGGAAGAATGGTATGAAAACGAATCCCGCCTGCTTGCAGGACTTTTCCCGGAAGAAACGGTTCGCTTGAGCCACATCGGAAGCACTTCCGTGCGCGGCCTTCCCGCCAAACCAACGGTGGATATATTGCTCGAAATCATCCCCCGCTGCAATTTAAACCGGCTGGGGGCATCCCTTGGGCAAAACGGTTATATTTATTCCGCGCAGCCCGGGAAGCCCGCGCCGCACATGATGTTTATGAAAGGCTACACCGAACAGGGCTTCGTCCCGCCGGTATATCATTTGCATGTGCGCTACCCCGGCGATCCCGACGAACTGTATTTTCGGGATTACCTGCGCATGCATGGGGATATTGCACTGCAATACGGCATGTTGAAAAAACGGCTCGCGCAAAAATACGAACACGACCGCGATGCATATACGGAAGCCAAAACGGAATTTATCCAAAAATACACAAGGGCTGCGCGGCGCGAATTCCCCGGGCGCTACCAGCAATAAAAAAGAGGCTCCGCCTCTTTTTTATTGCTTTTCGTCCTCCAGAAGCTCCTTCAGCATACGCTGCGGCTGGTCCAGAAAACGCTTGGTGATAAAATAATGCTCCGTCTGTTCGTAAGGCGTTTTGACAATGCCGGTTTCATCCAGCACAAAGATATCCGCCTGCGGGTAGGCCATCAGGATGGGCGAATGCGTCGCAATAATAAATTGCGAGTTCCGCCGTACAAGGCCGTGGATCAGGGAAAGCAGCGCAAGCTGCCGCGCGGGCGAAAGCGCCGCTTCCGGCTCGTCGAGGATATAAAGGCCGTTTCCCCAAAACCGGTTCTGCACAAGCGCGATAAAGCTTTCCCCATGCGATTGGGCGTGGAGGGACGCGCCGCCGTACGAATCATATATCCCTTCGTCTTCCTCCTCCATTTCGTCCACGTTGGAAGCGACGTTGTAAAAGCTCTCCGCGCGCAGGAAAAAGCCGTCCTTCGCGAAGGGGATTCCCCGGGCAATACGCAAATATTCGTGCAGCTTTGAATGTGTGTCGCGCGATGAAAAAGTGAAGTTTTTCGAGCCGCCCTCCGCGTTAAAACCGCTCGCCACCGCAATTCCTTCGAGAAGCGTCGATTTGCCGGAACCGTTTTCACCCACAAAGAAGGTCACAGGCTTCGAGAGGGAAAGCGGTTTCAGTTTCCGGATTGCCGGAATCGACGACAGGTAAGACTGCTTCATGTCCTTCCTTTTATCCTCACGCAGTGCGACTTGCCTGATATACATTAATATAAAAGTGCGGCGAACAGGATAATATTACGCACCCATCCGATGACTGCAATCACAAGGAATACGATTCCAAGCACCATGCCCGCCGTCGCCATGCCCGCCGCCGGGGAATGCCTGCCCTTCTTCCCGCTCAGGATCGCGACAATCCCGCAAATAACGCCGACGAGCGGCACCCATATTCCGAGGACGCCGACAAGCCCCATAACAAGGGCCAGGACCGCGCTTCCCTTGGTGTTATGCACAATTACCGGAACCTGCTGCTGCCCGGCCTGCGCCCCCGCCTGCTGCTGCGGGACGGGCTGCCCGGCCTGATACTGCTGCGGCTGGCCGTATGGTTGCTGCCCGTAGGCTTGCTGCTGCCCGTAAACCGGTTGCTGCGGCTGTGCGTTTGCATTGCCGTCAATCATTTGCGGTTGCAGGAGCAGGCCGATCAGTTGGTTTACCGTTCCGTGGAACATTTCCTTGACCGCGAATCCCCATGCGCCTGAAAAATCCATTTCCTTTCCGTACACGCCCGGCAGCCACACCGCGCGCAGCCATGCCTCGAGGTGCACCTGTCCGTTCTTGAACCGCAGTTTGATAAATTGCGGGGCCGCAAGCGCGCCTGTCCCTTTTTTCCAGACATTTTCGCCTTTGAACTCCGTATACTTAAATCCCTCTTTTTGGAAAAAATCCCGCACGATAAAGCCGATGAACCGGTCGGCGTCCGGCCGTGCCACTGTAAAATCCGCGATAAACCTTGCCATAAATTCCTCCTCTAATCGTTAATCGTTGTTTGGCCTTACAATTCTATACATTTTTGCAGCCGCAGGAAATACAGATACTTCTCTTTCACGGGTATCCCCGTGATTTCGTGCAGGGCCCGTGCATAGAGTTCAAGCTGCACCGCATACCCCTGCGCGGTCCCGGCGACCGTCTTTTCCGTAACGCGGTCCGTCTTATAGTCCACCAGCACCCACGCGTCCTCAAGGAACGCAAGGTCGAGTATTCCCTGCACAAGCATCTTTTCATTGCCTTCAAAGCCAATACTTCCCGCTTCAACCTCGAGGTTGAAGGGCTGCTCACGCAGGACCCTTTCCGCATTTTTGATCCGTGCGTAAAGCGGCGTTTCGAGAAAGCCGCCAATCCAATCTTCATGGTCCATGACCGCTTCATATTCCCGCCGCGTGAGCAGTTTCCTTTCCAGCATATCCCGCGCCGCTTCTTCTATGGCACCACCCGAAAATACGGCGCGCTCCATCATGCTGTGCACAAGCGTGCCGAGGCGCGCCCCGGTAATCTCCCCGTCTTCTTCCGGAAGCACCGGCGTCAGGAAATGGCGGATGCTTTTCGCCTGCTTCACCGCGCTCACGGAAACCTTTGCCGGCACCGCGTCGTGCGTTCCGGCGCTCAGGAGCCGCGCCCTGTCCGCAAGGCCGCGCAGCCGCTCGATTTCCCCGTCAAGGTCGGGCAGGCTGCGCTCTTCCGCCTCCGGCGCGCCCCCGTAAACCCGCACCGGGACGATATCGTCCGCGTTCGCCGCCATAATCCAGTCGAGCATGGATTTCGCATCCCCGTAATTGCCCATATCGTGCATGAGCCGCCACCGCTCCCGCGCGCGTTCCATATCGCCCACGCTGCCGGAAAGCACCAGCTTTTCCCGCGCGCGCGTCATTGCCACATAAAGCACCCGCAGCTCCTCCGACAGGTATTCGCGCCGAATCTGCCGCTTGGCAAGCTCCAGTTCCGCGGTTGGGCAGCGCACCAGCTTTTCCTCGTCGATATACTGGGCCACAAGGCCATAATCCGCATGGATCAGCATCCTGTTTTTAAAATCCTGCACGGTGAGCGTGCGTTCGAGGCCCGCGACATAAACGATCGGATATTCAAGCCCCTTGGAACCGTGGATAGTGGTGATATGCACGCAGTCCGAGCTGCCCGTATGAACCGCCGCCTTAAGGTATGCCCCGTCTTTCCTTTTAATCTCCCGCAGCGCGCGCAGCAGGAGGTAAAGGCTGTTTTCCTGGGATGCAAGCTCTGCCGCCATGGCAAGGAACTGTGAAAATACCGCGCGTTTCATCTCCCCGCCCGGCGTGCACGCGAGATAGGTTTCAAAATCGAGCTCCTGCGCCGCACGCGCAAGGAACTCGGGCGTGGAAAGCGAAGCCGCGCAGGTACGCAGGAAGCCAAGCCGCGCATACAAAGAGCGTAATTTTCCGGCAAGAAGGTCGTCCCGCTTCGCATACCGCTCCGCGCTTTTGTAAAACGGGGCGTCCGCCGCGCCGTCCGCAACGCGGATTTGCGCAAACTCCTGCTCGTCCATACCGCCGATAAAGGAACGCATTACGGAAAGGAGGGGCACATCCTGCTGCGGGTTATCCACCAGCCGCAGCACATTGACAAAAAGCTCGATTTCCTTCAAATCCTTTGCCTGTTCTACGTCCACGGCACAGGGAATCCCGCGTTTATCCAATTCGGCTTTCAGGAGGTAGATCAGCTCCCCGCGCGAGCGGAAGAGCACCGCAATATCGCCGTATGCCGCCGGGCGGGGCCGGCCCGTTTGCTTATCCGTGACCGTGCCGGAAAGCTCGCGCTCAATTTCCGAGGCGATCATCTCCGCCTGCAGGGCGTGCCTGCCGCGCTCCGCGCCCTCATCCCGTTCCCCGCACAAAAGGACGCGCGCCCCGCCGCCCTCCGCGCTGCCGCACAGGCGTTCGCCTTCGTCGTAGCACACTTCCCCGAGGCGCTCGCACATCACGCGCTCCATGATTCCGTTCACCGCGTCGATCACGCCTTTTTTGCTGCGGAAATTGTCGTTCATCAGAATCAGCTCGCCGCCTTCGGTCTCCATACGGAATTCCCGCGCTTTTTCGCGGAAAATAAAAGGGTCGGCCAGCCGGAATTTATAAATGCTCTGCTTGATATCCCCCACCATAAACAGATTCCCTCCGCCGGAAACCGCGCGGACGATTTCTTCCTGTACGGGGTTCGTGTCCTGGTATTCGTCCACGAAAATATATTGATAGGCGTCCGCATACAGCGCGCGTACCCCCTCGTCCCCGAGGGCCTTAAGCGCAAAGTGCTCCATGTCCGAATAATCGAGCACGTTCGCGTCCGCCTTGTTTTCCGCGTATCGTTCATGGAACGCCCGCACCAGCCGGATCATCGCGCAGACATCTCGCTGGGTGTGGGCGAGTTCCTCGTGTGCGCGTTCGGCAAAGGGCTCGGCGGCGGCAAAAAGCGCTTCCTTCAGCTTTTTACGCGCTTCGCCATACATTTTCTGGATACGCGCTTTGCGGCTTTCGTGCAGGCCCTTGGTCACATTCGGTATTTTCGCGCCGCCGTACCGCGCAAAAAAAGTCCGCGCCCCCTCCCGAGCGGCGCATTCCTGCATCTCTCCCAGCAGGGCCATGCATTCCATATCCTGCGCAAGCTGTTTTTCTTCCTCTCCGCGCGATACCTCTGCCGCGGCGGCAATCCAGCTTCCTGCGGCGGCGAGGCATTCCGCAATGCTTTCATCGTGCTGTTTTTCCAGCCACGCAATATAGTCCGGATTATTTTTTTCTTCCGACCATTTCGCCCATCCGAACGGGTCGGGCTTGCTCATAAGGTAATCGTAAATGCGGAACACATAATCCGCGAGCGTCCGGTCGTCGCTGCGCCGCGTATACCGCCTGAGGAGCCGCAGGAATTCCGCATCCTCCGCTTCATACAAATCGTCGAACAGCTCGCGCGCCGCCGCGGATTTCATGCGGTTCATCCCGCCCTCGTCCATGATACGCACCCCCGGCGAAAGGCCCAGAAGCGCATAATTTTTACGCACCACCTTGCCGCAGAAGCTGTGGAATGTCGAAATGTCCGCCGCCGCAACAAACTCCGCCTGGTCGTGCAGGCGGCGGTCACCGCTGCGCGTTCCTTCCTCGCGCAGCTCGCGCGCAATACGCTGGCGCATTTCCGCTGCCGCCGCGTTTGTAAACGTCATGACGAGCATGGAGCGCACATCGCCCCCGTTTTCTATGATACGCGCTACGCGTTTCGCAAGGACGCTCGTCTTTCCGCTGCCCGCCGCCGCGGACACAAGCACGTTTTGGGTTTTTGTTTCAACCGCCCTCGCCTGTTTCTCCGTTAAATTCACGTTTCTCTCCAAATAAATCCCTTCAAATCCCATGCGCTTCCGGCATGAATTTTATCCGGCTGTTTCGCTTTCCGTCCCGCCGAGCAGTTCCTCCCGGGTCGTTTTTTCGATGACGCGCGGCTTGTTTCCGCCGTAGGCTTCGTCAAACATGCACACGCCCGCAAATTCGCAATAGTCGCAGCCCATCCTGCCGTCCATTAAATAGGGCCGTATTTGCGTATCGCCCTGCCGCATCCCGCGTACCGCGCGTTCCACCAGTTCCCTGGTAAAGGAAAGGAGCGTGCCGATTTCCTGTGCGGAAAACATCCTCTCTTTGGTGCCCTGCCGCATCCCGCCATCCTTTTTCCGGCTGAGGGCGACCGTCATAACCACGTCTCCTTCGCCGCCGTAAAGCTTTTGCGCGGTATCAAAATCCACCCCGCATACGCCTTCCATATTGAAATCCTCTTCCGGGTTTTTCCCTTCCTCTCCAAATTCGGGAAGGTGTATCCTGAAATAATTCGCGCCCGCGAATTGCGCATCCTCCCCCAGCAGTTCCGCCGCGGCCATGATATAAATCATCAATTGCAGCGACAGCCCCCCCGCGAGTTCGCGCAGCGAAAAATGCGGCTCCCCTGTTTTGTAGTCCACAATTTCAAAGTACAGGGTCCCGTCAAGCTCCGCGGTGTCGATGCGGTCGATCTTGCCCGTAAGCGTAAGGCCGTCCGGAAACTCTTTTTCAAACCAGCACTCGCTCTCGCGAGGCTGCAGGGCCGACTGGCCCGATTGCCTGCGGATGGCCCGCGCCGCCAGGTCAACCTCGCGCTCCACCGCGCGAAGCACGTTTTCATTGTGTTTGTTGAGCGTATATTTGCTTTGTTCCTCCCGTGCCTGCCGCGCGCTGCACGAAAGGTATTCGTCAAACCGTCCGTCCGGGACGTCCGCCCAGCGTTCGCCCGTTTCCCGGAACCGGTTTGTCAGCGTCTCGAGTATTTTATGCGCATAATTTCCCACGTCGAGCGGGTCGATGGTATATTCCCGCGGCGGGCGCACCTTAAGTCCATAGCCGATAAAATGCTTGTACGGGCATTCGTAATATTGTTCGAGCCTGCTTGCGCTTCCCTTCATTTCACGGTACAGCTCCCCCGCCGTTTCCGGTTTCAGCTGCCGGGCGGCATTCGCGCTCCGCGCCCCCCACAGGATCGCGCGCTGCTTCCGCGGAAATTCTTCGTCCTGCAATACGGCGGCCGCAACCTCCCCGGCGCATGTAAGTCCCTGTCCGCTTCCAAAGGAACGCAGGGCCTGCGCTGTTTTGAGGTATGCGTTTTGCTTGAGCATCAGCGCAATGCCGCCCGCTTCATTTTGCCGGATTCCGCCGAAGAGCTCGTGCAGCTTATCGAGCAGCGGCGAGGGTTTCTCCCTTCCGTCGTCCACAAAACTCAAATAGAGTTTTTCGCCCGGCTTGGTAAACGTTTTTAAAATTGCCAACTTTTGTTTTTCCACATTGTCCGTAAATTGAAGGCCCGCAAGCTGCGAGAGCAGCAGCTCCCGCTCGTAATCCGCAAGAATATCGGAGCTCTGTTCGTAATTGGGAAGAATGCCGTCGTTTGCACCCAGCACAAACACCGCCTTTACGTCTCCAAGGCGGATATAGGAAATTTCGCCCACGGCAACCTCGTCCGCCCCCGGGGGAATCACGCCCACCTTCTGCGCCCGCAGGCCGGTTTTCAGCAGCCCTGCAAGCTGCGTTTTTTTCATCGGCATATCCCCGAGTATTTCCCGCGCCTGCCCTAAAATGCGCATCGTTTTTTCCGCCACCTGTGCGTTCCACTCCGCGCTTTCCATCAGGCCCGCCTTCTGCGCGCGGTCAATCTGCCGGTTCAGTTTTTTTACCGCGTCAAGCGCATCCATATAATCCGCCGCGCAATTCAAAAGCTGTCCGGCCGTTCCGGCCGTCCTGGCGGCCTCCCGCATCCGCAGGATCGGTTCCATAAGCTTTTCCCGCGCCTGCTCCGCGCCCGCATCCCGGAAGGGGAAGGTAAATGCGAACCCGTCGCGCACGTTTGAAAACGCATAGTTCTCCATCGCGCAGATTTCCTTTTCCGTCAGGTTGCACAGCCCCGTTTTCGCGTGGGCGACCAGCGTATCTTTTTTCAGTTTGCCCTGCATAAGCTCCAGCGTGGAAAGCAGGAAGGCGCTGAACGCGCACTGGTCAAGCGTCCGCTTTTCCCCCGCAAAGCAGGGAACGCCCGCCTGCCGGAACACCCGTGTGACCGTTGGCACATACCGCTGTCCGCTGCCGCACACCACCGCCATATCGCGGTAGGCATATCCGCGGTTGCGGTTCAGCCATACCACCTGCGCGCATACCGCGCGCACTTCCTCTTCCACATCCGCGGCGTGCGTGACGCTCACATCCTTCGCATAACCGGCTTGTTTTGCCGGATAGGCGTACAGGTTTTTTTCGATGTGCAGTATATCCGGCGAAATCCTCCGGTCCTCCGTGACAATTTCCGTCTCAAGGCCAAGCCGCATTGCATCCGCAAGGAATTTGTTCCGGTTTTCATTACAAATTTCATACATCGCGGCGTCCGGCGCTCCGGCAGGCGCATAATAGAAGGACATCACCGTATCCCTTGCCGTATGCATCAGCGCCTTCATAAACCGCACCGTCTGCGCGTTATAGATGTCAAAGCCATGAATCACCAGGTGCGACCGCCTGATAAAATCCGCCTCCGGAATATGGTCGATCACAAGGTTGATCTTGTCCTCCGTATCAAAGAGCCCTTCCGCCGCTTCGTTAAAGCGCCCGTACAGATGGGCGATATCCTTCAGCTTCTCGCGCATGGCGGCATGCTCCGTTTCTACCCCGAGAAGCATTTCCGGCGTCACATCCAATGTTTTCAGCTCGGAAATGAGGTCAGCAAGCTGCACGGGGAGGTCGCTTTTGCCCGCGCAGCGCGCAAGCGCCGAGAGCTCCGGCGTTTCCTTGTCTAAAATAGCGCGCAAAAGCATGCTTTTCCCGGCCGTATCGATGCTTTGCACCGTCCTGCCGTATGTGCTTTCCAGCACGCGGTCGGCCACGCGGGCCGGGCTTTGCACGCATATGCCCATCAGGCCCTTCGCGTGAAGCGCTTGCATCAGCTGTTTTTCCGTAATATATGTGGATTGCGGCGGAACCACGACAAGGACCTCCGCAAGCGGGTCTTTTTCCGCAATCTGTTTGATTTTCCCGATAACCCGTTCGTCCCGCTGTGACGCGGTGCGCCCGAGCACAAAGGTAACGCCCATAAAAAACGCTCCTGTTTCTTGTTTTGTTTCTATTATAACATGAAGATTGGCCGGATTTTGTGAAATTGCGGGGGGATTTTTACTTTTACATAAGATTTACAGCCGTCGGGACGTCTCCCGGCGCAAACAAAAAAGGCTATCGTCTTTTTAAAAGACCATAGCCTTGATATTTCGTAAGGGTTTTAACCTCTTACCAGATAGTTCAGTAAAAGATTTAAATCCTCGGGCTCGGATACGATCAGGTCCAGTTCGTCGATCTGCGCATCCTTGAACATCTGCGTCAGTGCGATATACTGGCACAGCGTCGATTTCAGGTTCAGCCTGTCACCTTCCGACGTAACCAGTTCCACCTTGCCCTTGCAGTCTTTGAGAAGTTCAAAGAATTTCTGCGGTTCGCTAATGTTTTTAATCTTCACTCCGTTTGTCCTCCTGACACATTTTATTTGTGGGTTCCGGGGAGTTTTTGGAGCTCACCCTATGTGCTAATCTTAACACACAGCCCTACCTAATGTCAATATAACCACATTGGCACGGCGCTAAACATTTTCATGAAGATAACGGCTACAAAAAGAAGTGGAAAAGTATGAGCAGGGCCACAATAGCGCTCCCGAACACCGCGACCAGCACCTTGATCACCCTGAGCTCGGAACGGTTCTTTTTTTGTCCCGCTTTTCCCTTTTTTTCGAGCTTTTCAAAGAAGGAAGCCTGCGTCTCTCCCTCCTTGCCCACATAGTCCGCCTGCCTGCGTTCAATGGCGTCGAGCCGCCTGTTCGTTTCCTCCGAATATAGGTCGATCCGTTTTTTCAGGTCCCCCGTCTTTTCAAGCACGGCATACCGAATCTGCACCTGTTCCCGCTGCATGGCTTCCATGACGGTAATCATTCCGTTGACAAGGCGCGCGGAATTCTCCACCAGTCCGCGCATCTTGCTTTCCGCTTCCGCCATATCCCCGCTTTGCCTGCGGAGTTCCTCAACCAGCGCCGGGAGTTCTTCCAGTTTATTCATTTGCTGTGCGAGCTTTTCCAGTTCCGGCTCGTAACCCTGTTCCATCTCTTCCATCAGCGGATCATAGCCCCCATTTTTGTTTCAGAGCAAGCGTGGTTCCATCCTCTTCAAACTGGGCGATCACACGGTTGAATTCCGTCTCTACCGCACTTTGCCCCGTGGGAAGCATAATGCTGTATCCCACCTCGTATGCCGGTTCCGCAAGAATCCGGTACCCGGCCGCTTCAAACTGCTTCGACAGTGCGCGCGGCATCGCGATCGCCGCGACGTGCCCGCTGTCGAGGTCAAGCGTGGCGCTTTCAAAATCCGCATACCGCAGTATCTCAAAATCAAGCCCCTGGCTTTCCAGGCGGTCCGCAAAATCTGAAGCCGGGACCGCCGTGGCAAAAAGCCCGATCGCCTCGCTTTCAATATCGGCAAGCCCCTGTGCCCGCGAATCGGCGCGCGCAACGACGACTACGTCGTCCGTATAATAGGGCTTTGTCAGCGTAAAGCCTTTTGTTTTATCCGTTCCTTCCGTCAGCAGGCCGAGCGCAATATCCACCGTTCCGTATTTGATGGCCCCGCCCGCTTCCTGCGAGGTAAGCGGATAATATTCGTACATTTTTGTCTGCCCGCCCAAAAGTTCATTCAGGACCGCATCGATATAATCCCTGTCAAAGCCGACAAGGTTCCCGTTTTCATCCACGCCGCCAAAACCCTTGACGTCCGTGCGCAGGCCGATTTTAACCGTATCGCGCGTCATCAGGAAGCTGGATTCAAAGCCTTGCCTGGTCGCGAGGTTCATAATCAGGAAGATTACAACCAGCACCGCCAGCGCAACACACAAAAGCACCGTCAGCCTTTTCTTATTTGCCTGTACAAACCGGCGCGCCGGCGTATCGCGGCGGCGTTCCGCGGAGTATTTTTTCAAACCGTATCTCCTTGATTCATTATAACAATTATAATGATTTCTTCCGCCTTTTTCAACAAACGCCGCAAATGAATTTCTGAATTCTTTTTGAACATCTTCTTTTTTGCCTGTTTCCCCTTGTAAAAAATTTTTTAAAATGGTAAATTGGGGTTAATATTGTACAGGTATAAAAAAACAGGCCTTTCCCTCCCGGGGAAAATTCCTGCCGGAAAGCCGGAAGCCTGCAACAGTGGAATAAGAAGGACAGGAAACAATGGCTCAAAAATTTGTCGAATCGATTCTGGTAATGGGGGACTCCGTCGCCAAGGGCGTCGTGTTCCATCCGGAAAAGAAACGTTATGTTTTTTCAAAGGATGGCTTTATCCGGAAATTAAAATCTATTCTTCGCCCGAGCGTCCATGATTTTTCAAAATTCGGGACGACGTCGGATTACGGGCAGCAGCTTTTGTCTGAAAAGCTGACCGACCTGAACCCCGACCTTGTGCTGATCGAATACGGCGGGAACGACTGTGATTACAAATGGGACGAGGTCGCCGAAGACCCGATGGCCGTGCATCTTCCCAACACCCCGATCCGGGTGTTTGAGGATAATATCCTGCGCATGGTGCAATCGCTCAAGAAGCTGAATAAAATTCCCGTGCTGATGAACCTTCCGCCGCTCAACGCCGCTTCTTACTTCCGCTGGTTCACAAAAAACGACCCGCAGCGCGCACATAACATTTTAAAGTGGCTGCACGACGTATCCAAAATCTACTGGTGGCAGGAAAAATACTCCTACACCATTGAAAAGATCGCACAGGCGACCGGCGTGCATATGGTCAACGTGCGCGGCGCTTTCCTCCGCCATCCGCAATACCAGGCATTGATTTGTGAAGACGGAATCCACCCGAGCGAGGCCGGGCAGGCGCTGATGGAAAAAACCTTTGTAGACTATATTGAAAAGCATGCCGCATATATGATGGCATAATATGGTTCTCATCAGGGCATATCACGCGATAGCCTTTTGCCCGTTTATGTAAATCCGGGGCGCGGCCGATGGCCTGCGCTCTTTTTTTACGGTTCCACTACCTCGAACGCCTCTTTTGTATTGTGCACGCGCGCGCAGAAGGGATACCGCCCCAGCAGGGCCGCATACGCCCGTTCCTCTTCATCCGTACCGGGAAACACCGCGAATACGCAGCTTCCGCTGCCCGTCATCATTGCAAATTCCGCGCCGCAGTCCATGCATTCCTTTAGAATCGTATCCACCCTGGGGCACAGGGCGATACCCGCCGGCAAAAGGGAATTTCCCGCCGCGCGGAAATATCCCGCGCGGTTCCCTTCCTCAAGCGCCGCAGCGGCGGCTTCAATGTCCGGCGTCACGGCAGGAAGCGCATGGTATTTCGCGTAGGCCGGGCCAGTCATGACCCCCTCCTCCGGTTTCACAAGCAGATAGGAAAAACCGCAATTGTTGCGGATCGGGGTAAGGATTTCCCCAATTCCCCGCGCGCGCGCGCACCCGCCTCTCAGGAAAAAGGGAACGTCCGCGCCAATCCGCACGGCAAGTTGGCCCATCTCCCGCCGGGAAAGCCGCGCATCATAAATCATGTTGAGCGCAGCCAGCACCGCGCCCGCATCGCTGCTGCCCCCGCCGAGGCCCGCCTGCGCCGGAATATTCTTTTTCAGCGTCATCCGCGCACCGCCGCGGATTCCCGCCGTATCAAAGAACAGCCGGGCCGCTTGGATTGCCGTATTGCGTTCATCCGCAGGGATACCCTCGCATTGCAGGGAAATATCGTCCGCCGGAATAATTTCCAGTTCATCCGCGAGGGAAATATTCTGCATAAGCATATCGAGCTCGTGCATTCCGTCCGCGCGCCTTCCGGTAATCGCAAGCGACAGGTTCAGCTTTGCAAATGCTTTTAATTTCATAAAACGCCTCCGCTAAATTCTGGCAGAAATATTATAGCATATATGATAGTATCCATGCGCATGTTTATGTTAAAATAGCTGTAATATAATTATAGCTGCAAGCGAGGTACTGACGTGTTTTTAACAAACGGATGGCAGGATTATACGGTGCTCGATACGGGCGACGGCATGAAGCTTGAACGATGGGGGGATGTGATTCTGTCCCGGCCTGACCCGCAGGTGATCTGGGCAAAGCAGGCCCCGGAGCTGTGGCAGGCCGCACATGCGGAATATGTGCGCAGCGACCGTGGGGGCGGCCAGTGGAATTTCATCAGGAAGCTGCCTGAGCGGTGGACCATTTCGTACGGCCCTCTTAGGTTTTATGTCCGCCCTACCGGCTTCAAACACACCGGCTTGTTCCCCGAGCAGGCATCCAACTGGGATTTCATGGCAAAGATGATTAAGGCGGCCTCCTTCAAGCCGCGCATTTTAAACCTCTTTGCGTATACCGGAGGCGCGACGCTCGCCTGCGCGCAGGCTGGCGCACAGGTCACGCATATCGACGCGGCGAAAAGCATGAACGGCTGGGCAAAGGAAAACCTTGCGCTGTCCGGCCTCGAGGACCGCCCTGTCCGCATCCTTGCGGACGACTGCCTGAAATTCGTGCTGCGCGAACAGCGGCGGGGCAACCGCTATGACGGCATCGTAATGGACCCGCCAAGCTATGGCCGGGGCGCGGACGGCAAGGTGTTCCGTACCGAGGACGACCTTTTCCACCTGGTATCCGAAACCGCAAAGCTGCTTTCCGATACGCCCCTCTTTTTTATCATCAATTCCTATACCACCGGCCTTTCTTCCGTGGTCTGCAAAAACCTGCTCAGCATCTGCCTGCCCGGGCGCGGCGGCGCCATTGACGCGGGCGACCTGTGCCTGCCCATAGAGGGCCAGGATGTTGTGCTTCCCTGCGGCACAACGACAAGGTGGCATATATGATTCCCGAAATCCTTTATGAGGACAACCACGTCATTGTTGCGGTGAAACCGCAGAATATGCCTTCCCAAGCGGACGCTTCGCGTGATATGGACTTTTTGACCCTCTTGAAGCAGTATATAAAAGAAAAATATGAAAAGCCCGGCGCCGTTTACCTTGGGCTTGTGCACCGCCTCGACCGGCCCGCCGGCGGCGTGATGGTATTCGCGCGCACGTCGAAAGCGGCGGCGCGGCTGTCCGCACAGGTAAGGGACCACTCTTTCCAAAAGCAATATTATGCAGTCGTCGCGAATGGGCTGCCGCCGGAGGGGACGCTTTCGGACGCGCTTTTAAAGGATAGCCGTACGAATATGACGCGCGTCGTTCCACCGGGGACGCAAGGCGCAAAGCAGGCCGTGCTTTCCTACCGTATCCTCCAAAAAGAAGAAAATTATCTTCTGGCCGATATCTCCCTGAAAACCGGCCGCCCCCACCAGATTCGCGTACAATTTTCCCACGCGGGCGCACCGCTCGTCGGCGACGCAAAATACGGCGGAGCGGACAACCCCAGGCTGTGCCTGTGGTCGTACCGCCTTTCCTTCCTGCATCCCACAAAAAAAGAGCGGATGACATTTGCATGCCTCCCGCCCGATCGTTTCCCATGGAATTTATTTGAAATCCCTTCCCGGTAAATTCGTATCCGCCCGTTTCCGTTCCGCCTACTCAAAGTTTACAAGGGGAAAATCGATATCATCGGTTTCAATTGTTTTCCCGTTGAGGTATTCCAGCATATTGTTTACACCCGTATTAAAGCTGATTTTATTGGCCCACAGCGCCTGGTATTTGATTCCCAGCTTCTTATTGGTACGCGCGTCGCCGTACAGGTTATCGCCCAAAACCGGATAACCGGCGGCTTCCATATGGGCGCGCTCCTGGTTCAGGTACTGGGTCACCGGTTCAATTTCCACAATGCTGAATATTCCGTTGCTTTCGAGGACGTGGTAACGCGTATAGATCGGCACCGAGCCGCGCATTTTCTTTTGGGAGACGCGGTATTTGTCGTCGCTGTCTTTCACATAAAAATGCTGGAATTCGCCGTTTTCATAATCCGGGCATCCTTTGATGATGGCGCGGAAGGTGCGCTGGAGCCGCCGCTGGCGGACTGCCTCGCGAACCGCTTCAAAATATTCCGCATTTTTGGCAAACAACACAAGCCCGCCCGTATACACGTCGAGTTTGAAGCAGGCAAAGGGAATGCAGCCGGATTCCTCGGAATATTCTCCCGCGTCGCGCATATAATTGATGACCATAGACATCAGCTCGGGCGTGTTCCGGTCTGTGCGCCCTACGACAACAGTGCCCGGCTGTTTATTGAGGACGATGAAATTTTTATCTTCATAGACAATGTCGAGCAACGGAAACCGTTGGAATTCGACGGGAACATATACTTCAATGATGTCGCCCGCTTCCACCTCAAAATCTTTTTTTATCAGGCAGCCGTTCAGCTTAATGTCCCCGGCTTTTATCATTTTTTTCAAATTAACGGAGGCAAGCTCCGGTAAGAATTCCGCCACGCACTGCGTAATGCGATATCCCTGGTGCTCCTGCGTGATTTCCAGCTTGATCATGTGTGTTTCCCCTTCACGCCCCTAGTTGTGTTGCGGCGTTCTTCATCTGTACTACATATTGTATTATAGTACCCATATGTAAAATTTGCAAATTGTACGGGGATAAGTTATAGTGAATTTGTTTATGAATAATTTATCATAGTTTAGGAGGTTTTGATGATGGAACAGTTATCTTGTGTTTTAGGCCGGAGAAGCGTGCGTAAATATACGGGCGAACCCGTGTCCAGGGAGCACGAGGACCTTTTGCTCTCGGCAGGCTTCAGCGCCCCCAGCGCCAGGAATGCGCGTCCATGGGAATTTATTGTCGTGCGCGACAGGGACCGGCTTGAAAAATTGTCAACGGTGCGGCCGTATTGGCCGATGCTGAAAAGTGCGGACCTCGCAATCATCGTTTGCGCCAACCTGCGCGGTTATCAGGGTTCAAATAAGGACTTCTTTATCCAGGACTGCGCCGCCGCCACGCAAAACATCCTGATTGCCGCGGAAGGCCTCGGGCTGGGCGCGGTATGGCTTGGGTGCTATCCTACGGAGGAAGGGCCGAAAGGCGTTCGCCGTATTCTTGAAATTCCCGGGGATATCATTCCTTTCAGTGTGATCTCGGTTGGCCATCCCGCCGAACATGCAACCCCGCATCCTGAAATTGTGCCCGAACGCGTGCATTACGACAAATATTAAGCCTTGTCTGCAAAACACTTGACATACCTTGAATCCCTATGTATAATTCAAGCATAGATATTCAAGGTATTTTTCATTCCTGATTCGGAAAGGAGCGCAGCCCATGAAATTCGATAAAAACATGACCTCGGTGGGAACTTCCCTTTTAATCCTGCACCTTTTGGAAGCCAAAGATATGTATGGCTACCAGATTATCAGCGAGCTCGCCGACCGGTCGGGCAATATTTTTGAATTCCAGGAAGGCACCCTCTATCCCGTGCTGCACGCCATGCAGAAGGACGGTTATATTGAATCCTATGCTGTCCGGGCGGAAAACGGCAGGCTGCGCAAATATTACAAAATTACGGAACGCGGCAGAAGGCAGCTGCACGCCAAAAAGAAGGAATGGCGCGCTTTTTCCACGGCGATGGAAGACATGATCGGAGGGCAGGCGTAATGGAACCCGGTGCAATTGTGCTCAAATATGTTGAACAGGTATGCGGTAAAATCAGGGCGGACGACGCACGCGGGAATTTCCGTGAGGAGCTTCTGGACCACATTGCGCAAAGCGTTGAAAATCTTATGGAGGAGCGCGGGCTTTCGCAGGAGGATGCGGAAACGGAGACCATTGTGCGCATGGGCTCCCCCGACGTGCTTGTGCAGGAAATGAATACGGTGCACAAGGGCGACTTCCCGCTGCTGCTTGTGCTGCGAACAATCTTCCTGACGCTGACGGCGGTGTTCGCCATTTGGAACGCATATGTCTGGGGATCGGCTTATTTAAACGGCTATTTACCGGCCGGAGCCAATTTCTTTACGCCGGAGCCAATGATGAGAACTCCTGACGGCCCTTCCGATACGCGTCCCTTTTTCTGGATTCCGCTGATTGTTTCCGCGCTGCTTTTCATTATTCCGGCGCTCCGGCAGGCGTGTGAAAAGCACGGACACCGGGTCCATCACGCTTAAAGGCGTAGTCGCCGTTCCATCAAAAACGTGGGAGCAATACTCCCCGATACCATGCTGTTAAATTGTAAGAAGCGGTAAGTAAAGGGCTCTCGGACGAATCCGGGAGCCTTTTATTGTTATATCGCCTTATGTTACCTGGATATACCATTTTCTGGAAAAAGCCGGATTAAGCCATCGTTGGGAAATAACCTCTTTGAACAAAAAGTAATTTCATTCAAACAAATTAGTGTCATAAAGAGTGAAAATTTTATTGACATTCAATTAGTTTAGTGCTAAATTAATTTATAATAAATAGTTTAGTACTGAACTAAAAGGCGGTGGGTGAAATGAGTACAAAGGAAGAAAAGGTATTGGATAAAGGCCTGAAACAAAATTTTATTCGGTCGATGTTGCGCATAAAGCAGGCCCTTCCTGCTATTTCGGATTTTATGGACATTAATGTGAACGAGATGCTGATTCTGGCAAATATTTTGGGCAGCCCCGACGATATGAACGATTCCGGCTGCACTTATGTTTCCGACATTATGAGCAATGTTTTCATTACAAAATCAGCCGTATCGCAGACATTGAGTGTACTTGAGAAAAATGGGCTGGTTACGCGCGAAACGGATTTAGCGGACAGGCGCAGGGTGGCGGTCTCTTTGACACAAAAGGGAAAAGCGGCGGTTCAAAAAGCGCAGGGAGAGATGGAAGGCTTTCTCCAGGTCATTTTTGAACGGTTTGGCAAGGAAAATATCAGGAAGATGACGGAATATATCACCGGATTTGCCGATGTACTCCAGGAGGTGAACAGGGAAATGCAGGAATCCAAAAAATCAGGCAAATAATTTGGTGTTTTATCATTTTGAGATAGAGTTTAAATTTGGAGGCAATAAAAATGGAACAGGTTCAAAAAAGGAAAAAATGGCCGATTGTGATTGGGATAATTGCAGCTGTAATTGTAGTTGCAATCATTGCAGTACAGGTAAGCGCCTCAGCGGCATCCCAGCCGGTTTATGAGGTTTATACCGTAGAAGCGGGAGATATCACAAAAAGTGTGACAGCTTCCGGCACCTTACAGGCACAGGACGATATTGAAGTCGACCTTCCTGCGGCGATCGAGCTGGACGAAACAATGATTCATGTTGGGGACTCCGTGACGGAGGGACAAACGCTTGCTACGCTTGACGCTGACTCGGTCAATCGTTATTACAAGGAACTGACTGCCCAATTAAATGCTGTGGACCGCGAACTGATGACGATCGAAAGGGAGACCGAAACCATTAAGGCCCCGATGCAGGGCCGGATCAAACAAATCCTCATTGAAGAAGGCGGGAATGTCGGGGATTATGAATATGTTATGCTGCTTTCTACCGACGGTAAGATGAAAGTGGACGTATCGACGGAAAAGGCCATTGCCCTTACCGAAGAGGTAAAAGTCAAATATGGTGACGGCCATGAAAAGACGGGCTCTATATTGGCTAAAACCGGCGACGGATATACGGTAACCGTCCCGGACGACGGGCCGAAGCTGGACGGAACCGCTGAAATTTACTTTGATGATGAATTGATCGGAACCGGAACTTTTAAAATCAATGCCCCAATCAAGGTTATTGCTGACGGCGGAATTGTGAAAGACATAACTGTTGAAGAAAACGACAGCGTTTCCGCGGGCAACACCCTGGTTACCCTGGAGAACAAAGTTACAACAGACAGCTATCAGGAAAAATTTGATGAACGCCAGGACATTGAAGACAAAATGACTGAAGCGCGGGGCTATTTACAGAATCCGGTTATTGTCTCGCCTGTCGCGGGGATTGTCCGCACAATAGACGAAGCGCCAACAGCGCAGCAAGGCGGATCGGGCAGTATGATAGGCGGCGCAGCGCTCAATATGTCCGCGTTACAGCAAACGCAGCAGGCAAACACAGCACAGGGTACCGCCGTATCGGCCGATGCAGCAAGCTCCGAAGAGCGTACGGTATTTGAATTAAGCGCGGGCGGGGTGACGGAACTGCCTATAGAAATTGACGAAATGGACGTCGCGGCGATTAAACCGGGACAGGAAGCCGTGATTGCCGTTGATGCACTAGGAGAGGAACAATTTACTGCAAAAGTTGACCGCATTTCAAAGATAGGAAATTCTGCAAACGGCGTAACGACTTATGACGTCGTCCTCGTGATGGAAAAAAGCGACGAGCGTTTCTTTGAAGGCATGAATGCTTCTGCGACGATCGTAGCGGAACAAATTGAGGATACCGTGCTGGTCCCGCTTGAACTGGTGCAGGAAGACAAGGATGGCACCTTTGTGGAGGTGTCGCCCAGCGATAACAGCAATGGAGCGGACCGCCGACGCGTAGAAGTCACGGAGGGAGTGTCTGACGGTATCAATGTGCAAATACAATCCGGTCTCAATGTGGGAGACAAAATTGTCTACCTGAATGAATCCGCCGGAAGTACGGTAGTTGACTTTATACAGAATGGCGGACTTTTCAGCTCGGCGAGCTAGGAGGATTTTCCATGAATAAAAAGCATGAAAAAATAGAATCTGACGTCCCCAAAACAGATGATATGATAGAGTTACGGGACGTATCTAAAATTTATTCAATGGGGGGCGAGAAAATCCATGCCCTGGATCACGCAAACCTGCGTATTAAGCGCGGGGAATATGTGAGTATTATCGGCCCGTCCGGCAGTGGCAAATCGACCCTCATGAACATTATCGGATGTTTGGATATTGCGGACGAAGGAATTTATTTGCTGGATGGGCTGGAAATTAAGCAATATAGCGAAAAAGAACTCGCAAAAATACGAAACCAGAAAATAGGGTTTATTTTCCAGGGGTTTAATCTTTTGCCGAAGCTGACGGCCGAAGCAAATGTCGAACTGCCGATGATTTACCAGGGTATACCCGTTGCCGAGCGGAAGGAAAAGGTGGCGGTTGCCTTGGAGCGGGTGAATCTGACAAAGCGCATGCAGCATAAGCCGACAGAATTATCCGGGGGGCAGCAGCAGCGCGTTGCAATCGCGCGGGCGCTCGCAACCAGTCCGGCGCTGATCCTTGCCGACGAGCCGACGGGAAACCTGGATTCCAAAACGAGTGCGGAAATTATGAAGCTGTTTGACGAACTGCATAAAAATGGCAATACCATTGTGCTCATTACCCATGACGATTCCGTAGCGGCGCATGCAAAACGGCTCGTGCGGATATTGGATGGGTGTGTGCAGGAGGTGCCGGCATGATTGGACAAACATTCAAGATGGCATGGAGTGCGATTGCCTCCAACAAGATGCGTTCGTTCCTGACGATGCTGGGTATTATCATAGGCGTAATTGCAATCGTGGTACTGGTTTCCCTGGTCGGAGGGGCGACATCGTCGATCACAGGCGAGATAGAGGATGTCAGCGCCAATGCGCTGTCCGTCACAATTTCGGACGACAAAGGCCACCCGCTGACGCTATCAGATATCCAGGCGCTGGAGCGGCAGGACGATTCGTTTGGCCAGGTTGCCCCGCTCGGGACGACAGTCGGAACAATAAAGAAAAATGTAATCAATGAAACGGCGCAGGTGAACGGCACAACTGCGGCTTATGCGGATATTCACAACTTGAAACTCGGAAGCGGCAGGTTCCTTAAGACCGCGGATGTGGAAAACGGTTCCTCCGTGGCGGTGCTCAATGCAAATGCAAGCCATAAGCTGTTCGGGACCTTGAATTCGGTCGGAAACCGGTTTTCGCTGGATGGACAGTCGTTCCTTGTGGTAGGCGTACTGGAGGATTCCGAGGATATTACCACGGCGGTCATGGGGGATAACCCTGCGCTATACATACCGTTCACAGTGGAATCCCGCATGGCGAAACAGCCCTATGTTACATCGTTTTCCGTCTCTCCCAGCACGGACGACAGTATTGATGAAGCGGAGGATGCGCTCAATAAGTATATGTTACAAAGGTTCCGCGGGGATGCGGATGCGTTCAGTGTGCTCAACCAGTCGGTATTTCTCGACACGATAGATACGGTAACGAGCACAATGACGCTGCTTTTAGGAGGAATTGCCGCAATTTCCCTTATCGTCGGCGGGATTGGAATCATGAATATCATGCTGGTTTCCGTCACGGAGCGGACGAGGGAAATCGGTATCCGGAAAGCCATCGGCGCCAGTCGAAGCAGCATATTGGTTCAATTTTTGATCGAAGCCCTTGTCCTTTGCCTGATTGGCTGCGGGATCGGCCTGCTGGGATCGTGGGCCCTGCTGGAACTGATTGGCGTAATCGCTGGGGATATGCTGGCAGTAGATATGTCCGCCGGTGTTGTCGGACTGGCTGTGGGCTTCTCGATTGCAATCGGTGTCGTATTCGGTATTAACCCAGCCAACAAGGCTTCCAAGCTGCAGCCGATTCAGGCCTTGCGGTATGAATAAGGAAGGTTTTATAAAAAAACAAAACGGAGTTTAAAGTCGAAGAGATTTTAAACTCCGTTTTTGGTAAACATGGCTGCATCGGCGATATGGGATTTGTACGGAAAGCACGATTACACAAAGGTTTTCCGATCGTCGATAAACAACATTATACGAAAAATTCCCCGCCAATTAAACAAGTTTTTCTACTTCCGCCTTATATTCTTCATACATGGGTTCCCAAACGTCTTCCTTAGCGCCCATGCCGACATAGCCTATTACTCCCTCACGATCAATGACGAGCGTATAAGGCGCGTGCCCAACGGGCCATTTGATCACTCCCGCCGGGTCCAGCCCCACGTTAAACGTATATCCGTTTTCCTCAATAAACTCAGTTACTTTTTCTTTTTTATCGCGGGAATTTACCGCCAAAATAACGAGGTCATCACCATATTCCCCCTTCAGCTTTTCAAAGGCGGGCATTTCAGCGACACACGGGGGGCAGCTGATAAACCAGAAATTCAGCAGTACAACTTTTCCCTTCAGGTCGGAAAGCTTCACCAGTTCGCCGCTTAAAAGCTCTACTTCAAAATCAACGGGCGTATCCCCCGCTTTGTATTCGTCCGGTATCTCTCCGAACATACGGCTATTGCTTTCTTCGGCCTGTCCGCAGGAGACGAAAGCCATTATCGCCATAACCACCGCCAAAGCCAATATCATTTTCCTTTTCATATTCTTTCCTCCTTAAAATCAAAATTGATGCGCCTTACTGACCCAGCAGCTTTTCAATTTCGGAATCATACCTGATAAAATCCTGATCTGCTTCTCCCGTTCCGCCAGTGTGGACGCTTTGTATGGTCCCTTGCCGGTCAATGACCAGTGAATAAGGAATCGCGTCGCCCGGGAATTGGATGACCCGCGCCCTGTCGACCCCGACCTTGAACGAATGACTGTTTTCGCTCATGTATTTTTCTATTTTCTCCTTCCGGTCGCCCGAGTTAATTGCCAAAATAACCAAATCATCGCCGTATTTATCAAGCAACATATCGAACGCCGGCATTTCAAGCAGGCACAGTTTACAGCTAAGGTCCCAAAAATTGAGCAACACAACTTTCCCTTTCAGGTCGGAAAGCGTTATCATCTCGCCGTTCAGCAGCTCCACCTCAAAATCCGCAGGGATATCGCCGACCCGGTATTCGTCGGGTATTTCCCAAAGCATGCTGTTGTTACTGTCATCCGCTCCCTGAGCAGGAGCGGCGTTACCGCTTGTTTCCGTTAAAGCACTGCCGCCTCCGTCCGCCTGGCCGCAGGCTGTTAGAACAAATAATACTGCCAAAAGCAAAAATGTGGCTGCTGTCCGTCTTCTCATCTTTCGCACTCCATTTCTTTTCGCTTTTTATCGCGTTTATGCTTCCATGAAACAGCGCCGCGGCTGCATACATCAATGCACTTGCCGCAGCTGATGCATTCGCGGTCGCCCGGCATTTTAATATCCATCGGACAGGCCCTGATGCATTTTCCGCAATGGTTACAGGTACTTTTTTCTACCCGGATACCAAACACCGATATCTTATTGAAAAATGAATAGAGCGCACCCAACGGACATGCAAACCGGCAAAATCCCCTGTGCGCGAATACGGAAAGGATTACAAGCCCCGCCAGTATAAATACCTTCCATTGGAACAAACCACCTATAATCGCCTGTAATCCCTCATTCATGGCCACAAGCGGGATACCCGCTTCGAGGGTGCCCGCCGGGCAAATATATTGGCAAAAAGCCGGAGAGCCGGTGACAGCGGGAAGAATGCCTATAAAAAGGATAAGAACAATATATTTTAAATAAGAAATCCTTTGTGTGACGCGGCTTTTTTGAAGCTTGGGCACAGGGATTTTATGCAATAGTTCCTGGAGCAAACCAAAGGGGCACAGAAACCCGCATATAAGCCGTCCAAACAATACGCCGAATAATAGCAGTATGCCGATAATATAAAACATGGCTTTGTCCGGCGTTGATACCAGTTTGTTTTGCAGTGTGCCAAGCGGACAAGAGGCCACCGCCCCGGGACAGCTATAGCAATTCAGTCCGGGAACGCACAAGCCTTTGGGCTGTTTGGTATATATCCTGCCCGCGGCGAAGCCCGGTAGGTTCGCATTGTATATCAGCGCTGAGAGCAGCTGTATAATCCGCCTTCGCCTCATATCATCCGATCCCCATGCATGAAAGGCATATCCTTGCCGCATTTGCAAGGGCGTCAAAATAACCGCCGAAATATATCCCCAGGCCGATGAAACAGGCCGCCGTAAACAAAAGTATAATCCTGGTATATTTGCTTTTTTTTGTTTGTTCCATAAAAAATCCCTTACCAAATAAGATAAGGGAATTGTAACTGCTAATTATCAACTTTTTATCTATTCGCCGGATTTTGCCCGAAAGGAGGCCGTGACGGTTGCCCCGGCCCCATCACTTTCTATTGCAATATCACCGCCATGGTGCCGGCAAAGTATTTTTGCGATATACAGGCCCAGCCCGAAATGGTGCGATCTGTCCGGGTCGGCCGTATAGTATGGCTCCGTTGCGTGTTCCATGTCTTCGGCTGAAAATCCGCCGCCATCATCCCTTATGGTCGCGAAAACCATATCATCCTTTTCAGTGAGGCAAACCGTCACCCGCTTCTTTGCATGCCGCGCCGCATTCGCTACAAGGTTTTCCGTAACCTGACAGACGATGCTTTCATCCAGCACAGCCGTTTCACTTTGAATCCGGTTTTGGAAGTCCAGGTACTTTCCTGCTTTCTTGCAGACAAGCATGGACATTTGCCTGATGGATTGTATCAGTTCCTGTAAGTTGGCGCTATGGAATTGCGGCTGCATGTCCTCCATTTTTTGCATACTGCTCATGCTGTCCACATACCGTTCCAGCCGGTCTATCTGTTTCATCATAGCGTCTCCGGCTTTGTCGGCTTCAAGCCCGCCTGTTTGCTGCATTTCAAGGGTTCCCTTCAGCACGGTGAGCGGCGTCCGCAGATCATGGGCAAACGCGGCATTCAACCTTTTGCGTTGTTCCATCCGGCGCCATACCAACCGGTTGTTTTCTTCCAGGGCGGCGCGCATTTTTTCAAAGGAATCGCAAAGCCTGCCCATTTCATCCCTGCTTTCGTAATCCAGGGCAAAATCCAAATCATTCGCGGCGATACGCGCGGACGCCTCGTCCAGTTCTGATAAAGGCTTTTTCATTTTTTTGCGGTAAAAGAGCATTGCCGCAATGACAACGGCGGCCCCGACGTACAGCGGGACACACCAGAAGCTGATGCTGTTCAGGAAGTCGATTCTTTGCTTGTCTTCCTCCGGGTAGACGCGGACATTGCCGAGAAATGTATTTGGGCCGTCTTCGGTCATGAACGTCATCGGTTCCTCGACAACTTCATAATTCCTTGCTTCGGTCATAAAAATTTCCGACTTGCAGTAGCCCATGGTGAATCCGCTCGCAAGATATGCGGCAAAAAGCGCTACACAGACATACAGGATAAAGCTTGCGCGGAAAGACAGGTTCCTGAAGAACGACTTTATTTTCGCCATTTATAACCGCACCCCCAGACAGTTTCTATATTTGCTTCACGCCCCGCCTCGATGAATTTTGCCCGGATGCGTCTGATGTGCTCTGTCACGACGCTACTGTCTCCATCGCTGTCGTATCCCCAAACCGTTTCATAAATCCGTTCCCTGTCAAAAACCTGGCCGGCGTTTTGGGAAAGCAGCTCGATGATATCAAACTCCTTTTTGGCAAAATTGATCGGCCGATCCTTATATGTCACACTCCTGTCCGCATAATCGATGGAGAGCGTATCATCAAATTTGATTTTCCCCTCTGTCCTGCGGCGCATTTCCCTGCGCAGGTGCGCCGCAACGCGCGCCTCAAGTTCAGCCAGGGAAAAGGGCTTTGTGATATAGTCGTCCCCGCCAACCGCAAACCCTTTCACCTTGTCGGCATCTTCAATTTTGGCGGTCAGAAAAAGGATGGGACAGGAAACATAATCACGGATACGTTTACAGACGGAGAGCCCGTCCGTTCCGGGCATATTGATATCCAGCAGAATGATATCCGGCTGTTTTTCAGACTGCGTTACGGCTTCATTCCCGTTTTTCGCAGTCAGCACGGCATATCCTTTGCTTTCAAAAAAACTTTGCAGCATTGTAACGATATCCTGTTCGTCGTCTGCAATGAGTATTTGATATTGCATTTTATCACCGCCTCAACAAATGATAATAACTTGTATTTATCAAGAATTTATCTACTATTATAGCATTTAATACATGGATGGCTAAATCGTACTGTATAATGAAGTGAAGCGGAATAGGTTCAGGAATACCGTACTTCCAGGAACGCAAGCACAATGCGATTGGAAAAAGATATATACAACTGGAACAAGGAACGCTTTGTTCCGGTATGGCCTTTTAGTACAAAACAGATGCAGCGAAACCGGGGGCCCGTTGAACTCGAATGGAGCGCAGCGAAATGAGTTCAGTGGGGAAAGGAGCAGCAACGGAGCATACGCAAAAGCCTCGCTGAAAGCGAGGCTTTGAAGTGCAGCGTAGTTTGCTGCGACGTGGTTGCGGGGACAGGATTTGAATTTGTTCGCGCCTATTTCAGCCTGTTTCATACAATGTCATTCCGTCCAAAATCCGCATGGTTAAGCCATTCCTTGTTTCGGCCTATATTGCTCAAATTTCCTGCTGACATTCTGTAAAGGGTAAATTAAAGGGTGGTAAATATCATCAAGAAATCCGATAAAAAAGGACTTTTCAGCCCTTCTTATTTCGTCTTGTATTACTATTTTTGGTGCTATGATAATTTGTTATAGCTGTTAACAGTGCATCTATGCTTTTTTCATCTAAATTCTCAATGACATCATACAATTTTGTAATAACTTTGGGGCTTAACTTTTTTGAAGTCATCTGCACCAGACTTTCAGCAGACTTATCCATGCTATATTTGGGCGCAAAAAATTCAGATAAAGTAATGCCGAAATAATTACAAATATCATTGATACTTGCTATACTAGGCATTCTTTTCATACGAAACATTGCTGACAAAAAGTTTTCCGAATGTCCCATTAACTCGCCTAATGTTTTTAAACTTTTTACATCAGACGAATCAATAAGCTGTTTCGTTCTTTTTAAAACAAATTCTCTTACTTCTTTTTCATTATCCATAGCTATAGTATAAGATTGACTGCATAACGCGATTCGTCTTACGCATCGGAAAATCTAATTGTTTTCCGACGCGCAGGGTGTTATAATTATTTTGTAAACCTGATCTATAGTTTACATGATGAAATGCTTTTCATGGGTTAAAATGCTTCAAAAGAAGCATTGCCGAAGAAATTTAATCTCGTTTGGTGCGTGAGAGAATATGACTGCGAGCCCTTCAACTTTTTTAAGAGCATTATATTCTTATCTTCAGTAAGACACTGATGTCGTGAAGTAATCGCTATTTGCTCAAATTGTATTCTCCTCAACGCGCCAGCATCTAAAGAAAGCCGGAAAATTTATGAAAAAAAGCCCTAATTGCGGTATCTGGGCAAACTGCAGCATACCCCATTCTGAAATAGATAGAGCTGCTTTGATCATTAAGAGCAAATTACTTGAACGGCTGGAAAATAAACAGTTCGATTATACTGTTTGCTTTATGAATGATGCGGATATGCTTTTTATGGAAACCGCCCTCAAGCTAAAAAAGGACTATCCAGACCTTTCAATTAGCGTCCTTCTGCCATATTGTACATGGCTTGATAGCCTAAGTACAGAGGAGCGCGAAAAACGCAAATCATATATGGCGCAGCTCGAATGTAAATATTATTACTGTGCGCAGGAATCTTACAGCGATCTTATGTTTATCTGCTCGTCACAGCTTTTGGATTTCTGCGACAATTTACTTGTAATCCAAACAGAACAACCTGATCGTTCTACGAATGATATGGTTATTTTAGCTAAAATTCTTAATTGCAATGTTGATTTTATATCCTTATAGTATATCTCATTATATCATTTAAATTATTATCAATTCAAAAAACAGATTGACAAACATCTATGTGTGGTATATATTATATATAGACAATCATCAATGTGAGGTTGAGTATGAAAACAGATTATACAGGTTATGCAAATATTTTTAAAGCGATTGCCGAGCCTACGCGATTACAAATTATAGATATGCTTTCGTGCGGTGAACTTTGTGCGTGTGTAATCCACGAAAAGTTTGATATTACGCAACCGACTTTATCCCACCACATGAAAGTATTATGCGATAGCGGTATTGTGATTCCACGAAAAGACGGAAAGTGGACACACTATTCTTTGAATGAACAACGGCTAAATGAAATCCGTAATTTTATGGATATGCTGACGGTTACTGAAAAGGACTGTATTTGTAACGAGTAATTTTTTTTGAAAAATACATAGATGAACATCTATATAAAGGAGCGCATTATGGAAGTGAAAGCAAAGCAAGGAATCGGATTTTTTGAAAAATATCTGACGGTATGGGTAGTTATCTGTATGGTCGCGGGGATTCTTATTAGCCAATTTCTGCCGCAGATTCCAAATTTCTTAAATCAATTTGAGTATGCCAATGTATCAATCCCGATTGCAATACTGATCTGGATTATGATTTACCCTATGATGATGAAAGTGGATTTTAAAAGTGTAAAAGACGTGGGAAAAAATCCGAAAGGGCTTTTTGTAACATGGGTGACAAACTGGCTGATTAAGCCGTTTACTATGTTCGGTATTGCCGCCTTGTTTTTCTATGTGGTATTCAAAAACCTCATTCCCCCGGAACTTGCAAAAGATTACCTTGCCGGGGCTGTGCTTTTGGGGGCCGCGCCATGTACCGCAATGGTGTTTGTATGGAGCACACTTACAAAGGGCAATCCTGCCTATACCGTGGTGCAAGTGGCGACAAATGACCTTATTATCCTTTTTGCATTCGTGCCGATTGTAAAATTCCTACTTGGCGTAAGCAATGTTGAGGTTCCGTGGGATACGCTGTTCTTATCGGTTCTCCTGTTTGTGGTTATTCCCCTCACTGCTGGAATCCTAACACGGGTATTGATGATAAAGAAAAAAGGAACTGACTACTTTAACCAAAAGTTTGTACCGAAATTCAATAATGTCACGGTAATCGGTTTGCTTTTAACGCTTATTATCCTGTTTTCGTTTCAAGGACAGACGATACTTGCAAATCCGGTGCATATTCTGTTGATTGCTGTGCCGCTTATTATTCAGACGTTCCTGATCTTCTTTATCGCGTACTTTGCTTGTAAACTGCTAAAGCTATCGTTTGACATAGCGGCTCCGGCTGGCATGATTGGCGCGTCAAACTTTTTTGAATTGGCGGTAGCGGTAGCAATCGCGCTGTTTGGAGCAAATTCCCCCGTTGCGCTTGCAACAACGGTTGGCGTATTGGTAGAAGTCCCTGTTATGCTGACGCTTGTAAAAATTGCAAATCGTACTCAAAAGTGGTTCCCGCCACTAAAAATAAAAGAAATATAGTATAAAGAAAGAGGTAATAAAAATGAAAAAAATGCAAATATTTGAACCGGCAATGTGCTGTGAAACAGGGCTTTGCGGAGTATCTATTGACCCCGAACTGCTCCGCATTTCAACAGTGGTAAATACGCTGAAAGGCAACGGCATAGATATTGAACGTTTCAATCTGAATAGTGCGCCTATGGAATTTGTAACCAATGAAGTCATAAACAAATACATTAACGAGCAAGGCCCGGAAGGACTACCCGCCGTGTTACTTGACGGTGAAATTATCATGACTGGCAAATATCCAACAAATGAAGAATTTACGAAGCTGCTCGATCTTCCGGAGGGATTACTAAAGGAACTTGACAAAGAAGAAAGCGGCGGTTGCTGTTGTTGTGGCGGTGATGATAATGGTTCGTGCTGCTGACCGCTCATTAACATTTTACGAATCGCGGAAATATTGTAACGACAACAAACTGGAATGCTCGGCTTTTGAAAAGCGAGTAAAGAATATTTCCTGCTGTCCCGTCAAACGACTTTTCTATGAGGACAGCAAAGAAGAATGTATGAGTAACCGCGATGTGAATGATGTAATAAGCTGTGCGGGAGTAGAAATGTTACCCATAACGATTATCGACGGGGCTTTATGTAAGCTGGAAAAATACCCGTCAGATGAAGAAATTAGAAACATGAAAGGCAAAAGATAATGAATTTATTTAACCCAATGAAAGACATATCAACAAAATACTTGTTTTTTACAGGAAAAGGCGGCGTTGGTAAAACTTCTGTCGCGTGTGCAACGGCGGTTTCCCTTGCGGATAGTGGCAAAAAAGTGTTGCTAATCAGCACAGACCCCGCTTCTAATTTGCAGGACGTTTTTGAAACAAACCTGACAAACAAGGGCGTTCCGATCAAGGACGTTCCCAATCTTGTTGTCGCTAATCTCGACCCGATACAGGCGGCGGCTGAATACAAGGAAAGTGTAATCGCTCCCTATCGCGGGAAACTCCCGGACGCTGTACTTGCCAATATGGAAGAACAACTTTCCGGCTCCTGTACGGTAGAAATTGCAGCATTCAACGAGTTTTCCAACTTTATCACGGACGACACGGTAGAAAATGAATATGACACGATCATATTTGATACCGCGCCGACGGGTCATACTTTGCGTATGTTACAACTCCCGTCTGCATGGAGTAACTTTATTAGCGAAAGTACACACGGCGCGTCATGCTTGGGGCAGCTTTCCGGGCTTGAAAGTAAAAAGGCGGTATATAAAGAAGCAGTAGAAACATTATCAGACGGCAACAAGACTACACTTCTTTTGGTTGCTCGTCCAGAGGACACGCCGCTAAAAGAAGCGGAACGCGCTTCAAAGGAATTGTTCGACCTCGGTGTGAGAAATCAAGCAATGGTAATCAACGGCGTACTGCAAACGCATGATGATGTAATATCCGATAGCCTGTATAAAAAGCAACAAAAATCACTCGCAAATATGCCCGATTCCCTAAAAGACGTTACCACTTTTGAGGTTCCCTTACGGGCATATAATATTACGGGCCTTGACAATATCCGGGCGCTTTTGGCGCATGACAACGTTGCCGCCGCGCATGATACGATAGTTCCCGATAGAATCCCAGAATTGAAGAATGTGATTGACGATCTTTACCGTTCCCACAAAAAAGTTATTTTTACAATGGGAAAAGGCGGGGTCGGCAAAACAACGGTTGCGGCGGCTATTGCACTGGGCCTAGCTGAAAAAGGACAGAAAGTGCATTTAACGACGACTGACCCAGCGGCGCATTTGAAGTTTGTTATAGACCAAAATAGCAGCATTACAATGAGCCATATTGACGAACACGCAGAGCTTAAAAAATATCAGGAAGAAGTTTTAGCAAAAGCACGGAAAACAATGAGCGAAGATGATATTGCGTATGTTGAAGAAGATTTACGCTCCCCTTGCACACAGGAAATCGCCGTATTCCGTCGCTTTGCTGAAATTGTTGAAAAAGCGGAAGATCAAATTGTTGTGATAGACACCGCTCCAACGGGACATACTTTGCTCTTGCTGGATTCAACGCAGAGTTATCACCGGGAAGTAAAACGCACGCAGGGGGACATACCCGAATCGGTTAAAAAGCTGCTTCCGCGTTTACGTTCAAACGAAACGGAGGTTATCATTGTTACTCTTGCGGAAACAACGCCTGTCTACGAAGCATTGCGTTTGGAAGATGATTTGAAACGTGCTGATATTGCCACAAAATGGTGGGTTATTAACTCGTCGCTCTATCATACACACACTACCAATAAGCTATTGGCGGCAAAGGCAAGCAATGAAATACGTTGGATTAACAAAGTTGCCGAACATTCCAATGGAAATTTCGCAGTAATTCCGTGGAATGCGGACGAGGTAAAGGGAGATAAGCTGAAAGAACTTATCCAGTAAGGAGCAGCTATGGAAAAGGTAGCTTTTGTGTGTGTTCATAACTCCTGCCGTTCACAGATCGCGGAAGCCTTAGGAAAGCATCTCGCATCTGATGTATTTGAAAGCTATTCAGCAGGAACAGAAACAAAGCCCAATATCAACAAGAATGCGGTACGGCTTATGAAGCGGAAGTATGGTATAGATATGGAAAAAACACAATATTCAAAGCTATTATCGGAACTTCCCCCTGTTGGCGTGGTTATTACAATGGGGTGTAATGTCAACTGCCCGATTCTTCCCTGCAAATACAGGGAAGATTGGGGCATTGACGACCCAACCGGGAAGGACGATAGTTTCTTTTTAGCGGTAATTTCAGAAATTGAATCCCATATATTAGACTTGAAAAAGCGAATAAATAGTAAGCGCAAAATATAAAAACGAGGTCGCATGGTTGCGGCCTCGTTTTTATATATGTGCGCTACTAGAATATTCTTGTCAAAATATACCACAATCCCGATATTGCCGGAACGACGCAAAGAGCGATAAACAGTCCCTTGCAAGTTTTCAGCACATTGAGAGATTTTTTGATGTCCTGCGTCACCGTATTCACGTATGATCTGCTGGCGTTCTTGACTTCTTTTATTGATTTATCAAATCCGCTCAGGTGTGTCTCACAAACTTCGTTCGTCGTCGTGACTAATGTGCCTGTGGCTTCTTTTATGCTGTCCTTGAGCATTTCGTTGCTCACCTCGATTTCTTTCATTTTCATGTCCATTTCTTCCAATGTCTGATTGATCTGGGAATACTCGCTCGTAATCGCTTCCTGGAATTTCCGTGAGCTTTCTTCGGATTTCTTCCACAGTGAGGTTAGCTCCATGTACTGTTTCGTGAGAACGTCCACGTTGATCCTCGTATCCAATAGTCCTTCCGGGTTCGTGATCGTCACTTTCAGGCACCCGTTTTCCTCTTGTTTCTTCAATGCTTCCTCGTAGGTCATACTCCAAGCCCTCCTTGCTTATGTCGATCTTGAATATTTGGGATAAGCGGCGGTCGCGTATCTTATGCCCGTCCTTGTCGATGAAAACAATGTATTTCCGGCGGTCTGTCCATTGGACTTCAAAGCCCTGCTCCTTCATGTTTTGGATAAACACCTGTCGGCTTAAAGCTGTGGATTTTGCCTTAACGATTGCTTTCATCGTATCGAACACCCAACTTTGGTAAGTACCTTGCACCGCCTTTTCAATCGCCTTATACATCCCCATATCAAACGTCGTGATTTCATTGTTCTTTTGGCAGATGGATTTCCCGTGCTCTCGCACGATCACGTCGGACAAATCCTTTAATTCCTGCAATTTTGCTTTGGAATAGCGAAATTTATATCCATGCTCAAAGCTGACCGAATTGACGATCCAATGCGTATGGATATGGTCTTTGTCCTTGTGGGTGGCAAAGCACACTTCATAACCGCGAAACATGGGGCTGCGGGTGATAAGCTCGTAGGCAATTTGATTTGCTTCTTCAACCGTTATATTTTCCTCCTTCGGAAAGCTCTGTATAAAATGCTTATACTGCCTGCCCCCCGTTTTACGCCACGCCCGTTTTGTCGCTTTCATATCGTCAATCGCTGTTGCAAGATTACAGTTGTACCCACCGACCAGACGCCGCTCAGTTTTTTCATGCTTCATGATGTAGTTGATCGCTTTGGCGATACTGGCCTTTGAATTGACTGCTTTTATGATTGCCATTCACACATCAACTCCTTCAGCGCAGAATACATCTGCGACAGCTCCGGCGAACAGTCCGTTATCAATCCGGCGTTCACATGATAGGCGATCTGATTGACGTTGTTCCCAATCGCTTTCAATTCCTTCACTACTTCAAGCCCACCTTCCTTTACATGGATTTCTTTTCCGAGCAATGAGCGCAGAGCGTATTCCCGAAGCGATAAGCCCGACCTCTTGACTTTCGCCCTGATTGCCGCAAGCTCCCTGTCCGATACCCTGATACTGACGCAATGTTTCCTGCTGCGGTTTGCCATGTTCCACCTTCCTTTGGTTTCGCTCATGGGGGTTCAAAGGGGGTTCTCCCCTTTGCAAGCGTCCAAGTGGCACGCCACTTGGGGAGCTTGCCTTCCTCTGTACGATACGGAGCAGGAGTACCGCCACAAGGCGGTATTCCTGTCTGCTGTATCGTTCGGGGAAGTGGGCGCTTATCCGGCCTTGCCGCTGTTTGCGTCGATCCACTTTATAAACTGCTCCTTTCCTACGATCAGCCGCTTTCCGATGTGCAGGGTTGGGAAACCGTGCGAGTGCATCAGTTCATATGCTCCCGTTCTGGAAATGCCTAACGCCTGCGCCACCATATCGGCAGTCAATGTTACGGGTAGTTCCTCGTATGATGTTTGCGTCTGCTTCATGCGTTCCTCCTTATTCTGTTTTCAATGTGCGGTAGTGCGTAAACCGTGGATATTCCACCTCCTTCTTTTAGACAATATTTATAATATATAAATATTGTCTTGCATTTTATCATACTACAAGCAAAGCTTTATGTCAATATATATCCATAAATATATTGTCTCTTTTTTTCTTTTATATATTGACATATATGGCTGTACAATTTATAATTATATTATTAAATTGTCGAAGGAGTTCTACAATGCAGATTTTAACCGAAATGTTGTTTACATTGGACTATGAACAGTTTACAGAAAAGCGAATCTGCCGTTATGTTGAGGACACAAATCCGGAATATCTGGAAACGCAAAATGATGTCCTCCAAAGTTTCACATACGGTACTATGTTGCTTGACCTTGCGGAAGCAGATACGCAGGTTTTTGAACGTATTTCGCTCCCCGCCGCCGCTCTGCTTACAAGCATGAACATGCAGGAAGCGGAAGCAATAAAAGACGAACTAAGAGCATTGGCAAAGACTACAAAACCGTTGCTCTCCGTCCTTCCCGATCTTTTCAGCGTATACCGTGAAAAGAGTTTGCGCGTGGTAGATGCCTTGCTCCGGCGGAAGGAATGGAACAAGCAATCCGTCTTAGAGGGCTTCAAAGACATATTTTTAAACGCCCATGTCATTTCAACCTATATTGAACAGGTAAAGACCTTGCTGAACGCGAATGTATTTGCAGATAAGATATATGGTCAGAAAGCGACGGCAGATATACGCATGGATATGATCTATCATTTGTTGGGAGCACATGACGAACGTGTCAATGAGTCGTTCCATGCCCCGAAAGGAAAAACGGAAGATATAACCTCTAATACGGGGATTTCAGCAAAAGTACCGCTTGACCTCATGGCTCCCTCGGATTATTCGTTTCTGCACGACGCGGAAATCAGCCAAAAGCTAATGATCGCGCTTGAGGGCGATATGCGCCGTCTGGAATTTTATATCCATACAGATGATACCCTGCAAAGCGTCATAGTGGCATACATTAAGGATATGATCGAGCAGGAGGTTGTCATTCGGAAATGCAAGCACTGTGGGCGGTATTTTGTGGCGCAGGGACGAACCGTCTACTGTGAGCGCACCATAGACGCGCAAGGTAACACCTGCCGACAAATAGGAGCTATGGCGCAGTACATGCAGAATCTGGATAGATCGCCTGAAAAAAAGGCGTACAGGCAAGCCTACAAAAACAATTTTGCGAAAATGAAGAAAGGCGATCTTTCCGAAACTGATTTTGAACGGTGGAAAGAGGAAGCGAAGAAGTTAAGAAAAGATGTAGAAAATGGCTTGATGCAGGCAGATAGATTTCTTGACTGGCTCAAGTATGGGGAGTGATCGTATGGCAAGGAATGAAGATACGGAAAACCGCAGGACAAAAAGGGGCGCACAAGGCGGCGGTACGATGCGCAAGCGTGCAGATGGTACATGGGAGGCCCGCTACACTGTAGGGCGCGATCCTGGCACTGGCAAGCAGATACAGAAGTCCGTCTATGCCAAAACGCAGAAAGATGTGCGGAAAAAGTTACAGCAAGCCACAACCGCCATTGATGACGGCATGTATATTGAGCCGTCCAAAATGACCGTAAAGCAATGGCTTGAAATCTGGTATAGAGAATACACGGGACAGTTAAAACCGCGAACGAGAACGGAATATAAGGCGCAGATTGATAACCATATTTCAACAGCGCTCGGAGCGGTCAAGTTACAGGCGTTGAACGCGCACATGATACAGTCCTTTTATAACAAGCTGCACCGCGGTATGAAGGATAAGAAAGGGTTATCCCCTAAGACGGTCAAGAACGTACACGGAATCCTTCACAGGGCATTAGAACAGGCTGTAGAGATCGGATATATCAAGTATAACGCCGCCAACGCCTGTAAGCTCCCGCGTATCACTAAAGCGGAGATACAACCACTTGACGATACGGGGATAGCGGAATTTCTGAATGCGATTAAAGGACACAAATATGAACGGGTGTATTTGGTTGGTCTATTCACGGGGTTACGGCAATCAGAAATTCTGGGGCTAACGTGGGATTGTATCGACTTCAAAAAGGGAACGATTTATGTTTATAGACAATTACAGAAAGTAGAAGATCAGTATTTGTTTGGAACACTTAAAAATAATAAGGCACGTAAACTATCGCCTGCACCCGAAGTTATGAAGATTTTGCGCAAGCAAAATATAGACCAAAAGAAATGGAAACTAAAAGCGGGGATAGCATGGGAACCGTGGCAAAATGAGAAGTTAGTATTTACAAATGAGTTGGGTGGGCATTTATGCCATAAGACGATCTATAATAATTTCAAGGATATTATGAGATCGTTAAAAAGGCCGGACACTCGTTTTCACGATTTGCGGCATACCTACGCTGTAGCCGCAATACGTTCCGGCGATGATATTAAGACAGTGCAGGAAAATCTCGGACATCATGCGGCGGCGTTCACGCTCGACACCTACGGGCACGTTACGGAAACGATGAAAAAGGAAAGTTCGCAGAGAATGCAAAGCTACATCAATTCTGTAAAGGGTAAATTAAAGGGTAAACGATGAAAAATGGGCAAAGAAAAAACCTGATAAACCGCATGGTTATCAGGTTTTCTTTGTGGTTGCGGGGACAGGATTTGAACCTGCGACCTCCGGGTTATGAGCCCGACGAGCTACCAAACTGCTCTACCCCGCGACGTATTTTATGTGCCGCTTATTTGAGACAGCTTAATTATTATATAACAGGTGGCATAGGATGTCAAGGGAAAAGCACCTTTTGTATGATGAAATCGCACATATATTTTATTATATGCCAATAGCACAAAACTTTGGCGATTCTATGTCGAGGGCAAAAGGAGGGGAGTTATTGACACAATACTATATATTTCACACAAGCTTTTTCTTTTCATATGCAAGAGTCAAACGAATCATAAAATCACTATCCAATATTATTACTTTTTTCTTAAGTATTTTAGCCAAAAGCAATAAAGCCTCTATCAATTGAGTATCCAAAGTGGCGGGGACGATAATAGAAATTATTTCAGTCCTTACATCTTGTAACCCCTTCAGTGTTTGATCAAGTATTTCACGCCCTGTTTTAGACGATCGTGTAATTTTTCTATTTTCAGATTTCATAATACCCTGCATGTTTTGATCTCTGCCATCAAGATTTATGGTAATTGATATATCACCATACTCTTGCCCTTGATGTGGTTGCGGAATAAAATCATCAAAATAACAAAAGAGTTGTTGAAGACACTCAACCGATTCTATTGAATCAAATTGCTTATATCGGCATTCCTCGCACATCTCTGTTGTTGGATGTTTCTTGCATTTTTCTCCAAGATTTCTCAAAATATTTTTTGCACGTTCTATGTCCGATACGCTAGGTGTAAATTCATATAAATCTTTGAAATGGTGAATATCTTTTGGCCTAAGCCTTTTATAGCCACCGGCATTTAAAATCCTTAAGTGACCATTATAGACGGTTACATATTCATTATCAGCCAATTTAAGTTTGGGTTCAATTGCTTGTAATTCAGAAATGATTTTTATTAAAAATTCATCGTTAAGTGCAATAGAAAGAATTTCATCAATATTTCTAATGGGTTTTATCGTCCCGCATTCTACGCATTTAACCGTTGTGATCGATTCTTTACACGACTCACAGGACAAAGTATTTTTCGGGCTTAACTTAAATATACTTTTTTGACAATGTATACAACTCGGAATTGTTGTATCCTCACATCGTTCGCAAACGATAAGATAACTATAGGCAGTCTGCTTGGGGAAAGCGTTGTACAAAGCAATAGGGGAAATATTAATGGGATACTGTTCCACGTGTTTCTGTTTGCAGATTAATATTACTCGAGCAATTTCATTAAGTATCTCCCTGCTTTCGAGTCGAAGATGTCCCCATTCGCCGCCACTAAACAACTGTATATGACTAAATTTCTCTATACCATCCTCGGAAAAGATATCAGAAAAATAATCGATAATTGTCACAATTCGCTTTATGCTCCATTTTCTGAATTGTGAAGTAGTTAAATTTTGATTAATATATAATTTCCCTCTATTACTGTTCACACCTAAAGTAGCAATAATATCATTGTCAATCTGCTCATTATAGAGAGCTGCTGCAATTTCATGCTCTTCGAACCCTTTCATAAATGAATCCTGTTTGTGCGCTAAATCAGGGTCAGAGAATGTGACCTTTTGAGGTTTGTTTTCATCTAAAATTGTACTTGTAAGAGACACTTTTTTTCTATCATCTGGATTAAAGATTGTATCTAAAACTGCCTTGTTTAAGGATAATCCCACCAACTTCACATCGAATAGTTCCAGAATTGCGTTTCGAATTATATATTCAATTGTAGGAGGCATATTATATAATGCCGCAAATCCTTTTTCAACGTTAATCCACACAAAGCAATCTGTCAATTCATGGATATAATCAAACCTATTTTGGGGAGTAATGTAGCTATATTTTTTGAGATACGTTAAGCCTACTTCAAAAATTTCCGATGATTCTTCCGTCCATTTAGTGATCGCAATACATTTTAAATCCTTAAACCGCGCATCCACATTATAATGCTTTGTTCCAAGGAATTCATCCATTTGATCTTTTAATTTGGACTCATTGATTTTCTTTCCAACAAACTTATTGGCCCAGTATAGAACAAATCCTGGCTTTCTTCCGTACCTATATTCTTCATAATAACTTCTAATTACACTTTCAGAAATTTCAGGTGAACGCTTAATAATTTTGTAGAGATCAGCTTTTGAAAGTTGGGATAATGCACTTTTTAAATTGTCAACTTTTCCTTGGCCCGTGACGAATAGATATTTTTGTTTCAGTTCGTCTTCATTAATAGTATCAAGTAACATTTTGCATATGCCTTCTAATCGCATCAAATCTAATGCTACTGTAATTTTTTCAGCCATTCGAATTCCTCCAGAGCCGATTGAATCGCATATTTTTTATTGCTAATAGACAAAAACAAAGATGTTAATTTCAATATTATCACTATATTGTTGCTGTATCAACATATTCAACGAATTCGTGACTTTAAATATTTTTTCGATATTATCTGGTTAAAAATAATTGGGAATATTTTTAACTATTTGCTTATTTTAGATGAATAAGAACCCGCCTAACATTTCGCTAAGCGGGTTTCTATCAGTTCATGTTATTTTTATCATACCGAAGTTACGCAACTGTATCCAAAGCCGCTTTTTGTTGTTCCCAAGCAGAAATTTTTGCTTTTGTAAGTTCTTCAATCGCCTTATTATGGGATTCTTCCAACATTTTCAAATATTCTTCCTGTCTTTCTGATACTATCTTTTGCTGAGCTTTTGTTATTAAGTCTTCTTCACTTTCTTTTAAGAAGCTCATCGCTTCAGAGTTACTACGGAATTCATCCTGCGACATTTGGTCTGCCTTATTTTCTTCAATATTTTGCTTTTCCTTATCATATTCTTCATTCATTATATCAATTTGCTCATCATATGCGTCTATTACATCCTTTAATGCAGAATTGGAATATTTGTAATTATCGGCAATAAGTGAAATAATCCACGCTACTCCGCTGATACCCAAGGTAATCCACCCAGCAGGAGTGGCAACTAAGAAAATTGATACAGCAGCACTACCAACTGCTGTAAACCCGGAAACTGTTGTCGCCATAGAAGAGCCGCCATACGCTCCCGCTCCACCGATTCTTACTTCATCCATTCCCCCTGTTGCCTGTACAAGTCCTGCAAAGATTAGTAAAACAGCAAGAGCAATACATATCCATTTGCGCAAATTTTGTTTCGTAGATTTCCCTTTTACTGATTTTTCCTGCTGTTCAACTATATCTGCGCCACAATGTATGCAGTATTTAGCGCCATCAGAAACCTCTTTTTTACATTGATTACAGTATTTCATTCCTCTTCCTCCATTATTATCAATATATTTTATTATATGAAAACAGTTCTATTTTGTCCTAAGCTATGTGCTTAATAAATGGGAATAATCTCTCTGCGTTTGGCGGTACTCTTTACACAATATTCGATTTTCAATATCGTTTTTAGAATACATACAAATTATAGTATATCGAATACAATTATGTCAAGGAGAAAGCTATGGTCAAGCAATTCATTCCCAAAAAGCCAGATAAAGAAGTTATTTCTATTCGTATATCGACTGATTTGTTGAAAAATGTTGACAAAAGTGCAACAGAAGCCGATATAAGCCGAAATGAATTTATCAACCAATGTATTCAATTTGCTTTGCAAAACATTAAACCGACCTCTGATTGAAGAATCGCATTCGTTCCAACTCTTTTTATGCCTTAACCACATTCTATTGAACTCCTACAGCCCCATAGACAGTTTTTTAAAACTTTTTCGGCCACCTGTCCGGCAAACGACTTTTTAACGTATATGAGCTTCATAGTATCATTGCCGTTTCAAAAGTTTCCATTTGAAATTTTGCTTTTTGCTCCATCAATCGAATATCGCCAAGCATTTTCCGTAATCGTTTAATGTCCTTGCCATCAAAAATATAGTTCTCATCTACATTTTCAAGCAAGGTGATAATCATTCTTTTTGCACTTTTAAGCTGTTCCATGATTTTGTTTTCGTTCATTCTTCTGACCTCTTTTCAATATGATTTTGGGAAACTCCCACAACTTAGCTTTCCCTCACAAAACCCTCTTTCCTCTTAATTGTAAAGTTCAAAACATTTAACCCCCCTATTTCGTGGAAAGTTAAGTTAGCTTAATTTTCAGCAAAAAACGGGGGTTAGGTTTGTTGCTTTGAAAAATGGCAAAAAGAAACCGCCTACGGGACTCCATGATCCTCATAGACGGTTTTGAAATGTTTTCGCGGAAAGGGCTTCGCCTCAAACGGTTTTCCTGCTATACAGCCTGCAACACATTCAGTTACTTTTCAGTCATCATACTGTGAATTTTGCTTAACTTATTTAAAATATCATCTAATCTTGATATTATATCCGCTTTGCTGATTGAACCACCATTTTCGATCTCGTTTTTCAACCCTTGAAGCTGCCCGACTGCTTGTGATACTTCAAACCCAACCTGATACTCCGCATTCTCTTTTACTGCAATCATGATTACTTTCTCCGAATATTCTTTGGCATAACACGCAACAATTCGGGCAGATATATCATCTGCTATATTAGATGGGGCAAAAGGGGCAAATGTTATACACTTCTGTTACACTTTCTTTGTTTTGGCTATTAAGGTGTTATATACTTGCCCCAGTTGTCCCATCCTCTCATAATGCCAAGATAGAGTCCAGTTTTTCAGCAGCTACTTTATCACGAGATTTCAAAGCATGGGTATAGATATTCAAAGTCGTGGCGGTGTTGGAATGTCCTAACCGTTTTGATACTGTGGCAATATCTACATCTTCCGCAATCATCAGCGTAGCGTTGCTGTGACGCAGGGAATGTAATGTTACGATTGGTAATCCGCTAATCCTGATGAACCGTTTGAACCAACAGGATATACTGTCAGGACTTAACGGCTCTCCACTTTTCGTCGTAAACAGTCTGTCTGTTTGAACCCAGTCTGCACCTGCTTTCAGACGGCGCTTGTTCTGCCATAGCCGGTATTCTGTCAAAAGTTTGTGGACTGTATTTCCAAAGGTCAATGTCCGAATACTGGATTTTGTTTTTGGTTCTTTTGTGATGATTCCATTTGCGATCTGTGATGTACGAACAATCCTCATAGTGTTTGCTTCAAAGTCAATGTCTTTCCACTCTAACCCCATCAGCTCGCCACGCCTCATGCCTGTATGAATTAACAGTAGTGTCATGGTCTTATATATGATAGGTACTTTTTCAAGCAGGCACACTAACTCTCTGGTCTGTTCCTCATTTAGATAGGCACGTTCTTTATACGGCACCTTTGGCGGGGTAGCCCTTGCCGCAACATTCTGTTCTACAATTCCCCAACGAACGCCCATTGAAAGGATTGCCGATACTACCCGGTGATGTTCTAATATGGTCTTTGGCGCAAACCGTCCATCCCCTACGATGTGTCCGTTCCTGTCGCGTTTCAGCCCATATTTTGTAAGGGATTCATATAATCTGTTCAGATGGACAGGGGACAGGTCTTTCAATTTGATGTGTCCTATGACGGGAAGAATCCTTTTCAGGTAATCCCCATAGCGCGAATACGTTTTAGGAGCTAACCTATTTTTGGCGTAATCGTTCTTCCACAGCTCCACCAATTCACAAAATTTCATCTTATCGTCATAGATATGCCCATGTTTGACTTCTTCCTCGAACCGATGTTTTTCTTTTTCCAATGCTTTTTCAATCTGTTTTGGTGTCATGCCCGGTTCGGGATACCACATCTCATACTTATCAATTCGCCCAAATGTATCTGGGCGCAGACCGCAATATACCTTGATCTCGTAGCCTTTTCCTCTTTTTCTGGCGCTTGCCATTGCTTTTTCCTCCACAGTTTTTGTATGTTGGGAGACTCCCGAAGCAGCCCCCACAACTATACACTTGGCTCACGAAGGGCTGTAACCTCTTAATCTGAGAGGTTATTTCTTTGGGGAACCTGCTCTTTGTTAATGCTGTGGGAATAATTCACAAAAGGTTTGGTCTACGTTAGCATAAAAACGCTTCAGCCGTCTCCATGTGTCATCATTCAGCAAGTCCATATTCTTTAAATCAAACAATATAATTAATATGCCATATGGTATATCCTTGAAAAGGTCTATCGCAAAACTTCTACGTGGCCTTCCATCAGAAGTTGCCTTTGAGGAATTTAGAAAAATCGTCAGATTTATCAAAGCAATATTGAGTTTGTTTATATGTCCCTGAAAGCAATCGTTCAGTAAATGCTTTGTCCTTAAATATTCGTGAAACTGCCCTATTTCGTTACGAACCTTCTCAAGACTCCTATTGTGATTTTTTGTAACCATTTTTCTTACCTCCATTTTTTGTTTGTGTACAGTTGATTCCCATTGCTGTTATATTGGAGAGCTACCTACGAGTAGCCCCCCATCGCTAACATTGCTTCTATCCTCTCCTTATTTACGAGGATATTTAACAAGGACTATACCTGGGTTTTCATCACCGTCATTTGCTCTAGGTGCTGAGAAAGCTTCATCTGAAAAATCCATCATCTCATCGAAATTTTTTAGTTCTTCACATAGCCTCCTGAACTGCTGCCAGCATTCATCATCTAGTAGGTCATAGCATTTAAGCATAAACCCAACGTGCAACGACATGTTGTGCATGCCTTCAGTCATTAAGCGAACAACTGGCGTTAAAGGCTTATCCCGCATTTCGGGTTTTGACAGTTCAGTCAAAATCTCGTAATAGTACCCACCAATACAAGAGAGATGTTGCATTATATCCTGTGGAAATTTCCTTTCCTCAGCATAGTTTTCGAACTCTAGTACCTGTTTCAGTGGATGTAATTCCTTAAAAACCGCTTTTTCCATTTTTCTTTTCTCCATAAATTTTTTGCTTTGTTTGTTTTGGTGATTTTAGAAGAATTGCGCTATCCCGTCCATCAGTCACCGCAGTTGTGTGTAATGGCGTTACTCTCCACAAGCATGTGAAAGTACAAAATCCAATTCTTCTAGCTGGTCTTTAATTTTCCAAACGAGATTCCATGCTTTCTTGCCTGTGACTTGCTCGACCGTCAGTCTATCTTGCAAATATACGAGGTCTTGCTTTATCCCGCTTATAATAAAATGACTGTCGGCTTCAAAATTGATTGGTTCCATTGTTATTCCTCCTCTCTCCAAATTTTTCCGCTCCTATATAGAAACGTATACATCTAATAACGTTTTCGGTGCGAAAAAACAGCCGGATTTCGACCGGATTTTTGTATTGTTTACAAAATGTTCATAATTTAGGGCGATTTTCTGGAAAAACATGAGGCAAGTATATGCTATACGCTCTGTGGGACGCATAGACGCTTTGAACTCTTTTGGACGGGGAACTTTTCGGGAAAAGTATGTTTTAACGCTATAGGGTGTCTATAGGCTTTGGGAGACAGAAACAAACATAACCCCCGTATTTCGTTGGTTTTTAAGCTTACTTAATTTTCAACCAAAAAAGGGGGTTACTGTTCTTCGGGTATCTGCTTTATGATTCTCCAAGCGCTTTTATATGATTTCCCATTCCTGCTCGTCTCAAATGACTTTATGCGGAACTGGCTTCCCAATTCTTCTAACGCACTGTTTAACGTTTTGGCGCTTTTGAACAGTCTGCCGTTCCCATCGCGTATATTGATTTTCTCTATTAGTTCATCTCTGTCCGCTTTCATCAGCATTACGCCGTCAGTACCTTTTTCATATATACTGGACAGATAGGATTCACGTTCATTTCTTATGGTATTAGGCATTACATTCTCTATTAGATTAGATTCATCAAACGTATCTTCCAGCCCAATCCATGATAGCTGTTCTTTGACGAAAGCGAACTTTTTGTCTGTTTGAAATCTCTTAATCATTCGCTCCACAAACTTTTTATCGCTATATAACCTATCTGCGCCTATTGGATTGACTGTCCATTCGCCTGTAGCCTCGTGCCTATAGAACAGCTCCTTTAGAAGTCCTAACCCGTCTGGACTATTATCATATTTCCTGTTGAAAGCGTTTAAATCTTCATTGCATAGTTCGATTTCTTTGATTTTGTTTTCATAGACTGTTTGTAATGTACGGAAACTCCTACTATCCCGCGTGTGGATATACAAATTGACCTTATCTGCATTGTTTATCTTTACCCTACGTCTGCCCAGCATTTGTATAAAAGAGATTTCATTCCATGTCATAATGGCAATGTGCCTTACACTTTCATCCTCAATACTGATTCCATTATCCAGAGTGCTAGTGGTTATGAGTACTTTTTTACTGAATCTCTTTTCATTGATTATTAATTGTAGTTCTGGATTGCTCGATTCTGTATCTTTCGTTATGAAAACAGCTTGCTCTCCTAAAGCGGCTTCAATTACTCTACCGTCCTTTTCTATATTGGAGACGAAAACAATCCACTTATCATCCGACATATCATTTTGAATGGTTGCAATTATATCGTTGATATTTTTGAAATACTTTGTACTATTTATATACCGATAATCTGTTCCCGTGGTATAGTCACGCATATTGAAATGTTCATAGACCCATGGAAGTCCTGTTATTTTACGTGAGCGATCACTTAGATAATTACGAATGGAATCTTTGATTTCATGTGCTGTTGCAGTTATAAAGATTTTTACTGCGTTATAATGCCATGTTTGTATCAGCTTTTCAAAAATCAGGCGTGTTGTGTTATTGAAATTGCTGTCCGCAAAAATGTAGTGGCATTCGTCCAAAATGATGTAATCATATATATCTATGGTGCTGGCATGACCGGAACCAGTATTGTACTTATCGTTTAATATTTCTTCCTGAATTTTCTGATAGCTTTTAATGGTTATCCCGTCCAGTTCTATCTCGTCTAACTCTTTGGGTGAGTAGCCGGCTTCTTTGCCTGTCGCCACTTTCAGCAAATCTTCTGTTACTTGCCGCCTTAGGTTTATCCTGTTACATATGAACAAGATTTTCTTTCCAGCTTCTATCGCAAACGGAACCAACACTTCTTTGATGAAGGTTGTCTTGCCTGTTCCTGTTTGAGTTTCAATTATTATGACCGAACCATCGCTCCAGTATTTATAGTCTTCACCAATAAGTTCGTTTATCCACTGTAAATTTAGCTTTATCCTTGATTCGCTATCTTTCTGTGTCATTCGTAAGCTCCTGCTTCACTGTATGTTATTATAATTTCATTATAGCCGTAATATAGCTAAAAATCATCAATTTTACAATCTCAGGAGGGGGATAGGAGGGGAAATGCGTACTTTGGCAAAATTCGATGGCAAACAAAAAACCTGTAAACGCTCTATTCACAGGTCTAATTTTTGGCTTTGTTATGCGATTTTTTCTGTACGACCGCGCGTTATGAGCCCGACGAGCTACCAAACTGCTCTACCCCGCGACGTATTTACGATGTCTCCTATTTGAGACAGCTTAGTTATTATATAATAAGAATGCTGGGAAGTCAACAGTTAATCCATGCTTTATGGGATTAAAAATCAATCTATGCTTATGATGTAAAATTGTTTATCATCATACCGCGAAAGAAGTTCACATTAATAAATCACTTTATTTATACTGCACGATTCCGCAAAACTCCCTTTTTTCCATTCCGGGCTCTCCGGTTGATTAATATATTCAAAAGCTTTTTCGATTTTGTTGAAAGCGCCTGCAAAAAGGGCTATAATAACATATAACATATTGGAGCATTGCGGTATTATTTTATGAAGAAAAAAAGCGGCTTTACCCTAATTGAATTGATTATCGTAATTGCAATCCTTGCAATTCTCGCAGCAATCCTGATTCCAAATGCAATCGGTTATATTAGCGCATCGCAAAAGGCGGTATGCGATAATAATATCCAGCAAATTATACGCGCCTATAAAACGCAGCGCGCATTCAAGGAAGACCTTAAAATCGAAGAAGTCATCGCCAATGAAGGCGATAAATATTTTACTTCGACGCCTACCTGCCCCAGCGGCGGTTCCTATGTTGGGTATTCGTTGGGTGACAATATATTCATTATGTGTACCTACCACAAGGACCCCAACAGTTCGCTTGACATTGCGGTTGAATCTTACCTGAACATGTACCAATTTACCGGCATGACAAGCGCCGAGATTGCCGCGGCCACCGGGAATGCCGTCAAATACCTGAATAACGATTCCCTCCGTACTTATCTGATGGGCAGCGCTTATGACGGAAAATGGCCCGCATTCCCGTCCTCTGTGCTGGACCGGAACGGAATCAGCGGCGATTATTATATTCAGCCGTACGTCGATGCAAGCAGCGCCGGAGGTAAGAATCCTTCCAAAAATGTAACGGTTTATGCCAATACCAACGACGGTTCAAGCACCTCCGATCTTTGGCGCGCCGATTTGATCTTTAACCCTGAAAACGGAAAATGGTATCATGGGAATAACGGCAGTATAATCCGCGTCATGAATAAATCGTGGAATGAGATTAAACAGGAAATGGATGCCAATGGCTGGCAGCCGTTATTATAAAAATCTTTATACAGAAAGCAAACACCGGAGTTTTCAACAGGCTGGAAGCTCCGGTGTTTTTAATTCGTTTAAAATTCAATCCGCAAAATAGGTCGCATACATATCCGCGATTGCAAGCGCCGGGGCAAGCGGATATTTTTCAAATGCTTTCGATTGGGTAATGCCGCCGATATAGCTGCGGGCGGCGTCATCGTAACCGCTCATATGCCAGCGGATCGCAACCGCCTCCTCTTCCGTAAGGTCGATATGTTTCATCAGCAGGTAAACGGACTTTTCCCCGTGGCCAATGGGCAGCTCATCCTCGATCATATAGACCTCTTTTTCCGTCCATTCGCGTTTGCCCGGGGTTTTAACGTTCCTGATTCCCTTTACATACATATTCGTCTTACACACATCGTGCAGGAGTCCGGCAATAATCAGGGAATCCTCACGTTCGCATTTAATGTTCTTATTGAAATTCACAAGCAGCTTGTACACATTCATGCTGTGGTTCAAAAGGCCGCCCTCGTACGCGCCGTGCTTGGAGGTGCTGGCGGGCGCGGAATAAAAATCCGTTTCTTCGAGCCACGCAAGCAGTTTTTCGGCCCCGTCGCGCTGGGTGGATAATAGGAGTTCCCTGAATTCTGTTTTCAATTCGTTGATCTGTTCCTGCGTACTCATTGAATGTATTGCCTTCCCGGTTTTTCTTTTATTATATGACATCCATTCTTTAAAACGCAACAAAAAAGACGGCCCGGAGGCCGCCTGGCCGTTCGCTTGTTTTATATGCCCGCCGGGGCCCTGTACCTCCGGTCGACCATGAGCGCCTCCGCCTCGCTGCGCACGCCGCCGGTCGCGCTTTCATGGGACAAAGAGCAGGCTGCGGAAGCCGTCCCCAAAATAATTCCTTCCCGGAGACTTTGCCCCCGGTAAGCCGCATAAAGAATACCCGCGCAAAACGCATCGCCCGCGCCAACCGTTCCTTTGATGAAGCCTGCCGGCAGCTTAAGGCTGTCTGCCTCCACAAACTCTCCCCGGCAGTTCATGCCAAAGCCGCCTTCCGGCGCATGGATTACCGCCCATTCCGCAACGCCCATACTGCGGAGCACGGAAAGCGCATCCGGCATATTTTCACGGTACAGCGCCCCATCCTTGCCGCGCAGGCGTATCCCTGTAATTTCCTGCGCCTCAAATTCATTAATTACGCAATAATCCGTATATTTTAAGGCCGGGGGAACAAGCCGCCGGAAACGGCCGCCCGCTTCGCTCACCACATCGATCGAGGTCTTAATCCCTTCCCGCTGCGCCCGCGCAAGCAACCGCGCCATCCGGGTTCCATAGGTCTCGTCCGGTGAATCCAGATGTGCAAGCAAAAGGATATATCCTATGTGCAGCAGCCGGGCGTTAATTTCTTCCCACACAAAATCCTGCTCGCTGAGCAGGGAATTTGTTCCGTGGCAGCAAAAGAACGTTCTCTGTTTTGTGGTGTTTTCACTCATCACAAACGAAAACGCAGTGGGGGCGTCCGGTTCCGTCCTCAGCCCGCGCAGGTCGATATTCGGATATTTTGCGAATTCGTCCCTGATGAAGCGGCCTTCTTCGTCCGCGCCGACCAGGCCGACCGCCTGCAGCGGCAGCTTTGGGTTAAGCCTCGCGAGGTCCTGGATTACATTGCTGAGCGCGCCGCCGGTGGATTGGGTGATTCCCTCCGTAATTGTTGTAAGCTCTCCCTTGGGCGGATATATCTCGATCGGGTATACCTTATCGACAAGAACGCTTCCTGCCACGCAGATTCCTTCCCTCATCGCTCTCTCCCTTTCTCCCCAAGTGTGCCGGGGATGCTGCGGCAGGAGGACTCCGCAGCCCCGCACACTTTCAAACGTTGCGGAAAAACCGATCCGCATTTTCATACAAATGGATTTTCCCCCGGATAAAGCATATGCCTGGGTTGATTGAACGCAATGTCGCCAATCCCCAGATAATCGAGAACGGTAAAAAGCGCTTTCCCCGCATGCCCGAACATGAGGGCGCCGTGGTGCGGATAATGCTTTCCGACCAGCACATGGCGGTAAAACCGTTCCATTTCCGGAACCGCAATCACACCAATCCCGCCAAACGAATGTGTGGGCACGGGCAGCACCTCTCCCTGCGCGATATATGCCGCAAGGGATGTATCCGCATGCGCATGCACCCGGAACAGCGTCACCGGCCCGGGCATAATATCCCCTTCCATTGTCCCGCGGGTAAAGCCGGGTTCGCCGCCCTGTTCATGCAGGCGGTTCTGGATCAGCTGATAACGCAGCTTCCCTTCCGAAAGCTTGCAGATCGGGGTATTGCCGCAATGGAAACCCATGAAGGTTTCGTGCAGGCGGTAATCCCAGCGTCCTTTGATTTCTTCTTCATAGAGGTCCTGCGGGACCGTATTGTTGATATCGAGGAGCGTCACCGCGTCGGCGGAAACGCACGTCCCGATGTATTCGCTGACCGCGCCGTAGATATCCACCTCGCATCCGACAGGATACCCCTTTGCTGTGAGCCTGCTGTTCACATAGCAGGGTACAAAACCAAATTCTTTCAGGAACGAGGGCCAGCACTTGTTGGCAAAGGCCACATATTCCCTTGCCCCCCTGTTTTCCGCCGCCCAGTCGAGAAGCGTCAGTTCAAACTGCGCCATGCGCGGCAGGAGGTCGGGATAGGGCGCTCCTCCCAGTTCTTCCTTCATTTCGTCAACGATTCCGCCGATCCGGCTGTCATTTTCATGCGCGCGGAAGGCCACCAGGAGATCGAGCTCCGAATTCTCCTGGATTTCGATCCCCATGTCGTACAGGCCTTTAATCGGTGCGTTGCAGGCAAAAAAATCCTGCGGCCGGGGTCCGAAGGTAATCACCTTAAGGGAACGCACCCCCAGCAGGGCGCGCGCCACGGGAAGGAATTCCCCTATTTGCCCCGCGATTTCTTCCGCTGTGCCGACCGGCGATTCCGGGATTACCGCGCGCAGCTTGCGCAGCCCCAGGTTGTAAGAGCAATTCAGCATGCCGCAGTATGCGTCTCCGCGGCCGCCCACCAGGTCTTTTCCCGTTTCTTCCGCGGCCGCCACATAAAGCACCGGGCCGCCGAATTTCTCCGCAAGAAGCGTTTCCGGCGTTTCCGGCCCGAAATTCCCCAGGAATACGACGAGCGCGTTACATCCTTCGCGCCGCGCCTCACCGAGGGCCTTTTGCACATCGCGTTCGCTTTCCACAAGCGTCTGCACCTCATAAAGACCGATCTTTTTTTGTGCGCAGGCTTCCGCAACCGCTTTGCGGCGGCGCTCTGAAAGGCTTGCCACAAAGCAGTCCCTGCTTACGGCTATGATTCCCAGCCGCACTTCCGGTATATTTTTCATACTATTTCCCCTTTAAAGGGCATGCGCAAGCGCATACCATGCCGCGCCCCGTATGCCCGCATCCTTTCCCGCCATTGCCCGTTCAATTTTCATTGCCTCCGCGGGGTATGGTTTTTTCACATGCCCGTAAATTTTCTCTGTCAACTCCGCATACGGAAAATGTTCCATTTCGAGTACGCCGCCCCCGAGGACCACAAGCGTCGGATCGAAGATCGTGACCTCCGCCGCCACGGGAATTGCGCAGGCCTCTATAAAGTCCGCCAGCTCGGGGGCCCCTTCATGCACCCGGAAAATATCGGGAAGGGCGCAGTCCGCAAACTTCTTTTTCCATAGCGAGGCAAGGTATGTGCCCGACGCATAGCATTCGATACAGCCCTTTTTCCCGCATCCGCAGGTCCGCGTTCCCCCCAGCACAGGAATATGCCCGATGTCGCAGCCGCTTCCGTGCGCCCCGCGCAGCATATTCCCGCGGTAATAGACGCTGTTGCCCACGCCCGTTCCAAAATAGAACGCCGTCACAATGTCCTGCGGGCCCGTCTTCCGCACCGTGATTTCCGCCTGGAGCAGCATATCCGTATCCTTGGCAATCGCCACAGGCAGGCCGGTGCTTTCCATGAGCCTGCTTACCACATCGACGTTTCCGAAGCCCTCCACCGGGTTTTTCAGGTTCGGACAGGGAAATACTGTTTTCCCGTCCGACGAGACCGGGGCCGGGAAGCCGATGCCAATGGCCGCCGCGTCTCCAACGCCGTTTGCTTCCATAAACGCCCGTATCTCCCCGGCCAGCAAATCCACCGCTTTTCCGCCCGCGCACAGGGCTTCGCTCGGTTTTTTATCCGAGCAAAGCACCGCGCCGTCTTCGCGTACCCATCCGATCCGGAAATTGGTGCCGCCGATGTCAATCCCAATCGCGCTTTTCATTTTTCTTATTTATGCTGCAGAACGTCTTTTACGGCCGCGGTCACGCCTTCCGCATTCAGATGAAAGCGTTCCCGCAGGTAATCCATCGGGCCTACCTCGCTGAATTCATCGCGCACAGCCAGCTTGCGCATCACCGTGGGCTGTTCTTCCGCGAGTACGGACGCCACCGCGTCCCCGAGGCCGCCGTTTACATTATGGTTCTCCGCCGTCACAACTGCGCCCGTTTTCTTCGCATATTCCACAATCAGTTCCCGATCGATCGGTTTGATGGTGAACATATCGATGACCGCTGCGGAGATTCCCTCCTGCTCCAGCTTTTCCGCCGCCACAAGGGCTTCGCTTACCATAATTCCGCAGGCAATGACCGTTACATCCGTTCCCTCTTTCAGAACGGCGCCCTTTCCGGGCGCGAATTCGCTCGAGTCGTCGTATACCTTCACAGCCGGGGCACGGTCCGCGCGGAAATAGATAATCCTGTTTTCGTCCCGGGTCGCGTGCATCAGGCTTTTGAACATCGTGCTGTCCGTGATCTCGAACAGGTAAATGTCCGGAAGCGTGCGCATCATGGCAATATCTTCAAACGTGGTATGCGTGCCGCCGTTGAATTTCGCGCAGATGCCCGGATCGCTTCCATACAGGCGGATCGGGTTTTTCCCATAGGCCGAGGAAATAAATATCTGGTCAAAAACCCGGCGTGTAATGAACGGCGCGAACGTATGCGCATAGACCTTCTTCCCTACGCGCGCCATGCCTGCCGCCATACCGATCATATTCCCTTCCTGGATGCCGACGTTTAGCACGCGGTCCGGGAACCGTTCCTGTATCTGGTCGATTTTGATCGCCTTCATGAGGTCCGCGTCAAGGGAAACCACATCCCTGTCGTCCTCCATTAATTCCGCAATGGTATCCGTATAGGCCGAGCTCAGCGGCGCGGCTTCCGTCTCGTTATGAAATGCAAGTTGAATTTTCATATCGCTTCTCCTATTCGTATTGTTTCATCTGCTCCTCAAGCTCCGCCATGCAGCGCTGCGCAAGGTCTTCCGGCATATCCATATGGTGGCTCAGGCAGCCGAGCGCCGCAACCTCGCTGCATCCGTATCCTTTTACGGTATCGAGCAATATTGCGCTCGGGCGGCCCGTCTCTTTTTTCGCAAGCTCCACGGCTGCGAAGATCGACGCCGGGTCGTTGCCGTTTACCTGCTGCGTATGCCATCCAAAGGAACGAAATTTCATAAACAGGCTTTCGAGCGGCATAATCTCCTCCACCGTGCCGTCAAGCTGTATTTTGTTGTAATCCACAAAGCAAACGAGGTTATCCAGCCCGAATTTCGGCGCGGCAAGCGCCGCCTCCCAGATTTGCCCTTCCTGGCATTCGCCGTCCCCCAAAATCGCGTATACCATATTCGGCATCCCGTCAAGCTTGAGTCCGTACGCCATGCCCGCCGCAAGGGAGAGCCCCTGCCCGAGGGAGCCTGTCGTGCAGTCGATTCCCGGCGTCTTATTGCCGTCGCAGTGGCTTGGAAGGTGCGTCCCGCCCTGGTTCAGCGTATCGAGCCAGTCCATCGGGAAAAAGCCCTTGAGCGCGAGCGCCGCATAAAGCGCCGGCCCCGCGTGTCCCTTGGAGACAACCAGCCTGTCCCGTTCTTTTTTTTGCGGGTCCTTCGGGTCTACATTCATGATGCCGCTGTAAAGCGAAGCAATTACGTCCGCCACAGACAGGCAGCCGCCCGCATGCCCGAAACCAAGCTTTGCAAGCTGGCGAATCACCTGCATGCGGATTTCCACCGCAAATTTTTCCGTATCTCTTATTCCCTGATTTTCCATAATTTTTCTCCTATCGCCTTCTATAACACTTCCGTAAGCTCAAGATGTTCATAATCCGGCCCGCGGAATAAAATCCATTTTGATCCGTTCGGGAAAACGTCCGCATTGAAAACAACCTCGTTTGTCTCGAACGCAATGCCCCGCGAAATCAAAGTCTCTTTTACCGCTTCAATATCCTCTACCTTCATTGCGATATGGTCTACGATTCCATCCGTCCGTTTTTGCAGGTTTTCCAGCCGCACCAGTTCAAGCGTCAGGCAGCCGTTCTGTACGAAGGCGACGTCCGTCGTCGTTCCGTCCGCTTCCTTTACCCTGCATTCCCATATTGTTTTAAAATCGAGTATATCTTCGTAAAATTTCTTTGATTTTTGTAAATCAGATACAAATACGCCGATGTGCGCAAGACCTTCCATCTTTGCCATGTTTTTTTCCTCCGTTCAGGCCGCTGCTTTCAGCAGTCCAGCGTTCCTTCTTTCCACTCCATCAAAAAATGTTCTATTTCTTCCGCAGTGCCCGTGCGCCCGTTCCGCACATAAAAGCCCGACGTCGCCGTCCCGAGCATCAGCGACAGCTCCGGCTCGAAGCCGCACAGGTAGCCGTAGGCAAAGCCCGCATTGAAATTATCCCCCGCGCCCGTGCTCAAAACCGGATTCGCACAGAAGGGTCCGTCCACTTCGTAATAACTGCCGCCTGTCACGCATGCCGCCTTTTTAACCGGATGCACCACCAGGCAATCGATCTTTATATGCTCCGCTACAAAGCGGGTCAGTTCTTCGAGCGGGTATTCGCGGTAATCCGCAATTTTCCTGCCGAACAATTCCGCGAATTCGCACGCTTCCTTTTTATTGAGCCCAAGGGAGGTTTTTACGCCGGTTTCCTGGAACCGCTCCAGCAGGCGCACCGCGTCGAGGATTTCCCCGCCGCTACGCTTCTCCGGATCGGCAAAGTCAATAAACAGCGTTTTTTCCGCCCGGTTCCCTACATGGGGCAGCACCTCCGTAAGCAGCCCTTCCCAAATTTCGCTCATGTGCATAATCATCGACCAGTTGCTGAAGCTCAGGAGCTCCGCCCCGCACACCAGGCGGATCAGCTCTTCGAGGCCCACCTTGCGCTTGACGTCTTCCCAGCTCATAAGGTTCAAGGGAACGAGCTTGCAGCGGATGATCTTCCCGTCCTCGAACTCTACCGCATCCGTTTGGCCCGGGTCGGCCACGCCGATGATGCGCGAGCCCTCCGCAAGCGGCGCATAGACCGGATCAAGGCCGCCCGTCCCCACCGTTCCGATGTAGGTGAGGTCAATTCCGTAATTCTTCAGGCCGATCGACATATTGGGGCCGTTGCCGCCGAGCTTTTTTGCGACGGTCACAATTTCCATGCTGGTGCTGAGCCCTGCGCCGTTGCGGACCATATCCGCATAATCCGCAATGGTGCGCACGCGCGCATAGTGTTCGGGGTCCAGGCGTTTTTCCACCACATGGACCACTTCGTCGATGAAGCCGTCAAAGCCAATCACCGCAGGGCGGCGCTTTTTAACCGCGTTTTTGAGTTTTCCTGCCAGTTTTTCCTGCATATTGGATTCTTCCTTTCCCGGTTTCAGAAAACGCGCGGAGTTCACAAAAGGCGCGTTTTCCGCCGCCCGTACAGCGATTCACCGTTTCCCCGCCGAACCGAACAGGAGGATTTTTTTCTCCGCCTCCGCGCACACCGCTTCCGCAGTTCTTACGCACAGGTCGAGATAACCAAGCTGTCGGCCGCCGCCGTCCACGCAATTTTCGCGCAAGGATTTTTTGGCCGCAAGGGTGAGGTCTGTAAAAATATTTGTTTTCGTAATTCCGTTTTGAACGGTGTTCCGAAAATCCTGGTCCGAAAGGCCGCTTCCCCCGTGCATCACGAGCGGAACCGGCACTTCCCGCCGCAGTTCCTTCAGCCGTTCGATGTTCAGCTCGGGTTCCTTTTTATAAACCCCGTGCACCGTACCGATGGCCACCGCGAGCGCATCCGCCCCGGTTTCACGGATAAATTCTTTGGCTTCCTGCACATCCGTGTATTCGTCCGCGCTGTCTTCATAGCCGTTTTCATAGCCTTCCAGCCCGGCCACATGCCCGAGCTCCGTTTCCACCGTCACATTTTTCGGTCCGCACAGCGAAACCACTTCCTTTGTGCGCCGTACATTTTCGTCAAACGTCTGGTCGGAGGCGTCGATCATGACGGATGTGAAGCCCGCGCCAACCGCGCGTTTAATATATTCAAACGTCTTGGAATGGTCGAGATGGACAGCGACCGGCACGCTCGCAGCCTTCGCTGCCGCGATCATGGCAGGGGCGAACTCTTCAATTGTTACCAGTTGTTCAAACACTTCCGCGAAAGCGAGGATAATCGGCGAATTGTGTTTTTCCCCTGCCATCACCACGCCGCGCAGCATTTCCGTGTTAAACACGTTGAAATGTCCGACCGCATAGCCGCCTTCCCGCGCGTGCATAAGCATTTCCTTCATATTTACAAGCGACATTCTGTTTCCTCCGCTGTTTTTTTCAGTCCGCTATTTTTACAACCGCTTTCACGATATTCGCTTTATTCTCCACACTCTGGTCCATTGCGTTCTGGATATCGTCGAACGAGAAAATATCCGTTACGATGTTCCTCAAATCCACCTTGCCCGAAGCAACCGCTTCAATTGCCATCGGGTAAATATTGCGGTAGCGGAAAATTGTCTTAAAGGTCAGTTCCTTATCGAGCGCAAGGTTCATGGGAACGCTTGCGTTATCCTTGATGGAATATCCCACGAAAACAACGGTGCCGCCTTTTTTCGCCCCTTTAATTGCCTGCTGCATGGTAATTTCGTTGCCGGCGGTCTCGATGACAAGGTCGCATCCCTTTCCTTCCGTCAGCTCCATAATTTCGCGAACCACGTCCTGCTCCGCGCCGTTGATTACGCCTGTCGCGCCAAGCTCCATCGCTTTTTCCAGCCGCTTCGGCATGATATCCACCACATAAACCTGGGAAACGCCCTTGGCTTTCAGCGCCATCATGGATACGAGGCCAATGCAGCCCGCGCCCATCACGACCGCCGTCTGCCCGAGCTCGGCCCCGCCCTGGTTCGCGGCATGGAAGCCAACCGCCAGCGGTTCGATCAGCGCGCCTTCAAGCGTGCTCACATTATCCGGAAGCTTGAAGCACAGGTCCGCTTCGTGCGCCACATATTCCTGGAAGACCCCGTCCACAGGGGGGGTCGCAAAAAAGATGACGTCCGGGCAGAGGTTATACCGGCCGCTTTTGCAGAATTCGCAATGCCCGCAGGTTTTCCCCGGTTCAAGCGCGACGCGGTCCCCCACCTTGAGGTGTTTTACGTCCTTCCCGACTTCAACCACCGTGCCGCCGGGTTCGTGCCCCAAAACAAAAGGCGGCTCCACCACGTGGTCGCCGATGGCTCCCGCTTCATAAAAGTGAAGGTCCGAACCGCAAATTCCCACATATTCCAGCTTCACCAATACCTCGTCGTCCTTTGGCTGCGGGATCGGCCGTTCCGTATATCCCATTTTTCCCACGCCGTTCATAACGGCGACTTTCATTGTTCCCTTCAATATCCCAGTCTCCTCTCATTGCGCGGACCGCTGCGCAAAGGCGGCAATATGCCGCCTTTCGCCTGCAGTCCCAAGCTTTTTTCAATCACCCACGCACATCATTTTCAGTTCGGCCGGGCCGCCGTTTGAACGGCCCGGCCGGATGTTCCCGGTTGCAGATGTTTTTTGAATGGTCAGGCAGCGTCCTGATGCTGTTTTACTTCAGCTTCCGTGAGCTGTCCGTTGTCGATGTAGATTTTGATGTATTCGTCCACGTTGCTGGAATCCACAAGGATTGCGTCAATTGCATAATCTTCCTGCTCGGTTGCGCCCGTAAGGAGCTCGTTTGCCAGCTTCGTATTCAGTTCGCCGAGCTCGATCGCATTCTGCAGGCAGGTCGCCGTCTGCGTACCGTCGATTACGTTGAGCATTCCGCCCGCCGTGCCGTCTACGCCGTATACGAGGGTATTTTCAAATGCCGGGTTGTCTTTTGCCATGTTGATGAAGCCCTGCGCAAGCGCGTCGGAGGTGGTCAGCGTGCAATCCCATGTGCCATAGGACTGCGCCCAGTCTTCAAATACCGCCATTGCATCCGCTTCGCTGCCCTGCTCGATGATCTGGTCGCCCAGCACCTCGATATCGGGGCGTTTTGCAAGCAATTCTTCCTGGAACGCTTTATAGCGGGTCGTCGTATGCAGGTTGCCCGGCAGGCAGTTCAGGATCACGATTTTGCCGTTTTCCGGAATTTTTTCCGCCGCGTCCCTGGCGAGGACTGCGCCCTGTTCGTACGGGTCCGCGTCAACGCTGGAAGCGCCTTCAAGGTCCGGTATCTTCGCATTCGTGGTAATTACCTTAATGCCCGCTTCCACCAGTTTTTCCGCATACGGCCGCTGGAGCTCGCCGTCGTTCGGCTGGATGATAACGCAGTCATAGCCCTGTGTAATGCAATTCTCAAGCAGGGAGTTTTCCTTCTCCGGGTCGCCCTGGGAATCCAGCACGTCAAGCGTGTAGGTATCGGAATACTGCTCCGCCGATTTCTGCATTTCGGATGCGAGCCATGAAGCGAATACGTCGGAAAGGGTACGGGCCACATAAGCGACCTTGTATTTCCCGCCCTCGGCCTTTTCGCCGCTGTCTGCGGCCGCAGACGATTCGGCAGGAGCCGCGGACACCTGGGCGTCTGTTCCGGCATCCGAAGAAGCCGCCGGCTGTTCCGTGCTCGCGCAGCCCGTGAGAGCAACGGCTGCGAGCATCACGCTTACTAAGATAATACTGACTAATTTTTTCATACTTTCCTCCTCATAATTTTATATTTCATTTTTTCTTCCGCTGCGTAGGTATCGGAACCGGAAGAAAACTTTATTTGTTTGATTTACTGGTTTGCCGGTCTTTGGAATAAATATCGATAATTACGGCAAATGCAATGATCGCACCGCGGACAATCTGCTGGATATACGAGTCGACCGACATCAGGTTCATAATATTGCCGAGGAAGCCGACGATCAGCGCGCCGAGAAGCGTCCCGATCGGGTTGCCCACGCCGCCGGTAAAGCTTGTGCCGCCGATGATCGTCGCCGTGAGGGCGTCAAATTCATAGTCCTTCGCGCCGTTAGGCAGGCCGCCGTTGACACGGGACATGAACACCAGCGCCGCGACGCCGACGAGTATACCGTTGACAAGGTAGGCCTTCATTTTGACGGCGTTCACCTTGATGCCCGATGCGTTTGCGGCTTCTTCGTTCCCGCCGACCGCATAGGTGGAGCGCCCGAAGCGCGTATAGCGCATGACATAGATCATAACGGCGAGCGCGATCAGCATGATGATGACCGGAATCGGGATCGGGCCGAAGGAGCCCTGGCCGACTGCGTTATAGTCGCCGATTTCGTAAACGTTCTGGCCGCCCGTAATATAGAGCGCCGCGCCGCGGGCAATTGCCTGCGTTGCGAGGGTGGCGATGAAAGGCGGCGTTTTGAATTTCGTTACCATCAGCCCGTTGAGCGCATTGATCGCAAGCGCTACGCCGATCGCCACCGCAAAGCCCACGAACAAATTGGGAATCGATTTATAGGCAAGGACGGATACGACGCCCGCAAACGCGACCACCGAGCCGCAGGACAAGTCGAGCAATCCGGCAATAATCAGGATCATTTCGCCGAGGGCCAGCATAATGACAACCGATTGCTGGCGGAATACATTGATGAGGTTGGTTGAGGTCAAAAAGTTTTCGTTGGCAAACGTACATACGATCATGAATATGACCAGAATAAAAATCAGGCTGTATTTGCTAAGGAAATTTTTCTTTCCTTTATTAAGTGTCATTTGTTTTTCCATTGCTTTACTCCTTCTATTGCACAGATTTTACGGCCAGCTGCATAACAGCCTCCTGCGAAAGTTCGTTCTTTTCAAGCATCCCCGTCATGTAGCCTTCGTGCATGACGTAAACGCGGTCGCACATGCCGATGAGTTCGGGAAGCTCGGACGAAACCACAATGATGCTTTTTCCCTGCTTTACCAGTTCCATCATCAGCTGGTATATCTCGCTCTTTGCCCCGACGTCGATGCCGCGTGTCGGCTCGTCGAGAATCAGGATATCGGGCTCGCGCACCATCCATTTGGCGAGGATAACCTTCTGCTGGTTACCGCCGGAAAGCGAGAATACCTTAGTCTCGAGCGTCGGTGTTTTAACCCGCATTTTTTCGCACATGGAACGCACCGCGTCGAATTCTTCCTTTTTATACCAGCGGCCTTTCCTGATAAATTTATCCAGCGCGGCAAGCGCGATGTTTTCCTCTACGCTCAGCAGCGGAACGATGCCGTACCGGCGGCGGTCTTCGGACAGCATTGCAATTCCATTCTGTATTGCGTCCTGCACGCTTTTGATCCTGACCTCTTTTCCCTTTACGGAAATTGTCCCGCTGTCATAACGGTCGAGGCCAAAAAGGGAGCGCATCACTTCCGTCCGCCCGGCGCCCATCAGGCCTGCAAAACCGACGATTTCTCCTCTTTTCACATGAAAATCTATGTCATGGAAGGTTCCTTCACTGGTGAGGCCCTCCACACGGAGCATTTCATCCGAAATCTCGACTTCTTCCTTGGGATATTGGTTTTCGATTTTCCGCCCCACCATCAGTTCGATCACGGTCTTTTCGTCGATGTCCCCCGCTTCATGCGTTTCGATTACGTTGCCGTCGCGCAGGATGGTGATATCGTCCGCAATCTGGAAAATTTCATCCATCTTGTGCGAGATGTAAACGATACTCGCCCCGCGCTGCTTCAGCTGTTCGATTTTTTCAAACAGCCGTTCCACCTCTTTGGAGGTGATTGCCGAGGTCGGCTCGTCCATGATGATGATATCCGCGTTGAAGGATACCGCTTTCAGGATTTCAATCATCTGGATATCCGAAACATTCAGGCTGCGCAGCTTCGTATCCGGCGCGTAGGGAAGCCCTTCCTGCTCAAGGAGCTCCATCGTTTTTTTGCGTACCGCCTTCCAGTCGATCGCGCCCTTGCCCTTCATGGGCCAATGCCCGAGGCAGATGTTTTCCTCGAGAGTAAGGTCCGGCACAAACGACAGTTCCTGGTAGATCATGGCGATTCCAAGATTCCGCGCATGCAACGGATCGCGGATTTTGACCTTTTGGCCATCCACGAAAATATCGCCCTCGTCTTCCTTGTAAATTCCATTGATGATTTTCATCAGGGTGGATTTCCCCGCCCCGTTTTCGCCGCACAGTACGTGGGTCGTACCGCGGCGGAGCTGGAAGCTCACATCGTTTAAGGCCTTTACTCCGGGAAATGATTTTGAAATGTGTTTCAGTTCCAACTTAATTGCTGTATTTTCAGCCATAATTCCCTCCCCCTTATTGAAATTGAAATTAAATACATGTATATGCGCCGTCTACGATCACGTCGCTGCCCGACGTGTATCCGGCCGCGCCGCTCGCAAGGTACAGGATTGCCGGCATCAGCTCTTCCGGGTCGCCCATGCGGTGCATGGGAATAAGCGGCATCCATGCGTCGCGGAGCTCCTTTGGCGTATCGGCCGACATCGGCGTTGCGATATAGCCCGGGCTTAAGCTGTTTACGCGGATTCCCGTTTTGGCAAATTCCGCCGCGAGGGACCGCGTCATATGAATCACGCCCGCCTTGGACGCATTATAGGAAACCTGCCACTGCGGCACGTTTACAATGCTGCCCGACATAGACGCCATGTTAATGATGCTGCCCTTGGTTTTCCTTTCCAGCATGATCCGGATGGCGGTGCGCGCCACGATAAATTCGCCCGTCAGGTTGATATCCACTACCTCGCGGAATTCCTCCACCGTCGCATCCATTGTGTCCTGGTGCATACAGACGCCCGCATTGTTAAAAACAATATCGAGCGACCCGGACCGGTCCACAATTGCTCGCATGGCTTTTTCCACTTCCTCTTCTTTGGTCACGTCTGTTTTAAGAAAACAGGCCTTTCCGCCGTCCGCTTCGATCAAAGAAACCGTCTCATCCGCACCCGAGCGGCACAAAATTGCGATTTCCGCCCCTGCTTTTGCAAGGCCGCGCGCAACGACCTGCCCGATTCCGCGGCCGCCTCCCGTTACGACCGCCACCTTGCCTTCAAGGCCAAACAAACTCTCCAAGTACATCTTCAGTCCCCCTCCGATTATTCATTCGTAAGCTTTATTCAGTTCGTTTTTTTCAGATACAAGCCGCTTGATTGGATGCGGCCATGAACATGGTTCCGGGTGTGGGCTTTCGTCTTACCCGTCAGAATTATTAAATCCAATTCGTATTATAGTTTCTTGTTAGGATATTGTCAATACAAATATTTCTTATTAGGATATTCGCTATCTATTTTAATTCGTTTTTCCTATAATTTAATAAGGAATTGTTTTAGATTGATTTATCATATAGAAAAGCCCGTTTTTCAAGGCGACAGTAGGAAGGATAAAGGACTGGAGAATGAACCGGATTCGGGATTTGCGGCTGAAAAAACACTTGACCCAGGAAGAACTTGGGCAGCTTTTAAATGTTCAAAAATCCGCAATTTCAAAATATGAAACGGGAAAAATTCCCCTGACCGACGAAACCATCCGGCAGATGGCGAAAATTTTTGGCGTAAGCGCCGATTACCTGCTTGGGCTCGAGAGCGTCCCCGAACATTCCTATTGGGAAACACGGCTGGCCGCCCTCAAGGACGAAAGCCTTCGCGACCTGGAAAAGTATATCGAACTGCTGGAGCTTCGCGATCAACAATCAAGGGCTTCATCGGATAAAAAGTTTGGAGCCTCGAATACGTTCGCATCACGAAAGAAATCCGCGCTATAAGAGGTTCGCTGAAAAAAAAGTAAAAAAAACTGCCTGCACCGGCGTGCAGGCAGTTTTTTTTGAAACCATGTATTTCCGGCGGTCGTGCCGGGCCTTTGGCTTAATCCCTTCCCAGCAAAACGTCTTTTTCATATTGCTTCACTTCGCCGAACCAATCCATCCCGACCGGCACGCCGCTCTTTTCGCAATAATAATCCCATACCGCGTTCGCGGGCATGTTTTTCATTTCTTCCACAAGGGCCAGGCGATAGGTGGTATCTCCTTCGCGCTCCGCCTCGAGCAGCATTTTTTGCGGCTCGAGCAGCGCCGACAGCAGCGCTTTCTGCGTCGCCCGCGTGCCGATGACCCACGCGGCGATCCGGTTGATGCTCGCATCAAAGAAATCGAGCGCAATATAGACCCTCCGAAGCGCGTCCGCGCGTACCACCTCCTGCATCAGCGCCATCGTTTCATCATTCTGGAGCACAACATGGTCGCTGTCCCAACGCACCGGGCGGCTTGTGTGCAGAAGCATTTTGTCGATAAATTGCAGCACGGATGAAACCTTGTCCGCAACGCTTTCCGTGGGATGGAAATGCCCGAGGTCGCACGTCAGCATGATATCCCGCGTAATCGCGTAGCCGAGCGCAAGCTCTCCCGAGCCAGCCGTAAAGCTTTCAAGCCCGATGCCGAACAGCTTGCTCTCGATTGCGTCCAGCACATAATCCTTCGAGATATTCCTGGCGCGGATTTCGTCCATGCTTTTTACAAACAGCGCCCGCCTGTCGTACCGGTCCACCGGCGAGTCCTTGCTGCCGTCCACCATCCAGTGGTTCAGCACGCACGGGCTTCCCTGACGTTTGCCCATCTCCTCCGCGATATCGCGGCAGCGCCTGCCGTGCTCGATCCAGAATTCGCGAATCCCGTCGTCATAGCTTGCAATCGTATAGCCCGCTTCCGATTTCGGATGGGAAAACATCGACGTATTAAAATCCAGCTTGATGCCAAGCTCCTGCGCCCACTGCATCCAGTTCTCAAAATATTTGACCTCCACCGCGTCGCGGTCCACATGCTTTCCATTCGTCTCGAGGTAGAACGCATGCAGATTTGCGCGCTGTTTGCCCGGAACCAGCGAGAACGCTTTCCCGTAATCCGCGCGCAGCTCTTCCGCATTGCGCGCCCGTCCGGGGTAATTGCCCGTGGCCAGGATGCCCCCCGACATTCCCTGCTCGCTTAACTCAAAGCCCGTGACGTCGTCTCCCTGCCAGCAATGCATCGATATCTCCACCTCGTCCATTGCCCGCAGCGCCGCGTCCGTATCCACTCCGTATTCCTCATAGCGTTCCTTCGCCGCTTCATACTGCTGCATTACATTCCCTTTTTTCATTTTTCCATATCCTTTCTGGTATTCCTTTTTTGACAAATTCATGCGTTGATTTTGAATCCGCCTATTAAATCGTTTTAATAATTTGCTGTAAAAAGTACCATCCTTTCTTGTGAAAACGTTTTAATTATCCTTTAGTTTGCACCAAACCGGTAAACACCGGTCCCATTACATTTTATTTACGCAGAAAAATTTGTTTGTGTTTTTGTTACGCCGGAAACAGCCGTAATCAGTAATTTTGAATTTACAGCGCGCCTGTGCGCCGGACCGCCCGATTTCCGCAGCGTCAGCAGGAGCCTTTGAGGATAATCCTCTGCGGAAGGACTGCATGCCGCACTTCATTGCCTTCCCCGTCGAGCGCTTCTTTCATGATCTCCCACGCGATGCGGCCCATCAGCACCTTATCTTGGTCCACCGTGGTGAGCTTTGGCTCCACAAAATCCGTAAAGGAAATATTATCGAAACCGACGATACCAATCTCTTCCGGAATGCGGAAGCCCGCTTCCCGGAACGCACGCGCCGCGCCGATGCCCAGCAGGTCCGTCGTTGCAAAAATGGCGTCGGGAAGATTTTCCGGCCCTGTGCTTTCGAGCACCTGTTTCATGTGGGAATATCCTTTTTCCAGGTTATTCATTTCCATGTCTTCGCTGATATAAATAAACTCCTGGCGAACCGGGAGGCCGTTTCCTGTAAGGCCTTTTATATAGCCTTCGTAGCGGTCCTTCAGGTTTTTTAACCGGATGGATTCGGAAAGGAACCCGATCTTCCTGTAGCCCTTTCGGCACATCAGCCCAACGACCTCGCTTGCCGTTGCAATATTATCGAACTCAACCGTCGGGAGGTCTATTCCCTCCACCCGGCGGTCCGCAACCACAACGGGCATGTCTTCCGCTTTCATGCGCCGGAGCAGCTCGAGATCGTCAAAGCCGTTGAACAAAAGGATACCGTCCACATTTTTATCCGCCAGGCGTTCCATCTCGACCGCTTCACGTTCCCCGCTGTATTGATAGCTGACAACAAGAACCGTGTAGCCGTCCGTGTAGGCGCTGTCGATAAAAGAACTCAAAACCGGAGCATAAAAATCATTCGTTACATCGGGCAGCAGCAAACCGATCACGTTGGATTTTTGGGTGCGCAGGGCGCGGGCAATGGAGTTTGGCTTATAGCCCAGCTCTTTGATTGCCTCCAGCACCCGTTCCGTTGTTTCCCCGGAAATCGGCGCCGTTTTATTGATTACATGGGAAACCGTTCCTATCGTCACGCCCGCTTTGGCGGCGACGTCGACCATCGTCGGCTTTCTCGGTTTTTTTCTTTTCCCTGTCATCGGCATATTTCCCTGCGGCTCCGTATAAAATTTTATTAAAACCTTTTAATTGCAGTATATGCATTCTTTTCCCTTTTGTCAACTCAATTTTTCACTGAACGCCGCGCATACGGGAATAAGGCCGGGGCCTGCATAATGGACTGCCGGTTACATTCTTTCTCCATTGGCAGGGCATACATGCTCCGGCCCCTGGCTTTTCCCCTTGTGTCCAGCCGATTTTTCACAAACCGGTCAACTATTTCCAGTGATATTTCCGCGCACCGTCTGGTGGAAATATTTGTACATGATATAAATAGGAATAGTAATAATTTTATCCTCAATATATATATTCCCACGACCAAAGGAGGGCACACGATGGAAATTACGTTGAAAAAACTCAAGCGCGGTACGCAGGAATATCTGAACGCGCTTGCGGAAAAAGGATTGTCGGGTTCCACGTTTAATGTTTATGCGCGCAACCTGGCTTATATGAACAGCTATTTTGAGCACGAGGGCGGCCCGCGCGGGATTACCCCGGAAGACGTCGCAGATTTTCGCGACCATGTGGAAGCAAAATATAAAAATGCCACGGCAATTAATATTATCGGCATCACAAACCGCCTGTTCCGGTTTATGCATGAAGAGCGTTTTTGCATTAAAAATATCCGCAAAAAACAGCCGGACCATCTTCCCGATGTGCTTACGCGCAATGAATATAAGAAGCTCCTTGCCGCAGCCGCGCGCGAGGGCAGCAAGCTTTACTATATTATCCGCACGATTGCAGGCACCGGCATCAATTACAGCGACCTCGAGTTCATCACGGTGGAAGCGGTGAAGAACGGCTGTGCAAAAGCGCAGCGCAGCGGGAAGACATGGGACATCATAATCTCGCGCAACCTCCAGGAAGTTTTGAGCCAATATTGCCAGGAAAACGGCATCAAAAGCGGCATTATTTTTTATGGCAGGGGGAGGAACCGCATCATCGACCGCGCATATATTTGCCGCCAGCTTAAGGTTTTGGGCGGAATGGTGAAGATCGACGAATCCAAGCTGACCATGCGCGCCCTGCGGTTATTTTTCTCATATATGTACCTGCAAAGTGAAAACAACATCTTTGAGCTGAACGAGCTGCTCGGAAACAAAATGTATGCCGCGCGGCAGATTCTTCCTTCGCGCAGCATCAATGAAAAAAGCCATACGCTCGCGAAGCTTGGACTGTAAAATTTATTTTCCTATACCCAAAAGCAAAAGCGCACCGCCCAAGTGGTGCGCTTTTGCTTTATTCTTCCTTGCTGCTCATAAAGCTGGTTTTTTTAAAATGCGTATTTTCGTATTGGCGGACAATTTGTTCTTCCACGGCAGGACTCACCGAACACCGTTTTCCATAACATTTTGCCGGGATATCACCATTCCGGCATTGCGGCCACGCCGCCCTGCCCGTCCGCGCGAAAGAAACGAAATCCCGCTGCATTTCCTGCGAAAGTTCCCGCACCTTTTTCATTGACGGGGACAACAGGAAAATAAGCTTTCCCATCCCTGCTTTGAAATTCCCAAACACAAACGGAATGTCGCTTGAGTGAAACGCATGCAGCCCGCTCACCTTCATTGCCGGGGTTTCATAGTCAAACCGGTACATCCACACATCGCAGTGGCGGCCGTATTCCTGCACATACCATATATTTCCCATACGGAACACCATATCCGAAAACATCATTGCCTGGCCACGCCGTTTCCCATAGCGCTGCCGGTAGGCCAGCGGAATCCGTTCCTTGCATTCGTCTTCCTCGTGTTCTACCCCCGCCTGCATAATCCCGTCCACATCAAGCGCCTTTGCCAATGGTTTTATGAGCAGGAATGACATCTCTTCCCGCGTGGTGCCGATCAGCATCGGAATTCCTTTGGCAATTCCCGTACGCGCCGCGGCAATTGGATAATCGGGCACAAGCGCCCCGTCTACGGAAATACGGAAGGTTCCCGCCCCCAGCCCGCAGTGTGCGACAAATTCGCGCTGGAATGCCGGAATCTCTTCCGCCGGAATGGAACGCAGGCCGCGCGCGTCCCTGACGCCCGCCGATTCGAGAAAGGAACGGGCCGTACGATGGCCTTCCCTGCATCCCTGCAAAAGTGTGGGGCCGCCGCTCATTACAATACATTTGGAAAAAAGTCCCCGTGCTGCCGGAAGCACCGGCAGCACGCTTGTAATCGTTCCCCCGGCCGACTGTCCAAACACGGTGATATTATCCAGGTCGCCCCCGAAGGCGGCAATATTCGCCTTTACCCAGCGCAGGGCTTCGAGCACGTCGAACAGCCCGCAGTTGGCATGAAAGTCGTCATGGATAAAAGAAAAGTCCAGAAAGCCCAGGATTCCCACGCGGTAGTTAAAGGTCACAACTACAACATCGCCGTTCCGGGCGAGATTCGCGCCGTTATATGCTTCTTCACTGCCGCTGCCGCCCGCAAACGAGCCTCCGTGGATAAAAAACATAACCGGGCGCTTCCCCGCAGTACCGGGCGACCATATATTAAGGTACAGGCAATCTTCCGCCATCGGCGCCCTCTTCACATCCTCCTGCGGACAGGAAGGGCCGAACTCCAAGGCGTCGCGCACGCCGCTCCACGGCTGCATGGGCATAGGCGGCGAAAAACGCGCGGGCGGCTGGGCATATGGGATTCCCCTCCATGCAATTACCCCGCCGTCCTCCGATCCGCGAACCGCTCCACACGGTGCATGCGCTATAAATTCCTGCAACAAAAACATCTCCTTTAAATGCCGTTTTCTTTTATGATACACCACGAAATTGCAAATGAAAACACCGGCGGGCATTTTCCCGGACCGTATTTTTGAATTGAAACGGCCTTTCGCGGGATTACAGGATAAAAAACCATCTTCAAAATTCTCCTGACATTTTGCCGAAAAAATGGTATAATAAAAATGTAAGGTCAGCGTGCAGTTTGCTTTGCGGAACGTAAGTCCAGCCCATGCAAACCGCGCGTTTTTTTATCAGAGCTGTCTTAGGAATACGCAAAGGAGGATACCATGTTTCAGGTAAACGAATCGGTTCTATATGGCATACAGGGAGTTTGCAAAATTGTTGAAATTACTAAAAAAGATTTTGGCCAAACCCCCGTTGAATATTATGTCCTGCGGCCGATTTACGACGGAAAGGACACACGCGTTTTTGTCCCCACGCAAAACGAAGAGTTGACTTCCAAAATGCGGCGGGTGCTTTCCCCCGAGGAGGCGCACAAGATTGTCAGCCAGATACCGCATGAAGAGCCGATTTGGATTGAAGAGGAAAGCGAACGCAAAGTCCGTTACAAAGAGATTCTTGCAGGCGGCGACTGCCTGGAGTTGATTCGGATCATCAAGGCTTTATACCTTCATAGCCGTGAATTGCAGGGAAAAGGAAAAAAGCTTCATTTATCCGACGAGCATTTCCTGAAAGATGCGGAAAAGGCATTGTACGACGAGTTCGCCCATGTGCTAAAGCTTGAGCGCGATGAAGTGCTGCCGTTTATTTTTGAACAGATTCAGGATTCCGAGGCTGGCGGCCATGTATAAACCCGGTGATTATGTGTTTTGCAAAAGCGGCGGCGTATGGCGCGTTACGGCTGTACATGAAGGCCAAGTGGAGTTGGAATCGCATGAAAACCCCGGGGAGATACAAACACTTCCCGTGAACAGCGGCGAAATTGTGCGCGGGGTGATTCCCGTGGAAGAATTGCAGGATGTGCTCAGCCGGATTCCATATACGCGGACCATTCAGGCCCCCGGCGCCAAGGTGCGCATGGAGTTTTATAGGGACGCTATGGAAAAATATGACGAGCTCCAGTGGGTCAGGGTTATTAAGACCGTATATATGCAGGAGCGCGAAAAGCGCCTGATGCCGGATGAACGCGAATATGGCATGCGTGCGAAACGATATCTGCATGGTGAAATCTCCGCTCTGCTGGGAATTCCGTTTGACCAGGTAGAGGAATTCATCGCGACTTCTATTGCGGACGACGTTTGGTGAGGCGGGAAAATATTTTTGCGGATCGCACCGGAAAGTTGTTGCTTTTGAAATGCGCGTATGATATTATATTGCAAGACAATTTAATCAGATGGCGGCGTAGCTCAGTTGGCTAGAGTACTCGGTTCATACCCGATTGGTCGGTGGTTCGAATCCACTCGCCGCTACCAAATAAGAAAGTTCGTATCGAAGATACGGGCTTTTTTATTTGATGGTGTTGGGTTCGAACCACCGGTGGTTCATGCAAGCGCGAGCCAAAGGCGAAGTGCGCGCTATCCACTCGCCGCTACCACATAAGAAAGTTCGTATCGAAGATGCGGGCTTTTTTATTTGATGGTGTTGGGTTCGAACCACCGGTGGTTCATGTAAGCACGAGCCAAAGGCAAAGTGCGCGCTATCCACTCGCCGCTACCAAAATTGAAAGACAGCGTGTAAAAAGCATGTTGTTCTTCCTTTGCAACTTATCAATCTCTTAGTGCTTAGGAGGACCAATTAAATGTCAGCTTCCTCAGCATATTCTTCATATTCCTCAATTACTTCATCGCTCATATATTCAAGTCTAGTTTCCTGTGATAACTCCTTAATTGCATCATAAGAAATATAGGTACATGATTCTGCCAACGGACCATTTTCCAAAAATGCAAAAACAGGTCTTGATATTTCCATCAATACCTTTGTCCTGCGATCAAGTGGGGCTACAATGTGTGCCTTTATAATGTGTGCCTTTATATTAAGATTCGGTTGTAAGGTCATTAGATCAGCCATTCTCAATATACCAGAATAAATTGAAGTCGTATGCTCAACTTCAAATGCTCTTTTTATGGATCGCCTCTTTATCCATAATACATCAATATTTTCAATAGTGCTTAAGGTAGCCTCATTATAATTTAGAGGAAGTTGTTCAAGGAGACTCCCTTCCCCCGGCTTCCAAATATCAAGAACTCTTTGCCGATCACTCTTTGGCAACCAGATTTTCAATCCCATTCGTTCGCCAATTTTCGCTAACAATGCTTGCATTTTTATCGAATCCCGTTGCTCCATCTTCTGATGTTTGTGACTGTCATCAATAGAAGTCTCATTATCTGGAATAGATACAACTACTTGACTGTTTTCAGTTTTTACCACCGAAGGCTTATACTTTTTCTGATCAGCTTCTGTGAGTTCATACTTGCGAAGCGATTTTTGTTGATTAAGTAATATCTTTTCTAGATACTTCCCATCTTCATCATGTAATTTCCGCAGACTTCCTCTTACCATTCCTGTCCACGCAAGACTACCCTTTGGTAAGTCCTTCGTAAATGATAAATTGTTCCAGCATATATCATCATTTATGGGAATCGAGTTTTCGGGAGATAACCAACAGTTGGGAATCACATTAAATCGAACAACAAAAGGATCATTAGATGGTATAAATATTGGAGTATCATCAATGAAAAATTCACTTGTAACCTCTAATATACCAACCCAACGTGATAACCTAGTCATGTAACATATGAGTTTATCACCTATTTTAACAGAAGAAGCAATCCCTTTTTGCCTATTTCGAAAGCCAGATATTGTTTGTTCAGATTTGGCGAATGCTTGATAAGTATCTGGCGAAAACAGATCAATATAGTAGGCCATTCCAAACTCCTCTTATGTGATATTTTGAATATATATTTAGTATATCATATGTTTATTCCTAATTATGCCAAAAATATTAAAAAATGACTCTTATATGTTCAAATAAAATATGAAATGTAGTTGAACGCCACTATATTTGCAGATACAGGCAAAACAGGCCGTCCTCTACCGCAAACCGGCAGAAAGCGCCGTACTTTTTTGCAAACGCGAGAATGCTTTGCGTCCCGATACCGTATCCATCACCATCCGCAATCGGCCTCCCATGTTTATCAAAGCGCACTTCCCCTCCATAGGTATTGGAAATCCTGATCGTGACGCGGGCGTTGGTAACGGCGTCGAGGATAATCCGGCGGGGTTCGCCCGGCTCCTGCCGCCCGCAGGCGTGGATTGCGTTTTCAATCGCATTGGCGAAGACAATGGAAAGCTCCGTATCGTCCACAGGAAGGGATCGGGGCAGGTCAAGATTTGCTTCCACTTCTATTTCTTCCTGATCGGCACGTTGTAAATAGTAGGAAAGAACGGGATTCAGCAGGTCGTTTTCGCACCGCCGCGCCGGTGTGGCACGCAGCAGGGCATCGTCCAAATGCTCTGTCAGCCGCAGCGCTTCCCCCGTTTTATCCTCCCTGAGCAGGGCGGCCATATGAACCGTGTAATGGCGCATATCATGGCGCAGGATGGAAATCTGCTGCTGCCCCTGCCGTATTTCCTCCCTGTATCTTTCGAAGGCTTTCACCTGCGTTTTGAGCAATTGCCGTTCGTTTTCCTTGCGCATGGTTTCGCGCATCTGCCGGAAAAACAGGAAAAGCAGGCAGTAGGCTGCAACCACTACGCAGGTCATCAACAGCTGCAGCGGCAGGTTTTCACTACGCCCGGCCATCGGCACGCGCATAATGAAGAAGTATGCGGCCGCATAATAGCCAAGCGGCATCAGGCAAAAAATTCCCCAGCCCCGCTTCAATGCTTTTTGCATAGAAAGATACAGGGGCCGCAGGCTTTTCCACAGAAAAAATAGCAGTATCGCCGCCGCAAGCCGGCCTGCATAGTCCGCGGCAGGCTGTCCCGCAAAACAAATCGTAAAAAAAAGACCTGCCAGCGTAATCAGATAGACAACCGAATTGGCGGTCAGCCATGAAAAAACTGTCCGGAAATCCCGATATTTGGAAAGCAGCAGGAATAGTAAAAGCATGGGCAGGTGGAGCACCAGCAGCGAAATACGGGAATAAAGCTCATACCGGAGCAGCAGGTATGCCGCAAGATTGAAGCCGATGATTGCCGCCATACCAAGGATCAGGGTAATCCACACCCGTTTTTTACCATAACGAAAATCCGTCATCAGACACAAAAAAATACAGGCGGCAATGGTCATAAATATGGGAAGTATAAATTTAAAGGCCATCGAAACCGCTCCACCTTCTTTCACAGTCTTTGTCTTTATATATTATTATACTTTTTTTAATCCGTTATTTCTACGGACGATGCGGTTTGATAACAGGCACAGCAGCATCCAAGAAGCCAGTCGCCGGGCTATCAACAGTAATACGATGAGCCGCAGGAACAAACATGGCTTGCCGTCTTACCTTCTTCCGGTGCCATACAGGCTTTTCCTAATCTTTAACATGGAAATTTCCTTTTGGTATAGTACCCGATTCCTTGAAATGATATAATGGGGGAAGAAACCAGCAACGGAGGATAAGCAATTGGGCGGTGTATTTGGAGCGGCATTAAAGGGGAATTGTGCATACGACCTGTTTTTCGGGACGGACTATCATTCGCATCTGGGCACCTACCGGGGCGGCATGACGGTATATTCAGGAGGGCGCTTCCTGCGCGCGATTCACGGAATCCAGAATTCTCCTTTCCGAACCAAATTTGAACGGGACGTGGAAGACCTGACGGGGCCAATGGGCATCGGCAGTATTTCGGATACCGCGCCGCAGCCGCTGACCGTGCGTTCCCACCTCGGCACCTATGCGGTGGCTACGGTTGGTCGCATCAACAACGCCGATGAAATCATCGACAGATGTTTCCAAAACCATTTTGCACAGTTTTCCGAAATGGGCAACGGGCACCTGAACCCCACCGAATTGGTGGCGGCGCTGGTGGGAAGCCAGTCAACGTTTGCGGAAGGAATCCGTTATGCGCAGGAGATGATCGACGGGTCTATGACAATGCTCGTCCTTACCAAGGACGGCATTTACGCCGCGCGGGACAATGTGGGCCGCACTTCGCTTGTATTGGGACAAAAGGACGACGGCTATTGCGTGGCTTCGGAGAGTTTTTCGTACCTGAACCTCGGCTACCGGGATTTGCGGGAATTAGGTCCCGCCGAGGTGGTATTGATTACGCCGGACGGCGTGGAGCAAATCCTGCCGCCCAAAGAGGAAATGAAAATCTGTACCTTTTTGTGGACGTATTACGGCTACCCCACCACCTATTACGAGGGTGTGAATGTCGAGCAGATGCGCTATGAAGGAGGACGGCTCCTTGCGTCGCACGATGTTGACGTGCAGCCCGATTCGGTATCGGGCGTACCGGATTCCGGTACGGCCTATGCAATCGGATATGCGAATCATTCCGGAATTCCCTTTGCGCGTCCGTTTATCAAATATACGCCTACATGGCCGCGTTCCTTCATGCCGCAAAAGCAGGATTTGCGCAACCTGATCGCCCATATGAAGCTGATTCCCGTCGCAGACCTCATCAAAGGAAAAAAGTTGCTGATGATTGACGATTCCATTGTCCGCGGGACACAAATGCGCGAGACAACCGAATTTTTGTACCTGAGCGGCGCGCGCGAGGTGCATGTGCGTTCAGCATGCCCGCCTATCTTGTTCGGCTGCAAATACCTGAACTTTTCACGCTCCACCTCGGACCTTGACCTGATCGCACGCAAGATTATCGCCCGGCAGGAAAAAAGCAGCTCTATGGAGACCCTCCAGGAATATGCCGACCCGGACAGCGCCCGCCATGCGGACCTTACGGAACAGGTATGCCGTGAACTGCACCTGACCTCCCTGCGTTACCACCGGCTGGACGACGTACAGGCCTCCGTGGGTATCGATCCGTGCAAGCTGTGCACCTATTGCTGGAATGGAAAAGAATAAGAACAGGCTTGGGGATTCCAAGGCGGTTATTTCGGTCGGATCGATTCAGCCTTGCGGATAAAACATGGTTTTACATCCAGAGGATTTTTTGAGGCTTTAAAGAATAATTTTTAATGACCATTTCTGTTCTTTTATCGTTTACGTACAGCCACTTTTTCGCTATAATAGCAATATATCCGGTTTTGTTTTTGAAATTACTCTTAGTCCTGTGCGGGAATTATTATGAATCGAGACGACAAACAGATGCAATCTGGCGAGGGCGCTTCTTCGGCCCATGTCCCTGAAAATTTTAAATACGATCAGGAATACCTGTACGATGCGTTGGTCCAGAGCACCGACGATTATATTTATGTCTGCAATATGGATACAGGCGTTTTCCGTTATCCAAAAGCAATGGTGGAGGAATTTGACCTGCCGGGGGAAATTGTTCCGGATGCGGCACGCGTCTGGGGCGCAAACGTTCACGAACACGACAAAAAGGCGTTCCTTGAATCCAACCAGGAAATCCTTGACGGTGTGACCGATTGCCATTTTGTGGAATACCGCGCAAAAAACCGTGACGGGGATTGGGTGTGGCTGCGGTGCCGCGGCCATCTCGAACGGGATGAAAACGGCAGGCCCCGTATTTTTGCAGGAATTATTTCAAACCTTGGGAAAAAGAATAAGGTGGACCACCTTACGGGCCTATTCAATAAGTTTGAATTTGAAAACGAAGTCGTCCGCTTGTTGGAAAACGATGGGAATCCATTTACCCTCCTGGTATTTGGGATCGACGATTTCCGGCACATTAACGACCTGTACGGCCGTCCGTTCGGGGATGAAATAATTCGCGTTGTCGCCCAGAAAATCCAATCCCTGCTGCCGTTCGATACCGCCCTTTACCGGCTGGACGGGGATGAATTCGGCGCAATCCTTCGCGGCGCGGACACGGCGGATATCGAAAAATGCTATCAAAAGGTACAGGCCGCGCTGAACCACCAGCAAATTTACGACGACAAAAAATATTTTTGTACCGTTTCCGCCGGATGTATATCCGCGCCGGAGGACGGAACTACCTATTCCGATTTGATGAAGCATGCGGGCTGCGCGCTCGAATATTCAAAACGCGGCGGGAAAAACAGGCTGGTGTTTTTTGACAAGGAAATGTTGGTTGCGCGGGAACGGGACCTTGCGCTGACGGAATGGCTGCGCGCAAGCGTGGAAAACGGATTTTCCGGCTTTTCCCTCCGCTTCCAGCCGCAGGTGGACGCCGCGGGCAGGCAGCTTACGGGCGCGGAGGTTCTTACGCGGTGGTCCTGCGCGGCATATGGCGACGTACCGCCGCTGGAATTCATTCCCCTCCTCGAAGAAAGCGGGCTGATCCTTCCCGTTGGGCGGTGGATTTTCGAGCAGAGCGTACGGACGTGCGCAAAATGGCTGAAAAAGAAAAAGGATTTTATACTGAGCATCAATTTATCCTGGCTGCAGCTCGAGGAGCCCGGCTTTATTGCATTTATGCAGGACTGTATGCGGGAAAACGGGGTTGCGCCGAAGCATATTGCCGTGGAACTTACGGAGAGTTATATCGCCTCCAACATCGGTTCCCTTCAGGACCGTTTCTCCCAAATGCGCGAGCTGGGGCTTAAGATTGCCATGGATGATTTCGGGACGGGATATTCCTCCCTCGGAATCCTTAAGCAGTCTCCCGCGGATATCGTAAAAATTTCCCGGATGTTCGTGCAGGGAATCAAGGAGCGTTCCTTTGACGCCACCTTCATCCGTTTTGTTGTGGAACTGTGCCACAACGTCGGAATCCGCGTTTGCCTCGAAGGCGTGGAAACCGAGGAGGAGTACGGCATTGTCGAAAGCATGAACCTCGATTTGATCCAGGGCTTCCTGTTTGGCAGGCCTGTTTCCGAAGATGAATTCGAGCGGGAATTTTTAAGGCCGTAAATCTATTCAAAATATGAATTGGATTCAGGCGCGTATAATGGTTCAGCGCGAGACCAAATTTGGTCTCGCGCTTTTTTTTGACTGATTCACGGAATTCAAAAGCGAAGTGCAATAATGGAATTTTACCATTTCCTTCGTGGTCGAGGCTTGCATCGCGCAGCCCGCCGCGCGGTTTGTGATGCTGAGGCTGCACCGGGCCGGGGGCGAAACGGCAGGCAATTGATTCCATTCCCCGTTCCCTGCTTCGGTTGACAGCCGGGCTTGGAATTGATAAGATTATCAGGTGGCGAATGCCGCGGTAACAAAACAAAAACGGGGTTTTGAAATGATCATAACGGACGACCAAAAACAAAGAATACAGGAAGCCGAACAGAAGCTTAATGAAGCGACCGCGTCGCTCGACCTTCCGGCGCTCAAAGAGGAGCTTGCGGGGCTGACTGCGCAGATGGAGGCGCCGGACTTCTGGAACGACGTGGAGACGGCAAATAAAATCACAAAGCAGGAAAAGCCTTTGAAGGCTAAAATCACTTTATGTGAAAAGCTCAATTCTTCCCTCGAGGACCTTAAGGTCCTTGTGGAAATGGTGGACGAGGAACAGGATGAGGAGCTTCTCGCCGAGCTTAACACCGAGCTTGCGGACTTTGAAAAGGATATCACCGATTTCCATCTGCAAACGCTCCTTTCCGGCACCTACGACGCAAACAACGCCATTATCTCGCTCCATGCGGGTGCGGGCGGTACGGAGGCGCAGGACTGGGCCCAGATGCTGATGCGTATGTATACGCGCTGGGCGGAACGCCACGGGTATGACGTGAAGGTCCTCGACTACCTCGACGGCGACGACGCGGGCATCAAAAGCGTAACCATGCGCATTGAGGGCGATAACGCGTACGGTTACCTGCGCAATGAAAAGGGCGTGCACCGCCTGGTGCGTATTTCCCCCTTTGATTCCAACGCGCGGCGGCACACTTCGTTTGCTTCCCTCGACGTCATGCCGGAGATCGACGACGCGGACAACGATATCGAAGTTGCGCCGGACGATATCCGGGTGGACACCTACCGCTCGTCGGGCGCGGGCGGCCAGCATGTCAATAAGACGTCCTCCGCAATCCGCATTACGCATTTCCCGACCGGGATTGTCGTGCAATGCCAGAACGAACGTTCCCAGCTGCAAAACAGGGAAACCGCGATGCGCATGCTGAAATCCAAGCTTGCCGAGAAACGCGAGGAAGAACGTATGGCGCAGCTTGCGGAAATCAAGGGCGACCAGAAAAAGATCGAGTGGGGCAGCCAAATACGTTCGTACGTATTCTGCCCGTATACCATGGTGAAGGATCACCGTACCAACGTGGAAACGGGCAATATCAACGCCGTGATGGACGGCGATATCGACGATTTCATCAAGGCCTGCCTGATTCAGGGATTCTAAAAAACGGTTTAAACAGCGCGCCTTTGGCGCGCTGTTTTTTGTTCCCTTGCTTGCCGTTGGTAAAATTCACAATTTGTTCATAAACAGACGTACTTGTTTCGTATCCCTGGAATTTTTATAATAGTGACATTGAAAATTTTTAGAATGGATATGAAGAAGCGTTGCTCACCGGGAAAAAGAAAAAAGTTTGGAGTTTAATTGGCAAGAATACCGCGTCCTTTGCTTTTTGTATGGGCTGCATCATACTGATGAGCACCCTGTTCGGGCAGGAAAACGTGCTGCCCAGCGTGGCGGTGGTGGTGGGTCTGATGTCCTTTCCGCTGATGGACGTGAAAACGGACCATCTCCAGTTTTCAGCCGCCATTTTTTTGCTGTTCCCCCTGATTGGCTTAACGTCCATGCTTTCCCTTGTGAATGTGTGGCTCAGCATTGTATGTACGTTTGGCACGGTGCTCCTTATTATGGTGCTTACCATCGAGCCGCGGGACTTAAAGCCGTTTATGACCTTTATGCTTTGCTTCGTCTTCTCGCAGGGCAGCCCCGTTGCGCCTGGCGGATTCGGCATGCGCATGGCAACGCTTACCCTGGGCGGCCTCGCGGTGGCGCTGGTAACATATTTCACATGGCGGCATAAATACAAGGACAGCGAGCAGCACAGCCTGCGCACGCAGGTTCACCTTTCCGCACGGCACCGGAGCTTTATCCTGAGAATGGCGCTGGGGCTTACGCTCGCCGGTATCCTCGGGTTTGCGCTGCACCTGAAAAAACCGATGTGGATCAGCATCGTGGTGCTGTCCCTGACGCAAATTGATATCAAAGAAACGCACCAGCGCATTAAATACCGTGTGATTGCGACAATTGCGGGCGTGTTCCTGTTCCTGCTGTTCTGCCAGTATTTAATCCCGCAGGAATATATTTTCTATTTCATCATCTTCCTCGGATATCTCAGCACGTGGGTGAAGGAATATAAATACACGCAGGTCATCAATGCAATCAATGCCTTAAACGCAAATCTTGTACTGTTTGACACCAATACGGCCATTGGAAACCGATTCCTGCTGCTTGGCATCGGGATCGCCATTGTCCTCGGGATGTACCTTTTGGACCGCGTTTGCCGTCATTTTATCGGGAAGCGGGAAAAACGGAAGGAATGGGAAGACGCCCCCTCCGGGCCGCCTGTCCTGGAAATGCCGCCGGAAATATAAAAAAGGCCTTCCGGCCTTTTTATTCCGTGAACTCAATGATTTTATCCTTGAACACGACCCCGTCCAGATGGTCAAGCTCGTGGCACAGGCATTTTGCAAGCAAGCCGCTTCCTTCCACGGTGACCTCTTTTCCATTTTCGTCGAGCGCCCGCACCACTACATGCTCCGGCCGCTTCACCTTGCCCCACACGTCCGGAAAGCTGAGGCAGCCTTCCTCCACGACCTGCTCGCCCTCCTGGAGCACAAATTCCGGGTTTACCAGCTTTATAAGGCCTTCTCCAACGTCGATCACAACAAGGCGCTTTAAGATGCCCACCTGGCACGCGGCGAGCCCACCGCCTTCCGCATGGTACATCGTTTCCGCCATATCGTCGAGAATGGTGCGGATACGGTCTGTGATTTCCTTTACTTCCCTGCTTTTTTTGCGCAATATTTCGTCGTCAAATGTTCTGATTTCCCTTAACGCCATCTCTTTCACCTCCGGCATATTATACCATATTTCCAGATAAAAGAAACCCCGCGGAAGACTGGTTCCGCGGGGCGTAATAGCAGACGGCTTATTTTTCAATCGGAAAATAGATTTCGGTGACGAGCTGTTCCTCAGGCACCTCGCACGGATCGTTCAGATACTTTTCGTATGGCTGCGCCGTGATGCGGTAGCCTTTTTCTTCAATCCATTTCACGATTGCCGCGTACGCCTCCGACAAACCGCCATAGGCTCCGAGGTGCACGCCCATCACGCACGGCCCGCCGGGCAGGGTGCGCGTCAGGTTGTTTTTTGCCGCCATGACCGCGCCGATTTCTACGTCCGTACTTTCCGGATCAAACTCACTGCTGTGATAGAGGGCGATAATCCCTCCCGTACATTGCAGGTTGTTGTCCCCAAGCTTCTTCATTACCCTGCCGAACAGCTTGTCAAAGTCCTTAATGGCAATTGTCGCGCGTTCACTTACAATCTCGAGCGGTTGTGTTTCTACAATTTTGATCTCTGTTTTCGTCTGGTTCATAATATCGATTCCTTTCCTGAGCAGTTCCATATCTTCCCGCATTTTTTCGAGAAGCCTGCGCTGATGTTTGAGTTCATTCCTCTGCTGTTCATACTTCACCGCAAAGCGCGCAAGGGTCATATGCGTATCCGCATGGAGCAGCTCTGCCGTCTCCTCAAGCGTAAATCCGTAGTCTTTGCACCGCAGGATAAAAAGCATGTCGCGGAACTGTGACGCTTCATAATACCGGTATCCTGTCCCGTCGCTCGTATGCGCGGGCGTGAGCAGGCCGATCCGGTCGTAGTGCCGCAGTGTTTTGGTCGTAACCATGCACAGCCTTGAAAATTCCCCTATTGTAAACATCAGCTATTCTCCTGTTTTTTTTGTAAGAATCGATTCTTTATTCTTAGTATATGGGTTGCCCCGGGGGCAAGGTCAAGCACTATTTTAAAACTTTTTATAATAGTAATTTGAAAATACGATCCACAGCACGAGATGGACGGCCAAAAGGCCCGCCGCCAGCAGCACAACCGCCTGCGCCGCCCCCATAAGCGCGAGAATGAGCACGAATACGCACAGCACATAGGTCATGACCTTAGCGACCATATGCCCGGCTTTTTCCCGGATACGCACGTTGCGTTCGTCGTTTACCTCGATCTGCTTTTGGTCGTTGATTTTTTCCTGCTCCTCCGGCGAAAGCTTTGCGAGGTACACCATATTTGAAAGCCCCACCGCCAGGAACGCCGCCCCGAAGCCAATGCACGCGCCGAACTGCGCCCATGCCCCGTCCTTTGGAAAAACGAACAGGCCTGCCGCAAACAACACGGCGCCAACCGCCGCCTGGACAATATATGCGGTCTTTCTATTTTTCATCTTCATCCTCCCCGTAAATAAACAATTCCTCTATTTTCATTCCAAAATACCGCGCTATTTTAAATGCAAGCGTTATGGAGGGATTATACCGTCCGTTCTCGAGCGAGCTGACCGTCTGCCGCGATACCCGGAGCGCGGCGGCGAGTTCTTCCTGCCGTATCCCTCTTTGTTTCCTGATCTCTTCCAACCGGTTTTTCAATCCTGGTTCCCTCCCGCAATGGAAAGTTTGCTTTACATTATGGTATACCATCCGCGCCACTATGTCAAGTTTGCTTTACGTTGTTCGCAAAAAACAAGGGCGATAAACGCCCTTGCTTTTGCTGATAAAATTTTTTCCCTTATTTTCCGAGCCCTGCCAGCATTCGCCGCGCCTGTCCGTAGTCCACATCGCGGACGTAAAGATGGTGCATTTCGCCCGGCCTTCCCGTATGGTCGCAATAAACAATGCTGTAATCACACGGGATACGGCTGCCCGCAAGCAGCCTCCTTGCCCTGGAAAATGTTTCGGCAGAAGGCGTACCCAGTACCTCCCGCCGGCTTAATGGGATCATGCTGCAATCCTCCTCCTTGATCTTAGGTGCTGCGGATTCGGCGCTCCGCAGCGTACTTCGGCCCATCCGGAACCGTGTATTGCCATTGTAGAACCCGGCATTTCTATTTTCAAGAGGTCGGCGGCAATTTTTATACAATTTTAACACCGCCGGGTTATTCCATTACCTTCCGTATCAGGTGGGCGGCTTTTTCGTACTCATATTTATGCACATAAATATAGTAGGTATTGAGTTCTTCCACATGTTCCCCGGTGCGCATGGCCGCGGCGCCCCTGTCGCCGAGTCCCCGGCCCCCGGACCAGCCCGTCGATCTCACATTGAAATCATAGGGTATGCCGTTTTCCCTGAGCAGGTTTTTAATTTGCGAAAACTTCTTCTGGGAACTTCCCATCCACAGTTCCCGGCGGTTCCATGGCATCATTGTTTCTTTCCCCCTGGCAGCCCGTTGTATTTGCGTATATTACCATAGCATTTCCACGGCTGGAATTCAAGGGCGCTTTGCAAACTTTCCCACAAAAAAGCCACCCGCCGGAAGGCGGGTGGCCGTATGCCTTATTATACGTTTTTACCGCAGCAATTTTTATATTTTTTTCCGCTTCCGCATGGGCACGGCTCGTTGCGGCCCACCTTCTTTTCCACGTGCACGGGCATCTGTGCCTCGCCCGCGTTTGCGTTGGTGTTCATCCTTTGCCTTGCGGGGGCATTTGACGCAATCGGATTCCCATCCGCGTCCACGTTGGCATGCACGTTCTTTACCTCACGCTGCTCCACCTTGCTTTCCACCTTGATGTGGAAGAGCATATAGACGGTTTCCTCGCGGATTGCATCCACCATGGCGTCGAACATATCGAAGCCCTCGATGCGGTATTCGTTGATCGGGTCCCGCTGGCCAAGCGCCCGGAGGCCGATGCCGCGGCGGAACTGGTCCATCGCGTCGATATGGTCCATCCACTTGGAGTCCACCACGCGCAGCAGCACCATGCGTTCCACATCGCGCATGCTGAAGCCCGCGCCCGACATTTCCTCTTCCTTCGTGGCATAGAAGGACATGACCGCGTCCGTGATCTCCTGCTTAAGCTGTTTTTCCTCCGCCTGTTCGCGCTGCTCATCCGTATAGGGTACGAGCTTGATGCCAAAAATGCGCTCGATATACGCATAGAGGTCATCCCAGTCCCATTCCTCCGGGTATTTTCCTTTCGGGCAGTAAACCGCCATCGCCTGCTCGATCAGCGAGGTAATCATGGACTGGATATTATCCGAAATATCGTCGCCCATCAGCACCTGCTTGCGCTGGCCGTAGATCACTTCACGCTGTTTGTTCATCACGTCGTCGTAATCAAGGACGTGTTTCCTGAGGTTGAAGTTATTGCTCTCGATGCGCTTCTGGGCGTTTTCGATTTGCTTGGTCATCATTCCGAACTCAAGCGGAATATCGTCGTCCCCGCCGGAGAGCCGGTCCATCACACCCTTCACACGGTCTCCGCCGAAAAGGCGCATGAGGTCGTCTTCCAGGGCAATATAGAATTTGGACGAGCCCGGGTCGCCCTGGCGTCCGCTTCGGCCGCGAAGCTGGTTATCGATCCGGCGGGATTCGTGCCGCTCCGTACCGATGATGGCAAGGCCCCCGAGGGCCACCACTTCGTCGTGCTCCGCATCCGTAACCTTTTTGTGCTTTTCCACGAGCTCCGCATATTTTTTGCGGGCCGCAAGGATTTCCGGGTCTTTCGTAGAGGCGTGGCTGACCGCGTTCTCGATCATTTCGTCGTCCATGCCGTCCGCGCGCATTTCGTTGCGCGCAAGGTAATCCGCATTGCCGCCGAGGATGATATCCGTACCACGGCCCGCCATATTGGTGGCGATGGTAACGGCGTTCTTTTTACCTGCCTGCGCGATGATCTGCGCCTCGCGCAGGTGGTTTTTCGCGTTCAGCACCTCGTGCTTTACGCCCCGCTTTACAAGCAGCGAGGATAAATACTCACTGTCCGAAACGGACACCGTGCCCACAAGGATCGGGCGGCCCGTTTCGTGTACCTGCACGATTTCCTCGACAACTGCGTCGAACTTGCCTTTCTTGGAGCCGTAAATCACGTCGTTCTGGTCCTTGCGCACCATGGGGCGGTGCGTGGGGATTTCCACGACCTGCAAATTGTAAATGCTCTGGAACTCCGCCTCCTCCGTTTTCGCCGTACCCGTCATGCCCGAGAGCTTGTGGTACATACGGAAGAAATTCTGGAAGGTGATGGTCGCGAGCGTCTTGGATTCGCGCTCCACCTTTACGCCTTCCTTGGCTTCAATTGCCTGGTGCAGCCCGTCGGAATAACGGCGGCCGATCATCAGGCGGCCTGTGAACTCGTCTACGATGACGACTTCCTTATCCTCCGTGACCACATATTCCCGGTCTCGTACAAACAAGCGGTGCGCCTTCAGCGCCTGGTTGATATGGTGCACGATCTCCGTGTTTTCAATGTCGGTCAGGTTATCAAGCTTAAAGAACTGCTCCGCCTTTTTCACGCCCTCTTCCGTCAGGTTGATAGCCTTCATTTTTTCATCGACTTCGTAGTCGTCTTCCTCTTTTAAACGGCTCACAAACTTATCCGCCTGCTGGTAAAGGTCCGTGCCCTTATCGCCCTGGCCGGAAATAATCAGCGGGGTGCGCGCCTCGTCGATGAGGATACTGTCCACCTCGTCGACAATCGCAAAGTTCAGTTCGCGCTGTACAAGGTCGCTTTTCCGCACGACCATATTGTCCCTCAGGTAATCGAACCCAAGCTCGTTGTTTGTGGAGTATACGATATCGCACGCGTAAGCCTTCTGCTTCTGCGCCTTATCCATCTCCCGCGTGACAAGGCCCACCGTATAGCCGAGATAGCGGAACACCTTGCCCATCCATTCGCTGTCGCGCTTGGCGAGGTATTCGTTCACCGTTACGATGTGCACGCCCTTACCCGAAACGGCGTTTAAGACCGCGGGCAGGGTCGCCACCAGCGTTTTACCTTCACCGGTCTTCATCTCGGCAATGTTGCCCTGGTGAAGGACAATGCCGCCCAGGACCTGTTCATAGAAGTGCTTCATTCCCAGCACGCGCAGGCTGGCCTCCCGCACCTGTGCAAACACCTCGGGCAGCAGGTCGTCGAGCGACTCCCCGTCCTGGTGGCGTTTCTTATATTCCTCCGTTTTGGCGACAAGCGCTTCATCGCTCATCCCTTCAAATTCCGAAGAAAGCGCCTCCACCTTATCTGCAAGCTTCCTCACTGGCCGGAGCGCCGAATTCCCAAATAATCCCATGTTATTTAAAACCTTCTCCCTTTCCTGATAACGCACCCGCAGGTGCTCCGGGCGGAGGCTGCGCCCCCTTCCCGGCGATCCCCTGCCGGGGTTTTTCCACTGCGCGTATAACGGCGCCTGAAAAACGGATTTATGCCTCGCGGCATCCCTCGGTCAGCGGTTCTTCACAAATATATCCAATCCTTTCTAATTTTATCAAAGTCAATGATGGAAGTAAACAAATACGCCCAAATTCCGCGAATTGTTCATAAATTATTGTTATTTCGGGTGTCCCGCATTATAATCAAAGGCAAGCGGAAAAGGATTCGCGCCTGTGGTTGAAAGCCGATGCCAGTCGCAGGCAAAACGGTCCACGTAAGCAATGACGTTCTATTGATAATAGGGCTCGCCCGGGCGGATGGGAATTTCGGCCGCCCGGGCGGTTGTGAGCATAGTGCGGCTAGACGTAAGCCCGCCCGCCCAACAATAGGGCGAGAGAAGTAAGAGTGGCATAACGGCTGCGGGGCTTCCAGGCGGCGAATGTGGGGGAAAAGACCAGGTCAGGCGAATCCTTGGCCGCCCATTTTTTATTCCCGTGAAGGAAAACACAGTCTCTTTGGCGAATTATTAATTAGGATATTTTATCCTTCAGGCACGGGGTTTCCCATTGCCGCAAGCACCTCTTTGCCGACCCCGGCTGCGCGGTGGCAAGCAGAACCAAAGGCCGTTGTTTCAGGCGGCCCGTAAGGGTGTATCTGTAAGTAACGGGCAAACCCGTACCACATTACATATCACGGAAGGGGCGAACTAAATGAACATCAATATTTCGGGGAAAAACATCACTGTTTCGAGTTATCTGCGCCGCGTTGTTGAAAAAAAGGCGGGAAAGCTGGAACGCTATTTCAAGCCCAATACCGAAATGCAGGTAACGCTCTCGATTGAAAAATCACGGCATATCGCTGAGATCACCGTAGTCGCGGAAGGCGTTGTGCTGCGGGCGGAGGAAGCGACAGGCGACCTGTACTCTTCCATCGACGTTGCCCTCAAGAAGCTGGAGCGGCAGATGCGCAAGCACCGTACCAAGCTTGAAAAACGGCTGCACGAGGAAGCGTTTGCGGAAGAAACCGTATACGACTATTATGACGAGAACTTTGACGAGGACGCGCCGCAGATCGTGCGCAACAAAAAATTCGCGCTGCGACCAATGGCGGAAGAAGACGCCGCCATCCAGCTCGAGCTGCTGGGGCATAATTTCTATGTGTTCCGCAACGCGCATAACAATGAGGTGAACGTCATCTATAAACGGGCCGACGGGAATTACGGCCTGATCGAGCCGGAATAAGCGCATAAAAAAGGCCGCCCCCGGCGGCTCCGCACATAAGACGGTATACATGGAACGGCACAGCAGGAACCTGCTGTGCCGTTCCTTTTGTTTGGGGCAGGCCCCGCCGGCAATCTTCTATTCGCAGGAAACCCGGCAAAAATTAAACGATAAAATACATTCCAAATTACGCCTGCCGGTCTTTTTGCGGGAATTCCTTCGCATAGGTAAACACCATCACATTCGCGCCGGCGTCCGCAAGCACCTTCATGCACTCCCCGACCGTCGCCCCGGTGGTAAATACGTCGTCTATGAGCAGGAGGTTTTTTCCTTCCGGCCGCGCCCCCTCTGCAAGCGCGAACGCGCCGTGTACATTGCGCCAGCGCTGCTGCGCGCCCAGCTTATACTGCGGTTTTGTTTCACGTCCGCGCACAAGCATTGCTTCGCACGGAACGTCGAGCAGCGTTCCCAAATGGCCCGCGAGCAGGCCGGACTGGTCATAACCGCGCGTTTTCCGTCGCTTTTCATGGATGGGCACAAATGTAACGGCGTCCGCGCTTACTTCATAGTCCCCGATGAATTCCGCCATGCGCTGCGCGATAAACAGCGCGCAATTGGGCGAATCGTTGTATTTGAACCGGTGAATGAGCGTACGCACAATCCCGCCGTAGCGGTAGGCATATAAAATCCCGCCCGCGAAGCCTTCCGCATTGCGCAGTTCTTCCTCTTCGCGCGCACATTGCGCACAGACGGTTTCCCCTTCCGGAAGCTCCCGTTCACAATAAGCGCATTTCGCCCCCATATGCATAAACTGCCGTACAAAATTATTCCACTTTCCCATTTGTCAACCTGTCGAGGTACATGAGCTCGCGTTTTAATACCGTCGCGCGCCTTCCCTGCCATACATTGCCGATCATATGCTCGAATGTTTTCATACTGCCCACGATCAGCACCTTTTTCCTGGCCCGCGTGACGCCGGTATACAGCAAATTGCGCGTCAGGAAGGGCTGCGCGCCATACAGCATGGGCATCAGTATTACGTCAAACTCGCTGCCCTGCGATTTATGGATGGTATAGGCGTAGGCCCCGTCAAGTTCGGGGAGGGCCATCGTCTCATATTCACAATGCTTCATATCCTCGAAAAGCACGTCTACCGTACCCGCCGCGATTCCCGTTACGGTGCCGATATCGCCGTTAAACACGCCTTCTCCCAGCGTGAGGCTGGTATCGTCGCGCCATTCGCGCGCGTAATTATTTTTGATCTGCATCACACGGTCACCCTCGCGGAACGTCCGGTCCCCGAATACAACTTCGGCCTTGCCCGTTTTCGGCGGATTGACCCGCTCACGAATCGCGGAATTGAGCGCCACGGTGCCGAGGTCGGTGCGCTTGATCGGCGCAATGAGCTGCACGTCCGCCCCTTTTTTCGCGTATGCCTCATATTCCGCGCACAGAATCCCCCGGGCTTCATCGAGGCTGGAACATTCTCTGAATTCAAAGGAACCGTCGGATATCTCCGGAACCTTTCCGTTCAGGATATCGTAAGCGGCGTCCGCGATACTGCCCGCATTGCGGAACCGGTGCGTAAGCTTTACGCACGGAACCACGCCCGAATCAATGATGTCCCCCATCACGTTTCCCGGACCGACGGACGGAAGCTGGTCCGCATCGCCCACGAGGATAAGCCGCGCGCCTTCCGGAAGCGCTTTGAGGAGGTTATGGAACAGGAACACATCCAGCATGGAAACCTCGTCCACAATGACTGCATTCGCCTCGACCGGGTTTTCCTCATTCCTGCGGAAATAACAGTTATATTCATCCTCATCGTAGGAATATTCAAGCAGGCGGTGGATGGTGGCCGCCTGCGCGCCCGCCATTTCCTGCATGCGCTTTGCCGCGCGCCCGGTGGGCGCGGTGAGGCTGCACGTAAGGCCAAGGCCGCCAAGGATATTGAGCACCGCTTTCAGGATCGTCGTTTTCCCCGTTCCCGGGCCGCCCGTGATGATGCATACGCGGTTTTCCACCGCCGCACGGACGGCGCTCTCCTGCTCGTCCGTCAGGGAAAACGTACCGCTTTGCTTTTTCACCAGGCGGTCCAGGTTTTTGACGCTATCCGGCGCGGAAGCCTTCGCGAGTGCAACGAGACGCGCGGCGCACCGCGTTTCCGCCCGGTAGGCGGACGCGAGGAACACGACCTGCTGGTCGGGATAATATTTTTTGAGCACAACGTCCTTTGCAAGCGCAAGGGCGAGGAGCGCCCTGTTTACTTCCGGCTCCGCCACGTTGAGGTTTTTGGCAACGTGGGGAATCAGCTGTTTCCTGCGCACGTAGGTGCTGCCCTGCGCGAGCACCTTTTGCAGCACATTCAAAATCCCGTTTTTGATACGGAAGGGCGAATTTTCCCCCACGCCGATATGCAGCGCGATCCGGTCGGCAGTGAGGAAGTCGATCCCGCGTACATGCTCGATGAGAATATACGGATTTTCCCGCACCAGCTTTGCCGCATCGTCCCCAAGCGCCGCGGCGGCGGCCGTCGCCTGCCGGGCGGTGAGACCCATGCCCATCAGGTCGGAATAGACATATTTTTTCCGTGCATATTCCTTCATGGCCCCATGTACGCTGTCCGCGAGGCGGCGGGATACGCCCCGGATTCGCGTGAGTTCCCGGTGGTCGTTTTCGATCACGTCAAAGGTGTCTTCCCCGAATTCTTCCACAATGCGCGTGGCAAGCACCTCGCCGAGGCCTTTGATGAACCCGCCCGATAAAAAGAGCACGATATCGTTTAAATCGCGCGGCAGGGCGCTTTCGTAAGACTGCACCGCGAACTGGGTGCCATATTTTGCGTGGTTTTTAAACGCACCAAAAAAGCGCGTACGTTCCCCCGGCTTTAAATCGGGCATGTTGCCCACCACAATGGTGGGCTCTTCCGCCTCGATTTCCGCCACGGTATAACCATCCGCGCTTTCATAGATAATACTTACAACCGTACCTTCAAGTTCTTCGTTCAAATTTCCTTCTTGATGGCCTCAACCATATCAAGCCTCTCCCACGGCAGATTGAGATCGTCTCTCCCGAAATGGCCATATGCCGCGGTTTGGCGATAGATGGGCTTCCTGAGCTGCAGCTTTTCAATGATTGCCTTCGGACGCAGGTCAAACAGCTTCGTCACGATATCCGCAATCTCCGTGCTGTGCTTTTTGCCCGTGCCGAACGTTTCCACGAATACCGATACCGGACGCGCAACGCCGATGGCATATGCAAGCTGGATTTCGCAGCGGTCCGCAAGGCCTGCCGCAACCACGTTTTTAGCCACATAGCGCGCCGCGTAGGCCGCGCTCCTGTCCACCTTGGACGGGTCTTTGCCCGAGAACGCGCCGCCGCCGTGACGGCCCATTCCGCCGTAGGTATCAACAATGATCTTGCGGCCCGTAAGCCCGCTGTCGCCCTTCGGCCCGCCGATTACGAAACGGCCTGTCGGGTTGACGTAAATTTTCGTATCGTCGTCCATCATGTCCGCCGGAATCATCGGGGTGATGACCTGTTCGATCATGTCGCGCCGTATCTGCGCCTGCGTGGCTTCCGGGTCGTGCTGCGTCGAGATGACGACCGCGTCAACGCGGATCGGCTTCCAGTTTTCGTCGTATTCCACCGTTACCTGGGACTTGCCGTCCGGGCGGAGATAATCGAGCGTGCCGTTCTTCCGCACTTCCGCAAGACGGCGGGAAAGCCTGTGTGCGAGATAGATGGGCATCGGCATAAATTCGGGCGTTTCATTGCACGCATAGCCGAACATCATCCCCTGGTCGCCCGCGCCGTTTTCCGCGTCGTCCTGGTTTTCACGCGTTTCGAGCGCTTTGTCTACGCCCATTGCAATATCCGGCGACTGCTCGTCGATGGATGTAATCACGCCGCACGTTTCTCCGTCAAAGCCATAGTCCGCCTTGTCAAAGCCGATCTGCTTAATCGTCTCGCGGGCAATTTTGGCGATATCAACATAGGCATTCGTCGTAATTTCGCCGGTTACGAGCACAAGGCCCGTATTGACTGCCGTTTCGCACGCTACGCGCGCGTTCGGGTCCTGTTCCAGGATCGCGTCCAGTACGGAATCCGATATCTGGTCGCAAACCTTATCCGGATGTCCTTCCGTAACGGATTCCGAAGTAAATAATCTTCTCATATTGTTCCTCCATTTATTGATACACAAAAATGTATGATTTCACTAGTAACTTATTATACCAAATGAATTTTGCCTTTTCAATGGTAAAAAATACCAAAAATCCCGCTTTCCATGCCGCTTTTCCGTCTTTTGGGATATTTTATTTGAACGCATGTTCTGATCTCCGTTTAAAATCGCGGAAATTTTATGTAACAGGCGGTCCCGCCCGGATTTTGCCTTTCCAAAAATTTTCACCTTAAAATAAAAAAGGCGGTCCGCGCCGCCTTCCTGAAAGACCCTTTTATGCCGCCCACGGGACCATGCCCGGGAAGAAGATGCTCGAAAGCGCCAGCATAATAAGCCCGGCGACACAGTTCCCGAGGATAACCAGCGGAATCGCCTTTGCGGGCTTGAGGCCGAGAACGCTTGCAATGAGGGACCCCGTCCACACGCCCGTTCCGGGAAGCGGAATGGCGACGAAGATAAAAACGCCGAGGTATCCGTATTTTTCAATTTTACCTTTGTGTTTGTCCACTTTGCCCATCAGCCAGTTTGCAAAGCGGTTAAACAGTCCAACCTTGCTGCCCTGCATCCAGCGGATGATTTTTTCGATGAAAAGCACAATAAAAGGCGCGGGCAGGCACGAGCCCAGAAGCGCAATAAAATAAGTCGTCCAGAACGGCACGCCGAGCCCGAGGCCCAGCGGGATTGCCCCCTTGAGCTCGATGATCGGCAGGATGGACGTTCCGAATACGGTCCATAAACTACTTGCAGGAACCATGAATTTACCTCTTTTCCACAAAATCAACACCAATGATACTATATCTGTGGTATAATTTCAATGAAATATGGGCTTGTTTAGAAACAATTAAGGATTTTTTGCCGATGAGAAAAATTTTAGGCGCGCTGCGCAGGGCGGATGAACGCTTTTCCATGATCGCTTCCGGGGACCGGATCGCCGTCGGGCTGTCCGGCGGAAAGGATTCCATGCTGCTGCTGTATGCGCTTCACCTATACCAAAAATATGCAAAAAAGGATTATGATTTGCTCGCCATTACCGTTGACCTCGGCTTTGGGAATTATGCCACCGGCGTAATGCGCGAATATGCGGACAGCCTTGGCGTGCCGCTTCATATCCTTGAAACAAATATTTCAGAGATTGTTTTCGACATCCGCAAAGAAAAAAATCCCTGCTCGCTGTGCGCCAAAATGCGCAAGGGGGCCTTTTACGAAAAGGCAACGGAGCTCTCATGCACCAAGGCCGCGTTTGCGCACCACGGAGACGACGTGATCGAAACGCTGCTCTTAAGCCTGATGTATGAAGGACGCATGAACACCTTTTCGCCCAAATCCTACCTTTCCCGGAGGGAAATTACCCTCGTGCGCCCCTTTGTATTCCTGCGCGAGCGCGACATCGTTTCCGCCGTAGGCAGGCTCGATATTCCCATTGCCAAAAACCCCTGCCCGATTGATTTTTCCACCAAGCGGGAACAGGCGAAAGAGATTGTGAAATACCTGAATTCCTTATATCCCGGCACGGCGGATAATATGCTGAACGCAGTCAAGACAACACAAACCTATAACCTGTGGAATAAGGACTGGGACTTTTAAACCGTTTTACTTTGAATAAATCCCACAAAAAAGAGCCGCAGCGCCGCGGCTCTTTTTGATACGATTTTATTTATTGGGCAATATAGTAAAGGTCAAGCATCTTGCCCAAAAGCTCGTCGTCGTTCATCACAAAATAATCAAGCTCGGACGGCGTGCTTACAATCGGATCGGGGAATTTCTGCCAGCTCTCGTCCGTTTCCTCGAACGTATCCATTTTAATTTCGTCAATGGAACCGATTTTGTCGAGAACCCCTGCCATCGCGACGATCTGGTCGAGATTCAGATTGGTCTGGATTACATTATTGGCAAGCTGGGGGAACAGCTTGGTGGCAGCCTGTACAGCCCCCATGCTTTTGATCTTTTTGGCGAGCGCCATCATGAAATCCTGCTCGTGGCGCTGGCGGTCCATCTCGCCGTCGTCCATCTGTTTCCTGTTCTGCAAATACAGGCGCACATCGTTGCCCTCAAGGTTAATCGTCTCGCCCTTGTCTCCGATATCCGGATAATCCTGGTCGAGCGTGACTTCCACTCCGCCGAGCGCCGCCGCGAGGTCGGAAAGGTGCTCGAGGTCGATGGACACATAATAATCCACCGGGATATCAAGCCGGCCCTCGCATTCGATGAGGTCTTTCACGGCAAGCATGGAATTATCCGCGCCGTGCTTGCTCGGGTCATTCCCGCCCGCGAGCACATAGGCATGGTTGATTTTTGTAGTGCACGTCTTATCCTCGATTTCCCCTGTTTTTTTGTCCGCATAGTGCACCTTTGTGCGGGTATCGCGCGGAATGGACGTAAAGGTGATTTTATTGTTCTGTACGTCGAGCGTGCACAGCATCAGCATATCGGTGCGCGCGCCCGTCGCGTCTTTGACCTCCGTGCCGTCCCAGTCGATGCCCATCATCAGGATACTGATTGTATTGGGGTTTTTCTGGTAGGTCCGGCCGTCTATCCGGATTGTTTCCGCAGGCGTATCTCCCGAGAGGGCCGTGCCTTCCTCCGGCACGGCTTCGTCCGGCCCGGCGGACACAAACGCCGCCATCGGGTTTTCCTTCAGGCCGGAATAGGTGCCTATGAGCGCATATCCAACCCCGCTCGCGCAAATAATAAGCACGATCAGGACCGCAAGCAGCGCTTTGATTGTCTTATGATGATTCAAGGTTTTTCGCCTCCAAAATTAGTTTCATTTCATTTGTACCTCAGCCTTATCTATCATAATCCTTTTTTTCATGAAATGAAAATTATTTTTTCATATTCATAAAAATTTAACAAACTTTTCCTGTCAAAAAGGCCGCATAGTTATTCTATGCGGCCCTTGCATCATTTTTGCATCTTCATTTTCCCGGGTCAGGCGGGCGTATAGTACATTCCGATCATCTTATCCATCAGCTCCTGCTGGTCCATCATATAGAAATTCAATTCCTGCCCCATATATTCGTCGTGCGCGTTTTCGTAATCGCCCTGCTCCATGACGGAATGCTCGATATCGTCAAGGGATACCTTGTCGAGCACGCCCGCCATCGCCACCACCTGGTCGAGCGAGAGATTCATGTGCACCACGTCCTGAAGCTGGGTAAACAGCTTGGAAGCGGATTGTACCGCGCCCATTTCCTTGATTTTCCTGGCGATTGCCATCATGAAATTCTGTTCATGGCGCTGGCGGTCCATCTCGCCGTCGTCCATCTGCTTGCGGTTCTGCAGATACAGCCGGACATCGTTGCCCCGCAGGTTCACAACGTCGCCCTTGTTGCCAATATCCGGATAATCCTGATCGAGCGTTACCTCCACCCCGCCGAGCGCGTCGGCAAGGTCGGAAAGGTGCTCGAGGTCGATCGACACATAATACTGGACAGGAATACTCAGCTGCTCGTCGCACTCGATCAAATCTTCCGTCGCACGCATCGCGTTTTCCGCGCCGTAGCCCTTCGTCATGCCGCCGATGTTATAGGCGTGGTTGAGCTTGGTAATCCAGTTTTTATCGAGGATTTTACCCGTCTCCTTATCCACATCGTGCACCGTGGTGCGCGTATCGCGCGGCAGGGACGTGAGCGTGATGCCCTCCTGCCCCTCTTCCAGGTTTACGGTGCACAGCAGCATCATGTCGCTTCGTTCGCCCTGCGCCGTTTTGGCCGCGCTGCCGTCCGAATCGATTCCCAGCATCAGCACGGTGATTACGTTTGGATTGACGGTATATTTCTTTCCTTCTATGGTCACAGTTTTCACGTTCGCATTTTTATCAAAATTGATCGCGTCCGTCTCCTCTGCCTGCGGCGGCGCCGTGTTAAACGCCGTCAGCGGATTGGCCCGTAAATTCTGATACGTGCCGTAAAGGGAAGCAAAGACAAACACCGCCGCAACAATCAGTATGACCAGCACGGCCAGCAGGCCCTTGATTTTTTTATGGTGGTTGACGTTTTTCGCTTGTTTTTGTTGATTCAAAACCCAGTTTCCTCCGGTTTGTTTTGATAAGTCTTATGTTAATTCATTTTCCGCCGCTTTGCGTGGCTTTTTTCCATTATTCACAAAAAGTTAAAAATTTCGCCGCCGATACAAGAAAAGTTGCCCTTCCAAAGAAAGGCAACCGCGCTTGCCGGTAAATTATAACAGGCTCGCCCTTTTGAACTCCCGCCCTGGGAATTTGTATACGGCCCGGACTCCCGTTTGCATCATTTGCATTAATATCCCTGGTTATAGTAATCGCCGCGGCGGTAATCGTACACCGCGCCCGCGCTGTATACGTCGATGCTCTCGAGCGCCTTGCCCGTGCCGATGGCAACGCACGAAACGGCGTCTTCCGCAACATAGCACGGAATCTTCGTACGCTCTGTGAGCAGCCTGTCAAGCCCATATAAAAGCGACCCGCCGCCCGTCATGCAGATGCCGTTTTCAGCGATATCCGCCGTGAGTTCCGGCGGCGTACGCTCGAGCACGCTGTGCATCGTTTCCATAATGCGGTTCAGCGGCTCCTGCATGGCCTCGATTGTCTCGTTTGAACTGATCGTGATGGTTTTCGGCAGGCCGGAAATCAGGTTGCGGCCCGTCACTTCCATATATGCTTCTTCTTTCCGCGGGAACGCGCTGCCGATATTGATTTTGATTTCCTCCGCGGTGCGCTCGCCGATCAGCATATTGTATTTTTTCTTGATATATCTTGAAATGTATTCGTCAAACGTATCGCCAGCGATTTTGATGGAATCGCTGATTACCGCGCCGCCGAGCGAAATAACGGCCATGTCCGCCGTGCCGCCGCCGATATCGAGCACCATGTTGCCCTGCGGCGCCCCAATATCGATGCCCGCGCCAATTGCCGCCGCAATCGGTTCTTCAATCAGGCACGTATGCCGTGCGCCCGCTTCTTCGGTCGCTTCAATGACCGAACGCTTTTCCACCTCGGTCACGCCCGAAGGAACGCAGACGACAACGCGCGGCTTGAAGAACAGCCGTTTGCCGATCACCTTGCGCAGGAAATAGCGGAGCATTCTTTCCGTATCGTGAAAGTTTGAAATGACCCCTTCGCGCAGCGGACGGACCGCCACGATGTTGCCCGGCGTACGGCCAAGCATGATGCGCGCTTCTTCGCCGATTGCGAGCATCCTGCCCGAAAGCCGGTCTACCGCAACCACGGATGGCTCGCGCAGCACAATTCCTTTTCCCCTGACATAAACAAGGACTGTCGCCGTACCGAGATCGATTCCTATATCATTATAATTACCGAATAAACCCATTCATCGAAGCCTCTCTTCTCGATTACTGGCTCTGGCATGATTCCCTATTTGAACGCGAATCCGTGTACAAATAAACATCATGAGCCTACATACTATATATGATAATACATCGAAGGCTTTTTTTCAACTGTTTTGTTACGAAAACGTCATATTTCCGGGCTTTCAGGCGCATTTTCTTTGTGCTGTTCCCCCTGCAAAACACATCGCGCCTGATCAAAAAACGGATTATTGTCAGGCATATTCTTTTCTTCTCTGTTTTATCGCCGAAAACCGGTTTTATGGCGCCCGCTTCCACTTGAACATCTCCCTGTTTGCCGTTACAATAAAGGTGTCCGGCTAAAACGAATAAGAAAGAGTGGTAGGAAAATGGATTATCAAAAACTGCAAAACGGCAGCGATATACGCGGGATCGCTTTGGGCGACGACGCAAACCTCACGCAGCAGGCGGCGCGCGACCTTGCGGCGGCGTTTGTTTCCTGGCTTTCCGCGCGGACGGGTTCCGCGCCCAAAATTGCGATTGGCATGGATTCCCGCGTGACCGGCCCGGCCCTGAAGGAAGCGTGCATCGGCGGGTTCACCGCCATGGGGGCGAGCGTCATCGATTGCGGCATGGCTTCCACCCCGGCAATGTTTATGACCACGGTGACCGAAGGGTTCCTGTGCGACGGCGCGGTGATGGTAACGGCGAGCCATCTCCCCATGAACCGCAACGGCCTTAAATTTTTCACAAAAAACGGCGGCCTCGAAAAGGGCGACATTGCGGAGCTGATCCGCATTGCGGCGGATATCGACGCGGGCGGCGAGGCAAAGGGCAGCGTTTCCACTGCGGATTTCATGAGCGTATACTCCGGCATCCTCGCGGATAAAATTAAAAGGGCCACCGGGGAAGAAAAACCGTTCGAGGGCTTCAAAATCATTGTAGACGCAGGCAACGGCGCAGGTGGTTTCTATGTGGACCAGGTTTTAAAACCGCTTGGCGCGGATACCGAAGGCAGCCAGTTCCTGGACCCGGACGGCACCTTCCCAAACCATATTCCAAACCCGGAAAATAAAGAAGCCATGAAAAGCATTGTGGATGCGGTTGTAAATACGGGCGCCGATTTCGGCATCATTTTCGATACGGACGTCGACCGTGCGGGCGCGGTTGACAAGGGCGGCAGCGTCCTCAACAAAAACCGCCTGATTGCGGCAATCTCGGCGATTCTTTTAAAGGAATTCCCCGGCACCACCATTGTGACGGACTCCATCACTTCGAGCGGGCTTGCGGAATTTATCGCCAGCCGGGGAGGCGTGCACCACCGTTTCAAACGCGGCTATAAAAATGTCATCAACGAGTCCATCCGCCTCAACGAAAGCGGAACCGATTCCCAGCTTGCCATCGAAACCTCGGGGCATGCCGCGCTCAAGGAAAATTATTTCCTTGACGACGGCGCATACCTTGTCACGCGCCTGCTGATTGAGATGGCCAGGCTGAAGAAGCAGGGGCATACGATTTCAGACCTGATCGCTGATTTGAAAGAACCGCTCGAAAGCGAGGAATTCCGCCTGAACATCAGCGCGGACGATTTCAAGGCTTACGGCAACGATATGATTGCCGCGCTCATGGAATACGCAAAGCGGCAGCCGGAATTCAATATTGCGCCCGACAATCATGAGGGCATACGCGTTTCCTTTGACAAGGAGAACGGCAACGGCTGGTTCCTCGTCCGTCTCTCGCTGCATGACCCGCTCATTCCCGTAAATGTGGAAAGCGACGAACGGGGCGGCGCGCGCATCATCACGGAAAAGCTGTATGCCTTCCTGAAGGACTATGACAAGCTCGACCTTTCGCCCATCGGGAATTATTTGAAATAACACGGGCCTGAAAATATGAAACCGCAGAAAAGACGGCTAAAAAGCCGTCTTTTTAAACATTTTCGCCCGGGAAAGGAGCCGCTTTGAACGAGACCCAAAAGCAGGAAGCCAAGTTCCGTCAAATGACCGAGACCCCCGTGGAGCGGCTTGTGTGCCGCATGGCGGTCCCCACCATCATCAGCATGATGATTACCACCTTTTACAATATGGCGGACACATTTTTCGTGGGGCGCATCGGTACGAGCGCAACCGCAGCCGTCGGCATAATTTTTTCATTGATGGCAATTATCCAGGCCATCGGCTTTTTCTTCGGCCAGGGCTCTGGAAACTACATTTCGCGCCGGATGGGCGCGCAGGACGCGGAAGCCGCTTCGCGCATGGCGGCAACCGGTTTTTTCTCCGCCCTGATCGCGGGGGGAATTATTTCCGTGCTTGGCTTTTGTTTCCTGACGCCCCTGGCGCGCCTTTTGGGGGCGACGGACACCATCCTTCCCTACGCCGAGGACTATATGCGGTATATCCTGCTCGGCACGCCGTACATGATGGCGTCCCTTGTCCTCAATAACCAGCTTCGGCTGCAGGGCAACGCATTTTATGCGATGATTGGCCTTGTGAGCGGAGGGGTTCTTAATATCGGTCTCGATCCGCTGCTGATTTTCGGGGCCGGAATGGGAATCTCCGGCGCGGCGCTCGCCACCATATTGAGCCAGCTTGCCAGCTTCTGTATTTTGCTTGCAGGGTGCAACAGGAAAGGGACCCTTCCCATTCGCATCCGCAAATTTTCGCCCAGCCTCGCGCGCTACCGCGCCATTATGGGAGGCGGCCTTCCCAGCCTTGGGCGGCAGGGACTTGCGAGCGTGGCAACCGTATGCCTCAATGTGGCTGCGGGCCCGTATGGGGATTCGGCGATTGCCGCCATGTCCATTGTAATGCGTATTACCAATTTTTCCGGCTCCGCGCTTCTCGGTTTCGGACAGGGCTTCCAGCCGGTATGCGGTTTCAACTACGGTGCAAAGCGCTACGACCGCGTGAAGAGGGCGTTTTGGTTCTGCATCCGCGTTGCCGCCGTCGCCATGACAGCGCTGGCCGTCGTAGAATTTATATTCGCGCCGGACATCATTGCCCTTTTCCGCGCCGATGACGCGGAGCTCCTCGCCGTGGGGGCCCAGGCGCTTCGTTTCCAGTGTATTTCCTTCCCGCTGCTGGGATGGATCATTCTCTGCAACATGATCCTGCAAAACCTCGGAAAGACCGTGCGCGCCAGCGTCCTGGCCGTTGCGCGGCAGGGCATGTTTTTCCTGCCCCTTATCCTGATTCTGCCCGCACATTTCGGCCTTTTGGGCGTGGAAATGTGCCAGGCCGTTTCCGATGCGCTCGCATTTGTCCTTGCCATACCGCTCGGGCGGAGCATCCTAAAGGAACTTGACGCGGGGCCGCCCCAGGCCGCCATCAAGCCGCCCGCTCCGTGAGGCCGCCGCCGTTTTGTCCATTTCCGCGGTATTCCCCGGCCCCCGCATTCTTTCCGTCTTTCTTCATTCCCGCATCAGCCGGTATGTTCCGCGCGTTTTTTGAATATCCCTATGGCGAGGGCCGCAGCGGCGACAGCCAGCAGGATTAAAGGAAACGTTATATCTGTGTCGTCCCCTGTTTTGGGTCCGGCGGACGTTCCCCTGCCCGGCGCGGGATCGTCTTTTCCGGCTCCCGGCGGGGGATTATCTTTTCCAGCCCCCGGCGCGGGAACGGAGGACGCCGGGGCAGCCTCTATCATAAAAGGGCTGAGCCCTTCCACATTCACGCAAAGCCGTTTTTCGCGTACTGTTTCGGAATATATTTTCATTTCCCCGCCGTGCAAATGAAATACGCGAAGTTCCTGTCCCTCATACTGTCCGTCCACCGGGAAAGCCACTTCCAGCGTGCCGAAAAAGGGCGCCTTTTCCCCATCGTCGAGCACGAGCGAGACATCATTGAAAGAATACGGCTCGCAGCCCTCTTTCATTTGGCCGCGCATCCGCGAATACGCTTCATGCGCCTCATCGAGCGGCGTAACGATAAGCCGCGCGTTTTTATGGATGTATCCGCTGACCGTTATATCCTGGTCCGTAAGCGTCCTGTAGGAATACACGTCGCTGACGCGCACCCTGATTTCGGTCGTTTTCGTTTGCCCGTATCCATCCGTTATTTTCAGGCTGTAAACGTAATCGCCTTTCACGGCATTTTCAATCATATATGCGCTGTTTACCGCGCCCGGGATATCCGCCCCGTTGACAGACCATTGGAAGCTGACCGGCTCGGCGGCATCGACGATGACTTTCAGCTCCTGGCTTTCACCCTCGTCCATGACAAAATCCTCCGTCTGGCCCAATATCCGGATTTCCCTCGACACCACGGAAACGGACGTCGTCATTTTTTCGTCCCCGGAGGGCGTTTGCGGCTCCCCCGCCGCACCTGCTGCAAACGCGGAAGTTCCCGCCAATACCAGCGTTGCTGCCGCCAATACCGCGATTCCTTTTCGCAATTTATTTTTCACGTTTCATGCTCCTCCGATTCGTCAGTTCAAAACCTGTATTTCAAATTGAACCGACGCCCTTCCAACTACGTCTCCCGTATCCATATCGCATGCCATAAACAATGCCGTCGCTTTATAGGTCCCCTTTTCAAGCTCCTTATCCAGCTTTGCGCTCTGTATATGGTAATTGGGCTCGATCAGCCCCGACGTATATATTACTTCGTCCGTATCGTCGAGCGTTATCTGCACTTTCATCAGGTAATGGTTCGCCGGAATGTTTTCGATACGCAAATCCGCCTCGCTCTTTCCGTTTTCCATCTTTACCTTCGTGTTGATCGCAACGTTAAACATCCCCTGTTCAACGATCTTATTCAATTCGTCGACAACCTCCTGCCCGCTCTTCCCTTCAAGCTGCCCCAGGGCGGCGTTTGGGTCGCGTTCTGCGGAGGAGTCGGCCTCCTTGGGCCAGTTCTGCCAAATAAGGCACGCCGCCAGCACGGCGACGACCACAATCAGCAGTATAATAACAACTTTTTTCTTTTTTTTGTTTCTTTCTTTTTTCCGCACTGATCTCTTTCCTCTTTATTTTTTACGGGGGAGGGGCCCCTCCCCCGTAAAACTCTTTCATTTCCGGTTCATTCTTCTTAGAAGCTGCCTGCCGCGATAGTATATTCGATGTCAAACGCTTTCTGCGCCGTCGTGATATCGACGTTCACCCCGGAAACCTCCCCGGCCAGCGCCAGATTCAAATTGGTGCCGCCCGCTACGTTCCACGCCGCTGTGCCGGGCGTGATCGCCGTTGCGCTCAGCGCTTCCGTATTCAGCGTGAGGGCCAGTTTGTTCGCGCCATCCGCAAAAGAGAACGGCGTCGCAGGCGTTGTCTTAATGTTCGTTACCTTGACCGGAATCGCGCCCGTGTTTGCAATCGCATAATTTGTGGGAGCCGTGACCGTACCGTCCGCGCCCACCGCCAATGTGATGTTCAGGGGAACCGTAACGCTCAAATCGCCGGGGTCGACGTTGTCGTCCATTTTAACGCTGACCTCTGTCGACGCTTTCCCATCCGTATCAAGCGAACCGGCCGCGAATGCTGTAGTGCCCATGGCCACGACGAATACTACCGCTAAAATTACTACCAATACTTTTTTCATTTTTTTCTCCTTTATTTCCTTTTTATATAATATTGAATAGACTGTTTACCGCTTTGTTTCCTGTCTGCATTCCTCCTTCCGCCGCATTTCCAACTGCATATCAGCCTTCAACGATCATTTCAATTTGCGCCGCAGCCTGGCCGACCCTGGAAAGGTCGTCCTGCGTATAGGCGGTAAACACCGCCGTTGCGCTGTATGTACCTTCGGGTAAATCCCGGAGCAGCCTGATTTTTTCAATAAACTGCCCCGGCTTGAGCCCGCCGGATTCATAGATTGTTTCTCCCGTTTCGTCGAGCGTGATCGCCACCTTCATGTTGTAATGGTTTGCGCTGATGTTCTCGATGCGCGCGGAGCCCTCGGCGCCGCCGTTCTCAAAATAAATCTTCGACGCGATCGAAATGTTGAAGTTTCCTTCCTCGACGATACGGTTCAGCTCTTCCTGGATTTCTTCCTGCGTTTTCCCCGCAAGGGACCCCGTTTGGGCCGTCGTATCAAACCAGTTTCCCCGGCCGCATGAATGCATTCCCAGCAGCACCGCCGCCACTCCTGCCGCAACCAGGATGCAGATTATGATAATAACTTTCTTCCCTTTTTTCCTTTTTCCAGCCTGTTTTTGTGTTCTTCCCATATATTTAAGTACCCTTCTTATTGTGCCATTTTGACGGTATAAACAATATCCGCCATATGTACGGACTCTCCCGCGTTCCAATAGTTGAGGACGTTGCCCGCGCCGAGCTTCATTCCCCAGTCAAGCATCAGGCTTCCCCCGCCGTTTACTTTTCCCGCTGCGGCGGGAATTGGATATGCCATGCTTCCCCCGTTTGAAAAAACGTACCGGTTTGAACCGATGCCCAGCTGTGCGCTCAGCGCGTTTATATCGCTTACCCAGCTTCCGGCATCCGCAGTCCATGACATCGCTACATTCGTAAGCTGCACCGGCGCCATAGAGGCGTTGGTCAGCTGCTGGGCGTCGGGGAATGTGATTTCCCCCGCCGCGTCGATCTTTGCCGTGCTTGCTATGGGGATCGACACGTTGATCGTCGCCTGCCGGACGTTGAACGGAATCTCTATTTCCGCGGAACCAAGCGCGGACGCCCCGTCCATGATTTTCACCGGGATTTTCAGGCTCCCGCCCGTCACCGTTTCGGAGAGCGCGTATGCGTTATACAGGCGTACCGCGTTCTCGCTTCCGATCGGCATGTCGCCTGTGATGCTGTTCATATCGACCGCACCGAGGCCAAACCCGAACTTCTTCATCGCGTCGGCGCTGCCCCATGAATTGCGGTTGTTCTTTACTTCTCCGATTGCCGCGATTTGCGGCGTATAGCCCGGCAGGGAAAGCGCAGGCGTTCCCATGAATATCTGCGCGCCCGCCTTCGCCGGATTGACCGTGAGTTTCACCGCGTCGTTGTTATCATTCGAAAGCACGGTTTCGCCGGCGGTCAGTTCCGCGTCTGAGGTTCCGTCGGCCCCGGAAAGCGACCAGGTGGAAAGCCCGAACACGCTGCTTTTTACGTCGTCCGTCATCACATAATACTCTCCCGCCGCGAGCGCATTCGCGCTGCTGAACGTAACGGTGATTCCTTTATCGCCGCTGGCCGATGCGGCCGCTCCGCTTACACGGGCCCCTTCGGCCGTATATACGGAGACGGTATTTAGCAAGCCCGCAACCGGGCTGTCCATCGCAAAGGATATGCTTCCGCCTTTTTCCGGGATCAACGTGTCTTGGGGCTGCTGTACATAAACGACCGCCTTGCCGAGCACGATATTCCCGTCCGCGTTGCGTTTCGAAACATAGTTTGCGTTATCCGACCGGATATAACCGTCCGCGCCATAATATTCCGCGCCCAGCGGCGTTCCCGTTTCGTTTGTCGCCACGAGCAGCGGATAGGCCACTCCATAATCCCCCGATACGTCGATTCGCGCCCCGCCTGCCATGGGGCCGGTAATTTTAAGCGTGTCGTCATTCCCGGAAATGGCGATATTGCTTACAGTGCCATCCGAAAGCGTATAGCTTCCCTTGCTTCCTTCCAGGCTGCCGCCCTCAATATTTCCTGTGACGACGGGCGTTCCCGCTATGCTGATATGCAGTCCCTGGGACCAGCCTATACCGCCGTTCAGTACCGCGGCGTCATTATAGCTGATTTCCCCGCCCGTAAGCTTAACGGACGCCCCGGCCGGATTTTCTATATAAAGCCCGCCGCCAAAGCCGCCTTTATTATAGGAAACCGCGCCGCCGCTCATCTCGAACCTTCCGCTGGTGAGGCAAATCCCTCCGCCGAAGCCGCTGCCCTTGTTTCCTGACACCACGCCGCCGGAAAGCAGGTAGGCCCCGCCGCTTATCACGACGCCGCCCGTGTCCTGCATCCCTTCGCAATCCCAAATCCTTCCGCCGTACATGTTGAATGTACCGCCTCCCCCGACCTGGACCCCTCCGGCTCCTGCGTTCGCGTTGTTTATATTATCCTGGAGTATCGTTCCCTCATACATATTCAAAACCCCGCTGCCGAGCTGTATGACCGGTCCGGTTGCCGTGAGTTTTTTCCCGTCAAGGGTGAGCGCTTCCGTGCCCGCGCTGTTTCCCAGCGTCAGCGTTGCGCCGGAATCGACGATGAGCATTGCGCCGTTGGCATTTACGCGCGCAATGGTGTGCCCGCCGCCCAAAATAACGGTATTCTTAGTGACCGTCTGTCCGGCTGCCAGCGTGATATCCGCAAGCAGGGTGATCGTTCCGCCGGAGGCCGAGGCGTTGACGGCCGCAATTGCCTGGACAAACGTGCCGGAATATTCCGTCCCGCTGCCCGCGAGCGTATATCTTACTTCCGCCGGGGCAAGGACGATGTTTCCGCTGCCGCCGTCAAGGGTGGTGGCGTAAGCCGGTGAATCCGCCCGGAAATAGCCCTGTGCGCCGATATACTCCGTGCCCGCTTTTTCCCCGGTATCGTCGCGTATAATCTGCACCGCGGAGTCCACCGGCGAGGTGATTCCAATATTCGCGCCCGTACCCAGTTCCCCAGTAATGGCACGCTTATTGCTCTTTGCGGTCCACTGCGCGAAGGCCAGGTTGTTCTCAGTTCCTCCGCTGAGCGTATAGCCGCCGTTGCTCCCCCAAACCGTTCCGTTGACGACATTGCCCGCAATGACCGGGGTCCCCGAAAAGGTAATATGACTGCTGTTGTCATAGAGTCCGCCGCCGCCATTGCCGTTGGTTGTGGAGTTGTTTACAATCTTTACGCTCCCGGATATATGAACGGCCGCGCCGCTCTCAAGCCCTACGCCGCCGCCGCTCCTTGCCGAGGTGTTATAAGATATCTCACCGCCGGACAAATTTGCCGTCCCCGCGGCTCCCGACAGGTATACTCCTGAATTCGTGCTGCCTGATATCGTTCCCCCGCTCATATTAAAAACCGTTCCGGCGGTTGGATGGTAAAAGCTCACTCCTGTTTGGTTATCAAGTATTTTTCCGCCGGACATGCTGACAGCCGCTTCTCCTTCCAGAACGACGCCGTTTCGTGCATTATTCCTGATTACAGCGCCGCTGTTTATATCAACAGCAGCGCCGGACATGGCATAAATGACCGACGAATAAGCTTCAGGCATGGCGGGATAACCCGTTTTGTTTCCATCAAGGACGATATCCCCGAATGCAAGCCCCGTACCGGCCCCGGTAGCCAAAAACATTGCCGATGGCGCTGCGGCAGACCCGCCGCCCGCAAAGCTTCTTGTGACGGCATGTCCGTTCCCGTTCAGCGTATACGAACCCGCGCCGACTGTAATTGCCGCTTCCAGTGAAACATCTTCCTTTAATGTGATTGTATTCCCGTCGGCTTCGGCGTTTGCCGCGCCCCCCAACGCCGCGACAAATTCGTTGGCGTTTGCCACCATGCCGCCCAACGCCGTGCCCTGCGCATTTGGGTCCTGTTCAAAAATTGCGGCCAGCTCATCGCCTTCGGAAAGGACAGCCGTCCCGGCCGCTTCCAGCACGGATAAATCTTCCCGGCCCCAGCCCTTGAATATAAGCCCCCCGGGAATTTCATAATCCTCCGCCGTAAAGACGTCTTCATAGCCCGGGAGCGTAACCGTCCCATCGCCGTTTATTCCTAACGCGCTTGGTTTCAGGAGTCCGTTCCCGTCGTTGGCTTCCGCTACCTTAAAATGAATTGTAAGCTCCTGCACAGGCGTATTTTCCGTTTCCTCCGGTTCCGGTTTCGGCTCCGGTGTTGGTTCTGGCTCCGGCACTGGTTCCGCTTCCGGCACTGGTTCCGCTTCTTTTCCCGTACAGCTTGCCGGGCTTCCCGCGCATACGGCGCAATCCCCGTTTACTGCATCTTCCGTGCACAGGGTTTCACAAACGCACGTATCCGCCTGTCCGGGCTCTTCCGGCTCCGCAGCCTGCTCTGCTTCGTTATTTATTCTTTCCGTCGGCATTTCCACAGGGATGCCGCCATCGCCCTCATTGTTAATAATCGTGTCGCCCATCGCGAAAGAAGCAACGGGCAGGGTTATCAAAAGCGCCAGGGCCAATACAATGGAAAGGCATCTTTTACGGCGTGTTTTTAATTTATATTTTTTGCCGGAATCTAAACGGCTGTTCTTCATTTTGATCCCCTTTTTATGCTTTCTACTCATTGTGTCCATTGATCCGATTTCGACAGAATAGATATCTGATTCTCTGTGTATTAGTTTCGCTTTCCTATATATGTAGTCTATATATACCAAATAGACAATACGTTATATACCAAATAGACAATACGTTCTCAACGCCTGCGCGGCCTTATCACGCGGCAAGGTTGACGCAAATGTGAATATACCAAAATTTATTGACTGCATCACAAAAAGGAGGGCGATGCCCTCCTGCCGCTGAAAGGGTCCAACCGTAAGACCGGGTCGGGTTTGGATGGAAAGGCGCCGGAAAAAAGCCAAAACAATAGAAAACCCCCTGTCCCGGTTGGGACAGGGGGTTCGGGGGCAGTCTGCCATGCGCTTGCGGGGCATGGCCTGCTTACCCATTCTGTATTGGATTTTATTGCGAAATACCTTTCCTTTGCGTTTTGTATTCCATGTATGCCTGCCCGTCGAGCGTCTTCCACGTAAAAACGCCGTTTTCATAAATCATATAGCTATGCGCGCTTCCCTCCTTGGGAATGGAAACCGATCCGGGATTCATATACACATAACTTCCATGATCCGTGCATTTTGGAATATGCGTATGCCCGCAGAGAAGGATGTCGCCCTGTTTTAAGGGCGGCAGGTTTTCTTCGTTCCACACATGCCCGTGCGTCGCATAGATCACGGGCTCCCCAAAGGAAAACACGCCGTAATCCGCCATGACCGGGAATTCGAGCACCATCTGGTCGACCTCCGCCTCACAGTTGCCGCGCACGCACATAATACTGTTTTTCATGCCGTTCAACATGGAAATCACCTTTTTAGGCGCATATCCGTCGGGCAAATCGTTCCTCGGGCCATGATACAGGAGGTCTCCGAGCAGGAGCAGCCTGTCCGCCCGTTCCCGCCCGTATGCTTCCATGAGCCGGGCGCAGAAGGATGCCGAGCCGTGGATATCCGATGCGATCAACACTCTCATTTGTTTTTCCCCCGATTCAAAAGAGTGCGGCGCATTCCTGCGCCGCACTTCATATTTTTCCTGTTTTACAACCGGCTCCGGTCGCCCATTTTATTGGCGCCGCCCGTCTGTTTCGGACGCGGAGGCTCTAGGTCGTCCTCATCATCCTTTTCGTCATCCTCAAGTTCAAATTCACGTTCGCGTCCGCGCGGTTCGTTATAGATTTTTTCAATCTTGCGCTTTTTCTTTTTGTTATGACGCGCCACGGCGATAATTACAATTATCACGACAATAATCACAATCACCATGATAATCCCCAGCATGAGGGAACTGATCCCCCCCGGCACCTTGTCTGCAACCTCTTTTAAAGTAAAGCTGTCGCCGTTTTGCTCAAACTTCAGGTACAGGTCTTTGGACGTACCCGGCGTTTGCACCACGTAGGAATCGCCATCCGCGGAAACGATTTTTGTCGTCGCTCCCTGCTGCACCTCGATGCTCAAAATCTTTCCCTGCTCCATAGATGCGCCCGGCGCAAGAAGCCCCCACTGGTAGGCGCCGATGCCCCCCTGGTTGAACACAAACCGTCCCTTGCCATCGGTCAGGCCGGTGGTAAGCGGCGTATCTCCCTGGTTGATCTGTACCCCTATGCCGGCCACTGCCTTGTCTGCCGCATCCACAAAGTCGGCCGTAAATTTAATTGTTCCGGCAACCCCTGCGGAAGCCGTTGCCGTCGCTTCGGGAGCGGGCGTCTTGCTTTCCCCCACAGCCGTGATCTGCAAGGCTTCTTCCGCCATAAAGGCGACGGTCATATGCAGGCTCTGCACGCCGTTCGCGATGGAGATATCGTATTTACCGCCCATCGCCATATCCACAATCGCCGTACGGTCTCCGCGGGAAAGCAGGATACGGCCCGTGCTCTCTTTTCCGTCTTTGCCCACGATCGTCACATTATGGCTGTCAAGCGGCACGCCCGGGAACGTGACCATCCCCTCCTGATTACTCGTTTGGGAAAGGTTTCCTACCTTCACCGTATATCCGGAGGCAACCGCGCCGTTGTCATAGACATACATTATCAGGTCGACATAATTCTGGCTGTCGTCCGGCGTCTCGGTAGGCGACGGGGACGGCTCCGGGGTTTGGGTCGGCGCCTGCGTCGGCTGACGCGTCGGGTCCGGCGTAGGCTCGGGCGTCGGGTCCGGCGTGGGATCAGGCGTTGGGTCCGGCGTGGGCTCGGGCGTCGGGTCCGGCGCCGCCGTAACCGTTTCCGTGGGATCAGGCTCTGCCGTTTCCCCTTCCGCGAACGCCGCCATGGGCGCCATCATCGCCAGCACCAGGGCAATTATAACAACGAGGCCCATTAATTTCGTATATTTTTTCATATAGTTCCTCTCGATCTAAAAAAATCCCCTGTCTTATTATAGCAATACAACAAGGCAGGGTCGTTTCATACTGTCGATTATTTTCCGCAAGACTCCTTGAGGTCGTCTTTCAATTTTTGCGGCACGGTGGAGAACAGCGTGCTCACCGATTCACGTTCATGGATTCTGTAAACCGCCTCTGCAAAAAGCGGGGCAACGGAAACCGTCTGGAATTTTTTCTGGCCGATGATGAACGGATTTTCTACGCTGTCTGTGGAAATAACCGTTTCAATCGGGCTTTCGTTGATGGCTTTCACGCCCTTTTCACGCAGCATGATATGCCCAAGGACCGCCACAATGCGCTTGGCGCCGCGCGATTTCAGCATATGGGCCACATCGATCAGCGTTCCGCCGGAAATGGAGAAATCATCCACGATCATGCAGTTCTTGCCTTCCACATTGCCGATAAGCTCAAGGATATGCGCATTTTCGTCATGGTCCGTACGCGTTTTATCGCCAATGGCAACGGGCAGCTGCAGGTAATCCGCATACTTCCTTGCCGTCTTGGCAAAACCGGCGTCCGGGGAAACGACCACGAGGTCTTCCATGATATCCATTCCCTTGATATATTCGCAGAGGATCGGCAGGGAAAGCAGGTGGTCAACCGGAATTTTGAAGAAACCCTGTACCTGGGCGCTGTGCAGGTCCATGGTAATAACCCTGTCCGCACCCGCCGTTTCAAGGCAGTCCGCACATACGCGCGCACGGATGGAAACCCTTGGCTCGTCCTTTTTATCGCCCTTGGCATACCCGAAATATGGAATGATCGCCGTGATCGAGCTTGCGCTCGCACGCTTGAAAGAATCCATCCAAAATAAAAGCTCCACTAATTCGTTGTTGGGGTCCAAACCAATCGGGAGCACTACATACACGTCTTTGTCTCTTACCGTTTCTTTAATACGGATAAAAATATTTCCGTCGGAAAAATGAATCACCTCCGACGCTCCTAAATCTGCCCCCAGATAGGCGCACATTTTCTTCGCGAAAGCAACCCCCGATGAGCCGGCAAAAATTTTTATGTCCGGGTTTCCGTTCAGCATAAATACCTACCATCCTTGTTATAATCGTTTAAACACCTATTACTGATTATAGCACCCGCCCGGTCCCTTTTCAATCAAATTGCATATTTTTCAGTTAAAATTTTAATTGACTCGTCGAGATACGGACTCGTCCGTTTTTCGCACGCAATCGCCGCATAAGGACGCATTGCGCCGTGGTAATCGCTGCCCTGCGTTACAAGGAGCCCGTGGCGTTTTGCAATCCCTAAATAACGCTCCACATCCGCGTCCGAATGGGCCGGATAATATGCTTCGATTCCCCCGAGTCCCATTTCCTTGAGCTCGGCTGTCAAAGTTTCAATGTTATCCGCCCGCACAAACTTCGGATGGGCAAGCACAGGAATCCCTCCCGTTTTCAGGATCATTTCAATCGCCTGCTGCGGGTTTAATTTCCGGCGCTGTACATAGCAGCTGCCTTCCTCGTTTAAATAGCGTGTGAACGCGTCCTGCAAATCGCTCGCATAGCCTTTTTCAATCAGCGCGAGCGCCACATGCGGCCGCCCGAGCGTATTGCCCTTCGCAAACCGCTCCACATCCGCAAACTCTATCTTCATGCCGTGCTCCTGCACCACGCGGATGATTTCGCGCACACGTTCGACGCGGGAGCCGCGCAGGTCGTCCATCATGGCGGTCAGTTCCTTGTCCTTTGTGTCCATGCCGTAGCCGAGGATATGCAGCTCTCCCGTATGGCGCACGGAAAACTCCACGCCCGCAAGATATTTCAGCCTCAGCTCTTTTGCCGTGGCAATTGCCTCCGGCTGGGAATCCATCGTGTCGTGGTCCGTGATTGCGGAAAGCTTAAGGCCCAGCTTCCGGCATTTTGTGATAATTTCTTTCGGCGTATCCGTTCCGTCGGACGCCGTTGAATGCATATGTAAATCGATCATATTTTTGCTCCGTGAAAAACAGGAAGGCGCGACGGATCGCGCCCCTGCTGTTTGTAATGAATGAAGCTCCGTATTGCCCCGCAAAACGAAACCGTTCAGCCGCCGAAAATCAATTGCCTCCTTTGGCGCGATTGATTTTCGTATTTCATATATCTTCCGGTTTGGGCGGCTCCACAATAATTGTTTCCACCGCTTCCGCATCTGTCGGCTGCTCCGGAGGCGCAACCCATTCCGGTTCCTTTTCCGTCTTCTTTTCCTCAATTTCCCAGGAATCGGGGTCGTCTACCGGGATTTCGTCGTCAAACAGCTGCTGGAATTCTTCGCCTGTCAGCTTTTCCTTGCGCATCAGCACCTCGCCGATATTAACCACCTTGCGCAGGTTTTTGCTGAGGATATCCGTTGCCTTTGTATACGCGCTTTCGATGATACGCGTTACCTCCGCATCGATACGCGCGGACGTGCTCTCGGAATATTCCGGCGTCTGCCCGAAATCCTTGCCGAGGAACACTTCGTGGCCGGATGCGAGGAACACCGGACCGAGCTCGTCGCTCATGCCGTATTTTGTGACCATGTCCTTCGCCGTTTCCGTCGCACGCTGGAGGTCGTTGATCGCGCCCGTGGAAATATCCTTCAGGGTAAGCGACTCCGCCACGCGGCCGCCCAGCATCATCGTGATTTCATCCATCAGGCGGGATTTAAACACATGCTGTTTATCTTCCTCCGGCAGCGTCATGGTATAGCCTGCCGCCATGCCGCGCGGAATAATGGAAACCTCATGCACCGGATCGCACTTCGGGAGCACATGCGCAAGAATGGCATGGCCCACCTCGTGATAGGCGGTGCAGCGCCTGTCGTCCTCGGTCATGACACGGCTCTTCTTTTCCGGCCCCGCAATGACCCGCGTGATCGATTCCTCGATCTCGCTCATACCGATTTTCTTTTTCCGGCGGCGGGCGGTTAGGATCGCGGCTTCGTTCAGCACATTTTCAAGGTCCGCGCCGATAAAGCCCGGAGTGCGCCGCGCAATTACCTTGAAATCCACGTCGGATTCAAAGGGCTTGCCCTTTGCGTGCACCTTGAGGATTTCTTCCCGGCCCTTAACGTCAGGATAATTCACCGTAATCTGCCTGTCAAAACGACCGGCGCGCAGGAGCGCGGGGTCGAGGATATCGCGGCGGTTCGTCGCCGCCATGACGATAATTCCCTCGTTGACCTCAAAACCGTCCATTTCAACGAGCAGCTGGTTCAGCGTCTGCTCTCGTTCGTCGTGGCCGCCGCCAAGGCCCGCGCCCCTTTGGCGTCCTACCGCATCGATTTCATCGATGAATACAATACAGGGAGCGTTTTTCTTTGCATTTTCAAACAAATCACGCACCCGGGACGCGCCGACGCCCACGAACATTTCCACAAAATCGGAACCGCTGATTGAGAAGAAGGGTACCTTCGCCTCGCCCGCGACCGCCTTTGCGAGCAGCGTTTTACCACCGCCCGGAGGGCCCACCAGGAGCACGCCCTTGGGGATGCGCGCACCAAGTTCTTTAAACCTTGCCGGATTTTTCAGGAATTGGACGATCTCGACAAGCTCTTCCTTTTCTTCATCCGCACCCGCAACGTCGGCAAACGTTTTGTTGGTATCGCCGCCGTCCGTCATGCGCGCCTTGCTCTTTCCGAACGCCATCGCGCTGCCCGTGCCGCCCGCGCCGTTTTGCGCGCGCCGCATGATGACCACCCACAGCACCAGCAAAAGCACAATCGGGATCAGGTACGGCAGCAGCTGTACAAAGAAGTTCGGTTCCGGTGTGGGAACATAGTTCAGCGTAAAGCCGTATTCTTCCGGATTGGTGCTACCCGTTACTGCGGCCAGGTCCTGGTTGAACTGCTCGACAGATGCCGGGATTGTGGTTGAAAAATCATATTGCTGTGTGGGAAACAGCTTTTCGTCCTGCACCTGCGACCCTGTTTTATACAGGCCCACAAGCGTGCGGTCCTGAAGCGCCACAGCCTTGATGTCGTCTCCCTGCACCTTTTGCAGGAATTCCGAATACTGGAGCTCGTCCACCGTCGTTGTCTGCGGACTGCCCAGGAACTGTGCCGCCAATATGATTACTACGATAATGATAATATAGATCAGCGGCCCTCTGAAAAATTTGCCCAAATTTCTACCCTCCTTCGTCGCAACGCGCCCTTTTGCTTGTTTCGTCCTGCGGACGAAGCTTCGCGGCTGCGGGCGGTTGCTCCTCTTCCCCACAAAAACTCACTTTGTTCACTCCAGAGTGCCTTCTCTCGCCGCTTTGCGGCGATTCACCTTGCGAGTTTTGCGGGGGCCCATTTTACGCTTTCCGGTTGGCTGCCGCAAAGGCAATGGGTTTATTCTTTTAAATTTTTTATAATGCCTTCTTCTTAGCGCCCTTTTGCTCGTTTCGTCCTGCGGACGAAGCTTCGCGGCTGCGGGCGGTTGCTCCTGCCCTGCATAGCTTCTGCTTGCCGTCGCGCTTCGGTTTCCTCGCGCTCCCGGAGCTTCAGCCATCTTCCCCACAAAACTCACTTTGTTCACCCCAGAGTGCTTTCTCTCGCCGCTTTGCGGCGATTCACCCTGCGAGTTTTGCGGGGGCCCATTTTACGCTTTCCGGTTGGCTGCCGCAAAGGCAATGGGTTTATATCATATTAATATTATTACCTACTTTTTGCCGGATTCAAACCGTATGCGGCTCATTCGTAGACAGAACGTTTCAATACGCCTACATGCTCATAGTTCCTGTATTTCGACGCATAGTCCAGCCCATAGCCGACCACGAATTCATCCGGGATGTCAAAGCCGACATATTTCACCGGCACCTCTACCTCGCGGCGGTCGGGTTTGTTCAGCAGGCAGCAGATATTGATGCTTTCCGGCTTCCTGCCCTTGAGCTGTTCCGTCAGGTTGTGCAGCGTCCAGCCCGAATCGATAATATCTTCGATAATCAGAAGATGCTTCCCGCGGATATCCTCCTGCATGTCGTATTTGATTTGTACGCTGCCCGAGGACGTGCTGCCCTTTCCATAGCTTGAAACCGCCATGAAATCGATTTCCATGGGAATTTTGACCTGGCGCATCAAATCGGAAAAAAACACGACGCTCCCGCGCAGGATTCCCACCGCGATGAGGTCCTTCCCTTCGTAATCATTTGAAATTTGTTCGCCAAGCTCTTTTACGCGATCTTCGATCTGTTCCTTTGAAAGCAATATCTTTTCGATATCCCGTTCCACATAATGCTGCATGTTCAGCTTTCTCCCCCGTCAGTTTCTTCTTTTTTATTGCCGCAGCGGACATAATTCATCCGCAAAATACGCTTTGTTGTACCATCCACCTTGTAATCGTCCCCGATTACGTGGCCTACCGCCCAAATAATGCGGTTGCCGTCGGCAAGAAGCGGCGTCTTTTCCCGCTGCTCCCGCGTCAGCTTCTTGTCAATAAAGTAATCCTTCAGCTTTTTACTTCCCCCGCTTCCAAGCGGCGTGATGCGGTCGCCCGTATATCTCGTGCGGAACATGAAATGCGCGGGCAGCTTGTCCCGGTCCACATACGCCGTATACGGGTCTTTATTGCTGAAATCGCAGGCACGGGCCTGCTCGCACACGATATAATCCCCAAACGGCGTTTCGTTCTTCGCCTCAATATCAAACACGCTGCAAAAGCTGTAATTGATACGCCGCGCCGCAAAGCAAATAACGAGCGTTCCATATTCCACTTCCGCGCACAGCCCCCCGGAGAGGTTTACACGGGTGCCCGTCTTGTTTTTCTGCGCGAGCCTCATCACCGAACCCACGTGGGCCTTCTCTATATCCTGCGTAACAAAAAGCTTTGCGCAGGCGATTTTGATGATCCTGTAGGCCACCGCCGGTGAAAGCCCAAGGAAACGCCCGATATCGATTTCAACACGGTCGCCCTTTTGTGCGGCGCATTCCGGGAACACGCGCTCCGCCTCGCCAAAGATAAACGCGGAATCTTCCTGCGCAATCGCGCTCAGGCGGTTGAGGGCCCCGGAAACATCGGGGTTAATCCTTTCCCTGACCTGTGGAAGCAGCGTATTGCGGACAAAATTACGTGTGTATTGCGCGCTGTCGTTCGTTTTGTCCTGCGCATAGCAAAGGCCTTTTTCCCGGACGTATTCCATCACGTCTTCCCGCGAAACGCACAGGAACGGGCGGATAAAATTTCCATTCCGCGCGGCGATTCCCTTAAGCCCGTCGATCCCGCTGCCGCGGAGGATATGCATGAGCACGCTTTCCGCATTGTCGTCGCTGTGGTGGCCCGTCGCGATCACGTCGACGTCTTCGTTTTCAACAAGCGTGTTGAAGTACGTTTCCCGCGCGCGCTTCGCCGCTGTTTCCTCGCTCATCCCCCATTCCCCCGCAAGCACGGGAACATCCGCCGCGCTCATATAAAAGGGGATGCCCTGCTCTTCGCAGAAACGGCTTACAAAATCCGCATCGTCAAGCGATTCCTGCCCGCGGATTCCGTGTTCGAAATGCACGCATGCCACGGAGCAGGAAAAAAACGGCGCAAGGGACCGGAGGCAGGCCAGGAGCGCCATGGAATCCGGTCCGCCGGAAACCGCGACGCCGACCGTCTGTCCAAGACCGATCAGCCCGTTTTCTGTTATGAAGTCCCTCACTCGCTCTTCCATACCAAATTCTATCCCTAGTATATATAATATACTGAAGCGCCCCACTTTACAACCTTTAAGCGCCGGGATTTCGCGTGAATATTTTGTTAATATTACTATACCGCACGCACATGAACGCAATATGAATCGGGCGCCCGCGCAAATTCATCCGCCTTCCGGAAGAATTCGTTCCGCCCCGGGCGCTTCGTTCATTCCTTACAGATGGGTTTCCAGGTAAACGCGGAGGTTTTCCTCGCGGAGACCCAGCTTTTTGCGAATATTGCTGCGGTGGTAATCCACCGTTTTCTTGGTGATAAACAGCGCGTCGGCAATTTCCTTGCTGGAATACCCCTCCTTAATCATCGTGCACACCTGCAATTCACGCGGGCTGAGCTTATCGAACACGGACGGGCGTTTTTTGGTAATGGGGTATACGATCTCGTCAATCAGCCCCGTCACAATATTAAGGTCCCGTTCCTTGACGTTTTTCTTCAGGTAATTCAGGGAGGGACGGATATATTTTTCCACATTCTGCGTGATGGTTTGTTCCAGGTCCTCCTTATAGCGTTCCCGCTGGTTCAGGATTTCCATCAGCATGTCGTTTTGCGCTTCCAGGTTCTCATATAATTCCGCCAGCTCGTTCATATTGGTCTCCACGCGTTTCTGGAAGGTGATGTCGCGGATATATTCGATGACCAATACAACATGGCCGTTTTTGTCGAGGACGGGAACCGCGTACAGCTTCTGCCATCCCGAATCCTTGCCGTCCGTCGTATAGGGCACAAGGTCCATTTGCGGCGCGGCGGTGCGGACGGCGCGGATTGTGGGGCAGCAGGCGCACGGCTCCCCGCGGCCGTGGAACACCTCATAGCACTTCTGGCCGAGCACATTGTCCCCGCCCGGATACCAGTGCAGCATAGACTTATTCACATAAATAATTTTAAAATCCGGCTTGAGGACGCTGATTCCGTCCTGTATACTGGAAAGAACCGCTTCATAGAGCTCCGTATTGGAGAGGAACTCGTCCTCCGTATCGACCGAGATTGCGGTAGGCACGTCGGGCTTGAATACCCATTCTGTACTTTTCGCCATTTAAAATTTCCCCATATATCGATATTTTACAGCAGATAACAGCCCGCAGCGTACGGGATATGTTGTATGGCAATCCCCGCAGATATCTGACGCCGGGGCATTTGGAAAACTGTAATAATTTCAGTATAGGCCCCCCATGGCCAAAAGTCAATCAAAATACTAGTTTTGCACTGGTATTATCAATGGACTTTTCAGGGATTGTATGATTGCCGCCATAGGTTTATGATAGCAGTATTGAGGGGCTTTTCACATTTTTCAAAATAAAATAACTAAATATGGAGGGTATTTAAGAATGGCTGAAAAAGAATTGTTGTTTACGCCGATTAAGATCGGTACAAGAACAGCGAAGAACCGTATTGTGCTGAATGCAATGGAATGCTGTGACGCACTTGACAACGGCGATCCGAGTCCGGCAACCTATAAACGGTATGAGGATTATTACAAAGGACAGGCCGGTCTTGTCATACTGGAAGCGATCACGCCGCAATACGATTATATCGCGAGAAGGAACCAGCTCTCGATCAAGGAACACAACCTTCCGGCGCTGAAAAAGTTCATCGCCCATCTGAAGGAAATCAATCCCGATACGCTGATCTTTTTCCAGATCACGCATTCCGGCGAAATCAGCAACAACGTATATTCACAGCGAATCCGTGTAACGGAAGAGCCGCTTCCGGGATATGAAGATTCCAAGCTGGTGCGCGAAGAGGAAATCGAGCAGGTAATCAAGGATTATGTGCTCGGCTCCGAATACGCTTACGAGGTTGGCGCGGACGGCGTAGACCTGAAGCTTTGCCACGGATACCTTGGCAGCCAGATTCTTCGTCCGTTCAACAAGGATAACTGGAAATACGGCGGAAGCTGGGAAAACCGCAGGCAGTTTGCAATCGATATTTATGACCGCACCCGTGCTGCAATTCCGGACGAAAACTTCGTATTGGGTTCCAAAATTTCCATTTACGAAGGCTTCCCGGGCGGCGTAGGCACGGCCGGCCCGGATACCGCCCTGATGGACCTGACCGAATCGATCGACCTCGTCAAGCAGCTTGAGGCGCATGGCGCAAGCTATATCCTCCAGTCTGCGGGTTCCCCGTCCCATACGCTCGATCTTGCGCATCCTGACAGGCGGACGCCGGACTATGCATATATGCACTTCTATTTCCAGAAGGTTTGCCGCGACGCACTGAAACCGGAAACGGCGGTGATCGGTTCCGCTTACAGCATTTACCGCGACGGCAAGCAGCCCTTCTGTGCTGTAAAGCCTGAAAAGAACAACCTGCGTTTCTGGGGCAACAAAAACATCAAGGAAGGCATTGTGGATGCGATTGCAATCGGCCGCCAGGCGTTTGCGGACCCATACCTCCCGAAAAAGATGATGGAAGGAAACGAAAAGGATATCCATTGGTGCACGCTTTGCGACCATTGCGTGGAATTCCTGATCCGCCAGCATCACGTAGGCTGTGCGACGTATGACCCGCATTTCACGGATGAATACGTTAAGATGATTAAGGAAGAGGGCAAACTGAAAGCAAAACACACCTGATTGCGGAACGGAAAACCTGCAGCAGGGAAAAATAGGGAACGATCTATAATAAGCAGAAAGGTGGCAGTATTATGGCAAGAACAATAGACGACGATTGCATCAACTGCGGAAGATGCGTAAAATTGTGCCCGGTGCACGCGATTCACAAGGGCGAAAAGCACATGGAGATTGACAGGGACAAATGCATCGACTGTTATGCATGTGAAATTGAATGCCCGACCCACGCGGCATACCCGGAATGAGAATCAAATGAGAAACGCGGGAACCGCAGCCGTTTTGTAAAAAGCGGCTGCCCCGCCAAAAAGGACCGCATATCGCCGATATGCGGTCCTTTTGTATTCATTCCCAAAACCCTGTCTTTAAACATGCCCGCAGTATTTCATCCAGTCGTCGAGGCCTATTCCCCAGATGCTCACAATGCGGACCTCATTCCACCGCTCTTTCAGCGATTTCCCGTCAAAAACCGGCGCTTCCACGAGCTCTTCCGCAAGCGCGAAGTCCGTCCCGTCCGGAATATCGCAATATCCCACCCAATACGGTTTATCGAACTCCGGGAGATATCCAAGGTAATGCTCTGCCTGCTTTTCGTCATCGGCAAAATAAAAACAGGTTTCATCAATGCTTTTCCCGGCCTTCAGCTGCCGGAAAAAATAATCAAAATCCAGCGTATCCATTTTCATGGTTCCTTTCAGTCTTTCCTTGTCCGGCCGGGCGAAAGCCGCATTCAGCCTCCGGCTGACGCGCAAAAAAATCCCCCGCCTCTCTTTCGGAAGCAGGGGATTTGGCTTACACCTTTTTTTAAATGATGTTACAGGGGACGCTTCGCACAAATGAAGCCGTTCCTGAACCAGGAACCAAATTCCCTTGTGACCATTGCATTCTGGCTCGAGGATGCGTCAAGCACCATATTGTCGCCAAGGTAGATTGCCACGTGGCCGTCCATGCAGATGATGTCGCCGCGCTGTAAATCGCTGATGCTGGTGATCGTCGGATAATCCGTGCTTCTCCAGCCGCCCGACGTCCTGTAAGGAACATCGTTTCCGCTTTCCCTGAGGGCGTAGTAGATGAGCCCTGAGCAGTCAAACGAATTCGGTCCTTTTCCGCCAAGCACATACGGCTTGCCAAGCTGTGCTTCCGCAACCGCGATAAACGCCTCTACGGAACCTGCGTCTGCCGTATACGAAGGAGCGCTGTCTCCGGAATCCTCGGAGGACGAGGAATTATCCTCTGCGGGAGCGCTGTCTTCCTGCGGGGAATCGTCGCTCTCCGGCTTGCTGTCTTCCTTGCTGCCGCTGTCTTCCTTGTTGCTATCTTCTTTACTACTGTTGTCTTCCTTGCTGCTTTCCTGTTTGTCGTTTTCCTTACCGCTGTTGTCTTCCGCAGGCTTCTGTGCCGCAGCTTCCTTATCCGCCTGCATCTGTTCATATTCAAGCGATTTTTCCGCCGCGCCCGAATAAAGCAGTTCTTCCGTCATATGGCCGACGCTGCCGTCTTCCGCAAGGCCGCTCATTCTCTGGAAATACTTCACCGCTTTTTCGGTTTCTTCCCCGAAATAGCCCGTCGCCTCAGAGATCGGGTAACCAAGCTCGATCAGGCGTTCCTGCATATTTTCCACATCCGCGCCGGCCATACCGAGCGACATGGAATATTCCTTTGCGTTTTCAGAGAACAGCAACGCCATCGTTTCCGGCCCTGCCGCGCCATCGACCGTAAGTCCATGCTTACGCTGGAAATATTTCAGCGCCTGGTTGGTTGCAGGCCCAAAATAATCCGTGGTGTCATCCTGGCCCATATAATAGAGGTCCATCAGTCTCTGCTGGATTTCATGGACCTTCGGGTCGGTCATGCCTTCCATGTAGGTAACGGCTACCGCCGGTTCCTCGGCCGCCTGCGTCTGTTCCGCCGCCGGTGTTTGCGCTGCCGGAGCCTGCGTCTGGGCTGTCTCGCCTTCCGCCGTCACCACCGAGCCTTCCGAAGCGACAGGCGCTGCCGACTGCGTCGTTTCCGTCAGCTTAGGCGTCGCCGTAGAGGCGGGCTGGGCTTCTTCCGTTTCCTGCGGCTGCGCCGCTGCCTGTACCTGTGCTGTTTTTTCCGGCTGCGGAGTCATCTTCATGTCCCCGGTTGCGGCTGACGCGATCATGATCGGAATCATCACCGAGGCCACAGCAACCGTCACCACCGTAAACAAACGTTTCTTCTTTCTGACGCGATAGCGCACCGCCGTGCGGGATACGCTTTCGCTATTCGAGGAAACGTCGCCGTTACGTCTGGCTTTGACAAACGTTCTGTGTTTCCCAAATGGCTTAATCATGTTGGTCTCCTTTTTTTCGCTTCCGCGAATTTGTTATGAGTATACTACATTTTTTTTGAGTTGTCTATAGTTTTTTAACTTTTTTGTAATATTTGCGTAATAAATAACCCATAATTCGCATGCCTAAAAGAATTTTTTCTATTTATTAAAAAAAAATTTTTGCCGGGTTCCATTGTAAAACTTTTTCGGCCCGTTTCCCGTCCGGCGCTGTATGGTATAATATAATGTATCTCTAAGAAAGGTCAGGATTTATGGAACAGATTGACGCAATCATTTCGCAGCTTTCCCAGGAACAAAAGGCGGACCTGTGTTCCGGGCTCGACGCATGGAATACCTTCCCGGTCAAAGGCTGCGGTATTCCCAGCGTCCTGATGACGGACGGCCCCCACGGCCTGCGGAAACAGTATGACGAGAGCACGGCCATGCTTGAACAGTCCGTGCCCGCAACCTGCTATCCCGCGGCTTCAACCACGGCATGTTCGTGGGACAGGGAGCTCCTGCACGAAATGGGCGCCGCCCTTGGAAGCGAGGCGCGGGAGCAGGGAATATCCATGGTGCTCGGCCCGGGAATCAATATCAAACGTTCCCCTCTGTGCGGCCGTAATTTTGAATATTTTTCCGAGGACCCGGTGCTTTCCGGCGAGCTCGGCGCGGCCATGATCCAGGGAATCCAGAGCACGGGAACCGGCGCATGCCTGAAACATTTTGCGGCGAATAACCGCGAATATTTCCGCATGGTCTCCAATTCCATTATTGACAAAAGGGCGTTGCGCGAGATTTATCTCGAAGGCTTTGAGCGCGCCGTGAAAAAGGGAAAGCCTTACGCGGTCATGAGCGCGTATAACATGCTGAACGGCACCTATTGCGGGGAATCACCCGCGTTGATCCGCGGCCTGCTGCGGGACGAATGGGGGTTTGACGGCCTTGTCGTTTCCGATTGGGGCGCATGCTATAACCGGGAAAAGGGCATCTCCGCCGGACTCGACCTCGAAATGCCCTATTCCGGTGAGGAAAACACGAACCGCATCCTCCGGGCCGTAAAAAACGGTATGCTTTCCGAGGAGGACCTTGACGCATGCGTGCGTCGCATCCTTTCCTTTATATTCCGGTGTGAAGAAAATAAAAAAATCCCTTATCGGTGCGATATGGAAAAAAACCATGCGCTTGCCCGGCGTGCGGCCGCCGAAAGCGCCGTCCTCCTCAAAAACGACGGCCTGCTTCCGCTGAAACCCGGCGTTAAGGTCGCCCTTCTCGGGGAATTCGCCGAACAGCCGCGCTACCAGGGGGCGGGGAGTTCCATGATTCATCCCGCAAACCTGGAAAATGCGGTCGGCGTATTCTCAAAGTATGGAATTCATTACACCTATTCGCCGGGCTTTTCCGTCTCCGCCGATATAGCGGACAAAACGATGATCGCCGAAGCGGAACGGGCGGCGCAGGACTGCGACGTTGCCGTTATCATTGCGGGCCTGCCCCCGCAATATGAAGTGGAGGGAATCGACCGGGCGCACATGCGCATCCCGCAAAACCAGGTCGATCTGATCGAACGTATCGCAAAAATCAAACCTGTGGCGGTCCTGCTGTGCGGCGGCGCTCCTGTTGAAATGCCGTGGCTTTCCTCCGTCTCCGCCCTTGTGAATTGCTATCTGGGCGGCGAGGCGGGCGCGTCTGCCATGGCGCAGATTTTAACGGGGGAGGTGAACCCGAGCGGCAAGCTTGCGGAAACCTATCCGCTCCGGCTTTCGGATAATCCGTCTTATCATTTCTTTTCCGACGACCGCCACAACGTAGAATACCGTGAAAGCATTTACGTAGGATACCGTTATTACGACGCGGCGGAAAAGGAAGTCCTTTTCCCCTTTGGGTTCGGGCTTTCATACACCACCTTTGAATATTCCGATATGCAGACGGATGCGGGAAGCCTTGCCCCCGGCGGTACGGTTACGGTCAGCGTCCAAATTAAAAACACGGGCAAGGTTGCCGGCGCGGAAGTGGTACAGTGCTATGTCCGCGCGGACGAGGCGCCCGTGAAAAAATTATGCGGCTTTGAAAAAATATTTTTACAGCCCGGCGAAAGCGCGCGCGTTTCCTTTACGCTTACGGAGCGCGACTTTTCCTTCTTTTCCGACGGCTGGAAGCTGATGCAGGACGTCCACGTGCTGATCGGCGCTTCTTCGCGCGACCTGAGGCTGGGAATTATCGTGGAAATCCCGAACGGCGAGCCGCTGCCCGAATATCCGGTCTCCGCGGACGGGCACTGGGACGCCGTGCAATATTACGGCTTATTTGAAAAAATCCCGCATATTACCTTCAGCATCCATCCGTTTACCATCAACGCCACCCTGAAGGATTTTGATTCCGTGGCCATCGGACGCACGGTGCACCGGCTGGTTTCCCGGTTCGTGGAAAAGCATATCGACCCGGGCGGATACATGGGGCATGACATTATGCTCCGGCTGTTGGAGGAGAACCCCATGCGGGTTCTGGTTTCCATGTCGGGCGGCTTTTTCACCTATGGCATGGCCCGCGGCGTATTGATGATTGTGAACGGCCAGATATTCATGGGCCTGCTTGCTTTCTTCTCCGCCTACCGGAAACGCAGGAAGCAAAAAATAAAATCAAAAAAATAGTGTTTACTGCCGGAAACACAGGGTATATATATTATGTCACAGACGCCTACGGGCTGAAGTGACGCCAAAACAATACATACCCCCAATCAGCAAAAAACCGGCCTTGTGCCGGTTTTTTGTTTGCAGGAAACCCGGCGCGCCGGAGAAACCGTTTTTCACAGTCCATATGTTATAATAGGAAAAAGCTTGCTTTATTCACACGGGGAGGTTGGCTATGGAACAGCGAATCACGCAAGAGCTGCAAAAATTGGGGGCGATGTATACCGCGCCCATCGCGGTTTCCAAAATCAGCTTTTCGCCCGAACTCCGCCTGTTGTGCGAGATGAACCGCTGCGGCGCGTATGGCGCGGGTTGGGGCTGCCCTCCCGGCTGCGGCATGGTGGAAGAGCTCGCGCGCAGAGTGCGGGAGTACCGGCGCGGCGTTGTCTATCAATCTGTGGGCACGCTGGAGGATTCCTTTGATTACGAGGGGATGATGGCGGCGGAACATATCTTCGGGGAAATATCGGACGGCATCCGGTTATACTTAAAAAGCAGTGTGCCTGAACCGGAGGCGCTGGTCCTCGGCGCGGGCGCATGCAGGTTTTGCCCGGAGTGTACCTATCCTGCCGCTCCCTGCCGCTTCCCGGACCGCAAAAACATATCCCTGGAGGCATGCGGAATCGATGTATCCATATTATGCGAAAAATGCGGGCTTGCATATATCCATGGCGCGGGCACCATTACCAATACGGGCATAGTGCTGTTCAATTAGGCTTTCAGGGCAATCCCCGGCAGGCATTGTCCTTCATTCTTCCCGCATAAATCCGGGAACGAAAAACCGCGGGAATATTTACTCCCGCGGTACTCCGCCTCTTTTTCCCTTCCCGTAATCCGGGAGAAGTTCCAGCACTTCCTTTTCGGTTGCCCCCGTCGTGACGAGGAAAACCGTTCCAATGAGCACTCCCGCCGTATACAGGGCTTTTTTAACTTTTTCCATTTCCATTCCTCCCGTTACTTAATCATCGCGTACCTTGCATCCCGCATAAGGCCGCTTACCTGTTCGCTTTTTCCGTCTTCCTTTTTCCGCCTGAGCTTATGCGTTACCGTTGTAATGCCCGAATAAACAAGCGTTGCGAGCACCGTCGTTCCTATGATTAACCAAAACAAAATTCGTTTCATGTTTTCGTCCTCCTTGTCTTTTTCTGATTCTATCGTACTTCCCGGGACGAAATCCTGCTATTCCTCTTGCTTACAATAAGATTACGTTTTTGTAATCCTTCTATATAACAAAAAAGACCTGCCGTTTTTGGCAGGTCCTTTTGTGTAATTCCGTTAGTTAAACACCACGACCGCTTCCTGCTCTTTCAGGCGCGGAAGCACCGTTTCCAGCACACGCATATGGTGGTTGAGGTCCACAAGCTCAAGATAGGCCGTCTGTATGTCCTGCCCGATGACGATATCCATATACTGCGGTTCGCAGCACACAAGCGCCGCTTTTTTGATCCCGAGGACCGGGGCGCGGAACAGCCTGCCGTCGACCATTGTGGAAATACGGTCAATCTCCATCAGGCCCGTGCCCGGCTGTATCCGCTGAAGATCGAGATAGAGGTCCGGGCTCAGGATCAATGCGTAACGCCCCAGATAGCCCTTGTCGTTCAGCATCGTGAGGCCCTTTGCGATATCGGCGAACGCATTTTCGCCGGTCGTCCAGTCGCCGCGTTTTATTTTGTTGGCGCGCGGCGCGTTCATGAGGCCCGTCAGCCCAAGCGCCTGGTTGCCAAAAAAGATCAGCTTGTCTTCCCTGCGCGCTACGGATTCCGCCGCCGTCATGGCGGAAGAAACATCTACCGGATAGCCTGCCTTTTCACTCGTCTCGATGTCCCTCCACAGGAGGATAAAATCGTCATAAACCTGCGGGATTTCCGCATATTGCCTGCCTTCCGTCCTTACAATTCCATCCTCAAAGACTTCTTCTTTCTTTTTGCTGTCGATCGTAATATTTTGCACGCCCGCGCCGAGCGGCCCGAACACGGTCAGAAAACGGCGTCCGACCAGGTTCCTCCGCGCCGATTCAACAACCGCGCCGTCGATTTTATCCCAAAGCGCCTCGCCAAAAGGCGCGCTTTCCCTCGATAAATAATCCATGTCCGCTTCCTCCCTTACTTATCCAAAAGGCTGCCCACGGTGGCTTTGACCGCCGCTTCATCCGGGGTGCCCAGTTTTTCCATCATTTCCTTAACTTCCTCTACGCCGGAAGCAAAATGCTCCGCTTCTTCCGGATCGAGGTGCTGAAGGAGCGTCATCAGTTCGCCGATGTGCGCTTTTTCCTCATCGCGAATATCCGCGAGCACCGTTTTCGCAACGATGTCGTCCGTTGCCATAACATGGGCGTCGTACAGATAGATGGCTTCCAGCTCCCCTGCAATATCAAGGCGTACCGCCTGTATAAGTTCTCCCTTGGTGATTTTTCTTTCCACATTCCCCGCAAACGGGTTTCCAAAGCTTGGCATAATATCAACTCCCTTTCTCTTCAGCCAATAATGAAACGGCAGCGCCCTTCAACTTCCAGCGCGGCTCTTTGTAGGTCTATACTTAAACTGGATTTTTTGGAATAAAACCAAAACCCGTGAATTTTAATGAAGGTTTGCTTTTTTAATCCCGGGCGCTTATAATGTGATGCGGGGAATAAATTATGGATATTAAACTGGTTTTTGCAATTATTACGATTACACTGGCCCTTGTATTTTATACGGTGGGCGTTTTTGGCGAACGGAAAAGCGGAACGCTTCAAAAAAAGCATGTCGTCACCTTTTGGTGCGGCCTTGCTTTTGATACGACGGGCACCACGATCATGAGTTTTATTGCCGCCGCGGGTACGGCGCAGCTTTCAGGGGTAACGAGGCTTCTGCACGGGATAACGGGCGTTGCCGCGATTGCCCTTATGCTTTTCCATGCGGTATGGGCGACCTATGTATTGGTAAGGGGCAGCGAAGGGCTGCGTTCTTCCTTCCATAAATTCAGTGTGATTGTGTGGGCCGTATGGCTTATCCCGTATGTTTTGGGAATGGTCGTGGGGATGAACGCGTAACATGAAAATAGTAAAAGAGCTGCAAGGCTGCAGCTCTTTTTTACTTCAGTAAGAATTCAACCGTCTTTTCAAGCTTCATTCCGCGCGAGGCTTTGACCAGCACCGCGTCGCCTTCGCGGACCAGCTGCCGTATCTTTTCCAGTAGTTCCTCCTGCGTCGGGAAGTAAAACGTTTCCGCACCCGCCTCTTTTGCGCCCGCGTAAATTTGCTCTGCAAGCGTCCCCACGCACAGCACGCGGTCCGCCTTCTGCGCCGCATATACGCCAAGTTCACGGTGATATTGCCCCGCCCTGCCGCCAAGCTCCAGCATGTCCCCGAGAACGCAGACCTTTCCGCCTTCCGCGTAGGTAAGCACATCCAGCGCCGCGCGCATGGAGCCGGGGTTTGCATTATACACGTCATTCAAAACCGTAACGCCGTTTTTGGTTTCGATGCACATGCGCCCCGCAATCGTTTTATATTCCGCAAGGCCTGTTTCGATTTCTTCCGGCGTCATGCCAAGCGCAAGCCCGGCAGCCGCAGCGGCAAGCGCGTTATACACCATATGCCCGCCCGGCGAAGGAACGTGCACCGGGAATTCCACATCCGCCGTATGGATCACGAAATCCGTCCCGTGGAGGCCCCTGCTTTGCACTTCCCCGGCGTAAATATCGTTTTGCACGCCTATGCCGAACGCGGTTACATCCGTTCGCGTATCCCTGAGCATCCTGAGGTAAGGATCGTCGCCGTTTACAAACACGCGCCCATCCTTCTGCATATATTCCAGCATTTCGGATTTTGCTTCCAAGATGCCCTCTTTTGATCCCAGATGCTCGATATGCGCTTCCCCAATGTTGGTCAGGAAGCAAAAATCCGGCCGCGCGATCTTCGCAAGATTGCGGATTTCGCCAAAATGGTTGGTTCCCATTTCCACCACGGCAACTTCATGATGCTCCCCGAGGCGGAACACCGTCAGCGGTACGCCGGTCTGGTTGTTCAGGTTCCCTTCCGATTTCAGCACGTCATATTTTTGGGAAAGCACGGACGAGATCAGCTCCTTTGTGGTCGTTTTTCCTACGCTGCCCGTAATTCCAATTGTTTTGACATCAAACAATCCTTTGTAAAATTCCGCAAGATTCTGGAACGCCAGCAGGGAATCTTCCACAAGGATATATGGCCGTTTCGTTTCAAGCTTCCGTTCCGTAATGCAGGCAAGCGCGCCCGCTTCATAGGCGGCGGGAATAAAGCTGTGACCGTCGAACCGTTCCCCCTTGATGGGCACAAACAAAAAGTCCGCTTCCACCCTGCGGTTATCGATCACAACGCCGCGTACGCTTTTCGAGAGCGCATCCGCATCCCCGCAGTAGATTCCATGCACCGCTTCCACGGCCTGGCTGAGTAAAAATTCTTTCATACGGTTCACCTGTATTTTTCAAGCGAAAGCTCAATGATTCGTTCGCACAATTGTTCATAGGAAAGACCCGCAACCGCCGCTTCCTGGGGCAGCAGGCTGGTCGGCGTCATGCCGGGGAGCGTATTCATTTCCAGGAAATATATCCCGCCGTTTTCCGTAAGGATGAATTCCCCGCGCGCATAAACCTCCAGTTTTAAAAGGCGGCACGCCTCCCGCGCCATTTCCTGCATTGTTTTTTCTGTCGCTTTATCGATATCCGCCGGACACACCTCTTCCGTCCAGCCCGCCTGGTATTTATGCGCATAATCGTAGAAGCCGCCGCGCGGAATGATTTCGATGGGCGGAAGCGCCATATCCCCCAATATTCCGACTGAAAATTCGCGGCCCGTGATAAACTGTTCCACCATGATTTCGTCTTCATACCGGAACGCATCGGCCAGCGCTCGCGCCAGCTCTTCCTTATTTTCCGCTTTGGCAATGCCGATGCTCGAGCCTCCGCAGCACGGTTTTACAATGCAGGGGAAGCCGATTTCTTCGATTCCTTCCGTTCCCTTCCCTTTATAAAAGACCTTGCTTTTTGCGGTTTTCAGGATGCTGTCCGCCACCATCCTCTTGCTGATTCCCTTATGCATGGCAAGCGCGCTGCCAAGATAGCCCGTACCCGTATACCGAATGCCCAGCACGTCGAAAAAAGCCTGCATGCGCCCATTTTCGCCGTCTTCGCCGTGCAGCCCCATATATACGATATCCGCCGCACGGCAGACCTCGATAACATTTTTGCCGACGGTTCCAAAACCGCTGTCTCCGCGGGCGGCCTTTACCTTTGCAATATCCGGCGCATTTTCTTCTACACGGACGGCTTCCATTTCGCCTTCCACGTTGAATACGTCCATCACATCCCCCGGCACATCGACGCCGAGGAAGGAATCCACCAGCACCGCACGGTGACCTGCCCGCCGCAGCGCATTGGTGACCATCGTTCCCGAAGAAAGGGATACTTCGCGTTCCGTGCTGATTCCGCCTGCCAAAACAACAATATTCATCATGATTTTAAAACACTCCCATCCGCATTCACACAGCTTCATATGCCTGTCGTTAAAAAAATCCCCTCAACCGAGTGGTTGAAGGGATTTTCTGGAGCTGATGACGAGACTCGAACTCGTGACCTCATCCTTACCAAGGATGTGCGCTACCTCCTGTGCCACATCAGCATAATAAAGTTACGACTTAAATATTATATGATACTCCGGCAAATTTTTCAATCCCTTTCGGCGGAAGAAATTTTCCGGTTTTCACTGCAATCAAAAATCTTCAGAGACCTATGGCCCGCATAAGATTAAAAAATGCACAAATTGCTTTCATATTCCCGTTCTTTTACGTTATAATGAAACTATGATAAAATAAGTCTTATGGAATTGGCCGGGTTTCGTCCGTTCCATAAAATAATGGGAAAGAAGGATTTTTTGATGATTTGTAGCAACTGTAATCAAAGTTACGACGACAATTTAAACGCATGCCCTTATTGCGGCGCGGCGAAAGCGGCGGAGAATAATGTCCCGCCGGTACAGCCCCAGCAGCAGTACCAACAGCCGCAGGAACAGCAGCCCCAGCAGCAATACCAGCCGCCGCAGGCACAACAACAGCCCCAGCAGCAATATCAGCAGCCGCAGTATCAGCAGGCGCCGCCGCAGGGTTACCAGGATACTTCCGCGGCAAAGAGTTCGGCCACGGGCAGCCTTGTTTGCGGCATTATCGCTATTGTAATGGGTTTATTTGTTCCGATTGTCGGAATTATCCTCGGCATTATTGCGCTCACGTTGGGCAATAAGGCCAAACGCATCCTCCCTGCCGATCAGAGGGGCATGGCAAATGCCGGCTTTACCTGTGGTATTATCGGCCTTGTGATTGCGGTCATCTCCTGGATTTTAAATACGGTTTCCCTGATGTCCTATTGGTATTAATCAGGCGGAGGAACCGTTATGAAAAACAAACGTGGGATATTGGCTTTCATTTTGCTTGCCATGATGGTGTTTATGGCCGGATGCGCGTCCAGCACCGCGCCAACGGTTGAAGTGGGCGGCGAAGTCCTCCCCTCTTTATATTCCGTGGTGGGGGAAAAGAAGATCACCGGCACGTCGAAAAGCATCAATACGGAAGCCGCAGAGGTAGAGCTTACCTATCAGGGCGTGGCCCTCGACGAACTCAATTCCTATATTGAAAGCCTGGTTTCGGACGGCTATATGATTACGCAGGAAGCGCAGGCCCAGGGAACCGGCCAGAGCTACCAGATCGGAAAGGAAGCGTCAGCGGACGGGCGTATCATCCTCATCAGCTTTTATTTTGAGGACGGCGGGTCCACAGTGATTACCTATACCGTAGGCGAAGGAACGATTACGCCGGAAGCAAGCTGAACGGCTTTGCTCTTGCAGCAGTAAAATACGGCTGAAAAATCACGCGGTATAACCGCGTGATTTTTTTACGGCTTCCAATTTTTTTTGTTTGCACCGGCGTTCCTCTTTGTATAATAAAGGAAAGACATCCTTGGGAGGTAGATTAATGATTTTTCAATATGAAAAGGAACGCGTTTATGCGAAAGATAAAAGCGGACATTTGCTTGCGGAGATCACGTTTCCCCAAAATGGCGGCAGGGCGGATATCAACCATACCTTTGTCGACCCGTCCCTGCGCGGGCAGGGCATTGCCGACAAGCTTGTACGCGCCGCCCTCCAGCAAATTGCGGAAGCGGAAAAGCAGCCTTTTGCCACTTGCCCTTATGTAGTCAAATGGTTTGAAGAGCATCCGGAAGAATTAAACGCTTTATTTCCTGCACCGTAATAATCCGATCGGGCAAGCATTTTTGAACGGTTTAATCCTGTTCAAACATTTTTTTTGAAAATTTCAAAAAATACTTGCAGGAATTTGAATTCGGATGTAGAATACATATAACAAGAGATCATACAAGAGGTCAGAAGAAAATGATGGTTTAAGAATCTGATTTCAGGGTATGATAATAGTAAGGACAGATGGACTTCGGCGGACAGTGGTCCGGAAGAAAATCTGAATGCAGAAAGAAAGGGCGTGATACCAATGTACGATTCCGAATGCGTGATATTGGGCACGCACGCACAATCCCAGAAGTAGGCTTTAAGGTCGCACGAAAGGGATCACGGAACAAAATTTTTTGAATTGGCGATTGACAGTTTGGAAATATCCGTGACGGTGGAAGCAAGGTTCCCGAAGATGCTGTGAAGAAAGCGGAGGGCAGGCCGGATTCCACGACAGAGTTGTAAAGAAAGCTCAGTGAAGGCGCCGAAAAAGCAAACGTATCGCGGGCGTTGTAGCCGCAAGGGGGTTTGAAGCAGTTTCAAACCAAATGTGCGTGGTGCCGGAGGTGCAGTTTGTTCGCAAGAAATGCGATACCGGAGCAACCGGTTGGTGCGTAAATATAGAAAAAGATGCTGCGTATCAATGTGGCGGTCGGCAGGAACCGATGGGGGATGCATGACCCGAAGGTATAGGCAGAGCGCAGGTGCACAAGAGTAAAATTAAATGTAAATATGATAATGGGGTTTCCGAACGGAAACCCCATTTTTTGATTTATGATACCGCTTCCGCTTTTGCTTCTTCCTCATTCTTTTCCCGGAAAATCCTGATGTGGAGCTTGCGTTCCAAATCCTTTATCTTGCCATGCTCCCGCGGCGTAATCAGCGTATATGCCTTCCCGTCTTTTCCTGCGCGTCCGGTTCGCCCGATGCGGTGCACATAATAATCCGGCTTGTCCGGCACATCATAATTGATCACCATATCGATTTTTTCAATATCAAGCCCCCGGGCCGCAACATCCGTCGCGACAAGCACCTTTGTCCTTCCTTTGCGGAAGGTATTCATAATCGTATCCCGCTCCTTCTGGCGCATATCGCCGTGCAGGCAGGCCGAGGAAAATCCCCGGTGGTAAAGCTCTTTTTGCAGCTCCTTCACCTTGCGCTTGGTGTTGCAGAACACGAGCGTGAGCCTGGGATTGCAGCGGTTAATCAGCCCGCAGACCGCGTTTGATTTCCGCTTGGTCTGCATATAGGCCTGCTCCACCGTTTCGACCGGACGGTTCTGCTCCCCAATCTTAATACGAACCGGGTTTTTCTGGAACTGTTTTGCAATCGCCGTGATCTCTTTGTTCATTGTCGCCGAAAACAGCATGGTCTGGCGTTGCTCCGGCACAGAGGACAGTATTTCTTTCATATCGCCCAGGAAACCGTAATCCAGCATTTCGTCCGCCTCATCCATTACGACCGTGCGTACATTTTTCAGTTTCAGCACATTCCGGCTGATAAGGTCTTTTAAACGTCCGGGCGTTCCCACAACGATTTGGGCCCCGCCGCGCAGCGCCTTGATTTGTATGCCTGCCGGCTGGCCGCCGTACACGCTTACCGTACGCACGCCGTGCATATGTGCGGAGAGCTCTGTCGCCACCTTTGCGGTCTGCATGGCAAGCTCGCGCGTCGGGCACAGGATCAGCGCCTGGACTTTCCTGTTCGGCGGAAAAATATTTTCCAGGATCGGAATCATAAACGCGGCGGTCTTTCCCGTTCCCGTTTGCGCAAGACCAATCAGGTCTTTCTTTTCCAAAAGCGCCGGAAGCGTTTGCTCCTGGATAGGCGTGGGCTTTGCATAGCCTACGCGGTTAAGCGTTTTGTTCATTTCTTTTGACAATTGCATCGAAAAACTCAAATCATTACCTCTTTCCCATTTCAGCAAAAAAATAAGACCCTGCTTCTCAAAGCAAGGTCTTTTTATCAATCTACTTTGTATACTTCTGAAGTATAGCACACTTTCCGCCGTTTGTAAAACGCGGGATGCAAAAAACGCTCCCGCAATATTGCGGGAGCGTTTTCTTTCTTTGCCTGAACGGTTATTTTTCTTCTGCGAGACCCTTGTAGTATTCGTACCGTTCTTTCGCTTCCTCTTCGGATTTTGCGAACAGTTCGTCCGCCATTTCCGGGAAGAGCTTCTTTAAGGATTTATAACGGGTTTCACTCATAATGAAATCCTGGAAGCTTGCCGTTGCCGGTTTGGAATCGAGCGTGAACGGATTCTTGCCCTCTTCCTTAAGCGTCGGGTTATAGCGGTAAAGCTGCCAGTAGCCCGCTTCCACCGCGCGTTTTTCTTCATGCTGCGATTTGCCCATGTTGATACCGTGGTTGATGCACGGAGCATACGCAATGATGAGCGACGGACCCGGATATGCTTCCGCTTCCTGCATTGCTTTCAGGAGCTGGTTCTGGTTCGCGCCCATTGCAACGCTTGCAACATACACATAGCCATATGTCATGGCAATTGCGCCAAGGTCTTTTTTCTTGACCTTTTTGCCGGAAGCCGCAAACTTCGCGATCGAGCCTGTCGGCGTCGCCTTGGAGGCCTGGCCGCCCGTGTTGGAATAAACTTCCGTATCTACGACGAGTACGTTCACGTCTTCGCCGGAAGCGAGCACGTGGTCGAGTCCGCCGTAGCCGATATCGTACGCCCAGCCGTCGCCGCCGAAAATCCATACGGACTTCTTGATGAAGAGGTCTTTCTGGTCAAGGATTTTCTTGCAGGTATCGCACTTATCCGCAACCTTTTCGAGGGCCGCCTCAAGGTTTGCAGCCGCAGCCTTGGACTCGTCGCCCTTGTCGGCCACTTCGAGCCATGCTTTCATTGCTTCCACAACCGCCGCGTCCTTTTCGCCGGGTGCGTCGATTGCAGCCTGTACCTGATCCTTGAGGGCGTTCCTGCGCGCCGTGAACGCGAGGTTCATGCCGTAGCCGAATTCCGCGTTGTCTTCAAACAGCGAGTTTGCCCAAGCCGGGCCTTTGCCCGCGTCGTTGACCGTGTAAGGGCACGTCGGAGCGCTGCCGCCGTAAATGGAGGAGCAGCCCGTCGCGTTTGCAACCGTCATCCTGTCGCCGAAGAGCTGGGTAACGAGTTTTACATACGGCGTTTCGCCGCAGCCCGCGCATGCGCCCGAGAACTCGAACAGCGGCTTTAAGAACTGGCTTTCCGGAACCGTGTTCTTCTTGATTTCGATCTTCGGTTCGGGTAGCGCCGCCGCAAAGTCCCAATTGTCCTTCTGGAGTTTTTCCTGCTCAGCAAGCGGCTTCATGATGAGGGCCTTTTCCTTCGCCGGGCAGATATCCGCGCAGTTTCCGCAGCCCGTGCAGTCGAGCGTGGAAACCTGGATGCGGTAGTTATAACCTTCCTTGCCGCGCGCAGGTTTCGTCTCGTAACCGGCCGGGGCATTCTTCAGGTCTTCGTCTGTCGCGAGGAACGGACGGATTGCGGCATGCGGGCATACATAAGAGCACTGGTTGCACATGATGCAGTTGCCGATCTGCCATTCCGGTACGTTGACGGCAATGCCGCGCTTCTCGAATTTCGTCGTACCCGTCGGAACAAAGCCGCGCGGATCAAACGCGGAAACCGGAAGCTCGTCGCCCTTCTGGACGAGGATCGGATGGATTACGTCGCAGTAATATTTATCATCCGGCAGCGTAAGGCACGGAGCGCCCTGCGTTGTCGTCGCCCAGCTGTCAGGATACTTCACTTCCTGGACCGCCATGCCCGCGTCAACCGCTTTATAGTTCATGTTTACGATCTCGTCGCCCTTCTTGCCATAGGTCTTCTTGATCGCCTGTTTCATATAATCGATGGCGTCCGCTTCCGGAATAATGTTCGCAATCTTGAAGAACGCGGACTGCATAACCATGTTGGTCCTGCCGCCGAGGCCGATTTCGCCCGCAATTTTGATTGCGTCGATATTGTAGAGTTTCAGCTTCTTCTTGGCGATAACGTTTTTCATGACCGCCGGAAGTTCCATTTCCATCTCTTCGAGGGACCAGGGGGAATTCAGCAGGAACGTGCCGCCTTCCTTGATTCCTTCGAGAACGTCGTAACGGATGACGTAGGACGGATTGTGGCAGGCCACCATATCCGGCTGCGTGATGAGGTACGCCGACTGGATCGGGGATTTCCCGAAACGCAGGTGCGAGATCGTGATGCCGCCCGATTTCTTGGAGTCATAGGAGAAATAGCCCTGCGCATACATATCCGTATGGTCGCCGATGATTTTGATGGAGTTCTTGTTCGCACCCACCGTACCGTCGGAGCCGAGGCCGTAGAATTTCGCGCTGAAAAGGCCGTGCGGCGAAGAATCGATCTGGTCTTTCACTTCAAGGGATGTTCCCGTCACATCGTCCGTGATGCCGACCGTGAAGTGGTTCTTCGGGGCAGCCTGCTTCATGTTGTCGTAAACCGCTTTCACCATGGAAGGCGTATATTCCTTGGAACCAAGGCCATAGCGGCCCGCAAAAACCTTGATGCCGGTCCGGCCCGCTTCAAAGAGCGCCGTTACGACGTCTTCATACAGCGGCTCGCCGAGGGAACCGGGTTCCTTTGTCCTGTCAAGGACGGTCACTTTTTCAGCCGAAGCCGGAATCGCATCCACAAACGCGCTCGCGTCGAACGGACGATACAGGCGAACCTTGATGAGGCCCAGTTTTTCGCCCTGCGCGTTCAGGTAATTGATCGCTTCTTCCGTTACGTCGCAGCCGCTGCCCATGATGACGACAACGTGCTTCGCATCCGGAGCGCCGACATAATCAAACAGATGATACTGGCGGCCGAACATTTTCGCAAATTCGTTCATCGTTTCCTGAACGATTGCCGGAGTCGCCGTATAATACTTGTTCGCAGCTTCCCTGTTCTGGAAGTAGATATCCGGGTTCTGCGCCGTACCCTGCTGGTGCGGATGATCCGGGTTCATGCCGCGCGCGCGGAATTCCTCGATTGCCTTCCAGTCCACCATCTCCGCCAGTTTGTCGTAATCAAGCAGCTCGATCTTGGAAACTTCGTGGGACGTGCGGAAACCGTCGAAGAAGTGCACGAACGGAACCTTTGCTTTCAGCGTGGAGAGGTGCGCCACCGCGGCCATATCCATCGTTTCCTGTACGGAAGCGGCAGCCAGCATGGCAAAACCGGTCTGGCGTGCGGCCATCACGTCGGCATGATCGCCGAAGATGGAGAGCGCATGCGCGGCAAGCGCCCGTGCGGAAACGTGGAACACCGCCGGGAGGAGCTCGCCGGAAATTTTGTACATATTCGGGATCATGAGCAGCAGGCCCTGGGACGCCGTAAATGTGGACGTAAGGGCGCCCGCAGCGAGCGAACCGTGGACAGCGCCGGCAGCGCCGCCTTCGGACTGCAGCTCGGAAATTTTCATTGTCTGTCCGAAGATATTCTTTCTTCCTGCCGCGGCCCATTCGTCGCAGGACTCCGCCATCGGCGAGGAAGGAGTGATCGGGTAAATCGCGCCGACGTCGGAAAATGCATATGCGACGTGTGCGGCGGCGGTATTACCGTCGATTGTTTGTTTTGCCATTCTTAGTGACCTCCTAATTTTATAATTCATTTAAAAACATTCGCAACATTATAATTATAGTATTGCGGGCACCGAAAAGTCAAGGTGAAACGCCGCTATATCCCCTTTTTTTGAAATTTCATCCACAGGATGCGAGGGGGTTGCAATTTATCCGTATGTACGTACATTTTTTATTTTCGGGAAAGAAATGCTTTTCTCCCCAAAGCTATGCCTTGTGCTCCCTTTTTTCCTATGCTATACTGAAAGCACAACAGAAAAATGTGCAGAGTAGATTTTGCGCGTTAAGTGTATCAGGATGGGATGTCGCCTGATAACGAAAAGGCCCTTGGCCTTGCGGTGCAAAGTCGCGTCCGCTGCTCACAAAAGAAGATTCTTTGAGGCGGCTTTTTGCTTATCAGCATTCCGGCCGACAGCCTTTCTTTTGTAGAAGCGTTGCCATTTTTACGAAAGGGAGGTTATTTTTATGTCCAAAATCAGTCCAAAAACCCTGCGCCTTGTGTATTGCGCAACCTTTATCGCCATTGCCGTCGTCGTCGGCAGCTTCCTGTCTTTTTACCTGACGGAAAGCATCAAATTCAACCTTGCGCCCGTGGTCATTATGCTGACGGGCGCGGTGCTCGGCCCTGTTTGGGGCGCGGCGGCGGGCGGCGTGACCGACCTGCTGTCCTTCCTCATCGGTACGGCGGCGAAGCCCGGTCCTTATTTTCCCGGCTTTACGGTGACAATGATCCTCTACGGCCTTATTTCCGGGCTGGTTTTTTACAGGAAGAAACGCCCGGCCGAGGTGCCGTCCATTGCGAAAATTTCCCTCGGCACGGCGCTTACGCAGACGGTCTGTTCCCTGCTGATTAATTCCTTCTGGAACTACCTGCTGTACGGGCCGACTTACCTTGTGGTGCTTACAACGCGCCTGCCCTCCACATATATCATGTGCGCGGTGTACATCGTCCTGATGTGCATACTCCTGAAAAACAAGCGGAAAATGTTTAAATCCCTGTATATGCCCGCCGCGGCATAAATACGGACCGGCAGAAAGCGGCACATCCGCCGCTTTTTTGTTTGCCGTTTTTCCCGCGGGAATCCAGCGCGCCAAAACAAATGCCCGGCAAAGGAAACGTATATAAACCCCGTGAAACGTGAAAAGCCGGTTCTCGCGAACCGGCTTTTCAAAAAATAATAAAAGGGTGGGGATTGACATATCCTAGTCTCCTAAGATATGGTTTCATTTTATACTACATCCCTGCATATTGCAAGTAGTATTTTGTTAATAATTTGTAAATCCTGCCGTTTCATTTTTTGCGCGCCGTTTCAAGCCTTTTGAGCACATAGTTCGGCAGCGCAAAACAGCCGCGGTGGAGCTCCGTATTATAATAACCTGTGGAAAGGCCGAGCGCGTTCCACGCATCCGCGTCAAAGGAAAGAGGATCGCGATCCCGGGATGCAAACCCGAACAGCCAGTGCCCGGAGGCGTAGGTTGGCATATGGAACTGGTACACCCTGCATATGGGGAATACCGAGGAAAGCTTCTTGTGCGCGCGCTCCATCTCCACTGCGTCTCCCTCATAATAAGGGCTCTCATGCTGGTTCACCATGACCCCGCCGGGCGCGAGGAGCCTCGCGCAGTCTTCGTAGAACGCCTGTGAAAAGAGCCCTTCCCCCACCCCGACGGGATCGGTGGAATCAATCAGGATCAGGTCGTATTTTTCCTGCGCATCACGCACAAAGGCAATGCCGTCGCAATAATGCAGCGATACGCGCGGATCATTCAGCTTGCAGGCGGTCCTGGGAAGGTATTCCCCGCACAGGTCGACCACCATTTGGTCGATTTCCACCATATCGATATGGCGGATTCCCGGATACCGCACAAGCTCGCGCACCGCGCCGCCGTCCCCGCCGCCGATAATAAGCGCCTTTCGGGCGTCCGGGTTTACCGCCATCGGCAGGTGCACCAGCATTTCATGATAGATGAATTCATCGCGCTCCGTCAGCATGATAAAACCGTCCAGCGTAAAAAAACGCCCGTATTCATAAGAATCATAAAAATCAATTTTCTGGAACTCGCTTTTGGTATCGACAAAATGGTCTTTTACCTTAATGCCGAACTTTGCGTTTTCCGTAAAATATTCATAAAACCAATCATTTTTTGAAATTCCTGCCATAAAAAATCTCCTTCATTTCCCGTTCGAGGTTCCTCTCGATGCGCGCGCGCGTTTTTTCCTTGAGGTCCGCCGCGTCCAAATTAAAAAGGTAATTGTCAAGATCGTATTCTTTCAAAATCATGCTCGTATGAAAAATGCGCTCCTCGTATAAATTAACGTCGTAGGTTTCATACTTTTTGAGGATTGAGCCGGGGATGTAATCCTGGATGGACATGATATCGTGGTCCATGAATACCTTGCCGCCCTCTTCCGTGCGGGTGAACCCGCGCACACGGTAATCCATGGTAATGATATCCGAATCGAAGCTCGTGATAAGCTTTTCGAGCGTTTTGAGGGGCGATATTTCCCCGCAGGTGGAAACGTCGATATCCGCACGGAAGGTACAAACCCCGTTTTGCGGATGGCTTTCCGGATAAGTGTGCACCGTAAGGTGGCTTTTGTCAAGATGCCCCACAAGGCTCGCGGGCACCTCTTCTTCCGCAATCAGCATAGTGACGGACGCCCCCTGCGGTTCGTAGTCCTGTTCTGCGATGTTCAGCACCTGGGCGCCGATCCGGCGCGCCACATCCGTGAGGATTTCCGTCAGGCGGCGCGCATTATAGCATTCGTCAATATATTCAATATAACTGCGCCTGTCTTCCTTGGTGTTGGCGTAGCAAATGTCGTACAGGTTAAAACTCAGCGTTTTCGTAAGGTTGTTAAATCCATATAATTTCAGTTTTTGCAAACCATGCCTCCGCATACGGAATTGTTTTATTTATGACTTCGGGATAGGATCGTCGGCTGCGGCGAGCTCCCGCACGCGCGTAAAGTCATAATTTTATTATATATCAACGTTCATGAAATGGAAACCATTTCTCCTTTCCCCGGCAATCACACTTTTATCATTTTTTGGCTGTGCTTCCTTTTGACGGCTATATATTTGCCTTTTCAGGTCATCTATCATAAGTATTACCAAGCAAAGCAATATTTGCAGGCCCAAGAAATACCTGATGAATCAAGGTTGGTCTGCTCATGCAACAAAAAAGGAGGAGCAACATGAAATTCCAACTCGCAACAGATTACGCAATACGCATCCTGTGTTACCTGTATGAAAACAACAACAGGCTCTCCACAGCGACCCATTTATCGGAAAAACTTGGAATTACGTATCTGTATTTTATGAAACTGACAGGCGTATTGAAGCACGCCGGGCTGATCCAATCGGTGCAGGGCTGCAACGGCGGCTACCAGCTTGCAAAAAACGCGGAAAACGCAACGCTTTACGACGTAGTTAAAGTGACCGAGGGCGATGTGCGGATCAACCGGTGCCTCGAGGAGGATCGTTTTTGCAGCAGGAATGCCGCAGAATGGTGCACCGTGCACACCTTCTTCCAGGAGCTCCAGGATGGTTTTATCGAGCGCCTTAACAGCGTACGTATTTGCGACCTGTGCCAAAAGACGGGAGAGCAGAAGGCCGCCGCGCAGCAATACGCGGAACTAAACGTATAAACGGGCGGGCTTTTTCGTGCAGTTTACATGAAGGCCAGGCGGTATAAAAAACGGATGTGCAGCTTTGCACATCCGTTTTAACATCCGTTCCAATTAAATTATTCTTCGCTTTCCACTTCGGGCGACTGTGAGCCGCTTGCCGTGCTTTCTGCCGCTTCCTTTGCCGTCGGCGCATGGCCAAAGCGGTATTCGATATCTTTCCCGCGAATCTCGGCAATCTGCATCATCTGCGTAACCGTAACAAATTTATAGCCTTCATCCTTCAGTGCTTTAATGATCCTGTCGTACGCGGCTACCGTTGTGGCGTGGATATCGTGCGACAAAACAATGGCCCCGTCCTGCACGTATCCGCCGTCCGGCGTGCCGTTGACCACGTGGTCGTATACAATATCCGGGTCACGGTTTTCCTTCTTCCAATCGTTCGGGTCCACCGACCACAAAATCTGCTCGCGGCCGGTCTGCTCCGCCATATCCTCCGACATGGAGCCGTACGGCGGACGGTCGATCAGCGCCCGCAGGCCTGTCGCCGCTTCAATCGCGTCGTTGGCTTTCCCGTACTGGTTCGTCATGATTTCATCGAGCGAAAGCGTCATCAGGTCCGTATGGTCCCAGCTGTGCGTGCCGATTTCGTGTCCTTCGTCATAGACGCGCTTCACGATATCCGGATACTCTTCCACATTGGTCCCGACCATGAAGAACGTTGCGACCACGTCGTTTTCCTTCAGGATATCAAGCAGCTTGGGCGTATTCTCCGGATGCGGGCCGTCGTCAAAAGTAAGCGCCACCACTTTATCGTTTAGCGGGTCTATCCCTTCAAGGCTCTTTGGAGGCATATACCCTTCCTTGGCCTGCAGCTGCGCAAGGTTTGTGGTTACCTCGGGAGTCGGGTCCGGCGTTGGCTCCGGTGTTGCCGTCGGGTCCGGCGTTGCTTCCGCGGACGGCTCTTCGGAGGGAGTCGTGGTAATTACCGTCGGTACGGCGGCGGATTCCGCCGCGCTTCCCGCGCCGCCGCAGCCCGCCATAAAAGCGCACGCCATCAGCGCCGCGAGTACCATAGAAATCAGCTTAATTTTTTTACTCATTCATTATTCCTTTCAGCGGTTTTGGGGGAACCGCCGTTTCAATTATAATACACCTTCCGTAAGCTTGTAAACACCGGTTACCGGTGTTTCCCAATAAGGCCCGGAATGATTCCCTCTTTTTCTTATTCCTCCCCGGCGGTTTTCCCGGCAGCGGGCGCGCTCTTAAACAAATAATCGAGCGATTCTCCCCTAATTTCCGCGATCTGCATCATTTGCGAAACGGTCACAAATTTATAGCCCTTTCCCTTCAGCTCGGGAATAATGCGCGCGTATGCGTCCACCGTGGACTGGTAGATTTCGTGGGAAAGGATAACCGCGCCGTCCTGTACGGCGCCCCCGTTCCAGCCGTTCATAACATGCTCGTAAACCGCATCCGCATCCTTATATTTCCAATCCTCCGGGTCAACCGACCAGATGATCTGTTCCCGGCCGATTTCCACCGCCGTTTCTTCGCTCATTCCGCCCCCCACCGGACGGTCGAACAGGGTACGCAGTCCCGTGGCCGTTTCGATGGCATCATTTGCCTGCGTATATTGGGCGAGGATTTCATCCGCCGAGAGCGTTGACCACGTTTTTTCCGGATGGGTATAGCTGTGGGTTCCGATTTCATGGCCTTCTTCGTATTCGCGTTTCACAACATCCGGATACTGCTCCACAAGGTTCCCGACCACAAAAAACGTCGCAACCACGCCGTTTTCCTTCAAAACATCCAAAAGCTCGGGCGTTTTAACCGGGTTGGGACCGTCGTCAAACGTCAGCGCGATTACCTTATCGTTTAACGGATCGATGCCCTCGAGGCTTTGGGCCTCCATAAACCCGTCCTTCGACTGGAGCTGGGGAATATCCGTTACGGGCTCCGGCGTGGGGCTGGGCGTCGGCCCGGGCGTCGCCGCGGGCACGGAAGCCCGGGGCTCGTCTTCCGCGGCTGCGGATTGCCCGCTCGTGATAACCGTAGGCGCCGCAGAAGCCGCGTTTCCAAGGCTGCACCCCGCAAGCAACGCGGCGCATATCATTATCGTCAAAATGATACCGACTGTTTTTTTCATTTTACTGTCCTTTCGTCTGTCTCGGAATATCGTTCTTTAGATTATAGTGCACTTGTATCAAAGTTGCAAACTCGATTCCGTAACCGCTGTATACCCGCAAAAAAAGGACAGCCCCTAAGCCCGGCCGTCCTTTCGTTTTCACGGTTTGCCTATTCTTCGCCGCCGTCCGCGGATTTATTCGCCGCCTCCGCCGTGGGCGCGCTGTAAAACTTAAAGCTTCCCATATCCTGCCCGCGGGCCTCCGCGATCTGCATCATCTGCGTGACCGTCACAAACTTATAGCCCTGGTTTTTGAGTTCCTTGATAATACGGTCGTAGGCGTCCACCGTCGTCGCGTGGATGTCGTGCGAAAGGATAACGCCGCCGTCGGCAACATAACCTTCCACTTCCTTTGCGCCGCCGCCTTCCCCTCCGTTCATAACGTTGGCGTAAATGGTGTCCGGGTCACGGAATTCGGGCACCCAATCCTTCGGGTCCATTGACCAGATGATCTGTTCCCGCCCGATGGACGCAGCCTCCTCCTTCGTCATCGCGCCACCCGGCGGACGGTCGATGATGGTGCGCAGGCCTGTCGCCGCCTCAATTGCATCGTTGGCCTTTGTATACTGGTCGAGCTTTTCGCCGACCGGGAGGTTTTTCCATTTTTCCGTATGGTTCCAGCTGTGCGTGCCGATCTCGTGTCCTTCCTCATATTCACGCTTGACAATATCCGGATATTTTTCAACATTCTGTCCGACTACAAAGAAGGTCGCCACAACGCCGTTTTCCTTGAGGATGTCGAGCAGCTTCGGCGTCAGCGTTTCATTGGGGCCGTCGTCAAAGGTCAGGGCGATCACCTTGTCATTCAGCGGATCAATTCCCTCGATGCTTTTCGCGGGCATAAAACCGTCCCGCTGCCTGATCTGGTGGATATCCGTTTCCGCAGGCTCCGCGCCCTGCGAAGCCGGTGCGTCTGCGGCCTGCCCCGTGCCGAGAACCGCTTCTTTATTTTCCGGGTTCAGGAGATTCGCAAGCTTTTCAAGCGGAATCCCTGCCTCGAAGCTCCCCGCCCCGGGCGGCGCGACCTTCCCGCGCCCGAAAAAGAACAGCACCTTGTCCGGCGCAAGCGCAAAATTCGCATAATTCGCTTCCTCGGGGGCCGTTCCCGTTGCGAACAGGTCTTCATCCATGCTTTTGCGCAGGACTTCATTTTTACGCAAATATCCCTGCGCTTCCTGTGAAACGGGCGTCAGGTAATCCTGCGCCGGATCAAACACATCCGCAAGCGCAAGCTTTTTGCCCGCCGCAAGGTCGTACACAAACGCTTCGGTTTCTTCCTCCGCATCCTGCCCGGCCAGCTTTGATTCCGTCGTGAACTTGACGCTCAGCAGGTTCCCTTCCGTCATATACGGCTTATACGTGACGGTAAGGCTACATAATTCATTTTTATGCTCCGCGTGCGCGGACTCCGCCGCCGCACGGAAATCCGCAAGCTTATTTTCCGCAAAGGCTTTCAGTTCTGCCGAAATATCCGGCGCGCCCGCAAGCACCGGATAGTCGACGGACACCAGCGTATCGCCCTCCGTTTCGAGGATATGCCCGCTCGTCACGCCGTCCGCCGAATCAAGCTGCCGGCTCACCGCCGCCGCTTCAAACCTGCTGCGGTAGGCGTCCGGGCTTTCCTCCCTGCTTTTCGTATCTCCCGCGCATCCGGCGGCAAGCGGAAGCATAAACGCAGCCGCCGTAAAAAACGCGATCCATTTTTGTTTCATAACCGATTCCCCTGCCTCCGGGTGCCCAGGACCCGGGTTTTGCTTTGCTACATTATACCACAGAACCTTGCTCCGTCACAATTTATCCCGCTCCGGTATGTGCATCCTGCCGCGGCAGAGTTTGTAATCCCTGCCCCGATATGATACGATACTAAATACGAGCAGGCGGGTGCGGTATGGATTATTCAAAAAAAAGCCTCTGGGCTTTTTTGCCAAACAGGAAAAACGAAACAAAACCGGTGGATGTATTTTACGTATATCCCACTATTTACGCGCATCCTTTCCAAAAAAAGCGCCATCATATGAGCATGAAAAATCCTATTTACCTATGGGTCGCCAAGGGCATGTCCGCCTGGCAGGGCCAGCTTTTTGCGCGCCACTGTAATTTTTATGCGCCGCATTACCGCCAGCTTGGCACGGAGAGTTTTAAAATGCCCCTGCCCGAGGTCATGCGGGCGGAGCGGATGCCTTATGAGGATGTGCGCGACGCATTCCACTATTACCTCGAGCATTATAACAACGGGCGGCCGTTTATCCTTGCGGGGCACAGCCAGGGAAGCGCCATGCTCCTGCAGCTGATGCGCCGGGAATTTTCCGATCCCCTGCTCCAGGAAAAGCTTGTCGCCGCCTATTTAATCGGATTTTCACTCACAAAACGTGATTTTAGACGCTATCCGCACCTCCGGCTCGCAAACGCGGCCGACGATACGGGCGTGATTATCTCTTACAACACAACCGCGCGCGGCCTGCCCCTGATGCGTTTTATCCGTCCGGATTCGCTGTGCGTGAATCCGCTCAATTGGAGGCACGACAGCGCGTACGCGGACAAATCCAAAAACGACGGGGCGGTATTGTTTCAATTCGGTAAAAAATTCAAATATGAGGTGCCCCATTATACGGGCGCCTATGTGGATGAAGCGCGCGGCGTCCTGATGATTGACGACGACGCGGCCTATGAGCTTTACAAGGCGCGGTGGTTTTTCAAAAAGTGCCTGATGAACCGCGGCTCGTTGCACATGCTTGATATCGCGCTTTTTTACAAGAACCTGGAGCGCAACGTCGGGCAGCGCATTGAGGCGTATTTTTCGCCGTTTCCCGAATAACAAAACAGCAAATATCTGCCGGAAAGCTTTCCTTCCGCCTTATACCCGTTTTGCCTTGCGCGGCATGCGGCATTTATTGATTTGCTTCAGGTCGCTATGCCGATCCGTATTTCCTATTCCGGCAGTTCCCTGGCGGAACCCGCAAACGGCCCCGCTTCGGCCCTTTGCGCCCGTTCCCGGTTGAGCCTGCTGTTGTGGTACATGCGCTTTTGCATATACATCCGTTCGTCCACTTCCGTAATGATTTCCGTCATATCCCCCGTATTTTGCGGGTCGACCTCCAGCACTCCATAGCAAAAACTGATTTCGTACGGCTTTTTTTCCCGTCTCCTGACCCTGTCCAATTCCTCGAGCGCATGCTGCATCACCTTTTCCGCCACCTGCCCGCCGCAGGCGTAAAATACAATCATAAATTCGTCCCCGCTCATACGAAAGGCGAATTGCCCTTTTTCAAGCGATTCCGTGACCGCCCTTGCAATCGTGGTAAGCAGTTTATCCCCTTCCACATGGCCATAGATATCATTGACAGCCTTTAATAAATTCACATCATACAGGCACACCGTGACCGGCTTGTTTTCCTTTTTGCCCCGTTCAAGCGCTTCCGAAAGCCGTTCCTTGCCCGCGCGGCGGTTCAGCACGCCCGTAAGTTCATCGAGGCTTGCCTCGCGCGACATTTTTTTTGCATTCGTAATGTCTACAGACTGTTGAAAATGCACGATACGCCCGTCCATCCAGCGCATCGTGCTGTCGTAATTCTCGTAATTCCTGTGTGTGATCGTATTATATTCCTCCCACACATAGGAAAAATTTTTATCGCGATTCTCCCGCAGCTGCTCCATCGGACAGAATTCGCAGCGCTGCGTCTTCCCCTCCTGCAGGATTTTCCAGCATATTTTCCCGACAGGGTCTTCCACGCCAAAATCCTTGCGCATGGTTTTATTCATAAAAAGAATCTCGTCCGTATCGAGGTCCGTTACATAAATGTTTGCGCGCATATTGTCCATGAGCTCATTAAACACCCATGTTTGTTCCAATTGGTTTTTACAGTAAATCCGGTTGGCGAGGGCTATTTTGGAAGTCTGCGCGAGCTTGCCCAGCAATTCCTTTTCCCCAGTTGTCCACGCCTCTTCTTTTTCCGCCAGGATTACGCCCTGCACCTGGCCGGAACAGGCGACGGAAACCACCGCAAAGAAAGACGCCCCGCCCTCTGCCCCGCGGGCCGTTGCCACCATCCTGCACAGCGCTTCATCGTTTACATCCGCATCTTTCCATTTACTGAAATCCAGGTCGTACAAATACCGGGTCGCGTTTTCCGGCATAACTTTTCCGCCGCGCCATTCCGCGGCCTCACAGACCCGGTAGTCCCCGGAAAAACCGACGAGGGCAACCCCGCAGACCGGGAGGAACCGCCGCACGAATTCCGCAAAGCAGCCGATGCCCTCGGCGAGGGACCCCTGCCCGATAATAAAAGGTTCCAGCGCTCCAAGCGCTTCGTTCAGGTTTTCCAAATATTCTGTGTTTCCGCAGTTATCATCCATGTAGGAAATACCCTTCCTGGCCAGTATACTTTAAGCGATACTTATTATACGCTTTTACTATACGAAAAACAATCCAATTTCCTATTTTAACAAAGCCGGTTTTCCCCGCCAAAATTCCCGTTTCCCATCACAGTTTGCATGTGACGTTTTGTCGTTTTAATTGTAATTGTTTTTTAATTACATTATTGTACATTATAACGCTTCCCAAAATAAATTACAATATTAATTACAGGAGAAGCAGCGGTATGGAAAAATTTAAAGTGAACACAAACGATGGAAAAATTTCATCCATTAACCGGACGATCCGCTTAAAGCCGGAGTATTTTGAAAAAATTATGGAGTTAAGCGAGAAAACCGGCGTTTCCTTCAACAAAATTGTAAACCAGTGTATTGAATACGCCCTGGGCAACATGGAAGAAAAATAATTCCGGCATACAAAAAAAGACGCTGCCGCGGCAGCGTCTTTTTGATATGCTGTTTACTGAAGAATGCCATACTGTACGATAACCGCCGCAAAAACGACCGCTACCATAGACATCAGCTTAATCAGTATATTGAGGGACGGGCCGGACGTATCCTTGAACGGATCGCCTACCGTATCGCCCACAACAGCGGCTTTATGGGCCTCGCTGCCCTTTCCGCCGTGTGCGCCGCCTTCGATGTATTTCTTTGCGTTATCCCACGCGCCGCCGGAGTTGGACATCATGACCGCAAGCACAAAGCCCGTTGCCGTCGCGCCGCCGAGCATGCCGACCACGCCGTTTGCCCCCAGGATAAGGCCCACGATAATCGGGGCGACGAACCCAAGGATTGCCGGGGCGAGCATCAGGTGCAGGGCGCCCTTCGTGCAGATATCTACGCACGATTCATAGTCGGGCTCGCCTTCGCCGGTCATAATTCCTTTAATCTCCTTAAACTGCCGCCGTACTTCCACAACAATCTTCATCGCCGCCTTGCCGACCGCGCTCATCGTCATGGACGAGAACAGGAACGGGAGCATCGCGCCGATAAGGAGGCCCATCAGGACCGTCGGGTCGAGCAGCGAAAGCGCCGACATATCGATCTGGCACTGGTCTGCAAACGCCGCAATGAGGGCGAGCGCCGTAAGCGCCGCGCTGCCGATTGCAAAGCCCTTGCCCGTTGCAGCCGTCGTATTCCCGAGGGAATCAAGCGCATCCGTGCGTTCGCGTACAACCGGGTCCTGCCCGCTCATTTCCGCGAGGCCGCCCGCATTATCCGCCACCGGGCCGTAAGCATCCGTCGCAAGCGTAATGCCGAGCGTCGAAAGCATACCGACCGCAGAGATTGCAACGCCGTAGAGGCCAACCTCAAACGAGCCGCTGCCGAGCGTTCCGCCCGAAGCAAAGTAGCTGATGAGGACGCTGGCAACTACTACGATAACCGGAATCGCCGTGGACTTCATGCCAAGCGCGATACCGCTGATGATCGTGGTTGCCGGGCCCGTCACTGTGGACTCTGCAAGGTCTTTGGTGGGTTTAAAATGATCGGACGTGACATATTCCGTATAGTAGCCGATGATGATACCCGCCACAAGGCCGGAAAGGATTGCCACATACACGCCGATATGCCCGGGCCCGAGGATGCCCGTAACCAGGAAATAACCCGCTACGGCAACAATCGCCGCCGCAATATACACGCCCTTGTGAAGCGCGGAAAGCAGGTTTTTCTGCGACGCGTTTTCCTTTGTTTTGACAAAGAAGCTGCCGATTACGCTGGCAACGATGCCGACCGCCGCCAAAATCATCGGAAGCGTAAGCCCGCTGCCGCCGAGGCCCGCCGCAACCGCGAGGGCGCCCGCCGAAATAATGGACCCGACATAGGATTCGTAGAGGTCGGCGCCCATGCCCGCAACGTCGCCGACGTTATCACCGACGTTATCGGCAATGGTCGCCGGGTTGCGCGGATCATCTTCCGGGATGCCCGCTTCCACCTTACCGACAAGGTCGGCGCCCACATCGGCCGCCTTGGTGAAAATCCCGCCGCCCACACGTGCAAACAGCGCCATGCACGAAGCGCCCATGCCGAACATCAGCATGTTGCTCGCGATTTGCGCCGTATCGCCCGCAAAGTACGCGTTCAGTATAAAATACCAGATTGTGAGATAGAGAAGGCCAAGGCCGACAACCGTCATGCCCATGACCGCGCCCGACGAAAACGAAACGCGCAGCGCCGAGTTGAGGCTCTTGGTCGCGCCCGTCACCGTACGGGAGTTTGCCGCCGTGGCGATCTTCATGCCGATAAAGCCCGCGAGTGCGGAGAACACGCCGCCCACGATGAACGCGATCGGTACGAAGAAGGTCATAAAGCCCGTCGCGGCCAGGATGGCCAGGACGATGGTTACAATCACGAAAAAGATTGCAACCGTCTTATACTGGCGCTTGAGGTAGGCGTTCGCGCCCCTCCTGATCGCACTGGCGATTTTCTTGATCTTGTCACTGCCTTCGCTCTTCTTCAGCACGCCCGACGCGGTGACCGCGGCGAACACGAGAGCAATGACAGCGCCGATCAAGGCCCAAAACATAATGTCCATTGGTACTTCCTCCTATGATTACATATATTTTTGAAACTTCTATGCAGGCACGCCCATCCGCACCCCATACACACAAGGAGCGGCAAACGCGTCATATCTTAATATGGAAACCGGCCGGCTGCGCCTGCCGAAAAAAAGTAGTTAAAAATCGGATCGACTTCATTATAATACTTTCTTTGTTTATTTGAAAGTAAAATGAGCAATTTATTCCCGCTTTTTTTGAGCAATTTTGGTAAAATTCTCAATTATTCCAAACACCACGGAAAAATATGTGCAATTTTGCGGCTTCATCCAATTTGACAGGCCGTTTTGGACGAATTATAATTGAATCGTACTAATACGATTCATACGGATTGGAGACTGACACACGATGATGGTAAAACTTGATCCGGCATCAAAAAAGCCGATTTATGAGCAAATCGTCCAGGAAATGAAAACGCTTGTGATGACGGGAAAGCTGCTGCCGCATGAACAGGTTCCTTCCGTGCGAAAGACGGCGAAGGAGCTTGGCATTAACCCAAACACGGTCCAGAAGTCTTATGCGATCCTCGAGCGGGATGGAATCCTTTACTCCGTGGTGGGGAAAGGAGATTTTGTGGCGGACAACGCCGCGCGCATCAAGGAAATGAAGAAACAGGAAATCCGTGAAATGTTCATACGCGTTACCCGGGAGGCGCGTGATTCCGGTTTATGGATCGACGAGATTTTCACCATTGTGGACGAGGCCTATTCCGCAAATTAGGGATATTCCGTTTTACATACAGGTTATAATGGAAGCAAACCGAAGGGGCCGGACCGGCGGCCTCTTTTTTCGCCTGTTTTCCCAAACATCTTCCGCGCGTCTTCCCGGCTTTCAATTTTAATTCTTCCTGCCGTTTCAAAGCCCTTTTGCCGGCGTATAAAATATTTATCAGATACGAAAGGCGAAAGGAAAATGCATACAGCTTGCCATGCACAATGCGGAGAAATATACGGTATGGTGGAAAGGGGCGTTCACGTGTGGAAGGGAATTCCATATGCGCAGCCCCCTGTGGGCGCGCTTCGGTTCCAGCCCGCACGGCCTCTTGCCGGCTGGAAGGAGCCTTATTCGGCGACAGAATTCGGCCCCGCCTGCCCGCAGCGCAAAAAATATATGGGAACGAGCGAGGACTGCCTGTACCTTAATATTTGGTCGCCCCGGCCGGATGGCAGGAAGCGCGCGGTGCTCTTTTTCATCCACGGCGGCTCCTTTGCGGGCGGCAGCGGAAGCGAGCCCGAATATGACGGAACGGCCCTTGCGAAAAACGGCGACGTGGTCGTCGTAACCATCAATTACCGGCTGGGGGTGCTGGGCTTCCTGGATTTTTCTTTTTTAGGGGAAGGGTTTTCCGCAAACTGCGGCCTTTCCGATATTGTCATGGCCCTTGCATGGGTCTATGGCAACATTGAAGCGTTTGGCGGCGACCCGGAAAACATTACGGTATTCGGCCAGTCCGCCGGGGCAATCGCCGCTTCCGTGCTTCCCGTGATGCCCTCCGCGCGGAAATACGTGTCCAAGGTAATCATGATGAGCGGCGGGCCGTCGCTTTTATATACGAAGGAACATTACCAGGAAATTGCAAAGCAATTCCTTTCGTTTATGGATATTTCCTCGCCGGAGGAGCTGCGCTCCATTCCCGCGTCCCGGCTTGTGGCCGGGCAAAAAAAATTCGCCTCCTATTGCGGCCTTGGCGACGGCACCTTTATGATCGAGGTGGACGGCATACTGGTCCCCAATTACCCGATTCCCGCGGCGGCGCAGGGCGCCGCAAGGGATATTCCGATCCTCATCGGCACAACCCGGGAAGAGCTTTCGTTTTCATGCAAAAAGCTCCTTTCCAAGGTCCTCGATATCAGCAGCATCCTGATTTCGGACCGCACTCGTGAAAGCGCTGAAACAAGGCGAAGAATCCGGCAGGCATACAAGCGCTATGGCAAGCGTGCGCAAGCCATGATGCTGACGGACCGCATCTTTCGCATGGCAAGCGTATGGTACGCCGAGGTTTACAGCCAGTATGCGCGTACGTGGATGTACCGTTTCGATTATGAAACCCCGGCCATGCGGCTTACGGCCCTTCATGCGTGCCATTCCTCGGATATCCCGTATGTTTTTGGAAATTTCCATGCCCGGCAATACAAATGGATGTTCCTCTTCCCTTCGCCGCGTCCACGCCGCGTGCTCGGGGCAATCCAAGGGGATTTTATCCGCTTTGCCAAAACCGGCTTCCTGCCGTGGCGGCGCTGCCACGGCGGCGAGACCCCGGCCAAATGCTATGATAAGCACTGCCGCGTCCGGCCCATGGTGGAACCCGACATTGAACGCGAATATGAAAAAAGCGATTTTAAACGCCGCAGCTTCAAGGGACTTGACTATATGGGGGCCGGTCAGCGATAATAGGGATAGATCAACAAAAGAAAGCGTGAATGCAGTATGACTGACCTATTGGAAATCAGCAGGCTTTTGGCGGAACATTCCGCGTGCGATATCGAAGAAATCACACCGGATAAGTCCCTGGTGGGCGACCTTGGCCTGGATTCCTTCTCCCTGCTCGACGCCGCTTTGGCGTTCGAGGATCATTTTCACATTGCGATTCCGGACAGCGACCTGCATCTTTTGAATACTGTCCAGGATGTGGTGGATTATATCAATACGCATACGAAGGAATAGAAAAGGGCCGCCTTCCGGCAGCCCTTTTGTGGTGCGCTTTTTTATTTCTTCTTTCTTGAAAGGTTCCAGATCGACAGCGCATAGAACACGGCCGCTGTGACAACCATGACAATGACGCAAACCGCAAGCGTCGTCATTTTTCCGTCAAATTCAAATTGCACGCCCAGCTCCGTATTAAATTCCTTAAGCATGCCCGCGGGCGCGCCGTCAAAGGAGACGGCTGCCGGCTGCTGCGTCATCACGGTACGGAAAAAGGACGCCGAATAAGACACCGGGAACACCTTGATAACGCCTTGTACCGCTTCGGGCAGGCTTCCGATCGGGATATAGACCCCGATTAAAAAGCCGATCAGGGTGCCGATCACCGTGCTTGCCGTGGTAAACGCATTCCGGCTTTTGAAGAAGGATACGAGGAACAGGACAATAGAGCTTGATGAAAGCACGGAAAGGAAAATCCCGCCGACCACCTTTAGCATATTCTCCGCAGACAGTACCTCCCCGCCGGAAGCCACGATGAAAATTTCCCCCACGACGAGCGCGACCAGGCTCATGATTACGCCCACGGCAAACGCGCAAAAGATATAGCTGCCCGCAAGGCTTCCGCGCTTTAAAGGCGATACGGTGAAATCCTTCATGATTTTTCCCGCGCGGTCTTCCACCATAATGCCGAGCGCGCCAAGCGTGGAGGTCATGGAAATCACGGCGAGGATGCCCGCGATAACCCAGCTGTTCATCAGGAAGTCAACCCCTTTTACGTCCTTCATGCCCCCGGTGATCGTATCGCCGAGGAACACCGCATACAGCGCGATAATAATCAGCACCGAGAGCAGCGAGAAAAACACCGCGCCCCTGTCCCTGAAAAATAATTTCAAATTTCGTTTTGTCATTGCCCACATCGTTAATTCCTCACTTCCGAACCTGTAATATTCAGGAAAACGTCGTCCATTGTCCCCCGGCGCACCTCGAGGCCGGCGATTTCATCCCTGCATTTATCAATGATACCGATTGCGTCCGCCGTATGCCGCAGCCTGACGACGAAATCCCCTCCCGTTTTTTGGAATTCAATTCCCTCACGGTCCAGGAGCGCATGGAGCGCTTCCTCTTTTTTGGGGGTGATTTTCAGCATGTCCCGGGTATAATTTTCCTTAAGGTACGCGGGCGTTCCCTTGGCAAGGATGCGCCCGTGGTCCATGATGGTGATATAGTCTGCCTGCGCCGCCTCCTCCATGTAATGCGTGGTAAGGAATATCGTCATGTTGCGCTCCTTTTGCAGCAGGCGGATTGTGTCCCACACCTTACGGCGGGTCTGCGGGTCGAGGCCTGTCGTCGGTTCGTCGAGGAACAGGACCTGCGGCGTGTTGACAAGGGCGCGCGCAATATCCGCCCGCCGCCGCTGCCCGCCGGAAAGCTTGCCGTAAGGACGGTTCCAGAAGCCCATTACATCCGCCGTAAACGCGGCGGACGCGACCGCGTCCCGAAGGGCGTCTTTCCGCATCCCATAAAGGCTCCCCCGCAGCATCAGGTTTTCGCGCACGGTAAGCAGCGCGTCGAGCACGCTGTCCTGGAACACGATGCCAATTTCCGCGCGGATTGCCCCGTCGTCCCGTCCAAGCTCGTGCCCGTCCACCATAACCTGCCCCGCGTCCGGCGCGAGCTGTGTGGAAATCATGTCGATCGTCGTCGACTTGCCCGCGCCGTTCGGCCCCAAAAATGCAAAGAGGGACCCTTTTTCCACATAAAAATCAATTCCTGCCACAGCCTGCACCGTTCCATAGGATTTCCTGAGGCCGCTGACCTCGATTATTTTTTCCATACCTTCCTGTCCTTTCGCTTTCTACGCATCCTACGTTACCAGCAGGAAAGGCCCGGTTCAAGCGGTTCCGGGCAAGGTGCATATTTTGCATGGTGAAATGCAAAAGGGACGCCAATGACGTCCCTTCAAAACCGCATCAATTGCTGCCGTAACAAAGCGGGCGCTCCGCGGCGCGCCCGGCCCGCTATTTCCGCTTCAGCTTTTTAATCTGCTTGTTGATATCCTCCGCGTCCGCCCTGTTCTTAATGACCAGCACGCCGAAGGTTACGAGGTAAACGATGCCGATCATGCCGAGCACAATGGGCACATAAGGCAGTTCCATGGGAATAAAGCCGCCGAAGCCGCCGATCAGGAACACGACCGCGACAATATCGACAAGGTCGACAATCATCTGCAGCGCCGGGCTGCTGACCGGCAGCCTGTCGGTAAAGGAGATGAGCACCGCAATACAGGTCGTCATCAGGAACAGGACCAGCACCGCTTCCGGCACCACATCCGCAAAACCCACCGTAACCGAGAGCACGGTATAAAGAAGCATCAGTGCGGTAAAGGAAATGCAGTCCATAGTGACATAAAACTTAAATTTCGACATTTTTCTTTCCCCCTTACAGCCCGAGCTTTTGTTTAAGCGCGTCCACATAGTGGCGGGTGACGATAACCTTTTCCCCGTTATCAAGCTCCGCTTCCATCTTTCCGTTCAAAAGCGCCCGTACGTTTTCCAGCCTTGTGACGCTCAAAATACACGATTTGCTGATGCGTACGAAATTGGTCTTCGCAAGCTGGTTTTCCAGTTCATACAGCTTCATGCCGCATTCATAAACCTCCTGCTGCGTATAGACAAAGGTACGGTTATCCACCGATTCAAAGTAATAGACGTCCTCGAGGCGTATCTGGAAGGTTTTTCCATCCCGTTTCGCCGTGACGGAAAAGGAATACAGCCTGATTTGCTCAATCAGTTTTTCAAGCCCGGGATCGATAAGCCCGCATTTGATTGTAATTTCGACCTCTTCGTTGTCCGGCGACTGGTCGATCAGCAATTTCAAAATGGCTCCCCCCCTTAGAAGAATCCCAGTTGTTTTCCCGCGGACTTTTTGCGCGTATGCGCCGGTCCCTCCACAAGAAGCCGGGCCGGGATATCCACAAGGAAGGGCGACCGCTCTTCCCTGTTTGTAAGCATCACAAGCTCGTCCTGCGCGCGCGTCATTCCTACGTAAAACAGCCTGCGTTCCTCGTCTTCGTCGCATTCCCCGTCCTTTTTGCGGAAGGGAACCAGGCCGTCCCGAACGCCGCACAGGAACACGGCCGGGAATTCAAGCCCCTTTGCCGCATGCAGCGTCATCAGCGTGACCGCGTCAGACACATAGGTCCGCGAGCTGCTGCGCTTTACATCCCCCTCCGTCCCCAGCGTGAGGGAGGAAAGGAAATCCGCCATGCGGCGGTGGAATACCGCCATGTTTTGCAGGCGCACAAGGCACGCGGGCGGCTCTTCGCCATATCCGTGATCTTCAATCCACCGCAAAAGAATCTCTGCGGGCGTATTTTTGCGCATCATGGGCGCATAGGCCCCGAAACGTCCGGCAAGCGCCGTTTCCCCCGCGTCCGCGAGAATGGACGAAAGGGCGGATAGGGTCCGCTTTCCCTGTCCGTAGGTATCCGCGACCTTTTCCAGCACCGCCGGGGGGACGCTCTCCGCCCGCAGGCAGGTTCCGAGCGCAACGCTGTCCTTCGGGTCGCATAAAACCCGGAAAAAGGCAAGCGCGCCGCGCACGCGGCGGTCGGCAAGGGTATTGTCTTTCCCAAGCACAACATAAGGAATCCCCTCTTTTATAAGGCAGTCTTCAATCAATTCCGCCTGCCGGTGGGTGCGGTAGAGGACGGCGATATCGGAAAGGCCGAAGGGCGCGTTCCCGCGTTTTTTATTTTGCGCATGGGCGGCAAGCATGTCGATCCCGCCCACCATAGCGTTAATTTCCTTTGCAATGAAGAGCGCTTCCGAAAAAGGCGAATCCGCCGTCAGCAGGCGCACCTTGCTTCCGCTTTCCCGCTGGGCCGTAAGCACAGGCTCGCTGCGGCGGACCACCGGGAGTGCGCAGCCGATGATTTCCGGCGTGGACCGGTAGTTCTTTTTCAGGCGTATTTCGCGCACGGGCCGGTCTTCCGCCAGCCGCTCGAAGCAATGCGCGTCCGACCCGCGGAAACCATAAATAGACTGGTCCGGGTCGCCGATCACAAAGATTCCCTTGCTTTCTTTTCCCCACGCGCGGACCAGATCGAACTGCACGGGGTTAATGTCCTGGAATTCATCCACCAGCAAATGCCCAAAGCGCGGGAAAAGCGTTTCGCATTTTGCGCCGCCCGCGCGGAATTTTTCCAGTGTGTCCGCCAGGATATCGTCGAAATCGAGCACGCCAAGGCTGCGCAGCCGCGTGCAATAGGAGTCATACACCACCTGCGGGATATCGCCCGCACCGCCGTTCTTGATCCGGGAAACCGCCTGCATTGCCTCGCGCGGTTTTACCGCGCAGTTGCACGCGGTAAGCGTATCGGAAAGGATGGCCAGCGCTTCCTGTTCGTCCGCCACCGTTACATTTTTATCCCATTCCTTCAGCAGGCCGAGGCCGATGGAATGAAAGGTGCCGATGTGCATCGCCCCTGCCGTTTTTTTATCGCCGAAATGCGCCTCCAGGCGTTCCCGCATTTCATTTGCGGCTTTATTGGTGAAGGTCACCGCCGTGATGCTGTCCGGAGATACGCCACATTGCTCCACAAGCCAGGCGATACGGCATACGAGGGTGCGCGTCTTTCCCGTGCCCGGCCCCGCAAGTACGGCAACCGCAGGTTCCGCGGCGGAAGCGGCGGCCCATTGCTCTTCATTGAGGCCGTACGGGTTTTCTTCCGTGCCCGGTCCGCGCCCCGGTTCCGCCGGTTTCTCGTCCGGCTGCCTGCTTCCTGCCTGCACAGCCTCGTGTTTTTCCGGCGCTTGTTTCGGTTCGTCCGCAAACAGGCTTAGCTGGCCGGACAGCGTTTCCACCTCACTTTTGTTCATCACGAGGATTTTCCCATATTCACCGTCGTAGCCCGGATGGATTTCCACCTCGTCGCAGCGCAGCCGCCGGATACCCTCGGCAATACATACGCCCGCTTCACGCTCGATTTCCGCAAGCGGCGTTTCGCGCAGGATCGTGAGTTCCGGGCCAAGCGCCCGGAGAAGCTCCAGGTATTGCGCGCGCACCTTCTTGCTCGCGGGAGTAAGCCCCATAGACGAGGCCACCACCTCGGGCAAAGGCACGATGCTTTCAAAATGCCGGGCGCGCGGCGGAACATAGCCTTCCTCCCGGTCCGCAAGCTCTACCACGCGGTGGTAAACGCCAACCGTGATGCGCCGCCCGCACACCGGGCACTTGCCGCCGGCGGCGATGGTTTCCTCCGGCGTCATGCACACCTTGCAGTTCCGGTGGCCGTCGTTATGGTATTTCCCTTCCTCCGGGAAAAATTCGAGCGTCCCGTGGAATTCATCCGTATCGCGGTTTTGAAGCGCCGCCGCAATGGCGGGATAACTCATTTCCGTATTGAAAAGGTTGGCTTCCCGCGCAAGGTTCGCGGGGGAATGCGCGTCCGAGTTGGACACCATCGTAAACCGGTCGAGCGCCGACAGGCGCCAGTTCATGGGCGGGTCGGACGACAGGCCCGTTTCGAGCGCGTGGATGTGGGGCGTTAAATCCCCGAAGCATTCCTCGATGGTATCAAAGCCCGAATAGGCGCCGAACAGCGAAAAATGCGGCGTCCAGATATGCGCCGGGATAAAGATTGCCTCCGGGCAGATATCGAGCGTGATTTCCAGCAAATCGCGGCTCGGGAGCCCAAGGATCGGCCGTCCGTCGGAATGCAGGTTGAAGGAAAGCTCAAGCTTGTGGGAAAGCGCTTCCGCCGCCTCGAGCGAGGGCAACAGGATGACATTGTGGATTTTCCGCACCTTGCCGTCTTGCTTGTAAATCGAGCTGATTTCCCCGGAAAGGACAAACCGCGGGCTTACCGGGGGGCCTCCGACTTCATCCGCAATACGGTATTCCTCTTTTAATTGGTACAGCCCTTCTTCGGCCGGGACAAGTTTTTCCTTCAGCTCTTCCCGCCATGCGGGATGCGTAAAGTCGCCCGTGCCAAGGAGGTCTATCCCCTTCCGCCGCGCCCACAGTTCGAGGTGCTCCGGTACGCATTCCTTACTCGTCGCCCGCGAATATTTGGAATGGATGTGCAGGTCTGCTACAAACATTTAGTATTCCTGTCCTTTTTTCGGTTCAAAGTGGTCGCATTTGTTCTTTTCGCCCGTCAGCATCTCCGGGTCGATATCCCCGTAGACCTGGCAGGACCGTATTTCAGGCATGCCCGGCGCAAAGGTGAGCACGCCATAGTGCACGCAGTTATAGCACAACACGTTTTCCTCATTGACATAATTCTGTTTGATCTGGATTCCCAACTGAATTCTCCTTTATCGAATACTCGTTATTCCTCATACCCGTGGTCTTTTGAAAAGGTATGCAACTTTTTATAAAAGCCGTCGGCAAGGTATACCGCGGCGAGCGGGTTATGCCCCGTCACACGGTCTTTCACGGCAAGCACGGTCATGGGCGCCTGCGTATGGCGGATGAAAAGCGTATCGTGCCCCACGCACAGCCCGAGGATGATATTGAAATCCGTCTTTTCCCCATTCAGGAGCTTGGCCTGCCAAACCGGATTGCACATCGCTTCAAAACCGCCGTGCTGCTTTTCCTCTTCCTTAACGCCGATCCCGGTTTTGTCCGCGCTGCCGACCTTACAGCCGACGGAAACGACGTCAAAACCATTTTCCCGGAAAATACGGGCTGCAACTTTTGCCTCATTATGCAGGCCCATACAAAAGGCAAAGCCGAGCTTCCGATAGCCCATCCGCTTACAGAAATCCATGATTTCCTCGATGCGGGTAAGCCTTCCGTAGCCGCTGCTTTCCACAATGGCGGAAACCCGCGCAATCTCGCGTTCCTCGCCTTCATACCCTGCGTAAAAATCGGTTTCCCCGCCAAAGGAAGGGCAGTTTTTCGGCGCGTGCTCCGCATCGTGCCTGCGGCAGGAGCCCTGCGCACAATCCGCACAAAAATAAGACATCCGTTTCACCCCGTTTCGCTTACAATAATTTTATTATACCACGAAAAAAACGCCGGGGAACGCCTTCTCCGTTTAAAATATTGACCTGCTGCGGCAATCCGCATTCCGGCAAAAATCCCCGCCAACCGGAAGCGAAATATTTATTCCCGGTTTCCGGCGCATCCCAAAGCCGCCCTGCCACAGGCTTTGCCCCGACCATACAGCGGGGTTTAAGCTTGCAGGCACAGCGCGTTTGCGGTAAGATATCCTTGTATCAACTAACGACTACTTGCGGAGGCGGAATATGAAATTTGCGGATAAAATGAAAATATTCGATTTGAATATTTTTTCCAAGCTGGAAGAAAAGCGCGCGGAGCTTCTCCGGCGGGGCATGGAGGTCATCAACCTTTCGGTGGGCACGCCTGATTTCAAGCCGGACGACCACGTGATTGCCGCCTTGCAGGAGGCGGCGGGGGTCGCGGATAACTTCAAATATTCCCTTGCCGACCTTCCCGAGATGACCGATGCGGTGATTGCGTGGTATAAGCGGCGGTACGGCGTTTCCCTTACGCCCGAACAGGTGATGTCCGTTTACGGCACGCAGGAGGGTATGGCGCATGTCGCGCTGCCAATCTGCAACCCCGGCGACCTTGTGATCGCCCCTGATCCGTGCTATCCGGTATTTATGTTTGGCCCGCGTATGGCGGAAGCGGAAATATATTATACGCCGCTGAAAAAAGAAAACAATTTCCTGATCGATTTTGACAGTATCCCTGAAGAGGTCGCAAGGCGCGCAAAAATGATCGTCGTTTCCTATCCCAACAACCCGGTAACGGCAGTTGCGGATTATGCCTTCTATGAAAGGCTCGTCCATTGGGCAAAAAAATACGATGTGATCGTAATCCATGACAACGCCTATTCCGAGCTTGTGATGGACGGCGAGCCCGGGATGTCGTTCCTCGCCGTCCCGGGGGCGATGGACGTGGGGATTGAATTCAATTCCCTCTCCAAATCATATAACCTGACGGGGCTGCGCATTTCCTTTGCCATGGGCAATACGGAAATCATCCGCAACTTCCGCTGTTTGCGTTCGCAGATCGATTACGGGATTTCCTTCCCGGTGCAAAAGGCGGCGATTGCCGCGCTCAGCGGCCCGCAGGATATTTTGGAGCGTAACCGTGCAGGGTACCGCGCGCGCCGGGATGCGCTGTGCGGCGGCCTTCGGAGCATCGGCTGGGATGTCCCCGATTCCCCGGGCACGATGTTCGTATGGGCGCCGCTGCCGAAGGGTTATGAAAAATCGTGGGACTTCGCCCTCGAGCTGATGGATAAAACCGGGGTAATCTGTACCCCCGGCGAAAGCTTTGGCCCGGCGGGCGAGGGCTTCGTACGGCTTGCACTGGTGGCGGACGTACCCACCATAGAGCGCGCGGTGCGCCTGATCCACGAAAGCGGGATGATAAAATGAACTATGAATGGCTTCGCGAATATTGCCTCAGGAAGCCGGGGGTGACCACGGACTACCAGCCCGAATGGGAAGCCACGCGTTATTTTGTGGGCGGCAAAATGTTTGCCATGCAGGGCGGAGACAGGGAAGGGCGGCCAATTTTCACGATGAAGCTCGCGCCCGCGCTCAGTGATTTCCTGCGCCACCAGCACCCCGGGGATATCGTGCCCGGCTATTATATGAACAAAATCCACTGGAGTTCCCTCTATCTCGAGGGAAACGTGCCCGGGGAAACTGTGCGGAAGATGGCCGACAAGGCATACGAAGCCGGGCTTGCCGCATTGCCAAAGAAAAAGCAGCGCGAGATCAGGGAACTATAATTGCCGAACAGCCGAAAAGGACGGCATGCGCCGTCCTTTTTTTAATGCTTGCCCAATCATCCCGTTCTTTTATGCCGGAACCGGACCGCCGCCCGCGTTCACGATGACAAGGGCTTCCGGTACAAAGGAAGCGCCTTCGCCCGGGCCTTCCATTTTGACAACGGTGCCTTCCGTAAGGTCGGAAGCGGAAACCTCCGCTTCGCTGTCCCCGTCCTGCTTTGTAATGGTGACGGCGGCCAGGTCAACGGTAATCTCCGTGCCGTCCTCATCCGCGGTAAAACCGCCTATGCCGCCGGGGCCGCCTCCGCCCATATCCGGTGGCGTTCCGCCGCCTTGTGCATCGCCGGGCGGGTTTTCCCCGCTTGGCGGTTCAGGCGCTTCTCCATCCTGTATATCGTTCGGCGGAGTCCCGCCGCCCTGCATATCCGGCGGTATTTCGCCGTCCTGTGCGCCGCCTGTCGGCGCTTCGCCGTTTTCCATACCGGGCGGGCCGCCCATCCCCTCCGTCATTGTGCCAAGGATAATCGTCGCGTCATTTCCGCTTATCGCGGTCACCTGCCCATACATTGCGCCATCCGCGGCTTGTACGTCCGCCTGTTCCCCCGTGGCGGCCTGCGGGGCTTCACCGCCTGCTGCGCGCAGGCGGTGAAGCCCATCATCAATACCGCACACAGGAGTACCGTCAATATCTTTTTCATATAGCTTGCTGCTCCTTTCCTGATCTGGCACCATTATGGAAGGGCAGCGTGAAGGTTGTGTGGTGAAAGGATGAAAAAACTGTAAACGCTAAAAAACGCCCGGAAAATCTTCCCGGGCGTTTTTTGCTCCTTTTTACCACTCTTCCGTGTACATATGAATCGGATAGGACAGGTATTCAAGCGGCTCGAGTTGGTCGACCGTGACATATCCCGCCGGGGCGTTCAGGATGGTGGGAATGCGGTTCACGACGGTCGCGCAGGTGTGCTCCACCGTCGCCGGTTTGGTTACATAGAAAGCCGTATCCGGTTCGCCGAGGATTTTCCAGTCACACATGTCGCCGTCGTTTGGTCCGTACACCTTGCCGATGCACTGCGTCTCGATCACCGGCCCCTGGTGTGTCTGCGTGGTGACAACCGCGCTCATGCCGATGCAGTTGCCCTTGGGAATCGTTTCTCCGAGCGTTTCGGAATAAAGGTCCGCACCGTAAAAATACGGCACGCTTTTTTGTGTCTGGGATTTGATTGTCCAACCCATTTTCGCGCACAGTGCTTCGTTGGAATTCCAGACATAGCTTGGCTCAAGAACCTCGGGATGCGCCAGCTGTTTTTCAAATTCTTCAGGGGTGAGGCCCACGCCGTGCGCCTGTGCGAGAGCGAGGCCGTAATCCTCCACATTATAGCTGACCGCGCCCTCGATGCGGTCTATGCTGTGAACGCCGCCCGCAACGCACGCGATCATATTCACCCAATAAATATCCTGCATACCCGAGCCCACAATGGTGCAGCCCGTTTCCTTCGCAAGCACGTCCAGCTTGTTTGTAAGGGCGGGCGAGGTGGTCCACGGATAGATTGCTTCTTCGCATGTCGTGACCACATTAATTCCGCGCAGGGCGCATTTTTCAATATGCGGATACATATCGTCTATGAAACTGAACAGGGTGAGCACCGCAATATCGGCGTCGCATTCGTCGAGAACCGCATCCGCATCGCTGCGGATCGGAACGCCGAGGCGCACGCCAAGGCCCGCCCATTCCCCTACGTCCATACCCACAATATCCGGGTTTACATCGATTGCGCCCACAATGTCGGCGCCTTTTTCATACAAATACCTCACCGTATACCTGGCCATCTTCCCGCAGCCGTATTGGACGGCGCGAATTTTCTGATTATACATGTTTTCTCCCTCTTTCGATAAAAATTTCCACCGATGCCCGCTTATGCTGTTTTCCCCTGGATACTATCAATATACCACCCATAAGGCCCTTCAAACTTTTTTCACAAAAAAACACCCGGCTTTTTTGCCGGGCGTTTTGCCTGCCGCTCAGTTTGAACTGCGGATCGCTTCGAGCGGGCTCATTTTTGTCGCCTTCCACGCGGGATAGATGCCGGACACAACGCCCACTCCCACGGCAATCGCAATTGCCCCAAGGCTGAGCCACCACGGAATGGAAAGCTGCACGCCGTTCTGGAAATACATGCCGAGGAAGCTAATTTCCCCGCCGCCAAAATTGGCGATTGCGCCGAAAATATAGCTGACCCCGAGGCCAATGAGGCCCCCTAAAAGGCCGATCATTGCCGCCTCCACAAGGAACATCAGGTTAATTTTGCGGATGGAGAGGCCGATGACCTTCATTACGCCGATCTCGCGGGCGCGTTCTAAAATGCTCGCGAGCATGGTGTTGGCAATGCCGATGGCCGATACCAGCAGGGAAATCAGGCCGATGGCAATGAGCTGGGACTGCTGGCGCGCCTGTTCCTCCTGCATCTGGGTTATCCACTCGGTGGGGCTATAGGCTTGGAAGCCCATTTCCTTAACCGCCGCAAGGACGTCCGCGACCGCGTCCACATCCACCGCGTTCACATATCCCTGGGAATACTGCCCCTCCTTGACCCCCGCCTGGTCCATCAGCTTGCGGTTTTCACGAATGAGCATATTGGCCGCTGGAATGCTCATATAAATGTTATAGCTTTCCTGGCTGTCGGACTGCTCGAGGATTCCCGAAATTTTCCCGCGGTACTCCTTGGGCATCGGCTGGTCGGGCGTGGACGGATCGGGATTCTCAATCAGGTAACCGCTGCCCGGGTAATATTTCACGTTCATGCCCACCCAGTCCACATCCGGCCCGGTCGGCTCCTGGTATTCGCCGCCCGTTTCCATTGCAATGGCATATCCGCCGGCCATCATTACGCCGCCGGCCATACCGCCGCCGGACGCATTCGGGTCCTGGAAATACTGGCGCGCGTTTGCGCCCACGACAAGCTCTACATTGGAACTGTCCGCGAAAACGTTTCCTTCCATAAATTTGAAATCCATCGTCTGCGGGTCGACCGCGTAAACCTGCGTATCCGCCTTGTATTTTCCCATCACAATATAGGAGGGAATACTCATCAGGCCGGTCGCGTTTTTCACGCCGGGAATCGCACGAATCTGGTTCAGCTTCGCATCCGTCAGCTTCGCGTTTTCCCCGGAGCCCATAGGCGAAATTTCAATCTGTGTGAGGTCCGTGCTCTGCATGATATTTTGGTTGAACTGCTCGAGGTTGCCGAGCCCGAGGGCCACCATGATAACAATACACGCCGTGCCGATAATTACGCCAAGGACTGTAAGGATCGTCCGCATCTTGCGCCGCCATAAATTGGAGGCCGCCAGAAGGACAATATCAATAAATGTCATCGTCTTCGAAATCCTCCGAAAGCTCTTGCGCGCGTTTTTTCTTTTTCTTCCTCAAAACGACTGCGATCACCACGGCCGCCGCGGCCGCCGCAATAATCACCCAGCCCCACCACGGAAAGCCTGTGGGTTCCTCGGGCTGCGGCTCTTCGCCCGGATACATACCCCCGCCGTAATCGGGCATGGGAACAAGCATCGTTTCCACGGGAACCTTCATTTCGTATTCCTCGCCGTATTCGTCCTCATAGGTAACGATGAAGTTCCCTTCCACCGGTCCGGGCTGGACGGCGCCGTCGCCCCCGTCCGCGGGCATATCCGCAGACGGACCGCTTTCCCCGGATACAACAATCGAGGTTGGCCCGTCGGCTCCCCCGATTGCCGCGGCATCCGCGGCAGGAGCAACTCCGGAATCGCCTGCCACCGCCCCTTGTCCGGCGCCATTCTCTGCCCCGCCGCTCATTCCCGCATTCGGGTCCGCAGCCACGGAGGCATAGATGTCCGCCGTTTTGGCCGTGCCGGATTCCATATTTCCAAGGAATGCGCTCGATTCCGGCGTGAGACCGGGAACGTCGAGCACAACCGTCACATTATAAAGGGTATTTTTTCCCTTGTTGTAAAGGTTAAGGCTCGCGGAGGTGGTGTCGCCCATATACACTTCCGACGGGAATTTCGGCTGGTCGTATTCAAGCCGAATCTTCTGGTGCACTTCCACGCTGATTTCGTCCGCCGCCGTAAGCTGCGCCGCCTGGTTGTCTTCATAGGCAACGGCAATATCGATCTTCTGCGGACCCGCCTTGGCATCCGCGCGCGCCGCCATTGTGAAGCTGAAATCCTCTGTTTTTTGGGGCCCGATCTTCTCGATGTAGGCCGTATTGGTGTTGTCGCCGGGCATCAAATCCGTCGTCTGGCTCTTGAAGGTGACTGTGATGTTTTTAACGCTCGTCGACTTACTTGTATTGGTAAGCGTTACCTTTACCGAAAATTTTTCGCCCGCATTGACCGGGTCGGGGCTGATTTCATAATTGCTGATAATGACCTTGGGCTGGGAGCTTGCCCCGCTTCCTCCGCCACCGCCGCCCGTTCCGGGATCAAGCCCCGGGTCCGTTCCCGGTTTTTCCGTCGGCTCTGCGCTGGGCTCCCCGCTCGGTTCCGCAGTCGGCTCCGACGGGTCCCGGCCGTCTGTCACCTTCACAAACACCGTAAATTCCTGCGTTTTGACGGTGCCGTCCGTCACCGGATATTTCGCCGTGATAACGACCGGATAGTTCCCGTTCACCCTGGTTTCCGAAAGCGGCAAATTCAGGTTCACAAGATAGGATTTCTTTGTTTTCCCGTCCGCCAGTTTGTTTTCCTGGAGGGACGCCGCCGTATCATAATTATTGAATATAAACGGAGCGGTTTCCGGGTTTCCCAGGTTCACCGAAATATTAACCTGTTCCCCGCTTTTCACCTGCTCGGTCCCCGGCCCGGGGACCAGGGGAAGGATGATGCGCGCCGCCCCGCCGGATACGGCAGGGCTGTACCCGTTCTGGTAGGTTGCGTCCATTCCTTCATATTGGCTTCCGCTGTCAATCCGCAGCGCCGTTCCGCGCATATCCGCCGCAAGCGCGGTCGGCAGCGCCAAAGAAAAGGCGAATAGAACTATAAGTGCGATAATCGTGATCCGTTTCTTCATTTTTCCTCTCCCTGTGTTCCTGATTCTGCCTGTGTAACCTCTCCGGCATTGATTTTGGCGGGCTCGCGCACTTCGCGCTTCGCCACTTTTCCGTCTATGATGTGAACGACCTGGTCGGCATATTCCGCCTTGGCCCGGTCGTGCGTCACGAACAAAAGGGTCGCGCCCCGTTTCTTCGCTTGTCCGCACATGATATCCATAATCTGTTCCGCGGTCGCCGAATCGAGGTTTCCCGTCGGCTCGTCCGCGAAGATGATCTCCGGTTTGGCAATGATGGCGCGCGCGATCGATACGCGCTGCTGCTGCCCGCCCGAAAGCTGGTTGGGAAGGTTTTTAAGCTGCTGCTTAAGCCCCATCTCTACAAGCAGCTTTTTCGCCGCCTTCATACGCTTTGCGCGCGGCACGCCCCGGAACATCAAGGGAAGCGCCACATTTTCCACCGCCGTCATGGTGGGCATCAGGTTGAAGGACTGGAACACAAACCCAATGTGTTTGAGGCGAAAATCCACCAGTTCGCTTTCATTCATTTTATATGTCGGTTTTTTCTTGATAAAAATTTTCCCGGAGGTCGGGTGTTCAAGCCCCGCGAGAAGGGAAAGCAGCGTCGACTTCCCGCTGCCCGAGGTGCCGAGGATCGCGCACACCTCCCCGGGCATAACATCGATATCCACCCCGTCCAGGGCGTGGATTTTGGCGCTGCCCATACGGTATATTTTTTTCAGGTTCCTGGCTGCGATAATCGGTTCCAATGGTTTCCTCCAGGCCGACGTTTTCAGGGCATAAAAAAGCCCCGCACGAAGTAAAGGGGAAAGTAGAAATCCACTCCCTTAACCTACGCCTTTCATTATATCATAAAGGCCCTTGCCATTGGCCGGTACTTTATGAATAAATTCTTACAAATTTAAGTATTACTTAAGGCCCTGCCGGAAACAGCGGCCGCGTATGCAAATCCTGCACAAAAAAAGGAACGCGGAGCGTTCCTTTTTTTCGGTGTTCCCGGTTTAGCCTTCAATGATCTTTACAAACGCCTGATACTGCGTATCCCATTCCGCCGTGTTTTGGGGCGCATATGTCTTGGGCGCGCAGGAAGCGGCAACCACACGCCGCGCTTCCTTGATATCCTTGATTTCTCCCGCGGCAATCAGCTGCACCGCGATATTTCCAAAGCCCGTCGCTTCATCCGGCCCCGCAACCACGTTCATGCCGGTTGCGTCGGCGGTCATCTGGCACAGGAGCGCGCTTTTGGTTCCGCCCCCAAGGATATGCACCGTATTATATTTCCTGCCCGTGCATTCCGCAAGCCGTTCGATGCTATAACGGAATTTCATGGCAAGGCTTTCATCGATGCAGCGGATGACCTCGCCTTCCGTCTGCGGAACAGGCTGCCCGGTCTTTTCGCAATAGGCGCGGATACGGCGCGGTATGTTCCCCGGTTTTCCGAATTCCGGGCTGTCGACGTCAATCAGGCTGCGGAACGGTTTGCATTCCTTTGCCATCTGCTCCAATTCCCCAAAGCCGAATTCTTTGCCTTCCCGAATCCATTGCCGGCGCGATTCCTGGATTGGCCACGTTCCCATGATATTTTTCAGGAAACGGTACGTGCCCGCGACGCCGCCTTCGTTCGCAAAGTTGTATTCCGCCGCCTTGTCGTTAAGGCAGGGCTCGTGAAGCTCCGTTCCCAGGAGGCTCCATGTGCCGCAGCTGATGAATATAAAATCCTCTTCCTGTGTGGGCACCGCCGCAACCGCAGACGCGGTGTCATGCGAAGCCGTGCACATTACCTTTGCCCTGGGCGCGCCAAGCTCTTCGCAAATATCGTCGCGCAGCAGACCGTACTGCGAACCCGGGGGCGTAATGTCGCACAGCTTTTCACGCGGGATACCCGCAAGCTCCAGCACTTCTTCGCTCCAATCGCGTTTTTTCGCATCCAGCATCTCCGATGTGGAAGCGATGGTATATTCCGATTTCATTTCGCCCGTCAGGAAATAGCTGTAGAGGTCGGGCGTAAAAAGAATCTTTTTTGTCGCCGCAAAAAGCTCCGGCTTGTTCTCCTTTAAATAAATTAACTGATACAGCGTATTGATTGCCATATGCTGCAAACCGACCTTGCTGTAAAGCTCCGCCGGGTCGACGCGCCGGAAAAATTCCTCAAACGGTTTCTCCGAACGCCCGTCGCGGTAGTGTACGGGGTTCTGGATAAGCTGGCCGTCTTCCCCGATCAGACCGAAGTCCACGCCCCACGTATCAATGCCGATCATATCGAATCCGCCTGCATTTACCGCCTTGGTAATGCCCTGCTTGATGTTGTAAAAAAGGCGCAGCGCATCCCAGAAAAGCGTTCCATTGATTGAAACCGGATCATTCGTAAACCGGTGGAGTTCCTCCATTGTAATTTTTCCGTCAGCATATTGCGCGATCATTGCACGACCGCTTGAAGCGCCAAAATCGAATGCCAAAATCCTGCTCATGGTTTTTCCCCTTTACTATTTTCTTTTTATGTAATAACTATACTGAAAATACAATTCAGAATCAATGAAGAAAACAACAAATTCCTGTAACTTTTCGACACTTTTTTGCCTGTTTCGTTATTTTTTTGTTTCGTCTGTAATTGATGTGACGTTTCGTTTGTGAGATAATGAAAATAGTATTTAAAACGATGACGAGCCATCGGATAGGGCGGAGGATGAATTTATGGAGTATGTAAAGCTTGGCCGGACTGATTTGAACGTGAGCCGCATGGTGATGGGCGGGGATGTGCGCACCCCCCGTGAAGAATTTGCCGCCGCATTGCAGCTTGCGGTGGACAGCGGCGTGAATCTGATCGATACCGCGCCTGCTTATGGAAACAGCGAGGAAGTATTGGGGACAATCCTGCCGGAAATCAAGGGCGAGCTTTATGTATCCACCAAGTTCAGCAACGACCCGCAGCCCTTTTTGCCCCGGGACAGGGATTGCCTGATGCGCGCCGTAGAAAACAGCCTGACCCGGCTGAAACGGGATACCATCGATATCTGGATGGTGCACGAGCCCGACCGTCCTTATCAGTACGACTGGTGGGAACGGCCGCAGGACCTCAATCATCCGGAGGAATATTACGGCCCGGTCATGGATGTGCTTGTGGACCTTAAAAGCCAGGGGGTAATCAAATATACGGGGATCGGCGGCACAACCGCATATGAAATCGTACCCATTATTGAAAGCGGATTTTTCGACGTGATCCTGACCGCCTTCAATTACAGCCTGCTGTGGCAGGAAGCGGCCATTGAGGTGATTCCTGCGGCGAAGAAGCAGAACATGGGAATTTTGCTTGGTTCCGCGCTCCAGCAGGGCGCGCTCGCAAAACGCTATGACGTTCAGGTGAAGGCGAAGCCCGCGTGGCTGTCAAAGCCCCGCCAGCAGCAATACCTGAAACTATATGAGCTGTGCGACGACCTCAAGATGGATGTCGCGGACCTTGCGATGCGGTTTGCATTTTCAAACCCGGATATCCATGCGGTTGTTACGGGGGCGGGCAAGGTGAAAAATGTGGAACGCAACCTTGCTTCCTATGAAAAGGGGCCGCTTCCGGCGGATGTGCTTAAGCGGATCGACGAAATTTACCGGATGGTGCCCTTCCGGCCGTTTGAGGAGTCTTTCTTCATGCCGTTTACGCGCCCATACAAGGGGCCGCGCGCGGTGCACTGAAAGAACAAAGGAATAGGCAGTAAATAAAAAAAGCGCCCGGCCGGCGCAAAGGAAAATTCCGGCTTACGAAATTCTTTTGCACCTGCCGGGCGCTTGGCTGTTAATTTACTGTTTCCCGGTTACTGAAGCGTTCCCGCCATTTTTTGGGCGGCTCTCCCGTTTTGTATTTCACGCGCCTTCGGCGCATTCCTTCATTATCAATGATTCCTTATGGCTCATTCCTTGTCTTCAAGCTCTTCGTCCGTGATTTGCAGACTCTTGCGCACCAGCTTTTTGGAAAGGATTTTATCGGCGCGCTTTTCCACAACATGCTCAAAGCCCCGCATCATAAACGGCGCAACCACCGTAAAGATGCACACCACGACAGCCTGCGGGAGACTGATGGGCGCCACGTCGAAAAAGCCCCTCAGGAAGATGATGCATAGGATAAATACGCCAATGGCGCTTCCCAGGATAACCTTGCGCGCTGTGGTAAACGGCATGCTGACCTTGGCCACCACCCACATGCCGACGGCAACCGCCATCAGCATACACATGGTGGACATCGCCGCCGGGGTATACTGGAAGATGCCCGCGAGCACGTTGATCGCAAGGATGCCGATAATTACGGAAAGGCCCCCGGGCAATGACTTTTTCAAAATATTAATCAGGAAATGCTCCTTGATTGGCGCAAAGTTCGGTTCCAACGCCAGGAAAAACGCCGGGAAGCCAATGGTTACAAAGCTAATCAGCGTCATTTGCAGCGGCGTAAACGGGTAACTGCTGTCGAGCAGGATCACCGTTGCAAAGGCAAGGAGCACGGCGTACACCGTTTTGGTGATAAACAGCGTCGCCACGCGCTCGATATTATTGATTACCTTGCGCCCTTCGTTCACAATATCGGGCATCGTTGCAAAATTAGAATCGAGCAGCACCAGGTTAGCGATGTTCTTTGCCGCGTCGCTGCCCGATGCCATAGCGATGCTGCAATCGGATTCCTTCAAGGCCAGCACATCGTTCACGCCGTCACCCGCCATGGCGACCGTATGGCCCTTTCGTTTCAGCGCCGCAATCAATTCCTTTTTCTGGGAAGGCGTGACCCGTCCGAATACGCTGTATTTTTCGGCCGCCGCTTCGATATCTTCCTGCGTTTTGAGCATCGTCGCGTCTACCGCTTCATAGTTTTTCACGCCCGCGCGTTTGGCAATCGCGCTAGCCGTGACCGGGCTGTCCCCGGAGATAATTTTCAGTTCAACCTTCTGCTTTTCAAAAAATTCGAGCGTTTTCCCTGCATCCGCGCGAATCCGGTCGGAAATAAGCAGGAAAGCGATGGGGCGCATCCCCATCGGGACCTTATTGTCCAACACGTCGGTGGAGTCGCTGTGCGCGAGCACCAGGACCCGGCTCCCCTGTTTCGCATACTTTTCCGCGTCGAGCCCCTCGTATCCGTTGGGGAAAATGAACTCAAACGCCCCGAGGAAATAGGTGCCTTCCCCTTCAAAGCTTACGCCGCTGTATTTACGGGCCGAGGAAAACGGCACAATGGTTTTTATTTCATGGTCAAAGCTCTTGCCGAACTTTTCCACAACGGCGTGGAAGGTTGCGTTGTCGTCCTGGAGGGCCCCCGCCATGTTGGAAAGAATCCTGTCAATATCTTTTGTTTCATCGACAGGAATCACCTCTTCCACATGCATCTTTCCCTCGGTGATCGTTCCCGTCTTATCAAGGCACAGGATATCCACGCGCGCAAGCGTCTCAATACAATAGAGGTCCTGCACCAGCGTGCGTTTTGTCGCCAGGATTACGGCGCTGGTCGCCAGCGAAATACTGGTCAGCAGGATCAGCCCCTCAGGAATCATACCGATGAGGGCCCCCACCGTTTTGACCGTATTATCCGGCACGGGCAGCCCCACCACAAGGCCTTGTTTCAAAAACAGCAATATTCCCACCGGGACAATGATGATGCTGATGATTTTCAGGATACGGTTCAGGGAATTCCGCAGCTCGGACGTGCGCTTTTTGGATACCTTCGCGTCATAGGAGATTTTATTCGCATAATTTTCAATGCCCACACGTTCCACACGCGCATAGGCGTTGCCCGACACAATAAAGCTGCCGGAATAAAGGAAATCCCCCGGGCCCTTGACGACAACGTCCGACTCGCCCGTTATGAGGGATTCGTTGACTTCCACCGAACCCTCGAGAACCATGCCGTCCGCGCACACCTGGTTGCCGGGCATAAGCTGCATCACATCGTCGAGGACGATATCCGCTACGCTGATTTCCTTTTCGGTTCCGTTCCGCACCACGGTGACCTTGGCCGCCACAATGACGGATAACTTATCGAGTGTCTTTTTGGTTACAATTTCCTGGGCAATACCAATAACAAGGTTCCCGACAACAACGAGCAGGAAAACGAGTTCCTTGATATAGCCCGTCATAACGATGAGAACCGTAAACACCATGTTTAAGATATTAAAAAAGGTTACAAGGTTATCCTTGAAAATCTGCCTGTATGACTTTGTCGTATTTGTATTGTACGCATTCGTGAGGCCTGCATCAATACGGCTTTTGACCTGCTCGTCCGTAAGCCCTGTCCGGCAATCCGAATCATAGCGCTGTTGCCCGTCGTCCATGTCGTCCCTTTCCTGCCTGATATAATGACCTTATTATATCATATTTACCCTGTGCTCCAATGCTTATCCGGTAAATTTTATAAATTCCTAACAAAAACGACGGATTTTTTCATCCGCCGTTTCGAAAGTCTTAAGAATTCCGCTATTTCGTGAGGAAACGGTATTCCGTCACATCATGGTAGGTTTTCCCTTTCTGCAAAATACAGGAGGGAAACTCGTCATGGTGTACGCTGTCCGGAAAGAGCTGCGTCTCAAAGCAATAGGCCGTCCGCGGGCCGTATTCCACGCCATGCTTTCCTTCCATCTCCGGTACGAAGTTCGCCGTATAAAGCTGCATTCCCGGCTTATCCGTATAGACCTCCATGATGCGTCCGCTCTGCGGGTCTTCCACCCGGGCCGCGCGCCGGAAGCCTTCGCCCCACAAAACAAAGTTGTGATCGTAACCCCCGCATAATTTCATCTGCGGGAACGGGTCTTCGATCCGTTCGCCGATCAGGTGCGGATGGGTGAAATCGAGGGGAGTGCCCGCCACTTCCGCAATCTCTCCGGTGGGAATCAGGTTTTCGTCAACGGGCGTATATTCCCCGGCGTCAATGGTCAGCACATGGTCGCCGACCTCCCCTTGCCCGCGCAAGTTGAAGTAGGAATGGTTCGTAAGGGACAGGATCGTATCCGCATCCGATTCCGCAAAGTATTCAAGACGCACCACGTTGTCGTCCGTAAGGGTCATTTCAATCCTGACATCCACCGCGGCCGGGAAGCCTTCCTCCCCGTCCGGGCTGCGGTAAGTGAGGGTCAGCTTGTTTTCGCCCACAGCGCCGTCCCATACCTTCCGGTTGAAGCCGTTATCTCCTCCATGAAGGAGGTTTGCCCCGTTTTCATTGCACGGAATAGAGTAATCTTTTCCGCCAACTGTAAACCGGCCGTCCGCAATGCGGTTGGCATAACGCCCCACCGTCGCGCCGAAAAATGGATGATCGCCGAAATATTCTTCCGGGGTTTCAAAGCCGAGAACAACATCCGCCGGATTACCGCCGGTATCCGGCATTTCAATGGACATAATGGTTCCGCCGTAATTCGTGACCTTCATACGTCCGCCGGATTCATTTGAAAACGTATAAACAAAAATATCTTTCCCGTCTTTTATACCCGTCTTTTGAGTTTCAATCATGATTTTTACCGCCCTTTTGATTTGCTATTACTATTTTACATCAAAAGTAATTTTTTTCCTATCCGTTATCGATCAATTTTTTGTGAAATTTTATTTTGAAATATGGGGGAGGTGTGCTATAATAATTACCAGTGGAGGCATAGCTCAGTTGGTCAGAGTACCTGCTTCACATGTAGGGGGTCGCTGGTTCGAGCCCAGCTGTCTCCACCAAACCAATATAATCCGAACCCTATACCAATCGGTGAAGGGTTCGGATTTATTATTTATTTAAAAAAGCAAATGTAGTTAAAGTTCAAATCTTACCCAATATTAGCTAATTCATGTAGTATAATTAAATGGAGAAATATATGGAGGTAGTATTATGAAAGTTGGGCGTAATGACCCCTGCCCTTGCGGTAGTGGTAAAAAATATAAAAAATGTTGTTTAAATAAAGAGATTTCATTTTCATCTTCTGTTTTTGATGAAAATGAAAGTTTAACGAGCAAATCGAAGAAACTAGCAGTGATTTTTAAAGACTACAAAATAAAAGACTTAGTAACTTTCGCCTTTTGTATCGCCTCTTGGACTATTAATCGATCTTGTTTAGAGAATTGCTTAGCAATAAATAATGCAGTCAGATTGCAGAATACCGATGGGCCTAAAAGCATCACTACATATGAAGACTTTAAAAAATTGTATGAATTAGTTTTTCCACTATTACCAATTTCTTCATCAGATGATTTCACTCTTTCAGATTTTGGCGAAGTTAAAATTAGCTTTCATGATAAATTTTACCCTGTCATATTGGGAACCGGACATGAACAAGTATATGCTACTTTACAATTTATTCCGGAATTGGCCAAAATTCTTAAAAAAGACTTTCTCTATAAGGAGTTGCTCGAATACAATGAAAAATTACTATCACAATTGAGTTCCTCAAATTTTCATGGTGAGATCGAAAAAATAGTTTTTTCTTTGCCAAACAAGGACTACTATCTAGAAGTTAAAAGATTATTGGGCTGTAGCACATTCCTTCCAAATAATGATGAGCTAATTAATATGTTATCTGATAGTCGATATCCAATTGATAGGTTGCATTTTTTTATATATAATAAACAAACATACCCGTTATTTAATAGCTCTCTCCTTATTGACTTTTACAGTATACTATTATCTATGGCAACAGAAGAACAGAAAAGAATTGCTATTGATATGACAATTTCTAGGCTAGTTAACGAAATATATTCAACACGTCGTCTTCGAAAAGAATGTCCCAATGTTCTATATCCGGTTTCCTTTGCCGATAGTAGCAAAAAAGAAGTAATATCGTCACTAGTTTTCACATTTTTTGCTTCTACTAACAAAAAATCAATCGTCGCCATAAATGAAGATGCAATTATTTCAAGCAAAGTAAATTTTTCTAAAATAGCCAAAGAAATAACCGAATTACATAGGCAGAATAAATTAGCATTTGTGCAACTATATAAGCAAAAAAATCAAAACGAAAATATTGGAATTGGAATTTCTAAAGAATCACAAAATAGTATAATAATATATGATTCCTTTACCAATGCGAATGAACCCAGAATTAGGCTTGGGGAACCTGACGATAATAAGATAGCATTGAGATGTTCTGCCGTCGATTTGGTTTCGATTCTTTGTATAGCTGATAGTATTGAAGAAATTGCTGAATATATTGCCTCCGAACAGGAAGCAAGAGAAGATAAACGTTTTGTATTTGGTGGAATAAGTAGCCACTTTCTTGTTTGGAAGCAAAATAATCAGCAGATAAATCCTGGCGCGAATCGAATTGGAATGCTTTTTGTTCCCTATGGAACAATTGATAGCTACATTTACGATTATTTCTGTAACGAATTAGAGAATTACCCATTTAGCATAATTTCACAGTTCTATAATAATCCATTTGCATGGAGCACAGTAATAGAAGAAAGTTCTTTCCCACAATTTAGCGAAAAAAATAATGATGGATTTGGATTTTTTGCTTACAAATTAGAAAATAATAATTATGTCCTTTTGACACATAATATGAGCTTCTTCGATGAAGAACATAATTTTCAGTTAGAATCACAACTTGCTATTACAATTGATGATTTGAATACAAGATTATTTAGGCGTTATAATAGCACCATTGTAAATTGCTTCAATTTTAAAAACAAGATTGCCCAATTTCTTTATATGCCTTACTCTTATGCATCTTCTATAGATGGTAATGACTTTATATTTGCTCCTGATATACAATATGTTTATAGTGATATATTAATTTTGAACAATGAAATCCATTTTCGGTATACCCCTAAGTCTGATAATTTGTTAAATGATATAAAGACCGCTCCAGATAAACGTATTGAATGTAAATATTTGATTGAATTATTCCGGCCGTTGGCGCAAGCATACCCAGAAGAATATAAAGTATTTAGTCAAAAAATAACTGCTGATTCTTCACTTCCAAAAGAAGTAAACGTAATGCAGTACGAATTAGACTACTATTTTAATTCTCCTTCACCGCAATTTAAAGTAGAAGATAAATGGTATACAAAGGTAAGAAAAGAAATCTCAATAATCTGCCAAAAAAACGAATTTGCAATTGGTGAGTATCAAGGAGAGTCAGCAACCCATTTAGTGCGTACTATGCAAAAAGAGTTAATAACTAACTTTGAAAACGAGGTTTCAAAATATAATAGGCTAGACCTTCATATACATTTGCTTAGCTTATATTCTACATGTCAACATGAAGTTTTATTACATCGTCAAAGATATGATTTATTACCAGAGAACATGGACGATAAAGTTACAAATGAAATTCATTCTAAAACTATAGAATATCGAGAAAAAGCAAAAGAAAACCTGCGAATCCTGCGCTATTTAATCGAGACTAACCTTTTTTTAGTTCGTGAAAAAGAAAAAAAGGCAGATAAGGACAACATTGCTTACCTACTGGCTTTCTCAAACTGGCTTGTAAAATTGCAAGATGTATCTGATCTATGTAACTTTAATGAACATGATGCTCATATTGAGGTAGATGCAGACTATTTAGTAAATATTATACCAATCGATAATGATGATGAATATGTAATAAAATTGAATGAGAGAATTTATAATAATAATGATTATATTATCACTAGTTCAAATGAACAAGAAAATTTCGAAAAAGTCTTGAAATCATTTAAAGATGATACGGATATTGATTTTATGGATTTGATTGATTTTCTGCAATATTTACAGGTAGTATTTGTGGAGGATAAAGGTTGGATTGAATGTGAAAAAAATGTTATTTCATATGATAAAAATTCCTTAGAGAAAAATTTTAACTTATGTCTTGATAAGCCGCTTGCTTCTACAACATATAGAAAAATGATAAATTTTTTATTAGTTGATCCCCAAAAACTTAAAGAATGGAAAGGTGAACTCCAGTTTTTCTTGCCCATTTCAGAACGCGAGAAGCGGCCGAATCGTTTTGAAACTAAAATATTATTTGAATCAGACCAGAATATTATCTATTCACCAATAATGGCAAAAACATTACAAAATAATTGGCAATATGGACTATACGAATTTTATCCTCCCTATGAAAATGACTTGCCCTTGACCATGGAGTCCATAAAAGAGTGGAAAAGAAAACATGAAAAGAAAATGGTCTCTGATATTGCTGATTTGTTTCGTTTGGCTGGCTTCACTAAGGTTTTGGAAGAAGCCGAACTGTATAAATTGGATAGAAAAGGCAACCATCCTCGTGATTTAGGAGATTATGATGTAATTGCTTATGATAAAAAAAGAAATGAGTTATGGATTATTGAAAGCAAAGTTATGAATAAAGTAGGCTCCGTATATGAAGATCAAATGCAGCAGAGGAACTATTTTCAACAAAATAAGTATGACGTAAAGTTTCAGAAAAGGATAGATTATATAAGCAAATTTGAAAATCTTCATTCGTTTCTTATGTCACAGAAAATTGAAGCTAATTCTAATACTATTGTTAAGCCTTTTATGGTAACAAATAAAATTTTTGCCTCACGCTATAAAAAAATCGATTTCCCGATTATTAGTTATTATGAATTAAAATGTCTACTTACTGATTAAAGATTCCAAACTAAAAGTGGAGACAACTATTATCTCCACTTTAGCAATCTATTTTGCCGCTTCTTCCACTCCTCAAATTCCTTTTTGCCTTCCTCGCTCTCGAAATAGTTCTGGATTTCGGGGAGAAGGCATCGCGCTAACGTGTGAATCACATGGTCTGGGATTTCCCATGCTTCATTATCTTTTTCTTTTTCGGCCATTCAATTCCTTTCTGCATATTTTAAGGAACAATCACCCATTATCGTCCTCGTGTCTGTATCCTTCCTGCGTTACGCTGCATATCTTGAATCTGCTTCTTCATATCCTCTGGTATTGCCTCGACAAAGCGTTTCAAATCAAGATAATCGCTTTCAAGTTTCGCTACTTCAATCCGTCGTTTCATTCTATCATCCTTATTCATAGCCGCCTTGTTTGCGAGCTCTGTATTTTCCTTCTCCAATGTGGCAAAGCCCTTTTTATATCTTTTCAGCTGCGTTTCAAAGCTCTCCATTTGAGGAAACCATTTTATCAGCAAAGCGGAAATTTCCTCTGTCCGCTTCCTTACATTAAGCGGGCCAATGTCGGCAAGCAACATCCGTATTTTTGCGGCTTGCCTTGTTAAGTGAACGGCCTGTTTAAAAACACTTGTAGGAATATGTTTTCTTCCTGTTTTGAGTGAGCTCTCGCCACGCTCTAGGTCTGGAAAAGATTGAAACATATAAGCATAAAAATCATCCTGCCATTTGCTTAACTGGGCCCGATTACCTAATATCTCTTTTGCTGATAACCGCCCGTCCTCCGTAATCGGCGTAAAACATAAATGTAAGTGAGGCGTTTTTTCATCCATGTGTACCACCGCAGAAAAAATATTGTCTTTGCCGACCCTTTGAGCAATGAAATTGACGGCTTTCATAAAATAAGTCCGTATCTCCTTTTTGCTTTTTCCATTAAAAAATTGGGGGCTGGCGGTAATCATGGTATCAACGAAGCGGGTACTGTCTTTGCGTGTCCTACAGCCCGCAGTTTGTATGCGCTTTTCTATTTCCTGTTTATACCGACTTTGTGGTTGTACCAAATGGAAATTATCTTTACTCCGGGTTATATCAATATCCGGGTTACTGGCATATCTTTCTTTTCGCCGTTCATGGTGCGCCTCCAACGCTCCCGCCGATCCACCCTTATGCTTTGCAAACCTTAAAATAGCGTATTGTGGCATTGAACCTCCTTTCACCGTTTTGTAGAAAAATAGAATCCATTTTTGGCCTTTTAGATGATAACATACGCGCTGCTCAAAACAACGTCCTCCAAGTCGCATTATAAAAGGCTTTTTTATTCCCTATTTTTCTACGTTTGCCTCCGTCTCCGGGCATATTCCGCTTTTTGCCGATTTGCTTCCAATCGGGCACATTTCTTACAATATTTTGTTTTATTGGAATAAGAGACGATCGCTGTTCCACACCTTACGCATTTTTTGACCTTATCAGGCTCTAAAAGTTCAGCATATAACGCATTATCTCCGGGCAATACTGAACTTAGGAAATATTTGCAAAGAACAGAATAGGAAATCATTTGCGGGCAGGGGACTTCTACGCCCCGATCCAGCAGGTCACAATTGCCCTCGAAATAATTAGCACATTCCAATTTAATCAGTTTACAGACCTTTCGCTTTTGTACCTCGTTCAGATGTAAAATTTTCTCTTGTTCGATCATTCAATTCCTCCATTTCTTTTGTGTAGTTTATTTGCTTTTTCTTGACGCGTGCAATTATAATTGCTATAATTTAATTATAGTTATTTCCGCTTGCTATGGCAAGTTAAATATACTGCTTCAAGCAAAGTGCAACCATAGATAACACGGGAGGAGAAAATCCACATGGAGGAAAGAAATACTTACAATATGCCGTTTCCGAAAAGGTTAAGATCATTGCTCGACGAGACGCACAGGAGCCAGCAGGAGGTTGCCGATTTTGTCGGCGTATCACGTCAGGCAGTAGCACAATGGAAAGACGGAAAGACGATTCCCGATATGTATAATTTCAAGAAGGTTGCAGAGTATTTTAACGTACCGTATGAATATCTTTTGGGCGAGACAGATAGCAAGGTCAAAGATAATATCGCGCTGGAATCTAAACTCGGCCTGTCGGATCAGGCAATAACAACACTGGAACACTTATCAAATATGCAGACAGAGGATAACTACATTGCCTTATCAAAAGTCGTTTCGCTCATGCTTGAAAATTACGATTTTGTTCGTGCACTGGAATTGATACAAAAAAGCATTTTTGAATACCACAATTACATGAAGCAGGAAGAGAACATCGGTATGGATGATGTAACGGGAGCCGAACGCGACGAAAACGCAAAATTTACCGCTTTTGGTAAAGCAGTAATCGGAGCGGATGAAATGTCGGAATTCCATTTATATCGCGCATTGGAAAAATTGAATGGAATCATACGGAGTTTGCCGGAAGAACAGTATGAAAAATCAATCGGCCTCAAGAACAGAAAATAGTTTTCTCAATAACAATAAGGCGCATGGAAGATAAACCCATGCGCTCTATTTTTATAATTTTGGATTATCCCTTTTTAGGTGGTATGAATTCCAAAAGATCACCAATGCTACATTCCAACACCGTACAAATTCTTGCCAGCACGTCAATGTCCAATCTCGTAATCTCATTATTGCAATAATGATTGATTTGTGAGCGCTGCATCTCCGCTCTATGGCTAAGTTTATTTTTGCTGAGTCCTGCATTTTCAATTAGTTCATCTAATTTTATGCGGATCGTCCCGTATTCTTCCCTCATCGTAACACTCCTATCAAAATTGATTTATCAGATTTGGTTTATCTTGTTTGATATTTCAAGTTTATGACAGCATATATGAGTTTATAAGTTCTAATAAGTCTTGTCAGATTAGTTACACATACCTGATGTGACAAAAGGGGGAATTTTATAAAATGTGTTTGACTTGTGCGGTCATTGGTGATCACGAAAACATATCGCCTTTACTGGGAAACGAAATAGGAAGTATTCATCTCAAACAGCAGTTAGAGGCCATTTTTAATATGCTATATCAATGTGATTATAAGAAATTTATGATCGGCGGGAGTAACAGATTTGATATGCTGGCTTCCCAAGGCATTTTAGATTTACGAAAAAAACATAGAGGTATACAACTTTGCTGCCTCTTATCTCAATATAATGATTTACAGGATTCCGATTATGAAAACGCGAGAAACAGAGACATGATAAGCTCTAGTCAAATTTTGCTTGCAGTGTGTAATCCGACCAATTTAGTCAGCAGTACAATGCAGGCAGTAAATTTTGCGCGAGACAAGCACCGTGATGTGATCCTCCTTCATACGGGCGATATGGAGTTTCATATCGAAAGCAACCTCATTTACTGATTGCTCTTATGGTGGAGGTATAACACACTACACTTTGCTTCGCAAAGTCGTGTGCCAAAGGGAAACCCTTTGGAATCCTTTTTAGCCCATTATGTATTAACATTTCATTATTTTCACCAGCATATTTGCGGTTATTTAATTACTATTATTCGTCAAATTATATGCTATATATTGGTTGAATATTATGCTTATTGTTGGTATAATTAGATTAACCTATTGGAGGGCTTTTATATGCAAATAGTGGGAGAACGGTTAAGAAATTTAAGGGAGAGTGTAAAGCTATCACAAGTCAGAATGGCGGCGATTTTAGGAATGAAACAATCGAGTATCAACCGCTATGAATTGGGGCTATCTTCACCAACCCTTGAAACGCTTTTAAAATATGCCGATTATTTTGACGTGTCGCTTGATTACATTTTTGGACGTACTGACAAACCACAGGGAAAACTATTTCAATATCAGCCTAAAATCTCCGAAAACAGTGTGGAAATGAAACAGTTCGTGGAAATGTGCTTTGACCCTGCATCCCCAATGAACGAGCGATTAAAACAAACGCTTATTGAAATGCTTAGTGAGGTAAAGAAATGAATGGTGTAATCTATGCCCGCTATTCCTCGGATAACCAACGCGAAGAATCTATTGAAGGCCAAATTCGGGAATGTATGGAATTTGCTACGCATAAAGGCATCACGATTCTAGGCTCGTATATTGATCGGGCATTATCCGCCCGGACAGATAACCGCCCGGAATTCCAGCGCATGATAAAGGACAGCGCAAAGGGCCTTTTTGATGTTGTTCTCGTTTGGAAATTAGATCGTTTTGCCCGCGACCGTTATGATTCCGCGCACTACAAAATGATACTTCGTAAAAATGGAGCTAAAGTTGTTTCCGCCAAAGAAAACATTTCCGAGGGGCCGGAAGGAATCATATTAGAATCAATGCTGGAGGGATACGCAGAATATTACTCTGCCGAACTTTCTGAAAAGATATTGCGAGGCTTAAAAGAAAATGCTTTGAAATGCAAATATAACGGCGGCGGAATGTGTATCGGTTATAAGGCCAACGAACAACAGCAGTTTGAGATCGACGAAGAAAAAGCGCCGATCATACGCGAGGTATTTGTTCGCTATGCGGAGGGCGAAACCGTCCGGGAAATATGCAAAGATTTGAACGACAGAGGCTTGAAAAACAACAAGGGAATTCCCTTTAAGGAAAATGCCTTAAGCTGGATGCTGCGAAACGAACGATACAAAGGTGTATATTCGCATGGCGAGGTGAAAATTGAGGGAGGTATTCCCGCTATCGTATCCCCGGAATTGTTTGCCCGTGTGCAGGAACGTACGGAAAAGAACAAGAAAGCGCCCGCGCGGGAAAAAGCTAAAGTAAATTATCTGCTTACAACGAAACTGTTTTGCGGGAAATGCGGGGCGTATATGGTTGGCGAAAGTGGTACAAGCAGGAATGGCAATACTCATTACTATTACAAGTGCTCGAATGTCAAACGGCGCAAAGTGTGTGATAAAAAATCCGTTAAAAAAGAATGGATTGAGGATTTTGTCGTTCTATTCACCATGAAGCACGCTTTGGCTGATCGTACCATTGACAGAATTTCAAACGATATTGTGGACTTGCAAAGTCGGGAGAATTTATTACTGCCCTCCTTCCGCCAACAATTAGAGGCCACGCAAAAAGGCATTGATAATATGCTGAATGCAATACAGCAAGGAGTTTTAACAAGCTCCACGAAAGAACGACTTGAAGAACTGGAAGCAACACGGGAAGAATTGAACCTAAGTATCTTGCAGGCAGAATTAGAAAAGCCGTTGCTCGACAAAGAAAAGATTGTCTTTTGGATGAGCCGTTTTAAGAGCGGCGATATCAATAGCCCGGCTTTTCGTCAGCGGTTGATTGATAGTTTCGTAAATTCTGTTTACCTGTATGACGATAAGGTCGTATTCACTTACAATTTCAAGGACGGGACGCAAACCGTTACGCTTGCAGAAATACAAGCAATCCTCGAACAAAATAGCGGTTCGGATTTGATTGGATGTGCTCCACCAAATACCCAAAACACCCGCTTAAATAGCGGGTGTTCTTTTTCTCATACACGATTTTTACACGTTTTTACAACAAACCCACTCCGCTTCGCTTTGTTGGGCTTTGCCGGGGCCCCTTTTGGTATTTGGCCCGCATTGATTTTATCGGTCCTATCCGAACGGCGTCTTTTATCCCGAAATTAACGGGACAAAAAAGGCGAAGACAAACAATGCACATACAATAATTATTACGGGAAACGCATTTTTCCGTTTGTCATTGAGCCATTTCAAAAGCGCCGACAATATGGCGGTGGCACCGAAGAACAAGGCAAACGCCGCTGCCGGTTCCATATCCGGCGCCCATAGCTGCAGGGCGCTCATGACCGGCCAATGCAGTAAATACAGGTACAGGCTGAGCGAACCGAGGTAGGTAAGGAGCTTCCTGCCGTGCGCGTTCAGAAATTTGGAAACAGGGGTTTGGTTTGTAAACCCGAAAACGATCAAAAGGGCAAACACGAGAATGAAGAACAGGCTGTCGGCATCGTCCGCGGCGTCCGGAATGAAAAACAAACCCACCAGGCCTGCATAACAAACGATTTCTACCAGCGCCGCTGTTTTTTTCCGCTGGAGCGGATGTTCTTTCAGGCGGGCATAGCCGACATAGCATAAACTTCCGGCACAGGTTCCGGCCAATCCCCGCAGAACAGCGGACATGACGACGCCCATGTATTCATTCCCAACATTCATGGTGCCAAACGTTTGCATAATATAGGAATAAACAAATATAATGACCAATGGGCAAACGAGCGCCAAATACCATTTTTTCAGATACTTCGCGAGAGGATACGCAATTAGCAGCGACAGCAGCATGGCTGACAAATACCATGCCTGGCCTAGGAGATAATCCGAATTAAACTGCGGATTGGGAATAAAGCCCGCCGTTTGCAGCAAAAGCGCCTCCCACTTGAAATGGAACAGGCTTCCCACCGCTTCGGAAGGGGAACCAATATGGTTCATAAATACGAAAAGGACGAATTGCAGTGCAAACGCGATGATAAATACGGGATAAAACGAGACTGCCTTATGGAACACATATGCTGCCGGATTCATTGAATCGGTGCGCTCGGCAATGTGCTTCATCATAAAAAAGCCGGAGAGCAGGAAGAAAAATTCCACAAAAATATAGGCGAACGGCACCATGCCGTTACCGTCGACATAGATCGTGAAGAAATGATACAGCATGACAACGAAGGCCGCGATAAACCGGATCAGTTCAATCGAGGTCGCCCTTTTTGTACTTTGCACCGCAAAATCCTCCATATTATTTATGGAAAAACGATGAATTAATGATATCTTCTTTGGTATGTATTTTATTGTAACAGCTTATATGCCGCACAGTCAATACGGATGGCATACAAGGTGCGAAAACGGCATATAATTCGCGGGGAATTTGCATCTGCATTTTTTTAAAGCATGCTTATTGCATCCATGCTATAATTGAGCCATGAAAAGGAACATGACCATAGCCATTTTTGCAATAATATTTCTGCTTTTTATAACATCCGGATGCACAGTGAACGCTCCCGCGCCGCTTTCGCCCACGCCGCAAATAAGCAGCGCTGCGGATAAGGAGGCCAACCGGTCGAATTCTGCGAACGAAAAAGCAGAAGGCGTGCAATGGGCTGTTTACCTGTATCTCTGCGGCGGTGATCTGGAAACGTTTAACCGGCGCGCCAGCAATAACCTCCAGGAACTGATATCCTGCCGGTTTGATGAAAATGTACACATTGTCATACAGACAGGCGGTGCAAACAGATGGCATACAGACGGCATTGATTCGGAAAAATCCCAAAGATGGGAGGTTTCGCATGGAAATCTCAAGCTAATTGAAGAAGGCAAGCTGAAAAATATGGGCAGTAAAGGCACCTTTCGTGATTTCCTTGAATATTGCACCAAAAATTATCCCGCTGAAAAAACCGCGCTTATTTTCTGGGGACACGGCGGTGCTTACGGGATTTGCGCGGATGAACAGTTTTCGGACGACTGGCTGGACCTCGCCGAAATTAACGCCGCGCTGGGCGAGCTTGATTTGGGACGAAAGCTGGATATTGTCGGCTTTGACTCCTGCAGCATGGCGACAGTCGAGGCTGCAAATGCGGTCTGCGACTTTGCCGATTATATGATCGCCTCACAGTTGGAAGAACCGGAAACAGGCTGGAATTACAGCCGGATAGGAGATGTGCTTGCCGCATCCGAAACACCGGAGGAGTTCTGCCGGCTGTTGTGCAGCGATTATATTCAAAAGGCCACGGAAAACGGCAAAGCGGCCGCCGTCAGCATGATAGATTTATCCCGGATTCCCAACCTTTGTAAAGAACTTGATACCGCAATCGCGACACTTGACGTGGATAAACAGGCGGCCTTTTTTGATGCGCTGGCGCAAGCCGACGCGCAGTACGACAAGCGTTCCATACGTATGATAGATTTTGCTGATTTTCTGTCAGCTGTTCCCAGCGAAACGCACACAGGCCAAATAATGAAATTGTTGCAAAACGCTGTTGTTCTTAATATGAACAATGATAAAAAGTTAAGCGGCCTTTCAATATGCTTTGCAAAAGAATACGACGGCGCATTTTTTAAATGGTACCGATCACTTTCTCCATCAAAGGCATACTATGAGCTTTTGCAAAGCTGAACAGTATATTTCTTCTCCCGTACTTAAGATATTGGCTCTTCATGTCGCGCCGCATCCATTTCTTTGAAAACAAATAAAAGCCCCGGTCATATTTTGGGAACCGGGACTTTTATCTGTTACATTTTTATACCTGCCCAAGGCCTGTCAATCTCTCCTTATGCAGCTTGGAAATAGACGAGTACGGGCATCTGGGAATAATTCGAAACGGCGGAAAAAGTTCCCTGATTTATGTTGATAAACGCCTGTTTCTTCTTCTTTACGGTATAGCCGTCTTTATTCTCCGCAAAGTAATCGGCTTCAATTCCCCATTTCTTTTGACCGCCTTCCTCATAGGTCACAAAATTTGCATTGCCCAAACAGATATCTGCGCTAAAGGGATAAGAAGTCCCGCTCCTGCTGTCGTTCCCGATGCCTATTTCGATCATTTCATCCTCCAGGGTCATATTCCGGAGCTTTGCATTTTCCGTCATAATATGCATATCGATTGCATTGACCACGGCTTTGTCGTTAAACAATTCTGGAATAAGGCTCATTGTATCGTTTTTAAGGTATGAACGGCTCCTGAAATCACCCATGACGCCGCTCACCCGGCTCAAGCCCGGTCCCGAAGCGTCCGTATTACTGTCTATTTCAAACTTACAGCCCATTGCGCCGTTCAGCTCTTGGGAATCGGTAAAGATGGTGTCGTCTTTCAGTATAGCGATTATCTCTTCCTCTGAAAAGGCGTTCTCTTTTTTCCCCATGTCGGCAGTTTGGAGCGCATGGTTGCTGTAATGGATAGGCACTGTATCCGGTACACCGCTCAATCTTTTCAGCGTAACGGCTTTCCTGACAACGGTGCTGTAGGCATACCCGTCGCTGACATTATGCCTGCCGTTATTTGAGAGTGCTTCCATCGCGTCACTGTACGCGGCAAGCGCCGCGTCGGATGCTGCCGTGTCGGATTTCATCGTGCCGTTTTGCGTACAGGAAATCGCGCCGAGCACACATGGTGTTGCCTTTGTGATGATATCCGCCACATACAGGCGCATTCGATCCTTTTCCGCATAGGTAGAGGAATCCCAATTGTAATTGAATTCGATGACGAGGTCCAAATCGTTGATGGGCGAGTCTGTAAAGAAATCGCTGGGCGCGATGCTGATTCTAGAGCAAACGTCTTCATACTTTGTGCCAAATTCTGAAAAGGCATTTGAGGCTGCCGCCTCGTTCATTGCCTGAAACATCAGGCTGTCCGTTATTTCGCCGGAAATCTGTTCGCCATACATCGCGGCAAGCGCTGTGCCGAGCTCCTCAAAATCGCCTTCGGCAACCTTATTTGCGGCAACAATTTTTCCTACAAAATCCTCCGGCAGCGGATAGGTATTTTCCTCGGCAATCACACTGCCCTTTGTGCTATATTTTGTGTTGGAAGGCGATGGAACGCAGATATTTCCCTGCTTATCCTTATAGACCGTAACCTCCTCGTGGAGAATATACTTTGTGCAATTACTGAGATAGGTATTTTGAAAAGCAGTCGCCATAATATCCAGGTATTTCAAATCTTTATAGAACGCCTGCCAACTTTTCTTCGCGTTTCCGATTTCGGTCTTGCGGGCCTGCGTATATGCGGATCCATAGAGTGAATCGACTTTTTGGTTCAGCGTGCCGATTCCGCTTTGAATTTCACTGAGCTTTCCATTGACGTTCGCAAATTCCGCCTTCATCTCATCGTATATTTTGTCAAGCTTGGCGTCGGTCGATTCGATAACGCCGAAATATTCCAGCACGCTTTTCGCTACATTGGCGGCGGTTCCCGCTTTGCTTCCAAGGTCTTTGAGCGTGTCACCATATTTGCCCCAGAGGTCTTTTACCGTATCGGCGACGCCTTTTCCATTGTCTGTAAGCTGATAGGATAGGGCTACGGTATTACTGGAAGCGTTTGTTCCCCACATGTTTTTGACAGTATTTTCGCCAAATAAGATTGTTCCGCTTAAAGGTTCGCTTTCAACATCGATCACGGAAGGCAAGGTAAACGCAAGTGTTGCTCCGCTGTCCGTTTGGGTGAAGGTTACATCCTTCGCGTCTTCAAACCCGTCCTGGAATTCGATATTATCAGCAGCGGCATTATCGAAATATGAATAATAATTAACCAACTCCGCTGTGACAAGGGTATTTCCGCCGGATGTCGCTACGTCTGTAATATAGCCGTCTATCCAGCCCGAAGGTATATCGGTCGAACAGCTCATCTCACAGCCTTCTTTAAAGGCTTCCGCCCGGACTGTCATGGAACCGTCCTCAAGCTTTGCGATCGCGTCGTCTATCCCCGAGGCTTCCATGGCAATTTGCAGCTTGGCCTCCGTGGCGTAAGTCTTTTCAACGCCGGTTACCGTATATTCGCCATTCGGGGTTGTGATCGCAAACAAATCCGTGGAAAGCCGGTCTGCGAAATCCATTCCGTAAAGGGAAAGATAGACCTCGAATATCCCGTTTTCATAATGCATTGCCTCGTTCGTCATATTGATCGAGGGATAAATAATATCGATTGCCACGGCCTGTTCCTCTGACGGCCTTTCGGTTGCGGTGGAAAGAACCCGGATATCTCCCGCGGCATAGCGCGCGCCGCTTTCCTGCTGCACAACGCTTCCCTCTGCATACACATCCAAGTGGGTATCGTCTTTTCGCTCGACGTTGGTAATACGCATCCCTGAAAATCCGTCTTCAAGCTGTAAATCCCCTGCGCCGATCCCTTCCTTGAGCTTTGTGCCGGAAAATGTCAATGCTGCGCGGAAAGACGTGCTGTTGGCATTGATTTCGCTTATATCACAGTCGATGTCATATGTTTCCTTTTCCAGGAAAGGCACGGTTGCATAGGAGACCTGCCGCTCGGCCGTTGCGTCCGCGGCAATTTTTACTTCATAATTAACCGCACGGGAATAGCTTTCATCTTCAAAATCCAGCTGCAAGACATTATTCTCCTTAAGGCTGGCTGTACAGGGAAGCCCGACGGTTTCAAAGTCATCGTTATCCAAAGAAAACGCATCTTCCCCGCTTACATCCTCTTTTCGATCATCTTTTAAACGAATGGCACTGACCGTTGCGGCGTCCGCCAATTTATCCCCTTTAAAGGTCAGCGCATCCGAAGTCAGTTCAATCGAATATTTTCCCGCGTCCGAGTACGACGGATATTTCAATACATTAAGAGAAACAGAATTCTCATTGGAAATCGAATCTTGCGCACATCCTAAAAACACCGTCAACGCCATGCAACAAAAAACGATCAGTGCCGTTACTTTTTTCATATAATCCCCCTATCAAAATAAATGACAGCATATTTTGCAGCGGTTCCTTAAATGGCAACGTATATGCCATTTCCACGAAGGCTCCGTGTGATACATCCTGCTTACACACGGTGTGCGTAACAGAAAGCCGCCCCTTTGTGATACTTTACTATTGAAATTATACCATCAAAAACATGTTTGGTATATTTTCTATGTAAAAATGTCTGCTTTATTTTTGTTTTTGCGTTTCGAAATCGACTCCTCCCCTGATTAATATTTGCTATTCAGGCGGATAAAATTATATCCCCAGGCTTTGCAGGGATAAAAAAAGACCTATCCAAAAGGATAGGTCTTTTTTTGCATTTTCATGCTTAGATAATATTCCCGGGGAACATTATCTTTCGGACTTCTTCAACTGTCTGCCAGTAACGAAGACCGTTCCCGCAGCAACGATCGCGATCAGCGTAAGGATCATCGCCAAATCAGCGCCGCCCGTCTTCGGGGACGTAGAGCCCGTCGTTGCCGCACCAGCGCCGTCAGCCTGTTTTACAACAACGCCAACCGGCGACAGGGAGGACAACGTGACAACAACTTGGCCGTCACTGACGGAATCGGGTTTCACGTATTCCCATGCACCATTAACATAATGGATTACGGTTACTTCGTCTCCCGCTTTTACGCCGTTGACAGCGAGTGTCAGGGTAATCGGACCTCCGTCATAATTTTCAGCCGTTACATCCTGCAACCAGGCAACTGTGCCCGGCGCTTTGGCCGAATCGATCTGGGCCTTCAGTTCGTCTGCATTGCTGACTGCCGATACCGTAACCTGGACAGGATTGCCGTTTGCATCTTTCGCAACTACACTTCCGCCCGTCGGGCTGGGAGCCGCAAAAGCAACGCTTCCGATTGCCAGGCACAGCACAACGATCACTGCCACAACCAACATCTTTCTCTTTACCATCGGATAATTTACCTCCTTTCCCAAATATTTTAATTAGCGCCCGGAAAACCGGACGTAATCAAGCAATATAATTATTCCGCCGTTCCTGCAGTCGCGGCGGAGGGCTGTTTCAGGTAGAAAGTATCCAGAATCATTTGATATAATTCTTCGTCATCCGCGATATATTCCGCGTATACTTCCCCCTGCTGCATTTCCCCCGGCACTGTCATAATATTTTCGTCCGCAAGCCCGGAATCAAGAGCCGCCCGTGCCACATAGGCAATTTCACTCAGGCTCATATCCGTGGACGCATAACTCCCGATTTCCTGATACAGGCTGACCGGGAAGAGTACGTTATTTTTGGTGTTTTCCTTTACCGCGTTGAAGAAACCCTTCAGGTAGCTTACCTGCCGGTCCATACGCGACAGGTTGGACGTCAGCTCCGATTCATCCCTCTGCTTCACATAGGACTGCGCCTGCTTTCCGTCAAGCGTAACCGGCGTTCCTTTTTCTACCGTTTTCCCGGCGACTTCCACAGTCTCCGGAGGGGTTACCGTGACGCCTCCCACCGCATCTGTCGCGGCAGGAATTCCCGCCACGTCAAGCGTGATATACCGGTAAATGGGAAGCCCGTAAAACAGGTTGCTCACGGCATCCACCGTAAGCTGGTTGCTGAGCTCCGCGCCGTCCCCATATGCATGGGAAAGAGCGATTTGCGCTACTGTATTTCCCGCATAATTCCGGTTCAAATCGTATAGCTTTATTTCTGTCATGGTGTCGCGCGGGATGTTGAACAATGTCATTTTGTTGTTGTTCGTATTAATCGCGATGAGCAGGATGGTATCCGCCTGTCCGCCGCCGAGCGTTTCCCCTTCGGCTCCCTCGTGCTTTTCATAGTCTATCCCCATGAAAACCACGTTGACCATATCCTGGTTGTATTGATATACTTCGCCGTTGTACAGCACCGCGTTTTCGCCGATATCCGGCCCGCCCGCATTTGCGTCCGCTCTGTCTCCCGCGGCGCCTGCCACTATATTATTTTCTTTCGGATTAAACATTGTCCGCGAATCGTATTTATCCGAATTAATCAGGATGGAAGCGGCATAGCCGATCAGTACGGCCAGCACGCCCACCAGGCACAGCACGCAAATTAAAATAATGCGTTTCTTTTTGCTTTTCCTGTGCTTATGGTGATAATCCTTGTTCTTGTTGTACCGTTTGTTATACCGTTTATCGTTGTGCGGACTTTTCCGCACCAAAACATCCTGTTTACTCATCTTCCTCTAGCACCGCCTGTACCAAATAACGCTTTTCATCCTGCCCTTTGACGCAGGTGGAAAGCGTCAATATTTTGTTATCCTCTGTTACCGCCATATTGCCGTCAATGTTTGCTTTCATATCCCGCGTATTGAAAATTCCGGCAAGATACCGCGCAAAAACATTGGCGTCGTTAAAATCGTACGACTGCATAATATGTTCGTTTCCCGACGGATAAGCCGCGAAAATCCTGTAGGTCAGTTTTTCCTCCGGGGTATAAATAATGATTTCCCTGTTTTCGTCAAAAAACGCTTTGTCCTCATATTGGTGCAGCCCCGCAAACATCGAACCGTTTTTCATATTGTGCCCATAGATCACGGTGTTGGGGTCTGTAAAATCCTTGCTGTTAAACTGCTCCGTATAAATCGATCCCTCCACCGACTCCTGTCCTGCCAGGTTATGTGTGAGGTAGAACGAATCATCCAGCGGATTTTGCACAACCGGATAATCGATATCCGTCCCCGGAATTGTGATCCATGCGTAAATGTCCTGGTTCTGGGTTTTAAGCGCCGCGAAATCAATTGGAATATCGGGGGCCTTGGAAACCGACGCCGTCGCTTCCGGTTCTCCGGAAGGCGTTGGCTCCGCTGTCTTTTGCGCAATTTGCTGCATTTGTTCATTGAGTTCCTTATCCCGCTGTTCCCAGTTTGAGAGGACAAGGATTCCCACGACCGCCGCGGCCAGCACAACCAGCGCGACCACCAAAACCACAATCAGTGTTTTCCTTTTTCCCGAACGTCTCTTCGTATCTTTCTCCATATAAAAATCCCTTTACCTTTATGCTGCCGGTTGATATTCCACTTCAAACAGCTTTTCCGAGCTGCTTCCTTTTTCCAGCGAGACTTCGGCGGTTACCCCGCCCAAATCGTTACTTTCCGTTACCGTCTCGCTTACTACCTGCCGTTTCAGCCCGTCTTCAAAGGGCTGCCCCAGAAATGATACGGTCAGTGTTTTCCCTTCCGCATTGCATTCGATCACGAGGTAAACCGGGCTGTCGGATGTGTTTTTAAAAGCCAGGTCCGCTCCGTCCGAAAAAATATCCGCATCCAGCCCAGCGTCGATATAATCCGCGGGCCACGGCCTTGACGCGTGGTCTTCAATTTCCAGTTCGGACGCGAGGGCCGCCGCATAAATCGTGGATGCCAGATGGTTGAGGCCGCCCCCCGGCGTCTTCACAATCTGTCCGTCAATCAGCTCATTGGCCTGTCGCCAACCGTCCGCTTCCTCAAGCGCCCCAAGCGCTTCTTTCATCGACCATGTTTCTCCCGGGCCAATTTCCGTCGTATTTAAAAGATCGCTTGCTTTCCAGATATTATAGGCGCTGTCCAACTCCGGATGCTCTATTGCCGTCTCATAACTGCCCCGCGTTTTCAGCGCCGCATCCTGTCCGCCGTCGTCCGCTTCCTCCGCAATAACCGGTCCGCTTCCGAAAACCGCCATTTCCGCGGCGATTCCTTCCACCAGCTTATCCGTATCGATAACCGGGGCTTCCGACTGCTTTTTAAGTTCATATCCCGTCGTTTGGTTCTCTTCATCCACGGTTTTTTCCAACGCGTTCCCGATGTCGTTTGCTTCGGTGTCCGGGATGTTTTTCGAGACTTCCTCCCGAATCAGGGCCGCATCTGTTGAAACCGGGCAATCGAACGGGCCGCCCGGTTGGGCGTCCCCGTTTTTCCCATACGCAAACGCATCCGCCAGCGCCTGGCTGTAATCGATGGTCATCCCCGCATCGTTCCCGGTAATCGTATATTGTTTCCCCGCAATTTCATAGGTCACGGTTTGCCCGCTTATCCTGCGGTCCGCCGCGTTTTGCACCGCCGCTTCCCCTTCCGCATACCTGAGGCCGGAGAGGTCGCAGTCAAGCACGGTAACTCCCTTGGCAAAGGTGTTCGGGTCCGCCGATTGCATCCCCGGAAATATTTTCAGTATAATAAAAAGAGCTGCCGCCACGGCAATCGCTCCAATTACGATCCATATCCATTTCCGGGAAGGCCCTCCTCCCCGGAATCCTCTTTCCCTTTCCTGCAAAACGAGCAGTTCCGGCGTTCTGTTTTCTTGTTCTGTCATAGCGCTCCCCGTTAATGTAATTTCCTTTTTGTCCTGTCAACCGGCCGCTGGAACTCCTGTCCCGCGATATCCGATTTCCGTGCAAATTCCTTCTCCGCAGGCGGTGGATTGTGGGCGCTTTTGCGGCTGCCCGCTTCTCTCGTCTCTTTGGCCGCGGACATATACATATCCTTTTCCTGCCGCTCTTCCTGCTTAATCACGGTATGCCTGCGGCTCTTCTTGTTTCTTCCTTTCGCAGGCCGCGTTTCCTCGTAATCGTAATACCCATAATAGGAATACCGCTTCTGCATATCCGGGATTGCATTCAGGATGCAGGCTGACGGCTTGGTGCCCGCTACCTCCCACGCTTTCTTGCAATCCTCCAGCACTTCTTTGGTCGTATATCCGTGCCGCACGACCAAAAGGATTCCATCCACATACGGATGCAGAGCGATCGCATCCGGCACCAGGAGCACCGGCGGGGTATCCAGTATGACATAATCGTATTGCTCCGAGAACGCATTGATCAGGGCTTTCATTCGCTTGGAGCCAAGCAGCTCCGTCGGATTAGGCGGCCGGTGTCCCGCCGTTAAAACGTCAAAATACGGCGCATAGTGGATAATATAATCTTCCGCAACAAGGCCTTCCCGCCCGGCCATGATTAAATCCGCGAGGCCCTTGCGGTTAGGCAATTCCAGAACCCGGTGCACCGTTGGATTCCTCATATCGCAATCCACCAGCAATATCCTCTTTTGGGAAAACGCATAGGAATTGGCAATATTGCTTGTCACTGTGGATTTTCCTTCGCCTTTGATGGAGCTGGTTACCATGATCGTCCTGATATCGCGGTCGATTCCCAGGAAACCAATGTTGGTCTGTATTGTGTTAAACGCTTCAAGCGCCTGCTTTTTGTAATCGATATCCATAATTTTTTCTCCTTATGCAAATCCGGGCGGTCAGTTAAACTTGGGGATATTCCCGATGACCGGCACATCCATAATTTCCGTAATGCTGTCCACGTCCTTGACCGTGTCGTCGAGGATATATCGCAGCACCGCGATAATGAGCCCTATAATCAGCCCAACCAGGGCCGCGACCGCCGTATTCAGCATCACATTCGGGCTTGAGGGCGCGTTCGGGACGGTCGCATAGTCGATCACCTGTACGTTATCCATCTTCATGATGTTCGTTACTTCCTGCTGGAATACGTCCACAAGCGTGTTGGCAACCTCCTGCGCAAACTGCGGCGAGGTATCCGTCACGGAAATATTAATGATATCCGTATCAGATTTCGCGCTGACTGCGATCATTTGGGAAAGGTCCTTCTTCCCGGTGTCAATGTTGAGCTTGTCTTCCACCTGTGACAGCACTTTTTCCGACTTGCACAGCACGCTGTATGAATTAACCAGCTTGGTGTTCAGGTTGTAATCGTTGATTGTCATCTGGCTTCCCGTTTCGCTGCCCGTATTCGTGGAGCTCACGATCATCATCGCGGTTGCCTCATATTTTTTGTCGATCACATATTCGGAGACAAAATATCCCGCTATCCCCGCCAGTATTGTGAGCGCCACCACAATGATCCAACTCTTTTTGAGCATTTTCCCGACATCGCGAATTGTAAATTCCATTTGCAAATTCTCCTCTGTTTTTCTATTCCGTTAAACTTTTATTATTCTCCAATAATTGATCCATCAAATCCTGCCCATACCGTTTCCGGCATTCCGTAAGGCTGTCTTTCATGAGCGGTGCCCGCCTGCCCGCCGAATGCGCGTCCGTTCCGATAAAATCCACATACCCCTTTTTAAAGAGTTTGCGCGCTGTTTTCTGCGCTGTTTTTCCGTAAAGGCCCGTAAGGCTGCCCGCATTGACCTGGAACAGCATACCGCTGTTTTTCCACGTATCGCACATTTCAAAATCTTTTTTCAGGTAAAGATACCGCTCCGGATGGGCCAGAATGGGCTGCAGTCCCGTGATGCGCAGCAGGTAGAGCACCTCTTCCATGCATCTTGGAACCCGTTCAAATCCCGTTTCAATGAGGATATGCCTTCCGCCGTTCAGCGCCAGGCGCTCCGGATGTTCGTAATCTAAAAAGGCTTCGTTTACATACACTTCAAAGCCCTGGTAAAGCCGGAGGGATATGCCGCGGTGATCAAGCTGCCGCTGCAATTCTTCCCTTTGCCGGTTCGCTTCCGGTATCAATTCATCATATCCCGAAATCGCATGCGGTGTGCAGACAATACGTTCGATTCCTTCGGAAACGGCAATTCCGGCCATTTCGATGCTGGTTTCGATGTCGTCCGCGCCATCGTCGATATAAGGGATGATGTGGGAGTGGAGGTCTGTAATCATTTTTTCATTTTTCCTATATATTGTATTATTATCTTCGCAATTTGTTCCACAGTGTCTTCCCGCAGGTATGGATGCATGGGAAGCGATAAAACCCTGCCGCATAATTCTTCCGTAACAGGGCATCTCGCCTGGGGCAGGTTTTCAAAGGCCTTCTGCTTATGCAGCGGTTTCGGATAAAAAATCATGGCAGGAATTCCCTGTTCCTTTAAATACCGCTGCAGGCTGTCCCGCTGTATCTGCGACTCCAGCATAATCGTATATTGGGCCCAACTGGAATAAAAGCCGGATTTGATCTTGGGGATTTTGACCGCATCTTTCAGCAGGGCAGAATAAGTATCTGCCACAGAGTTGACCTGCTCCAGTTCGTAATCCCGGAACGCTTGAAGCTTCACTTGCAAAATCGCCGCTTGCAGGCTGTCCAATCGTGAATTTATTCCAATCCTTATATTGTCGTACTTATCCGACGGGCTTTTCCCGTGAACACGTAACGATTTTACGATTTCTACACATTCGTCATGATCAGTAAATACCGCACCGCCATCTCCGTAACAGCCAAGGGGCTTGGAAGGGAAAAACGACGTGGCGGCAATATCGCCAAAACTGCCGGCCTTTTGACTGCCAATACGCCCGCCAAATCCCTGTGCTGCATCTTCCAGCAGCTTAAGACCATATTTTTCACAAAGCGGACGAATGGCCGCATAATCCGCGGGCTGTCCGAAAAGGTCTACGGAAATTACGGCCTTTGGCTTTCCCTTGCCTTCTCTTTTTGCCTGCTTTACCGCACGTTCCAGCGCAGCTGCATCCATATTAAAAGTGTCCGCATCCACGTCCACGAAAACAGGCGTTGCTCCCACAAGCGCAATGACCTCCGCCGACGCGAAAAAGCTGAAATCCGAAACAAAAACCAGATCGCCGGGGCCGATATCCCAGGCCATCAGCGCCAATTGCAGGGCATCCGTCCCGTTTCCGCAGGAAATGCAGTATTTAACGCCCGCATAATCCGCCAGCTGCTGTTCCAGTTCCGCAACAGGCGTTCCCATGATATAGCGGCTGCTTTCGAGCACGCCGGCAACCGCCGCGTCGATTTTGGGTTTCAATTTTTGGTATTGTGCTTTTAAATCTCGAAATTCCATCATTTATTTACCAAATTCTTTGGCCATATCCATTGTCGAAAAATGATCTAAGGGTAATTTGATAGGCTTCCCCTCTTTCTGGCTCTTATAGATCGCAAGTACAAGTTCAAGAGCATTTTTACCGGCAACAGCATCAACATAAGGCCTTCGGTCTTTTTCAATGGCATCAATCATATCGGCATAAAGACTTGTATGCCCATTGCCATATACGTTGCTCGTTACTTCCTGCAGCTGTTTATTCCGGTCGTCTTCTTTTTCTCCATCGGCAAATTCCCACACGTCAATGTTGTTGGTGGATTTTCCTCCAATTTTTACCGTTCCTTTTTCACCAAATAGATATAAGGTCTCTTCGAGATTCTGCGGATAAACATTGGTTGTTCCCTCGATGGTTGCAATTGCTCCGTTTTTAAATTTAACTACCGCAAGCCCGACATCTTCGGCTTCCAGATAGCGGTGGAACCGCTGCCGCGTCTGTCCATATACCTCTTCTATTTCATTTCCCATCATCCAACGCAGCAAATCAATTCCATGGATGCACTGGTTCATCAGCGCGCCGCCGTCCTGCTTCCATGTGCCGCGCCACTTTGCCTGGTCATAATAACCTTTGTTCCTGTTCCAGCGCACATGGATCGAACCATGCGATAATTTTCCAAAGCGTCCTGCTTCAAGCGCCTTCCTTGTTTCCTGCACCGCCAGGTTAAACCGGTTTTGATGGCAGGCTGCTACCTTGACATTTTTTTCTTGTGCCCGTTGAATGATTTTTTCTGCATCCGCTATGCTCATCGCAATCGGTTTTTCAATAATTGTGTGAACTCCATGATTGATGTATTCTAACGCAATTTCAGCATGTTTTCCGCTTTCTGTCGCGATCGCTGCCAATTCGGGTTGTTCTTTCGCAAGCATTTCCTTATAATCCGTATACCGATGAATTCCCTTATCTTCCGCCATTGCGGAATGCTTCAGCAACTCTTCCATATGCTCGGGGACAATATCGCATACCGCTACAAGTTCCAATTTGTTATTTTGAACTGCTTTTATATGATTGACTGCAATTCTGCCGCAGCCGATTAACGCATATTTCATTTACCGGCCTCCTCTTTCCTTTTTGCCGGGTTTCCCATCACAACCTGGTTGGCTGGAATGCTCTTTGTCACGACACTTCCCATACCAATAAGGGTATTCTCACCGATTGTAATGCGATTTCTTAATGTCGCATTGAGTCCAATATAAACATTGTCCTCCAAAATGCAAAATCCACCAAGGATTGTCCCAGCGACAAGCGTAACATTTTTTCCGCACTGGACGTCGTGCCCGATGTGCACATGATCGTCTGTTTTGGTATGTTCACCCAGCACGGTATCTCCTCCCATACCCCTGCACACAGTCGTAATTGCTCCTACTTCTACATAATCTTTTAAGATCGCCCTTCCCAAGCTATAGGTGCGCATATAATTTCCATTTTGATCCTTATACATAGAAAAACTCCAGGAACCAACGATTGCGTTCTCTTTTACAACACAATTCTTCCCGATTATGGAATTTTTTATTTTAGCGCCGCTCAGAATAACCGAATTATCCCCGATGGAAACATCGTGGCCAATAACCACCCCCGGTTCAATCAGTATGTTTTTCCCAAGGCTCACATTTTCACCAATTGTATAGCCTTCCTCCGTCAGTCTGTATTTCCGCGTTCGATCTGCAAGGCTTCTTTTTTCATGCAACTGCCGCGCAACCTCACCATAGGCCCTCGCCGGATCGTCTGTTTCTATCAGGCAATGTTCTTTTTTCAATTCCTGTGGAAATACCGTTCCTGTTTCCACAAAAACCAAGCAATTTTGAACCGTATCCAGATTACCGAGCAGCGTCCCTAATTTTTTGCCGACGAACAGAACCGTATTGCTGACCGGCTTTGCAATATAGGAAGCGCCGTTTATCTCAAAATGATAGTTTTTATCATAATCATGGGCCGAAATCATATTCCCCTCCGCCTAAACAACTATAGTACTTCAATGTTGTCTCTTGCCTTGATATCCTTCATTACATTCTTGGTATCGAAAATTGCTTTTGCATATTTCTGCACCAGTTCATAATCCACATTTGTATGCGCAGTTGTAATTAAAACCAAATCCATTTTTCCCAATACATCTTTTGTTAATTCAGGTATGCTTTCCATTCCTGTCTTAATTTTGGGAACCCATGGATCGTAATAGCTTACTATGGCTCCTTCACGTTGCAATACGTCAATGACACGCAATGCCGGGCTTTCCCGGCAGTCGTCGATATCCTGTTTATACGCAACCCCAAGCACAAGGATTTGTGCGCCGCCCATAGCTTTTTTGTGACGGTTCAAAATTTTGGATGCCCGCATCACGCAATATTCCGGCATCCTGTCGTTAATCATCATCGAACTTTCAATCATGGAAGTGTGGAAGCCATATTCCCGCGCCTTCCACGAAAGATAATATGGGTCAAGCGGGATACAGTGCCCTCCCAATCCCGGTCCCGGATAGAACGCCTGGAACCCATACGGTTTGGTCTTGGCCGCATCGATTACTTCCCAAATATTAATTCCCATACGGTCACAAAGCATCGTTAACTCGTTGATTAGACCGATATTGACATTTCGATACGTATTCTCTAATATTTTTTCCATTTCGGCCACAGCCGGGCAGGATACCTCTTTTACCTCGCCGTCAAGAACGGCCCGGTACATAGCGGCAATCACTTCTGTCGCATCCTGCCCAATGCCCCCAACCACTTTGGGCGTATTTTTCGTTTTGTAGATCAGGTTACCGGGGTCAACCCGCTCGGGCGAGAAGCCAAGATAAAAATCTTGTCCGCACACCAGGCCCGATCCTTCTTCCAGAATCGGCTTTAACAGCTCTTCCGTTGTTCCCGGATAGGTTGTTGATTCCAGCACTACAATGGTTTCTTCTGTCAAATATTTGGCAATCTCCTTTGCGGATGCTTCCACATAACTGATATCCGGCTGCTGGTGCTCGTCAAGGGGCGTCGGTACACAAATCGCAACAAAATCTACATTTTTGATGAAAGAAAAATCAGTTGTTGCCAAAAGGATTTCAGATTGCACCAAGGATTTTAAATCGCCTTCGACAACATCTCCAATATAATTCCGTCCCTGATTGACCATCTCCACCTTCTGCGGCTGTATATCAAATCCAATTGTTTTAAATCCTGCTTTTGCCTTTTCGACAGCAAGCGGAAGGCCAACATACCCAAGGCCGATTACACCTACCTTGATTTCCTTGTTTGCAATTTTATTTAATAACTTTTGCTTCATGTCTTATCCATTTCCTGTTCTTGTTTTTCTGGAGATGCAGAACCGAGACCATTAACCCTATTGCGATCCATAAATTACTTGTCGTCAGATAGCTTCCTGAAATCTGAAGCCTGACTAAGGTCGTCACCCAAAACATGCAATAAATGATATTAAAATCCTTGCTCTGTAAAATCGTGGCTTTTTTCACCGACAATATAAGGCAATAAAACAATACAAAAAACACCACAATTGCCGGAATAACTCCGAATTGTATTGTGAATTCTAATTCCATATTATGTGCGTAACTTCCAAATATTACATTTGGATCAGTGGATGTTGTCATTAAAAATCTGTCGCCCAGCAATCCCCGGAACTTCAAAGGGTCTTCTGCAATCGCAAAAAATGCTTTGTCATAGTATACGTTTCTTCCGCTCAGATCAAGCAAATCATCATAGTATAGCAGCTTTAGAGTTCGCGAACTGGGCATTGCGCTATATAATGCATATAAGATTCTATCCATATAATACAGAAGGATAAACACGCCGAATGCGATGACTGCAAGTACCACGATCGTCTTGAAAAGGCCCATTTCCTTGAACTTCATCACCAGGATGGCCGCTATATAGATTACACTGCACAAAAAGGCCGCGCGGGCTCCCATCAAAAGAATACTGATCATCAAAATAATTGCCCATAGCCAATTTATATATTCTTTTTTTAGTAACGCATAAGACAGCGCAACACATGTGGGTATCAAAATATTGTAGGAAAACCCCATGTATTCCAACGGCTCTAGCCCAACCCACGCAGCAATACAAACGTATATTAATGAAATATAAATATACGGTTTCAGGCACCGCAATAATTCCGAATAATCCGTAACATATCTTGCAAAAAAATAGGCCGGCAATATCCGCGAAAATAGATTTAATATATAGTCTTGCAATACCAACTTAACTTTTGGCTCGACTATTAAACTAATTCCTATAAGGATTACAAATGCCAAAGTGATAAAAATAATATCAAGCTTGATTTCATTTCTTAATATATAGAAAATGATATAAGCGGCCAGACAGATATACAATACCATTCTGACTCTTGTATAAAACACCAGCGTTTCTGCAGAAAAAAATTGTTTTTCTAATAACCTGATTATTTCTATAACAATCTCTATATTAATAAAAAAAGCAAATATCGGATAAAATATTTTTCTCTCACTTCGAATCGTTTCAGAGGCCCCCGATCGAAGGACTGTTTCATTATACATTTGCCAACTCCATCTTGCGTATTCCCCGATGCCCTATAATGTACAATAATATTAATCTTATAAGGCTTGCGCTAATTGCCGCGTAGCAGAATCCCGTCAACCCATAGTTAAGCAGGGCCAGCAACCCTCCGCCTACATAAATAAGCCCATATATAACCTGGATTACTATTTGCCAATAAGTCTGTGCATACTGCAATACTGCAGGCTGCGTGATATTTCCGGTTACACTGATAATGGCGGCTAAATTTGCCAAGGCAATATAGGGCCCTGCCTGTTCCATCAGTGTTGGATATAATAGCCCTGTAAACCACGGGGAAATCCAGAATGCAAATACATAAAATGCACCCGATAATATTAATACTGTAATATTTATCTTCCAGAAGCGCTTCTTAGACATCTTAAAATCTTTCTGAGCATAATATCCCAATAAAACGCCTGCAATGGGAACCATAACGACCCCAAGGCTCTTCCCGAAAAAAGACGCCACCGTATAGGCTGAAACCGAATCTGCTCCTAATACAGGATAAATCAGTAACCGGTCCAGGTACTGGATAAGGTTGGCAATGAGCGTGGTCCCAATCAAAATCATGAACTTGTTAAAGGAAGTTTTAAATAGCTCTGTCTTCTTGCACGGTTCCTTTACTAATGAAGTCGTGGTCAGAATGTAAATACTCGCGGCAATTTCCCCCAGCGCGAAAGACAGCGGCCATACTCCGGTTTGAATCGTAATAAAAATCCCCAGCAAATAACCGCCACACATAATGACGTTGCTTATTAACAATTTTTTAAAATTCAGTATCAACCGGTAGGCTACAACATAATACGCGCGCAGCGTACCAAATAGCACATAAATAATCAGCGCGCTAAAAGTTGCCCCGTCAATAGAGCTATTAAAAAAGGCTGCTGCAATAATGGCTGCAATGGATGCGCTAATAAGGGCAAAGATCACCAACAGATTAAAATCCCCGGTGACATTTTTGTCCAAATATTCTTTATTCTGGATCAATCGAACATTATTTAAACTATTTCCTAATGTTACAATAATAATATTCATGATTCCCATGATCGTCAGAATCGTACCATATTCAAGGTCTGAGTACCGGCTGGCAAGAAGAGGATAAATGACTATTTGCAGCATAATAGTCAAAATTCCAGAGGCAATGATATTAATGCCAAAATCCGCTACTATTTTTTTCTTTCTCTGCTTCACTTTTAACCAATATCCTTATTCATACAGGCGAGCTGCTAATTTTCTATAATCCAACAAATCACGCGCTATTACATAGGAAGCTTCGCTCATTGCTTTCAGGCATTCCGGCTTATCCGCAATCTCTTCAAAAGCGTCCTGTATATCTTGTGCGTTTTCTACAAAAAAGCCGTTATTTTTTACATATACTTCATGACTTTTATAAGGGAACAGCATAACGGGGCAGCCACAGCACAAGGCATTTTGCATTGTTGCAGATTGGCTTCCCGGCTGCAGGTAAATATCCGCAGCACATAAATATTCGTGCAGTTCGTCGCTGCTTTTCCACCCCAAATAGAGTATTCTTGAATCGTTGTTAATAATTGGCATTACCTTTTTTTCCACATCTTCAGTAAAGGAACCAATGATGAATAGTCGAAATCTTGAATCCTGCACCTTCTCGAAAGCTTCTAATATATCGAGCGTACGTTTCTTTCCATCCATTTTTCCCGAATGAACCATGACAATATTGTCTTCGTTTAATTTGTATTTTTCACGGAACTTTGTCCGGATATTTTCCCTTTCATCCGATTCAACGATATAGCCGCCCAGCGGGTAAAATTCCATCAACTGTTCCGGAACCCCATATAAGTCCTTGGTAAATTCGCCGCTTTCCCGGGAGACATAGAAAAAGCGATCGAAATAAGGCAAATTTTTCCGAATACGCCGCTTGTAAATTCCTCGATTCAAAATTTTTTCAGTTAATAAAAAATGCGCGCTATTATTATAATCTGCATGGCTTTCTACATATAGGCGCACATCCGGATTTTTCTTTTTATAGCGTACTGCTGAGTCGGTATCTTTTCCTTGTGGGTCATGAACAAATATAACGTCGGGTTTTTCGCGGCAAATTATTTCATAAACCCCTCTATGCGAACCAATTCTGCGGTTGATAACACTCGGAAGTTTATACTTATCTTTTACACGATACAGCTTGACTCCATTTTCCAATAAAGCTATATCGTCATTCATATATTTCTCTGTCTCGGCAAATTTTTTAAACTCTTTTTCTATTCGTTTACAGGCAATTACAACCGCTTCATGCCCATCTTTAACATTTTGCTCCGGCAAGCAATTTTCTTGATAGCTCCAACTTGGGAAAAAAGGATTGGCGTTTAAACACAAATAGCATACTTTCATTTTCATTATCTCCTCCCCAAAAGCTGCGAAATTGTCTTGAGAGCGGAAGAAATAACCTGGTCCATATTATAATATTTATACTCTGCCAGTCTTCCCAGCAGGATAAGATTTGGATACGCTTGTGCTCTTTTCGCATATTTATCATATAAATCCCGATTTTTCTTTTGTGGCACAGGATAATAAGGAATTTTACCATCATCAAAATTGCAGGGATATTCGTAAGCAATGTCCGTGCTTTGATTATCGTATTTCCCCGTAAAATGCTTAAATTCAATAATGCGCGTATATCGATGTTCATTCGGATAATTAATTACGCCGATGGACTGATATTCACCTTTCGGGAGTTCCACATACTCGAAGTCAAGCGAGCGGTATGGTAATGTCCCCAATTGATAGCGAAACAATCTATCCAAACAGCCGGTATAAATCACGGGGCATTCACATTTTTCCCCTTTGAAATACATATTTCCGGAAGCGTCCATCGATATCAAATCCAATGCATCGCAGGCAAGTGTTGTATGTATCAGCGGTGATTGCAGCATCCTGTTGCACATTTCCGTAAAACCCTGTATTGGCATGCACTGGTATTCGTCATCAAAGTATCCTGTTTCATCGGATATCACTACAGGCACCCTTGCTCCCACATCAGGGTCTAATTCTTCCAGCTTCATTTGCCATTGTTTTTCGGTATAATGCAAAAATACTTTTTCATATATGAAGTCAGCTAACTTTTGTATTTCACAATTGATATTCTTTCTTAAATCGCTAATTGGTATCTTGGCTCCATATCCATACGACTGTAGCAATAATTCGCGTATTATGGCTGCTTCTTTTTCTGGGAAAAGAAGTGATAGCGACTGCAGATTAAAGGGAATCGGTACCAATTTCCCATCAATTTCGCCCAATACCTTATGGCGATACTCAAAAAAATCCGAATATTTTTTCAAATATTCCATTACCGTCCTGGATTTTGTATGGAAAATATGCGCTCCGTATTTTTGATTTAATATTCCTGCATCACTTTTAAAATCATATACGTTTCCCCCAATATGGGGCCGTTCCTCCAACAATTCGACCTGATATCCATCATCAGACAGTTTTTGCGCAGCAGTAATACCGGCTAACCCCGCTCCTACAACAATCGCCGTTTTCATACGTCTTTCTCCAGCAGTCTTTCCAGCAACTCTACAATTCTTTTGTTTGATTCTTTTCGGTCAAACTGTGTCTTGGCAATATTTCTTGCTTTTGCCCCCATATCGATACATAAATTCGGATTTTTATATAAATATTCAATCGCATCGGCTAATACAGCCGGGTCTTCCGGTTCAACATTTATGCCAAATCCGTCATTGTCAACTTTCCCCCTAAATTCAGGGCTCATACAAGTATTGATCATTGGCTTTCCCGCTGCTAAATAATCTCCAATTTTAGTAACAATACTCTGGGGCGCTTTTTTCACAAACGAATTCACTAAAATATCGGATTTTGAAAGATAGGCCGCCATTTTAGGATATTCTATATATCCCTCGAAACTTACGTTGCAATCACAATCCCGAGCCGTTTGTTTAAATTCTTCTTCTAATGGACCTCCGCCTAAAATCATAATTCTAATATTTGAATATCCCCGGCGCTTCAGTTGGGCCGACGCCAAAATAAGAGTTTTTATGTCGTAGCTGGTCCCTAAATTTCCCGCATAGGTAACCCAGAAATCATCCTGGGCTTTTTCTATCATATCTTCGTATTTATGGATTCCTTCATCAAATTTGTCAATCTCATTCCCAACGTAGACGGTAATATGCTCTTTAATATCAGGATTATCTTTCAGGGGCCGATCCCTATATTCATCCGACGAGCCCACAACCGCGTCGGCGCTAAGGTAAATCTCCCTTGCATCTTTGGCCACTCCTGCAAAAGCCAGGGAACTTATAACCGGAATATCCAACACCATTTTCATTGCCTCGGGCCACAAATCTTCAACATCTATGACAAATGGAATATTTTTCGCCTTGGCATATAACGCTGCTTCTTTTCCCATATTGTTTGGAGGAATGACACAATAAATAAGGTCGTAATTTTGTGTTTTGAGATATTCCGCAAGATTTTTTGAAAACACTTTATGGCTGTTAATCCGCCGAATATCTACATTTTTCTTATATCCGGGTTCATATATACAAGTTATTTTGTAGGTCGATTCAATATCGGAAACTTTGCTGATATCCCGTTGCTTTTTCTCCCAATGCTGGAATGTACTAGTGATCATTTCCACATCAAATCCATGGGTAGCCAAAAAATTAGCCAAATAGCAAAACCTTGTATATCCCTTTTCTCCCGGCAGGGCCGTGCTATTACCGATCAGTGCTACTCTTTTCATCTATCTTCACCATTTCTTTTAATCAGTCACTATCTCCAGGGTGTTAAGTGCTTTATCACATATCCTTAAGGCTTCTTCAGCATCACAGCCCTGGGAAATTACACACCCTATCCTATCTCCGCTGGAACATATTTCCCCTATATGTTCTCCTTCCCGTTTATACATTTGGACTTCCTGTACACCCGGGATGCTTATTGCTTGCTGGTATCCATGAACGCCCCGCAGGGTTCCCACCTTGCTTTTTATATATTTGACGGCTGCGCCCTTGCAGTATTGTTTCGCCACATCTACTTCTTCCCCCAGTGCCAGCTTAATGCACTCTTTTACAAGGTCTATTCCCGTAGACAGGGGAACTAATTTAGTAGTAATATGATCCCCGCCCAGGCGCGCTCCAATTTCTACAACTTTCACACCGTTCTCTGTTATCTTTAACTCGGTATGTGATGCCGCTTGATTGATACCGATTGCCTGTATCGTTTCTATGGTAACGGCCTCAATTTGGTTTTTCGTTGCCTTATCGAGTCTTGATTGCTGCGAATGTCCCATCTCTACGAAATTAGGCGGTCCTGTTGTAATTTTGTCTGTGATCGCTATAATATGAGTCCTATTATTTTGGGTAATTGCCTCAACGCTTACTTCCGGTCCTTGCATATATTCTTCAACTAATATTTTCCCTGATCTTGAATAAGACATTGCATGTCTGTAAGCTTTCCCGGCGTCACTCAGCGACTGCAGCAAATATATACCCTTGCTTCCTGAATTATCCGTCGGCTTTACGATAATTTTTGTTTTGAGCGCTTCAACAGCCTGTAAATATTGTTCATAATCCGAAACCGTATAAAACGCAGGAATATCAATGTTTTTTTCTCGCAGCCGTTCCCGCATAAATGATTTATCGGTGGCTAAAAGCGCTGCCTCGCCCGGGAGTCCGGGCAAATTATTTTTATCGCAGACTGCGGCGACAGAGCGCACCGGCATATCGGTTGCCAGGGTCATGATTCCATCCACGCCATAGTGATCCGCGGCTTTTGCCACGCCTTCAATATCGATTGTACTGACAACGCATTTTACATCTGCATGAAGAAAGCCAACCGCATCCTTATCCTGATCAACCGCTATTACTTCCAGTCCCATCTCTTTTGCCTTGAGGATGGCTGGTAATTGTAATATTCCCGCCCCCAGAATCATTAATTTTTTCATTGCTTCTCCACACGTTCTTGGTTGCGATAAACGTTCTTTTTACGCACAACATTTTTAATTGTTTGTATAAATATCCAAAAGTCTAATTTGAAACATTGGTTTTGAACATAATAAATATCGTTTCTCAGCTTTTCTTTTGTTGTTGCGTTATTCCGGTTGACCACCTGGTTGTATCCGGTGATTCCCGGTTTCTCCGACAATATGACTTTTTCCTGCTCCGTATAATTATCAAGCCACATCGCCGAGTCAGGCCTGGGGCCAATGAAACTCATCTCGCCTTTCAATATGTTAATTATTTGCGGCACTTCATCCAAACTTGTTTTTCTCAATACTCTTCCTACTTTAGTTACCCTCTCATCGTCTTCCGAATTGAAAGTAGAACCGTCCGCCATTCTCAGGTCCGGCGCGTCCATTTTCATGGTTCGAAATTTGTACATATCAAAAGTTTTTCCATTACGCCCAATGCGTTTTGAAATGTATAACAAATTACCTTTATCTTCCCGTTTAATCAAGATTCCTATTACTATGCAAAGGATCGCCAAAACAGGAAAGAGCAACAGGGAAAAAAGAATATCTAAAAATCTTTTTACAGCTTTATACATATTATTCAATCCTTAAAGCAGTCCAAATATTTCACGATACTTTTTATTCCCCAACTCATTTTTATAATCTTGAAGCATATCCTTGAAATAAGGGTAATCTGGGGTATATCCAAAATCGTGATGCGCTTTTTCTATACTGAATAAAAATGAAGGCGTACTGTTTTTAATATCCGGCGCATATGTGATTTGCGATTTTTTAGAGGGCTTTGAAAAAACCTCAATCGCTGCGCTCGCCTGTTCTTCCAAGGTAACGGCATTCCCCGAGGTTATATTATATAACCCACGGGTCTCGTCGCTTTTTAAAGCCTTGGAAAAAGCTTGGGCCACGTCCTTTACATATACAATATCCCTGCTAAGGGTTTTATCCCCATGAATACATATATCGTCTCCCTTTATGGCGTTGTCGATAAATATTTGTATTCCTGATTTAACTAATTTTCCATTCACATGCAGTGACCCATGAGGCCCGACGCCGAAAACAGGCGGCAAACGGAAAACGGCATTACTCATGCCATGCTGTTGATTGTAATATTCCATTATATCCGAAGCTGCATTCTTTGAAAAAACATAGGCTGCGTGGTCTCCCAAATAACCATAATTTCTTGGTTCCTCCTCCGTTAGGGGAACGTTCTTTTTCCATGCTTTAGATACATCGGCATAGGAAGAAGTCGAAATCATCCGCCCGATTCGGTTTTTCCTGCAATATTCCAGGACGTTGATTGTCCCTATCGTATTTACTTCAAAATAATCGGCAGCATTATCAACGGTTTGTAAATCCGCACATGTATTGGCGGGCAGTAAGGCCGCTAATAAGATTACCGCATCAATATCCTTTTGCGGCAAAGAATTAAATGCTTCTTTATCTGTAATATCTATTTTGTAATACGGTACATTCAGTCGACTATAGTAATCCTTAAATGTATCCCGCCTTCCAGTCGTTGCGACCTCGAATCCATCCTTCCGCAGCCGTTCAATTACATGCACCCCAATAAAACTCGATCCGCCAATAACCAATATCATCGCCAGTTTTCTCTCCATATTTTCAATATACTATTTGTTACATACTTGACCTGCATATCATCCAATAGCGTATGCAACGGGAGCGTCACTTCATTCTCATACATTTCATATGCGTTCGGAAAATCTTTGATATCAAATCCCATATTCCGGTAAGCGGTATGCATGGGAAGCGGCTTGTAATGTACATTTGTTGCAATCCCGGCTTCTGACATCCTGCGGATAAATGCATTCCGTTCCTGTTCACTTTTTCCATCAAGCCTCATCAGGTATAAATGGCCGCTCGAGGTATATTCCGGTGTAAAATGCCTGAGCATCGTCACAGGAAGCTGCGAAAGCGCGCGGTCATAATACCCGATCACTTCCCTGCGTTTATCCAGCAACGCGCCATAACGGTCTAATTGCGCCAACCCGATAGACGCGCAAATATCCGTCATATTATACTTATATGCCGGACATAAGATATCGTATTCCCAGCCGCCGGCCGTCGTTTTCGCCAGCGCATCCTTCGACTGCCCATGCAGGGATAACAGCATGTATTGCTTGTATAATTCATTGTCATCAATCTGCGGAATTTCCCGCCACGTAACCGCGCCGCCTTCCCCGGTGGTCAAATTCTTGACGGCATGGAAAGAAAAACAGGTGAAATCCGCAACGCTTCCGCTTTTGCGGCCTTTATATTCCGCCCCAAACGAGTGCGCCGCATCGGCAACAACGGCAACCCGGCCAATCCTTTCCTGCATTTCGTTTGCCGCATGGAATCGACTTTTTTTCTCGTTGACAATTTGGAAAATTTTGTCGTAATCACACATTACTCCGGCGATATCCACCGGGATAACCGCCTTTGTTTTTTCACTGACTGCGTCTGCAAGCGCTTCATAATTCATATGGAATGAATCTTTCGCCGTATCCACCAACACAATTTTGGCGCCAACATGGGCGATGACGCTTGCGCTTGCCGTGTAGGTATATGCACTGGTAATAACTTCGTCGCCGGGACCGATTCCAAGCACCCTAAGCGTGAGCTCCAGCGCCGCCGTCGCCGATCCCAGGCACGCCGACTTTTTCGTCCCGCAGTATTCGGCGATTCTATATTCAAATTGCTTTGTTTTGGGCCCGGTCGTTATCCATCCCGACCGCAACGTTTCCGCAACCGCATCTATTTCTTCCTGCGTGATATCCGGTGGTGAAAACGGTATTTTAAACTCCTGCCGCACTCTTTTTCCCTTTTCTTGTTTTCAAAATTCCTGCCGTAGCCAGCACGCCTGCCGCCGCGCCCGCCGTATCGATCAGCACATCCGTCGCCTGGCAGCTGCGCCCCGCGCTGAACAACTGGTGAAACTCGTCTGTCGCCGCATATGCCGCGCAGAGTAAGATCGCCAGCACAACCTGTATCTGTGCCTTTCGCCGGAAGGTGGACAATAGAAGCATGGCAAGGATACCCAATATCAGGTATTCTGCCGCATGCGCCGTCTTGCGCACGGCCGTTTCCGTACTGGCCCACACTTCCGTTTGCCGTTCCGGCGACAACGTGTCGAAATCCGGCGTCGTAATACGGACAACGGTCCTTGTAATTTCCCCGCTTAAACCGGCTGAATCATCCGAATTCATCGACGACATACTGAAAATAAATATCATCCATGCAATCAGTAATACCAGACAGATACCGCGTTTTTTTGAAATGCTTCCATTATTCATCTTGCCCGGCCGCTGTCCACGGTTTATAATTGGGAACCGCCTCATAAAGCAGCGTCAGCGCACTGCTGTCATTCCGGCGGGCCAGCTCTATCATTTCCAGCGTCAGCTTGCGCACTTCCGCAAAATCCGTATTTACCGGCGGATCGACCTTGAAAATGCGCTCGTGCGTCGTGGTGTCAAGCCGTTCCTTTTCCTCGGCCATCGCGAGTTCCTCGTACAGCTTTTCTCCCGGCCGCAAGCCGATAATTTCAATCGGGATATCCACGTCCGGTTCATATCCGTAAAAATGAATCAGCGTTTTTGCCAGCTCCATAATTTTAACCGGCTTTCCCATGTCGAGTACGTAAACCGCGCCGCTGTCGGCGAGGGCTCCCGCCTGCAACACCAACTGGGCGGCTTCCGGAATTGTCATGAAGTACCGGACAATGTCCGGATGCGTCACAGCCACGGGACCGCCATTCTTGATCTGCTTTTCCATCAGCGGAATAACGCTGCCGTGCGAGCCCAAAACATTTCCAAACCGCACGCTCATACATTTCATCTGCGTCCTTCCCGCAAACGACTGTACCGCGAGTTCGGTAAGCCGCTTGGTCGCCCCCATGATGTTGGTGGGATTGACGGCTTTGTCCGTAGAAAGGTTCACAAAGCGCTCCACCCCCATATCGCTTGCCACCTGAAGGGTATTGACCGTCCCCATCACGTTGTTCTTAATCGCTTCGAGCGGGCTGTCCTCCATCAGCGGCACATGCTTATGCGCCGCCGCATGGAATACGATCTGCGGGCACACCTCACGAAACACCTGTTCCAGCCGTTCCTTTTCCCGCACGGAGCCAATCCGTATCTGTATGTTTAGCTGGTCGCCGTACTGCTGCCTTAGCTCGCAATACAATTCATACGCAGTGTTCTCATAAATATCGAAAATTGTCAGGCTCCTGATATCAAAACGCGATACCTGGCGGCATATCTCGGAGCCAATGGAGCCGCCTCCGCCCGTTACAAGAATATCTTTGCCGTTGAGGTACGCCCCGATTCCGCCGACATCCAGTTTCACTTCATCGCGCTGGAGAATATCGTTCACCTGCACTTCCCGCAGCGCTGGCGCACCCTTTTTCTTTTCTACATCCATCTCCTGGATAAGCGGAAGTATCCTGACCCGGCACCCGGTCTGGTGGCATATATCCAAAATTTCCGACAGCTTTTCCCCCTTAACGGAAGGAATTGCTACAATGATATCCGATATACTCCGCTGCGTAGCAATTTTGGGGATATCCTTAGTGAGACCGATGACTTCTACCCCCTGAATGCGCATTTTTTGCTTATTGGGATCATCATCCACCGCGACAATGCTGCGGTACCTGCCGGACCCGCGTATTTGCGCAATAATCATTGCCGCGCCGGACCCAGCCCCCACAATGAGCAATCCGGCGTGCGCCGGACCCTTTTTGCCGCTCTTTCTGATGGAAAGATAACGGATCGTCCGGTATCCAAACCGTGAAGCGCATAAAAACATCAGCATCAGCAGGCAAAAAAGCGCCTGTATGGAAAGCGGTATGCCAAGGCCAAACACCGCGTTGCATGCGAAACAAATTGCGCAGCCAATCGCCACGCTCGCAAGGATACGCAGCCCCTCTGAAATGCCGCTGTACCTCCACATGCTGTGATAGAGCCGCAGCAGGTAGAACAGGACGCAGAACAGCACGGACATAACCGGCCATGCCGCCCACATCATATTGGAAACCGCCGGGGTTGGGACGAGGCTTTCAAAACGAATACATACCGCGAAATAAAGCGACAAAAACACGGAAACAATATCACAAAGGACCAGGAATACAATCACTGAATTACGCTTTTTAGATGCGCCGTGTTCTTCTTCGTGTTCCGCTGCCTTCATTATGGCCTCACCCCCTGTCTACAATTTATTAATATTTTCAGCCAAACAAAAAGCCGAACCTGCGTTCAGCTTTCTTCAGCTTTCCTTCTTTTGTATCTGTTGCGGTGCGTCGAACCACTGGAACGACATCCAGACTTCCTTGACATGGCTCCCGACTTTAATTTCCACCATGGCGCTGCGCCTGTGTTTATTTACCTTTCTGATCACACCCTCATAATCCTGAAGCGGACCGTCGATAATTTTAATACGGTCGCCTTCCATTACGGCCTGGGATAAGCGAATCACCCCATGATAACGCAATACCCATCTGGCAAACTTCAAGTCTTCCCCGCGCAGTTCGAACCCGTCGTCGTATTTTAAACAGCCGGTTAGCTGGCTGATTCCATAAAACAATCCGAAATTCAAAGGAGCTTCCGAATACAGGAAAATATATCCCGGTAAAAGTACATGCTGGTATTTCATCCATGTACTCTTCTTTTTCTCCTCCCGTTCATACTTCGGGACAAGCGAATAACAGCCGCAAACACGGCTGATTTTAGTCGCCACTTTCTCTTCTTCCCCCGCATAACAGGATACGCAATAACAATAGGGATATTCCATAACCCTAGCCTACACCGCCTATAAGTCCGTGCAGGGACCACGCCACGCTGTCTGCGTTGTACGCTCCCTCACATGGATTGTACCGTAATTTATCAACCTCACAAACTTCTGTAAATTCCCCTGATGAGTACCTATTGTCTGGTATTGTCCGTACATAAAAGTATAGACATACATACTTGTATTTTTAAACATTTTCGTTATAATAGAATATAAGCAAAGCCGCTTTTTATGCGAAAGTGGCGCGCTAATCAACCGTGATATTGGCAGTACGTTAAAGTATAGTTTTAGGTATTATTTCGTGACTTGCCAGCATTTAATATCACGCTATTTTTTTATTCCGTGATTGATTATATTCCTAATTCTTTTATTTTTTTGAAAAAATAAGTGCGCCCTACTTTCAGTTCTTCCAGTGCTTCTTTGAGCGTAATTTCCTTTCTCCTCCAGCGAATTGCCACTTTCCGGAAATTCGGCGGAACCGCCATTTTTTGTCTGCCGAATTTTACGCCCCGAGCCTTAGCGGCTGCGATTCCCTCCGCTTGGCGGGCCCGGATATTTTCCCTCTCTTTTTGTGCAACATAAGATAAAATTTGCAGGACCAGGTCGGCAATAAAGATTCCCGTCAGGTCGTCTCCCTTTTGGCGCGTATCCAGAAGAGGCATATCCAGCACCACAACGTCCACCTCTTTTTCACGCGTCATAATGCGCCACTGGTCCATAATTTCGGCGTAGTTCCTTCCCAGCCGGTCGATAGAGCTGATAAAAACCGCATCCCCCTTTTTCAGCCGCCTTAAGAGCTTCTTATATTTTGGCCGGTTAAAATCCTTTCCGCTTTGCTTATCAATAAAGATATCTTCTTTCTCAATACCCGCCTTCAGCAAGGCGGAAATCTGCCTGTCCTCATGCTGCTCTTTTGTCGATACGCGTGCATATCCATACACTTTTTCCTTCATTCTGTACCCCCGTTTACGAATTTGTATTTTTTGATATTTTTTCACATATATTTATTGTAGAGGAACATCGCCCCCTATCTAATTAAAAATGGTTTTAATTAGATTAAAATTTATGAATATGCAGGAAAACGGATGGAATTATACAAATTCCGAACAAAAAAAAGGCCGGTCCGCTTGAAGCTTCGGACCGGTCTCCGGGTAATAATGCTTTATTGGTCGGCTTTTGTTTTGTCTTCATCAATATCGTCAAAGCGCAAAAAAGCTGCCGATACGCCGTCATCTTTAAATTCTTCCACATCCGCAGGCTTTGTATCCGTCATTACAACATCATCTTCTTCCACGAATTCACCGGGATTAATATCTCTTTTATCCATAATCATTACCTCCTTTGATTGTGGTATATTGTTAAACGGATTTCGCACCGTTAAACCGGTTAACAAAATGTCCGGTTTGCGCCGTCAAAAAAGGCTTATCAAAAGAAAGGGAATAAAATGAAGCTGAAACATGCATCGATGATGGCAGTTTCCTGCCATCAGAATTCCCGGAGAAAGGAATATAATAATAAGGAGGTCAAAAAAAATGAAAGAAGCGGTAATCAAGGACGGCTGTATCGGCTGCGGCCTTTGCGAAGGCATATGCCCGGAAGTATTCCGCATGACGGATTGTAACGTTGCGGAGGTCTACGGCGGGATTACGCCGGAAAACGAGGAGAGCGCTTCCGAGGCGGAGAGCAGCTGCCCGGTCGGCGTCATTTCCATCAGCGGCAATTAAACCCGGGAACCCCTGCAAAAGCCTGCCGCTTCCAGGCAGGCTTTTGCGGTTTTGCCCATTCCTGTGCTAAAATAGGTATGGGAGGAAATTTTTATGCCGATTTCAAAACAGACGCTTGACTTCTTAGCGCAAAATAAATTTAATAACAGCCGCGAATGGTTCCATGCGCATAAGCCGGAATATCAGGAATATGTGCTTGCGCCCATGGCGGAACTGGTAGAGCTTCTCGCGCCGGCCATGTTGAAAATCGATCCGCGCCTGATCACTGAGCCAAAGGTTGGCAAGGCGATTTCGCGTATCTACCGCGACACGCGGTTTTCCCACGATAAGTCCCTGTACCGCGAGGTGATGTGGATCGTCTTTTCGCGCGGAAAAAAGGAATTCGGGTGTCCGCCCGGGTTTGTCCTCGAGTTTTCGCCCCAGGGTTTCCGCTATGGCTGCGGATACTATGGCGCACCGCCGCGTACTATGGAAATGATTCGGAAAATGGCCCTCCAGGGGGACAAAAGCTTTAAAAAGGCTTTCCAGGTTATGAAAAAGCAGGATGTTTTTGTCCTGGAAGGAGATTTCTATAAGCGGAGCAAATGCCCCGATGCGCCGGAAGACCTGCGTAATTGGCTTGACCGCAAAAACCTTGACTGGATGAGGAACAGCACGGACGCCGGACTCCTGTTTTCACCGGACCTGTTTAAAACGCTTGCCGAAGGATTTACGCTCCTCGCGCCTTTTTATGCCTTTCTATGCAAGGTGGAGGAACGGCTTTTAACCGAAGCCTGAATTCATATTTTTTTTACAATTTCATATGTTTAAAAACCTGCCGCGTTGGTATTAGTTAAATATAAAGTAAGAAAAGGAGATGGATAAAAATGGCAGGATTAATTCCATTTGGTCACCGTCATGGTCTTTCGAGAGGGTTTGATGATCTCGGCTTCTGGGATGGCAGTTTCATGCGCAATTTTTTGAACGGATCGGATGGATTCACCAACTTCAAGGTGGACGTCAGGGATTTGGACGACCGCTATGAGGTTGACGCCGATCTTCCGGGGCTTCACCGGGAGATGATCGACGTTTCTTATGACGACGGAATCCTTACGATCAGTGCGGATATGAATGAGGAATCCAGGACGGAAAAAGACAATTATGTGGTGAATGAGCGCCGTATGGGCCGCGTTTCCCGTTCGTTTTCGGTAAACGACGTAAAGGAAAACGAAATTTCCGCGGAATACAAAGACGGCGTATTGAAGGTCGTTCTCCCGAAGAGCGGCGAGGAAAAGAAAAAATCCAAAAAGATCGACATCAGGTGACAAACAAAAAAGACCTGCATCACGAATGTGATGCAGGTCTTTTTTTACATCAGGCGATACAAAAGGTTCTTGATTGGGGGCGTGCCATATTCATTATGCGGTATTCGCCCCGCCTCGAACAACCTTGTCTTTTTACAAAATTTTTGCGATTCCGTCCCGGCCCTCGACAACGCCGATCGTAAGCCCGAAATCTTTTGTTTCCCCGGGCGCAAGCATTACCAGCTGTCCGCGCTCGCGTGCCGCCGCCCGGCCTTCCGGCAGGCTGTTCGTCGGCTCGAGGCCGACCACATAATCTCCCTCGCCCATCATTTTCCATTCGCCGAAATAAGTGAACTGTTCGCGGCTAAACTTTACATATCCTCCCAGCCCAAGTTTTTCATTATAGAGGCAGGAATAGCTTTCATCGCCCTTTACCCTCGGAAGCTCGTGGTAAAACACCTGCTCGTTATAGCCATGCACAGGAGGCTCAAACTCCATATAGCGGTCGATGCCCTTTTCGCCTTCCGCATCGCGCGCCCGCACCTTTGTTCCTTCCGGTTCAACCAGCACAGTGTCTTCGCTTATGAGCGGATAGCCAAAATTGCAGTGGTACAACAGCATCAACGGCGCTTGCGTATGCCCGCAATTTTCCACACGGTCGTGGATGTGGACGCACGGTTCGCCCAATTTCACCGTAAATTCACGGGTGAGGACCATATTTTCGCCAAACACCGCGCTTTCGGCAACCTTCCCGCGAATGCGGATTACATAATCGTCCCCTTCCCATTCTTTGCTCACGCCCACATCATAGGCGGGCGTATTGCTGATCCTTCCGTGCAGCCCGAGGGTCTCGCCCGCGTCCGTACACGGCGCGCCCATATAGGTGAGGCCGCACGTGGTCATCAGGCCTGCAAAAAATCCGCGAAAGAAGCCGAGCCCGTCTTTTTCAAAATATGCCGGGCTTACAACCCCCGGTTTTCCGATATACGCGACCGGCGTTCCCTTGTATTCCGCCCACGCAATATCCATGCCCCGCGAGGGAAGGATCGAGAAGGAAAAGCCCCCGCCCGTCTTTACGTCAATTACGCGGACGCCGTCCGCCTTGCCCGCAGTCAGCATGCCCTCGCGCGCATCCGCAATCTGTGACATATCGCCCACATATTTGGTCAGTTCCTTTTTCGTCACTTTCTTTCCAAACAATTCCATTGCCCGTCGTCTCCTCCAAACTTTTTATGGGTACAATTTGTTCCAGCCCGGGCGGAAGCCCTGCAAGGCGGCAGCATTGTGCTTTGTACCGGCACATATGGATAAGCCTTTATTTACGCCGCCAGCCTGTTCCCGGCATAAATCCCGGGGCCTAAACCTCCATAAGCATATCGCCGATATCGGAAAGGCTGTCCGAGGCTTTATGGTATACCTTCATCATCCTGTCGTAATACTCCATGTTCTCCGGAATGGGAGCAACATTTTCCTCAATCTTATGCAGCGAGTCAATCTTATCAAAATCAGGCCAGATTCCTGTCCCGACTGCCGCGCAAGCCGCCGCCCCAAGCGCCGCAGCCTGCTCGTCGATGTTGGACTTTAGGACGTGCATTTTATAAACATCCGCATAAATCTGCCGCCACAGCGCGCTCTTGCTGCCGCCGCCCACGAGGAGCATTTCGTCCGCGATATCCGTCATTCCGCGCAGCTTATCGAGGCACGCGCGAAGACCCATGGAAATTCCCTCCATCGAGGCGCGGATCACATCCGCACGCGTGTGGATCAGGTCGAGGCCCATAAACGCGCCGCGCAGGTTATAGCTCCTGTCCATCGGCATTCCGCCGCCAAGACTCGGATTGAAGAGCAGCTTGTTGGAGCCAACCGGGGATTTCGCCGCTTCCCGTGTCATCAGGTCGTAGGCGTCTTCCCCTGTTTTTTCCGCCTCTTCCGCAAATTCCCGGCACATCTGGTCACGCATCCAGCGGAAGCAGGTACCGCCCGCCGTAAGGCACAGGGCGGAGGCAAAATAGCCGGGGACCACGTGCGAGAACACATATGGCCGGGAATTTGCTTCCAGCAGCGGCTTCTGCGAGGAAACCGCAATCCACGAGGACGAGCCCAGGGAGTTATACACCCTGCCTTCCTTAAACGCCTTTGCCCCGAGCGCCATACAGGAATTATCCACGCCGCCCGAAACAACCTTGACATTAGTCGTCAGGCCGAGCTCATCGGCCGCTTCTTTTGATATCTGCCCAATCACATCCGTAGAGGCCACGACCTCCGGGAAAATTTCTGCCGGCAGTCCCATCGCATCCATCAGCTCGGGGGAATATTCCCATTTTTCAAGGTCCCATACGCCGCTTCCCGAGGCATACGAGGGGTCCGTGCACAAACGGCCCGTCAGCTTATAGTTGACATAATCCTTCGTGCCGATTACCTTGCCGATATTCCGGTACACATCCGGCTCGTTGTCTTTGTACCATAAAATTTTAAACGCGGAATAAAACATTGGGGTAAAGCCGTTTCCCGTTGTCATATACCATTTTTCTTCGCTGTAATTTTTAAAAACGCCGGCAACCTGCTTTGTCGCGCGGCCGTCGGACCAGATCGGCGTAAACTCCCGCAGGAGCGCGCCGTCCCTGCCAATCGGCACCGCGCCAAGGCTATGGCCCGAAATACCGCAGCATGTAATATCGTTTTTATCTACCTTCGTTTTTTCCAGCAGGAGGCGCGTACTTTTTACGATCGCATCCCACCAGTCCTCCGGCTTCTGCTCATGCCAGCCATGCGCCGGGTAAGCCGTATTATAAGACATAAAAGCGGCCGCGATGCAGTTTCCATCGCTATCATAAAGAGACGCCTTGTTTCCGCCGGTTCCAAGGTCCCATGCAATTATTTTCTGTTCCATTTTTCTAGGCTCCTTTGTTTCCTATTCTGCTTTCTTCAGCTCGTCTTCCGTGAGCAGCAGCCTGTTCAGCCTGTCGGTTGCATCCGTAAGCGCCGTACGCGCATCCGCCTGCCCTGTTACGGTATCATATACCGCTTTCCCGAGGATATCCTCGAACATCTGCTCCGAAAGGCAGGTGCCGTCCTCCCTCAGCGGGAGTTCCCTCATGCGGCCAAATTCACTCGCCTCCGCCGTCCTGTGGAGCCACGGATAAACGTTTGCCACCTCGAGGTTCTCCACCGCCGTCCGGCGGGGTACGAAGCCGCCGAGAATGGTGCTCAAAACCGAAATCTCCCGGTCTGTCGCCCATTTAATAAATTCAAACGCCGCATCCTTCTGCCTGCTGCTGGCGTTCACGGCAAGCGCCCATCCGCCGTCCACGCTGACCTTGCCCGGCATGAAGCCGAAGCCGATCTTTCCGTTGACCTTGGACTTGCTCCACTCCGTTACGGTGAACATATTGTCCGTAAACAGGGTAATCATGGCGGCTTTGCCGCTGCGGAATTCCACCGCCTGCTCTCCCCACCAGTTGTCGCACGATTCTGCCGAGGCATAATGAAAGCTTTCCTTGTAATTTTCCAGCGCGCAGACGGCTTCCTCGCTGTCGAGCGTGAACCGGGCGCCGTCGTGCACGTCCCCGCCGAACGCCCACAGCCGCGGCAAATATTCGCACACGCCGCCCGACGACATACGGCTGCCGAGCGTCGTCCCGAATTCCGTGGGGGAATCCGGATTGAATTTGCGTGTAAAGAACTGGGCGACCATGTTGAACTCTTCCCACGTGTGGGGCGGCTGCAGCTCTTTTTTGTACTGCTCGTAAAACATACGCTGCATGCGGATATCCGCGAAGCAATCCTTGCGGTAGAAAAGCAGCTGTGTGCAAAACGTGAAGGGAATTGCGTAAACGGAATCCTGCCTGACGGAATATTTTTCAAAAATATTGGGCAGCATATCGTCGTAATAATCCGGGTCCCGCGCGATATAGCGGTCCAGATTCTCTACAACCTTCTTTTGCGCGAGCTCCGCAAGCCACGGGATGTCCACATCGAACACATCATAATTATCCTTATACCATTCATCCCGGATTGCCCAATACATTTTCGGATAGGCCTTGGCGTCAATTTCAAGCTCAAATCCGGTCTTTTTCTCGAAATCGGACTTCAGCGTCTCCATCGCATACCGCGCCCTGTCGATGGTCAGCAGCACCCGCAGCTTCCTCCGCGGCTCCGTCACCTTGATTTCCGGTTTGGGGTCGAGCTCCTTTAAATGCTCCGGTTTTACCTTCAAAAAAACGGTGCGGCCCGAAAATTTCGGCCCTTTGTCGATATAATCCAGCATCATCTGGAACGCCGTTTCCACCAGCTCGATGTAAGGATGCGGCACATAGATCACACCCTCGCGCGAGGTAAGCGTCCACGAGGTGGGCATATTGGCCACCACAAGCGGCCGGGCTTCCTTGGGGATGTGAAGCACTTCGCAGGCCTTCAGGATCGACTCCATCGCCTGGGAACAAATCACCAGGATCACCTGGGGCGGCCGCGCCGACGCAACGAGGCGCAGCGCTTCCTTTAAAAGTCCTTCCCTGTCGTAGCTCGATACCGCGCACAGGTGCTGCTGCACCGTCAGGCCGTAGCTGCGGTGCGCCTCCACATACCCGTTGAACGTCTGCTGCTCAAGCGTATACTGGATAGGGCTCAGCAGGATTCCAATGTCCTCGTATCCCGCCTTCAGCAGCTGTGAAACCGTGCTCTTGGCCTGTTCCCGGGCGTCAAGCCCCACGTAGTGGCATTTTTCGTCATCCGGCTCGCGCTGCAAAAAAACGATCTTCAGCCCGCTTTGGCGCAGCCTGTTAAACAGCTCCGTATTCTGGGGCTGGCAGGTCGACAGCATCACGCCGTCCACATTGTGCATGAGCGCCATATTTAAAAGCCGTGTTTCCAGTTCGGAATCTTCGTTGGTAATATGCAGGTTTGTGACATATCCTTTTTCCGCGAACAGTGCGGACAGGTTCGTATACATCTGGGCCATTGCCGCCGCAACGACATTTGGCAAAATCACGTCGATCTGCATGGATTTACTCAGCTTCAGGCTGCGTGCAATAGCGTTTGGCTCGTAAGCCAGTTCTTTCATTGCCTTTTCGACACGCTTCACCTTGTCGAGGCTTACCCCTTTTGCCCCATTAATAATATTGGAAACCGTACCGTGGGAAACCCCTGCCAGCTTCGCAACATCCTTCATCGTTGCCATAAATCCTCTTCACCAACCTATATTATTTATTTGGGCTTTAATACCCCGTCCCGAGCTCTCCTTCGTCGCTCAGGAAAAGTTCGCCCTTTTCCGCGCGTTTTACCGCTTCCTCGAGAATATCCTTCGAGGAACGCGTGCCGATGCGCACCGTGCCCGTCGCAAGGACAGCCAATGCCGCATCCAGGGTTTTTACGCCGCCCGCGGCCTTTACCTTCATGCCGTCCGCGTGCTCCACCATGATTTTAAGGTCATGGATGGTTGCGCCGCCGCCCGCATATCCTGTGGATGTTTTGGAAAAATCTGCGCCGCCTGCCTTTGCAAGCTCGCTCGCTTTGATAATCTGGTCGTCATTCAGGTAATAATTTTCAAAAATGACCTTCAGCAGTGCGCCGCCGTCATGCGCCGCTTTTGCAACCTGCTTGATCTCATCCAGCACATAATCGTATTCACCGGAAAGGAAACGGCCGATATTCATTACCATATCCACTTCCACGGCGCCCTTTTCGATCGCGTCCTTCGTTTCAAACACCTTGGTTTCCGTTGTGCATGTGCCGTGCGGGAAGCCGATGACCGTCGTCGGAAGCACTTTTGTTCCCTCGAGCTCGCGGACCACAATCGGGAGGTCGGAAGGCCGTACGCATACCGAAACGCATCGATATTGCTTTGCAAGGGCGCAGCCCTCTTTGAGTTCTTTTACCGTGATGTCCGGACGCAAAAGGGAATGGTCGAGTGCGTCTGCAATTTCCTGTACCGTGATTGATTTCTTTTCCATGGTATCTTTCTCCTATATATTATATTTTAAATTTTCAGAAAAGGAAATAGTTCTGTTAAGTTATGTGCGGTCCGGAGGAACGGCCGGGCCGTCCCTCCCACCCGCTAAAGAGGAAAAAATGAAAAAATTACTGATTCCTGATAGATTCCAAAATGTTGATCGCCGATTTCATGCCGATGCCAAAGCGCCGTGCGCCCGCATCATAAAACCGCTGCAGCGTATCGAAATCGCGTACCCCGCCGGCCACCTTGATCTTGACCCGGTCGCCCACCGCCTGTTTCATCAGTTCCACATGCCGCACCTCGGTGGGTTTTGCGGAATAACCCGTACCGGTTTTGACGTACTGCGCGCCCGATTCCGCCACGATATCGCTTCCGGCCCTGATCTCGTCGTCCGTCAGGTATGTCACCTCAAGGATTACTTTTACCGGAAACCCGTCCGCCGCTTCAATCACGGCTGCAATATCGTCCTTCACGTAGCCAAGCTTTCCCGATTTCAGCTTCGATACGCTTAAAACCATATCAAACTCGGTACAGCCAAGCTTTTTCATCTCCTTTACCTGGAACACCTTGTCCTGCGTGAGGTCCGTGCCCGTCGGGAAACCGATGGGCGCGCCCATAATCACCCTGGTGTCCGGCCCAAGCTCCCGCTTCAAATATTCAATATTGCACGGCATTACAAACGCCGCAATAAAGCCGTATTGATTCGCCGCCCGGGCAAGCTCCGCCACATCCGCTTCCGTAGTAGGAACGGAAAGGGCGCTGATATCCACAATGCCCGGCAATGTTTCAAACGTTAACTGATTATTCATGATTTTCCCCGCTTTCTTTACTGGATCGTATAGCCGCCGTCGATCACGAGGTTTTCCCCGTTAATAAGGCTCGCCGCGTCGCTCGCGAGGAATACCGCGCAGGCCGCGACTTCCTCGGGATAGCCAAACCTGCGGGCCGGGATGGTTTTTTTGAAAGCCTCCCCTACCTCGCCTTCCCAGGCTGCTTCGCCCATAGGGGTCAGGATCACCGTGGGAGAGATGGCGTTTACGTTTATATTATACTGCGCCCATTCAAAGCACAGCAATTTTGTCATATAAATCACACCTGCCTTGGCCACGCCGTAGGCGATGTGCTTGTCGAGCGCGACGATACCGGCCTGGGACGCCATATTGATAATCTTCCCGCCTCCGTTTTCAATCATGGTCCGCCCCACCGCCTGGTTGAGCATAAACATTCCCTTAAGGTTTACGTTCATTGTGAGGTCCCACATTTCCTCGGTCATGTCCACCGCCTTGTCAATAAGGCCGACTCCCGCGCAGTTGACAAGGATGTCAATCTTTCCAAACCGCGCGATTGCCGCGTCCGTAACGCCCCTGCGGTCTTCCCCTTTGGTAATGTCGCCCTTGTAACCCATATATATGCGTCCAAGGCCCTCCACGTACGCTTTCAGTTCATCTGACTCCGTACGGTCGAACACAATAATATCCGCGCCCTTGCGTGCATACATCTTCGCAATCTCAAACCCGATGCCGCTTGCCGCGCCGGTGATAATCGCCCGTTTGCCCGCGAGGTCAAAATTTTCATCGAAATTCCTTTTTGCCATTTGTTATCCTCCTTATGGGTCCCGGCCCGCCCCCAGGCAGGCGCTAAAGCTCACTTTCCGCCGCCTCGTGCGGCGTAAAAAAACAAGGCGGTGGAAAAATAAGTCATAGAACCGCCTTGCTTTCTGTAAAATCCTATATCGATTAAGCGGTCTGACTCTCTTTTGCGTCGTTTGCCGCCGAATCCAGCGTATAAGACATAATCTTTACCTGGTCTGCTTCGTCATGCCCCAGAACTCCCCGGAGTTCTCCGTGGTGCATCACCATAATCCGGTCGCACAGGGACAATACCTCCGGCATTTCCGACGACAGGAGCACCACCGATACGCCTTCCTTTGCAAGGTCGTCGATAATGTGGTATATCTCCGATTTCGCGCCGATATCAATTCCATGCGTGGGCTCGTCCATGAACAGGATTTTCGGCCCGTTCATCAGCCAGCGCGCAACAATTGTTTTTTGCTGGTTGCCGCCCGACAAATTATTGACGCATTGCTGGAGGGACGGCGTTTTAACATTCAGTTTATCGACGTATTCGTCCGCGATTCCCTTTACCTTATTTTTGTTCAGGAGCCCGAGCGTGCTCTTCAGCCTCTTCAGGTATACCATCGTCATGTTGTCTTCCACGGACATCTTAAGGAATAGCCCCTGGATTTTACGGCCTTCCGGAATCAGCGCCATGCCGTGGTTGATTGCGTCTTCCGTGTTTTTAATTTTGACTTCTTTTCCATCCAGTTTGATGGTCCCGGCTGTCTTCATGTGCGCGCCGAAAATCGTTTCCAAAAGCTCGCTGCGCCCCGCGCCCACAAGGCCGGTAAGCCCGAGAACCTCTCCTTCGTACAGCTTGAAGGAAACATCCTTTACGCGGCCGCGCGCATCGGAAAGATGCTCCACCTCGAGGATCGGCTTGCGCGTTTCGTAGTCGCTCATGAATTCACGGTGCGCGGACTGGTCGAACTCGCGCCCAACCATCAGGTTAATCATCGTCTGCTCGTCCATGTCTTTCTTTTCGCGCGTATCAATATGCTTCCCGTCGCGCAATACCGTAATTTTATCCGCAATTTCCATAATCTCTTCCAGCTTGTGCGAAATATACAGGATTGCAACGCCATTCTTGCGGAGATTATCCACAATTTTAAGCAGGAACTTGATTTCCCCCTCCGTGAGGGACGCCGTCGGTTCGTCCATAATCAGCATTTTGGACCGGAAGGACATTGCCTTAACGATTTCGAGAAGCTGCTGTTCGGATACGCTCAGGTTTTTAACAATCGCCTTGGGACTGATATAATCAATGCCAAGCTCGTCAAGGAAATCCTGGGTATCTTTATACATTTTTGCGCGATCGATCATGATCCCTTTTTTGGGCATCCTGCCGATATACACATTTTCCGCAGCCGTCATATGCTGCGCAAGGGACAACTCCTGGTGGATCATCGCAATCCCCGCTTCCTGCGCCTCTTTTGGTTCTTTGAAGTGGACTTCCCGTCCTTCAAATTCCACGGTTCCTTCTTCTGCCGGATAAACCCCGGACAGTATATTCATCAGCGTGGATTTGCCCGCGCCGTTTTCACCGACAACCGCGTGCACCTCTCCGCTGTAAATATCAAAGCTTACGTTGTCAAGAGCTCTAACACCTGGGAAGATTTTAGATATGCCGTTCAGTCTGCAAATCAGCTCTTTGCTCATATTAATAACCTCCGTTTTTTGAAGGATGGGGACTGCACCGCGTGCAGTCCCATCCTCAAACACTCTTCTGCTTAGAACAGTTCCGGGAACAGTTCCTTCACGTTGTCAGGCGTTGCCATAACGCCCTTGTACCAGTTGATTTCTTCTTTCGGTCCCTGGCCGGCGACGAGCTGGTTGAACGCGTCGATAACCGGCTGTGCACCCTGGTTGAACGGGTCCTGGTCGATGCAGCCCTTGATTGTGCCGTCCGCAATGTACGGAGCGGTTTCAGCAAGAACGTCGTGGCATACCAGCATAACCTGGTCTGCTTTACCCTGGTCTACGAGAGCTTTCGCAGCGCCGGACGGGCCGCCGGCCGTTACATACAGGCCTTTGAGGTCCGGGTTCGCCGTCAGGATATTGACTGTCTGCGTGTAAGCTTCCTCTGCCTTGTCGTTGTTTTCAACTTCAGCGACCATCTCCAGCTTGTCGTTCGCGTCGAGAATCTCGTGCGCGCCTTTTCTTCTCAGTTCATGTCCGAGTACGGAGAAGTCGCCGGTGATGATGGCATATTTGCCTTCGCCGCCCATCAGCTCTTCGAGCTTCTTGCCGCATTCCTGGCCGCCGTATGTACCATCCTGGCCATAGTACGCCTGGCGCTTGGAATTTTCGCCCGGCTCCGTGTTGAACGCATACATGAGGATACCGGCATCAACGCCTTTATCCGTAACCGGCTGCAGGGCTTCGGAAATACCGAAGTAGCAGATTGCATCATATCCGGCAGCGATATCGTTTTCAATGATGCTCGTCCATTTCTGAGGATCGAAGTCTTCCACGGACTGGCAGTCAACCGTGCAGTTCCTGTCGGCGAGGACTTCCTTCGCCCAGTTCTGGCCTACGAGAACAGCCGCGCCAAACGGGTTGTTCTGCACCATGATCGTCGCGATCTTCAGGGGCTTTTCGGAAACCTGGTCTACAGGCATGGACAGCGGGGTTTTCCCGGCGGGAATCTCGATGTCCGCCGCGGGCGTAAAGTCGCCGGCGGGTTCAGCGTCGGAAGAAGCTTCCGTGGATGCTTCTGTGGACGCTTCTGTTGAAGCTTCCGTAGATGCTTCCGTGCTCGGTTCCGCAGCAGGTGCGGAGCAGCCAACCAGCATCGCTACGCAGAGAATCACTGCAACGAGGGTTACTAAAGTCTTTTTTAACATAATCTTTCCTCCCAGATTTTTTTATTATCCAACCGGCTGGGCCGGTTTGAATACAACATGAGTAATGCAGTTACCGGGTTGCGCGTTTTTTCCGGACACTGTCGATCGCAACCGCGCCGATGATAATCAGGCCCAGGATAACCGTCTGCCAATAACCGGAGACCGCAAGCTGTACGAACATATTCTTTAATACGCCCATAAGCGCCGCGCCAACCACCGTACCGAGGATGCTTCCTTCGCCGCCCGACATCGAGATGCCGCCGATAACCGCCGCCGCGATAACATCCATCTCGTAACTCTTACCAAAGGACGGGTCCGCGCTGTTCATCTGCCCCACGAGGAGCAGTGCGCACACGCCTGCCAGCAAACCTTCGATCACATATACGAGGGTCAGTATCCTGTCTACCTTGATACCGGACAGCTTTGCCGCAGGGGCGCTGTTGCCGACCGCGTAAATGTTCCGCCCGGTCATTGTATTGTTTGCAAAAATAAATCCAAGTACGACGATCGCCGCCATGACGATTACGGAGATCGGAACCGGCCCGATATAGCCGCCGCCGAATACGGAAATCCAGGTCGGCTGGTAGCTGATCGGCGATCCGTTGGTAATCAGCAGCGCGATACCGCTGCCGATGCTCATCGTACCGAGCGTAGCGATGAACGGCGGCAGGCCAACCTTGGAGACCAGCAGGCCGTTCGCAAGGCCCATGCCCGCGCCGAAGCCCAGAATGAGGAGAAGCACGATGATGCCGGGGGTTCCCTCGTTCGCACGTGCGATATAGGTGCCGAACGCCGCTGAAGCCGCGATGACCGACCCGACCGAAAGGTCGATGCCCGTGGTGATGATGATGAGGCCCATACCTACTGCGAGGATTGCCGTCAGTGAGAACTGCCTCATAATATTGAATACGTTTGTCGGCGTCGGGAATGTTTCCGGCCTCAGGATGCACATAACGATGCATAATGCAATCAATGCAACAAGGGCCGTCATTTCCGGCTTTGCCATTACTTGTCCGAATTTTCCGCTCTTCTTGGCGGAAAGTTCCGTTCCGGTTTGATTACTCATAATTTTCCTCCCTATAATGCCAGGGCAGATCGCCCCAATCTATCATATATACGGCGCGAGGCCGTATTATGAACAATAAAATCCCCGCGCTTACCAGCAGGTATACGCGCCGTCTACCGGAATGGCCGATCCCGTGGTAAACGTCGATGCGTCGCTCGCAAGGTAGAGAACCACGCCCTGCAGTTCGTCGGGCGTGCCCGGGCGTTTCATCGGCGACATCGCCATCCACTTATCGACCCATTCGCCGCCGTCCGCGAAAAACTTTTTCGTCATTTCCGTTTGCATATAGCCGGGGCAGATTGCATTTACGCGGATATTGTAAGGCGCCCATTCGCATGCCAGGCTTTTGGTAAGATGGATTACGCCCGCTTTGGACGCGTTGTAGGAAGTCTGCGGCTGCGGCGTATTGACAATGAGTCCGGACATGGACGCCGTATTGATGATATTGCCGTATCCCTGCCGGATCATGGCGCGTCCCGCCGCCTGCGAGCCGAAGAACACGCCGTTTAAGTTAATATTGATTACGGAAAGCCATTCCTCGGGCGTTACATCCTCGGCGGGGATATGCTTCACAATTCCGGCATTATTAATCATCACATCGATTTTACCGAATGTGTTTACCGTGAATTCCACCAGCTTCCGGTTGTCCTCCGGCGAGGTGACGTCGCACTTCACAGCGTCTGCTTTTACACCGTACGTTTTCGCGATTTCGTTTGCGGTTTCCCGGGCAAGGTCCGTATTAATCTCAGCGATTACGATATCCGACCCGGCCGAAGCAAGCGCCTCCGCCATTGCCTTTCCAAGCCCCTGCGCAGCGCCGGTTACAACGCTGGCTTTTCCGTTCATTGAAAATTTATCGATTACATTCATGGATTCAAACCTCCAAAAGTTTTCGTTTGCGATCCGCCCGGCCGACAAAAAGGTACCGTTTTTGCCGTCATGGCCTTAGGCTCCGGGGTAATAAGGAATCGCGGAAAATCCTGCGTTTTTATATTCGCCTTTTTTTATTCGCCTTTTTTGTTTCCGGCGCATTTCGGCACGGCAAACAATATTGACTTAATTATTCAGTTGCCCCTTCGGACAAGAGGCCCGGATTCGCTTTCCCTTAAAGCCGGTATGCAGTTTGTTGTTACTTGGTTTCTTTCTATAAATAAAAATTTTTAAAATTTAAATGCTGATTCACTGTCGAATGGCCGTTTATTTGGAACGTTCCATTCGCTTTGTTGGTTGTATTCTATCACACGGATTTTTTAAAAGCAATAGATTTTTGCAAAATTCCGAAAAATTTTTGGAACGTTCAAAAAATGTTTGACAATCATTACCCCCCTTGCTAAAATGAAAGAAATTTTACCTGTTTTGTTCTAAATTACCATTTTTTGGATAAAAATATTGATTTGCAGCGGATATCGCGCTGCAAGGTCCGTGGTTTTCTCAGGAAGGATAATAATTTGACGAGGTGGAACAATGAGTGAGCAAAGGGTTGCAATTATTACAGGCGGAACACGGGGAATGGGCAAATGCATGAGTCTCGCCCTCGCAAAAAGGGGGGATATCGTAGTTGCGGTATACCGTTCCAACGAAAAGAGCGCGGCAGAGGTAAAGGCGGAACTGCAAAAGCTTTCTCCGCAGTCGGATGTGATACAGGGGGACGTCAGCAGGAAGGCGGATGTCGACCGCATTGTGAAGGAGGTCGGCGAAAGGTTCGGCCGCATCGATATCCTGGTCAACAACGCGGGAATTTTCGATTTTGCTTTTGTGGAAGATATGACGGAGGATGATCTCGACCGTTACTTAAATATCAATTTCAAAAGCCAGTTTTTGATGACACAGGCGGTCATTCCCTACATGAAAAAGAACAAATACGGCAGGATTGTGAATGCATCCTCCATCTCCGCGACCATCGCGGACGTCGGCCTTGTCGGCTATGGATGCAGCAAGGCTGCGGTCAACATGTTTACCAAAATCATGTCCGCCGAGCTCGCCCCTTACGGCGTCACGGTAAACGCCTATGCGCCGGGCATCATCCACACGGATATGACGGACGGAATGATTCGCGAACGCGGCGACGAACAGGTAAAGCAGATCGCCCTCAAGCGTTTCGGCACGGGGGAAGAGGCGGCGGCGCTGGTTGCTTTCCTCGCATCGCCGGAGGCAGGCTATGTGACGGGTGAAATTATCGGCGTGGACGGCGGATTTTTCAAAGTCCAGAATCCTTACCGCGCCCATGAATATGCGGAAACCGGGAAGTAAAGGGCCCTGTTTTCCGGCAGGCTGATCCGAAGGCGTTCCTTTCGGGCCGGTTTGATATACGCAAAAAAAGACAGGCCCCCGCTTGTGCGGCTGCCTGCCTTTTTTATACCGTTTATGCTGCCTCAGCGCGTTACCAGGTCTATCCTGTATCCGAGGTATTTTCCCAGCGCTTCCTTCAGGATCGCGGCACAGCCGCCCTTCGTAATGCTCACATGGTGCTTGTAGCCGTTTTCACCGATGTAAGTGAGGACATCCTGGAGCCCGCCCACCTTTGCCACTCCATAGGTGCCAAAGAATTCCTTGCTGACCGGGTCGTCCGTAAAATCGCCCTCGCCCGCATAAAAGCCGAGTACGCCCTCGTCTGTTTTCGCGCTTGCGAATGTGAAATGGAACTGATCGAATTTGCCTGCGTTGACGCCGATGCAATTATCCGCGCCATAGGAATTTTCAAGAATCCGGTGCCTGCCCACCGTTCCCTTTCCGCCTGCCAGCAGCGAATTCGCAACCGGCCCGCAGTGGAATACAATGCATTTATCCGCTTCACCGCCATAGTTATTGTTCCAGTCGAGCACGCTTGCGGGCTGCTCGCTCGCAAGGGCAATCGCCCGCATGGCAACCGCATTGTTTACGTCCATCTCGCACGCCGCCGCGATTCCCCGTTCATTGAGGTCGCATACCGGGACGCAGGGGGATACCCCGAATTCCTGCTGGAACTCCGCCCAGCAGCGGAGCGCAAGCGCGTCGAGACTGTATTCTTCAATAATTTCGTCGAGCACAAGCCCGATCGCCGCGATTGTGTCCTGCTTCTCCCCGGGCACGCCGCTCATGTCCGCCATTTCCGCATAGTATGCACGGCGCTGCGCAACCCGCTCTTTTTCTTTCTGCATGCTTCGGATTTGCGCGAATACGGAAGTCAAATCCAGCGTCTCCGTATCGATCCCATATTTTTGCAGCGTCAATTCGTCAAAACGAACCGTTTTAAAAGCTGTCGTGCGCGCGCCGACGGCGCCGACCTTAAAGCTCTTCATCCCCTTTACAACACGGCACACCGCTGCGAAATCCCGAATCTGCCGGTCGAAACCCGGCGTCAGGGGGTTCATCGTATGGGGCTGGTAGGCGGTGAATGGAATTTTCATCTGGTAAAACACATCCATCATGGCAAATTTTCCGCAAAACGCGTCGCGCCGGTGCGCCGGGTCCATGCGGTCCGCCTCGTCGTCATAGGCCTGGATAAGGATTGGAACGCCGCAGTCCTTGAGGGCGACCATCGCGCCGTTTTCGTCTCCAAAGTTGGGCAGGCACATAATCACGCCGTCAAATTCGCCCGCATGCTGTTTCAAAAATTCCGCATATTTTTGGCCTTCCTTTGCCGTCTCCACCGCCCCATAGCGGGTCATGTCGGCGGGTGCGGAAATGGAACGGAACCCCGCCTTGCGGACTGCCTCTTCCATTTCCCGGCGGGCGTCGGCAATCGCTTCCGCGGGGAAAAAGCCCCTGTTCCCAAAATATAGTGCAAACGTAATCGGTTCCATTTTTTTGTCCTCTTTTCTGAAATTTAGTCAACAACAATCCAAGGCGTGGCCATTTTGCCCATTCAAAGACCTCCACGCCTTTTCCTTTTTAGTTTTCAGCGGCGCTTAGTTCAGCGCCCCTTGCAGGATGCGTTCCTGCGTAATACCGTCGGCCTTATCGATTTCATCGGAAATCGTCCCCCCGCGCATCACGTAAATACGGTCGCTCATGCCGATGAGTTCCGGCATTTCCGAGGATATCATAAGGATTGCCACGCCCTGTCCGGCGATCTCATCCATCAGCTTATAGATTTCCGCCTTGGCATTGATATCGATCCCGCGGGTCGGTTCGTCCAGGATAAGCAGCTTCGGCATTTGGGACAGCCATTTGGCAAGAACCACCTTTTGCTGGTTTCCGCCCGAAAGTGTGCTCACAAGTTGGTAAATGGAGCGGCACACAATGTTAAGCTCGCGCGCCTCGCCCTCCGCAATCTCACGTTCCCTGGGTTTTGAAATAATCCGGTTTTTGAAAAAGCGGTCGAGATAGGCAAGCGTGATGTTCTCACGGATATCCATAGGGAGCACCAGCCCGTCCAGCTTGCGGTCCTCCGAAAGATATGCGATCCCCTTTTGTACGGAAGAACGGGGATTTGGTTTTTTGATCCGTTCCCCCATATAGTAAACCTTGCCCGACGGAAAACGACGCGCGCCGAAAATCGATTGCGCGAGCTCTGTCCGTCCCGAGCCGACGAGCCCTCCCAGCCCAACGATTTCACCCTTTTTCACCGTGATATGGATGGGCTTCGTTTTCTCCGATATTTTCAGGCCCTCCACCCGCAGCACTTCTTCCTCCTGCGGGATATGCGTGCACGAATGCATCTTTTCGAGGGTCCGTCCCACCATCATGTTGACGAGCTTATCGTAATCATAGTCGGCAACGTCCATATTGCCCGAGTTTTTCCCGTCGCGCAGCACCGTGATGCGGTCGCCGATTTCAAGCAGCTCTTCAAACCGGTGGGAAATATAAATAATGCTGATTCCCTTGCCCTTCATGTCGCGGATGAGATTGAAAAGGATATCGATTTCATTCTGGGAAAGGCTTGCCGTCGGTTCGTCCATAATCAATATTTTGGAATGATAGGACATTGCCTTGGCAATCTCGACAAGCTGCTGCTGCGCCGTGGAAAGATTGCGCACAATGGTTTTGGGATTGATATTGCAGCCAATCCGCGCAAGCAGCTCCGCGCTGCGCTGGTACATCTCCTTCTTATCCATGAAAACGCTGTTTTTCATAATTTCGTTGCCGAGGAACATATTATGCGCCACGTCAATATTCTGGCACAGGTTCAGCTCCTGGTGGATAAAACCGATACCGGCCGCTTTGGCCTCCATCGGGTTTTTGAATCCGGTTTTCTGGCCTTCCAGCACCATCTCGCCTTCGTCCGGCGGAATGATGCCCCCGAGTATTTTCATCAGGGTGGATTTCCCCGCGCCGTTTTCCCCCATCAGCACATGGACCTCCCCGTGCCGCAGGTTGAAATCAATATTGTCCAATATTTTTACGTTGGTATTTTTCAGCGCGATTCCTTCGCTGTCAAAGATATATTTGGTAATCCCGCGCATTTCCAAAATCGTTTCACTCAAAGCCTTCACTTCCTTTCATCGAACGCACGCCGCCTCAAAGCTTCTTATTCTTGACGCATTCAAAGATCAGCGCCAGTAATATTACGATCCCCATGACTGCCTGGTAAAGAAAATATTGCACGCCCGTAAGATTGATACAGTTTTCGATCACTTTGATGATGAATACGCCGAAAATGCTGCCTACGACGGTTCCTTTCCCGCCAAACAGGCTCGCGCCGCCTACGATGGCCGCCGTCACAATCTGGAAGGTATAATCCCCGCCGCCCATATCCGGCTGCGCGCAATTGACGCGGATCGTGAGGAGCACGCCCGCGAGCGCGGACAGCAGGCCGCAGATTGCATAGGCGCTGACGTGTATTTTCGATGCCGGAATGCCGCTCACAAAGCTGGCGCGCTGGTTATAGCCAAAGGCCGCGAGCGCCCGCCCATAGGTGGAACGCTGGAGCACGATATAGAAGATCACCGCCACCGCCACCGCGATCAGAACCGTGGTGTTAAGGTCGCCGACCGGCGTGGTCCCGATTGCCAGGAAATCCTCGGGCAGCTTGTTGATCGTTTCTCCCTTGCTGATAATCTGTGCCGCTCCAAGCAGGATATAGCCCGTCCCCAGCGTCGTAATAAACGCGGGAACCTTGACCTTGTCCACGAGGAGTCCGTTGCCAAAGCCAATGGCGAGGCCGACGGCAAGCGCCGCGATCACGCCCAGCGGAACCGGGACGCCCAGCGTTTTAATCAGGAGCCCGGCCACTACCGACGTAAATCCGATGTTATATCCAAGCGAGAGGTCGATCCCGCCCGTCATGAGCACCATCGTCATCCCGATGCAGGCAATAATCGGGATCGCCGCCTGCTTGACGATGTTGAGCATGTTTTCCACGGAAGCAAAGTTCCTGATAAAGATCAGCGCGAACACAAAGATGATAATGAAAATTACGATCGCGCCGTTATTTTTGACAAAACCGCGAAGCCATCCCCCCGCAGGTTTTGCTTGTTTCAAAGTTTTTTCACTGCTCATGGTTGCCCTCCTTTCAAAATCGGTAACTGTCAGAATGTTTTGCTTTCCTTGATCTTTTTATTTTTATTCCACACACTGATTGCTACCACAACAATGATAATTGCACCGATAATGATATTCTGGTAAAACGGATGCATCCCGAGCATATTCAGAGCATTCCTTACCAATCCGATCACCAGGGCCCCTACGAGCGCCAGATAAATTTTTCCTTCGCCGCCCATCATGCTGACTCCGCCGATTACGCATGCCGCAATTGTATCGAGCAGGTACGGCTCCCCCTGGATCGGGTGTACCGTATCGAGCTGTGCGCTCAGCAGGATGCCGCCGCATGCCGCGCAAAAACCGGAAATTCCATAAACGATAATCTTGATTTTATTTGTGTTGATTCCTTCCTGCCTTACAACCGTTTCATTTCCCCCAAGTGCGTAAATCTGGCTTCCCATTTTTGTTTTGGCCATGAACAAAGAGCCCACAATAACGAATGCAGCCATAATGTAATTGGAAACCGGCACGCCCAGGAACGTTCCGTTCCCGATAAATCCATAGCTGTCCGGAAAGCCGCCGATGGAGCCGCCGTTGCTCAAGACGAGCGCCAGCCCGGCCGCCACCTGCCCCACCACAAGCGTTGTGATGAAGGGGGGCACGCCGATTTTCGCCACCATAAAACCGTTAAATAATCCGAAAGCGAGGCCCACCGCCATACCCGCAAGCATACATAAAACAATGTTGTTTCCGGCCAGCATGAGTATGCCGCACACCATTGCCCCAAATGAAACGATGCCGCCCACGGAAAGGTCGATGCCGAGGATAATGATTACCATCGTGACCCCAACCGCGCAAATCGCAACAACGGAGCTTTGCCTGACGACGTTGAGCAGGTTATCCAGCGTATAAAAATAGGGGATAAAGGAACCGGCAATAATCAGCGCCACAATTGCCGCGCCGATCCATATTATGTTTTTATGCTGTTTGATCCGTTCCATCGGTATCCTCCTTCTTCTCTGACAAATGCCCTGCGGGGGCCGGGGCCCCCGCAAAGCCTTCCATGTTCCGGTATTGCTTAGAACGCGCTTTCCTTTGCTTCGTCAAGGTTATCCTGCGTATAAGCCGCCGTGCCGGAATCGATATATTTTTCTACGGAATCGGGATCGATGGAACCGTCAATTACACCGAGGAGCGTTTCAACCGCTTTTCCGCCCATAATCTGCGGGAACTGCGCCATCGTTCCTGTTACGTCGCCGGCTTCAATCATCTCAACCGCTTTTTTCGACCCGTCGACGGACATAATCTTTACATCCGTCTTGCCCGCATTCTGCAGGGCCTGCAGGATACCGTCCAGCATACCGTCGGAGGCCGTGAAGATTGCCTGCACGTCGCTGTTTGCCTGGAGCATATTCTCCGTTACCTGCATCGCCTTATCATTTTTCCAGTCGCCCGCCTGTTCGCCGGCCACTACGATATCCGTCCCTTCGAGTCCCTGTTTGAACCCGTCGACACGCTGGTCTCCCGCGGAAGAGCCGTTCGCTCCGCGCACGATCAGTACGTTGCCTTTATTGCCGAGCCATTCCGCAACCTTCTTGCCCGCTTCCTTGCCTGCGTTGGTGTTGTCCGTTCCAATATATGTCACATAGAGGTCCTCATGCCCGTCTTCAATGGTCTGGTCGACGAGAACGACCGGGATGCCTGCAGCCTTCGCCTTTTCAAGCGCCGGAATGACCGCGTTAGCGTCCATGGGGCTTACGATCAGCGCATCCACCTTCTTTGCAATCAGGTCCTCAATCTGCTTTACCTGGTTGGCAACGTTGGTCTGGTCGCCCGCCGTAACAAGCTCGAAAGTATTTCCCGAATCCTCGACAGCTTTCTGGATCGAATCCGCAATTGCCTTCTGGAAATCGTCGTTTGTGATCGTCTTCAGGCTGAACGCAATCGTTTTTCCGCCTTCGGAAGAGGGAGCCTTGCTTTCAGCCGCGCCGCCGTCATCAGCCGCGGGCGCCGTGCTTTCCGAGGTTTCAGGCGCGGTAGACGCCGCAGGAGCGGTTGTTCCGCAGCCCGTCAATAAAACCGAAACCGCCATCAGCAGCACCAATGCGACAGTGACCATTTTCAATCCCATCTTTTTCATTATTTTTCCTCCTTAAGAATGTTGATATAGTATTCTCCGGAATAATTCATCCCGAAAACAAAGAGTCAAATTAGCCTTAAATTTTTAAATTCGCTGCGTTTAAAATTTTTTGTAAGTTTCAATCTGGATTTGCTGTGAATATTATCGATAATATTACATGTGTTTTTACATTATCGATAATGTAATCTTATCATCCGTTATTCTGTTTGTCAATACTTTTCTTTGAATGTTTTTTTAGATATTTTCGCTATATTTACAAAAAATTGAACAAATGATAGAATAAAAGAAAATTGCCGGTTTATCTCCGCGGCGGGCAGGTCTTGTGAAACCAGGATGTTTTCAAAGAAAAACTGTGAATTTTTCACAAAGTACCAACGCGGAGCGGCAGGCGCTTGTTTCTCGTGGAAAGGATGACGTATGTCTGGACGTTCCAAAAACAAAACAACTTTAAAGGATATCGCCCTTGCGACCGGTTTTACCGTCAATACCGTTTCCCACGCCTTAAACGACAAACCGGATATTTCCGAGGGAACCAAACTCCTGATCCGCCGCAAAGCGGACGAGCTTGGGTATGTCCGAAACACCGTCGCAAGCTCGATGCGCACCGGATACACCAAAACCCTCGCCGTCATCATGAGCGATATTTCCAATCCTTTTTTTGGAATCATGGTGAAGCTGATCGAGAATTATGCCCGCAAATATGATTATAACACCATCATTATCAATACGGATGAAGACGCGACCTTGGAGATGTACGCAATTAATTCCGCGCTGGAAAAAAAGGTGGATGGAATTATTTTATGTCCCTCCCAGAAAACGCACGAACCAATCGACTTTTTAAAGAACAGCGGCTGCCCTTTTGTTTTGTTGGGGCGGCATTTTTCGGACCCTGATGTGGATTTTGTTTCGTCGGACGACGTTACGGGCGCTTTCCTCGCGACCGAATATTTCATCGGGCAGGGCTGCCGCCGCATCCTGCATCTCGGCGGTCCTTCTTATATTTCAAGCTCAACCGAACGTCTCGCCGGTTATAAGCAGGCGCTCCGCAAGCACGGCATTCCATACAGCGGCAAGCTGGTGCGCCGCGTCCCGGTTACGGGCGGGCGCTGCACCTCGGTTTTCAAAAAACTGTCCCAGGAAAAAATTTCTTACGACGCAATCCTTGCCTTCAGCGACCTCGTGGCCCTCGAGGTGCTGGCAATCCTGCAGAAAACCGGGCAGGAAGCCAACGTGCCCATCATCGGCTATGATAACATTTTATCCAACATGCAGCTTCCCTACCCGCTTTCTTCCATAGGATATGACAAAAGCGAGCTGGCGGAGCAGCTGGTCTCCATCCTGCTCCATAAAATCCGCAACGATACCGCGCCGAAAACGATGCAGATATTTTTGCCTACGCATCTGGTGCTCCGCTGATCGATCGTATAAATACAAAAGGCCGTTCCGCGAGGGACCGGCCTTTTTTTGATGTATCCTGACGGGCTTATGCACCGTCAAGGCTGCGCATTTCATTGAACGGGAAAATCACCGCCATGGCGTGGCCTACGATCTGGTCGTGGCGGATTGGCCCCACCATGCGGCTGTCCATGGAATTTGCGCGGTTATCGCCCATAACGAACACCGTATCCTCAGGTACGGTTACGGGGCCCATATCCGCGTATGGCTCCGCCTTATTGGTATAGTCCTCGCTGAGCGCTTCGCCGTTGATATACACCGTACTGTCACGGACTTCCACCGTGTCTCCGGGCAGGCCGATGGCGCGCTTCACATAATTGTTGTTCGTTCCGTCCGAATAGTGCACGATAATGATATCCCCACGCTCCGGAAGCCCCGCATACCGGCTGACCTTCTCAACCGCAAGCCTCTCGTCCGTATGCAGAGTGGGCTGCATGGACGGCCCGTCCACTAATATAATTTCAAACAAAAACGCCCGTACCAGGAATGCCACGGCAACCGCGATCCCGATGGCAAGCACCCATCCCCATATATTTTTTGTCTTTTCCTGACGTTTTTTGGTCACTCGCGACTCACGCGACTCATTCTCTGCCATGGCACCGTTTGCTTTCTTTACATATTTTTTCTTATGTCGATTATAACATAGATTTCAGGACTTCGCCGTGAATAATTTGTAAAAACCGCCGGAAGCGCCTGCTTCCGGCGGTTTAATGTTTAAATCCCTGCCGCTTATTCTACGGTCACGCTCTTTGCCAGGTTCCTCGGCTTATCCACATCACAGCCCTTTTGCACAGACATATAATATGCAAAAATCTGCATCGGGATAATCGAGGTGATGGTCGCTTCAAAATCGATTGCATCGGGCACGGTAACAATTTTATCCGCCACGTCTTTGACCAAATCCCGGTATTTTTCCTGGGTCACCACCATCACAACCGCCCCGCGCGACGTAACCTCTTTTACATTGCTCAGGCATTTCTCGATCAGGTCGCCCTGCGTCAGCACCGCGACGACAAGCGTTCCTTTTTCCACAAGCGCGATGGTGCCGTGCTTAAGCTCCCCGCCCGCATACGCTTCGGAATGGATATAGCTGATTTCCTTTAATTTCAGCGAGCCCTCCATGGCCATCGCATAATCAAGACCGCGTCCGATATAGAACACACTGTGCTCCGTAAAATGCTCGTACGCGAACTTTTGCAGCAGCTCCTTGTTTTCGATCACCTTTTGCGCATTTTCCGGAACCTTTTGAAGCTCCGCAACGTATGCATGGTATTCGTCCTCCGTGATCCCGCCCTTCGCATACGCAAGCTTCAGGGCAAACATATAAAGCGCCATGAGCTGCGTGGTATACGCCTTGGTGGATGCAACCGCAATTTCAAGCCCCGCGCGCGTATACAGCACCTTATCCGCCTCGCGCGCGATGGTGGACCCGACGACGTTTGCAACCGCAAGCACGAACGCGCCCCGGCTTTTGGCTTCCCGCAGGGCCGCGATGGTATCCGCCGTTTCACCCGACTGGCTGACGACAATCACGAAATTATCCTTGTCCATAATGGGATTCTTATACCGGAACTCCGAAGCGATTTCCACCTCCACCGGTACGCGCGCCAGGCGCTCGATGATATATTTTCCCACATACGACGCATGGTATGCGGTGCCGCATGCGATAATCGTTATTTTTTTGATACCGGCAAGCATGGCGTCGTCGATCCCGATTTCATCAAAATTGATCTCGCCGTCTTTGACGCGCGGGTTGAGCGTATCCGCAAGCGCCTGCGGCTGTTCTTCAATTTCCTTGAGCATGAAATGCGGATATCCCGCTTTTTCCGCCTGCGAAACATCCCATTCAACGGTAAACACATCACGCTCGATCGGGTTCAGCACCTCGTCATAAAGGCTGACCTCATCCTTCTTTATAACGGCAATTTCGCCGTTGTTCAGGAAATATACGTCGCGCGTATACTCGAGAAGGGCGGGAATATCCGACGCGATCAGGTTTTCGTTTTTACCGACGCCGACTACGAGCGGGCTGTCTTTGCGGACAGCGACAATTTCGTCCGGGAAACGTTCGCACACAGCACCGAGCGCATAACTTCCCTTAAGCTTGGAGATTGCCTGCGAAACAGCCTCCTTGAGGTCGTCCTTCAGGTAATAGGCAATCAGGTGGGCAATGATCTCCGTGTCCGTATCCGAAATAAACGAAATCCCTTTTCTTGTAAGCCACTCACGAAGCTGCAGGTAATTTTCAATGATGCCGTTGTGCACAATGGCAAGATCGCCGGCCTCATTGACATGGGGATGCGCGTTCTTTTGGTTGGGCTCGCCGTGCGTCGCCCAGCGCGTGTGGCCGATGCCTATGGTATGCTCCGCACACTTGCCCGCGACCATTTTTTCAAGCCCCGCAAGCTTGCCTTTTTCCTTATAGACGGTCATTTTCCCGTTATCAAGATACGCGATTCCCGCGCTGTCGTATCCGCGGTATTCAAGCTTCTGCAAGCCGCCGATCAAAACCGGGATAACATTTCTGTCTCCTATATATCCAACAATTCCGCACATAATAACCTCCCCTGTTTTCACTGGTTAAAATCAATACATCGTTTATTATATCCCATTTCCTTTTAAAAATAAATAAAAATCCGTCATTCATACCGCCCGCCGGCGGTGTGCGCCATAAAAAAGAAGCGCTGCAGCGCGCTTCTTCCCTTTGCCGTATTTTGTTAGTTCAGACGCTTTTCAATCAGCTTGGCCATTGCCACGGCCTGCTTGGTAATCGCCTCTTTATCCTTGCCCTCTATCATTACGCGCACCATGGGCTCCGTGCCCGAGGTGCGGATCAGCACCCTGCCTTCGCCATGGAAGTCCTGTTCCAGCTTCTTAATCGCCGCAAGGATTTCCTCGTCTTTATCATAATCGTGCTTTTTTTCGTCGCTGACATAGGCGTTTACGAGCACCTGCGGATAGGTGCTGACCGGCCGCGCAAGCCGTGCAAGCGGCTTATCCTGCCGTTTCATCACGGACATCAGCTGCACGCCCGAAAGAATTCCGTCCCCCGTGGTGTTATGGTCGAGGAAAATTATGTGGCCCGATTGTTCGCCGCCGAAATTGTAGCCGCTCGCCAGCATTTCCTCGAGCACATAGCGGTCTCCCACATCCGTCCGGACAAGGCCGATCCCGTTTTCCTTCAGGGTCGTTTCCATCCCCATATTGCTCATCACGGTTGCAACCACCGTATCCTTGTTGAGGGCGCCGCGCTTTTTCATATCGATTGCGCAGATTGCCATTACCTTGTCGCCGTCCACAATGCCGCCGTGCTCGTCCACAGCGATCAGCCGGTCCGCATCGCCGTCAAAGGCAAGGCCCACGTCCGCCCCAAGCTCGGACACCAGGCGGCAGAGCTGGTCCGGATGGGTGGAACCGCAATTCTCATTGATATTCGTGCCGTCCGGCATATTATAATAGGGAATTACTTCCGCGCCGAGAAGCTTGAAAATCCACGGCGCGACCTCGCTCGCCGCGCCGTTGGCGCAATCAAGGACCACCTTCATTCCATCAAGGCGCACATCCGTCGTTTCCACCACAAAATCCATATAATCCTGCGCCGCTTTTTTCAGGCGCACCCGCCGTCCGATTTTCTTGCCCGTAGGCTGCGGTACGGGTTCCGACTCATTCATGATAATATTTTCAATGCGGTCCTCAATCTCATCCGCCAGCTTGTAACCGCTTGAATTGAAAAATTTGATTCCGTTATACTCCACCGTATTATGCGACGCGGAGATAACAACCCCCGCATCATAGCCCGAATGCCGGGTCAGGTATGCGATTGCCGAGGTCGGCAGCGTGCACGCCACCACCGCTTCCGCGCCCGCCGAGCAAATACCCGCCACAAGGGCGGATTCCAGCATGTCCCCCGAGCCGCGCGTGTCTTTTCCTATCAATATCCTTGCGTTGTGGAGCTCGTTTGTCAGGCAGTATGCGCCTGCCCGGCCGAGATCGTATGCCAGTTTGGACGTAAGCTTTTCATTTGCAATGCCGCGCACTCCGTCCGTTCCAAATAACCGTGCCATAATATACCCCTTTGTTTAAAACTTAATACTCTATTGCTCCTGCGCCTGTGCCGCCTGCAGCACACAGTCGATTCCAAGGCTGTTGTCCGCCGCAACCGCGCCGTCCGCAACCGCCGTAACAATCTGCCGCAGCCGTTTCGTGCGGATATCGCCCGCGCAGGAAACCCCCGGAAGGTTTGTCTTGCAGGATTCGTCCGCCTTGATAAAGCCCGCCTCGTCGGTTTCGACCTGGCCCTTCACCAAATCCGTTTTTGGCGTCTGCCCGACCGCAATAAACACGCCCGCCACCGGGAGGTCTTTTGTCTTCCCGGTTTTCACATCCTTAACCGTTACGCTCTCCACCGTATTTTCCCCATTCACCGATTCCGGCGTATGGGAAAGGACAAACTCGATGTTCGGCACTGCCGCCGCCGCATCCACCATACCCTTCATGGCACGGAACTGGTCCCGCCTGTGGATGATGTAAACTTTATTGCAGAATTTTGCAAGATAAAGCGCATCCTCCACGGCCGTATTCCCGCCGCCGATCACGGCAACGTCCCGCCCGCGGAAAAAGGCTCCGTCGCAGGTCGCGCAATAAGAAACCCCCGCGCCCAGGAGCGCATCCTCGCCCTTTACGCCAAGCTGTTTGGGCGACGCGCCCATCGCAAGGATGACCGCTTTCGCCTGGTAGGTATTTTTGGACGTAGTAATTTTTTTGACCGGTTCTTCCAGTTCAAATTTCGTAATTTCTTCCGTAACGATTTCCGCGCCCAGGTTCTGCGCCTGCAGCTTCATGCTGTGCGCAAGCGCCGCACCCGTGACTTCATTTTCAAATCCCGGATAATTGTCGATAATATGGCTGATTGCCATTTGGCCGCCCGCAAACGCCCGTTCCAGCACGAGTGTTTTGAGTCCGCCGCGGCACGCATAAATCGCAGCCGTAAGACCCGCGGGCCCCGCTCCCGCGATGATAACATCATACATCATAGGAAAACCTCTTTTACTTGTGATATCTTACCAATAATACCATAGATACCGCTTAAACACAAAACTTCAGCTTTTTTTACTTTTGAAAAACCGCCCGTCCAGTTTGCGGGCAAGAAATGCCGCAAATTCTCCTGCATCCACTCCCGTAAGCTGGCCTCTTGGAATCAGGAAAGCCTCCGTCTCGCTGATAAACAGATAGAATGCCTTTTGCGTTTCATAACCGCTTATAATTTTTTCATACGGAAATTCGGCGAGGGATTCCCGGTCTTCCTCCGTAATGTCCTCGCGCACCTCCATCTGCGTATCCGTAAAGGTGTATTTCTGCGGCGTTTCCACCGCCTCCTGCACCAGCTTATACTGGCGTTTCGGCTGCGACCTTGTCGCGGTAACAAGCGCGGAAATAAGCGCCGCGGCAATCCCAATCAGCAGGATCAGCGGGATCGGCCCAAGGACGCCGTCCAATAGCACGGCATTACATATACACAGCACGGCGAGCGCTGCGACAATCACAAGAAGGATTGTCATATATTTTACAAAGCCGCTCCGTCCCCCGTTTGCGCCTCGTTTTTCAAAAAGGGTAAACATCCAGTAGTCCCGGAACACCTCGAAATTTGTTTTTGTCGTGAACTTGAATTCTTCCATGAACGCACCTCCGTCCTTCCCCATTTTACAACAATTCATAGAAAAAAACTATGGATGCGTCCTATAAAACAATTGGCTCCACGTGAAATACGAAATTCCGCCTACTTCTTCCGCTTTAAAGCAAGCCGGTATTCCGTCGGCGATTGCTTTTCAATGCTCCGAAATGCCCTGCAAAAATATTTCGGATCATTATATCCAACCTGGTAGCAAAGTTCCTTAATCTGAACCGACGGATCATTTTTCATAATGTTTTTTGCATTCTCAATGCGCAGTGCGGTTAAGTAACGCACAAACGTCATTCCTATTTCTGCTTTGAATATTTTCGTAAAATAAAAAGGGCTGAGTCCAACATGATCCGCCACATCGCACATGGAAATATTATTTTTATAATTTTCCCGGATATATTCGATTGCTTTTTTAATGCTTTTATTTGCCGTTTCTTTGTCCGTCTGCTCTGCAATGTGGCAAAGGGCTTCCACCTCCTGCAAACATCGGTTCATCAGTTCAACCGGATCGGTAAACAAATCGAAGGAGCTATTTGTATCCTCTTCCGCTTCCACGGACATTCGAAAACGAATCAGGGCGGCGACAAATTTTTGGATTTCCCCTGCAAGCTTTTTTTGGGAACCCTGGGCAATCCGGGCGAGCGCTTCAAACAGCTGTACCGTTTTTTCACGTGCGGCCTGGGGTCTTCCTTGCTTAATCTCCTGAAAAACCACGTCTTCGAGTTTGAACGGATAATCCGTCTTTTTTTCCGTTAGCGAGGAGTTCCATGTTTTACAGAATACAATCCCTTCGTTTCCATTGGAATCTTCCAACCCTGCCGCAACCGTCAGGTAAGATTCGCGCAATTCTCCAAGTGAGGTGGAATAGGGAGCAACGCTCAAAAAAATATGTTCGCACTGTGCCGCCTGCATAAGGTTTTTAGCACATTCGTGCAGCCAAAATTCCCGGTCTTCCATCAGAATATCTTCAAACAGGAACACAATCATCTTTCCATTCTGCAAAGAACTTGAAACCCCACTGCAATGATTTTTAACATACCGCCTGATCCGCTGCGCGGCACGCTGTTCCGCTTCATCCCCTCCGTCGGCCATCCGTATTCCAAAGCATCCGCCGCATTCCGTCCCGATTCCGAGAAGGCGCAAATATCCGTAATCATAAATCCGTTTGGTGTTGCCGATAAACAGCGTATAGATAAGTTCTTTTTCAAGCTCCGGCATCAGTTTTGAAACAGTATCTTTTAAATTCAACGCTTCTTCACGCTCGTCCTGCCGCTGCATGATCTGTCCAATAGCTTTTTGCAGAGAGCGTACAAGGTCATCGATCTTGATCGGTTTCAAAAAATAATCCTGTACACCCAATTTAAGCGCTGCCACCACCGTATCAAAGTCATCAAAGGCTGTAATTACAATAAAGATCATTTCCGGATAACGGCGCTTCAGTTCCTGAATGGTATCAATCCCATTGAGGCCGGGCATACGAATATCCATACATACAATATCCGGCTGTAGGGTTCCCGCTTTCTCTACCGCTTCCCGTCCTGATTTGGCCTGTAGTATTTCTATTTTTTCCAGCAGATGCTTTCTGATGATAGTAGCAATTGCTTCCCGTGCAATCGGTTCATCGTCTGCAATCAAAATTTTAAACATATTCGTCTCCCCTGTCAATTGTCCGATGTTCCTGTTTCGGAAGCAAAAATGTAATCTTGGTTCCCACCCCTTGAGCGCTTTCAATGCGAATGATATCATATTCGCCGTAATAAAGCCGGAGGCGTTCCACTACATTACGTACGCCGATCCCCGTGGTATGACCTTTTTTTCCAAGCTCTCCCATTAGTTCGTTACACGTTTGCGCGTCCATTCCCACCCCGTTATCAGTGATTTCAATACAGGCTTTTTCGTCCGTTTCAAAGATACGGATCAGGATAATCCCGGCATTTTCACTATCTTCCAACCCATGTATGATGGCATTTTCCACAAACGGCTGGATCGTAAGCCGTGGAATTTCAAAGTGGCGAAGATACGGATTTTCAATATTGATCTGGTAATTCAGGCGTTCACGGTATCTTGCTTTCTGGATATAAAAATATCTCTTCACATTTTCAATTTCCATTCCGATCGTAGACTGCTGGTCCAGACTGATTAGATTATACCGCATCATATCGGAAACCGTTATAAGCAGCGTATAAGTATCGTTTGCATCTTCAAGCATAGCGGTCTGTGCGATGCAGCTCAATGTATTATAAAGAAAGTGGGGATTAATTTGTGACTGGAGGGCCAGCATATTGGTCTGGTCAAGCAGGTTTTTGATTTTCAGGTTCTCCATCTCTTTGTTTTTGAGCTCTCTTTCGATCTTGGATTTATACTTGAGTTCCTGAATATAAGTTTCGATACGCACAAGCATGGAATTGAAACCACCTGCAAGTATCCCAATTTCATCGTTTGCCTCCACCCGAACGGGTGTCAGATCGTCCTTTTCCATAAACACCTGGGACACATGATCTGTTAGTTGCTCCAGCGGATAGACAAGTGATTTTGAGAAACGGAATGCAGTCAATACGGTGATGCCCGCAAGCGCAATCAGGAAAACCACTACCATAAACTGCAACCGTTCAGCACCCGTAACAAGCTCGTTATAAATTCCTTCGCTCAGCGCGGCGTGAACAAGTATCAACGCACTGATGCTTTCTTTCATCTGTTTTACAATGGTTTTCCCGATCTCATAGTGGACACGCGTTTCGTATGGATTGCGCCCCCGGCTGGCACGGATCGCGCTATCCATTTCCGTGTTAAAGGAAAGCAACTGGGAATTGATATTTTTATAAATGATTTGCTCCTCTTCAGTATAGAAAACAATGGACATCGAATTGATGAGCTGGTAGAGTTCGTCATATTTGGAATTGAACCGATTCAGCGAATCCGTCGTCTTGAGCGTCAGGTATTCTTCAAAATCATCAAGCATTTCGTCCACTGTGCTATTTACGTTGCTGATTGCCACAATGTCATGCATAAGTATCCGGTATTCATCCGACAGTCGGCTCATTTTTGCGTATGCAATAAACGTAAACGCCAGTAATCCAATAATAAGGGTTAGGGAAAAGGCAATGATTTTGGACCCGATGCTGTGGCATTTGCGTTTCATGGTTCCAACTCCGGGGCTTTCCTGACCAGGTAATCCGTATAGATGTTCCGCGGCATTCGTTCTTTCCGATCCTGTTGCCGACAGAGCTGCAAAACAGCCTCGTATCCTATTTCATAGGGCAAAGGATCAAGTGAAAAACGAATAATTCCCTTTCCGATATACCGTTCCACATCCGCTCCGATTCCGGCGCCTGCAATCGCAATTTCCGGCACACGGTTCAGGTCCACAACGCCACGCGTAATTCCCGTGAGAATCGTTTCATCCGTTCCGATAAAGCAATCAATATCCGGATGCGCAAGAATGCTTTTTTGTGCCTGATCCATTGCATCGAGCACGTTGGACGAGACATAAATCGTCTCCAGCACATTGATCTCCGACCGTTCTTTAAGCGCCTTCAGCATTCCCTCATAACGCAGGTTCCCCAATTCTTTTTCCACTGCATTGATCATAACGACAATGTTATAAGAATCTTTTCCTCTTGTATCGAGGGTCTGTATGATCTCTTCTCCCTGCTTTTCGTTATCCGGTCCAACATAGGATATTCCGTCAATATTGCATTCGTTGTTCACGCACAAAACCACACAATCGCTGGTGGTCAGCAATTCCCGCTCATATGTATCCACGCTGCGGCCCGTGTAGATAATTCCGTCCACCCGTTCAAATATCCCCTTGGAAAGAAGGCCCTCGTCGCCGCTGTCAAGGGCAGAATTCATGCCTGCAACCTCAATTAAAACATCATTTTCCTCCGCCGCAGCCTTTGCTCCGGCAACAAATTCACTGGAAAAATACTCGGCTGGCTGTCCTGTGTCAATCAAAAAATGATAACGGTAATCTGTAACCGTTTTTGCCGCTCCCACATCAAGCTCCAGTGGAAGCAGGCTCAAAAACAAGATGAATATAAAAATGACCACAGCAATCAGCACCATATATACACCCTGTTTTCCAAGCAGCTTCTTCATGCACTACATTCCTTCATACCTTGAAATAAATTCTTCCTGTACATCCAAGGGTAAGTCCACAAAATGTGCGCTTACCCCCCACATTCTGATAATGAGGTCCTTATATTTTTCCGGTGTTTCCTGCGCCGCATACAGATCGGCTATGTTGACCACATTCGGCTGGTGCTGTACGCCGCCGAGCCGAAAATAGGATTTTAGCAGGTCTACGAAAGTCTCCGCTCCATGCTCGCCTTCCATAGCGGAGCCTACATATTGGAGCATCACGCAATTGTTCCACTGGTAAAGCGTGCTGTCGATCTTTGCCGCTGATTTCAGAGCGGCCGTAGGCCCACGCTGAAGCGTTCCGTTTTCAGGCGACAACGTAACCGGAATCGGTGTTCCCGCATGCCGCCCCTCAGGCGTAGCCGGAATGAGTCTTCCCGCAAAAACGGGATGCGGCTGATGGATGCCCGCAAGATGCCTTCCCCCGCCAGGTGTCCGGTATTTGAGGATTTCCCGGCAGGCAAATTCCAAAATATCCTTGGCCTCAAAATCAGCATAGTCGTCATCATTGCACCATTTAGGCGCGTTCCACAGCCACTGCCGCAGCTCCTCCGCACCCTCATAGTTTGTATCGCATGCAGCCTTTACCTCTATAAGCGTTGCACGACGGTCATCAAAAACCACTTTTTTAAGAGCGACAAGCGAATTGACCGCAACAACCGGGCTTAATACCATGAAGCCCTTATCCGCACGTTCACATCCGCAGCGTGTAATATCCGTTCCTTTTTCCATGCATCCGTGATAAAGCGCTGACGTAACAGGGAGTGGCGACATTAGGGACTGGATATATTTCTCCTTTTTTTCCTCTCCTTCATTGCGCGCGGCCTGTGCGACATCCATTCCCTGTGCCGGGGTGTCAGGATCGAACCTGCCTTTCCTGACCCCCTCGAAGAATAAGGTGTCGTCTCCATCCTGAAAAGCGCGTACCGCTTCCTCCCATGCGTTATATTTTTCAATATTTCCTTTGATCTCGGCGGCAATTGCCTGTTTAAACATCTCCTTCAGTTCATGGAAGGACCTGGCATCGGGATGCTTGCGGATGACATCCAGAAGCACAATCGTCAGGTTTACTCCACCGCTGCAATAATGGTCGCCGCGACCCGGGATCAGAACATCCTGGCAAAGCCCAAAACCGTAATCCCTCGCGTCCTCAGGCGGAATGCCTACGCCCTCCATGCTGGCGACATATAGATCGTCATTATAATATGCCATGCAGTTCATACCGTTTACCGTGAGTTCAGCCGCTCTTCTAAAAAGCCATTCCGGCGCGTTTTTGTGGGTGCGGACAGAAATAAGCGGCTCCGGGAGCCGTGTTTTTTTCAGTGCCGTAAGAAGCATACGCGTCACTTCGTTGCATCCGTCCGCTCCATCCCGCCTGAGCCCCCCGATTGTAATGTTATGCTGTGCGGAATATTTACCCATCAGATTTTTATCCAACAATATCAAATCTGCCTGATCATACATTTTAAGAAGCAGGCATTCCAGTAATTGCTGTTCTTCACTATGCCGTCCGGCATCATAATATTCAAATAATATTTGGTCGATTCTTCCGAAATTGATGAACTGAAAATTCTCGATCAAAGAAGCAAGGTAACCAAACCAAAAAAGTTGGCATGCTTCCGCAAAATTTCCAGCTGGCCGAATACTGATATTTTGACATATTTCCCCAATAGTTTCAAGTTCCGCTCTCCTTTCAGCGTCTCCGCAGGCTGCGGCCTGTTCTTTTGCAAAATCCGCATACCGCTCAACCATGCGTGAAAATCCTTTATACGCTATGATAACCGATTTATAAAATTTAATGTTTTCATTCTTTTGTTCGCTTTCCAGTCGTTCCTCCGCTTCCTTTATGATTCCGCCAATTCCCTTTTTGAGCAGGAGCCCAAAATCTGGCGCATAGTGCGCCTGAGACACCGCTTCCTGATCCATTCCAAAATACTTCCGATCTTCCTTGTTTACATAATGCGGCAGCGCATTATAATCAAAAAGCGATTTACCACCGCCTTCTTCTCCGGGATCGCCGTAAATCGTCCGTGTGCCCACAATCAGTTCTTCTTCCCCGATATAGAGAGGCATGCGTTCCATGATCATCGCAACGGCGCTCGCCTTTCGTTCAGGCAGACTTAGGGGATAATCCGAAACATCCCAATCCGGCATTGCAATCCGTGCCTGTTTATGTAAGCTTTCAAGTGTGCGTTCTCGTAATCTCTGTGTTCTTGTACTCATTTTTGCTACCTCATTTTTCATTCAAAGTGCCTGAATTCCCTTTTCACGAAACAACTCGCGGTATTTCTCCAATTCTTCGCGGCCGGGCGCCTTAAAAGGCTCCGGCGGTTCATATCCGATCTGGCAATATTTACTTATCCCGATTTTATGGTAAGGAAACACTTCCACACATTTTATCCCAAGCGCTTCAATATCCTGTGCAATAAGTTCAAGTTCCCTGTCGTTTACGTCTTTTATGACGGGAATCCGAATCCGTATTTCGGCACCAGCCTGTTTGAGACGCCTCAAATTTGTACGGATCATTTCATTTCCCTTCCCGGTATATTCTTTATGCCGTTTGCTGTCAAACAGCTTATAATCGTATAAAAACAAATCTGTGAATCCAATTACCTGCTGGAAATTTTCCCACGGGGCCATGCCGGATGTTTCCACCGCAGTATGGTATCTCTTTTCTTTCAGAAGTCCCAGTGCTTCTCTTAAAAATTCCGGTTGCAGCATTGGCTCCCCTCCTGAAAAAGTAATGCCGCCTTCTGTTCCAAAAAAAGCGTTTTCTTTTTCTGCTTCCGCACATACTTCGGCGGCCGACATCAGCATTCCAACCAATTTCAACGCTTGTGGCGGACATTCCGCTACACATTTTCCGCAGGCGCGGCAACGCTCGAAATAAATACGCCGAACACCATCTTCCTCCGCATGCACGCCATACGGGCATATTAATGTGCATTGATTACAGCCGATGCAGGCTTCCTCATGAAACAGAAGCTGGCGTTCCGGGCGCAGCCCTTCCGGGTTATGGCACCACCTGCATCGCAACCGACATCCTTTTAAAAAAATATTCACGCGAATTCCAGGTCCATCATGAACGCTGAATCGTTGGATATCGAATATCATTCCTTTCATTGCAGGTCCCTCAACTTATAAAATTTGTCTTTCAGTGCGGGATAAAGTTCGCGATAGATGGAATATCCCTTGCGGTAGAGCGCGACGCTGCTTTCATTGCATTTGATTTTCTGGAAGGAAATGTCCATGATACCGATTGTGGAGGGGATATCCCTGTATATCCCCATTCCAACCCCGGCAAGCAGCGCCGCACCCAGTGCGGACGCATTGCCGCTGTGACTTACCGACAGTTCACGGCCGAAAACATCCGCGGCAATTTGCGCCCACAGCGCACTTCTCGCACCGCCGCCCGATAGGCGAATCTCGCCTGTCAGGCCGCTCAATTCCTCTACCGCGTCGAGACATTCTTTTAGGCTGTAACAAACTCCTTCCATTACGCTGCGAACCATATGGGCACGGGTGTGCTTCGCGGAAAGGCCAATAAATGCGCCCCGTGCATAGGGGTCCATATGCGGGCTGCGCTCGCCCATCAAGTAGGGAAGGAAAATAAGTCCTTCCGAAAGTGCAGGAACTGATCTTGCAAGGATAGAGCTTGTCTGGAAACGCTTCGGCGACATATCCTCAAATATGGTTTCCGTGAGCCACTTCATGGACAGCGCCGCCCCTTGTGTGACTCCAAGCGCTTCCCACGCGCCGGCCATCGCATGGCATTTTGTATGGATTCGGCACTTTTCATCGGATACTGGGTGGTCCAAAAACGCCAGCACCACTCCTGACGACCCTAAGGAAACATAGGCCTTCCCCCGGGAGACGATTCCATTTCCTACAGCTGCCGCAGCCGTATCGCCAGCGCCGGCAACAACGGGCGTACCTTCAGGAATTCCACATTTTCGGGCGGCATCCCCGGTAACTGTTCCTGCAAACTGTACGGAATCCATAACTGGCGGTAAAATGTTTGTCCCGATCCCAAACTGTTCGCACAATTCTTCCGACCAGCAATTTTTCACAATATCGAAGAGCTGCGTCCCCGTAGCATCTGTTTGCTCCGTTCCCAATCGCCCTGTCAGGCAATAGCGGATATAGTCTTTTGCCATCAGCACCGTCGCCGTTTTTTTAAAGAGCTCTGTATTATGCTCTTTCATCCATAGCAGCTTTGATGCGGAGAACCCCGTATTAGGTAGACTGCCCGTAATGGCGGCAACCGTTTCCGTTCCTGCACATCGCGCCATTTTTTCCGCTTCTTTTCCACTGCGCTGGTCGCACCACAGGATTGCATCACACAATACGCTGCCCGCACCGTCGAGCAGGACAATGCTGTGCATCTGTCCCGTGACGCCTATCGCCGCAATATGTTTCGCGCCGACCAACCCCGCCGCTTCTTTCAGGCATAGGCACGCCGCTTCCCACCACTGCCGGGGTGATTGCTGCGCCCAACCCGGTTCCCGGCTGATGAGTGGATATGAATATTCCTTTGTTTCCCGATAATCCGTCCCATCCGCGCGAAGCAGGGCCGCCTTAGTTCCCGAAGTTCCTATATCAAGTCCAAGAAGATAATCAGTCATTACTGTACTTTCTTTTTGCTCGCAATGTCAATCCAGACCGCTACAATAAGAATCAGTCCTTTTACGATATATTGCCAGAAGTTTTCTGTATTCATCAGGCTCATGCCATTATCGAGGCTTGCCATAACAAGTGCCCCAATGACCGCTCCCGGAATTGATCCGACGCCGCCCATCAAGCTTGCGCCGCCAATTACACATGCTGCAATCGCATCCATTTCGGCCATCATTCCGGCATTTGCCGTCGCTGCATTCAGCCTCGCTGTCAGGACGATGCCCGCAAGGGCCGCCAGCATTCCCATGACGATATACATCACAAATATTATTTTCTTATCCTTAATACCGGATAACTGCGCGGCCTCCGCATTGCAGCCAATGGCGTAGATTGATCTTCCATAGCGTGTTCTTCCCGCAATAAATGTCATCAGTATGGCAAGTACAAGCACGATAACAACGGGAATCGGAACACCCTGATATTGGTTCATGATGATCGTGAATACTGCCACGAACGCAACAATCGCGGCCGCCTTCAAAATCGTAACTTTCATCGAAGGCGCTTCAATTCCATATTTAATTTTAGAAGCACGCCCTTTAAACGTCATGAAAATTGCCATAACGCCAAGAATCATTGCCAGCCCCCATCCGGCGATCGGTGGAAGATATCCCTGCCCGATTGCGATGAAGCTTTCCTGTAGCGGCGCAATCGATACGCTTTTGGTAAGTCCGAGGAGCATCCCTCGAAAAATCATATAGCCTCCCAGAGTTACAATGAAAGCCGGCACCTGGCGGTAGGCAATCCAAAAACCATGCCACATACCGATTGCCGCGCCTACGGCAAGCGTAATCAACACTGCCCATACGGTATCGACTTCCCCCCACACCTGCAGGCAGGCGGCAACTCCTCCGCAAAAACCCATGATTGAGCCAACCGACAGGTCGATATTTCCGCTGATAATAACAAACACCATTCCAATACTCAGAATTGCCGTAATGCTTGTCTGCCTCACCAACATGGAAAGGTTTCTCGGAATAAAGAAAATCCCTTCTGTTGTAAATCCGAAAATCACCCAAATGCTGATAAGCGCGATGATCATAGTATAGGCGCGAATATTGCCCTTAAAGTTTCCAAAAAATGATTTCTTTTGTTTCGCAAGCTCCATCATTGCTTTTCTCCTCCCGTTGCAAGGTGCATAATTTTTTCCTGATTTGCCTCATCGTGCGAAAGCTCTCCTGTAATTTTTCCTTCGTGCATCACAATAATACGGTCGCTCATACCCAGCACCTCCGGAAGTTCCGAGGAAATCATAATGATTGCAACGCCTCTTTTGGCAAGGTCCATCATAATGTTATAGATTTCATATTTTGCGCCCACATCGATTCCGCGGGTCGGTTCATCGAGAAACAGTACGTCCGGTTCTGTCATCAGCCATTTAGCAAGCACCACCTTCTGCTGGTTGCCGCCCGACAGACTTTTTACATCCGCCTGAAGTGACGGTGTTTTAATCTTGAGCTCTTCTTCATATTTCTTTGCGAGATAGATTTGCTCGTTTTCATCAATGACCCCATGCCGGCTGATTTTAGGCAAACTTGCCGCCACGATATTTTTTACAACGCTCTGGTCGAGGAACAAGCCCAAACGTTTCCTGTCTTCCGATACCATCCCCAACCCCTTCCTGATTGCATCGGAAGGTGAATCGATGTGCGTTTCCTTTCCCCGAAGCCTGACATTTCCCGTTTTCTTTCCTTTTAAAAAACCAAACAGGGAAAGCGCAAGCTCTGTCCGTCCAGAGCCCATCAACCCCGAAATCCCGACGATCTCTCCTTTTCGTACGCTGAAGCTAATATCGTCAAGCATTTTTTTGTCCCTATCGTCCTCTTTCATCACGTTGTAATTTTCTACTTCAAAAACAGTTTCCCCAAGTTCACGCGTCTTGTATGGGAAGCGGTCAGACAGTTCCCGGCCAACCATCTGCCTGATGAGGAATGCCTCGTCAAGCCCTGCGGTTTGATAGGTTCCAACTGTTTTCCCGTCACGCAGCACGGTGACATTGTCCGATATATTCAACACTTCGTCGAGCTTATGGGAAATATAGATGCAGGTAACGCCTTTTTCCTTCAGTCCCCTTAAAAATTCCATCAGGATATCCACTTCGCTTTCCGTAAGCGAAGCCGTTGGCTCGTCTAAAACAAGAATATCCGCTTTTTTGGCCAGCGCCTTTGCAATCTCGATAAGCTGTTGTATCCCGACGCCAAATTCGCGCACCTTTCTCGTCGGATCGATGTTCATTTTCAATTCCTGGCAAATTTGCTTGGTGTGGTAATAAACTGACGGGAAATCAATCAGCCCGTTTTTCATATGCCATGCATTCAAAAATACATTTTCACCCGCGTCCATTTCACTTACAAGGGCGAGTTCCTGATAAATAATAGCGATTCCTGCCTGTTCTGATTCCCGGACATTATGGAACTCGCATTCCTTTTCATTAAGGATAATTTTCCCTTCGTAGCTTCCGCACGGCCAAACACCGCTTAGCACCTTCATCAGGGTCGACTTCCCCGCTCCATTTTCCCCGCACAGCGCATGGATTTCCCCCCGCTTGATGGTGAAATTAACGTCTGACAGGGCCTTGATGCCGGAAAAACTTTTTGTGATATCCCGCATTTCGAGTATGTTGTCTGACATAGCCTTTTTCTCCTTCATAATCCGGGTGTTCCTGCCAATGACCGGAACTGCCCGGATACTGTTTATGAAATCATGCCTGCGCAACCGGAATCACGCAGGCATGATTTTGGCCTTATGTTTTTATTCCGGCCATTCGCTTTCCGGAATGTTCTTATAAATTTCTTCCTTTGGCAGCCAGCCGTCTTCAATTGCAATATTCATGTTGTCCTTGGTGAGCGGGAACATGTCTTCTTCGCTTGTCATAAGGACGGACAGGACATCCTTCTGCCCGTTTTCGACCGTGGTCGTATCAAACAGTTCAGAGAGGTCTTCTCCTTTAGCCATGGCAACCGCGGCTTCAACCGTCATATTGTCTACGATTGCAAAACGGCGGTATACCGTCATACTCTGTGTGCCTTCCACAATCCTCTGGCATGCCGCAAGGTCTGCATCGAGTCCTGTCACAACCACGTCGCCCGCGAGTCCCTGCTCTGAGAGCGCCTGGATCGCCGCTCCCGCACATCCGTCATTAGAAGTAACCACGCTCACCACATCATTATTGTTTGCGCTGAGTCCGTCTTCCACATATTTTAGTGCTTCTTCCGGGTTCCAGCCCGTCGCCCACTGGTCTACAACAACCTTGATGTCCCCGCTATCGATATAGGGCTGAAGAATGTTCATCTGCCCATTACGCATTAGGTGTGCGTTGTTATCCGTCGGGGAACCGCCAATCAGGAAATAATTGCCCTTCGGAGCATGATCAACCGCATACTGTGCCTGAATTTCTCCGACCTTGGTACAGTCGAACGTAATGTAGAAATCAAGATCGCAGTCTGTAATCAGACGATCATAGGCAATGACTGGGACTCCCGCATTGTGGGCCGACTCCACAATAGGGGCGGCCGCCGCACCATTCTGAGCAATAACAACCAATACGTCAATTCCTTGGGTAATCATGTTTTCTGCCTGTGAAATCTGAAGGTTCTCATCCCCATTTGCAGACTGTGAAATAATTTCCACACCCAGCTCCTTGGCTTTATCTTCCATAATACTAAGATCAGTCTGCCAACGTTCCTCCTGCAGTGTTGCAAAGGAAACTCCTATCTTAATGCCCCCGCCATCCGTCGTACCGGCATCGTCATTTCCACCTGCGCTGCTTCCGCCTTCATCTGTCGGCTGCGACGTGGGCGTGTCGCCGGTTTCCGTATTTGACGGTCCGCAGGCAACTACACCAATGATCATTATCGCTATCAGCAACACCACTAAAATTCTTTTTTTCATAATTTCCTCCTATCTATTTATCCGGAATTTTTTCCGGATGCACTTGATTTATAAAAGGCCTTTTTTTTCGATTGCTGTTACACGTACCGGGCTTGCGTCCCCATGTACGATAGGCAATGGTAAAATAAATACCATGTAATTCCCTTTCTTTACAGCGTCAAGATTGGTAAGGGATTCCACCAGAGGAATTTTTGCCTGAAAAAGCGATACATGCGCCGGTTGGTTGGGAATATCGTTGTTTTCAATACCGGCCGCATCCGTGCCAAGACAACCAATTTTTTTATCGATCAGATAATGCACTGCTTCAAGTGCAACATAGGGATATTTCACCCAATCTTTGGTACGGAACAGACTGTCCATCCCCGTTTTAATAAATACGATGTCTCCTTCATGAATCTTATCGTCATACGCTCTGACCTCTTCTGTGGTAATTTCCTCGCCGATTTTCTTATAAGAAAAATCCATCAGCACCATATTTCCGATCATTTGGTGAAGCGGAAATTCGGCAAGGTCCATTCCATCCTTCAGATGATGGTACGGGACTTCCACATGCGTGCCGTTATGGGTACACATGTTTACATAACCAATTTTGTACCACGAATCCGCATCATGCTCCAATTCTGGCATCGACTCTGTTGCATCCTTTAAATCGATTTCAAAGGGAAAATTCACCTCTTCCCCCGGCCGCATTTGTTGACTCAAGTCAACGACATACTTTTTGTTCATCTCTTTCCTCCTCTTTTTATTAGTTATATGGAGTAAATCAATTACTCAAATATCCCCGAGGTATGTGAACTGTTTTACTATTTAGGTTTCTTAGCGAATCAACGATTTTAAATTGTTTTTAGATTGTATCTTTATCATATCGACAGGAATCTTTTCCTTCAACTCATATAATTGTCGTAAAGGTTTTATTTTTTGTCATAAAAAAGTACACCGCAAAAAAATGCACCTTGCACAGGCTCTTAAAGAATTCTGCTTCTTTATATCAATAGTATTTCCATGCATATTTTGAGAAATGGAGAATTCTGGAAAAACGTGGTGGGAATGGGGCAAAGATTCTGTCTTGCGCGTGACTTTTATATATATTTTGTTGCTTCTCGAATTGAATTTTTAACATACAAAAAACCCGCAGGCCGTATGGCGTGCGGGTTTTGTAAGTGCTTTTCTTTTAACGCTTGGAGAACTGCGGCGCTCTTCTTGCTGCTTTGAGGCCGTATTTCTTTCTTTCCTTCATTCTCGGGTCGCGCGTCAGGAACCCGGCGGATTTCAGCGCCGGACGAAGCTCGGGCTCCGCCTTGATAAGCGCACGGGCGATGCCATGGCGAATCGCGCCTGCCTGGCCGGTATAACCGCCGCCTTTTACGGAAACAAATACGTCGTATTTGCCCGCCGTATCCGTTACAACGAAGGGGGAACGCACGAGCATCTTCAGCGTTTCATAACCAAAGAACTCTTCAACATCCCTCTTGTTTACCGTGATATTGCCTGTGCCCGACATAATGCGGACCCTGGCAATGGATTTTTTTCTTCTGCCTGTTCCCAGGAACTGTTCTTTCTTTGCCATTTAAACCTTCCCCTCCCTCTTAAAGCTCTATTGCTTCGGGCTTCTGGGCCGCGTGGTCGTGCTCCGCGCCTCTGTATACGCGCAATTTCTTGAGCATTTTCCGGCCGAGCTTGTTTTTAGGAAGCATTCTTCTGACCGCTTCATACAGGGCAAATTCCGGTTTGTTTTCCATCAGGTCCCTGTACTTCGTTGTCTTCAGGCCGCCCGGGTATCCCGAGTGTCTGTAATATAATTTCTGATCCAGTTTTTTACCCGTAAAAACGAGTTTTTCCGCATTGATTACGATGACATAATCTCCCGTATCCACATGCGGCGTATATTCCGGCTTGTTTTTTCCGTGAAGGATATTGGCAACCTTGCTTGCCAGTCTGCCGAATACCTGTCCCTCAGCATCGACAATATACCACTTCTGCTCTACTTCGCCGGGTTTCGCCATATATGTTTTCATTAGGCTTTCCTCCCATGGTATCTTCAATTTTTATGTTCCGGTCGCAACGTCTTCCTCTTCCGGGAGGTCCCAATTCCCGGCGTAAAAAGCCGCCGCTTTCGCGCGTGCACAGGGCTAATTGTGCATACAGGCGCATGAAATAGTTTACTGAAAATCCGCACGGTTGTCAAGCTTTTTCATGAAAATAAAGCGTTTCGCCGATCTGGAAAGCCGGTTTTTTTCAAAATACGCCTCCTATAGGTCCTGTATATTCATTTTATCCATTTCCTCCTGTTTTTTCTGTTTACGAAAAATTACGATGAACTGGATAAACTGGATTGCCGCGCCGATGAGGAAAAAAAACAGTAAAAAAGACAATATACAGGAAACAACAGGGATTACAAGGCCCCATAATTTGAATTTCCGCGCCACATAGTATTCGGCGATACTCATCGCGATAATCAGGATTGCCGGAACCAAAAGGGTGATTAGGGAAGAAAACACCATCGTCATTGCTGACACCTCATTTCTTACTTTTCTTATATTCGGAAATCAATATCTTCGCCGTATCGAAATCCAGCTTATCGTTTACCGCCATCCGCTTAACGAGCGCTATGTACGGCTCTTCGGCATAATCGTCGCTGATGGTGATTTTCTGGATCAGCTTATCGAGGCGCAGGCGCACCGTGGGATAGGTAACGCCATATTGCTTTGCCATTTCTTTAAGAGACCCTGAGGCAAGGACAAAATTCTTGATAAAGGAAACATCTTCGTCCTCAAGGGCAGTCATCCATTCCGGGACAATTTCAATTGCCATTGCATCTTCTCCTTTAATTATATTGAATATATCATTTAATAATATTAAAGTCAATCTTAAACAATGTTTTTATAAAACTTATTTGCCCGCCGCAGGATACTGTACCACTTTTCGCAAATCATTTTTTCCCCTGCCCCCCGGCGGGTTGGCCTCTCTTTTCTTTACATTACCCCGCAAATCCGATATTATAAAATTATCTCTATAATAATCCAACCCGGTGAACCGGCAACGGCAGTATGCCGCTTTTTCCGTCCGGGGAAAGCGAGGCCTGAAGCAATGTTTGGTATTTTAGAAATCATTTTACCCATTCTGGCGGTTTTAGCGCTCGGGTTTCTTTCCCGGAAAAAAGCGTTGCTGTCTTCCGAAGGAATCGAGGGTCTTAAAGGAATCGTCATGAACTTCGCCCTGCCCTGCCTGCTGGTCGGCGCGTTCTACACCGCGGACTATGGCGCGGCAAACGTAATTGTGGCCCTCGTTATGTTCGCGTGCTGTTTTGCGGGACTGTTCCTCGGCAGGCTGATCAAAAAAGCTTTCCGCATGAACCAGGATTTCCTGCCCTTCCTTACCACCGGGTTTGAGGCGGGCATGATGGGCTATGGCCTGTACCTGATGCTTTTCCCGGGCGAGAGCCTTGCGAACTTCGCCATGGTGGACCTGGGGCAGGTACTTTTCGTTTTTACTTTTTATATGGCGGTGCTCAATACGAAAAAAGGCGTGGGAACACGTTCCACGCTGCTGTCCATGCTAAAATCGCCTATCTTTCTTGCAGTCTGCGCCGGTGTTTTTCTCGGCGCAACCGGTCTTGGAAAATGGATCGACGCTTCTCCTGCAGGAGAGACCGTGGCGGCCGTTCTCGATTACATTGGCGCGCCCACAGGAATTTTGATGATCTTTGTGGTGGGATACGGCCTGCGTTTTGAACTTTCCGGCCTTAAAGATGCGCTCGCCGCTGCCACTGCCCGCATCGCTGTAATGGCCCTGCTCTGCCTGTGTGCACTATTTTTAATCAGTTCGCTGGTTCCCATGACATACGGACTTTACTGGGCCGTCGTGCTCATGTTTATCCTGCCCGCTCCGTTCGTGCTGCCTGTTTTTGCCGGCAGCCAAAAGGATACGGCTTATATTTCCACCAGCCTTTCCGTGTACACGCTTATTTCCATTCTCCTGTTCGCCGTAATTGCGGCAACCGCGGCGGCCTGACGTACGGCCTATCCTGCAAAAAGGGCCTTCGCCGGCGCCAAAGACGCAGCCAAGACCCGTTTTACCAATATTCCAAACTCCTGCGCCACGCGCGCCCTTACAGTTCACTGTAATACAAAAGGATATCCTTATATTCCCCGTTCTTGGCCTGGAAGCCTTCGCATACCCTGCCAATCTGGCGGAAACCGGTCTTTTCATAAAGATGGATCGCCCCGATATTATCCTCAACCACCGCATTAAATTGCAGGATACGGAAACCGAGCTCTTTTGCCTGCGCCATGCAGTCGCGCACAAGCTGTTCGCCAATGCCCTTGCCCCGGCAATTTGAATTCACCGCAAACGAAGCGTTGGCAATATGCGCACAGCGCCCGACGTTGTTCGGATGCAGGATATAAAGCCCTACAAGCTCCCCGCCATCCTCCGCCGCGCCGCAGTAGGACTGGGCCCCAAAAAACGCTTTTGCCCCCGACTCATCCAGCATTTCCGCCTGCGGGAACGCTTCGCCTTCCTCCACGACCGCATTCCAGATTTCCATCATGGCCGGAATATCCTTCCCGGTATATTTCCTGATTGTGACGCCCATAAAAACTTACCTCGCCATTCAAATTTATTAGCACGGGAATCTCCCGCTATAATCCATACCGTTCCTATCATACAATACTTTTATCCCGGTTTTCAACATAAATTGATAAAAATTTATCAATAATACACCTCTACCAGGAAAAGGCCCTGCGCCTGCGCCGTCGCCCCGGCAAGCGTACGGTCTTTGGCCGCGATTGCCGCGCCTACTTCCTCCGGGGCCAGTTTTCCTTTTCCGGCCGCAACCAGCGTCCCCGCGATGATCCGAACCATATTGTACAAAAAGCCATTGCCTTTTACATCGATCGTGATATAATCCCCGTCCCTTGCAACCGTTACCGAATAGACCGTGCGCACCGTCGTTCCCTTAAGGTCCGAACCCGCCGCGCAAAACGCCGCAAAATCGTGCTCGCCTTCAATAAACGTCGCCGCCTGCTTCATTTTTTCCACATCGAGCGGGACGGGCACAAACATGGTGTACAGCCTGTCGATCGCTCCTTTTTCCCGCGCATTGCGGATTACATAGCGGTAGTGCTTTCCCTTTGCCCCAAACCGCGCATGGAATCCTTCCCCCGCCTCAAAGGATTTTTTGATGCGGATATCGTCCGGGAGCAGTGTGTTCAGGACATAAAAAAATTTATCGGCCGGAATATCGGTATCCGCGTCAAAGTGCGCAACCTGCCCGAGGGCATGGACGCGCGCGTCCGTACGCCCCGCGCCCACAACCGCAGTTTTCACGCCCAGCGCCTTCTTCAGGGCTTCTTCCAGCTTTTGCTGGACGCTGACGCCATTTTTCTGGATTTGCCAGCCGCAGTAATTTGTTCCGTCGTATTCGATGATGAGTGCGATTCTCAAAAAATCCCGTTTCCTTTCGGTCTATTCAATTCATCATACAACATATATCGCTTCCTTTTCAACAAAAAATCCACGGACAGCTTTGTCCGTGGATTTTTCCAAAGGGCGTTAGTTGCATTCGGGAGTAAGCGGGCCCGCCAATTCCTTTATGAAGAAGAGTTTCCCGGGCATTGTGGGCATGAAGCTTGCCGGTACCCAAGTGTCCGGTCCGTAGCGGAGCGCCACCCACAACGACATGCCCTGCCACATCATTCCCCTGTTATACGTTCCATCACAGCCGCCGATAATTTTATCCGACTGCAGGAACAGGCCGGGGCCAACCGTATTTGCAAAACAGGGAACCTGTGTGGTCCTGCTTTTGAAGCTATGGAGCGCGTTTTGCTCGATTGTAAGGGGATTTAAGTGCGCTCCCAGCCGATGCGTTTGTTTTTTCCACTCCGCTTCCGTTGCGTATTCCCCTGCAAATTGGGGTTCCCAAAATGCGATGTGGAACACCCGGCCTATGCCGAACACCGTAACAAGCTGCGCGCCCTCTTTTTTGAGCGCAGCGATTTTATCCGCATAGGTTGGAAGGTTTGTCTTCGTCGCAAAATTGCGCTGGCCCTCCGGAACTGTGAGCTCTCCCAGCGGGCTGTAGAAGGCTTCTTCCATCGCATTCTGGAACGATCCTTTTTCCCCGGCGGCAAGCGTTTCCCCCGTTTCGTCACTCCACTCGTCCATATTGAAGCAGTAAAGATGCCGACAGTCTACCTTCCATTCCCGGAGGAAATAGACCACCCACCGGTACATGCCCATCGGCCCTACGGGAAGGATCATCGCCAGTTTTTTCCCTTCCTCTTTCCCCTGCTTTATGGTAAGGGCGATTTCGTGGCCCATCATCATGCCAAAAACCGTATCGTCGTCGCACAGGACGGGACGAAAGCCTTCATTCCAGAAGGGCTGCCGGTCAAAAATTTCTTCCGGCCCGTGTGCGCAGCATTGGTCAATTTTTTCGAGATTCCATCCTTTCGGGAAAAAATGTTCCATATTAGACCCTTTGAGTGTTGATATTAAATCCATGGTATGATATCTCCTTTTCTAAAAATTTTCGCCGCATTTCCATGCGGCGAAAACCATCTGTCTTTTGATTCCGCTTTTATGCGTCCGGTATTTCCTCTTTGTAGTTGTCAGGCGTAACAACTTTTACGCCCGTATCGATAAACAATCCCTGGTCGGTTTCCGTTCCGCCTTCCACTTCTTCGCCCTTAACCAGGCGCAGGAGCTGTTCCACGCTTACCGTTCCCATTCTTCCAAAATCCTGTCCGACGGCTACGTCGATCAGCCCTTCTTCAAAAAACGGCTTTGAAGTGGGGAATACATCCATCGTCACAATTTTGTGCATTGGATCGGCCCGCTTCCATTTATTTACCTCGGGGGTTGCATCCGGGTTCACGAAATAGGGCCAGCCGCCTGCCATAAACCACGCGTCGATTTCATTTCCGTTTGCACGGGTGTAGGATTCAATGACCTCGACCGCCTTATCGACATCGTCGTCGCACGCGCCGGAATAAACCACTTCGATATTCGTTCCCTTAATTGTGTCCGCAAACCCCTGTTTGCGCGCCTCGATGTCAAACGCTCCCGGTATTCCTTCGAGCTGCGCCACGCGTACGGTTTCCTTTCCGCTGTCTTTGAACAATTCGATCATTTGCTGTGCGCACACAACGCCCGCCTCATAATTTTCCGTGCCTGCATAAAACGCCCTGCCGCTGTCGGGCGAATCCGCATCAAAGGTGGAGACCTGAATCCCTTCCGAAATAGCACGGGCAAGCACATCCTTGAGGGCGTCCGGCGTATTGCAGCTTACCGCGATGCCGTCCACCTTGCGCTCAATAAGCCCTTCGATCACGCCGACCTGTTCGGACGCTTCCGCTTTTACGGAGGCAATCCATTCCACATTGATTCCAAGGTCTTTCCCGGCCTGTTCCACTGCCTCTTTTGCCGGAAGGAATACGGGATTTCCTAAAGACTGCGGAACGACGGCAATGGTAATTTCCCCATCCGCCTTTGCCCCGGCATCTGCCGCAGGCTCTGTCCCGTTCTCCGTCGGGCTGCTTGCGGCTGCGCCGCTTTCGTCCGCGGCTCCGCTTCCCGGCCCTGAGCATCCAAAGAGAGTGAACACCAGTAACGCTGCCATCAGAACCATTACAAATTTTTTCATTTTTTCCCTCCTGTTTTTAGTGTTTTTGCTGTTTGATATTCCAGCAGAAATTCCATGCGCGGTTAATTGCCCGCACGCTTCTTACTCAGCATATCGGCCGCTACCGCAAAGAGTATGACGAAACCGATGATAAGCTGCTGCCAGTAGGCGTCTACCGAAAGCAGCACCAGCGCATTCCTCAGCACGCCCATGATGGACGCGCCGATTACCGTTCCGATGACGCTCCCCACGCCGCCGGAAAGGGACGTTCCCCCGATCACCGTCGCCGCAATCGCATCCATTTCAAAGCCCGTCCCGCTGGTCGGCTGTCCAATGCCCAGTTTCGATGCTGTGATGATGCCCGCGAAACCTGCCAGAAGGCCGCACAGGGCATACACCAGGATCAACAGCTTATTCGTATTGATACCTGAAATCCTTGTTGCTTCCATATTCCCGCCCAGGGCATAAATTCTTCTTCCCGTTACCGTTTTGCTGAGGAAAATCCCGAATATGACGGCAACCACCGCCATACACCAGATCGGCGTCGGAATTTCCAGGATTGCTCCCTGGCCGAGGAAAAAGAATTCCTCTTTAATTCCCGAAATCGGATACCCTTGCGTAATGATATAGCACAAGCCGCGGGCGATACTCATGGTTGCAAGCGTGGCGATAAATGGGGGAAGGTTGATTTTTACGACCAGCACCCCGTTGGCAAAACCGAAGCCCAGGGCAACTAGCATTCCCAGAAACACGCCCACGAAGGCATTGGCGCCAAGTTCGGTGATGCTGAGCGCCGTGATGACGCCGGCAAGCCCGTAAACCGACCCGAGCGACAAATCAATCCCGCCCGTTATGATAACCATCATGACCCCGATTCCCGAAATCGCGATGGGAACAAACAGCCGCATAACGGACAAAATATTGCTCACCGAGCGGAACGGCGGGCTGATAATCAGCATGGCGACCAGCATGACAACCAAAATCATCAGGATCGAAAACGAAGAATTTTTTGTCAGCTTCCGCCAAGAATTCGGCTTTTCCATTTGATTTGTTTTTGTATTCATTTTTCTTCCTCCTCTTTATGCGAGCGCCATCATCATAACGCTTTCCTGGGTTGCCTCTTCCTGGCTGAGCTCTCCTTTGATCCTTCCCTCATGCATGACAATGATGCGGTCGGACATTCCAATGACCTCCGGAAGCTCCGAGGAAATCATAATGATCGCCACCCCTTGTTTTGCCAGCCTTGACATCAACATATAGATTTCTTTTTTTGTTTTGACGTCAATGCCCCGGGTCGGTTCATCCAAAATCAGGATTTTCGGCTTGGTCTCCATCCATTTTCCAATTACAACCTTTTGCTGGTTCCCGCCGGACAGGTTCCCGACAATTTGTTCATCCGTAGGTGTTTTGATTTCGAGTTTTTCAATGTATCCTGCCGCGACTTTTTTTTCCTTTTCCTTATCAATGAAGCCTTTCTTTTTGAAAGAGTCGAGCGCGGCGAGCGAAATGTTGGACCTCACCGTCATACTGAGGATAAGCGCCTGTTCTTTTCGGTCTTCGGGGACAAAGCCGATTCCGTTCCGGAGCGCGTCTACCGTATTCCTGATTTTGACCCTTTTTCCGTCGATGAAGATATCCCCCGTTTCGCGCGGGTCGATCCCGAAAATTGCACGCATTACCTCGCTTCGCCCGGCCCCGACAAGCCCTGCAAAGCCAAGGATTTCACCTTTGCGCAGCTGGAAACCGATATCTTTCAGGAACTTCCTGGTGGAAAGATTTTTTACTTCCAGCGCGACGTCGCCGATCGGCGCCTTTTCCTTTGCAAAAATGTCGTCAATGCTGCGCCCTACCATGTCGCTGATGACCTCGTTTTCCGTCGTGGCTGCCGTATCCATGGATGCAATCAGTTCCCCGTCGCGCATAACGACAATTTCATCCGAAATTTCAAAAATTTCCTTCATGCGGTGGGTGATGAAGATAATGGCGACACCCCTTTTGCGCAAAGACTTAACGATTTCGAACAGCGTTTCCGTTTCGCTTTCTGTCAGGGATGAGGTCGGCTCGTCCATGATAATCAGCCTGGCGTTGAATGACAGCGCTTTCGCAACTTCAATCATCTGTTTTTGTGCCGTGGACAGGGATGCCACCAGGGTCTTCGTATCCATATCAAGCCCGACCTGCCGCAGGAGTTCGCCTGCCTGGCGATGCATTTCCACCTTGTCTACAAGGCCGTTCTTTCTGGGTTCGCGTCCGATGAAAATATTTTCCGCGATATTCAGGTTCAGCCACAGGTTCAGCTCCTGGTAGATAATGCTGATGCCCAAATGCTGCGATTCGAGCGGCCCTTTGATTTGCACGGGTTTTCCCTCGATTAATATTTCCCCTTCATCCATTCGATACACGCCGGACAATACTTTCATCAATGTGGATTTTCCCGCGCCGTTCTCCCCGACCAGGGCCAAAACCCTGCCGGACTTTACGGTGAGGCTGATATGATCCAGCGCTTTTACTCCCGGAAACGTTTTCGATATATTCCGTACTTCCAGGAAAATCTTTCCCTCGTTTTGCACAGTTACACCTTCCTTTCCAATCGTATTGAATCTTAAGCCGGTTGGCTTTAAGCGGTACGGCCCGCGCCTTCCTGCTCCCCGCGGCTCCCTGTTTTCTTTAGAATAATGGAGCCTTTGTTTTTGATAAGAATTTCCTACCTTTTTAACCACCCTTTATTGGGTGGTTTTTTTTGATTCGATTCTCCTTTTTTCTTCTAAAATAAGTCCCTTTGGAGGTGGCGATAAAGGTAGACTAAATAAACCAGCATACATTCATGCCAATTTTTAAACTTTATTCAATTTTCCAGAGTCTGTAAATACCGAGCGAGATGTCTAATGTTTTTGCTGCCTGACTACTTCGGTCAGCAGTTCACTGAATACATATTTCCTGAGTTCGTGAAGCCCGCCATATAGCTGTGCTTTATTCCCGAGCTTGCTTAGCCTGATATCCGGTTCGTAGTATACCCCCTTTGATACAAAGTGCTTTACCGCCTCCAGCGCCAGAGTGTTTTCGCTGTTTACGCTGCCCCCGATCACCACGACTTCCGGGTCGATAATAGAAAAAATATTGATGATCCCGGACGACCATATTTTCATCGTATCATAAAATATATCCGCGACATCGAAATCGCGTTTTGCCACGGCTTCTTCCACAAGGCCCAGCGTAAGCTTTTTGGTTTCCCGCCGCTCCATAATGCCCTTGAGGATGCCGGCCCTGCCCTTATCCATGAGGGCCTGTATCCTGTCATACATGACCTGGAGGCCCGCATGGCTTTCCAGGCAACCCATATTTCCGCAATAATCCGTATTGAAATTACTTTTGTCGAAGAACATATCTCCCACTTCGCCCGCGGCGTACCGCTTTCCCTTGCACAGCTCGTTGTTAATAATAATGCCGCCTACGCCATAATAGTTTGTGAAACTCAGGAGCGCCATGTCCTTGCAGTCCGGATAGCATTTTATTTTCTCTCCAACAAGCGCAAGCCGTGATACATTGTTGATAATCACCGGTATGCTCAGCACATTCATAATGCTTTCATACACGTTTGCATCCCGGAACCGGTAGATATCCGGTATCCGTTCAATGCGCATATTTTCCTCATTCACAACGCCCGGAACCGATATCCCCGCCGCCAACACCCTTGCGGAATCGACCTTCGCGGCATCAAGCAGGCTGGTATAGGCCTGTTTCAAAAGCTCCATCAGTTCTTCCATGGAGACGTCCTGTTCCACCGGGACCTGGATTTCCGCCTTGATCTCCCCGACAAGGTCCGCAAAATATGCGTTGATTTCCTTTGCCCGCATTTCATACAGCATCAGGTATCCGTAATCCGGATTAATCCTATAAATTTCAGGCCTGCGGCCCGCGCTTTCGATCTCTCTTTCTTCAATCTCCACCAGGCCGATATTTTTCAGCCTGTTAATCGCCCGGCTGACCGTAGCCGGACTGAGCCATGCCTTCCTGACAATATTTCCCGAGGACGCCTCGCCCAGTTCTGCAATTGTATCCAGCACCAACAATATATTTCTGTCTTTTTCGCTTATATTTTTATTCATATTGATCATAAATATTTCACCAGCCTGTGTCACGCGGATTCGCCCGATCAAAAGTCGGGTCTTTTATAATAGTAACATAAAGGGGAGAAATATTTAATTCATACGCACATCTTTGTGGAAAGGTTCTAAGAAACTCTGGATTGTTTTTATCATAGCATACTAAATAATTTATTTCAAGCAGAAATTTATTATTTTACAAAATTATTTTTAATTTACTTCATGAGGTCGTTTTCGCATATTTTTCTTCGATTTTCTTCCTATTTATTTCATTTTGAAATTAAATGGTTCGCCTGCCCTAATGCCGCTGGACCTTAAGTACAAAACATCCGAACGCGGGCAGGTAAGCTTTTGGTATCCACTGCGGAAATACGGAACAAAAAAAAGCGGTAAATCACCGCTTTTTGCCTTATACGGACAGGGATATACTACAGGAACACCATAAACAGGACGCTTGCCGCAAGCATCAGGACCAGCGCCCAAACGTCCGCCCGCTTAAGGTGGAGGACCTTCATGCGCGTCCTGCCCTCGTCGCCGTGATAGCAGCGGCTTTCCATGGCAAGCGCGAGCTCGTCCGCGCGTTTAAACGCGCCCACAAACAGCGGCACCAGGAGCGGTATCATATTCTTTGCCTTTTTAAGCAGGTTCCCGCTGTCGAACTCCGCGCCGCGCGCGGTCTGCGCTTTCATGATGCGGTCCGTTTCCTCTACCAGCGTGGGGATAAAGCGCATGGCAATGCTCATCATCATCGCCATTTCGTGCACGGGAAATTTGATCTTTTTAAGCGGTTTTAAAAGGCTTTCCATGCCGTCCGTCAGCTGCATGGGGGATGTGGTCAGCGTCAGCAGGCTGGTCGCCACAATCAATAGCACAAGCCTGATGGCAATAAATACAGCCTTCTCGATCCCTTCTTTTGAGATGGTGAGGAAGCCCCACTGCCAATAAATGGTCTGCCCGCTGTAAAATAAAATATTTAGCACAAAGGTAAATATAATAATGAAAAGAAGCGGACGGATACTCCGCAGGATGGTGACCGGCCCAATTTTCGCCAGCGCAATAATCAGGATAAACAACGCGGCGAGGGCGAGAAAGCCCAACATCGTGCGGACCACGAATACGGCGACCAAAAAAAGGAGCGCCACGAGTATTTTGATGCGCGGGTCCAGTCTGTGGACGATGGTATCGCCCGGAAAGTACTGGCCCAATGTGATATTTTTCAGCATTTGCCGTCCTCACTCAATTTCAGGATTGCTGCAACAAGCTCGTCTTTTTTGATGATGTCGTCCGGAATATCCCAGCCGCGCGCCTTGAGCATAGCGGCCGCCTCGCGCGACTCGCTCGCCCCCAGCCCAACCTTTTTGAGCTTGTCAAGGTCCGCGAATACTTCTTTCGGCGTACCGTCCGCATAAACCTCGCCATGGTCCATCGCAATGATACGCGAGGCATAATCCGCAAGGCCGTCCATATTATGGGAGATCATAATGATCGTGACCCCGGCGTCGTTGAGCTTCTTCACAAGCTCCATAAATTGTTCCCGCCCCAGCGGGTCGAGGCCTGCAATGGGTTCGTCGAGGATCAGTATCTGCGGGTCCATGGCGAGCACGCCCGCAATCGCGACCTTGCGCTTCTGCCCGCCGGATAAATCAAATGGTGAAAGCGGTTTGATCTTTGCGGGTTCAAAACCCACAAGCTCAAGGGCGGTATCCACATTTTTTTCCGCTTCGGCTTCCGTCATGCCCGCCTTCATCGGGCCGAACGCAACGTCCCTGCCCACCGTTTCCTCAAAAAGCTGGTATTCCGGATATTGGAATACCACGCCCAAGGTGCGGCGCAGCAGTTTACGGTCGTAGCCGGACGCGTTGATGTCCTCGCCGTTTACCATAACCGTACCCGAGGCCGGTTTTAAAAGCCCCGCCGCAAGCTGGATGAGGGTCGACTTTCCGCAGCCCGTGTGCCCGATGACGCCCACAAATTCTCCGTCCGAAACGGTAAGGCTGATATCCTTCAGGGCCTGTACTTCAAAGGGCGTTCCCGTCATATAAAAATAATTCAGTTTTGTTACACTTAACGGCATAATTCATCCACCAGTTCTTTCAGGGTCACGGGGCATATGCCAAGGTCCAGTCCCTTTTCTTTCAGGTCATAGTAAACCTGCGTGGCGAGGGGGGGCAGCAGACCGGCCTCTTCCAGCCTGTCTTTATGGGAAAATACCTCGCGCGGAGTTCCTTCATCCGTAACGGCGCCGTCCGTCATGACAAATACGCGGTCGGCCTCCGACGCCTCCTCCATATAGTGCGTAATGAGCACAATCGTCTTGCCTTCCTCCCGGTTGAGGTAACGGATCGTATCCATCACCTCTGCGCGCCCCTGCGGGTCGAGCATGGCCGTAGGTTCGTCAAACACAATGATATCCGGATGCATGGCAAGCACGCCCGCAATTGCGATGCGCTGCTTCTGGCCGCCGGAAAGCATATGCGGCGCGCGTTTTTCAAAGCCCTGCATGCCCACCGCTTCGAGCGCCTCCGTGACCCAGCCGCGCAATTCTTCATGCGGCACGCCAAGGTTTTCCGGGCCAAAGGCTACGTCTTCCTCGACCACCGTCGATACGAGCTGGTTGTCCGGATTTTGGAACACCATGCCCGCATGGCTGCGGATGCCCCAAACATTCGCTTCGTCTGCTGCGTCGAGGCCAACCACGGTAAGCGTTCCCTCCTGCGCGCGCAAAAGCACGTTGATGTGCTTGGCAAACGTGGACTTCCCGCTGCCATTGTGCCCCAATATTGCCACGAATTGCCCTTGCTCCACAGCAAGGGTAACCCCCTTAAGGGCCAGCTTCGGCTCCGTTCCCTCGATCGTCGGGTATGCATATTTTATGTTGTTCGCATCAATTACTTTTGTCATAGCCACTGCTTTTCAGGGTTCTCCGCCCTTATGTTCCCCGCCAGGGATACGTGCGTTTCAATCGGGCAGGGCCTGCATTCACGCATATATCCCCGCGCCGCCGTCCGGCGCATACTCCCTCTTAGCGAAAGAAGGAAACTTAATAAGCTTATTAAGTTTCCTCCCCAAATTCAATATAATGTTTCCCCGGCCTTTATACCAGCTCGAGGATTACGACCTCGGCTGCGTCGCCGCGCCGCGGTCCTTTTTTGATGATGCGGGAATATCCGCCGCCCTGCCCCTTATCTTTCGCGCGCTGTGCATATTTCGGCGCGATTTCGCGGAACAGCTTCTCTACGACAGGCATATTGACATCGCCTGTGCGCTTTTTGTAATCGTATTTGCTTTCCTTTTCCAGCTTTGTCTCCGGAACGTTGTACAAATAAGAAATAATCATACGGCGCGCGGCCAGCTTTGCGGGCGAATCGTTTGTGACCTTGGTCTTCGTGCCGTCAATCGTCTTTTCGACCTCAACCGTATTGTCATACTGCTTGATTGCCTTTGTAATCAGCTTTTCCGCAATCCTCTGCGTTTCTTTTGCACGCATCATTGTCGTTTCTATTTTGCCGTTCCAGATCAGCGACGTCACAAGGCCGCGAAGCATCGCTTTTCTCTGGTCGGAAGGCCTGCCTAATTTTCTCATAGCGTTTCTCCTTCGTACTTTTCGTTACTGCAATCAGTCGTCCTTGCGCAGCGAAAGCCCCAGCGCTTCCAGTTTCTGCTGTACTTCCTCGAGTGACTTTTTACCCAGATTGCGCACCTTCATCATTTCTTCTTCGTCGCGCATAATGAGTTCTTCCACTGTATTGATCCCTGCGCGTTTCAGGCAGTTGTACGAGCGCACCGAGAGGTCCAGCTCCTCGATCGTGATTTCCAGTATCTTTTCTTTTTTGTCCTCTTCTTTTTCGACCATGATTTCCACATCGCTCACGTGGTCCGTCAGGTTGATGAACTGCGCGAGGTATTCGCTCATGATCTTTGCGGCAAGAGAAGTCGCCTCGTCGGCGTTCACACTGCCGTTTGTCCACACTTCAAGCGTGAGCTTGTCAAAGTCCGTAATCTGGCCGACACGCGTATTTTCCACTGCGAAATTGACCTTTGTGACCGGTGTGAACAGTGAATCCATCGGAATCACGCCAATCGGCATGTTCGCGTCCTTGTTCTTGTCCGCCAGCACATAACCGCGGCCCTTTTCCAGCATGATCTCCATATAAAGATTTGCCGTTTTATCGAGCGTCGCAATGTGCAGTTCCGGGTTAATGATCTCAACTTCCGAATCTGTCTCAATATCGGCCGCCGTTACATCCTTGGGGCCTTTCGCGTTGACGATCAGCTTTTTGGGTTCATCCGTATGCATTTTCGCGCACAGGCCCTTTAAGTTCAGCACGATATTGGTCACGTCCTCGTGAACGCCCTCGATCGTCGAGAACTCATGCAAAACGCCGTCGATCTTTACGCTTGTTACTGCCACGCCGGGCAGGGAAGACATCAGTATCCGCCGAAGTGAGTTCCCAAGCGTCGTACCAAAGCCACGTTCCAGAGGTTCCATGACAAATTTGGCATACTTTTTGTCTTCACTCATGCTGACACATTCTATATTCGGTCTTTCGATTTCAAGCATATTTAACCTCCCTTATGGTGATGTTTACGCACACGCGCACCGCGTGCACGCAACTGAAGGAGTTCCCATTATTTGGAATACAACTCTACGATGAGATGTTCCTCGATCGTGAGGTCGATGTCGTCCCTCTCCGGAAGCGCGACAACCTTGCCCGTAAGCTCGGCAACGTCGAATTCCAGCCATTTCGGAACGCCTTTTCCGCCCTCTTCTTTGAGCGTTTTGAAGTATTCCTGCGAAGCGGACCGCTGTGCTACCGTGATAACGTCGCCCGCGTTCACCAGATAGGAAGGAATGTCTACCTTGTGGCCGTTCACCAGGACGTGACCGTGCATCACGAGCTGGCGCGCCTGTGCGCGGCTGTCGCCTACGCCAAGGCGGAAGCACACATTGTCAAGACGCCTTTCCAAAAGCTGGAGCAGGTTTTCGCCCGCTTTACCCTTCATTTTTTCTGCAATATCAAAATATTTCCTAAACTGGCTTTCCAGAATGCCATATGCGCGCTTTACTTTCTGTTTTTCACGAAGCTGTGTTCCGTATTCGGACATCTTGCCATGGCGTCCCGCCCCGTGCTGTCCGGGAATATTGGGACGAAGCGTGAAAGCGCATTTCTGAGAATAGCAGCGGTCGCCCTTTAAAAAGAGCTTTGCGCCTTCCCGGCGGCATAAGCGGCAAACCGGTCCTGTATATCTTGCCATAATTTACGTACCTCCTTATACCCTTCTGCGTTTCGGCGGACGGCATCCGTTGTGCGGAATGGGCGTCACATCCTTGATGAGCGTTACTTCAAGACCAGCCGTCTGCAGCGCGCGAATCGCGGCCTCCCTGCCGGAGCCCGGTCCTTTGACGAACACTTCCACAAACTTAAGGCCGTGTTCCATTGCCGCTCTTGCAGCCGTTTCAGAAGCAACCTGCGCAGCGAAGGGCGTGCTCTTCCTGGAGCCGCGGAAGCCCATTGCCCCGGAGCTCGACTGGGAAAGGGCGTTTCCCTGCATGTCGGTCATTGTTACAATCGTATTGTTAAAGGAAGAACGAATATGCGCCTGGCCTTTTTCAATGTTCTTCTTTTCTCTGCGTCTTCTGGACACTTTTTTCTTAGGTGCAGCCATTATTTATTCCTCCTTATTTCTTTTTACCCGCAACTGTCCGTTTCGGTCCCTTGCGCGTGCGTGCGTTCTGCTTCGTGCTCTGGCCGCGGACAGGCAGTCCTTTTCTATGACGGATGCCGCGATAGCAACCGATTTCCATCAGGCGTTTGATGTTGAGGGATACTTCCCTTCTCTTGTCACCTTCCACCTGAAGGTTTTTGTCGATATAGTCCCTGATCTTCGAAAGGTCGTTCTCGTCGAGGTCTTTCACTCTTATATCAGGGTTCACATTTGTTGCAGACAAAATCTGCTGAGATGTCTTAAGGCCAATACCGTAAATGTAGGTAAGCCCGATCTCAACGCGTTTGTCCCTAGGCAAGTCTACGCCAGCAATACGTGCCATACTTCTCTTTCCACCTCCGTGAATTTTAAGCGGGGTCGCCGCCGATATCTTTGTTCCAAAAAGGATGATAATTTAAATATTATATCATATCATCCGGGTTATATAAAGCTTATACGTAAATATTTGCGCGCCCCCTTTTGTGGGCCGTACGCAAACCAGCCGCGCGTATAAACGTTATTTTCCTCAGCCCTGTTTCTGCTTATGTTTTACATTGGGGCAGATTACCATTACTTTCCCTTTTCTCTTGATGATTTTGCACTTTTCGCAAATGGGTTTTACCGATGGTCTTACTTTCATCTTAAAAGCCTCCTCTTTTCATTCGTATCTATGTCGCCGCACGTCACGCTTTGCCGCGCCACGTGATCCTGCCTCTGGTGAGGTCGTAGGGTGAGAGTTCTACCGTCACCTTGTCACCGGGCAATATGCGGATATAATGCATTCGTAGCTTGCCGGAGATGTGTGCCAGTACCTTGTGTCCATTTTCAAGCTCTACTTCAAATGAAGCGTTGGGATACGTTTCCGTAACGGTTCCTTCCACTTCGATTACGTCGCTCTTAGACAAATTTACTCCTCCTTTTTCTGCATCGCGCTTTTCAGTGCACTCCGAAGCTCTGCGTCGAACACCTTTGTTCCCTGCTTCAGCTTGTCCCGGATTCCTTCGAGCACCATGCCCGTAATCTCCAGGTGTTTCAGCTTCTTTTTCTTCGGCTGCCGCAGCCGCCGAAGGCCCCCGTCCGCAATCAACACATAGGGCTCCGGGAGGAGCTCTACGATCAGGAACGGTCGTCCTTTATCCCTGCCGGATTTACTGATTACGACCCGGCCTGTCTCTATGGGGTAATCGCTCAATTTATCATTCCCCCGTTATGGCGCGGTCAGGATTTCCGGCCCGTTTTCCGTGATTGCCACGGTGTTTTCATAATGTGCCGCAAGGCTCCCATCCGCTGTTTTCACAAGCCATCCGTCATCCATCCAGCGGACTGCGTCGCCGCCGAGCGTTACCATCGGTTCAATCGCAAGCACCATGCCCACGTCGAGCCGCGGATTCGGCCCGCGGAAGGAGAAATTCGGAATTTCCGGGGATTCGTGCATCTCCCGGCCGATGCCATGACCGACCAGTTCCCTCACGATTCCCATATCGTTCCCCTTGATGACCGCTTCGATCGCGCGGCTGATGTCCCGCAGGCGGTTGCCCGCGCGCGCCTCGCGCATCCCCGCGAAAAAGCTTTCCCGCGTTACATCGATCAGCAGCTGTTCTGTGGAGGTAATATCCCCTACGGCCACTGTGCGCGCCATATCCGACTGCCAGCCCCCGAGGATCGCGCCCATATCGATGCTGAGGATATCGCCGTCTCGCAGGACTTTCTTATCGGAAGGAATTCCGTGTACAACGCCGTCGTTCACCGACGTGCAGATGCTGCCAGGAAAGCCGTTATATCCCTTGAACGAAGGAGTCGCCCCCGCGTCGCCCAGGTATTGTTCGACAATCCGGTCGAGCTGCATGGTCGTCACGCCCGGTTTTACATGGCCGAGCACTTCCTGCATGCAATTGTACAGCAGCCGCCCCGACTCGCGCATCAGCCCGATTTCATGCGGCGTCTTGATATTAATCATACCTTTTTCAGCACTTCCACGATGTAGGCGGCTTCTTCTTCGATCGGCATGGTCCCGTCGACATTTGCCACGAGGCCGCGCTTCGAGTAAAATTCGATCAGGGGAGCCGTCTGCTCCTCGTAAACGCGGAAGCGTTCGCGAACCGTTTCCTCGTTGTCGTCCGCACGGGTAATCAGCGCGCTGCCGCACTGGTCGCACGTTTCGCCGTTATGGTTCTTCGTGCTGTATACCGCGCCGCAGTCCGGGCACACCCGGCGTGCGAGCACGCGGTCGACGATGACCTGTACGTCCACTTCAAGGTTCACAACCGCGTCGATTTTCGCGATCCCGTCGAGCGCTTCGGCCTGCGCGACCGTGCGCGGGAAGCCGTCGAGCAGCACGCCGCCTTTGGCGTCGTCCGCTTTCATGCGCTGGCCCATCATATCGATGATGACCTGGTCCGGAACGAGCGCGCCCTTATCGATATAAGACTTCGCGAGCTTTCCAAGCTCGCTGCCCGCTTTCATTTCGGCGCGCAGCATATCCCCCGTGGAGATGTGCGCCAGGTTCATTTCTTTGCCTACCCTTACCGCCATCGTGCCTTTGCCCGATCCGGGAGGGCCTAAGAAAATTACATTCATGGTAATTCCCTCTCTGCTCTTTAAAGAGCGTCGTACCATATTCGCATAAAGTAAATGAGGTTCGGATGTTCTCGTTTTCACGCTGCCTTCGGCCCGCGCTTACGGATATCCGTTTTCCCCGCAATCCGCCCTTTTTGCCTGCCTTACCCTGCGGCAAGGCTTCGCCTTATGGGCTGACTGCTCCCAAAACGTGCACAGAAACCGGGCTATGCCCGGCACTGTACGCGCCATTCTATTAGTTGAGGAAGCCTTTGTAGTGCCTCATCATCATCTGCGCTTCAAGCTGCTTGGTTGTTTCGAGCGCCACGTTGACCATAATCAGCAGGCTTGTTGCGCCGAATACGCTTGCAACCCCGGTAAGGCCGGTAATAAACGTCGGAACCGCCGCCACCAACGCAAGGAAGATTGCCCCGAAAAGCGTGATCCTCGAGAGTATCTTGGCGAGATAGTCGGACGTCGGTTTGCCTGGGCGGATGCCCGGGATGAAGCCGCCGTTTTGCTGTAAATTCTTCGATACGTCCACCGGATTGAAAGCAATCTGCGAGTAGAAGTAAGAGAAGAACAGGATGAGAAGCGCATACACGACAGCGTAAATCCATGTGTTCGGGCCGGCATACTGCTGATACCACAGGTAGAAGCCGCTCTCCGGCCAGAACTGGCCGATCATGCCCGGAAGCATAAGGATCGTCACCGCGAAAATCAGGGGCATAACGCCGCTCTGGTTGACCTTCATCGGGATGTGCGTGGACTGGCCGCCGTACATTTTGCGTCCTACCACACGTTTTGCGTACTGCACCGGTATCCTGCGTTCGCCAAGGTCGACAAATGTGATGCCGAGAATGATAACAAACGCGAGGGCCGCTACGATCAGCACGGACCAGAACGTGATCGTGCCGAGGTCTACCTTGGTGATGATGTCCTGGATCATTGCCGGTACGCGCGAGATGATGGAAATAAAGATCAGCAGGGAAATGCCGTTGCCGATTCCCCTTTCCGTAATGCGCTCGCCGATCCACATGATGAGCGCCGTACCCGCGGTAAGGCATATAATGATCGTGATATAGTCGAACGGATTGTCCGGATTCTGCACTGCCTGCGAACCGAATCCAAGCAGGATTCCGATCGCCTGCACGAGACCCAGGATAACGCCGAGGTATCTTGTGATGGAAGCAATCTTTTTCCTTCCGTCATCCCCTTCCTTCGCCATGCGTTCCAGCTTCGGAATCGCAACGGTCAGAAGGTTCATAATGATGGATGCGTTCACGTACGGAACGATACCAAGTGCAAAGATTGTCATATTGCCGAGCGCGCCACCCGAGAACAGGTTCAGGAACTCGAGAACATCATAGTTCGCCACCTGCGACTGGATAAACGCGATATTTGTGCCTGGAACCGGGATATACGCACCGATGCGGTATACAAGAAGCATCAGTAGCGTGAACAGGATTTTCTTCCTGATATCCGGCATTTTCCATGCGTTCGCAATGGTTTTAAACATTATACCACCTCAATGCTGCCGCCAGCGGCTGTGATTTTCTGTTCAGCCGTTTTCGTGAATTTCGCCGCTTTTACAGTGACCTTTTTCTTCAGTTCTCCGTTTCCGAGGACCTTCAGGCCATCATACGCCTTTTTAACCATGCCGGCGTCGATCAGCGCCTGAACGTCTACGCTTGCGCCGTCCTCAAGTTTGTCAAGATCGGAAACATTAACCGTTGCATATTCCTTCGCAAATATGTTGGTGAAGCCCCTCTTCGGCAAACGTCTTGCAAGCGGCATCTGGCCGCCTTCAAACCCGGGACGGACGCCGCCGCCGCTGCGGGATTTCTGGCCCTTCTGGCCTCTTGCGGAAGTTTTGCCGACTCCGGAGCCGCATCCTCTGCCCACGCGCTTCGGGGACTTTTTTGCGCCCTCCGCAGGACCAAGTTCATGAAGTTTCATAAGCTCTCTCCTTCGTTATTTCGTCTCTTCAACCGACACCAGATGTTTTACTTTGAAAACCATCCCGCGAATCGGCGGATTGTCCGGCCGCTGTACTACCTGGCCGATCTTACGCAGTCCGAGCGCCTTTACGGTGTCTTTCTGATCCTGCGCGTAACCAATGGGGCTTTTGACAAGTTTGATATTCAGTTTCATGAGCCTCAAGCCTCCCTTTATTGTAATTGATCTACGCTGATCCCGCGCAGGCGTGCCACCTGCTCGGCGCTCCGCAGCTCGCGGAGGCCTTCAAGCGTAGCCTTTACACAGTTGATCGGGTTGTTGGAACCCTGCGATTTTGTCCTGATATCTTTAATTCCCGCAAGCTCAAGGACCGCACGCGCGGGGCCGCCCGCGATTACGCCGGTACCTTCCGAGGCGGGAAGCAGCAACACCCTGCCGCGTCCGAATTTGCCGATAACCTCGTGCGGGATGGACGTCCCTTTCCTCGCTACCGTGACAATATCATGCTTTGCAGCCTGAACCGCCTTGCGGATCGCTTCCGGAATTTCAGCGGCTTTGCCCATGCCGACGCCAACGTGGCCATTTTCATCGCCTACGACGACAAGCGCCGAGAAACGCATATTACGGCCGCCTTTTACGGTTTTCGCAACACGGTTGATCGAAACCAGTTTTTCCTTGTATTCGACTCCGCCTGCATCATTTGCTCTATCTCTCTGCAATGTTTCCGTACCTCCTTATCAAAGCTTGAGGCCGGCAGCCCTGGCGCCTTCCGCAACCTGTGCTACTCTGCCCGTATAGAGATAACCCCCGCGGTCAAAAACGGCTTCGCTGATGCCAGCCTTTACCGCGCGCTGCGCAGCAAGCTCGCCCACCATCTTTGCGGCTTCGGTCTTTGTTGCCTCCTGGCATTTTGCTTTGATCTCGGCGTCCATAGAGGAAGCGGAGCAAAGCGTGTTTCCCGCAACGTCATCAATAAACTGAACATAAATGTTGTCGAGGCTCCGGTAAACATTCATCCGCGGACGGCTCGCCGTGCCCGAAATCTTGTTACGGATTCTCTGATGACGCTTTTTTCTGATTTCATTTCTGTCTTTCTTGTTAATCATAATCCACGTCCTCCATTACATGCCAGTCTTACCGACTTTGCGGCGGATATATTCGCCCTCGTACTTGATGCCCTTGCCCTTATAGGGTTCCGGCGGACGGAGGGAGCGAATGTTCGCTGCGCACTGGCCGACTGCCTGCTTATCGATTCCCTTTACGATCACGCTGTTCGGGCTTGGAACCTCGAACGTGATGCCTGCCGGAGGCTCGACCTCGACAGGATGGGAGAACCCGAGACCGAACACAAGCTTTTGGCCCTGCAGCTGTACCCTATAACCAACGCCGACGATTTCCAGGTTTTTCTGGAAGCCTTCGGAAACGCCTTTTACCATATTTGCGAGGAGCGCACGCGTGAGGCCGTGCAGCGCCTTCGATTCCTTCTGATCGTTTTCGCGCGTAAGGACGAGCTGTTCGCCTTCCTGCGCAATCGTGATCTTATCGCTGAACTTTGATTTCAGTTCGCCGTTTTTGCCCTTTACCGTCACGACGCCGCCATCCTGCGTTACTGTCACGCCGGAGGGTAAATCGATGGGCAGTTTTCCAATTCTCGACATAATGTTAACCTCCAACTACCAGATATAGGCGAGCACTTCTCCACCCACACCGTCGCGGCGCGCCTGCGCGTCGGTCACAATGCCCTTGGATGTGGAGATGATCGCGATTCCGAGGCCGTTCAGGACGCGGGGCAGCTTATCGTGCCTTGCGTACACCCGAAGGCCGGGCTTTGAAATCTTTTTGAGACCCGAGATGACTTTTTCACCGCCCGGGCCGTATTTCAGTTTGATTTTGAGCGTGCCCTGCACGCCGTCATCTATAAACTCGCAGCCTTTGATATAGCCCTCCTGGAGCAATATCTGGCCAATTGCCTTTTTCATATTGGACGCAGGTACTTCCACGACTTCGTGCTTTGCGGTAAGCCCGTTGCGAATGCGAGTCAGCATATCTGCGACAGAATCTGTAACCGGCATATTGTTTCCTCCTTGTTTTATCCTCTTGGTAAGACGCCGCGGCTTAAGCGGTCAGGCCGTTTTCCGGCGCCCGCCCCTGTCCGTTCCGCCGACCGGCGGTGGTCACAAGGGCTAAACTTTCTATAATATTACCAGCTTGCTTTTCTGACACCCGGTATTTGCCCGCGATACGCGAGTTCCCGGAAGCAAACGCGGCAGATTCCGTATTTTCTAAGGACAGAGTGCGGCCTTCCGCAAATACGGCAGCGCGTATAGTTGCGGGTCGAAAATTTGGAGCCTCTCTGCTGCTTAATGATCATGCTTTTCTTTGCCATTATTTTCCTCCTTAGTGCGCGAACGGCATGCCCATCTGGGTTAAGAGCTCTCTTGCTTCTTCGTCGGTCTGCGCTGTCGTCACCACGATGATATCCATACCGCGGATTGCGTCGACCTTATCGTAATCGATTTCCGGGAACACAAGCTGTTCCTTGAAACCCATTGCAAAATTGCCCCTGCCGTCAAACGACTTCGGGGAAAGACCGCGGAAGTCGCGGACACGCGGGATGGCGATGCTGATGAGCTTATCGATGAACTCATACATCCTGTCGCCGCGGAGCGTTACCTTCGCACCGATCTTCATTCCTTCGCGCACCTTAAAGTTTGCGACGGATTTCTTTGCCGTTGTGACAACCGGTTTCTGGCCTGCGATCACCGTTAAGTCCTCCACTGCGGAGTCAAGGGCTTTCGGGTTATCCTTTGCTTCGCCAAGGCCCATGTTGATGACAACTTTTTCGAGCCTCGGGACCTGATTAACGTTCTTGTATGCGAACTTCTGCATCATAGCGGGAATGATTTCCGCCTTGTATGTATCTTTTAATCTCGGCATATCAGATAATTACCTCCCTTCACTCACAGCGTAGCGCCGCATTTTTTGCAAACGCGGGACTTTTTGCCGTCTTCGATTTTATGACCGACCCTCGTGGCCTTATTGCATTTGGGGCAAACCACCATTACATTGGACGCATTGAGCGAACCTTCCTGCTTGATGATCCCGCCCGGGGTCGTCTGGTTTTTCGGTTTTTTATGCTTGGTGAGCATGTTCGTGCCTTCGAGAACCACTTTGTTCTTCGTCGGCTCGACACGGAGCACTTTCGCCTGCTTTCCCTTTTCTTTTCCGGAGATCACTACTGCGGTATCGCCTTTTTTGATATTGATTGTATTCATATCCCGTGCCTCCTTCTTAAAGAACTTCGGGGGCAAGCGACACGATTTTCATATAATCGCGGTCGCGGAGCTCCCTTGCAACAGGCCCGAAGATACGGGTGCCCTTGGGCTGTTTATTGCTGTCAATAATCACTGCTGCATTTTCGTCAAATTTTATGTGCGAACCGTCCGGCCGACGTACTCCGGAAACGGAGCGTACGACAACGGCTTTCACCACGTCTTTTTTCTTGACCACGCCGCCGGGCGTCGCTGTTTTTACGGACGCAATAATCACGTCGCCGATGTTCGCCGTCTTTTTGACGCTTCCGCCCATCACGCGAATGCACTGAATTATTTTAGCGCCTGAATTGTCTGCAACCTTGAGGCGTGTTTCTGGCTGTATCATCCTGACTCCTCCTTTACGCGCGAGCCTTCCCCGGGGGAACCCTGCCTGCGCATCATCTCATCGTCCTTATTTCGCCTTTTCGACGATTTCGACCAATCTCCACCGCTTATCCTTGGAGAGGGGCCGCGTTTCCATCAACCGCACCGTATCGCCCACGCCTGCTTCGTTGTTCTCGTCATGCGCTTTCAGCTTATTGGTATAGTTGATCGTCTTTCCGTACAAGGGATGCGTCTTTTTGCTTTTAATCGCAACGACGATCGTCTTGTCCATTTTATCGCTTACTACCGTTCCGATTCTCTCTTTACGGTAACCTCTCGTAACTTCACTCATCCGAAGACGTCCTCCTTATCCTTACTCGGCAACCTTCTGGCCTAGTTCCATTTCCCTTAAAACCGTCTTCACCCGTGCGATATCCTTTTTCACGTTCTTGATGCTGGAAGGATTATTGAGCTGGCCTGTTGCGAGCTGAAAACGCAGGTTGAAAAACTCGGTTTTGAGGTCGCCCAGCTTGGCGACCAATTCGTCTTTTGAAAGTTCACGTATCTCTTTAGCCTTCATCCTGCTCACCACCTGCTTCGTTATTTTGCTCTCTGATCGCAAATTTACATTTGATCGGCAATTTATGCGCTGCACGCGTGAGGGCCGCCCGAGCGGTCTCCTCGGATACGCCCGCAAGCTCGAACATTACCCTGCCCGGCTTTACGACCGCCACCCAGTATTCCGGCGAACCTTTACCGGAACCCATGCGGGTTTCGGCCGGCTTTTCCGTTACCGGCTTGTGCGGGAAGATTTTGATCCAAACCTGTCCGCCCCTCTTGATATATCTTGTCATCGCGACACGGGCCGCCTCGATCTGGTTTGACTTGATCCAGCCGGGCTCCGTCGCCACGAGGCCATAATCGCCGTAGTTGATCGTATTTCCGCGAAGAGCCTTGCCCTTCATACGACCCCTGAACTGTCTTCTGCGCTTAACCCTTTTTGGCATTAACATTTTTTCTGCCTCCTTCCACTGCTGAAGGTTTTGCCCGTTCCGCTAAGGGGTTTCCAAGAATCTCGCCTTTGTATATCCATACCTTAACCCCGATTTTACCATATGTCGTATTCGCTTCCGCAAAACCGTAGTCGATGTCCGCACGAATTGTCTGCAGCGGGATCGAGCCTTCGTGATACTGCTCTACCCGGGCGATTTCAGCACCGCCGAGACGTCCGGAGCACATGATCTTAATTCCCTTTGCGCCAGCTTTCATCGTCCTGCCGATGGACTGCTTCATCGCGCGGCGGAACGAAATACGCTTTTCGAGCTGCTGCGCAACGTTTTCCGCAACAAGCTGTGCGTCTACGTCTACGCGCTTTACTTCAATGATATTTACGGCAACCGCGCTGCCCGTAAGCTTCGCAAGGTCTTTTTTCAGGAGCTCTACGCCCGTGCCGCCCTTGCCAATCACGATGCCCGGCTTGCCGGTAAAGATATTGACGGAAATTTTTTGTGCCGCACGCTCGATCTCGATCTTCGAGATGCCCGCGGCATACAGCTTTTTCTTTAAGAATTTTCTGATTTTATCGTCTTCAACGATGTAATCGGCAAATTTGGATTTTTTGGCTGTCCACCTGGCGTCCCAGTCTTTGATGACTCCAACCCGAAAACCATGCGGATGTACTTTCTGACCCATCGTATTCCTCCTTACTTAACCTGATCCAAGATAATTGTAATGTGGCTCGTACGTTTACGGATGCGGGACGCCCTGCCCTGCGCGCGCGGCCTGAACCGCTTGAGCGTAGGACCCTGGTCCGCGAACGCTTCGGCAACGAACAGCGTGTCGGCCGAAAGGTTCATGTTGTTTTCCGCATTCGCAACCGCAGAATTCAAAACCTTGGAAACAGGTTCCGTCGCGCCGTTCGGCGTATTCATCAGAACCGCCTTGGCGTCCTGTACGTTAAGACCCCTGATGAGGTCGATGACAGCCTTCACCTTGCGGGAGGAAACGCGAACGTATTTCGCGATGGCTTTCGGTCTTCTGTCTTTTTCTTCCTGACGTTTTGCAGCTTTTTCTCTTTCTCTTGTAGCCATGGATTTTACCCTCCTTCCAGGTTATTTAGACGATTTCTCGCCCGCGTGGCCGCGGAACGTTCTCGTCGGGGCGAATTCGCCCAGTTTGTGCCCGACCATATCTTCCGTGATATAGACCGGAACGAACTTCCTGCCGTCGTGCACGCCGATTGTGTGACCAACCATATCCGGGAAGATCGTCGACGGCCGCGACCAAGTCTTCAGCACTTTCTTTTCGTTCTTTTCGTTCATTTCCTGAACGCGTGCCAGAAGCTTTTCATTTATAAACGGTCCCTTTTTTACTGACCTACTCATATCTGCAAATTCACTCCTTCGATTATTTAGCGTTCCTGCGTTTTACGATAAATTTATCCGTCGGGTTCTTCTTCTTGCGTGTCTTATACCCAAGAGCAGGTTTACCCCAGGGAGTAACAGGACCCGGGCGTCCAACGGGGGATTTGCCCTCGCCGCCGCCGTGCGGATGGTCGTTCGGGTTCATGACGGAACCGCGCACTGTGGGGCGGACGCCCATGTGGCGCTTACGGCCCGCTTTGCCGATATTGATGTTTTCCTGGTCAACATTGCCAACCTGGCCGATCGTCGCTTTCGCGCCGATGAGGATCATCCTCACTTCGCCGGAGGGGAGGCGCACCTGCGCGTACCGCCCTTCCTTTGCCATCAGCTGTGCCGCGTTGCCCGCGCTCCGCACGAGCTGCGCGCCTTTGCCCGGCTTTACTTCCACATTGTGGATCATTGTGCCGACCGGGATGGAAGCCAGCGGAAGCGCGTTGCCTGCTTTGATGTCTGCTTCCGGGCCGGAGACCACTTCGTCGCCGACCTTGAGGCCGACGGGAGCGATGATGTATCTCTTTTCGCCGTCTTTATAATGCAGCAATGCGATGTTCGCGCTGCGGTTCGGATCGTATTCGATTGTTGCGACCTTAGCCGGTACGCCGTCTTTGTCGCGCTTAAAATCGATGATCCTGTATTTTCTCTTTTCGCCGCCGCCGACGTGGCGAACCGTGATACGGCCGTGCACGTTGCGTCCGCCGGATTTCTTCAGCGAGACGAGCAGCGATTTCTCGGGCTTTGTCGTCGTAATTTCTTCAAAAGCCGAAACCGACATGAACCTTCTGCCCGGAGAAGTTGGGTTATATTTTTTGATTGCCATAACTTAAGAACCTCCCTTACGCGCTTACTGTGCCATGCTCTCGAAGAATTCGATTGCCTTGGATTCTTCCGTGAGCGTCACGTAAGCCTTTTTCGTTTCGGGGCGTCTGCCCTCCGTGCGTCCCTGTCTTTTCAGCTTGCCTTCCTTGCGGGATGTGGTGACCTGTTTCACCTTCACCTCGAAGATTTCTTCCACCGCAGCCTTGATCTGCGTTTTGTTGGCGCCTTTTTCCACTAAAAACGTGTAGGTTTTCTTGGGGATCAGGTCGTAGCTTTTTTCTGAAAGAATAGGCCTTATGATGATATCATGCGTGTCTTTCATTATGCGTAAACCTCCTCGATTGCTTTTACGGCGTCCTTCGTAACGATGAACTTGTCGTATTTCAGGATGTCATAAACGGAAAGCGTAGAAGCCGGCATCGTTTTGACCCCCTGGATGTTCGCGGCGGCGCGGACAACGTCTTCATCCTTGCCGTTCGTGACGATCAGAGCCTTTTCCACTTTCAGGTTTTTCAGCACTGCCGCCATTTCTTTCGTCTTGGGAGCCTTTATTTTGAGGTCTTCCATTACGATAAGGCTTTCATCCTGTACCTTCTGGGAAAGCGCGGAGCACATTGCAAGCGCGCGCACTTTTTTGTTGAGCTTCATGGAATAATCCCTCGGCTTGGGCGCGAATACGACTCCGCCGTGCGTCATCTGGGGCGCGCGGATCGTGCCCTGGCGTGCCCGGCCTGTGCCCTTCTGGCGGAAAGGCTTGATGCCGCCGCCGCGCACTTCGCTGCGCGTGAGTGCGGACTGCGTGCCCTGGCGCTTGTTCGCAAGGTGTGCGATGACTGCGTCATGCATTGCCGATTTGTTTATTTTTACGCCGAAGACTTCGTCTTTCAGCTCGATTTTGCCTGCCTCTTTGCCGTCGGTCTTATATACTGATACGTTTGGCATAATTACTTCCTCCTTTTCAAGCGGTCTTACAGCGACTTAACGCTTTTTCTGATGGTCACAAGGCCGCCCTTGGCACCGGGAACCGCACCCTTGACGAGGAGCAGGTTTTTATCGGTATCAACCTTGACAACTTCGAGATTCTGCACGGTTACCCGATCAAAGCCGCCGCGTCCCGGGAGGCGTTTGCCCTTCATGACTTTCGCCGGGGATGCGCACGCGCCCATGGAACCGGGGCGCCTGTGATACCGCGAACCGTGGCTCATAGGTCCCCTGTGCTGGCCCCAGCGTGCGATTACGCCGAGGAAGCCTTTCCCCTTGGAGATGCCCGAAACGTCGATTTTTTCGCCCGCTTCAAACACATCAACCTTGATTTCGCTGCCCGCTTCGAGCTCTTCCGCCTCATCCGTGCGGAACTCGCGCAGCCAGCGCGTGGGGGCTGCCTTTACCTTTGCAAAGTGGCCCTTTTTCGGCTTGTTTACATTTTTCTCTTTGACTTCTCCGAATCCTACCTGCACCGCGTTGTATCCGTCGGTTTCTACCGTTTTCTTCTGAACGATAACGCAAGGTCCGGCTTTTACTACTGTTACGGGAACGACTCTGCCGTCTTCTGCGAAGATTTGAGTCATACCGATTTTTTCACCCAGTATAGCTTTCATTATCCTTTTTCCTCCGTCTTATCGCTTGTCTTTACAGTTTAATTTCGATGTCCACGCCCGCGGGAAGGTCGAGACGCATGAGAGCGTCCGTCGTCTTTGCGTTTGCTTCGAGGATGTCGATCAAGCGTTTGTGTGTTTTGATTTCAAACTGTTCCCTTGAATCCTTATATTTATGCGTCGCACGCAGGATCGTGATGATTTCCTTCTGCGTAGGAAGCGGCACAGGACCGGAAATTTTCGCGCCTGTACGCTTTGCCGTGTCTACGATCCGCTGAGCGCTCTGGTCGATCAGGTTGTGGTCGTAAGCTTTCAGTTTGATTCTAATTCTCTGGCTTGCCATTTGTTTCTCCTCCTTCAAGTGTCGCGGCTGGAGCCGCCTTCGCCGACACACATAGCCGGGTGTGTCGCTTTGCTTTTTTTGGACAGAACGTTTGTGTCCTGCCCTTTTTGGAGCCGCCCGGATCGCTGTCCGGACCATTGTCGGCGTGAACTATCCGCTGGCTCACGGTAACCTCTCGCCTCATCCCAAAAATACGCCTATAGCGCAACGTACTAAATTATACATGAGCAAATCCGCAATTTCAAGGCTTTTTTTGAACTTTTTTATGCTTTTTTCCAAAAATTAAAAAATAGTGGTTTTGTGAAAATACATACACAAGATATTGTGAGCATACCGGATGGGAAAATTTTCCGCCTTTACAATTATTCCATTTTATCCCCCGATATTATTGACATATGTTCAAAAAGTGGTATGCTTAGAGACGGCTGTTGAAAGAAATACGCACAAAGGAATCCCCGCCCCTTTCCGGGGCGGTCAATTAAATCGCGGTAATCAAGGAGGATTTCATCATGAAAATTGCAGTTGCAAGCGAAGGAGCAAGCGTCTCCGGGCATTTCGGGCATTGTTCCGATTTTAACATCTATACGGCGGAAGGCGGTAAAATTTCCGGCAGCGAGAGGGTTACGAGCCCCGGGCACGACCACAACCTGATCGAGTTCCTTGCCGCACGCGGTGTGAACGTTATTATTTCCGGCGGCATGGGCGCGGGCGCACGGGAGAAATTCGACGAAAAGGGCATCGCAATCGTAACGGGCGCGCAAGGCGCGGCAGGCGATGCGGCGCAGGCTTACCTTGACGGTTCCCTTGTATCGGACGATACGGTGTGCTGCAAGCACGAGCATGCGGGGGATTGCCACTGAAGAACCTGCCCGGCCATCCCAAGGGGCCGCATCCCTATGCGGCCCTTTTTTATACTTACATTATATAGGAAGCCGTCTGCGGGACGGCAGGCGGAAAAGCGCGGGCAAAGGGCTGAAACAATCCGTCCGGCGTGCCCTCCATATTTTAATCTTTCGGAGGGATGGTTTTTGTTGTATGGCGAAAGTCCCGATGTTACAATGATTACGAGACAAATATAAACCGGAAAGGACAGAAACCATGCTGAAAACAAATGATAATCCCGCCCTTACGCTTGACGCAAACGGAAAAGCATACCTGTATGGCTCGCACCTCTCATGCGGCTGCGTTCCCCGCTTTACCGTGCGGCTCGACCGCGAGGTGGACGGCGGCGCGCTTGCAAAGGCCGCGGCAGAGACCCTCGGACGTTTCCCACAGATGGCGGTGGGCCTCGCCTGGGACAAATCAAATTATTTCTATATTCCAATCGACCTTCCCGCCCCCGTTTTTCCCGGAGACGGAACACAGGTGCGCACAATGGGCACGGAGGATACGAACGGCTACCTGTTCTGCATTACCTACGGCGGCGACACCATCCACGCGGACTGGTTCCACTCCCTTGCGGACGGCCTCGGTTTCCTTGTGTTCCTGAAATCCGTGCTGTATCATTATTTTCGGATTTTGGGCCTTCCGGTGGAGCCCGGCGACATCCGCACATCGGACACGGAATTTGAAGCGGGGGAAGCGGAGGACGCGGTGATGAAAATCGAGCCCCGGGGCGACGGCGAGCTGCCGCATTTACCCGCGTTCCGCGTTCCCGGCGTGACCACCGACGGCGATCCGGACGACACTGTCGTGCAGATTCGCCTGCCGTTTTCCAAGCTGCACGGCGTTGTGAAAGAGTACCAGGCAAGCCCGGTCACGTTTATCTGCCCGCTTTTCTCGAGCGCGGTGCATGAAAAATATTGCGCAAAGGAAGAGGAGCGCCCGGTAATCGCTTCGATTCCCGTGAACCTGCGCCCGTATTTCCCGAGCAAGACAACGCGCTGCTTTATTGCCGGGGCGGGCATTCCCTTCGGCCGTAAAATCGCAAACCTGTCCTTTATTGATATCCTGAACACCGAAAAGGGCCTGCTCGACTTCCAGACGCAGGCCGACGCCCTCGCGGCGGACGCCAAAAAAACCGCTGTGGAAACGCTTGTGCTCCTGGACGCGGAGCTGCCGATCGAGGATAAGCGCAGCATGGTGCGTGCGGCCATCGAGCAGGCCTCCGAACAAACGACGTATATCATTACCAACATGGGCCGCGTGGAACTGCCGCAGTCTATGGAACAGTATGTGGAAGAAATTTATCCCTGCCTGCCTACGGCGCTCAATCCGTTCACGCTTGCGGTCGTCTCTTATAAAGGCGAGCTGGTGCTGAATGTGGCACAGCGCTCTGCCGACACGGACGTATGCGAACGATTTGTGGAAATTTTAAACGAGCTGGAAATTCCCGCGGAAATTTCCAGGGTCTACACCTTCCACACGATGCGCTACGGGGAATAAAGCGCCGAATACAAAAGAACGTGTCGCAGCGTCGCGGTACGTTCTTTTTTTATGACTTCCCGGTATATCGGAAGCAGGCGGGACCCGCCTATTTATGCGCGTCCCTGCGGGCGGCCTTCGCTTCGCCTTCCGCCCGTCCCGCTTCATATCCGTATTTATATTCCATCTCTAAAAGGTTTTCTATTTCCCAGGCCAGGTTGTTGCATTCGTCAAGTTGGCTGCCCGTAAGCACCTTGCGCATCCTTACGATGGCATTGCGCATGATGCGGCAGGAAAGGCAATAGATACGGTCGCCTTTTCGTTTGCATTTCCTGCACAGGTTCGGTTCAAACATCCTCTTCACCGCCTTGTAAAACCGGATGTGCTATGATAAAATCATAAATACAAGTAAGCGAAACGGTTTCGCACTCCAGTCCGCTTACCTGTGGAAGCAATCCCACGCTTTTTTGCGTGGCTCGCTTTTCATTAAGTATACTACATTGCAAGGTTGTAGTCAACAATATTTTTACTTATTTACACTTATGTAATTATTAAGGTGGAGTATCATGCATATATCAGACAGGATTTTAATGCTTTTCGAGCAACGAAATATCACACCTTATAAGGTATCCAAAGAAACGGGGATTTCAGAAAGCGCATTCAGCAATTGGAAGGCATCTCCAACTTCTAAAATAAAATCGGATACAATAATTACTATTGCACATTATTTAGGCGAATCCTGCGACTATCTTTTACTTGGAAAAAACAAATCTTCTGAAGAAGATCGTGAGGCAAGGGCGTTGCTTCCATACAAGGAATTAATCGACGCTTATAAAAACGCAGACAAAAAGTCCCGCAACCTTGCACGCGCGGCGCTTGACCTCCCGCCGGAAAAATAATCCCGTAAATTTATTCCTACATTATACGGTGCTCATTCGGCTTTTGGGTGGGAAATACACTATACACGGCAGGGCAGGAACATTGTTTGATGCTCCACCTCAGTAAATATGTTCTTTTTTTGGTATCGCCAAAAAAAGAACCAAAAAAATCTCCGGCGGCTCGATGCCGCCGATTATTCCGCCGCAACCGTTGCGGCGGTTACATAGCAAAAAATTTTTACTGTTGATTTCTATGGAATCGTAGGGAACGCATTGAATGTGTTCCGCCAGTAGGATGCTTGCGCTGTCTCGTGCATCATTGATATGCAAATGCCTTTCCGACCGTAGGGGCGGCATACTATGCCGCCCGCAGGCAACGCAAGTTTTGGTTTTATTTCAAACATCACAGAAGAAATATTGTTCCGTTTTGCACTCTGTAACCGCTGGCGGCGGCCGTTCTTGGGGTCCCCGCGAAACTCGAACGTAGTGAGTTTCGTGGGGCAAAGGAGCAATCGCCCAAAAACGAAAATTTTGGGCTTTAGACCGAAATTGAGTATAAGGGCGCATTGCGACGTGGCGACGTCGGTCGGCAGGAGTCTTTTTGGTTCTTTTTGGGCGATACCAAAAAGAACATTACTATTAGAGCGGAGATTAAAAAAATGTTCCTGCCCTACTTGGCATAAGGTTTCTCCCACCCAAAAGCCAAACGCCCTCCATCTAAAAATAGGAGTCGGGCGTTGCCCATCGGGCACGGGCCGCATAGTATGCGGCCCCTACGGTCGAAAAAGCATTTGTGTATCACGTTTTCCATCGGACACGGGCCGCATAGTATGCGGCCCCTACGGTTAAGGGACATCATCTGTGCTCATCGAGCGGCAATGCGCACGATTTACGGAACGCATAGAAATCAATAGCAAAAATCTTTTGCTATGTAACCGCCGCAACGGTTGCGGCGGAATAATCGGCGGCATCGAGCCGCCGGAGCTTTTTTTGGTTCTTTTTTTTGGCGATACCAAAAAAAGAACATATTTACTGAGGTGGAGCATCAAATAACGTTCCTGCCCTGCCTTGCATAGTGTATTTCCCACCCAAAGGTTGAACGCCCTCCATCTAAAAATAGGAGTAGAACGTTCCCCATCGGGCACAAGCCGCATACTATGCGGCCCCTACGGTCGAAAAAGCATTTGTGTATCACGTTTTCCATCGGACACGGGCCGCCGAGGGCGGCGGCCACTGCGGTTGGAAAAACATTTTAATGAAAGGCGTTTCGCCTTTTGCTTTCCGGCTTATTAATGATATGTAATTATCTATTTTTAGGAGGACGGCTATGAATCCATTCCTGCTTGCCCTTGCGGGTTCGGGACTGATGTTTGCGGCGACCACGGCGGGTTCCGCATCGGTCTTTTTTTTCCGGGGCGAGATCAATCCAAAAGTACAGCGCGTGATGCTTGGCTTTGCGGCGGGCATCATGATCGCCGCATCCGTATGGTCGCTGCTGATTCCCGCCATTGAAATGGCGGAGGAGCAGGGTTCGACCGGATGGATTCCGGCGGCGGGCGGTTTTGCCCTGGGGGGGCTTTTCCTGTTTGCGCTCGACCACCTGCTTCCCCACCAGCATCCGGGCAGTGCCAAGCCCGAGGGGCTTCACTCGCATCTTGGCAAACGTACGATGCTGGTATTCGCAGTGACGCTGCACAATATTCCGGAAGGACTTGCGGTTGGCCTCGCATTTGCGGTTGCGGCGCAGGGCGGCGCGGATACGGTGACGCTTGCTTCGGCGATTGCGCTTGCGATCGGCATGGCGCTGCAAAACGTGCCGGAGGGCGCGGCCATTTCCCTTCCCCTGCGGCAGGAGGGCCTGACGCGTGGAAAAGCTTTTTTGTGGGGAACCATGTCGGGCGCGGTGGAACCAATTGCCGCCGTTGCGGCGGTTGCCCTGATCGGCCTTATTTCGGGCATTATGCCGTGGCTGCTTGCATTCGCGGCGGGGGCGATGATTTATGTGGTTGTGGAGGAGCTGATTCCCGAGGCGCATCTCGGCGAGCATTCCCATTCGGGTACGGCCGGTGTGATGGCCGGGTTCATCCTTATGATGATTCTCGATGTGGCGCTGGGATAAAGCCAAAATTTCTGGGGGTATATCTGTTTGAAACGCGAAACCTTTGGTTCACGTCTGGGTTTTATTTTAATCTCGGCAGGCTGCGCCATCGGCCTCGGCAACGTATGGCGGTTTCCGTATGTCGTGGGGGCATATGGCGGCGCGGCTTTTTTGATTATTTACCTTATTTTCCTCGTAATTCTCGGTTTGCCGATCATGGTGATGGAATTTTCCGTCGGCCGTGCGAGCCAGAAGAGCGTCGCCCGTTCCTTCCAGGAGCTTGAGCCCAGGGGGAGCAAATGGCACCTGTTCAGCTATGGGGCGATTGCCGGGAACTATCTTTTGATGATGTTTTACACCACCATCGCCGGTTGGATGATCGCATATTTTGTGAAAACGCTCGCCGGTGATTTTGCCGGGCTTTCCGCCGCCGGGGTGAAGCTGGAATTTGCCGCCATGAAGGCGGACGCATTCCCGCAGATCGGATGGATGGTTGTAATTACCGTCGTCGGGTTCCTTGTCTGCGCCATCGGCCTGCAAAAGGGCGTGGAAAAGGTTTCCAAGTTTATGATGACAAGCCTGCTGGCGGTGATGGTGGTTTTGGTGATCCGCTCTATTACGCTTCCCGGCGCGCAGGCCGGTATTTCCTTTTACCTGAAACCCGACTTCGCGAGGCTAATGGAGCACGGGCTTCCCGAGGTTATTTTCGCCGCCATGGGGCAGGCTTTCTTTACCCTGAGCGTGGGCATCGGCAGCATGGCGATCTTCGGGAGTTACGTCAGCCGCGACCGGCGATTGTTTGGGGAATCCCTGAGCATTACCGTGCTCGACACCTCTGTGGCGCTGCTTTCCGGCCTCATTATTTTTCCCGCATGCTTTGCGTTCGGCGTAAACCCGGGCAGCGGCCCCGACCTGATTTTTGTTACCCTGCCAAACATTTTTAATTCGATGGCGGGCGGGCAAATTTGGGGCGCCTTTTTCTATATTTTCATGATTTTCGCTTCTTTTTCCACGGTAATTGCCGTATTTGAAAATATCCTTTCCTTTGGCGTCGATTTATTTGGCTGGTCGCGCAAAAAATCCGCGCTGGTCAATATTTTCCTGATGATCGGCCTGGCGCTGCCGTGCATCCTTGGATATAACTATTTGTCGGACTTCCAGCCGCTCGGGCCGGGAACGAGCGTGCTTGACCTCGAGGATTTTATCGTCAGCAACAACCTCCTGCCCATCGGCGCGCTGGTTTACCTGCTGTTCTGCGTTACAAAATACGGCTGGGGATGGAAGGGCTTCCTTGCCGAGGCAAACACCGGGAACGGGCTGGCGTTTCCCTCAAAAATGCGGTGGTATTGCAAATACGTATTGCCGTTCATTATCATTTATGTGCTGGTGCAGGGATATATCGTTTATTTCTCGTAACTAAAAAAACAGGCTTATGCGCTTTACTGCGCACAGGCCTGTCTTTTTTATACTTGGTTTATTCCGCGCTGTCGCTGCCGTCCACAACCTGCTTGCTGGCCTTCGCCAAATCGCCGATTGTTGAACCCGGGCTGTTGTTCAGGAAGTTCTCGATCTGGCCCTTCAGGCTCTCAATCTGCGCGTCGAGCTGCGCTTTTACGCTGTCATTCGTCTTTGCCTGTTCCATCAGGTCGGAATAACCTTCCATCATATAATCCCCGATTTCCGCAAGCAGGGCTTCGGTTGCCGCCGTTTTGTCGCTGTCCGCGGCCGCTTCCCATTCCTCGTTTGTCCAGGATGAATAATCCCCGTTCGCCGCCGGGGCATCCGACGCTTCAACAGAAGCTTCCGCCGAAGCAGATTCCGTTGCCTGTGCCGATTCCGAAGGCGCGGCCGTCGGGCCTGCACAGCCCATAGCCAATGCCGCACACAGCATAACCGCTACTACTACAAATACAATTTTTTTCATGTTCTCTCCTCTTTGATGATAAATATTTTGCAAAGCCTCCGGCATTGTTTTCCGCCCGCTTTGCAACACGTGGATAACTATATCAAATACCAGATGGCTCAACAATCCCTTACTTCCTTACTGCACACCCGTTTCTTGACAGATGTGTGACAACAAAAAAGGGAGCGGTTTCCGCTCCCTTTTATTTGCCTTTTGGGTACGACAACGGAAATAAATATTATCCCCATTGATACCTGTAACCCCTTTTACAATTTCTGTTTTTTAGAAGATAGGTTCGCTTACTCGATAACCCCGGATACAACCCCGGAACCTACCGTGCGTCCGCCTTCGCGAATTGCGAACCGCAGTCCTTCTTCGATTGC